>NZ_JBEVDL010000015.1:0-2893 GCF_040514055.1 Pseudomonas sp.
TGGTCAAACCCGGCGAACGCTTTCCGGTAGACGGCGAAGTCGTCGAAGGCCAAAGCCATGCGGACGAAGCCCTGATCAGCGGCGAAAGCCTGCCCGTGCCCAAGCAACCTGGGGACAAGGTCACGGGCGGCGCAATCAACGGCGAGGGACGGCTGTTGGTGCGCACCCAGGCACTGGGGGCCGAAACCGTGCTGGCGCGGATCATTCGCCTGGTGGAAGACGCCCAGGCGGCCAAGGCTCCCATCCAGAAACTGGTGGACAAGGTCAGCCAGGTTTTCGTCCCCACCGTGCTGTTGATCGCATTGGCAACGCTGGTGGGCTGGTGGCTTTACGGTGCTCCCATCGAAACAGCGCTGATCAACGCCGTTGCCGTGCTGGTGATCGCCTGCCCTTGCGCCCTCGGCCTGGCCACGCCCACGGCAATCATGGCCGGTACCGGGGTCGCGGCACGCTACGGGATCCTGATCAAGGATGCCGAGGCACTGGAACGCGCCCATGAAGTCAGCGCAGTGGTGTTCGACAAGACCGGCACGCTGACGTCAGGTGCGCCGCGCATCGCTCACTTGAGCGCCATTGGCGGCGATGAAAATGCACTGCTGCAAAAAGCCGGCGCCTTGCAGCGAGGCAGCGAGCACCCCTTGGCCAAAGCGGTACTGGATGCTTGCGCCGAGCGCGGGCTGAGCGTCGCCGATGTCAGCGACAGCCAGTCCCTGACCGGGCGTGGAATTGCCGGCACGCTTGAAGGGCGGCGCCTGGCCCTGGGTAATCGCCGCCTGCTGGAGGAGACCGGCTTGCAGGCTGGCGTCCTGGCGGACTCGGCCAGCGCCTGGGAAACCGAAGGCCGCACCCTGTCATGGCTGATCGAGCAAAGCCCCGAGCCGCAGGTGTTGGGCCTGTTCGCCTTCGGTGACACCCTCAAGCCGGGTGCCTTGCAGGCTGTGCAACAACTCGGCGCGCGGCATATCAGCAGCCATCTGCTGACCGGTGATAACCGCGGCAGCGCCAAAGTGGTCGCAGACGCGTTGGGTATTGAGGATGTCCACGCCGAAGTGCTGCCGGCCGACAAAGCCGCCACCGTGGTCGAGTTGAAGAAAACTGCAGTCGTGGCCATGGTCGGCGACGGGATCAATGACGCCCCGGCCCTGGCTGCCGCCGACATCGGCATTGCCATGGGCGGTGGCACCGACGTGGCGATGCACGCCGCCGGTATCACCTTGATGCGGGGTGATCCACGACTGGTGCCTGCGGCACTGGAGATCAGCCGCAAGACCTACGCCAAGATCCGGCAGAATCTGTTCTGGGCCTTCGTCTACAACCTGGTCGGGATTCCCCTGGCCGCCTTCGGTTTTCTCAATCCGGTGCTGGCGGGCGCGGCGATGGCATTGTCGAGCGTCAGCGTGGTCAGCAATGCGCTACTGTTGAAAACCTGGAAGCCCAAGGACCTGGAGGACAACCGATGAACATCGGCCAAGCAGCCCGCAAAAGTGGGCTGAGCGCCAAGATGATTCGTTACTACGAATCCATCGGCCTGCTCAAAGCCGCCCATCGCACTGACAGCGGTTACCGCGTGTATGGCGACGATGACCTGCACACCCTGGCCTTCATCAAGCGTTCCCGGGATTTGGGGTTTTCCCTGGAAGAGGTCGGCAAGCTGCTGACCCTCTGGCAGGATCGCCAGCGCGCCAGCGCCGATGTAAAAGCCCTGGCCCGCCAGCATATCGACGAGCTGAACCAGAAGATTCGCGAGCTTGGCCAACTGCGCGACACGCTGCAGGACCTGGTGGAGCACTGCCAGGGCGACCATCGGCCCGATTGCCCGATCCTCAAGAACCTGGAGTCGGGCTGCTGTGCTGAGCCTGCCCATGAAACAACCAGACCACGAGCCCCCCTGTAGGAGCGAGCTTGCTCGCGAAAAACCAGCGGGCGCCGCGGGGTATCGGCTGCCTCGCGTCATCGTCGACGACCATCGCGAGCAAGCCGGTCACAAAAAACCCGGCCGAAGCCGGGTTTTTCATCAACCGGTTACTGCATCCAGGGCGGAGGCGGTTCTTCGGTTTTGTTCGGTGGCGCGTCATCTGCCGCGCGCACCGCCTGCTTGCGCTCTTCATCCAGGCGTGCGGCCTCGATTTCGCGCATGATGCCGCCAACGTCGGCCAACTCTTCCGGCTCGTCGAACTCGCCGGTCAGGATGCTGGCCGGGTGCAAGGTGCCGGCTTCGTACAAGGCCCACATCTCCTTGGCGAACCTGGTCTGCTTCAACTCCGGAGCAAACCGCCCGAAGTATGAGGCCATGTTGCCCACATCCCGTTCCAGCATGTTGAACGCGTGGTTGTTCCCCGCCGCGTCCACTGCCTGAGGCAAGTCGATGATCACGGGGCCGGTCGGGGTCAACAGTACGTTGAACTCGGACAGGTCACCGTGCACCAGGCCGGTACACAACATCAGCACGATCTGCGAGATCAGGAACGCGTGATACTCGCGCGCCTGGTCCGGCTCCAGCACCACGTCGTTCAGACGCGGCGCAGCATCGCCGTACTCGTCGGCCACCAGCTCCATCAGGAGCACGCCTTCAAGGAAGTCGTAAGGCTTGGGCACCCGAACGCCAGCACCGGCCAGACGAAACAGAGCCGCCACTTCGGCGTTCTGCCAGGCGTCCTCGGTTTCTTTCTTGCCGAACTTCGAGCCCTTGGCCATGGCCCGGGCCTGACGGCTGTTGCGCACCTTGCGGCCTTCCTGGTATTCGGCCGCCTGACGGAAACTACGTTTATTCGCCTCCTTGTAAACCTTCGCGCAACGTAACTCGTTGCCGCAGCGCACCACATAAACAGCTGCTTCTTTACCACTCATGAGTGGGCGCAGCACCTCGTCGACCAGACCGTCCTCGATCAGGGGT
>NZ_JBEVDL010000011.1:0-138343 GCF_040514055.1 Pseudomonas sp.
GCTGACGCCAACCGCGAGTTGGGTCACCTGAGCGAAGCCAAGCACGCTGCCATCAGCGAAGCCTGTGCACGATTGATCCGCGGCGACTTCCACGAAGAGTTCGTGGTGGACATGATTCAAGGCGGCGCTGGCACTTCGACCAACATGAATGCCAACGAAGTCATCGCCAACATCGCGCTGGAGGCCATGGGTCACCAGAAGGGCGAATACCAATACCTGCACCCGAACAACGACGTGAACATGGCGCAGTCGACCAACGACGCTTACCCGACGGCGATCCGCCTGGGTCTGCTGTTGGGTCACGACGCGCTGCTGGCCAGCCTCGACAGCCTGATCCAGTCGTTCGCCGCCAAAGGTGAAGAATTCAGCCACGTTCTGAAGATGGGCCGTACCCAGCTGCAAGACGCCGTGCCGATGACCCTGGGTCAAGAATTCCGTGCCTTCGCCACCACCCTGGGCGAAGACCTGGCACGCCTGAAGACACTGGCACCAGAACTGCTGACCGAAGTGAACCTGGGCGGTACCGCGATTGGCACCGGCATCAACGCCGACCCGCGTTACCAGCACTTGGCCGTTCAACGTCTGGCGACCATCAGCGGTCATCCGCTGGTACCGGCGGCCGACCTGATCGAAGCCACCTCGGACATGGGCGCCTTCGTATTGTTCTCCGGCATGCTCAAGCGTACCGCGGTCAAGCTGTCGAAGATCTGCAACGACTTGCGCCTGCTGTCCAGCGGCCCACGCACCGGGATCAACGAGATCAACCTGCCGGCGCGCCAGCCCGGCAGCTCGATCATGCCCGGCAAGGTCAACCCGGTGATTCCCGAAGCGGTCAACCAGGTGGCGTTCGAAGTGATCGGCAACGACCTGGCCCTGACCATGGCCGCCGAGGGTGGCCAGCTGCAGCTGAACGTGATGGAGCCGCTGATCGCCTACAAGATCTTCGACTCGATCCGCCTGCTGCAACGGGCCATGGACATGCTGCGTGAGCATTGCATCGTCGGCATCACCGCCAACGAAGCCCGCTGCCGCGAGCTGATGGAAAACTCCATCGGCCTGATCACGGCGCTGAACCCCTATATCGGCTACGAGAACGCCACCCGTATCGCGCGTATCGCCCTGGAAAGCGGGCGCGGGGTACTGGAGCTGGTGCGCGAGGAAGGCCTGCTCGACGACAGCATGCTGTCCGACATCCTGCGCCCGGAAAACATGATCGCGCCGCGCCTGGTGCCCTTGAAGGCATAGGCCCAGCGAAACAGACAACGGGCGTTCACCGCCCGACACCGAGCAACCGCGCCCTAAGGCGGGGTGCGGGCGGATCCCGATCGGATCCGGCCCGCTGCAGTCGTAAGGACCACGACCTCCGGGCCGGCGCACCAGCCGGTTCGGCTTCCTCTACAACAAGAATCAGGGAGATCCCCATGCCAGCCTTGCCTTGCAACTGCCTTTCCCCGCCCGTCGTTCACGCTTAGAGAACGCCTGTTCAGCCTTAACCAACGCCATTTCTGCCGACAAACGGTAAAGGCGAGGCTGGCGATATTGCGCCGGTTTGTCCAAGATGCGCGCCCTGCGCAATTGGCGCGACCCCTCTTGCAGTCCAAACCCGGCTCCCTTTTCCGGGCCCTGCCCTACAGCGAGAACACTAAATGCTTGAACTCATTAACAATTTTCTTTCCGGGAAGGTGCTGATCGTCCTGATCGTCGGTCTTGGCGGTTACTTCACCGTCCGCTCCCGTTTTGTCCAGCTGCGGCATTTTCCGCGCATGTTCGGCGTCTTCCGTGAAGCCATCACCCAGAAGACCGGCCAGGTCAGCTCCTTCCAGGCCCTGATGCTCAGCCTGGCCGGCCGTGTCGGTGCCGGCAATATCGCCGGTGTCGGCCTTGCCGTGACCCTCGGTGGCCCGGGCGCCGTATTCTGGATGTGGGTCACCGCATTGATCGGCATGTCCAGCAGCTTCTTCGAGTGCTCGCTGGGCCAGCTGTACAAGCGCAGCGAAGGCAATGGCCTGTACCGCGGCGGTCCGGCCTATTACATCCAGCACGGCCTGGGTAAACGCGGCTGGGGCATGCTGTTCTCGGTGCTGCTGCTGCTGACCTTCGGTTTCGCCTTCAACGGCCTGCAGTCCCACGCCGTGACCCATTCGCTGAACGATGCCTTTGGCCTGCCCACCCAGTACACCGGCCTGGCCCTGGCCGTGCTGTTGGGCCTGGTGTTCCTCGGCGGCATCAAGCGCATCGCCGCGGTGGCCGACCTGCTGGTGCCGGTCAAGACCCTGGCCTATATCGGCGTGACCCTGTTCGTGATCATCGTGCAGATCGAACACGTCCCGGCCATGTTGCTGACCATCGTCAAAAGCGCCTTTGGCCTGGATCCGGCGTTCGGCGGGTTGATCGGCAGCGCCATCGTGATGGGCGTCAAACGCGGCGTATTCGCCAACGAAGCCGGCCTGGGCAGCGCGCCCAACGTGGCCGCCGTGGCTGAGGTCAAACACCCGATCGAGCAAGGTGTGGTGCAGGCGTTCAGCGTGTTCCTCGACACCTTCGTCATCTGCACCTGCACGGCCCTGCTGATCCTGCTGTCGGGTTTCTACACCCCGGGCTTCGAAGGCGACGGTATCGCCCTGACCCAGAACTCCCTGGCCGCGGTGGTCGGTGAATGGGGCCGGGTCTTCGTCAGCGTCGCGCTGTCGTTGTTCGTCTTCACCTCGATTCTGTACAACTACTACCTGGGCGAAAACAGCCTGCATTTCCTCTGGGGCAAGAACCGCGCGGTCCTGATGACCTACCGGGTCGTGGTGCTGGGCCTGATCTACTGGGGTTCGGTGCAGAACCTGGAAACGGTGTTTGCCTTCGCCGACATCACCATGACCCTGCTGGCCTTCGTCAACCTGATCGCCCTGGCCCTGCTGTTCAAGGTCGGCCTGCGCCTGATGCGCGACTACGACAACCAGGTCAAGGCCGGCATCGCCAACCCGGTTTTCGACCCGCGCCAGTTCGCCGATCTGGACCTCGATCCCCAGGCCTGGCCCGTGCGCAGCGGCGTCGACAGCGCACCCGCCAGCCTGCCGCACAACGCTGCCGTTCAGCGCTGAGGCAAAATGAAGCGGCAAGGGCTGGCTCCTTGCCGCTATCATTGTCTGACAGCCAATAGTCATCAGCGTTTTAAGGAGCGGTCAGTATGCGGAAATTGCTTAGCGCCACCTTGCTGGTCGGTCTGGTTTTTGGAGCAGCCACGGCCCAGGCCGAACTGCCGGAGAATTATCAGGTCGTGTTGCAGACCGAGAACTTCCCCCCCTTCAACATGGCCAAGGACGACAAGAACTTCGCCCGCGAAGAGAATATCCAGGGCATCAGTACCACCACCGTGCGCGAGATGTTCAAACGTGCCGGCATCCCCTACAACATGACCCTGCGCTTCCCCTGGGACCGCATTTACAAACAGACCCTGGAGCAGCCCAACCACGGCCTGTTTTCCACCTCGCTGACCGACGAACGCAAGCCGATGTTCAAGTGGGTCGGTCCGATTGCCCAGTACGAGAGCGTGCTGCTCGCGGCGCCGGGCAAGAGCTTCGCCATCAGCAGCCTGGAGCAGGCCAAGGACTACAAGGTTGGCGCCTACAAGAGCAGCGCGGTCAGTCAGCGCATCGAAGGGGCCGGCCTGACGCCGATCAACTCCCTGCGCGACCAGGAGAACATCCGCAAGCTGGTCACCGGCAAGATCGACCTGTGGGCCACTTCCGATCCGGTGTGGCGTTACTACGCTAAACAGGAAGGGGTGACCGGCCTGGAAACGGTGCTGAGTTTCCACACCTCGAAACTCTACTTGGCGCTGAACAAGGACACCCCGGACGAGGTGGTCGAGCGCTTGCAGAAAGCCCTGGATGAGATGACCGCCGAAGGTTATGGCAGCTGCGCCAAAAACCCCGAGCTGTGCTGAATGCCTACACCGTCAGCCTCGGTTGACGGTGTCTTTCTTACCACTCCACCCAGGGCCACTGCTGCAACCAGCAAACGCTCGCGGGTTTCACCCGCCCTACAACAGCTCCCCGCATAAACCGCAGGCTTGTGCGTAGCGCTTTTCGTCGGGCGGGGGGCCGCCTGGGCTAGCCTTTCTGGCCAGCCAGACTGCACCTGCCGCACGGGGTAAACCGCCAAAACGACGGCGCACCTGGGTGAAAATGCTCTGGACCTGAGCTGCTCAGCTCAAGCCACGCCCCACCAGGGGCGTCGGCCTGCAACGCAGCCTCGTCTCCCCTTAGTTTTTCGCCGCGGCCTGCTCGATAACTGCTCGTAGCGAAGCAACTGCACCCGGCCTTAACACTGGCCAATGTGGTGCTGCAGGAGCATAGGTTTCGAACCGCCGCAGCCCACGCCACAGCGGCAGTAGAACTGCGTCAAGGCTCCCACGATACTCCCCGCGAAGCTCGGCAGCGGCGCGGTCCGAGTTCTCTGCATACAGCGCCTGTAGCCTGACGCCCTGAGGGGTTGGGGTGAACTCGAAGTACCAACCGTCAGGCTCCAGATGCCACCACAGGCTCACCTCGCGCCCCGCCGCGACGGTGCGAATGGCGTCGATCAGGCCCTCGATCGGGTCATTCGGCACATCCGAGGCAAAAAACTTGAGGCACGTGTCCGCCAGTTCAAGCTTGACGCCCACCCAGCCGTGTTCCGGGTTTCCAAGCTCGAATTTCAAGCTGGCTGCCCCCCACGAACAGCACTCGAACACATCACATGGGCGCTCCGCGTACCCATCCGGTGATGGGCCCCCGGATCAAGCAATGCCCTCATCAAAACAGCCACTTGGTCACCAGGTCCCGGCCAAAACGCGCCTCCAGCAGCGCGATACCACCTTCGTCGTCTTCGTGGACCTCGGCCAGGGTGCGCAGCATCAACGCGTCCAGATAGGTTTCTGGCGACGTGAAGAAGCGGCATAGCAGGGGTGCCTGATCATGGTCGAAATAAAAGACTTCGCCGCTGACCCGGTGAAAGCAGAACATATTGCCGTTGCCCAGGTAATCGCCAAAGGCAATCATCTCCGCGGCCAGCTCAAGCTCCGTTTCGCTGGTGGCGATATCGACGATGCCGGGAAAGGCTTCGGACAAGGGCTGGATGCAGATATCCCCCGGCTGGACACTGCACAGCCGTTCGCCAAGGGATAACACGCCAAGCTCGCTGTGATAACAGCGCAAGGCCGGCGGCAGTGCACAACCCAGCCTGGCCTCAAGCGCAGCCAGGCTGGCTTCGTCCACCGGCGCCAGCTTCGGCGCACTCACATGCCCTTCCCACAGCAGCCCATAGGCATCGATAACCGCGCGGTACCAGGCCAATCGTGTTTCCGGGTTCGGCAATTCGGGCCAGGCCAGCGGTGGACAACCGGCTGGCGGCCATGGCGTGTCGGACAGCTCAGTGCTCATCTCTCGATCCTTTCCATGGTGTCTATTAACCAGCCTTTATAGCGCTGTCGCAACTCACTGAGTAGGCGCATTAAAATCATGCGCCCAGTAAAACGCCCGCAATGTTGCTTGTGAACCCTCTTGGTCGGGATCGTCATGTTCAAAGTGCAGCCGGGTACCGGCCGCGGTTCTGACCTCCAGCGCGTAGGGCGATGCCACGGGCGTAATCGACTGGATGGACAGCCCGCGCGCCCTGGCCAATTCCAGAAAGTCGTCCAGCGTTCTGTTATAGCGGAGCAAGGCGGTATCAATCAGCTTCAGTGAACCGCCAACCGGCAAGCCGGAGTGAAACCTGTCTGAGAACAGCGTATAGAGCGTTGTCGGCGAATCGAAATGGAACTCGATTAAGCCGTAGCTGAGGATCAATGGAAAACAGCTGGCGTCACCCACTACGTAGCGTTCCCCAGCCTTCCCCATGGCGCAGACTTCAATTTCATCCGGTTTTCCCAGAATCGATATCAGCGCGTCAGGAGAGCAATTGCGCCGGGGCACAAAGGCACCGAAGTTTCCGCACTGCAGGAATTCGAACAGCGAGATGCGCGTCTTTCGCCTGTTCATAAAAGCCGCCGGCACCAGCCCTGTTGTACAGCCCGAATAGCCTTAATTTTTTTGCGTCCCGTTGGCACGTATCGGCTCGTAGGATTGGATGCCGATATAATTGTCGTATTCCGCTCGTTCACTGTCGCTGCCCAGGCGCGCTCGTGTCAGGCGGACCGTAAAGCCGCCTTGTGCATGGCCGTTGTCTATCACCATCCAGTCGAACACATCCTCTGGGTCAAAACCCAAGCGACTGCCCACGGGATGCCATTTTTCAAAGCCCTCGGGCACTTCGAAAAACACACCGGAGAGCAGTTTTTCCTGGGGGTGATAGCGCACCTCGGACAGCCACAGATAAAAGAAACTATCCTGGCCTTCCTGCTGGGAACGATCAGGGTCCCTAAATCGCAGCTTGGCCATGTAAATGGACGACTCGCGTTCGTCTTCCACCAGGCGTACAAAATCGAAAATGGTCTCCGCGCATTGGCGATGGGCCTGTTCTATTTCTTGATCATTTTTTTCAATAGTGCTGAAAATGGGCCCCATTTTTACTCCCAGTTGTTTGCTCCCCGATTGACTATCGCAGGCCCTTATCGTTGGTTGCACTGACAGGGTTCCCTGAGCGGGAGTCGCGATTGGGCGGAGTATGCCAATGCCCGAATCAGACGAGGTTGCCCCTAACGCGCTACCGACAAACGCGGCCACGCGTGCAACCTGCGGCATAGTCTCCATGGCAATGCAGAGACCGGTGGGTGCGGCGAGGAAGTAACCGATGAACCACCCATAACGCATCTTTATACTGCCTAAGGATTAACGCTGAAAAAGGCCTTGTTCAGTCCTTGCAAGCCATTGATGCACAGAGCAAGGCGTTTGCAACAGCGTCGATATCATCGCGCATATGCAATTGCTCCAGCCAATGCGCCGGGATGGCGTTGACGCCATAATAGGCGCCGGCCAATTGCCCAACAATCGCTGCCGTGGTGTCGGCATCGTCGCCGAGATTGGCGGCTTCCAGCACAGCGGATTCAAACGTGGCGGTTCGGTGAAAGCACCATAGTGCCGCCTCTAACGAGGCAACTGAATAGCCCGACCCGCTGATTTCGGCCCGAGCTTTTCCGATATAGGCGCCTTGCGCGATCAGAGCGACTGCCGGTTCATCGATGCCGTGGCCTTCAAAATGCCGGAGCGCAGACTTGGACGCTCCAGCCAGCGCCTTGGCGATCAACAAACCAAGCAGCATGCAGCATTGGATAGCTTCGGGTGCGCCGTGGGTCGTGCGTGAGCTGTCGGCGCAAGCAGTCAAGACCTGGTCAATATTCGGGTAATAAAACAGCGCGACAGGCGCAAGCCGCATCAGGGAGCCGTTTCCAGCGCTCTGTGGGTCAGTCGACCCAGAAAAGGCATTACCAGTGACCTGATAACTCTGCAGCGCTTGCCGCACGGTTATTCCGATATCAAAGCACTCACCGGTTGAGCTTAAGTAACCCCACTGCCACCAGTTCAAATAGCGGCCCATTTGATCTGCTGCGTTGAACCCCCTTTTACTCAGCAGGCTTTCAGCGAGGCACAAGGCCATGGAGGTATCATCGGTCCATTGACCTGCAACCAAGCCGAAGGGGCCCCCTCCGATCATGGTCGTCAGCGGAGCAAATGAACCTCGAGGGCTAAACTCGACAGTTGTGCCTACAGCATCGCCGCAAGCCAGTCCCAGAAGACTTCCTCGATACCGCTCTGACAGCGAAGGGTTCATAAATGGAGCCTCGAGACAGGTTGCGGCGATATATACAGGAGGACACCGGGTCGGTCGAGGGAGTCATAAAGGACTTGAGACGGGAGTTTGACCCGGCTAACAGCCCCGCTAAAAAACAACCCATACGCCGCCACTTCGGTTGTGTTCAATCCGCCCAGGCCTTGCGCAGGGCACGCAGGGCCTGGGCGATCTGGACTTCGTCGACGCCGGCGAAGCCCAGGACCAAGCCCGCGCGGCGCTCCGGCGCTTCCGAGGAGTCCGCCAGCCAGTAATCGCTCAGCGGGTTGATCTCCACCCCCACCGCCGCGGCCCGGGCAATCAACTCGCGCTCGCGGGCCAGGCCCTCGACCCGCACGCTGACATGCAAGCCGGCCTCCACGGCGGGCATGGCCTGGCAACCGGCGAGGTCCAGCGGCCAACCCCGCAGCAGCGCGTCGCGCCTCGAACGCGCCGCACGGCGCATGCGGCGGATATGTCGCTGGAAATGCCCAGCGGCGATAAACTCGGCCATCACCGCCTGGGTTCCGCTCTCGGAGTGACGCACCGCCACGCCGCGCAAACGGGCAAAGGCCTGGGCCAGCGGAGGCGGCACCACCAGGTATCCCAGGCGCAAGCCGGGAAAGGCGATCTTGGAAAAGGTCCCGACATAGAGCACGCGACCGGCGCGATCCAGCGCGGCCAAGGGCGCCAGCGGCGTGCCGCTGTAGCGGTACTCGCCGTCGTAATCATCCTCGACTATCCAGGCCTGCTCGCGCTCGGCCCATTCCAGCAATTCCAGGCGCCGGGCCAGGGACAGGGTGATGCCGGTGGGGTACTGGTGCGAGGGCGTCACATAGGCCAACCGGCAGCCTTTCAGCGCCGCCAGCTGCGCGGTATCCAGTCCGTCGCGGTCCACCGCGATGCCCTGCAGCCGCGCCCCCGCCACGGCGAACGCCAGCCCGGCGGCGCGGTACCCCGGGTTTTCAACCGCCACCGGGTCGCCAACCTCCACCAGTAATTGGGCGCACAGGCTGATGGCCTGCTGCGCGCCGCTGGTAACGATGATCTGCCCGGGGTCGCACACCAGCCCGCGGCTGTTGCGCAGGTAGGCGGCGATCAGTTCGCGCAGCTGCGGATCGCCGGCCGCCTCGGCATAACCCAGGCGTGCCAACGGCGGGTTGCGCCAGAAATTGGCCTGCAGGCGCGCCCAGGTTGCGAAGGGGAACAGGTCGAACGCCGGCACACCGACACGAAACGCCCGTGGCGGGCCGTCCGGGCGTTCGCTCAGATGATGGGCCTGCAAGCGCTGCGACAACTGCGAGGGCAGCGCACAGCTGGCGACCAGCGGGCTCTGCACGGCCGCGGCCGTGGTCCGCGCGGCCACGTAGGTGCCATCCCCGGTCCGGCCCTCGATATAACCCTCGGCGTACAGTTGGTCATAGGCGCGCACCACGGTATTGCGCGACACCCCCAGGGCATGGGCCAGGTCACGACTGGCCGGCAGGCGCAGCCGGCTACTCAGGCGGCCATCGAGGATGCGCTCGCGCAGGGCCTGGTACAGCTGGCGGGCCAAGCCCTGGCGCGGGTCCAACTGGATACCGGCAGGATCGAGCGGCAGGACGGGACTGGACATGGCGATGGACCGAGGCGCAAAACCCTTAGCCTAAATTGGCTCCCTAAAAATTACTATTAATGGATCTTACAAAGGACCAATTGCCCTTCTAGGATGGCCTTATCGCCAGGAGAACCGCCATGCACGTCCCCGCCGCCTTTCGTATCGACGACCTCGCCACGCTGCACGCGCAGATCGAGCGGACCCCGCTCGCGACGCTGGTCAGCCACGATGAGCAGGGCCTGCACGCCAGTCATCTGCCGCTGCTGCTGAAGCGCCAACAGGGCGAACGCGGCACCCTGCACGGCCACTTCGCCCGGGCCAACCCCCAGTGGCGGTCCCTTGCCGCCGGCGCTCCGGTGCTGCTGGTATTTCAGGGTCCGCAGGCCTATGTCAGTCCCTCGTTTTACCCCAGCAAGGCGGTGGATCATCGCGCCGTACCGACCTGGAACTATGTCACGGTGCATGCCCATGGCCACGCCGAGCTGTATGACGACCCTGAACGCTTGCGCGCCCTGCTTGCCAGCCTCACTCGTCACCACGAACAGGACCGGGCGCAGCCTTGGTCCCTGGACGACGCGCCGGCCGACTACCTGGCCGGCATGCTGCGCGCCATTGTCGGCTTCAGCCTGCCGATCGAACGCCTGGAGGGCGCCTGGAAACTCAGCCAAAACCACGACGCAGCCAATTTCCACGGCGTGCAGCAGCACCTGGCCAGCAGCCCGGCCCCGAACGAACAGGCCGTGGCGCAGGCGATGGCCGCGCTGTCGCGCTGATGCCCCGTTCCCCCCTTTATCCGAACCTGACTTCACAAGGAAAACCGCCATGCCCACCATCCAGATCCGCCCCGTCACGGCCAACGACCATGCCGCCTGGCTGCCCCTGTGGCAGGCGTACCTGGCGTTTTATGAAACCGCGCTGGATAAGCAGGTGCACGCCATGACCTGGCAGCGTTTTCTCGACCCGGGCGAGCCCACCCATGCCGCCCTTGCCTGGCAGGACGACCAGGCCGTTGGCCTGGTGCATTGGATCTATCACCGCTCCAACTGGTCGATCGAGAACAGTTGCTACCTGCAGGACCTGTTTGTCGATCAGCGCCAACGCGGCGGTGGGGTCGGCCGCTTGCTGATCGAGCACGTCTATGCCCAGGTCCAGGCCGCGGGCGGCACCCGGGTGCATTGGTTGACCCATGAGACCAATACCACCGCCATGCAACTCTATGACCGTATCGCCCAACGCTCTGGCTTTGTGCAGTACCGTCAGACCCTTTCCTGACCGACCGCTGGCCACCGCCTGTATCGCCAGGACCCGGCATTTGGCCGAGTCCTGGCAACCCCGCCTGCCGATCGACCCCCTACTGGAGCGCGTGCCCATGACGACCGAAACCCTGCAAGACTGGCAACCGGCACAGCCGCCCGGGGCCGAGCCCCTGTCCGGCCGGCTGATACGCCTGGAACCCCTGGACCCTGCGCGCCACGGCGACGACCTGTGGCAGGCGCTGCAAGGTCCCGAGTCCGATCCCACGCTGTGGGACTACCTGCCGTACGGTCCCTTCACCGAACGCGCCGGGTTCGACGCCTGGCTCGATGGCCTGGCCGTCACGCCACGTTTCTACGCGGTGGTCGAACAGGCCGGCGGCCAGGCACTGGGCCTGCTCAGCTACCTGAACATAGTGCCGGCCCATGGCAGCATCGAGATCGGCCATATCTGTTATGGGCGCGCCATGCAGCGCACCGCCGGGGCCACCGAGGTGATCTACCTGCTGGCCCGGCACGCGTTCGAACTGGGTTACCGGCGCCTGGAGTGGAAATGCAACAACCAGAACGCGCGCTCCAAACGGGCGGCCGAGCGTTTCGGCTTTTCCTACGAGGGGCTGTTCCGCCAGCACCTAGTGATCAAGGGCCGCAACCGCGACACCGCCTGGTACGCCATCCTCGACGGCGAATGGCCGGCGATTGCCCGCGGCTTCGAGCGTTGGCTGGCGCTGGACAACTTCGACGCCCAAGGCCAGCAGGTCCGTACCCTGGAGGCGCTGCGCGGCTCTACCACCGCATAAGCAGCGTCGCTGGCTGGACAGGCCGACGGCCTTGCGGCGATGCTGGGGGTCCGGCCACCCATCCTGCCTGTGATGCCATGCTGCACGCGCGCCTGACCACCCTGCACTCCGTCGCCCTGATCCTGCAGCTGCTGGGTAACGACCGCGAGGACGATGCGCGGGTCTTGCTGGCCGGCAGTGGCATCCAGCTGGCGGACCTGCAGCACCGCGAGATCCGCATCACCACGACCCAGGAAATGGCCGTGTTCGCCACCGCCTGCGCACGCTGCCCGGCGCTCGGTTTGCTGCTGGGACCGCGCATGCATGTGTCGTCCTACGGGCTGCTCGGCTACACCCTGCTGTCCAGCGCCACCCTGGGCGAGGCGCTGCAGGTGGCACTGGAGTTTCCCGCGCTGCTGGGTACCTATTTTCAGCTGAGCCTGCACCGCGACAGCCAGTGGGCCTGGTTGCGGGCCGAGGGCTACCGCGACCGCGCCGAGCTGGAGACTTTCAACGTCGAGTTCTGCCTGAGTTCGCTAAAACAGGTCTGCGACGACCTGCTGGGCGAACCCCTGCCGCTGGGCGCTGCGCACTTTCGTCACGGGGCGCCGGGCTACCGGGCCGACTACCCAAGCCGCTTCGCCTGCCAGCCGCGTTTCGACGCGGGTGAGAACGCCTTTGGATTTCCGGCCGGCTGGCTTGACCGCCGCCTGCCCCTGGCCGACCCGGTCACCCACCGCGACATGCGCGAGCGCTGCCAGCAGCTCAACCGCGAGTTCGTCCAGCAACAGGCGCTGATTACCCGCTGCCGGCAGTTACTCGCCGCCCAGCTGAGCGCGCCACCGGGGCTGGAGGCGTTGGCGCGCCAGCTCAACTGCTCGGCGCGCAGCCTGCGCCGGCACCTGGGCAGCGCCGGCAGCAGTTATCAGAAACTGCTCGACGAACTGCGCTTCGACCGGGCCCGCCAACTGCTGGAGCAACGCTTGCCGATCCAGCGTATCGCCGAGCTGCTGGGCTACAGCGAAACCGCCAGTTTTCGCCATGCCTTCCGCCGCTGGAGCGGCCTGTCGCCCAGTCGCTTTCGTCACTGAAGGGCCATGGCCGAAAAAATTGGCCATATCTATCCCCTCCTGGCCACCCTGGCCGTAGCTCGCGCCCAGGCGGCCTGCCAACAATAGCGACAGGCCCACCGTTCGAGGTCCACCGGCATGCTCATCTTCTACAGCGACGACCACCGCCTGCACCACGCCCGCGGCGAACTGCTCAAGGGCGAACTGCAGCCCTGCTTCGAGATGCCGGCCCGTGCCGACCATGTGCTGCAGCGGGTGCGCGAGCGGGCCTTGGGCGAGGTCCGCGCGCCGCTGGACTTTGGCCGCTCGGCGCTGCTGCGTATCCACCCCGAGCCCTACCTGGACTTTATCGCCAACGCCTGGTCGCGCTGGGCGGCCCAGGGCAACCGTGCCGACCTGTTGCCCAGCGTCTGGCCGGCCCGTGGCCTGCGCGGCATCTGTCCGGAGGATTTGCTCGGCGCCCACGGCTACTACAGCTTCGACAGTTTCGCGCCAATCACCGCCGGTACCTGGCAGGCGGTGTACAGCGCCGCCCAGGTCGCCCTGAGTGCGCAACAACAGCTCGCCCAGGGCGCCTCGGCGGCGTTCGCCCTCTGCCGTCCGCCGGGCCACCATGCCGGGGCCGATGTCATGGGCGGCTATTGCTACCTGAACAATGCCGCCATCAGCGCCCAGGCTTGCCTGGACCAGGGGGCCAAGCGGGTGGCGATCCTCGACGTCGACTACCACCACGGCAACGGTACCCAGGCGATTTTCTACGCCCGCGACGACGTGCTGGTGACCTCGCTGCACGGCGATCCGCGCGCCGAGTACCCCTATTTTCTCGGCTATGCCGACGAAACCGGAGAAGGGCCGGGCCAGGGTTACAACCTCAACCTGCCATTGCCCGCGGGCAGTGCCTGGGACGCCTGGAGCGCGGCGCTGGAAACCGCCTGCCAGCGCATCGCCGCCTATGGCGCCGAGGTCATAGTGGTGTCGTTGGGGGTCGACACCTACAAGGACGATCCGATTTCCCGTTTCAAGCTCGACAGCCCGGACTACCTGCGCATGGGGGAACGTATCGCCCGCCTGGGCACACCCACGCTGTTCGTCATGGAAGGCGGCTACGCGGTGGCGCAGATCGGTATCAACGCGGTGAACGTACTCGAAGGCTTCCAGGGCATCTGAGGCCCCACACTTCCAGGAGAGAACAAGATGAACAGACTCCACCACCTGCTGGGCTTCGCCTGCTGCGGCCTAGGCCTGCTCGGATCCGTCGCCCAGGCCGACGAGCGCGAGCTCAAGGTCTACAACTGGTTCGACTACATCACCCCGCAGACCCTCGAGCAGTTCAAGCGCGACAGCCAGATCAAGCTGACCTACGACATCTTCGACACCAACGAGGCCCTGGAAGCCAAGCTGCTGACGGGCAATTCGGGCTACGACCTGGTGGTGCCGTCCAATGTCTTTCTGGGCAAGCAGATCGAGGCCGGGGTGTTCCAGACCCTCGACCGCAGCAAACTGCCCAACTGGCGGCACCTCGACCCGCAGCTGATGAAGCTGATCGAGGCCAACGACCCGGGTAACCAGCACGCCGTGCCCTATATGTACGGCACCGTGCTGATCGGCTTCAACCCGGCCAAGGTCACAGCCGCCTTGGGCGAGGACGCCCCCGTGGACAGCTGGGACCTGATCTTCAAGGAAGAGAACATCAGCAAGCTCAAGCAGTGCGGCGTGGCCCTGCTCGACTCGCCGTCGGAGATCCTGCCGGTGGCGCTGCAGCAATTGGGCCTGCCGCCCAGCAGCCCTGAGCCGGAAGACTATGCCAAGGCCGAGGCGCTGATGCTGAAAATCCGCCCCTATATCACCTACTTCCATTCCTCCAAGTACATGGCCGATATCGCCAATGGCGACATCTGCGTGGCCGTGGGCTACTCCGGGAGTTTTTCCCAGGCGGCCAACAACGCCAGGCAGGCCAACAACGGGGTGACCGTGGACATGCGCCTGCCCAAGGAAGGCGCGCCGATCTGGTTCGACATGATGGCCATCCCCAAGGACGCGAAGAATGTCGAGGAGGCCCATGCCTTTATCGACTTCCTGCTGCAGCCCGCGGTGATCGCGCCGATCAGCGATTTTGTCGGCTATCCCAACCCCAACCAGGACGCCACGCCGCTGGTGGCCGAGGCGATCCGCAACAACCCTAACCTCTACCCCACCGCCGCCGCGCTGAAAACGCTCTATACCCTCAAGCCCCTGCCGCGCGCCGCGGAGCGCGCCCGCACCCGCGCCTGGAGCCGGATCAAGACCGGCTCCTGAGCCAAGGCCCGAGCGCGCTGGGCAAGGCGCCGTCGCCCCGCCTGCGCGGGCACGCAGGGGTGTAACAAGCCTGTAGGGCGGTCGCGGCGCGCCGTCCAGCGACAGCCCGCCGCTGGGGCTGAATACCCGCCTGTGCAGTTATGACGCAGTATGGACGACGGCCCGTACAGAAGATTCGCCCAGACCTCCATCGACTGGCGCGAAGAGAAACCTGGGCAACCCCATAAGCACAAAAACAGATAAGCGTATTACCCACAGTCGAACAGCTGTACCGCAAGGGAAATGCTGCTTCAGCCTCTTACGACAGCGGAAACTCCTGCCTAAAGTACAATCGCCTGAGATTCCACGGGGGACCGGTACAGCTGCCCATATAAAAGCACAACAGTTACAAAGCCAGCTAACTAATTACCCGGCAATTCACTGCAGCTGTGCCTACAAACTCGACCGATTAGTCAGGAAAATAGACCCCAGAGACACACAGAACGAACACACTCTCAACCCGCCATAAGCGGAAGGAAGCACCATCATGGAACGTACCCTCAGTTCCGACCTGATTTTCGAAGACCGCTCTTCCACCGTCGGCAACAGCCGGCCCGTGCGGATTCTTTCCACCCTGCTGATGTGGCAGCGCCGTGCCGTCAGCCGCTATCAATTGGCCCGTCTGGACGAGCGCTTGCTGGCCGATGCCGGCATCACCCTCGCCGAACGCGAAGCCGAAGTCAGCAAGCCGTTCTGGCACTGATTCGCCGGTACGCCGGTCGCCGTGATCAGGCTGCACCGGCAAAAAAATGGGGAGCCTTGGGCTCCCCTTTTTTATGGCTGTCAGCCGTCCTTCAGCCGGTGCCCCGCCCTACCCCCACTAAAACGGCCCCTAAAAAAGGAGCCTTGCGGCTCCTTAAAGGGACGTGCTCGTCAGCCGCTCGCGGGGCGTGGCGGCCGGTATTCGGTCATTCGATTTCCACCAGCACTTCACCCGGGTTGACCCGGTCGCCCTTGGCCACGTGGATCGCCTTGACGGTGCCGGCGATGGGGGCCTGCACCTCGGTTTCCATTTTCATCGCCTCGGTGATCAGCAGGGCCTGACCGGTCTTGACGCTGTCACCCTCCTTGACCAGCACGTCGACGATATTGCCCGGCATGGTGGTGCTGACATCGCCCGGAGCGCTGGCCTGTTTGCGCTTGCTGCCACCGCCGCCGACGAACTCGTTGAGCGGCTCGAACACCACTTCCTCGGGCATGCCGTCGATGGACAGGTAGAAGTGCCGCTTGCCGTCGGTCTTGACCCCGACCCCGGTGATGTCCACCCGGTAGCTCTCGCCGTGCACGTCGATGACGAACTCGGTCGGCACCCCTTCGCCGCCGACGGCGGCCACACCGCCGGCCTCGGGGATCGGCAACAGCACCTCGGGGGTCAGGCTGCCGGCCTCGCGTTCCTCGAGGAACTTGCGCCCGATGTCCGGGAACATGGCGTAGGTCAGCACGTCTTCCGGGGTCTTGGCCAGGCTGCCGATTTCCGCGCGCAGCTTGTCCATTTCCGGCTTCAGCAGGTCGGCCGGGCGCACGTCGATCACTTCCTCGTTGCCGATGGCCTGACGCCGCAGCTTCTCGTTGATCTTGCCCGGGGCCAAGCCATAACGACCCTGCAGGTAGAGTTTCACCTCGTTGGTGATGGTCTTGTAGCGCTCGCCGGCCAGCACGTTGAAAAACGCCTGGGTGCCGACGATCTGCGAGGTCGGGGTGACCAGGGGCGGGAAGCCCAGGTCTTCGCGCACCCGCGGGATCTCGGCCAGCACCTCGCCCATGCGGTTGAGCGCGCCCTGCTCCTTGAGCTGGTTGGCCAGGTTGGAAATCATCCCGCCGGGCACCTGGTTGACCTGCACCCGGGTGTCCACCGCGGTGAATTCGCTCTCGAACTGGTGGTACTTCTTGCGCACGGCATAGAAGTACAGGCCGATCTCCTGCAGCAGCTCCAGGTTCAGGCCGGTGTCGAATTCGCTGCCCCTGAGCGCCGCGACCATCGACTCGGTGCCCGGGTGGCTGGTGCCCCAGGCAAAGCTGGAAATGGCGGTGTCGATATGGTCGGCACCGTTTTCGATCGCCTTCAGCTGGCACATGGCGGCCAGGCCGGCGGTGTCGTGGGAGTGGATAAACACCGGCAGCGACTGCTCGGCCTTCAGCGCCTTGACCAGCTCGCCGGTGGCATAGGGCGTCAGCAGACCGGCCATGTCCTTGATCGCCACCGAGTCGCAACCCATGGCCTCCATCTGCTTGGCCTGTTTGACGAAGGCCTCGACCGTGTGCACCGGGCTGGTGGTGTAGGCGATGGTGCCCTGGGCGTGCTTGCCGGCAGCCTTCACCGCCTCGATTGCCACGCGCAGGTTACGCACGTCGTTCATCGCATCGAAGATGCGGAACACGTCGATGCCGTTGACCGCGGCCTTGGCCACGAAGGCGCGCACCACGTCGTCGCTGTAGTGCCGGTAGCCCAGCAGGTTCTGCCCGCGCAGCAGCATCTGCAGACGGGTCTTGGGCAAGGCCGCGCGCAGCTGGCGTAGGCGCTCCCAGGGGTCTTCCTTGAGAAAGCGCACGCAGGCGTCGAAGGTCGCACCGCCCCAGACTTCCAGCGACCAGTAGCCCACCTGGTCGAGCTTGGCGCAGATCGGCAGCATGTCCTCGGTGCGCATGCGCGTGGCCAGCAGCGACTGGTGGGCGTCGCGCAGGATGGTGTCGGTAACCTGAATTTTCTTCGTCATGACGTGATTCCTCACAAGCCGGCGTGGGCGGCGATGGCGGCGGCAATCGCCAGGGCCAATTCTTCGGGCTTGCGCTTGACCGAGTAGTTGGTGAGTTCCGGGTGGCTTTCGACAAAACTGGTGTTGAACTGGCCGCTGCGGAACTCCGGATTGCGCAGGATTTCCTGGTAGTAGGCGGCAGTGGTCTTGACCCCCTGCAGGCGCATGTCGTCCAGCGCGCGCAGGCCGCGGTCCATGGCCTCTTCCCAGGTCAACGCCCAGACGATCAGCTTCAGGCACATCGAGTCGTAGTAGGGCGGAATGGTGTAGCCGGTGTAGATCGCCGTGTCGGTGCGCACCCCGGGACCGCCGGGCGCGTAGTAGCGGGTGATCTTGCCGAAGCTGGGCAGGAAGTTGTTTTTGGGGTCTTCGGCATTGATGCGAAACTGCAGGGCGAAACCGCGGTACTGGATGTCCTCCTGCTTGACCGACAGCGGCAGGCCCGAGGCGATGCGGATCTGCTCGCGGACGATGTCGATCCCGGTGATTTCCTCGGTGATGGTGTGTTCCACCTGGACCCGGGTGTTCATCTCCATGAAATACACCTCGCCCTCGGCGAGCAGGAATTCCACGGTACCGGCATTCTCGTAGCCCACCGCCTTGGCCGCGCGCACCGACAGGTCGCCGATATAGGCGCGCTGCTCGGGGGTCAGCTGGGGGCTGGGGGCGATCTCGATCAGTTTCTGGTTACGCCGCTGGATCGAGCAGTCGCGCTCGAACAGGTGCACCACGTTGCCAAAGCTGTCGCCGAGGATCTGCGCCTCGATATGCTTGGGGTTGACGATACATTTTTCCAGGAACACCTCGGCCGAGCCAAAGGCCTTGGTCGCCTCGGAAATCACCCGCGGAAAAGCCTGTTCCAGCTCCTCGGGGCTGTTGCAGCGGCGGATACCGCGCCCGCCGCCGCCCGAGGTGGCCTTGAGCATCACCGGATAACCCAGGCGCTCGCCTTCCTTCAGGGCCTCGGCGATATCGGCCACGTTGCCCTCGGTGCCCGGGGTAACCGGCACGCCGGCGGTGATCATGCTGCGGCGCGCCTCGGTCTTGTCGCCCATGCGGCGAATCACCTCGGCCGAGGGACCGATAAACTTGATCCCGCGCTCGGCGCAGATCTCCGCCAGCTCGGCGTTTTCCGACAGGAAGCCATAGCCGGGGTGCAGCGCGTCGCAGCCGGTCTCGACCGCCAGGTTGACCAGCTTGCGCGGGTTCAGGTAACCGGCCAACGGCTCGGCGCCGATGCTGTGGGCTTCGTCGGCACGCTTGACGTGCAACGCCATGCGGTCGGCGTCGGAGTGGATCGCCACCGAGCGGATGCCCATCTCGGCGCAGGCGCGCACGATACGCACGGCGATCTCGCCGCGGTTGGCGATCAGGATTTTCTTGATCACGAGTCATGTCCTCGACCAATGGGAAGCCAACCGGCAGTCCGGTCGACCCGTGACCGCCCCAGCAGCGACGGTCGCGAGATCACCCTAGCCCTGTCACGGGATTAAGCAAAATCATTAATTATTGGGTTAGGCATTAGTAATAACTTATAGTCATGGAATCCAGCCCCAAGCCGAGCCACCGACATGCGTAAGTCCTTGATGCGCTTGACCTTGCGTCAGCTGCAGGTGTTTGGCGCGGTCTGCGAGCAACGCTCCTACAGCCGGGCGGCCGAGGAAATGGCCCTCAGCCAGCCGGCGGTCAGTCTGCAGATCCGCCAGCTGGAAGAGCTGATTGGCCAGCCATTGTTCGAGTACGTCGGCAAAAAGCTCTACCTGACCGACGCCGCCCTGGCGCTGCGCCGCGCCAGCCTGGACGTCTTCGCCCGCCTGGACAGCCTGGACATGCAGCTGTCCGACCTGCAGGGCGCACTCAAGGGCCAATTGCACCTGGCCGTGGAGTCCAGCGCCAAGTATTTCGTGCCGCACCTGTTTGCCGCCTTCAAGCGCCAGCAGCCCGAGGTCAACCTGCACCTGACGGTGGTCAACCGCGCCCAGGTGATCAAACGCCTGGCCGACAACCGCGACGACCTGGTGATCATGTCTCTGGTGCCCCAGGACATGGCATTGGAGTTTCTGCCCTTTCTCAACTACCCGATCGTTGCCGTGGCGCCGCCCGAGCATCCGTTGTGCCTGGCCGCCCAGCTCAGCCTCCGGGACCTCGAACGTTACCCGCTGCTGGTGCGCGAGCCGGGCTCGGGCACGCGCAAGGCCTGCGAGGAGTACTTCCAGCAAAAACGCGTGCACTTCAGCCAGACCCAGGAAGTGGCCTC
The DNA here is from genome assembly GCF_040514055.1 of Pseudomonas sp. Lineage (GTDB taxonomy): Bacteria > Pseudomonadota > Gammaproteobacteria > Pseudomonadales > Pseudomonadaceae > Aquipseudomonas. The sequence goes on from NZ_JBEVDL010000011.1 coordinate 19,781, forward strand.
CCTGGAGGCGCAAAAGGAATGCGTGGTGGCCGGGCTGGGCCTGGCGCTGCTGCCGCGCCATGCGGTCAACCAGGAGCTGGCCAACGGACGGCTGCGCGAGCTACCCGTGGAGGAGCTGCCGCTGTACCGCAGCTGGTGCGTGGTGCACGCCCGCGGCAAACGCCTGTCCCCGGTGGGTCAGGCGTTTCTGGCCTTTATCCGCGCCGAACGGGCGCAGATCAGTGCGCTGGCCGAGCGCTTCGGCGCCCCACCGCCTGCGTCGCCTTGAGGTAACGCACGGCGACCAGGTCGGGGAAGTCCAGCAGCTCGTGTTCCAGGCGGCGTTGCTCGGCCAGGTCCTCGATGGCCCGGCGAAATTCCATGCGTTTTTGGTCGAGCAGCTTGCGCCGCGCTTTGGAGTCGGTATCGACAGGGGTTTGCAGGGGCGAATCAGCAAAGGGCTGCAACATCGTTTGTCTCCCGGAACCAGATACAGGGAGCACCAGCATCCGCCCACCAGGTGACCCTTTGGCGACGCCGGCATGACAGGTCGATGAACTCGCCCGGGGCGCGCATGACGCCGTTGGTGCCGGCTGCTACTGTGGCCGCCCGCCTCGATCACGACCGCTGCCTATGAGCTCCCTGGACGCCACCCATTACCTGCTGAGCCTGCAATTGCTGCGCGACAAAGTGCCGTCCTTCGACGCCTACCCCTTTTGCCTGGAGACGGTGCGCCAATTGGAGCGGATCGATTTCCACCCCAAGGTCACCTATATCATCGGCGAAAACGGCAGCGGCAAGTCCACCCTGCTCGAAGCCTTGGCCACCGCCTACGGCTTCAACCCGGAAGGCGGCACCCGCAACTTCAACTTCGCCACTCGCGCCTCCCACTCGCCACTGCATCAGTACCTGCGCCTGGCCAAAAGCTTCCGCAAGCCCCGGGACGGGTTTTTCCTGCGTGCGGAAAGTTTTTACAACGTAGCCAGCAATATCGACGAGCTGGACAAGGATGAGCCAGGTGCATACAAGCCACCGTCGCACGTAAGAGACTCTTACGGCGGCAAGTCGCTGCATCAGCAGTCCCACGGCGAGTCATTCTTTTCCTTAATCACCCATCGCTTTGGCGGCCAGGGCCTGTATGTGCTCGACGAACCCGAGGCAGCCCTGTCCGCCGCCCGGCAGATGGCCATGCTGGCGCGGATCCATGCCCTGGTGCAGGACAGCTCGCAGTTTATCATCGCCACCCACTCGCCGATTTTGCTGGCCTATCCCGATGCCGCCATCTACCAGATCCACGACGGTGCCCTTCACCTGACCGCCTACGAAGACTGCACCCCGTTCCGCGACACCCAGCACTTCCTCAATAACCATCAGGCTTATCTTAAGCGGCTGCTGTCCTAAGGGGGCCGGTACCGGCTGCTAAGCCCCCTTTCTGTTAGACTCGGATCGACAGACATTTAATTATTATAGAAACACAGGCAGCCTCTAGAACATCCATTGCTCGCCAGCCTTTCTAGCAAACCTTCAAAATACCAAGTCATAAACATGCACCCCCATCTACCATTACCGAGCAAGAGTATTTAAGAGACGCCTTGCTGAATCGTGGACCTGGCAGAAAACAAAAAACTCTCACTTGTTAATTGACACATCGCCGAGGCGCCCTTGGAAACGTACCGCTACACAGTCTCACTTCGTATCTGGCACCCATCCCGGGACCCGGCCACGTTCACCACGGCCTTGAATCTGCTACCACTTTATTGCGATAAAGCGGGAGAAAGGCGTGTACGCAAGGGGAAAGCCCTGGACATTATTGAAAAGGACTCGTATTGGAGCCACGAATTCGAGGCGGCCGCCGGGCCCGAAGACCTGGAAGACTTCCTACTGTCGCGAGTGCAGAGTTTGGCAAGGCACAAACATTTTTTCACCGAACTGGGTGTCGGGGCAGGCCGGGCCGAATTTTTTATTGGATTTTTTCCTGAGAATTTTAATTGCGGCTTCGGGCTGTCTCCACATCTTCAACGCCAATGCGCCGACCTTAACTTAACGCTTGCCTTTGACATATACGGATTTGATCGGGATACCTCAGAGGAGGCGTAACCAGCCCTCAACGGACGCCGTCACGTCTGAATAGCACCTTGCTAGACCGGGCATTGGCTACCCCCTTGCCTTCGGCGAGAAACTCCGAAAACAGACCCAATTGTGCTAACTTCGTGCACTAGAGTAAACCCTTCAGCGCATAAGCAGACATAAGGAAAAATCATGCGACTCGAATATGAAAACAAATTCAGAGACCTTATTCAGTTCTACGGAGCCCATCAATTTTGCTCACCCGTACTTCAAATTTTCATCATGGGCACTGCTGTCTTTCTATTTTCAGTCCAGCTAGAGCGGTCACCTATGTCCGTCGCGGCAACTGGAGCTGCGTTGTGGTATGCTGGAATGTGGCTATTTCAATTCCTTTTCAATATAATTTTTTATGCATCGAGAAAAAATCATTCCGTGCTTACGAAGCATATTTTAGAAATAACAGACAATGCACTTATTGAGGAAACGAAATACAACAAATCGTTCTTCTACTGGAATGGTGTTATCAAGGCCGTTAACCGGCTAGGCAACGTTGCCATTTATGTAACTCCACACTCCGCACATATTGTACCCCGGCGAGCATTCGCGTCCTCGGCACAGCGCAGAGAACTGATTGCATTGATTCAATCAAAAATTGAAAAAAGATAAATAGCTCAAAGCGGTTTAATCCCTTCGATTATTGTTGGGTTTTGTAGGCGTAGGTTGGCGCAGGTCTCGTCGCAGGCCCAAGGCACTTGTAGCATCTTACTCATACCTCAGCGTCGGCTCGGCCACAGCAGAATCCAAGCGAAAGCGCTGACGCTTCAGCGCAGCAGAACCCGCGCCTTACACCGCCTGCGTTGCAAGGCTCAAGTGCCTTGCAACAGCAGAGCGGCCCACCCGGGCTCGGTGACCACCCAGCAGGCTTAACCCGCCGGCAACGATGCCGCGTTAATGGCCAGGGAACGCTCGCCCTGTTCGAAGCGCAGCAGGTTGTCTATGGCGCTGGCGAAATACAGCTCATAGGAGCCGCGCTCCACATAGCCCATATGCGGCGTGCACAGCACATTGGGCCGGCTTAGCAGCCCGTGGTCGATGGCGTAGACCGGCTCGCTCTCGAACACGTCCAACGCCGCCGCCCCTGGGCGCCCCTTGTCCAGGGCGGCCTCCAGCGCACCCGCTGCGAGCAGTTCGAAGCGGCTGGTATTGACGAACAAGGCGCCGGGTTTCATCCGCCCCAGGTCGGCGGCGGTGATGCTGCCCTGGGTGCCCGGCGCCAACCGCAGGTGGACACTCAGCACATCCGAGCTTTCGAACAGCGCCTCGCGGCTGGCACAGGCGTGCAAACCAGCCAGCCGCGCCTCGTCCAGGGCCCGCTCGCTGCCCCACACCTGCACCCGCATGCCGAACGCTTGGGCATAGCCGGCCAGGAGCTTGCCGATCTTGCCGAAGCCCAGTATGCCCAGCGTGTCGCCCTGCACCGCGCGGCCCATGGGCGACTGCCAACGACCGGCCTGCATGCCCTGCACCGCCTGAACGAAATTACGCCGCGCGGCCATGATCATCAGCCAGGTGAACTCCGCCGGCGCCGTCGGCGAACCCACGCCTTCCAGCACCGCCACCCCCGCCCGGCTGCAGGCGGCCAGGTCGATATGCGCGCCGATGCGGCCGGTCTGGCTGATCACCTTGAGGGCCGGCATGCCGGCCAGGGCCTCCTCGGTGATCGGCGTACGCTCGCGGATCAGCACCAGCGCCTGGGCCTCGGCCAAGACCTCGGGCGCCGCGGGCTCGTGCCGCAGGTCGCCCAGCACCCTGACCTGGTGCCCCGCCAGTAACTCCAGGGCGTCCAGGCCCTGGCTCGACAGTTGGTAGTCATCCGGTATCACTATCTTCATGGCGTAGGCCCGTTGAGTTGAGAACAGCCTGGCCGACCCTCAGGGTGGCCAGGGCAGTGTCGGTCAGATAATCCCGCCACCCAGCAACAGGGTAATGGTCAGGGCGGAAAATACCGTGGTCCAGGTAATGATCGAGGCCATCGACTCCGCATCGCCACCCATTTGCCGGGCGAGAATATAGGCATTGCCGGCGCACGGAACCGCGGCATACAGCAGCGCGATATTGGCCGCCAGCCCGGTGGCGGCGAAGACCTTGATAAACACCAGGGTAAAGGCCGGCATGGCCAAGAGTTTCAGCACCACCGAATAGAGCGTCGCGGCGACCTTCTGCGCATCCATCACCACGATCAGGCCGGCACCGACCGCCATCAGGCTCAGGGGTGTGGCCGCGTGCGCCAGATAGCCCAGGTAATCGGCAATCGCACCCGCCGGTCGAAAGCCGGCGGCGTTGAGCACCAGGCCCAGCAGCGCACTGACGATCAACGGGTTTTTCATCAGCGCGACCGCCGCCCCGCGCAGGCTCTTTTTGCTGCCCTCGCCATAGGTATTCATTACGATGACGCTGAGAATATTGGTCAGCACTATCATGTAGGCGATAAAAATCCCCGACAGCGCCACCCCTTCAGTCCCATACAAGGATTGAGACATGGCGATAAACACATAGGAGTTGTAACGCACCCCGCCCTGGAAAATCGAGGTGAACAGGGCGTCGTCGATGCTGAACAGGCGCTTGCTGATAAAGATCAGCACAGCCACCACCAGGGTGGCCGCGACGGTGGCGATCACCGCCTCCGAGGTGTTGGCCTGGTTGAAGTTCGACTTGCTCAATTCATTGATCAGCAGGGCCGGAAAGAACAGGTAATAGGTGAGTTTCTCGAAGTAGCCCCAGACCTGTTCATCGCGGACGAACCAGCGCTTTGCCACATACCCCGTGACGATCAGCAGGAAAATCGGCAATACCGACAGGAAGACGCTGAGCATCAGGCCACCGCCAACGGCTGGAAGACCCGCGACTTGACCGCAGTCAGGTGCCGGTGATTCCACAGGTGGGGCGCCACGAACACCCGTTGCACCCAACGCATGGGCCGCCCCGTCGGGTCCAGGGTGCCGAAAAACTTGTCCCGCGAGTGCAGGGTAAAACGGTTATCGATATACAGCAGCTGCCCGGGCTTGATGTCCACCGCGATCGAGACCGCACGGATGGCCTCGTAAAACCGCTGTAGCACCGCCGCGGCCTCGTCGTCGCACGCCGTGATCATCCCTGGATAGAAGGCCACGCTGATTTCCGGATACGCGAGCTCGCCCTGCACCACCGCCATGGGCTCGGTCTCCATCACCGCACCCTGCCGCCAACGGTAGGGCACCTTGATCTTGAACAACGGTGCACGCAATGCCGCCAGGTCCGCCGCCGTCAGCAGCTTGAGCGCTTCGCGGGCATCGGACAGGCGCGTCAGCGGCCCTTCCAGGTCATGCCGCACGCCGGTCAGCAGCAGGCCCAGGGGCGAGAAATTGTTATCACCCATCAGTTTCAATGCGGCATTTTCGATATGGAAATCGAGCTCCACCTCGGAGCCCAGCCCGGTGTATTCCTGTTTCGAGCTGGCAGTCGGCACCAGGTTGTTGACGATGTCCGAGCCTTCAAAAAAGATCGAATAGGGTTCGCCAATCAACGAAGCGAAGGCAATGACCAGGTTCTCGCTGACAAAGCCGGTCTTGGCCGAAGGCGTGAACACCTTCGGATCGGGGCTGGTAAACACCTCGTGGTCGGTGGGCAGGTTTTCAAACAGCAGATAGGGTTTGGGATGGATCGAGGCCTTCTGTTCGTTCAAGGCGTCGATGATCCGGCGCGGCAGCGCGTTATGCCCGACGATCCGGCTTTCGGTGATGTAACGCGTGGCACCCGAGGGGTCGTAGGTGATTTTTTCGAGGGCGCTCTTCAACAACTCGCGTTCGCTGTCAGCGAACCTGAATACGCAGTTCTGGTGCATGTTTCTTCCTTGGTTAAAACGAATGTTCTTCCTGGAACAGGGCGAACTCAGTGCCCGCGGGGTCATGCCCCGCGCGCTCGCCATGCCACCGACAGCCGCATAAAGAATTCAGGCGCAACGCACCACCGCGCTCTCCTCGCCCGAACAGCTGCACGCGGCAAACAGGCGTGCAGGTGCGGTTACGCCAGCCAGGCGTCAACGCACAATGGAGCTTGGAATGGGGCCACTGACACAAGCCCGCCAGGGCTTCTTATGTGTCGCAGGCGGCGGCGTTGCAGCCGAACCGAGCACGTGCCGACCTCCTTGTGGCGGCGACCTGACGATAGATACGCCAGGCGAAAACTTCCCTATCACGGCAAGACAAGCACACCACGACGCCAGGAGGCGCCGTTCAGGCGGCGGCGGAGGATAGAGGGGGCAGCCCGGGCGGCCTATTCGACTTTGGTCTAATAGCCCGAGTGCTTACCGGGCGGCGGGAATGGCCAGTCGTTTTTTTCGCTGATCACCCACCGTTTTGGCGGCAAGGGCCTGTATGTACTCGACGAACCCGAAGCGGCCCTGTCCGCCGCCCGGCAAATGGCCATGCTGGCGCGGATCCATGCCCTGGTGCAGGACAGCTCGCAATTTATCATCGCCACCCACTCGCCGATCCTGCTGGCTTACCCCGATGCGACCATCTACCAGATCCAGGGCGGCGCGCTGCACCTGACCGCCTACGAAGATTGCGCCCCGTTTCGCGACACCCAGCACTTCCTCAATAACCATCAGGCTTATCTTATGCGGCTGCTGTCGTGAGGCGACAGCTGCGACGCTTCTGGTTTAACATCCCGTATTACACGCCATATAGGAGTCAGCAGTGGACGATATAGCCAGCGAAATAGGCAAGGGCCTACTGAGGGCGATAGGCTCCATCCTGGTTGACCTGATTTTTAATTTTATCTTTTACTATATTGGATGGCCCATCTGTAAAAATAGTGTCGCTGGGCAGTTATCCGAAAAAAACCCCGCATGACCTGTTTCACACAGCGACCCGACAGGGCCTTGCCTGTAGTTTTGTCGGTCTGTTGGTTGTCGTTCTCATCGGCTTGTATTTTTGCGGACAATTCGATTTCGCGAACAAACCCTAACACTGATTCAAACCCGTTCGTTTAACCTGGCAGGAAGGGTTAATCACCCCGCTCATCACCAGACATCAGGGGACCACAGCATCAAACGGCTAAAACTATTAAGAATCCTGGTGATACTTGCTGCGACTGTATGCATAGCGGCATTTACCCTGCTGGGCATCCAGGCATTTTCCGATGCTGTACGCCTTGCATTTCCCGTCGAATGGTGTGCGCTGGGTTCGTTGTTTTTCGCGGTGTTTACGCTGGCGGCCCTGGCGACTACAAAATGCCCGGCGTGCAAGGAGACCTTTATCGGCAATACGCTTCCAGACAACGACGGCCCCATGGCAAAACCCTTTGCAGCGGCCTGCCAGTATTGTGGTTACCCAAATAACACACAGCGGCCGCACTGACTTGACCATCTAACCTCATGGAAGGGGGAGACTACAGCCTGCGAAGGGCAGTATTGCAGCGGTGCACACGATTATCTTGTTTACTTGCTTTGGACATTTTGATCTGCCGCCAACTCATGATTTTGTCTCACGAAATCAGAGCCGAAGCGCAAAACTCGATGTAGCGCTTACCTATTTACGATTCTAGTTTCGCTGGTTTTTGCGACCTGTATCAGCGCTTTTTTATAGTGACAACAGGCAGTACCTGGCATATGGCCGATATTGCACCATGCAGCGATACAGTTTATCTGTATTCCAACCACACCTTTGCCTGCCAAATCTCCGGCGATGGCCCCAATCTTTACCTGATGGTCAGCTGCGTGCTGCTGGGGATGGCGCCAAGTCCGCTGATTGGCTGGGTGTTGCTTGATTCTGAGCATGCGGCCTGGGTTGAGGTAGTGGGTTTTGCCCTCGCCTTGGTAATCTGGATCCCCGGTTTTTTCGGCGGGATATTTCTCGCTCATTGGCTGGAAAAACGCATCCGCACGCTGTTGGGAGTCGAGCTGTTCAGTGCCGCCAATACCCTGATCACCCTGGACCAACAAGGCTTGTATATCGAAGGCTTGGGGCTTTCGTCCTGGGCAGAGGTGGAACAATGGCAGGATTATTCGGACTCCCACAATTACGTTCTGATCACTACCCGGCGATTTGGCCAGATCATGCTGGTGGAACAACCAGAGCGGTTTTTTGCCATATTGGCGGCAGGCAACAAGGCTGTTGTATCAGATGGGCGGTCCGAAAGTGATCGCAGTGACTAAAACTCTTATACCCCACGCCTAAGCAAAAGCGTCGGAGGTCATGCATGCACCGGATGAAGCGGCTTTAACCGCGCGGCCTCCGCATCAGCGCTGGCGCAGTCATGGACCGCTCCTGCAAAGGGGGCAGCGGGACCTTAGCCGGGCCTGAGGCGCGTCGGACAGCCTGACGGTCAGGCTGGAACTCCCCTGTCAGTCTTCCTGCACCTTCATCGACTTGGGCGACAGGCGCAGGCTGCGCAAGCTGCGTTTGACGCTTTTCAGGTGATTGACCAGCGACGGGCCGCGGGCCATGGCCACGCCCATGGCCAGCACATCGATCACCACCAAATGGGCGATGCGCGAGGTCAGCGGGGTATAGATCTCGGTGTCTTCCTGCACGTCGATGGCCAGGTTGATCGTCGCCAACTCCGCCAGCGGGGTCTGGCTGGGACACAGGGTGATCAGGGTCGCACCGGTCTCGCGCACCAGGTTGGCGGTGATCAATAGATCCTTGGAGCGGCCCGACTGGGAGATGCAGATGGCCACGTCGCTGGGCTTCAGGGTCACCGCCGACATCGCCTGCATATGCGGGTCGGAATAGGCGGCGGCGGTCAGCAGCAGGCGGAAGAACTTGTGCTGGGCATCGGCGGCCACCGCGCCGGAGGCGCCAAAGCCATAGAACTCCACCCGCTGGGCCTGGGACATGGCGTTGATCGCCCGCTGCAGCGCCTTGGGGTCGAGTTTCTCGCGCACCTCGATCAGGGTGTGCAAGGTGGTGTCGAAGATCTTCAGGCTGAAGTCGGCCACCGAGTCGTCTTCATGGATGGCGAACTGGCCGAAACTCGCGCCGGCCGCCAGGCTTTGCGCCAACTTCAGCTTGAGGTCCTGGAAGCCGCTGCAGCCGATGGCGCGGCAGAAGCGCACTATGGTCGGCTCGCTGATACCCACGTTATGGGCCAGGTCGGCCATGGAACTGTGCATCACCGCGGCCGGGTCGAGCAGGACATGGTCGGCCACCTTGAGCTCCGACTTACGGAGCAGGTGGCGGGATTGGGCAATGTGCTGCAGCAGATTCACAGGCGGACAACTCGATTGGGAGGCGAAACGAAGGTGTAGTGTTCTTGTAGTTATACTACATGACCGGCCAAGTCGCACGGCTAAACCATACTGGACTGCCAAACAGCCGGCCTTGCGGTGGGCCGCGGGCATGCTCGGGCTGTTCAAAAAACAATCAAGGCTGCGCAGGCCGCCACACGCTTGGCCTGCAGCCATAGACTCACATCTTATCCACAGCCCGGTGCACCGCAGCTGTGTTTAACTTGCAAGCTAACCAATTGAAACTGAACGAAAAATAACCGATTGGCGGGAGACCGCTGCAGCCCTGGCCTGCGCCTAGGGCCCCACAGCTTATCCACAGGCGGGTGCACGCCTTCTGGGGATGAGTGGATCAACCGCCTGGCTTGCGGTAGTAACTCCTGACCACCGCCAAGGCTGCCAGCCCCAAAACACCGGCGCAGCCAAACAACCCCGAATAGCCCAGCCACTTGGCCAGCACCCCGCTGGCCGCGCCGACCAGGCCGGCCAACAGCAACTGCACGCAGGCCTGCAGGGTGAAGTCCGCGCCTTCGTGTTCGGGCCGGCACTGGTTCATCATCACCGCGAACAGGGCCACACTGGACATGCCGTCCGCTGCCTGCTCGAACAAGGCCACCGGATAGACCCAGGCCGGCGAGCTCCAGGCCTGGTCCAGCGCGGTCATGGCGGCGATCCCCAGGGCCTGCAGCAAACCGAACAGCAGCAAGGCGCGCAAGGCGCCGAGTCGGCTGTAGAGCAGGCCGCCCAGCAGCGCGCCCAGGATGCCGGCCAGGCTGCTGATCAGGGTCAGCTGACCCAGGGCGGCATTGCTCCAGCCCTGGTCGACCAGCATCGGCTTGATCATCGGCGAGCTGAGCGCGTCGCCGAGCTTGAAACTCACCAGTACGCCCAGCCAGGCGAGCATGCCGGGACGCATCAGCAGGCCCCGGTAATGCCGGATCAGCAAGCCTGGACCGGCCGATTCGACCAGGACGGTGCGCCGCGGCAAGCGTTCCCGCTCGCGAAACAACCCGATGGGCAGGATCGTCAGCCCCAGCAGCAGGGCCAACAGGCCCAGGCTGAGGTTCCAACCCAGGCGATCGATGACCAGCAACAGCCCACTGCCGCTGACCAGCATGCCGACCTTGTAGCCCCCCACTTGCAGGCTGTTGCCCAGGCCGCGCCAGCGTTCCGGCAGCAGGCGCACCGCCAGGCCGTCGGTGGCCACGTCCTGGGTCGCCGCCGCCAGGTTTACCAGCAGCAGGATGCCCAGCAGCAACGGCAGCTGGGCGCCGAACAACTGCTCTGGCGCGAGCAGCGCCAGGCCGCCCACCAAGCACAGCATCAAGCCCTGCAAGGGCAGGATCCAGCCGCGATGATGTCCCAGGCGTTGCGAGCCCAACCGATCGACCCAGGGCGCCCAGAGCACCTTGAGCATCCAGGGTAATGCCAGCAGCTTGAGCAGGCCGATGATTGCCAGGTCCACCCCCTGCTGGCGCAGCAGGGCCGGCAGGGCATGGGCCAGCAGCCCAGACGGCAGCCCTTGGGCGCAATACAGGGAGGCCAGCAGCACCAGGGTGGCCGCTTCCGGACGACGGGCGGAAGGAGCAGCAGGCAGGTACGACATGGCAGGCTCGCGGCGAGTGGAACAGCAGGACACGGCGGGGCCGTTGGCCCGGCGCGACGATAACGGAAGGCCGTCAGCGCCGACAAGCGCGCAGAACCAGTCTTTGGATGGGCTTTACCGCGGGTTTCTCCCAGGAGCGCCTGAAAGACCCGCGCCAACAGCCGGCGGCTAGCCCGAGGCGCGTCCTGGGCGGCCCGCACGGGCGCGCGGCGGTTTGCTAGAGTCCAGGCGCGCCTGCGTGCTGTGCGCCATGCGCGCGAAAAACAATAACAACAATGATGGCCAACAGGCCACGCCGGAGCCTCCATGTCGCCATGTCGCGCCCTTGCCCTTACCGCCGGGTTGCTCTGCAGCCTCAGCGCATTCGCCAACCCCCAGGTCGACAGTTACCGCCAGAGCTGGGACTACCGGGCGCTGGCCCACCAGCGCCTGCTCGGTCTGGGCAGCCCGCTGGGCAGCGCCGGCTTTCTGCATGCGCACAACGCCTTCAACGCCACGCACTACCAGAACCTCGGCAGCTACTGGGACCCCAACCAGCAACTGAGCCTCAGCGAGCAGCTGGACCTGGGCATTCGCGGCATCGAGCTGGACGCCCACTACAGCCTGGGCAATGCCTTCAGCAAGGAACTGCTGCTGTGCCACGGCCAGGACAACCACACCGGCTGCAGCCCCTTCGATCGCCGATTCAAGGACGGCCTGGCGGAAATCGGCAACTGGCTGCGCCAGCCGGGCAATCGCCAGGAGGTGGTGCTGCTGTATATCGAAGACCATATGGATGGCCAGTACGACCGCGCGTTGGCTGAACTGAACGACAAGCTCGGCGACCTGCTCTACCGCCCCGGCAGTTGCCAGACCCTGCCGATGAACCTGACCCGCTCGGCCGTGCTGAATGCCGGCAAGCAGCTGCTGATCGTCGGCGGCAACTGCGCCCATGCCGGCTGGACGGCCAGCGCCTACAACTACGGTTACCCGACCGACAACGACAGTTTCCAGCCCTACCCGGCCTGCCGCACCCAGCGCTACGACACAGCCTTTATCCAGGCTAACCTGGTGCGCATCTACGAAGACGGCACCCAGCTGAGCAAGCTGTTCGGCACGCCGCCGCCACCGATCGATGCGCGGCGCATGGCCGAGCTGACCCAATGCGGCATCGGGGTGATCGGCCTGGACCATATCCAGCCCTTCGACGCGCGCCTGACCGCGCATATCTGGAGCTGGGGCCGGGACGAGCCGAACAATTACGGGGCGGGTGAACACTGCGCGCTGCAACGGGCTGATGGGCGTTTCAACGACGCCGACTGCCAGCAGCAGGCGCCGTTCGCCTGTCGCAACCCGTCCGGCGACTGGCGGCTGACCACGACCCCCGGGCGCTGGGACCAGGGCCCGGCGCTGTGCCAGGCCGAGTTCGGCGCCGACTACCGTTTCGCCGTACCCAAGAGCGGCTATCAGAACCTGCAGCTGCGCCAGCTCAAGCTCAACAGCGGCCGCGAGGTCGACCTCTGGTTGGCCTACTCCGATCGGCAGCGCGAAGGCCAGTGGATTCCCCTCGACCATCCGGCCCTGATCGCCCAACCCGAGCCCGCGCCGGTTTACCGCAGCCTGCGCAATGGCAAGGGCCTGTGCCTGGACCTGGAGGGCCGCAGCAGCGCCGACGGCACGGAAATCCATCAGTGGAGCTGCCACGGCGCCGACAGCCAGAAATGGTCCCAGGATGCCAGCGGACGCCTGCACAGCAAACTCGACCCCGGCAAATGCGCGGATGTGTCCGGCGGCGGCACCGGCAAGGGCAGCCGGGTGGTGCTCTGGAGCTGCCACGGCGGCGCCAACCAGGTCTGGCAGCGCGGCAGCAACAACTCCCTGCGCCCGGCCCATGCCGCAAGCATGGCACTGGATATCAAGGACCCGCTGTGGGGCGCCGGGCAACCCGCGCACCTCTGGGGTTACCACGGTGACGACTCCCAGCAGTGGCTCTGGGACTGAGCGAGCGACACCCCGACGGCAAACAGACGCGGCCCGACGCAGTCCCGGGCCGCCCGCACGGGGCGCACCGTTGGTCGCGGCTGCTTGCGTTGGGGTGAACACCGGCTATCGCTAATGCAGGGATTTGTTCCGGCAGCAGGTGATCGCCATGTCCAGTCGTCTTCCCGTCTTCCTCGCCGCACTGCTGCTCCTGGTCAGCTGCAGCCTGGACCGCAGCGTGATACGCGGTATGCCCGGCACGTTGGAGGTCAGGCCAACCCTGGCCTGTACCGGTGACCCCATCGACATCCGATGGGACCTGCAAATCCCCGCCCACCCGGCCTTCTGCCGCTTCGCCAACGGCAATACCGCGGCCTTGCAGAGCTGCGCCAGTACCAGCGACTGCGGCGAGGCGGGCCAGTGCATCGACGGCCAGTGCAACCGCTGCGCACTGATCGGCGATGCCGAGCAACGCGCCCACGAATGCGCCACCCCCAGCGGCGCCGGCTGCCTGCCCTTTATGAGCGCCCGGATAGTCCTCACCCCAGCCGCCGAACCGCCGCTGGAAAACGCCGAGGCCATCCGCAACGAGCACCGTGGGCAACGCCAGTTCATCCTGGACGCCCCCACCGAGGTGGCGTTCTTCAGCGAGGTGATCGACATCGACGGCAGCCGCGCCGGCCGCAGCGATGCCCTGGGCCGCTTCGATGCCAGCCGGCGGGTAGAGCGGGTCGATCCCCAGCTGACCCGCACCCTGACCAACAGCTACGCCTGCCAGGGTTCGCCGGTCTGGGTCGGCGCACTGCTGGAGGAAGTGTTTCGCGTGCCCTCCGCCACCCTGCGCCTGGTCGCCGTACGCAACCCGAATGCCTTTGCCCTGGCGGTCAGCGGGCTGGGCGAGCCGTCCTTCACCCTGGCGCCAGGGGAATCGCGGACCTTGAACCTGCCGGTCAGCGGCCGCATTGGCGCCCGTCCCACGCCCGCCTTTCTCGCCACCTTGCCACCGGTGCAATGCAGCGCGGTGCAGGACAACGGGCGTTTCCCCGACGCACCGCTGGAGCTCACGGTAGGCTGCCCGCCCCGGTTGATCGAGCCTCCCCGAAGCCCCTAGACAGCTATTCGCCCGTGGGCGGCGCCTGGCCCTGCAACAAGGCGGCGAAGGCCGGGGCCGGCAGCGGAGGGCTGATCAGAAAACCCTGGATCTCGTCGCAATGCTGGGTCCGCAGGAAATCCAGCTGGTCCTGAGTCTCCACCCCTTCGGCGACCACTTTCAGCTCCAGGCTGTGGGCCATGGCGATAATCGCCCGGGTAATGGCGGCGTCCTCGCCATTGGCCTTGAGGTCGCGGATAAAACTCTGGTCGATCTTCACGTAGTCCACCGGAAAACGCTTGAGGTAACTGAGCGACGAATAGCCGGTGCCAAAATCATCGATCGCCAGTTTCACCCCCAGCTCGCGCAACTGGCGGAAGGTGCTGATGACATGCTCGACGTTGTCCAGCAGCTGACTTTCGGTCAGCTCGAGCTCCAGGCAGGCGGCCGGCAACCCGGTGTCCTCCAGCACCTGGCGCACCAGGCTGACCAGGTTGCCCTGGCGCACCTGATGCACCGACAGGTTCACCGAGATCCGGATCTGCGCCAGCCCCTGGCGCTGCCAGTCGCGGGCCTGCTGACAGGCCTGGCGCAGGACGAACTCGCCAATCGCGGCGATCAGCCCGGTCTCCTCGGCCAGGGCGATAAATTCGCCGGGCGGCACCAGCCCCAACTGCGGATGGCGCCAGCGCACCAGTGCCTCGGCGGCATGCAGGCGGTCCTCGGCCAGGCACAGTTTGGGCTGGTAGAAGACCTCCAGCTGGCCTTCCTGAATGCCCTTGCGCAGCTGGTTCTCCAACTGCAGGCGCTCCAGGGTGCAGGCCTGCAGGTTGTCGGTGAAGAACTGGAAGCTGTTGCCGCCCAGGTGTTTGGCATGCTGCATGGCCATATTGGCCTGGCTGATCAGCGCCGAGATTTCCCGCGCGTTGTCCGGCAGCAGGCTGATGCCGATCGAGGCGCTGATCACCAGCTCGTGCCCGCCCACCGTCATCGGCATGCGCAGTTTGCTCAACAGCCGGCTGGCCATGCGCGCCAGGCTCGACAGGCTGCTGTAGGCGTCCAGCAACACGGCGAACTCGTCGCCGGACAGCCGCGCGATGCAGTCGGCTTCCGACACCGCCTGGGTCAGGCGCCGGGCCATCTGCCGCAACAACTGGTCGGCCACCTCGTGCCCCAGGCTGTCGTTGAGCAGCTTGAAGCGGTCCAGGTCGATATGCAGCAGGGCCAGCCCTCGCCCGCTGGAACGGGCCCGTTGGCTGGCCTGGTGCAGGCGCTCCTTGAACAGGCTGCGGTTGGCCAGGCCGGTCAGCTCGTCGTAGTGCGACAGGTAACGCAGGCGTTCCTCGGCCTCGCGCCGCGACGACAGGTCGGCGAAAAAGCCGACGATATGGCTGACCGTGCCGCGTCCGTCGCGCACCGCATTGAGCTGCAGCCACTGCGGGTAGAGTTCGCCGTTCTTGCGCGTCTCGATCATCTCGCCCTGCCAGCTGCCGGTCTGCTGCAATTGCTGGCGGATCAGCTGGTACTGGCGGCGTGCTTCGCGGCTGTTGACCAGGGTGGCGATGCTGCGCCCCAACACGTCCTCACGGCGGTAACCGGTGACCTCGCTGAAGGCCTGGTTGACCGCCAGCAACAGGTAGTCCGGGTCGAGGATGACGATGCCTTCACTGGCCGCCTCGAACACCGTGGCGGCCAGCCGCTGTTCCTGCTCGCGACCCATGGCCGCGCTGATGTCGCGGCGGGTACCGAGCATGCGCAGCACACGACCGCGGTCGTCGCGCTCCACTGCCCGGCCACGGTCCTCGAGCCAGACCCAGTGCCCCTGCGCATGACGGATACGGTACTGCACCCGGTAGCCGTCGCTGCTGCCGCGCAGGTGCTCGACCAGGGCCCGGCGTAACAGGGGCAGGTCCTCGGGGTGCAGGCGCGGCTTGAGGTCGCGCAACATGGTGGTGGCCTGCTCGGGCTCGAGGCCGAACAGCTCCTGGAGCCGCGAGTGGTGCACCTGGTCGCTGACCAGGTCCCAGTCCCAGAGGCCCAGCTCGCTGGCCTCCAGGGCCAGCGCCAGGCGCGCCTCGCTCTTGCTCAGGGCATGGCTGGTTTCGTCCAGCTCGAGGGTGCGCTGGGCCACGCGCATTTCCAGCTCGCCGTGGGCCTCGCGCAACTCCCGCTCGGCGCGCCGGCGTTGTTCGATTTCCCGCGCCAGTTCCTGATTGAGGCCTTCGGCCTGCTGCCGCGCGTGCTCCAGGTGGGCGATCAGCGCCTGGTTCTCGAAGCGCCGCAGCAGGCCATTGTGCACCAGCCGGTTGACCTGCCAGGCCACCACCAACAGGGCCAGCAGCAGGATGGTCGCCAACAGTCCCCAGCCGCGCTGCAGCGGCTGGAAACTGAGCAGCAGGTAGCCGATGGCCGGCACCAGGCAGGGCAAGGCGAAGGTCAGGAACGCCGGCAAGCTGACCGCGTAGGCCACACTGGCCGAGAGGATCGCCGCGGCGATCAGGCCGAAGACCAGGGCCTGCTGGCTGAACTGGTCGACCGGCACCAGGTAGATGGCGGCGAAGGCCAGGGTCGATCCGGACAGGCCGGCACCGATCAGAAACATCCAGTGCCAGTAGGGTCGCGCCTGACGCGAGGGCAACGCCCGGTTGAACGCCACCACCAGCACCAGGCGCGACACCGCCAACAGCACCAGGGCGATCAACCAGCCGCTGAGCAGCAGGCTGTCCTGGGGACGCCACAGCAGGTAGGCGCAGGCCAGGCCATTGAGCAGCATCAGCAGGGTCGGCAGCCGCGAGCCCAAATACAGCAGGCGGGTGCGCTCGGCGGCAATAGCGGTGGCGTACTGCTGGAGAACCAGACGCGGGTCGAACGAAACGGCGGGGGCAGCGTTGGCGCGTGACTCGGGAGCGGTCATAGGCGGGTTCTGTTCTTGTTGGCTGGCCTAGGCGTATTCGGAGCATACCCGAGCACGGCGGGGCACCCAACCATCCCGTCGGCTAATTCGGGCTTAAACGCTGTGCGAGCCCTTGCCCGGGTCCTGCAGGTGAATATGCGAGCGCAGGGCGTAGCGACTACCGGGGTGCCAGAGGCGGGCAACACTGACCAGCCGGCCACCGGACCAGGTGCGGCGCAGCAGCAGCAGGCAGGGTTCGTCCGCGCCGATCTTCAGCAGCCGCTGCTCGTGCCCGCCGGGCAGACGCGCGCTGAGCAGGTGCTCGACGTCGGTCAGCGGGCAGGTGCGACTCAGGTACTGGTTGGGGGTGATCTGGGTGAAGTCCTGCAACAGGTAGTCGGGGCACAGCTCCGGGCTGACGTGGCGCTCCTCCAACTGCACCGGCACCTCGTTCTCGCAGTGCACAATCAGGCTGCGGAACACTTTCGCCTGCAGGCGCACGCCCAGGCGCTGGGCCACGTCCTCGTCGGCGCTGACCTCGGCCAGGCCTTCGACCCGGGCGCTGTACTGGTGACCGCGGGCGCGGATTTCGTCGGCGATATTGCGGATTTCGGTCAGCGGCGACTCGGCCCGGGGCTCGGCGATATAGGTACCATCGCCGACAAAACGCTCGACCACCCCGGCGTCGGCCAGCTCACGAATAGCCCGGTTGACCGTCATGCGGCTGACGCCGAACTGGGTGGCCAGGCTGGTTTCCGCGGCGATCCGGTCGCCCGGGCGCAACTCGCCGTCGCGGATGGCCGCGAGCAGATGCTCCTTGATGCGCTGGTACTGCGGGGCGGTACTCATGGGCGCATAGCATACCTGGGGGGCGAAGCGGCGTCCCGGTCCTCGGCAGTTCGCCCCGCCGTTGTCATGGCCTCAGCCAGCCCGTCGCTGCCGCGAAGGCGGCAAGTCAGGGCCATGGAAACCCGCCTTCGCGGGTATGACGGAGCTTTCAAGGCGTCGCGCCACCCTGTTCCACCCCCACCTCTTACTCGAAGCTCGGCAACAGGGCTGCCGGGGCCAGATCGTTGAAGCCCCCGCCAAGGATCAGGCGCCAGGCGGCGTCGATATCCGGGGCGAAGTAACGGTCCTTGTCGTAGAACGGGACTTTTTCGCGCAGGCGGCCGATGGCCGTCTCGAGCAACGCCGAGGTGCGCAGCGGACGGCGGAAATCCACCCCCTGGGCCGCCGCCAGCAGTTCCACGGCGAGGATCCCCGCGGTGTTCTCGCTCATGTCGATCAGCCGGCGGCCGGCGAAGGCCGCCATGGACACATGGTCCTCCTGGTTGGCCGAGGTCGGCAGGCTGTCCACCGAGGCCGGGTGGGCCAGGCTCTTGTTCTCGCTGGCCAGGGCCGCGGCGGTGACCTGGGCGATCATAAAACCCGAGTTGACCCCACCATTTTCCACCAGGAACGGCGGCAAGCCGCTGAGGCTGGAATCGATCAGCAGGGCCATGCGCCGCTCGGACAGGGCGCCGATCTCGGCGATCACCAGGGCCAGGTTATCGGCGGCGAAGGCCACCGGTTCGGCGTGGAAATTGCCGCCGGAAAGGATCTCGTTGTCCTCGGGGAAGACCAGCGGGTTGTCCGATACCGCGTTGGCTTCGATCTCCAGCACCCTCGCCGCATGGCGCAGCTGGTCCAGGCAGGCACCCATGACCTGGGGCTGGCAGCGCAGCGAATAGGGGTCCTGGACCTTCTCGCAGCTGCGATGGCTGTCCTCGATCTCGCTGTGGTCAAGCAGGCGGCGGTAGGCGGCGGCCGCGTCGATCTGCCCGGGTTGCCCGCGCACCGCATGGATCCGTGCGTCGAACGGCTTGCGGCTGCCCTTGGCCGCCTCCACCGACAGCGAACCGGAGACCAGCGCCGCGGCGAACAGGTCCTCGGCGGCGAACAACCCGCGCAAGGCGAAGGCCGCGCTGGCCTGGGTGCCGTTTAGCAGGGCCAGGCCCTCCTTGGGCGCCAGGTTCATCGGCTGCAGACCGGCGATTTCCAGGCCGGCGGCGGCGGGCAGGCGCTCGCCGCGGTAGATCACCTCGCCTTCGCCCAGCAGCACCGCGCTCATATGCGCCAGGGGAGCCAGGTCGCCGCTGGCACCCACCGAGCCCTTGCACGGCACGCAGGGATAGACCTCGGTCTGCAGCAGGCGGATCAGCGCGTCGAGCACCACCGGACGGATGCCGGAATGGCCGCGGGCCAGGGAGTTGATCTTCAGCACCATCATCATCCGTACCGTGCTGTCGTCCATCGGCGCGCCGATTCCGGCGGCATGGGACAGGACGATGGAGCGCTGCAATATCTCCAGGTCAGCCGCCTCGATACGGGTATTGGCCAGCAGGCCGAAACCGGTGTTGATGCCATAGATCACCCGCCCCTCGGCAAGCAGCCGGGTCACGGTGGCGGCCGACGCGGCGATACCCGCCTGGGCGCTTTCGGCGATGCGCACCCGCACCGGGGCACGGGCAACCCGGCGCAGGTCGGCCAGGGTCAGGTGGCCGGGTTCGATCAGCAAATCGTACATGTCTCTTATCCTCAGATGGCACCCGCGTCCGGCGCCGGTGCCCAGCCTGGGACGCTTCGCGCCCCGTTCGGGTCAGTGGTTCGCGGACGCCAGGCGTCCGGGTCATGCAGCGCCACGCCGCGGCGTGGCCGCCGTGGTCAGTCCTTCAGCATCGGCAGGTCCAGGCCCTGCTCACGGGCGCAGCGCTGGGCGATGGCGTAACCGGCATCGGCGTGACGCATCACCCCGGTGGCCGGGTCGTTGTGCAGCACACGGCCCAGGCGGCGCTCGGCGGCCTCACTGCCGTCGGCCACTATGACCAGCCCGGCGTGCTGCGAGAAGCCCATGCCGACCCCGCCGCCATGGTGCAGCGAAACCCAGGTGGCACCCCCCGCGGTGCTCAGCAGGGCATTGAGCAAGGGCCAGTCGGAGACCGCGTCGGAACCGTCGAGCATGGCCTCGGTTTCGCGGTTGGGACTGGCCACCGAGCCGGAATCCAGGTGGTCGCGACCGATCACGATGGGCGCCTTCAGCTCGCCCTTGGCGACCATCTCGTTAAAGGCCAGCGCCAGCCGCGCACGGTCCTTCAGGCCGACCCAGCAGATGCGCGCCGGCAAGCCCTGGAAGGCGATGCGCTCGCGGGCCATGTCCAGCCAATTGTGCAGGTGGGCATCGTCAGGGATCAGTTCCTTGACCTTGGCGTCGGTCTTGTAGATATCCTCCGGGTCGCCGGACAGGGCCACCCAGCGAAAGGGCCCGATACCTTCGCAGAACAGCGGGCGGATATAGGCCGGGACGAAACCGGGGAAATCGAAGGCGTTGGTCACGCCCTCCT
This sequence comes from Pseudomonas sp., assembly GCF_040514055.1. GTDB lineage: Bacteria > Pseudomonadota > Gammaproteobacteria > Pseudomonadales > Pseudomonadaceae > Aquipseudomonas. The sequence continues at coordinate 40,025 of NZ_JBEVDL010000011.1, forward strand.
CCAGGGCCATCTGGCGAATATTGTTGCCATAGTCCAGCACCGCCGCGCCGCGCTCTTGGAACGCCAGCATGGCCCGAACCTGCACCGCCATCGTTGCCTTGGCGGCGGCAGTCACCGCCTGGGGCGCGCTGTGCTGCTGCTCGCGCCACTGCGCCAAGCTCCAGCCGGCCGGCAAGTAACCGTTAAGCGGGTCGTGGGCCGAGGTCTGGTCGGTCACGCAGTCGGGGGTCACGCCGCGGCTCACCAGCTCGGCGAAGACATCGGCGGCATTGCCCAGCAGACCGACGGATATCGCCCGGCCCTCGGCCTTGGCCGTCTCGATCAGTTGCAGCGCCTCGTCCAGGTTGCTGGCCTTGTGGTCCAGGTAACGGGTGCGCAGGCGGAAGTCGATGCGCGTCTCGTCGCACTCCACCGCCAGCATGCAGAACCCGGCCATGGTCGCCGCCAGGGGCTGGGCACCGCCCATGCCGCCCAGGCCGCCGGTGAGGATCCAGCGCCCGCGTGGGTTACCGGCAAAATGCTGGTTGGCGATGGCGAAAAACGTCTCGTAGGTGCCCTGGACGATGCCCTGGGAACCGATGTAGATCCAGCTGCCGGCCGTCATCTGGCCGTACATCATCAGGCCCTTGCGATCCAGTTCATGGAAGTGCTCCCAGGTCGCCCAGTGCGGTACCAGGTTGGAGTTGGCCAGCAGCACCCGCGGCGCGTCGGCGTGGGTGCGGAATACCCCCACCGGCTTGCCCGACTGGATCAACAGCGTCTCGTCGTCTTCCAGGCGCAACAAGGTTTCCAGGATTTTCTCCAGGCACGGCCAGTCCCGCGCCGCGCGGCCGATGCCGCCATAGACCACCAGGCTCTCCGGGTGCTCGGCCACCTCCGGGTCGAGGTTGTTGTGCAGCATGCGGTAGGCCGCTTCGGTCAGCCAACTCTTGCAGCTGAGTTCGGTACCGCGGGGCGCACGCAAGGTGCGCGGGGAACAGGCAGTCATGGCTATCTCCAGGCGTTAACGCGCCAGCTTCCAGAGCAGGCGAGCGGCGCAGCGCGCGCCGTGATGATCAATGTCGAATCGGGGGTTGAACTCCACCACCTCGGCCAGCGCCAGACGGCCACTGGCCTTGACCCGTTCGAGGATGGCTTCGATGTATTCCAGGGGTACGCCGCGAGCGGCCGGCGCACTGACCGCCGGCATGACACTGGCCGGCAACACGTCCAGGTCGATGGATAACTGCACGGCGTCGACCCCGGCACAGAATTCGTCGATCTGCGCCAACAGCGCCGGCAGACGCGCAGACTCAAGGTCCTCGTCGAGCCACCAGCTCAGGCCGAAATTCCGGGCGGTGTCGAACAACGCAGCGCTGTTGGACGGCTCGGCCACGCCCAGGCACAGGTAGTCGAACGGCCGGCCGTGCCGCTGGTGCCAGGCACCGATCTGGGCAAAGGGCGTACCGGAACTGGCCTGAGCGCTCTGGCGCAAGTCGAAATGGGCATCCAGGTTGATGATGCCAAAACGCGCGTCGGGCATTGCCCGGGCCAGGCCCTGGAAACTGCCCCAGGCGGTCTCATGGCCGCCGCCCAGCAGCAACGGCAGCTGGCCCGCGCCGATCAGCTCGGCGACCCGCGCGGCCAGGGCCTGCTGGGCGCCTTCGAGGTCTTCGCCCAGGCAGCGCAGATCACCGGCATCGAACACCGGGCGGCTGCCATGCCAGGCCAGGTTGGCCAGGGCCTTGCGCAAGGCCGTCGGGCCCTCGGCCGCGCCCAGGCGACCCTGGTTGCGGCGCACCCCCTCGTCGCAGGCAAAACCCAGCAACGCCACGCCAGGCGCCGCATCCGTCGTATAGGGCGCCACACACTGGTGCCAACGCAGGGCGCGCGGCCCTTCGCCGGCATCCACTCGCCCTTGCCAGGGGCACATATCCACTTCGACCAGGCTCATACCACCTCCCCGCCCAGGACCCGCCGCCACAGGCGCGGGGTCAGGGGCTCATACACCAGTTGTGCGGGATGCTCGATGTCCCACAGGGCGAAATCCGCGCGCAGGCCGGCGCGGATCATCCCGCAGTCGTCCAGGCCCAGGGCGCGGGCCGCCTCGCGGGTCATGCCGGCCAGCGCCTCTTCCGGCGTCAGGCCAAACAGGCAGCAGGCCAGGTTGCCCATCAGGCGCAACGAAGCGAATGGCGAGGTGCCCGGATTGAGGTCGGTGGACACCGCCAACGGCACGCCCGCGGCGCGCAGCGCGGCCACCGGCGGTTTGCGGGTTTCATTGAGGAACAGAAAGGCGCCCGGCAGCAGCACGGCGACAGTGCCCGCCGCTGCCAGGGCGGCGATATCGGCAGCGTCCAGATACTCCACATGGTCGGCCGACAGGCCAGCGAACTCGGCCACCAGACGCGCGCCGCCCTGGTGGGACAACTGCTCGACATGGCCCTTGAGCGGCAGGCCCAGTTCCCGCGCCCGCTCGAACACCCGGCGGCTCTGGGCCAGGCTGAAACCGACGTTCTCGCAGAACAGGTCCACCGCATCGGCCAAGCCCGCCTCGGCGGCGGCCGGCAGGATGGTCGAACACACCAGGTCGATATAGCCGTCGGCATTGCCGGCGAACTCCACGGGCACGGCATGGGCGGCCAGCAGGGTGCTGCGCACCCGCACCGGCAGCTCGCGGCCCAGACGGCGCGCGACCCGCAGCTGCTTCAATTCATGTTCGGCGTCCAGGCCGTAGCCGGACTTGATCTCGACGCAGGTCACGCCTTCGGCCAGCAGGGCGCGCAGCCGTGGCTCGGCGGCGTCGAACAGGCCCTGCTCGCTGGCCGCGCGGGTCGCCGCCACGGTGGAACGGATGCCGCCGCCGGCCGCAGCGACCTCGGCATAGGTGGCGCCCTGCAGACGTCGCTCGAAGTCCGCCGCCCGGTCACCGCCCCAGACCAGATGGGTGTGGCAGTCGATCAACCCGGGGGTCAGCCAGCGGCCCTCGCCATCGATCACCTCGACGCCCGGCGTGGCCGACCACTCGGCCATCGGCAACAACCGCTCGATACGCCCGTCGCGCACCTCCAGCGCCATGCCGGGCAGGGCGCCATAGGGCTGCGGCCACGCCGGGTCGAAACTGGCGATACGCAGGTTGATCCAGCTACGCAGGTGAGCCATGGGACGCCGCTCTTGGATTTATTTGTACATACAAATAGCGCGATAAAATCCATATGTCAAAGCTAATGTATATACCAATAAATCAATAAGCCCCATCCTCGGTCAGGAGAGGGAATGGCAGACCGCCACCTGCCGTACCCTGACGACCACCGCCGGACAACTGGGTTTGCCCCCCCCTGCCCCCGTCCGTAGAATGCCGCGATGCATGATGACCTCTCCCTCCTGTTGAATTCGCTCAACGACGCCCAGCGCCAGGCCGTAGCCGCCTCCCTGGGTCGTCAGTTGGTCCTGGCCGGTGCCGGCTCCGGCAAGACCCGTGTGCTGGTGCACCGCATCGCCTGGTTGATTCAGGTGGAGCAGGCCTCGGCCCATTCGATCCTGTCGGTGACCTTTACCAACAAGGCCGCCGCCGAGATGCGCGTGCGCATCGAGCAGCTGCTGGGGCTGAACCCGGCCGGCATGTGGGTGGGTACCTTCCACGGCCTGGCCCACCGCCTGCTGCGCGCCCACTGGCAGGAAGCCGGCCTGAGCCAGAGCTTCCAGATCCTCGACAGCGACGACCAGCAGCGCCTGGTCAAGCGGGTGATCCGCGACCTGGGCCTCGACGAACAGCGCTGGCCGGCCCGCCAGGCCCAGTGGTTTATCAACGGCCAAAAAGACGAAGGCCTGCGCCCGCAGCATATCCAGGCCAGCGGCGACCTGTTTCTCAGCACCATGCGCGGCATCTACGAAGCCTACGAGGCGGCCTGTGCCCGCGCCGGAGTGATCGATTTCTCCGAACTGCTGCTGCGCGCCCTGGACCTGTGGCGCGACCACCCGGGCCTGCTCGAGCACTACCAGCGGCGTTTCCGCCATGTGCTGGTGGACGAGTTCCAGGACACCAACGCCGTGCAATACGCCTGGCTGCGCCTGCTCGCCCGGGACGGCGCCAGCCTGATGGTGGTGGGCGACGACGACCAGTCGATCTACGGCTGGCGCGGGGCCAAGATCGAGAATATTCACCAGTACAGCCGCGATTTCCCCGACGCCCAGACCATCCGCCTGGAGCAGAACTACCGCTCCACCGCCGGCATCCTCAAGGCCGCCAACGCCCTGATCGCCAACAACAGTGGGCGCCTGGGCAAGGAGCTGTGGACCGAAGACGGCGACGGCGAGCCGATCAACCTGTACGCCGCCTTCAACGAGCACGACGAAGCGCGCTACGTGGTCGAGAGCATCGAGCGCGCGCTCAAGGGCGGCATGGCCCGTAGCGACATCGCCATCCTCTACCGCTCCAACGCCCAGTCGCGGGTGCTCGAGGAAGCCCTGCTGCGGGAAAAGATCCCCTACCGCATCTACGGCGGCCAGCGCTTCTTCGAGCGCGCGGAAATCAAGAACGCCATGGCCTACCTGCGCCTGCTCGACGGCCGCGGCAACGACGCGGCGCTGGAGCGGGTGGTCAACGTGCCGGCCCGCGGCATCGGCGAAAAAACCCTCGAGGCGATCCGCGAACACGCCCGCGGCGCCGACCTGTCGATGTGGGAAGCGATTCGCCAGCTGATCGCTCACAAGGGCCTGGCCGGCCGCGCCGCGTCGGCGCTGACCGGCTTTGTCGAGCTGATCGAGGGCCTGGCGACCAAGGTACGCGACATGCCGCTGCACCTGATGACCCAGGTGGTGATCGAGGACAGCGGCCTGATCACCTACCACAAGGAAGAAAAAGGCGAAAAAGGCCAGGCCCGGGTGGAGAACCTCGAGGAACTGGTCTCGGCGGCGCGCACCTTCGAGAACCACGAAGAGGACGAGCAGACGCCCCTGGCGGCCTTTCTCGGCCATGCCTCGCTGGAGGCCGGGGACACCCAGGCCGATGCCTTCGAGGACAGCGTGCAACTGATGACCCTGCACAGCGCCAAGGGCCTGGAGTTTCCCCAGGTGTTCCTGGTGGGCATGGAAGAAGGACTGTTCCCGCACAAGATGAGCCTGGAGGAACCCGGCCGCCTGGAAGAGGAACGCCGCCTGGCCTATGTCGGCATCACCCGCGCCATGCAGCAATTGGTGATCAGCTACGCGGAAACCCGCCGCCTGTACGGCAGCGAGACCTACAACAAGATTTCGCGTTTCGTCCGCGAGATCCCGCCGCAACTGATCCAGGAAGTGCGGCTGTCTAACAGCGTCAGCCGCCCCTACGGCAGCGCTAGCCGGCCATCCAACGGCAACCTGTTCGCCGGCGCCGAAGTACCGGAAACCGAGTTCCGCCTCGGCCAGCACGTGCGCCACTCCCTGTTCGGCGAAGGGGTGATCCTCAACTTCGAGGGCGCCGGCGCCCAGGCCCGGGTGCAGGTGAATTTCTCCGAGGGCAGCAAATGGTTGATGCTCGGTTACGCCAAGCTGGAAGCCCTTTGAGCCGCCTTCGCGGCGCATGACCGCCCGCGCCGGACACGGCGCCGGTTGACCCGCTCCAGGAGAACACGGACGTGCGATTCGCGCTCTTGCTGCTGCTGATACTGCTGGTGCTCGCGCCGCTGATCCCGCTCGGCCAGGGCCTGGAGATCGAGCAGCTGGTCGAGGAGTATCACAGCTGGGACACCGGCGCCTCGAACCAGAGCGTCCACTACCGGCTGCGCGCCGAGGGCCGCCCGGTGGATGCCGCGCAGCTGGGGCAGGCCCTGACCCCCGGCGGCCAGGACCCGGGCGTCATCCAGCTGGCAGCCGCCGTCAGCACCGGTCCCGACCAAGTGCTGGTGCTGTTCAGCCGCGCCTCCGGCGGCGACTATGCGCTGGCACAGCTGAGCCTGCAGGCGGGCCGCTTGCAGGCCCAGGTGCTGCTGGAGCCTGTGCCCTACCCGCGCTTTGGCGATGCCCGCGTGCCGGGCTGGCTGTCGCTGCGCACCGACCGCACGCTGTACCTGGTACAAGGCTCGCCGGTGCGGGTGATCGAGGTCGGACCCGGCGTGCTGCTGGCCATCCGCGATAACCTGGCGGTCCTGGCCGACGTCAACGGGCGGCGGCCTGCGTCGCTCTATGCGGTCAGCCTGGAGGATGGCAGGCGAGTGAGCTCCTTGGCGCTGGACTGCCTGGTGGTGCCGACAGTCGAGGTGGAGGCCTCGGCGCTGACCGAGTCCAGCGCCACCCGGCTGCGTTACGAGGACGGCCCGGCCTGGTTCGCGCGCCACTTCGCGCTGCAGGCCGGCTCGCCGACCCGCCTCGTCCTGCGTTCCGATCACGCCCTGGCCGTGCGCCCGGGCTGCGCGCCTTAGACGGGGAACCGTATGCCGAACCCAACCAGGCTGTTGAAAATCCTGCTGCTGACCACCGGCCTGCTGTTGGCCGGCTGCCCCGAACCGACCGCGCCCGCACGGGTCTGGCGCCTGGGTTATAGCGATGCGCCGACACATCAGGCCCTGGCCGAGCAGTTGGCCGAGCGGGTGAACCGCCTCAGCGCCGGGCGCCTGCAGCTGCAACCGCTGGCGCTGGACGGCGCGGCGCGCCTTGAGCGGGTGTCCAGCGGGGCGTTGGAAATGGGCCTTGGCCAGTCCGCCGAGGATGCACTACCTGCCGCGGTGTTTTTCGGCGCGCAACCCTTTGGCCTGTCCGCGTCGCAGTATGCGGCCTGGTTGCAGCACGGTGGGCAGGCGCTGTGGGAGCAGACCTATGGGCCTTACGGGGTGTTGCCCCTGGCACTGGAACAAGAGCCCTTGTCATTGGGGTTATGGTCCGACCGCGAGCTGGGCGCGGCGACTGACCTGCTGGGCATGACGGTCCGGCAACCCGGCCTGCTCGGCGAACTGTTGCAGCGCCTCGGCGCGCGCGTCGAGCCGCCACTGGCCCAGGATCCGCCCCAGGCGCGCATCTCCCAGGGGCTGCCCCAGGACGAGGCGCTAGGGCTGCATCGGGGCGCGCGGTACTACTACCCCTGGCCGGGTCGCGCCGCGGCCGCCGACCTGTTGATCAACCAGCAGGCCTACCAAGGCTTGCCAGCAGACCTGCAGGCGATAGTCCGCGAGGCCAGCCGGGGCCTTGGCCAGCAGGCCGAGGACGACGCCCTCTACCAGTGCGCACTGGCCCTGGAGCGCCTGCGCCTGCAAGGCGTGCTGTTCAGCCCGTTGCCGGCGCCGCTGCAGCAACGCCTGCGCCAGGAAAGCGCCAGCCTGCTGGCCGAGCACGCCGCCCGGGACCCACTGAATGGCCGTATCTGGGCTTCGCAAAGCAGCTTCCAGGCACTGCTGCTGCCTTTGCAGCCACTCGAGACGCCTGCACCCTAACGGCCGCCAGCGCCTGTCACTGGCGTGGTTTCAGACTGGCCAGCGCGGTGTCGATCGCGGCGTCCAGCTGCGGGTCGCGCCCCTCGAGCAGGTCCGCCGGGGTCAGGCGCACCTCGCGGTCCGGCAGCAATTCCTGGTTTTCGTAGGAACGCCCGTCGGCCATGCGCAGCTGCATTTGCGGAATACCGTAACTGAGCCCCGGCAACAGCCGCGACAGGTGTTCGTAGACCACGGTGCCGGTGCCCGGCACCGGTTCGCCCAGCAACGGCCCGACCTTCTGGTCATGGTAGACCTGGCTGAAGAACGACCCTTCTGAGTAACTGCCGGCGTTGGCCAGCAGCAGCGAGGCCTTGGTCCATTGCCGCGACGCCGAGTCCGGCGCGCCTTGACCCACCCGCGGCGCGTTGCTGCCCATGCCCTTGTCCTGACCTTTGCCGGTCAACAACCCGACCAGGGTGTTGGCCAGGTAACCGCCCTTGTTGAAGCGTACATCGACGATCAGCAGCTCGGCATTGCGTTGGCGCCCCAGGGCTTCGGCCACCACCGCCTGGAAAACCTCCGCGCTCATCTCCGGCAGGTAGACATAACCGACCCGCCCCTGGCTGGCCTGGCGCACCTGCTCGCGGCGGCGCTCGACCCAGCGCCGCAATGCCAGCGTGTTCTCCTTGGCGAGGCTGATCGCACTCACCGTCTCGATCCGCTGATCGCCCGCGGCGTCGACCAGGGTCAGGCTCAGGCGCTGCCCGGCCTGATGATTGAGCAGGCCCGCGAGCTCCTCCTCGTTCGCCACCGGCTGGCCATTTACCGCCAGCAGCACCTCGCCCGGCGTGGCCTGGGCCAGGTCGAAGGGCCCGCCCGGCAACAGGCCGGCGATGGTCAGGGCGGCGCCCTCTCGGGCGAAGTACAGCCCCAGGCTGGCGGTGTGATCCTCCGCATAGGGCGAGTCGGCCTGGGTGTAGGCCCAGGTGTGGGAGACGTTCAGCTCGCCGGCCAACTCGCCCAGCAGGATCGCATAGTCCTGGGGCGTGCTGACCTGGGGCAGAAAGTCCCGGTAGTGATCGGCATAGGCCTGCCAGTCGACCCCGTTCATGTCCTCGCGGTAGAACTCGCTGCGGGTTTCACGCACCAGCTGATCGAAGCTGGCGGCCATGCGGCTTTGCCAGCTGGCGCGCTGGCGCAGTTCGAAGGCAAAGGTCTGCTGGGTCTCGTCCTCGAGGTCGAACGCCTGCACCTCGCCGTCGAGCAGCAGGTAGAGCCGCTTGCCATCGCCGCTCAAACGCACCTGTGGCTCCTCGGGCAACTCGGGCAACTCGGCCGGCAACAGTTCGGTCTTGAGGTTGCGCAGGTCATGCCGATAGACCTGGGCCTTGCGGCCCACCGGGCCGTCCTGCAGCAGCACGTAGGTCAACTGGTCGCCCTGCAGATGGCTGGCCAGTACCTCGCCTGGCGGGGTCACCAACAGGCTCTGGCGATGCTCCAGGCCTTCGACCTCGAAGCGGTAGCCGGTGCTGGGGGCTTTCTCGCCGTCGAGAAAATGGCCCTTGGCCTGGCGGCTGACAAAGTAGCCCAGCAAGCTGCTGCCGGTCGACTCGCTGTCCGCGCCGAAGCTGGCGTACTGGCCGGTCTGCCAATAGAGCATGGCGCCGTCGCTGCTCCAATGCGGGTCGGCGTCGCGGTAGCCATTGAGGCTGACATTGCGCAGCGGGGCGCTGCCGTCGAGCTCGACCAGGGCCACGTCCTGCTGCTGGGTATCGGGGTTGATGGTCAAGGCCAGGCGTCGGGAATCCGGGGACCAGCTCAACTCCAGGCCGTCGCGCCAGGTGTTCTGCTCGGCCCCCACCAACTGTCGCTGCGTGCCGCTGGCCAGGTCGAGCACATGCACCGCCTGCCGGTCGAGCACAAAGGCCAGTTGGCGACCATCGGGTGACAACCGCGGCTGGCTGATCGCCTGCCCGGGCAGGCGCAACAACAGCGTGCTCTCCAGCGCCTGGGCGGGTACCAGCGAGGTATCCGGCGTACTCGCCTGCAGCCGGTACAGCGCCGCCTGGCCGTCCTGCTCGCTGGTGTAGATCAGCCCATGGCCATCGCGGCTGTACAGCGGCGCCTGCTCCTCGGCCGGCGTCTCGGTCAATTGCCGCACCCGCTTGCGTCGGGTATCCAGCGCGTAGAGGTCACCCTGGCTGACCAGGATCACCTCGCGGCCATCGGCCGAGACGACAAAGTCGTCGACCTGCTCCAGCGGCGCATTCTGCTCGCCGGAGTCCCGGGCGCCCAGCAGCTCGATGGGCAAGGCCTTGGGCTCGCTTTCGCCAGCCTTGAGGCGGTACAACTGGCCGTCGAAGGCATAGGCCAGGTCGCCATTGCCGGCCACGCTCAGGTCGCGCACCGGATGACCCTGGTGGCGGGTGACCTGGCGCTCCTGGCCCGACTGCAGGTCGCGGTGCCAGACGTTGAAATCGCCGCTGCGCTCGCTCAGGTAGTAATAGGCGCGTTGGCCCGGCTGCCACTGCGGGTCGCTGGCGGCGATACGGTCTTCGCTCAACTGGCGGTGCTCGCCGCTTTTCGCGTCGAAGCTCCAGACCCGGCTCACGGCAAAGGAGCGCTGGTGTTTACGCCAGGGCTGGTCCATGCCCGGCATCTGATACAGCAGGCAATCCTGGGCGGCATTCCACTGCGCCAGGGGCGCCGGCAGCGCCTGCTCAGCCAGCAGCGCGCCGTCCTGCAGGTTCAACCGGTACAGGGCGCCGTTCTGGCTGCCCTCGGCCAGGTAGAAGTCGCTTTGCGCACGGCCCAGGCGCCGGGAGGCCAGGCGCAGGCTGCGGTCGCCGTCACCGAATGCCAGCGGCCAGTCGTCCGCGCTGTGGCGGGTCAGCCGGCGCAACTCGCCGCCAACGGCGGGCAACAGAAACACATCGTCATTGCCATAGAGGTTGGCGGCGAACGCCAGCTGCCGGCCATCGGCCGACCAGACCGGGTGGTGGGCGTAGTAGTGACTGCCGGTGACCGGGTAGGCGGCCCCGCCGCTGGCATCGACCCGGTACAGGCGACCGTGGGCCCTGAACACCAGCTGGGTGCCGTCGGGCGACAGGCGCGGCTCGCGCAACCAGAGCGCCGGCTCGCCCTGAGCCAGGGAACTGACCAACAGGCCGAGCAGGACAAGGGGACGGTAGCGATCGAGCATGGGGACTATTTCACGGAATTGGGCGCGCCAGTGTAGGGCTTTACCTGGCCATTCGCAGCCCGTCCGCCGCGGATTGCCCGTCCACTCGCGCCCAGGCCGCAAGCGTGACGCAACGGGTTTTTTTCTTCCGTCCGCCAGCTACTGTATAAAGCACACCCGCACCCTGGAGGATCCCTGCCGTGGAAGAAGTGATCGAAGAACTGCGCGAACGTAACGAAACTGTGCCCGTACCGCTGGAGCTGCCCGAAGAGGAACTCCTGGTGGAGATCGAGGAACAGCTGCTGATCAACATCCCCTTCGAGTTTCGCGAGTTCCTGCTGCAGGTCAGCGATGTGGTCTTTGGCCACCTGGAGCCGGTCACCGTGACCGATCCACAATCGCACACCTACCTGCCGGAAGTGGCCTCGGTGGCCTGGTCCCTCGGCGTGCCCCGCGAGCTGATTCCGCTGTGCGAGGATCAGGGCAACTATTACTGCGTCGAGCTGGACGGCACGGTGCTGCTGTGGGATGGCGACGAAGCCGACCTCACCGACGAGAGCTGGGACTCGGTGTGGAAATGGGCCCGCGAGGTCTGGCTGGAAAGCTGATCCGCTGCGGGGGCTTGACCGCCCGGGGATCGACAGCCCAGGCTGACGCTCCTTTGCCGAGCTCATGGATGAACGCATGCCACTGTCGCTGACCGAACTGGAGACGGCTGCCGCCGTCGTGCATGCCAGCATGCAGCCCACCGCCCAACTGTGCTGGCCCTTGCTCTGCGAGGCGCTGGGCACCGAGGTCTGGGTCAAGCACGAGAATCACGCGCCCACCGCCGCGTTCAAGGTTCGCGGCGGCCTGGTGTATTTTCAGCAACTGCTGGCCCAGGGTCAGCCGCCGCGCGGCGTGATCAGCGCTACCCGTGGTAACCATGGACAATCCGTGGGGTTCGCCGCCAGTCGCGCCGGCATTGCCGCCCATATCGTGGTGCCGCACGGCAACAGCCGGGAAAAGAACGCCGCCATGCGCGCCCTGGGGGTCAACCTGATCGAGGCCGGCGAGGACTTCCAGGCCGCCCGGGAAGCCGCCGCGCGGCTGGCCGATCAGGAGGGCTTGCATATGATTCCGTCCTTTCATCCAGCCCTGGTGGCGGGCGTGGCCAGCTACAGCCTGGAGCTGTTCCGTGGGCTGCGCGACATCGATGTGGCCTATGTACCGATCGGCCTGGGCTCGGGCATCTGCGGCATGCTCGCCGCGCGCGATGCCCTAGGCCTGGCCACCCGCATCGTCGGCGTGGTCTCGCGGCATGCGCCCGCCTACGCCCTGTCGTTCGCCGCCGGACAGGCCCGGGAACACGCGGTCAGCACCCAACTGGCCGATGGCATGGCCTGCCGCGCCACCGAACCGGCGGCGCTGGCGATGATACTGGCGGGGGTCGAACGCATCGTGGCGGTCGACGATCAGCAAATCAGCCAGGCCATGCGCCTGTATTTCAGCGCCACCCACAACCTCAGCGAAGGGGCCGGTGCCGCGCCCCTGGCCGCCGCCCTGCAGGAGCGTGACCAGCTCAAAGGCAAGCGGGTGGCCCTGGTGCTCAGCGGCGCCAATATCGACCGCGAGCTGTTTGCCGCGCAGCTGCTGCACGACGCCGGCCGCCCCACCACCGACGGCGGCCAATAGTCGCTGAGGGGCCCTGGCCTACCGTTATTCCGCCCCTTTGGCGCTGGACGGCTCGAGCGCCAGCAGGTTGAGCAGGAACTGACCGAAGAACCCCAGGTCCTGCTCCACGGCCGCCCGCGCGGCCTTGCCGTCACCGGCCTGCAGGGCGCGCAGGGTGTCGTCGTGAAAGTCGTTCAGGCGCAGGGACAGGTCGGCCTCGGTGAACAAGCGATTGAAAAACGGCCCCACCTGCAACCACAGGCCTTCGATCAGTCGCAGCAGCACAGGATTGCCACAGGCCCGGTAGAGGCTCAGGTGGAACAGGCTGTTATCGCTCAGGTAGGCCTGCACATCGCGCCGTTCCAGCGCCCGCTCCATGCGTTCGATGCAGCCCTGCAACAGCTGCACCTCGGCCGGCCCGATGCGCGGCGCGGCGATTTCCACCGCCAACCCCTCGAGTGCCTGGCGAACCGACAGCAGGTGCTGGAAGCGCTCGCGGGTCATCAGCGGCACGCGCACCGAGCGCTGGGGCTCGGCTTCCAGCGCGCCTTCGGCCACCAGGCGCTGCAAGGCGGCGCGCACCGGCATCGGACTGGTGCCCCAGGCCGCCGCCAGGTCGCGGATTTTCAGCCGTTGGCCGGGCTGGAAACGCCCTTCCAGCAGGCCTTCGCGGATACGTTGATAGAGCAGCTCCTGCAGGTTGTCGCGGGGCACATTCATCGGTACGGTTACCCTTCTCCGCCGGCGGACCGGTCTGTTGTTTTAGGGGAATTGCGGGCCACTGTGCCCCAGCACTAGGGCGTAGGCCTGTGCAGCGTCAAGGCGCCTTGGATTCGATCAGGCAATTGCCACCGTCGACCACCAACACTTCGCCCGTGATGTAACTGGCTTCGGGCGAGGCGAGAAAGGCCACTGCCGCGGCGACCTCCTCGGCCTGCCCCGGGCGCCCCATCGGCGAATGCTCACCCGCCCGCCGCTCCTCCTGGCTGCTCGAACCGGTGGCGATCCAGCCCGGGGCGACACTGTTGACCGTGATGCCCTGTTTCGCCACTTCCAGGGCCAGGCCCATGTTCAGGCCGACCATCCCGGCCTTTGCCGCGCTGTAGGCCGCTTCGCCGAGGTTGCTGCCGCGGGTGCCGGTGGTCGAGCTGATGCTGACGATGCGCCCGTATCCCTGCGCCTGCATGCCCGGCAGCACACCACGGGTCAGCAGGAAACTGCTGGTCAGGTTGCGCGCCAGCGACAGGTTCCAGGTGGCCAGATCCATCTGCGCGACCTCGGCAAAGGGCTCGGCGCTGCCCAATTGCGCCATGCCGGCGTTGTTCACCAGGATATCCACACGCCCCCATTGTGCCGTCGCCCAGGCCAGCAACCGCGCCACCTGGGCCTCGTCCGTCAGGTCGGCAACCGCGGCCCGGGCCTCGATGCCTTCGCGCATCAGCTCGGCGGCCCGCAGCTGGATCCGTTCACTGCTGGCGGTCAGCAGCAGGCGCACCCCCTCGCGCGCGAGACGACGGGCAATGGCGAAGCCAATACCCGCTTCGCTGCCCGCGCCGCTGATCAACGCCACCTGCCCCAACCAGGGATTTACCGCCATAACGGCCTCAACTTTGTGATCACAAAAGTTGAGGATAATACAGAATCGGCTTTTTTAACGCCCTCTTGACAGTTTCGTGATCACAAAACCATGATGTGCAAAAATTTGAACGAGGTGTTCAGAATGACCGCCAGTGGTATCAGCGAAAACGCCGTCTCCACCCTGAGCCAGCGCGAACGCCAGCGCTTTATGGACCACAACCCCCGGTCCCTGACCCTCGCCGAACGCGCCCGCCACTCCCTGTTTGGCGGCGTGCCCATGCACTGGATGAGCGACTGGTCGACGCCCTCGCCGCTGTTCGTCAGCCGTGCCCAAGGGGCGCGCTTTCACGATGTCGACGGCCACGAATACCTGGACTTCTGCCTGGGCGACACCGGCAGCATGTTCGGCCACTCGCCCGCCCCCATCGCCCGCGCATTGGCCGAACAGGCCGGCAATGGCCTGACCAGCATGCTGCCCGGGGAAGACGCGGTGGTGGCCGGCGAACTGCTGGCCGCGCGCTTTGGCCTGCCCTACTGGCAGGTCGCAACCACCGCCACCGACGCCAACCGTTTTGTCCTGCGCTGGGCCCGGGCGATCACCGGGCGCAAGGTGATCCTGGTGTTCGACGGCTGTTACCACGGCACCGTGGATGACGCCATGGTGCGCTACCAGGACGGCCATACCGTGCACCGTCCCGGCCTGCTCGGTCAGGCGCAGAACCTCAGCCGCTACAGCCGCGCCGTGCCCTTTAACGACCTGGTCGCGCTGGAAGCGGCGCTGGTCGCCGGCGACGTGGCGGCGGTGCTCTGCGAACCGGCGATGACCAATATCGGCATGGTGCTGCCGGATGCCGGCTTCCACGCGCAGCTGCGGGCGCTGACCCGCCAGTACGGCACGCTGCTGATCATCGACGAGACCCATACCATTTCCACCGGCCCCGGGGGCTGTACCCGCGCCTGGAACCTGGGGCCGGACTTCCTGACGCTGGGCAAACCCATCGCCGGCGGCGTGCCCTGTTCGGTCTACGGCTGCAGCGCGGCCATGGCCCATGCCATGCAGATCGCCCGGGCCCATGCCAGCGAACAGAGCCACGGCCATGGGCACAGCGGCATGGGCACCACCCTGTCGGCCAACGCCCTGGCCATGCACTGCATGCGCACCAACCTGGCGGAAGTCATGACCGAGGCCGCCTACGCCCATATGCTGCCGCTGGCCGCGCGGCTGGCCGCCGGCCTGCGCGGACTGATCGCCCGCCACGGCCTGGCCTGGTCGGTGACCGAACTGGGCGCGCGCAGCGAGTTCCAGTTCTGCCCGCAGCCGCCGCGCACGGGCGCCCAGGCCGAAGCGGCGTTCCATGACAGCCTGCAGATGGCCCTGCACCTCTACCTGATCAACCGCGGCATCCTGATCACCCCGTTCCACAACATGACCCTGTGTTGCCCGGCCACCAGTGCCGCCGATGTCGATCGGCTGATCGCCACCCTCGACCAGGGCCTGAGCGAACTGCTGGAGATCCCGGGTGCGCGTCTCGAGGGCGGCCCAGCCGCCTAAGCCGCCCTAGCCTTCGAGTCCCGCCCCCGGGGGGCGCGCCACCCGGCGCCCCCGACCCACGAGTAGAACCCCATGCAATTCGCCGACCTGCAAGAAGCCCAGACCTTTCTCGACGCGCACCCCGAAGTGCGCAGCATCGAGCTGTTTATCATCGACGCCAACGGCGTACCCCGCGGCAAGCTGTTGCACCGCGAAGAGCTGCTGGCGGTGTACAGCAGCGGCCGGCCGCTGCCCAGCACCATCCTCGGCCTGACCATCAACGGCGACGACGTCGAGGAAACCGGGCTGGTCTGGGACGTGGGTGACGCCGATTGCTGGACCTATCCCTTGCCCGGCAGCCTGACCCTGCAGCCCTGGCGGGCCCAGCCCACCGGCCAGGTGCAGGTCAGCATGCACCCGCAGCACGGACAACCCGCCGCCATCGCCGACCCGCGCCATGTACTGATCAAGGTTATCGACGGCCTCAAGGCCGAGGGTTACCACCCGGTGATGGCCGTCGAGCTGGAGTTCTACCTGCTCGACCGCGAGCGCGCCGCCGATGGCCGGCCACTGCCGGCCCGCCAGGCCAACGGTGCGCGTCCCCATGCCACCCAGGTCTACGGGGTCTACGAGCTCGAGCAGCTGCAGCCCTTTCTCAACGACCTCTACGAGGCCTGCGAGGCCCAGGGGCTGCCGGCGCGCACGGCGATTTCCGAATACGCCCCCGGCCAGGTGGAAATCACCCTGGAGCACCGCTACGACGCCTTGCAGGCGATCGACGAAGGCGTGCGTTACAAGCGCCTGGTCAAGGGCGTGGCCAACCGTCATGGCCTGCAGGCCTGTTTTATGGCCAAACCCTTCGGCGACCTGGCCGGTACCGGCATGCACATGCACGTCAGCCTGGCGGATGCCCAGGGCAACAACCTGTACGCCAGCGAGCTGGCTGACCTGGAAGGCAAGGCCGGTACGCTGCTGAGGCACTCCATCGGCGGCATGATGGCCACCCTGCTCGACTCGCTGGCGCTGTTCTGTCCCAACGCCAACTCCTTCCGCCGTTTCCAGGCCAACAGCTACGCGCCGCTGGCGCTGACCTGGGGCATCAACAACCGCACGGTGAGCCTGCGCGTCCCCGGCGGTCCGGCGCCCAGCCGGCACATCGAACACCGTATCTGCGGCGCCGATGCCAACCCCTACCTGGCCGCGGCGGCGATCCTGGCTGGCATTCACCACGGCATCCGCCAGCAGCTCGACCCGGGCGCGCCGATCGAAGGCAACGGTTACGCCCAGGCCAAGGAGTTCCTGCCCACCGACTGGCTGACCGCCTTGCGCGCCCTGGAGAACTCGGGCTGGGCCCGCGAAGTCTTTGGCGCTGAGTTCCTCAAGGTCTACCTGGCGATCAAGCACGCCGAATACCGCCAGTTTATGGGCGAGGTCGGCGAGCAGGATTGGCGCTGGTACCTGACCCAGGCCTGAGCTGCCGGCCGGGGCGACGGCATCGGCGGGTTTCCGCTGGTTGGCTCGCGCGCCTCGGCCATTTGCCGCTGACTGTGGCGCCACCGCAGCGCCCCGAAGGCTCTAGTCCGCCACTCGGACCACTGGCACCGCTCTTGCTATCGCTGTTGTGTGCACGGCTTGCCCGTACGCACTCCACACAACAACGATAAAAAGGACAGGTGATGGACAGCTCACAGACCCTCGCTGCACCCCCACGCGCCATGGTCGCCAAAAGCATGCCGCAGCGCCTCAAATCGATTTTCAGTGGTTCGGTCGGCAATCTGGTCGAATGGTACGACTGGTACGTCTACGCCGCGTTTTCCCTGTACTTCGCCAAAGCCTTCTTTCCTCAAGGCGACCAGACCGCCCAGTTGCTCAACACCGCGGCGGTGTTCGCGGTGGGCTTTCTGATGCGGCCAATCGGCGGCTGGCTGATGGGCATCTACGCCGACCGCATGGGCCGCAAGGCGGCGCTGATGGCCTCGGTGCTGCTGATGTGCTTCGGCTCGCTGATCATCGCCCTGACCCCCAGCTACGCCAGCATCGGCTATGGCGCGCCGGTGCTGCTGGTGTTCGCTCGTCTGCTGCAAGGCCTGTCGGTGGGCGGCGAATACGGCACCTCGGCCACCTACCTGTCGGAAATGGCGACCAAGGACAGGCGCGGCTTTTTCTCCAGCTTCCAGTACGTGACCCTGATATCCGGTCAACTGGTCGCCCTGGCGGTGTTGATCGTGCTGCAACAGACCCTGACGGTGGAACAGCTGGAAACCTGGGGCTGGCGCATCCCGTTCGTGATCGGCGCGATGTGCGCGGTGGTCGCCCTGTTCCTGCGCCGCGGCATGGAAGAAACCGAGGCCTTCAGCAAAAAGCGCGACAAGCCCAAGGAAAGCCTGCTGCGTACCCTGGCCCGTCACCCCAAGGCGGTGATGACCGTAGTCGGCCTGACCATGGGCGGCACCCTGGCGTTCTACACCTACACCACCTACATGCAGAAGTACCTGGTCAACAGTGCCGGCATGAGCAAGAGCGATGCGACCCTGATCTCCGCCGCGACGCTGTTCCTGTTTATGCTGCTGCAGCCCCTGGTCGGTGCGCTGTCCGACAAGATCGGCCGGCGGCCGATCCTGATCGCCTTCGGCCTGCTGGGCACCCTGTGCACGGTGCCGATCCTCAGCACGCTGCAGACCGTCCAGAGCTGGTGGGGCGCGTTTTTCCTGATCATGTTCGCGCTGATCATCGTCAGCGGCTACACCTCGATCAACGCGGTGGTCAAAGCGGAGCTGTTTCCCACCGAGATCCGCGCCTTGGGCGTCGGCCTGCCCTATGCCCTGACGGTATCGATCTTCGGCGGAACCGCCGAGTACATCGCCCTGTGGTTCAAGAGCATCGGCCTGGAAAGCGGTTTCTACTGGTACGTGACCGCCTGCATCGCCTGTTCGCTGCTGGTCTACATCGGTATGAAGGACACCCGGGCCCATTCGCTGATCGACACCGACTGAGGGCATACCGCCGAACGACCTTCAGCGCCCCGGCGTTCGTCGCAACTGCTGCAGGCTCAGGCGACACAGCAACTTGCCCGGCTCGCGCTCGACCTCCACCACCCCGGCGCGGGCATCGATGCGGTAGGTCAGGTCGTACAGCTGCACCGGGTGCGACAAGGGATCGGCACGGAACACCGCCAGGCACTGGCCACTCGGCCAGCGCGCCGAGTCGTAAAGCACTCCCGGCAGGCGTTCGGCGGCCAGGCGCTTGCCGACCTCCTGGGGGTAGGCGTAATCGTCGCTCAACAGGTCGGGAAAGGCCGCGGCCTTGCCGCGCAGGTCGATAAACAGGCCGGCGGCCTGGACCTGCCAGACCTTGCGGTAGCGGATCACGACCCGGTCGATGCCGTCGACCTCGCGCAGCATCTGGATCTGGTGGTAGCAGGTTTCCGCCAGCGCGGTCTGCTCCTCCAGTGCGCCGTACCAGACCCGGATGGTACCGTCGCCGAAGCGGCTGGCCGATGCCCGGTCGGCCTCGAAGGGGTAACCGATGGATTCGCTGTAGGCCAGGCCGCGCTCGATCACACCCGGGCCGACGCTGCGCACCCGCATCTCGGCGCTGTTGGCCACGTCCTGAGCCTTGGGGTCCGACACCAGGTCGTCGAACAGGTTGGCCGACACGCGCAAGGACACGATATTGCGGTAGGTCGGCCCGGCGAAATCGCAGCTGGTATCGAACAGCGCCATCAACGTCCCCGCTGGAAATCGATCAGACGGGCAATACGGGCGATGCCCAACAGGCCATCGCGCACCATCACTTCCAGCGGTGTGGCGCCTTCCAGCGCCTGGTTGCGCCGGTGCACCCAGGTAAAACGCAACTCCTCGTCCTCGGGAAACAACAGCCGCAAGCCCTTATGGATGCCCAGCAGGTAGCCGCTGCGATCCAGGGTGTCGCGGTTACCCGGAAGGGCCAGCTCGCCAGAGCGGTACTTGGGCAGCTGCTTGCGGCTCTTGGGGCTCATGCCCAGCAAATGCATCTGCAGTTCGGTGTCCAGCTGCCAGCGATCGAACAGGGCGCTGATGACACGGGCCAGGTCGCGACGCGCATCCTCGGAAAAATCGTCGCGGGCTTTGGCCTGGTTCAAGGGGGTCATAATGGCTCTCTTTGATGCTTTATCTACATTAATAGAAGATAAAGCCTCAAAAAACAAGGCCTGAACTGGATAAATAGACAGTCTTTTATGTCCTTTTCCAGACTGACGTGCAGCCCCTGGAGGAAGACGTCATGCTGAAACCGTACGTCCCAGGTGACCCTTAGGCCTTGGGCTACGTTCCCATGGGGGGGCCGTCGTGGCCCGCCTGCGCCAGCGTCACTGCCTGGCCCTCCTACCTGCCTGGAGTCTGTTGTCATGGAACCCGGAAACGCCCAGCTGTCGATGACCGTGTTGATGACCCCGGACATGGCCAATTTTTCCGGCAATGTGCACGGCGGCACGCTGCTCAAATACCTCGACGAGGTGGCTTATGCCTGCGCCTGTCGCTACGCGGGGCGTTATGTGGTGACCCTGTCGGTGGATCAGGTAACCTTTCGCGAGCCGATTCATGTCGGGGAACTGGTGACCTTCCTGGCCAGCGTCAACTACACCGGCACCAGCTCCATGGAAATCGGCATCAAGGTAGTCACCGAGAATATCCGCGAGCGTTCGGTGCGCCACACCAACAGCTGCTTTTTCACCATGGTGGCGGTGGATGACCAGGGCAAGCCGACGCCGGTACCGCCGCGCCAACCGGAAAGCGCCGAGGAGCGCCGGCGCTTCGACCAGGCCCGCCAACGCCGCGAACTGCGCCAGGAACTGGAAACCCGCTACCAGGCGATCAAGCGCGAAAGCTGACGCCCAGCGTGGCAGGCTCAGGCACCGCAGGCCCTTGACGTCCGGCACGGGGCCCGCGTAACACAGCTGGCGGTCCTTGGCCTTCCAGGTCGGCGCCTCCCCGGGCCGGCAGGGGTTGTTCACCGGCAAGGCCACCAGGCCCTGGTCAGCGATCGGCATCACCCGCTCGCAACCGCAGTTGATTGAACAAGCGGAACCTGGCATCCAGGTCATGCAGTCGCCCCAGGTAAGGATCGAAGTCCGCTGCACCGATTTCCAGCAGAATCGAACCGAGGTGGTTGCGCCAGGGTGGCCAGGCTCGCTGCATCCTGGAACGACCCGGGTCCGGCCAACCGCGCCTGGCCAAACTGCTCGGGCGATTCATTCGCTGGCACATCCAGCCCCATCAACGACATAAAAGCGCCGCGGCCCTGAGTGGGCGTCTGCACGGCGGCCAGCCAGGCGAGCGCCTCCGCGCTCACAGGTTCGTCATGCTGCCAATAAAAACCGAGCAGCGTGATGATCAGCAGACCCAGAACAAGCGCGCGCCCAGCATTTTTCATGACGGTTTCCGATAACCTGAACGGACCGTCAATTTGTCATGCTTGACGGACTGGAGCACGACGACGGTGGCGCGTAAGCTGGTGCACTTTCGCGGGAGACGATCATGGTGTTGACGCTGGGCAATCTGTTCGTGCTGATGTTGCTGGCGACGGCGGCCGCTTGGCTGTGGCATGCCCACGGCATACGCGAGCGGGCGCTGGAACTTGCGCAACTGCATTGCGCGAAGATGCGCGTGGAACTGCTGGACGGCAATGTCGCACTGCGCAAGCTGACCCTGCTGCGTGATGCCCGTGGCCGTCGACGGCTGGCACGGGTCTATGGATTCGAGTTCACCGTCACCGGCCAACAACGCCATGTCGGCACCATCAGCCTGTTTGGCCGCCACCTGGGCCACATCGAACTGGCCCCCCATCCCTTTCCGGAACCCGAGCCCGAGCCGGCGCCCTTACCCATGGGCAAGGTGGTGGAGCTGGAACAATGGCGCCGCGAGCACCATCAGGGCCGGCCTTGATCGGCCCCGGCCGCGGGTAGCACCCCCAGCGCACGCAAGCTGGCCTTGCCCAGTTCAAGCCGCTTGGCGGCATCGGCCGGGTCGGGCATCGAGATATTCATTGCGAAGCTGTACAGCTTGCCGTCCTGTTCCAGCCAACCCACCCACCAGCCGATATCCGGTTCATAGCTGTCGGCCAGGCCGGTCTTGGCATACAGGCTCCAACCCGAACCCTTCTCCATTAGAGTAATGCTGCGCACCTGAGCCTGGGCTTCGGCGGGAAACGGTAGGCGGCCCTGTGCCAGGCGTGCCAAAAAGCCGGTCTGCTCCACGGCGCTGATCGCCAGCGGCCCCTTCAGCCAAAAATTATCCACCACGTCGCCAATTTCACCAGTGCCGTATCCCAGTTGCGCGACGTTGCTGCGCATGCGCGCCAAGCCGATACGCCGCGCCAGCTCCTGATAGACCGGCACATTGGAGACCTTGATCGCCTGGCGCAGGCTCATATCCTGCTCCCAGACCTTCAACGGCTGCGGTTGGCCGCCGTAGGGCAGCAGCTGATCGACGCTGTCGACTGCGCCTGTCGACAAGCCGATCAGGCTGTTTGCGATCTTGAACGTCGAGGCCGGGATAAAACGCGTATCAGCGCGCCAACGATCATGTCCACTGAAACGCCCACTGGCGACGTCGTACAGGACGAAGGTGCCGCGGACTTCGGCCTGCTCGAACAGCGCCTTGACCGCCGGGCTTTCCACCAGCTCAACCGCCTGAACCTGCAACCCCCACACTAGGGCCGCCGCTGCGACGACTTGTTTAGCGATGCCCATGACGTGCTCCTGGCCAAAACCGCGCACTCTACTGATCCATGCCCGTCATGCCGAGCGGCTTGGCCGGCCAAATCATAAGCAAAAATGTCTCAGCCCTGACGCAGCAGAAAATCCACCACCCGCTCGGCACTCTCCAGCGGCTGCTCCTGCATAAAACAGTGCCCGCCGGGCACCACCTGCGCACTGATCCGCGGATTGAGCGCACACCAGCGCGCCACGGACCTGGCGACGAAGGGGTAGCTGCGCTGGCCATGCAGCACCTGGGTCGGCGTCTGCACCCGCGCCAGCGACGGCCACAGGCGCCGGGGGAAGGAACTGAAAATTTCCGCTTCGCGGCTGGGCCGGCACTTGAGTTCGACCTGACCCTCATCGGTCTCACGCAGGGCGTGCGCAACGAACGCGTGCAGGGCCGCATCGTCCCAATGACGGTAGATGCCACGCCCGTGCAGGGCCTGGTAGGCGGAGGCCCGATCCGGCCATTGATGGCGGCGGGCACGGGCCTGGCGGGCCATGGACGAGCGCCGGTAAAGGCCCAGCGCCTCGGTGAACGTCATCACGCCAATCATCGCCGGGGTGAACAGCACCGGGTCAAGCAACACCGCACGCTGGAACAGCCGGGGCGCCTTGGCCAGGATCAGGCTGCTCAGCACTCCGCCAAAACTGTGTCCAACCGCGTAAGCCGGAGCTTCGCCGAACCGCTCACGGCCCGCGGCAAAGGCCTCGATGGCCAGCGCGGCACTCAGGTTCCAGCCGTGAAAACGGCCGCCATGATCACTGTCACCGTGCCCCTGAACATCGCTTAGCCACAGGTCGAACGACTGCGCCAGCACCTCCAGCATGGGTTCGTAAGTGCGCCCACAAAAGCCATTGCCATGCAGGAAATGCAGAAGTGGTTTGCCGGAAGGGGGGCTGTGCCAGCCGCGCAGGGTAAAGCCGGCGGAGCTGGGATGAGACCAGGCTTGCAGGTGCATAAGGGACTGCTCGATAGGAAGGCGCCCAGTGTAAAGCCGCGGACGCGGGTGCGAACATAGCCCTTAGTGGTCCGTTGCCGCGATCCGCGCCAAGCACTAGGCTTGCGCACAGTTGGTTGAGCCCGCTGCCATCGCCAACCACCCTGACCCGCGCCCCCCCTTACAGGAGTACCCCGCCATGCCCGTTTTCACCGTCACCGGCGACATCGACCCGTTTCTGCATGTTTCCCTGGCCCAGGGCGAGAAGATCTACTGCGAGTCCGGGGCCATGGTGATGATGGAAGCCAACCTCGACCTGCGTGGCCAAATGACCGGCGGCATTGGCAGTGCCCTGATGCGCCGTTTCGCCAATGGCGAATCCTTTTTCCAACAGCATATCGAGGCCGTGCGCGGCGAAGGCGACTGCCTGCTGTCGCCCGCGCTACCCGGCGCCATGCGCATGCTGGACGTGGATAAACGCCAGTACCTGCTGAACGACGGCGCCTTTGTGGCGGCGACCTCGGGCACCACCATGAAGGTCAGGACCCAGGGTATCGGCAATGCGCTGTTCGCCCAGTCCGGCGGATTTTTCATCATGGAAACTTCGGGGGCCGGCCAGGTGGCGGTTTCAGGTTTCGGTTCGATGTTCGAGCTGGAAGTGAACCCGGGCAAGGACGTGATCATCGACAATGCCCACGTGGTCTGCTGGGACAGCGCGCTGTCCTACGAGATCTCGGTGACCACCGCGCCCAAGGGAGGTGGCCTGGGTGGCATGCTCGGCAACCTGGTCAACAGCGTGACCAGTGGCGAGGGTGTGGTGCTGCGCTTTTCCGGGTCCGGAACGGTGCTGATCTGCTCACGCAACCGCACGGGCTTCGTCGAATGGATGCAGAAGGAAGTTGCCGGCCAGCGCAGCAGCCGCTGAAACGCCAGCAGCAAGGACAAAAAAAGGGCGCCGAAGCGCCCTAACACTCAACTGTCGAATGGCCCACCACGGCTTGTCGCGCACTGGAGGCCGGGACTTCGTCGACGCGAACAGGTGTTTCTCGTCGCTCCTGTACGGGCCTGAAGGTCGCGTCCCAGATCGGCTCCCGCGGCCCTACTGGCTCGACAACGCTGGTTCGCGGCCGCTGGTGCGCCGCGCGCGAACCCCCTCGTCGAGGAAATTCTTGATCAACAGGTTCAGTTGCGCCGGCTGGTCCAACGGCGTGGCGTGACCGGAGTCGGCGATCACCTCGAGCCGTGCATTGCGCAGCTGACGTACATAAGCCTCCTTGTAGGCCAGTGGGGTGTAATCGCGGTCGCCGCTGATGATCAGCATCGGCACGTCGACGTCCTGCACGGCAGGAAAGGATGACCACCCCAGAATGGCCTGCAGCGCATGCAGGTAGGACACCTGGTCATTCCCAGCGATGCGCGTCTTGAACTGGGCCCGCAAGGCGGTCTGCTCGGCGTGGGGAAACAGTTTGTGCGCCATCAGCCGGCCCAGGGCAGGCAGGCCCAGCAGGCGGACCATCGCCTTGCGCACCAGCACTCGAGCGCGTACGCGCAGGGAATCGAGCGGAAAGCTCGGCGCGCTGTTGATGGCCACAAATCCCCGTACCTGTTCCGGGTGGCTGGCCAGCAGCTGGAAGCCCACCATGCCGCCCATGGAAATGCCCACCACGAAGCAGGGGTCGATCTCCAGGGTGGCGATAAATTCCGCCACGTCGGCGGCCATGTCGGCGAGTTCCAGCCGCGCACGCAGGGGTTCGCTGTCGCCATGGCCGCGTAGATCCAGGGCATAGACTTTGTAGTAACGCGACAGGTAATCGATTTGCGCCTGCCAGTCGCGCAATGATGAACCCAGTCCGTGCAACAACAACACCGCCGCGCCCTGGCCTTTGCATAGATAGGCAAAACGCCCTGAACTTAATTTCATGTAATCCATTTCGCCATTCTCCTGCACTGTTTTAGCTTAACTATTTGCCGCCCGTTCATATTCATGACAGATATCCGCTAATTAAACGCGCTGTACTTAGAACAGCCTGCAAATGGCTAGCATTTGCTTTACGTCGCCAAAAAAACTAAAATCACCCCATAGTATTCAAAGGATTTTGATATGAATGGCCTCGTTACCCCGACACAAGAGCGCAGTAAGCAGGCTTTGGAACGCTTTCTCAATGTTGCCGCGGAATTGCTGGCCACTAATAACTTCGAAGAAACCGGGATATCCCAGATCAGCCAACTTGCCGGTTCTTCGGTCGGGACTTTCTACCGACTGCTGGGCGACAAGGATATTTTGCTGTATGCCGTTCACGGGCGCTTTGTGGACGAAAGTCGAGCTGCAATCGACCAGGCCATCGATCAAATCCTGCAAAGCGACTTGAGCGCCAAAGCGCAGATCGAGACGTTTATCCGTACCCTCATCGAGTTGTTTCGTGACCGTGAAGGCCTGCTGCGCGCCTTGATTCGCCGCAGCTCCGCCGATTTGCAATTCCGCCAGCGCTTCCATGAATTGAATGCGTATATCGCCCAGGCCTTCTGCCGCATTGCCTTGGCGCAATTGATGACCATTCGACATCCCAATCCTACCCAGGCAACCGATCTGGTTGCTCATCTGTTATTGGCCAGCTTGAACTACTACACCATGACTGGCAGTTTGGGCATTACCGCCGGAAAGGATATTCCGGCGGAACTTTCACGCCTGGCACTCAATTACCTGGAAGTGCCGCGTCTCGGCTGACCTCAGCGCAGGCTGTCCCGACGTAATTGCGCCGGGGTGAAGTCAGTGGGTTTTAAGGGCACACCAAACTCATCGGCCTTTTCTTCATTGGACATCAAGCCGATGACATAACGCCCGCCAATCAGGTCATACACCGCATCGCCCCTTGTCCACACCAGCGGCTGGTCGTACAGATTGATGGTGTAGGACTCGCCAACGCGCCAGAGTTTGTCGCGATTGTCATAGTGGTCGACCACGAGGATTTGATAGCTGTCCTCGTCAAAATAGAAGTCGCGCTGTTTGTACTGATGACGCATACCCGCTTTCAAATTGGCGCGGACATGCCAGACGCGGTGCAACTCATAGCGCAACAGGTCCGGGTTGACATGCCCAGCCTTGACGATATCGGCGTATTTTTGCGTCTTATCGGCGAATTTGTAACTGTTGTACGGCACGTACAGCTCCTGCTTGCCCACCAGTTGCCAGTCGTACTTGTCCGGCGCCCCGGAAAACATGTCGAAATTGTCGGTGGTGCGCATGCCGTCCGACGCCGTGCCCGGCGAGTCGTAGGCGACGTTCGGGGTGCGCCGTACACGCCGCTGGCCCGAGGCATAGAGCCAGGCCAGGCGCGGCTCCTTGACCTGGTTCACGGTCTCGTGAACCAACAGCTCGGTACCGGCCAGGCGCGCCGGCGCCAACACCGACTGGCGGAAGTAGAACAGCACGTTGCCGTTTTCCTGGCTGGCGTCCCCGGCATCAGGGTTGAACAGGAACAGGTCCTCGATCTTGGTGATGAAGTAATCACCACCAGCCTGGGGTACCGCCTGGGCATAGTGGCGCTTGACGCTGTCGCCTCGATAGCGGACCAGGTGATTCCACATCACTTCCAAGCCCGATTGCGGGATCGGAAAGGGCGTGGCCAGCTTGAAGCCGGCGATGCCGTTGCCGCCCTCGATCAGGGTGGCCGTCCGGGCATTGGCCTTGATCGCGTCGTAAACCCGCTGCGGATAGGACGCGGAGCGATGGCTGGGGTAGACCGGCAGTTTCCAGCTGCTGGGAAAGCGTTTGAGCATGGCCAGTTGGCCGGGGCTGAGGTTCGCCCGGTATTGCTCGGCGTTGGCGGCGGTGATGGTAAACAGCGGTTTGTCCGCGGCAAAGGGATCCTTGTACCCCTGCGCCGGGTCATAGGCGGTATTGGACTGGGGCAAGCCGCCGTCCCAGGCGGGAATGGTGCCGGCGGCATTGCCGGCACGCTCGGCACCCAGCGGGGTCAGATCCTGGCCCAGGCGCGTCGCCTGATCGCCGCTGACCTGGGCCTGGACCTCGGGCACCGCGCCTTGCGCGAGCAGCACCAGCAGGGCCAGGGGGGCAACTCGCGGCAGGGTTTTGTTCTTGTTAAGGGTCTTCATGCAGGGCTCCAGGGGGTCAGAAGCTGTACTTGATATTGAGGCTGACGTAGTCGCGGTCGCTGCGTTTGTTATCCAGGCCGCCGCCGGAAAAACCGACGTAGCGCGCCCCCACGGAGAAGGCCTCCTGGTAAATGGCGTCGACGCCCAGTGAGTAACTGCGCGACTCCTCGACTATGCCGTTGGTCAGCTGCGGAGCCACCCCATTGAAGCCGTACTGGTAGCTGACGTTGGGCACCAGATTGACCAGGTTGAACACGTTCGGGTATGTCAGCGACAGGCTGGCCTGGGCGCCCAGGGCGTTAGCGGTGGCGTTGTAGTAATCGACGTCCGACTCCAGGTCCTGGACCCGACTGGCGACCACCTCGGAGAGCAAGGTCGCCGAGTCGGAGCCGAGCAGTCCGTTGAAGCTGTAGATGGCCACCAGCGAGGCCTGGTACATGTCCTTCTCGCGATAGCCGTCCAGACGGCTGCCGACCGCCAGACCGGTTCGGCTGCCCAGCAGTGCGTCCGGCAGGTACTCGGCCAGGCCGAGGGCGATGGGCGTGTCGGGCCGGTAACTCAGCTCACCGGCCAATGACAGGCCGTTGAAGATGCTTTCGCCGCCGATGCTGGTGTTGAAGCTGATGCCAAACAGGTCGCGCTTTTCCAGGTACTCGGCGTAGTAACGCGAGCTGCTGGCCACCGGTAACACGCCCACCACGGGCAGGGTGGTCGGTTGGCCGACCGTCAGCCCGAGCATGGGCACGTTCATGTTGTAGCGCAGGTAGTAGAACCCCAGCTCGGTGTCGTTGAGTTGCGGCGCCAGCCAGCGTAGGGCCACGCCATACTGCGGCGCCCCATCGGCATCGATATCGCTGGTACGGGGAATAAAGGTGCCCGGCAGGTAACCCTTGAGCAGGTCGTTGACGAACCCCGGTGCCAGGCTATTGGCATAGGCCTGGGCCTGCTGCGGGCTGTCGAATGCGCCGCCGCGTAACAAGGGCTCCTGCAGCGGTGGCAGGGACAGGTAATTGCACCCCTCGCCAATCACATCCAGGGTCGAGAAATAGGTACCGCACGGGTCGATCTTCGAAGCCTCCCAGGCCCAGCCGGGTTGCCAGTAACCTTCCACCGTCAGGTTATCGCGCAGTTCATAGGAGCCGGAGATCATCGCAGTCGGCATAAAGGCCTCCTTGATCTCTGACCCCGGTGCGCGCAGCGCGTTGATATCGATCGGGTTGGTCGCACCAATACCGTTCTGGTAGAACAGCCCCTCTCCCCAGTTGATCACTTGCCGCCCGACGCGGGCGTTCAGCGCGCGCTCGTCGATCGACCAGCTGCCATAGGCAAAAGCGTCCAGCAGGTCCGCGCTGGAGCCGGCCTCCTCCAGCCCTTCAGAGCTGATCTGGCGGTGGCGGCGCTCGTCCTCCTCCAGCTCGAAATCGTAAAAGGCCCGGCCGCGCAGAAACAACCCGTAGTTCTCGCCGTACTTCAGGTCCAGGTCGGAAACGGCCTTGAGTACTTCGGAAAACAACTCGCCTTTCTGAAAATTGAGATTGCCGTCGTCGGAATTGATCAACGCCGTGTTGTCGCCCGTGCCGCCGTTAGCGCGGGCGATCAGGCCCCGGTCCTGATCCTCGGCACGGTAGTTGACGCCGTAGGACAGGGTGGTGTCCAGGGACAGAGCCCAGTCGCCGGAACGCGTCTGGAAGGCCAGGGTTTGGGTTGCCGGCCACAGGCCGAGCAATGCCACGGCAGCAACGCCGAGGCTTTTTCCTTGAGTCGCCACGATGATCTCCTGATTGTTATTGTAAGCCGAATATCGGAATCGGAACATCGGTTCCGAAGTACTCTAAACAGCCCCGCGACAACTGACAAGAGGCACGCCGGAAAAATAAATTTATTCCCCGCCAAGCCTTGTTCTAGACGCACCGCGCACACCCGGCAAGGGAAGCGCGGTGAAACCCCCTCTTGACGGAATCGGAATTTCTGTTTCGATTTGACCCCAGGAATCGCTGAAAAACGTAGCTTTTCCCGAGGCGCAAGGACTTGCCTCGCGCCGATCCGCCACCCCCCTGACGGCATCGAACCTCCCTGCACCGGATAGGACGCTCCGGTTCAGCAGCTCGTACGAGCACACCCAACAATAAGAAGGGCTCTCCATGTTTTGTTCCCTGTCCAAATGCCGCACGCTGTTTCTCACCCTGCTGCTCAGCTTCATCTGCACTGGCACCGCCTGGGCGGAATCACGCTGTACCGAGCGAAAACCGTTCCTCCTGCTGTCCGGAAAAATCAGTTGTACCCATCAATCCACGACCATTGCCTCAGGCGGTCTGACCAGCCGCAAAGTGATCTACCAGACCCCGGTCGGCACGCCGCCCCCCGGCGGTTGGCCAGTGGTGATCATCTATCAGGGCTCTTTTTTCGCCCTGGACGATTTCGTCTATACCAGTACCGAATGGCTCGGCAAGTTGTACAACGAAGGCCGCTTGATCAAGTCCCTGCTAGACAACGGCTATGCGGTCATCGCCCCGAGTGCGGCCGCCGACCTGTTCTGGCAGACCAATATCCCGGGCCTGGCGCAGTTGTATGAGCAGACCACCGACTACACCTACATCACCAACCTGCTGCAGGCGGTCCGCGACGGTCGCTTCGGCCCGCTCAACAGCAATCGCAAGTACGCCACCGGCATCTCCAGCGGCGGGTACAACACCAGCCGCATGGCGATTTCCTTCCGCGGCGAGTTCAAGGCGCTGGCCATCCAGTCGGGCTCCTACGCCACCTGTGCCGGCCCGTTGTGCGTGGTGCCGACACTGCCAGCCGACCACCCGCCAACCACCTTTCTGCACGGTTTTATCGACATGATCGTGCCCTGGTGGACCATGGACATGTACTACGACCGCCTGCTGTACCAGGGCATCGAGACCACCCGCTACACCGATCCGCTGGGTAACCACGAATGGTTGTCGGCAGCCCCGGCGCGGATCCTCGACTGGTTCAATCGCCACCCTTAAAACCTGGCCACCGATCATCGCCGCTACCCGGCGATGATCGGCCTCCGGCCCGCACCGACGGGCGACGCCTCCCCTTACCCGCCACTTTTTGGAAAACCGCTCATGCGCACGCGTTTATGGGCCGCCTTGTGGATTCTGCTGGTGCTGGCTGGAACCGAGCTGGATGCGGCCGAGCCGCTCGACAGCTTCGCACGCTTGCACCAGGTTCGCCTGGCGATCCATGGCTCGCTGACCGATCTCTACCTGCTGTACGAAGACCCTCATTCCAGCTCAGCCGCGCTCGAGCAGCGGCTGGCCGACGCCACCGACACCATCGATACCCTGCAAGGCTTGCGGGGTACCCCGGCCCAGCGTCCCTGGGCGCAGCTGCAGACGCGCTGGCGACCTTACCGTGAACAGCTCAGCGAGCTGGGCCAGCAACAGCGCGCCCAGGACGCGCCCGACTTGCGGGCATTGAGCGAGCTGCTTAGCCTTAATCGCGCGCTGCTGACCCTGTGCGATCAGCTGGAGCATCGCCTGCGCCAACAGGCCGCCAAACCGCCGGGTGAGCTGATCAACCGCAGCCGCGCCGCCGGCCTGGTCCTGCAACAGATCGCCAGTGCCTATGCCGCCCATAGCCTGGGCGCCAATCTGCTGGGCGCTGCTGACCAGGCACCCGATCAGTTGGCCGCCGACTTCGCCGAGCAACTGGTCCACTTGCAGGTCGATACCCCTGCCCAGCAACGAACGCTGGACGACATCTGGCGCAAATGGCGGTTTATCGAGGGCGCCCTGATGCATTACCAAGGGGTCAAGGTGCCTTTTGTGATCCAGCAGTACAGCAGCAGCATGATCGCGGCGCTGGAGCGCTTGGGCGCCCAGGGCCCCTGATGGATTACTTCAGGCAACCAGGAGGCAGGCCACCCGCACCCTTGGGGCAGTTTACCGCGGCACCGCGGCGCGTGTGGCTAGAGCCGGCAGCAGGCCAAGCCATCACTTAGCCCGGGCACGTCGGGAGGGTCCTCCAGGATCAACTCCAACCGTGAATCCCGCCGCCACTCGCTGCTGCGCCACTGGATCGGCGCACCGTCCAGGGCGTTGCCCGAGCTCCAGCCTTGCTCGGTCAGCAACACCAGCTTGGCGCGGCGCCAGGCCTGGCTGGCCAGCCAGTGCTGGACCCGTTCGCGGTCGAAGCGCTGACTGGGATGCCAACGCCAGCCGATGCTCCAGCCATCGGCCTGGCCCTGGGCGTGGCAGATCGGCTGAGCCGGATCGATCCATAACGTCGCCAATGCTGGCGCGGGCTGCGGCCCGTCGGCCAGCACCGCATCGTCATGCACCACGGCCTGCATACCCGGCAGGTCGAGCAGGCGCAGCTCAGCGTCGCGGGTCCACTGCAGCGGACGCCGCGGAAGGGCTTCCAGGATACGTTGGCGAGTGGCAGCGTCGAGGCCATCGGCCTTGTTCAGCAGCAAGAGCCCGGCGGCCTCGAGCGCCGCGCGCTGGCTGTCGGGCAACGCCTGGCCTGCCGCCATGGCCACTGCGTCAAGCACCATGACCGAAGGTTGCACAGCCAATACACCCGCCCAGGGCGGCTGGCGTAATTGCTGCAGCAATTGCACGGGGTGGCCCAGGCCAGAGGGTTCGATCAACAGGCGGTCCGGCCGCGCCTGGCGCAACAGGCGCGCCAGGCCGACCTGGAAAGGCGCGCCGTTGACACAGCACAGGCAGCCACCCGCCACTTCGGCAAGGCGTACGCCCGAGTCGCCGGTGCTGAGCAGTGCCGCATCGATGCCAATCTGGCCAAACTCGTTGATCAGCACCGCCCAGCGCTCGCCGGCCGGACGCTGGCGCAGCAGCTGGCGGATCAGACTGGTCTTGCCGGCCCCCAGCGGGCCAGCAATCAGGTGGGTCGGGATCTGTTTCAACATCTGCCTATCCTGCGGTGTCGGCGGGCCGAGGGAAAGCAGCGTTTGTCTGCCGTCGCAGCACTGACAGGCAAAAACCGCCGTGCTAGAGTCGCCGCCGAATTGGATGTGGAGAAAACCGCATGCGTGTTACTTGCCTGCTTGCGTTACTGGTCTGCTCCGGCATGGCCTGGGGAGAAGCCTGTGTCGTGCACAGCGAAGACGAGCGCGTCGAGGTCAAGGTCTGCCAGCAGAATCGCAGTATCCCGAAGGAACTGTTCCACGGCGGCTTCTGCAAGCCGCAGTTGAGTGGACAAAAAGTCGAGGTCGAGTACCTGGACCAGTGTCCGGTAAAGGCTTTCGGCGTGTGCAGCAATGCCCAGGTTGCGAATATGCCCTACCGTCAGGACATTCACTACTACGGCGTGGCCAGTGACGCCCGCTACCTCAAGCCGTTCTGCGAAACCCAAAGCAAGGGCACCTGGTTGGTGCCTTGAGGCGCGATTCAATCCAACCAGTCCAGGGTGACCAGCAGCCGCGCCTGCCCGACGCACTGCGGCGGCGAGCGGTGAATCAATCCCGCCCCTTCGTTGCCCAGCCATTTCTCGCCCTTGGCCAGCAATACATCGCCGGTGCGGCTGTTCTCGATCAGTTCAGGGGCGCTCGGCTCAGCGAGCGGATCGCCCAGTCGCTGGCGGTCAATGGACCCCTCGGGCAACCATTGGCTGCCCAGCCCGGCGTAAGTGGTGATAAGCCGCAGCGGCACCTGATCGACATGAAAGCGCGGGCACATGGCCTGCTGCAGCGAGCGCACGCGTAAACCAATACGACGGGCATCGAGTAGCCAGGCGAACGCGCTGAGCAGCCAGGCCAGGTCAGCCAGAAACGCTCCGTGACCGGGCAGCGTCCGCTGAGCGACCAGCAGCCTGTCCAGGTCCCACACCCGCCCTTGCTCCACTTCCAGCACCCGGCTTTCTGCCAAAGGCCGGCCTGAATGCAGCGCCGCGCGGGCGAAGGCTTGCAGCGGTGCCGGCAAGGGTCGTTGCCAGACGGCCAGATTGACCCTGTCGTGCAACACCTCGCTGAGCACCTCCGGCTCCGTGCCCTGCACCTGCCTGGGCCCTGAACGCAGCAGCGGATCAGTGGCAGTGCCCATCACGCGGCCGCCTCGTCGTACCAGGCGCCGAAGGGATCGGCCCAGGCCGACCAGGCCGCGGCACCCAAGGCCAACTCGTCATCGCCCAGCAGGCAGGCGTCCAGTTCGCGGTGCAATCGATCGAAATCGACTTTCTGTCCAATAAAGACCAGTTCTTGCCGGCAATCCCCCGTGTCCGGGGCCCAGTGGCGCATGATCGCCGCCTGCTCCTCTGCGCTTTCAGGCCATTGCGCCCGGTCCACGAACTGCCACCAGCGCCCCGCCGAGCCATGGCGCATCAGGCCCCCGGCCTGGGACCAGCTACCGGCTTCCTGGTATTTACTGGCCAGCCAGAAGTAGCCCTTGGAGCGCAACAGTCGGCCGTTATCCCATGGGCGATTGATAAAGGCGAAAAAGCGCTCGGGATGCAGCGGTCGACGCGCCCGATAGACCGTCGACGCGATGCCATAGGCGCTGGTTTCCGGCACATGCTCGCCACGCAGTTCCCTAAGCCAACCCGCGGCCTGGGCAGCCCGCTCGAAGTCGAAGCGCCCGGTGTTCAGCAGCCGCTCAAGCGGCACCTCGCCCATGACCATGGGCAGGATCTCGGCCTGGGTATTGAGGCTACGCAGGATGGCGAACAACTCCTGGCGCTGCTCCAGGCCAATCAGGTCGCTCTTGCTGATCAGGATCAGGTCGGCGAACTCCACCTGTTCGATCAGCAGCTCGGTGATGCAGCGCGGATCATCCTCGTCCAGGGCCTCCGCGGCCTGGAAATCCTTGAGGAAATTCAAGCCGTCGACCACCGTCACCAGGCTGTCCAGCCGCGCCAGGTCGGCCAGGCACTGGCCACCCTCATCGCGAAAGGTAAAGGTCTCCGCCACCGGCAAGGGTTCGGAAATACCGCTGGACTCGATCAGCAGATAGTCGAAACGCCCTTCCCGGGCCAGCCGACCGACCTCCACCAGCAGGTCTTCGCGCAGGGTGCAGCAGATGCAACCGTTGCTCATTTCGACCAACGTCTCCTCGCCACGGTGGAGGCTGACCCTGCGCTGCACCTCGCTGCCGTCGATATTCACCTCGCTCATGTCGTTGACGATCACCGCCACTTTCAGGCCTTCACGGTTGAGCAGGATATGGTTGAGCAAGGTGCTCTTGCCGGCACCCAGGAAGCCGGACAGCAGGGTTACGGGAAGGCGGGTGGGCATGGGCATCTCCATTGGTGAGCGGGGTTTGTTACGGCCTTGCTGGGGCTTGCGGGCTTATGCCACCAAGCGCCGCTGGGCGTTTGCAGGACGATGAGCCCATCTCAGGGGGTTGGTTCAGCTTCGCTTTATTTGTTATAACATAACATTAAGGGATTTCAGATCAAACCCCAGATGCGCAAGCAACCGGATAACCGTCTTCGCGGGGATGAAGGGGACTGGGACTATGACGGACGCTTGGGGACGTAGAGGCCGTTCGTGCCGGAGCGGCAATGCGTTGCTTACCCTATTGCTCACTGGCAGCGTCGGTCCCTCCGAGGCATGCCTGGGTTCACCGTCGTTCCCGCGAAGGCGGGAACCCAGGTGCGCTGAAGGTCCTGGTTACCTTCATGCGCGGCTACGGCGGATGCTTGAGGTCTGGTCGGGAGGTACGCTTGCGACGTGCAAATCGCTGCAAGCTAGGTTCCATGGGGGTTTCACGTGGAACCCGCGGTTAATCTGCGCATTGCCCCACCCGGCAACGAAGAAACGCCCTTGGCAGCAGCGGCCAGTAAGAGTGGCACGCAAGCGCAGAAGCGCTGCTCGCCCTCGGCCCTGCAGGGATATGGCGCACAGCCGTCCCGGCAACGTCAAAAGACTGAGCCGGCAGAATGAAGCGCCTCGGCAGGCCTGGGGCCATTATTCGCGGCAACGCCGCGCGTGACCCTAGCGCAGGTTGAAGCCGCCCAGGCCAAAAATACCGACCAGCCCGATAACGATTAGGTAGATCGCGACGATATAGTTGAGCAAACGGGGCATGATCAGAATCAGGATGCCCGCGAGGAGCGAGATCAGGGGCGTTAATGTCAGGTTCATGGAGAGTCCTTGGCTGAGGTCCGCATCGCCCGTGAAGGCGTTAGGCAGAGGGTACGAACGGGTAAAAAGCATCGACATGAAGGCTAGACAGCAAACATCGCTGGTACCGGCCAATACACTGCCAATACCCCCGCGAAGGCCTGCGAAATAACCACCGCCCTGCGCGAAGTGTTATTGACGATATATGAAGCCGTTGTTATTCGCACTGTTACAGGGTCGAATTGAAGTAATTAAATAGATTAAACCTATTGCCCTTATTGCACTCGCGTACGCCCAGTGCGTCCAGCCAAAGGCTCTGCCACTGCCCTGCAAGCCACGGCAGACATGGGCTTGGCGATATAACAGTGTAAACTGACGCTCTTTTACCGAGACCGCAAGCGCGATGAAGTACCGGGTAAGCTGTACCTGTGGCACGACCACCCTCGCCATAGTCGGCGAGCCACGGGCGCGCAACTATTGTCATTGCCACTCCTGCAGGACGCTGTTGGACGTCGAGGTTTTCGAAGGCACCGCCTGGGACTACAGCCAGGTCCAGATCATCAACGGCGAAGCAGGGCTCGTCGCCTTTGCCCACCCAACCAAAGCCATGTGCCGCTACCACTGCGGCGACTGTGGCAGTACCGTGTTTCATACCGACGCCTTTGGTATGCGCTGCATCGCCTACGCCCTGTTTCGCCGCGCCAATGGCGGTGTGCTGCCCGAAGCGCTGCAGCCCAACCGGCACTATTTTTATTCAGAACAACTGCGGGATTTCACCGACGACCTGCCCAAGTACTTGCAGGCAGCGGATGGGCCTTTGTTTGAATAATGAATGAAATGCTAGGATCGCCTTTTAATCTCTCGACACTCTAAAAATGCTTAGCCTGCGCGATTACCAGGGCAGCGACCTCGACGCCGTGGTCGAACTGTTTCAGCAGTCGGTGCATACCTTGGCCGCCGGCCACTACGACCGGGTACAGCGCGAGGCCTGGGCACCGCGCAAAGTGGACTTGCAGGCCTGGCACAGTCGCTTGAGCAGCCAACGGACGCGACTGGCCCTGATCGACGAGCAGCTCGCTGGATTTATCGCCTGCACCGACGACGGCCATATCGACCTGCTGTACGCGTCGCCTCACCATGCGCGCCAGGGCGTCGCCAGCGCCCTCTACCAGGACGTCGAAGCCGACCTGATCGCCCGAGGCGCGACGTCGCTCTCCACCGAGGCCAGCCTGGTTGCCCAAGGTTTTTTCGAACACCAGGGGTTTGTGCTGGAACAACTGCAAACCGTATTTCGGGGCGCGGTGGGCTTGCAGCGGGGGCTGATGCGAAAACTGATCCTGCCCCGTCCTACCCATGTGAGGCCGGTATGAAAACCCCATTGTTGATCGGTCTGGCTGTCACGCTGTTGGTGGTGCTCGGCTTCGCCTTCTGGAACTGGCGCAACGACAAGCAACTCAAGCTGCTGGATCGACGCGTGCAGCGGCAAGCCGAATTGCTCGAGGCGCTGGACCAGGTCCTGGAAGAGCCCGACCTTAGCGAAGCCGAACAACAGGCGCGCACCGAAGCGCTATTGGCTCAGCTGAAAGACATGCGCAAACCCTGAATGCGACGCAACGACTATGGTTAGACCAGCCCTCTGACCTGTCGTGACCCAGAAGTAGTCGCCGATGAGAAGCCTGTTCGCTGTCGTCCTCAGCTGGACCCTGATCGCCCCCATGGCCTGGGCGCAGTCCTTTCGGGTCGGCGTGGAGTTGCAGCCCTACCTGCCCTACTACAGCCAGCAAAATGGAGAGTACCGTGGGTTTGCCCGTGATCTGCTGGATGCCTTCGCCAACGCCGAGGGTCACCAATTCACCTACGTTGCGGTACCGGTGCAGCGGCTGTTGGGTGATTTCCTGGCCGGCAGGCTGGACCTCAAATACCCCGATAACCCGCACTGGAGCGCCGAGCAGAAACGCGGCCACCGGCTGCACTACAGCGTCGCCACCGCGCCCTTTATCGATGGCGTACTGGTGCTGCCCGGCAACCTCGGCCAGGGCATGGGACGCCTTCGTGTGCTCGGGACCCCGCTGGGCTTCACCCCGCAGGCCTACCTGGCCGAGCTGGCCGCCGGGCGCATGCGCCTGACCCAAACCAACCAGATCGATTCGCTGTTGAAGATGGCGCTGTCCGGCCGGGTGGACGGCGTCTACCTCAACCCGCGGGTCGCGCAAAACGCCCTGCATGCCGCGGGGCTGCCCCGCGAGGCCCTGGTGTTCGATGCCACGCTGCCCCACCTAAAGGGTGACTATCACCTGTCCAGCCTGCAGCACCCCGAACTGATCCGGCAATTCGACCGGTTTCTGGCCAGCCACCCGGACCTGCTTGCGCAGCTGCAGGCGCGCCACGGGATCAGCCCCTGAGGGGCGGCAGCGCCTGCAACTGCCGGTCGTGCCAGCGGCTCAGGGTCAGCAGCCCGACTATGGCGCCGAGTAACGCCAGCCCCATGTCCGACTGGGTGTCCCAGACATAACCCTGGGTGCCGAGAAACGCCTCCGCGTCCTCGCCGCTGGCCAGCGCCACCCACCATTCCACCAGTTCGTAGAAGGCACTGAACGCCAGGCAGAAACACAGCACGAAAAACGCCAGCCAGCCGCGGCCGTTGATCACCTGCTTGCGCAGCAGGATTTCCCGGGCGATCAGTGCCGGCACCAAGCCCTGGACGAAGTGCCCGAGCTTGTCGTAATTGTTGCGCGAGGACCCCAGCCAGTCGCGCAACTGATCAAACAGCGGCACCTCGGCATAGGTGTAGTGCCCACCGACCATCAGCACGATGCAGTGCAACAGGATCAGCCCGTAGACCAGCCCCGTGAGGCGAAAGGAGCCGTAGGTCAGCACCAGCGCCAGGGCCCCGAGCAGGGCCGGCGCGACCTCCAGCAACCAGGTGAAACGATCCTTGGGTTCGATGGCCGACCACAGCAGGGTCAGCAGGAAAATCACGCACCACAGGTACTTCATCGCGGGACCTCGCCAGCAGCATTCGATCGCTTACCTTACACCGGGTGTCGATACACCGGGTGTCGGCACACCGGGTGTCGGCACATCGGCTGTCGCTGTGGCGGGCGCCGAGACAGCACCGGCCCTCAGTCGTCGTCGCTGGCGCCCGCCGGGCGGTAGGCGGCCCGCAGCAAGCCATGACGCTGCATCTTTTCGTTGAGGGTGCGACGCGGCAACTGCAGCAGCGCCATGACCTCGGCGATATTGCCGCGGCTGTGGAGCAAGGCGTTGTGCAAGCAGTGCGCCTCGAAGGCTTCCAATTGCGCGGCCAACGACTGGGCGTCGCCGCCCGGCGGCGCCCCGTCGCTCAAACCCAAGGCATGGCGTTCGGCGGCGTTGATCAGCTCGCGCACGTTGCCCGGCCAATCGTGGCTCAGCAGCCAGGCCAGCTGGCTGGGCGACAGCGGCGCGGCTTCACGGCCATGGCGCTGCGCCGCCTCGTCGGCGAAATGCTGGAACAGCACCGGGATATCCTCACGTCGCTCGCGCAGTGGCGCGATGGTCAGTGTTGCGACATTCAGCCGATACAACAGGTCCTCGCGAAAGCGTCCGGCCTGGGCCTCTTCCTGCAAGTCGGGCTTGGCCGCGCTGATCACCCGCAGGTCGACTCGCACGCTGCGATTGGAGCCCAGACGCTCCAGGGTCTTTTCCTGCAGCACCCGCAGCAGCTTGACCTGCTGGGCCAGCGGCATGCTTTCCACCTCGTCGAGAAACAGGCTGCCGCCATCGGCGTATTCGATACGCCCGATGCGTCGGCCCTGGGCGCCGGTGAAGGCGCCGCTTTCATGGCCGAACAGCTCGCTCTCGAACATGCTTTCCGGGATCGCCGCGCAATTGAGCGCGACAAAGGGTTTGATCTGGCGTGGACTGAAGTCATGCAGGCAGCGCGCGACCCGCTCCTTGCCGCTGCCGGTCTCGCCGCGAATCAATACGTTGACCGAGGTGGGTGCCAGTTCGAGGATCTGCCGGCGCAGGTGCTCCATGGCCCGCGATACGCCCAACAGACTCGATTCGATCTTGTCCTTGCGCGCGAACTGCTCACGCAGCTGGCGGTTTTCACAGACCAGCCGGCGCTTGTCCTGGGCCCGGCGCACACTGTCGAGCAGCCGTTCGGCGCTGAAGGGTTTCTCGATAAAGTCGTAGGCGCCGCGGTGCAGCGCCTGCACCGCCATCGGTACGTCGCCATGGCCGGTGACCATGATCACCGGCAGGTCCGGGTCGATCGCCAGCAGTTGCTCGAGCAACTGCAGGCCATCGGTGCCGGGCATCCGCACATCGCTGATCACCACGCCCGCAAAGGTCCGATCGAGCTGGGCCAAGGCTTGTTCGGCCGAGGAGCAGGTGCTGACGGCAAAGCCCGACAGCTGTAACCACTGTTGCACCGCCTCGCGAATCGCCGCCTCGTCATCGACAAAAAGTACCTGCCCGCTCATCCCACCCTCCTGCGCTGTGCCCGGCAGTGTATCGCACGCGGGCGTGCGCCAGCCCGAGACTAATCGTTGCCTGGCTGCTGCACCAACGCCATGGCAAAGGCGCCATTGCCCACCGACCAGTCCGAATAATCGTTCTCGTGCATAAAGATAAACAGGTCACGGGGCGACAGGCCGCTGCGCTGCAGATTGACCGCGATCGCCGCGTACAGGTCGCGCTTCATCGCGTCGCTACGGCCACGACGCAGGGTGATCTCGACCACCACCAGGCGCTCCGAACGGGCGATGCCGTTGAAGCCTCGATCATAGAAAAAGTCCGCCGATTGGTACTCCGCCACCAGGTTGAACAGTTCCGCGTCGGGCATGCCGATGCTCTCGACCAGGGCCTGGTGAATGCCGCCGACTATGGCCTGGCGCAACGCCGGGCTGCTGCTGTGATGGACATGGGTACGGACAAAAGGCATGGCGCTTTACTCACTTTCGATGGAACGGCTGCCCCGTTGGTAGCCGCATGCAGCAAGAGTTTCACCAGGCGTGTTCCGTGGGGAAAGCGATTTTCCACCCCAGTCTTATGTGAGATAAACTCACCTAATGAAACGTCGCCTGCCTTCCCTGAATGCCCTCCGTGCCTTTGAAGCAGCCGCTCGCCTGGGGCGCATGAATGCCGCAGCGGACGAACTTTCGGTCACGCCCGGCGCCATCAGCCGCCAGGTGCGCCAGCTCGAGGATCATCTGGGGCTGGCATTGTTCGAGGGTTCCAAAAACCAGCCACGCCTCAGCCGCCAGGGGCACGCCCTGCTGCCGGCCTTGTCGGCCGCCTTCGATCAGATGGAAGCGGCGCTGCAGGCCCTGGCCGACGACAGCCAGGACACCCTCGACGTGGCGTGCCTGGGCACTTTCAGCATGCGCTGGCTGATTCCGCGGCTGTACCACTTCAACGCGCTCCACCCCCGGATCGAGGTGCGCCTGAGTACCACCGAACGGGCGCGGACCGGCCAGGGGCAACGCCATGACCTGGTCATCGACGTCGGTCAGGGGCCCCTGCAGGCGGGCGCCTGTGAGTTGTTCGCCGAGTGGCTGGGGCCGGTGCTGAGCCCGGCCTTGGCCGCTGCGCTGGACCTGCGGCAGCCGCCGGACCTGGC
Organism: Pseudomonas sp.; assembly: GCF_040514055.1. GTDB lineage: Bacteria > Pseudomonadota > Gammaproteobacteria > Pseudomonadales > Pseudomonadaceae > Aquipseudomonas. Next base: position 80,780 of record NZ_JBEVDL010000011.1, read on the forward strand.
CAAGGCGCCGCTGTTGCGCACCCGCACACGGCGTAACGCCTGGGCGATGTGGTGCGAATCCCTTGGGCTCGCACCACTGGACGGCAAGGGTGCGGAGTTCGAGCATTACTACTTCAGCATCGAGGCGGCCCTCGGCGGCCTGGGTATCTGTCTCGCGCCCTGGCACCTGGTCGCCGACGAGGTGCTGACGGGTCGCTTGCTGGCGCCCTTCGGTTTTCAGGCGAGCGGCTACCGCTACCGGGCCACCGCGCGCGCCCAGCACCCGGCCACCGCCCTGTTCAGCCACTGGCTGCAGCAGCAGGTGGCGCAGATGCCACAACCGCCCACGGCCTGAGCCTCAGGACGGTCAGGCCGCGGGCGCAGCCGGCAGATACAGGCGAAACACTGCGCCTTCCAGCGTATTGCCGGCTTCCAGGCGTCCACCCAGCTCGTGGACGATGCCAAAGGACACCGCCAGGCCCAGGCCGAGGCCCTGCCCCACGGGTTTGGTGGTGAAAAAAGGCTCGAATACCCGCCCCAGGTGGTCGACCGCGATACCGCCGCCGGTGTCGCCGATGCTCAGCAGCCACTCTCCCGGCAACGCCTGCAGGTCGATGGTCAGCTGCCGGTGCTCGACCCTGGCCATGGCGTCCAGGGCGTTGTTCAGCAGGTTGAGCAGCACCTGTTCCAGGCGAATGCCGTCACCCAACACCTGGGCCAGGGGATCGACCTCGCGGCGCAGCGTAACCTGCTCGGCCCGCAGCCGCGGCCCGAGCAGCTGCAAGGTCTGCTCCAGCACGCCGTCCAGGCTCAAGCGCTCGCGCAAGCCCGCCGGGCTCTTGCGGGCGAAGGTCTTCAGCCGGCCACTCAGCAGCGCCATGCGCTGCAGCAGCGCCTCGACCCGGCCCAGGCCCTCGCGCACCTCGGCCTGACGCCCACTGTCGAGCAGCAGGCGCAGGCTGCCCAGGTGCATTTGCAGGGCGGTCAGCGGCTGGTTGAGCTCGTGGGCCAAGGCCGCCGACATCTGCCCCAGAGCCGCCATCTTCGCCGCCTGCACCAGCCCCTCCTGGGCCGCGCGCAATTCCGCGGTGCGCGCCGCCACCTCGAGTTCCAGCCGTTCACGGATACCGCTCTGCAAGCGCTGGTTCTGCCGAAGCTGCAGCAGAAAGAGCCCGAAAAACGCCAGGGTCATCCAGATCCCGGCGGCGGCCAGGCGATAACTGCGCACGCTGTCGTTAAGCACCGCGGGCGACATCAGCAGGTGCAGGGTCCAGCCCTCATCGGGCAGCAAAAGACGCTGCCAAAGATAGTCCTGCCGGCCCTGCGGGCCTTCTACCCGGCGCCGCTGGGCGCTGTCATCCAGTTGCGCCAGGACCCGGCTGGTCAGGGGGCGCAGGGCCTGCGCGGGGTATTGCCGGGTGTTCAGCACCTGCCGCTGGACCGGCTCGGCCAGGACCTCCAGCGCGCGAAAGCGCCAGTCCGGACGATTGGCCAGAATCACCACGGCCTGCTCGTCGCTGACCAGCAGGACGTCCGGTTGTCGTTGCCAGTCCTGTTGCAGCGCCTCGAACTCGAGCTTCACCACCAGCACCCCGAGTACCGCGCCGGTGTCGTCCCGTACCGCATGGGAGAGGAAGTAGCCGGGCACCCCGGTGGTCACCCCGACGGCGAAATAACGCCCGCCGCCGGCGCGGAAGGCCTCCTGGAAATAGGGCCGGAACGCGTAGTTGTTACCAATAAAACTCCCCGCCTCACGCCAGTTGCTGGCGGCGATCGCCTCGCCCTGGCGGTCCAGCAGGTAGAGCACGGTCGAGCCGGCGGCGCGGTTGAGACGCTCCAGCCGAAGGTTCAAGGTCGCCCGCGCGACAGGCGCCGCCGGGGTGCGCAGCAGGGCCTGGATATCGCTGTCCTGGGCCAGCAACGCCGGCACCGAACGAAAGCGCTCCACCAGGGTGTGCAGCGTCTGGGCATAGAGTTGCAGCTGGCCACGGGCCTCGTCGCTGCGGGCTTGCCAGGCCCGCTGCTCAGCCAAACGGCCAGCTACCAGCCAGCTGACCAGCAGCCCGGCCAGAATCGGCAACAGGGTCAGGACCAGCGGATAGCGCGAGAACAATCGGGGCATGACGCGCTCGGTGTCAGAAGATGGCCCATGGTAAGCCATCCCGGCTGGGCGCTGTGCCTGGCTGGCCAACTGCGGCGAGCGGCCTGCCTTGCCCAGCTCCACCCCGCTGTTACAGGCACTGCGCCGACCACCCCTCTCCCTGATCCCTAGGCTCAGCGATACAGGTCCGCCCGCGTCCAGGGCAACGGGTGAGAGCCATCCCCCAAGGGTTTTACCGCAAGGATCTGGTGCAGGTTGATCCAGCCCTGGGCGAAGCCGTAGGCGCAACCGGCCAGGTATAGCCGCCAGATCCGCAGCGCCTGTTCCGGCACCAGGGTGGCGGCCTTGTCCAACTGGCTCTCCAACCGCGCACTCCACAACTCCAGGGTGCGGGCGTAGTGCAGGCGCAGGCTTTCCACGTCCACCACTTCCAGCCCGGCCTCGCTCAGGCGCGCGGTCATGGTCGCCAGATGAGGCAACTCGCCCCGGGGAAAGACATAACGCTCGATAAATTCACCGGCGCCGCGACCCACCGGCCGGCCATCGGTGTACTTGGACGTGATGCCGTGGTTGAGCACCAGCCCGCCCGCGCGCACCGCACCGACCAGGCGCTGGCAGTAGAGCCCCAGATTGGCATGGCCGACATGCTCGAACATGCCGACGCTCACCACCTTGTCGTAGCGGCCGTCCTGGGGCAGGTCGCGGTAGTCCTGCAGCACCAGTTGCACCCGGTCCTGCAGGCCCTCGACCTGGGTTCGCTTGCGGGCCAGTTGCAGCTGTTCGCGGCTCAGCGTGATACCGGTGACCTGGGCGCCGAACTCACGCGCGGCATAACAGGCCAGCCCACCCCAGCCGCAGCCGACGTCCAGCAAACGGTCGCCCGGCTGCAGGCGCAGCTTGCGGCAGAGGTGCTGCAACTTGGCCGTTTGCGCACGTTCGAGGTCTTCCTGACCGGTTCTGAAATAGGCGCAGGAATAGACCATCTGGCGGTCCAGCCAGAGCGCGTAAAAGTCGTTGGAAAGGTCGTAATGATAGGCGATCGCGGCGGCGTCTTCGGCCGGGTCATGGCTGGAACGCTCAGGCACCGGCCCCCCTCCACCGTCGAGCAACGCACGGCTCAGCGTATCGCCGACGCGGATGATCTCGCTCATCGGCCCCTCCAGCTCCAGGCGACCCTCGACGTAGGCACCGCCCAGGGTGCTAAGGCTCGGATGGGCCAGTTGGGCGACCAGGCTCGGGTCCTTGACCACCAGGGTCACGCTCGGCGTGGGACCGAGGTCCAGTTGATTGCCATTCCACAAACGCAGCCGCAGGGGCAACTTGAGACGACGCAGGGCGGGCGGGATAAGTGTCAGCATGAGGAGATCCCTCTCTCGTGTGCCAAAACTGACTGCCGATTGTGCAGCTGACTCAGCTGTCAGCGCTTAGGTTCCCTTCCTCCGGCAGCCGTCGCCACACCAGCCCCTCGCCTACCCATTGCTTGAGCCAGAGCGCCGCCTGCTGCGCCGCGTCGGGTACCTGGTGGGTAAGACGCTCGCACAGCTCGGCGAAACACCAACCCTGCTCGACCATGCCGGCCAGTGCCTCGGCTTCGCCGCCCGACAAGCTGCGGTAGCGGCTGATCCTGTGCTGACGCCAGACCAGGCAGGACTCCGGCGCCGCCAGGAGCTGGCTGCCGGGAAACGGCTGTTCGGCCTTCAGCGCCCGCCACAGCGCCAGGCTGTTGTACTGGCAGCGTTGCCACTGAACGCTGGGCAACAAGCCCAGGCGCAGTTCCGGCCAGTGCGCGGCGGCCAGCCCGGCCATGGCCTCGAGGGTCAGCGGGGCGCCGTCCGGAGCGTCGAAGGCCAGGGTGAAAGCCCACTCCAGGCGCGCCAATTCGGCCAGCGGCGCGCTCTGCTCGGGCACCAGGTGCGCCTCGATAAAGGCCGGCAATTGCTGCCCCAGCCAGCGCAGGCTGTAGTGCGACGAGGGATGGGCCTCCAGGTAGGCGCCGGCCAGGCGCTCGAACTCCAGGTCGCCCAGCCACTGGTGCAGGCAGAAGTAATCCCCCCGCAGGGTGTCCTGCAACCGCGCCCGGTAGGCGTTGTGGTAGATGCCCAGGCCCTGCTCGATGTTCAGCGCCGCACTGCCCAGCAGGCTCGCGCGCAGCGCGGCCGGCGGACTGAGCGGCGCCTCCAGCAGGTAACGCTCGAACGCCAGCTGCCACTCCACCAACCTCATGCCGCCACCCCGCCGAGGACGGCCTGGGCCAACTGGCGGGCACGGCCCAGTTCGTCGAGCAACTCAGCCAGGGGCGGGAAATGATCATCGCGCTCCAGCAGCGTGGCCACCGGTCCGAGATGGCGCAGGGTGTCCTGGTACAGCTGCCAGACCGGGTCGCAAACCGGCTGGTCATGGGTGTCGATCAAGGCGCTGCCCTGCTGGCTATGGCCGGCCAGGTGCAGTTGGCGGATGCGGGTGGGCGGCAGCGAGCGGATAAAGGTCCAGGGGTCGAAGCCGTGGTTATGGGCACTGACATAGACGTTGTTGAGGTCCAGCAACAGCTCGCAGCCGCTCAGGTCGCTGAGCGCCGCGAGAAACTCCCATTCGCTGAAATCGGCGTCGGCGGTGCGCACGTAGCTGGAGACGTTCTCCAGCACCAAGGGGCGCTCCAGCAGGTCCTGTACCTGACGGATCCGCGCCGCCACATGCTGCAGGCTTTCCTCGGTATAGGGCAGCGGCAGCAGGTCGTGCAGCTGGTGCGCATTACCCCGGCTCCAACACAGGTGATCGGAGATCCAGGCCGGGCGCACGCGATCGGCAAGCCCCTTGAGCGCCCGCAGATAATCGCGGTCCAGGGCATGCGGACCGCCGATCGAAAGCGACACGCCATGCATCACCAGCGGGTAGGTTTCGGCGATGGCGTCCAGGTAATACAGCGCCTTGCCGCCTTCGACCAGGTAGTTTTCCGAGACGATTTCGAACCAGTCCACGGGTGGGCGCTGGGCGAGAATCTCTTCGTAATAGGCGCTACGCAAGCCCAGGCCAAAGCCCAGGCGGGATGACTCGGCGGACATGCCGGGCTCCTCGGAGTGATAGCTCGAAAAAAATCAAAAGGACGAAAAAAAACAGCGCGCCCTGGCCCCAGGGCCATGGCGCGCCGGAGGCGCGCTTACTCCTTGACGGTACCCTTGGCAGCGTTGCACTCGGCCAGGGTCATGCTCTTGAAGCCGTGGCCCTTGCAGGCGGCTTGGCCCTTGCAGCTGTTTTCCGCGGTCTTGCAATCGTTCTGGCCTTTGCAGGAGGTCACACCGTAGCAATGCACGGTGCTGGCTTCCTCGGCGGCAACCGGTGCGGAAACGCCAGCGAACAGGGCGGCAGCAGCGAAAGCCAGGGCGGCGCCAGAGGTAGCGGTCTTGATGCTCATGGGTAATCCTCGAAACAAGTGGGAAGATGCCGTGGACGGCTGTGTGGGTCCCGACAGTGAAATAGAGTCGCGCCCTGCCACTGCGTTACAGGACCCGCCAAAATTTTATCGGAAACGGATTTCCATCAGGCTCGACAGGGGCGAAGCATGGACCATGCACTGAACGATTTCCTCCACTGCTGCCAGCAGGTACTGGCTGGCGATGGCGAACTGATCGAACTGTTGCGCCACCAGGGCTTCGCCTGCGCCGCCGGCCACTGGCACTTTCGCCTGCCGGCCCTGCATGCCTTTCTCGACGCCCGCCTGCCCGCCGAACACCGCACGAGCTACCACGTGTTCCGCCAGGCCTTGCTCACCAGTCCGGTCAATACGCGGCTGCGCCCGCACCAGGGACAGATCCTGATCATCGATAACCTCGGTAAGGTGGACGTTAGCCTGTATGGCCTGAGCCGTCTGACAGCCCCCTGAGCTCAGTCCGCGGGGCGGTACAGATGGCGGTGCGCGGCGTGGTAGAGCGACGAGTCGGCAAAGGCGTCAGCCGCCAGCACCCGGCCGACCAGGATCAGCGCAGTGCGCCGAAACCCCTTGGCGACGACCCGCGGCTGGATATCGGCCAGGGTGCCACGCACCCAGTCCTGGTCCGGCCAGCTGGCACGATGGATCACCGCCACCGGGCAGTCGGCGCCGTAGTGCGGCAGCAGCTGCTCGACGATTTGCTGCAGATGAACGATGCCCAGGTGAATCGCCAGGGTCGCGCCATGTCGGGCCAGGTCGGGCAGCTGCTCGCCAGGGGGCATCGCGCTGTTGTGGCCAAAGCGCGTAAGGATCAGCGTCTGGGAAATGCCCGGCAGGGTCAGTTCGCTTTCCAGCAAGGCCGCGCAGGCCGCGGTGGCGGTCACCCCGGGAATGACCTGGAAGGGAATCTCCAGACGGCGCAACTGGCGGATCTGCTCGCCGATGGCGCCGTACAGCGAGGGGTCGCCCGAATGCACCCGCGCCACGTCCTGGCCGCGCCGATGGGCGTCTTCGATCAGCTGGATGATTTGCTCCAGGTGCAGCTCGGCGGTGTTGACCAGGGTCTCGGCGCAATGCCCCTCTAGGACCGCTTCCGGCACCAGGGAGCCGGCGTAGAGGATCACCGGGCAGGTCCGGATCAGCCGTTGGCCCTTGACCGTGATCAGCTCCGGGTCGCCGGGACCGGCGCCGATAAAATAGACCGTCATCTTGGCTCCGCAGCGCAGTGGGCCAAGGCCAGGCTGGCCTCGGCGCTGCTGAGTTTTTCCATCAGCAGGGTCGCCGGCCGACCACCGAGCGCCTCGGCCTGGGCCAGGGCACTGGCCTCGGCGACGCCGGCACAACCGGTTTCACGCAGGGCGATGGCTGAGCGACGGCTCAGCAGAGGCTCGAAACGGGCCAATTGCTCGGCGGAAAAGCACACCAGCGGCAACCCCAGGCTGCGGGCCAGGCCCAACAGCCCGGGCTCGGTCTGTTTAAGATCGATGCTGGCCAGGGCGTCAAGCGCCTGCAGTGGCAGGCCCTGGCTCTGCAGGGTCCGCTCCAACAGCTCGCGCAGGGCCTGCTCGGAGCAACCCCGACGGCAGCCGAATCCGGCTACCGTCACGCTTAGCGGCACCCTCAGGCCGCCTGGAGGCTACCGGGACGGCGATAAAACCAGGCCGACGCCAGCCCCAGGGCCAGCCAGAACAGCCCATTGGTGACCAGCGAGGCGAGGATAAATTGCTGGCCGAGCGCGGCCGGCGCCAGGCTTTCATGCACCTCCGGCTGCGGCGCGCCGATCAGGTGCGGCACCGCCAGCAGCAGCAGGCCGGCGATACGCAGGGCCCAGGGCCGGGCGAAGGCGAACAGCGCCAGGCCGACCGCGGTGGCGCTGGCGGTGCCGATCCACCAGTACTGGCGCAGCGCCAGGTCCGCCGCCGCGGTACCCGGCAACTCGGGTGGCAGGCCCAGGGACGGCGCCAGGCTGAAGGTGGCGAAGCCGGCCAGGCCCCAGAGTAGGCCATCGCGGACGCGACCCGGTGCGCGCAGGCTGTAGAGCCCCGCCAGCATCAGGGCAAAACCCACTGCCACCACCAAGTTGGCACCGCTGGTGGACAGCACGCGCTGCCAGCCATCCTCGGGCGACCAGGCCTCGCTGTCATGCTGATGCTCGGCCACACCCGGCTCATGACTGTGCGCCTGCTCCGCCGCCGGCGCGCTGTTTTCGAAGGTTTCCGCGTGAAGGATCAACGGTGTGACCCACAGGCTTTGCAGCAGGGTCAGCAGCAGAGCGGCGAGCAAGCCGGTGAAACCGGCGGTACGGGCGATACGGATGAACATGGCGTCGCCCTCAATGGCACGGGAAGGCGGCGCTGTGCCGGGTATCGTGGGCGGCATTGTGCAACGCCTCGATCGGCGAGAAGCCGGCAAAGTACACCAGCAGCAGGCCGACCAGGCCGGCGCCGATGGCCAGGGTCAGGCGCTGGGCCAAATTGAGGTCGGCCGCGGCCGAATGCGTCAAGGTGCTGCTGGACATGGTCGTTCCTTCCGTGCGGGTAAAATGCCGGGCGGCAGGGAACGCACGAAGGACCCCCGCGACGAACGCACGGGGATTCCGGCTTGCGCCCGCCCACCGCGGGTTGCCAAACACTTGCATTCCAGGCCGGTCTCCGGGCTTGCGACGCACGCGCGAGTGGTCCGTGTCGAGACACGCAGCCAATACCTGGGCAGTCGCTTACCGTTGCGGGGGCAGCGCCGGACTGGTCCACGAAGGACGCACCGGCTTCCCGTTTCACCTTGCGCCGTGGCGCAAGACACCTGAAAACAGCTTTCTAGAACATCACGAACCCTGGGCGAGCGTCAACTGCGCTGCACGCTTCGGGGTCGGGACGCCTACGGACAAGCAGCATTTGACCGACCCGCCGGCACTGCGTAGCCTTGCCCTTTCGAGGTTCTCCGGCCTCCGCACAGGACCCGCCGGAGCTAAGAGGGAACGTGGTTCGATGCCACGGCTGCCCCCGCAACTGTAAGCGACTGATGCTCTTCCACAGCCACTGCACCGGGTGCGGGAAGGCGAAGAGCCGGCCCACGGGCCAGGTCGCGAGCCAGGAGACCTGCCTGCGAACGCATTTTTACGACAACCGGGCGGGGTGATCCGGTGGCCATTCGTTGCGTGGGTGCAAACCCACCGCGTTCGTGCTGCCTGCCCGCCGACTTTCGACCTGGCAGAGAAGCGCGCATGAACGACTCGAAATCCCTGGGCAAACTGCCCGTCACCATAGTCACCGGTTTTCTCGGCGCCGGCAAAACCACCCTGCTGCGGCATATGCTCGACCACGCCGAGGGCCGGCGCATCGCGGTCATCGTCAACGAATTCGGCGAGCTGGGCATCGACGGCGACCTGCTCAAGCAATGCAGCATCGGCTGCAGCGAGGAAGAAGCCAACGGCCGCATCTTCGAGCTGGCCAACGGTTGCCTGTGCTGCACCGTGCAGGAGGAGTTCTTTCCGGTGATGCGCGAGCTGGTGGCGCGCCGTGGCGAGCTCGACCAGATCCTCATCGAGACCAGCGGCCTGGCCTTGCCCAAGCCCCTGGTGCAGGCCTTCAACTGGCCGGAAATCCGCACCGCCTGCACGGTGGATGCGGTGATCACCGTGGTCGACAGCCCGGCCGTGGCCGCCGGCACCTTCGCCGCCTTCCCCGAGCAGGTCGACGCCCAGCGCCAGCTGGACCCCAACCTGGACCACGAATCGCCGTTGCACGAGCTGTTCGCCGACCAACTGGCCAGCGCCGACCTGGTGATCCTCAACAAGGCCGACCTGCTCAGCGCCGAGGCCCTGGCCGCGGTGCGCGCCGAAGTCGCCGCGGAGCTGCCCGCGGCGGTCAAGGTCATCGAGGCGCGCAGCGGCGTGCTGCCGCTGTCGGTGTTGCTCGGCCTCAACGCCCAGACCGAGCTGCACATCGACCAGCGCAAGACCCACCACGACCTGGAGGACCACGACGAGCACGACCACGACGAGTTCGACTCCTTCTCCGTAAGCCTGCCGGAGGTCGAGGAACGTCTGCTGCTGGACAGCCTCGCCACCCTGGTGCAGCGCCACGCCATCCTGCGTATCAAGGGTTTCGCCGCCATTCCCGGCAAACCCATGCGCCTGCTGGTGCAGGGCGTCGGCGCACGCTTCGACAAGCACTTCGACCGCCCCTGGCGCAGCGATGAAAGCCGCGCCAGCCACCTGGTGATCATCGGTCAGGGCCTCGAGCAGGCGGCCATCGAAGCCGAGCTGCGTACCCTGCTGGGATGAACGGCGACTGGCGAAAAACGCTGCGGGGCGCCGGCTAATGCACCTGCTGCGCACCCAGCCCGGCGGCTATGTGCCGGCCGATGGCATCGCCCATCTGGCGCAGACCCCGGCCGAGCTGGTGATCCTCTGCACCGGCGACTCGCACCTGGCGCTGCTGGCCGAAGCGGCCCGCGCCCTGCCCGAGGACTACCCGAGCCTGCGCCTGGCCAGCCCCGCGCAGCTGCAGAACCACGCCTCGGTGGACCTTTATGTCGAGGAGGTGCTGCAGCATGCCAAGGTCATCCTGCTGTCCCTGCACGGCGGCATCGGCTACTGGCGCTATGGGGTGGAGCGGCTGATCGAATTGGCCGAACGCGGCGCGACCCTGGTGCTGGTGCCGGGCGACGACCAGCCCGACCCAGAGCTGACGGCCCTGGGCACGGTCAGCGCGGAGCAGGCCCAGCGGCTCTGGCAGTACCTGCGCCAGGGCGGCCTGGAGAATGCCACCCAACTCTACCATTGCCTGGCCAGCGGCTGGCTGGGCCGCCAGCTGCCGTGGCGCGAACCCCGGCCCCTGCCGCGGGTCGGCCTGTATCACCCGCACCAGGCCGACGCCGACCTGGGTCACTGGCAAGCCGGCTGGCAGGCGGGGCAGGCCGTGGTGGCGCTGCTGTTCTACCGCACCCATGTGCAGTCGGCCAACACCGCCTTTATCGAGGTCTTTTGCCAGCGCCTGGCCGCCCAGGGCCTTAACCCGCTGCCCATCGCGGTGGCCAGCCTGAAGGAGGCCGCCTGCCTGGCCCAGGTCGAGGACTGGCTGGCGCAAAGCGACTGCAGCCTGATCATCAATACCACCGGGTTCGCCCAGTCCAGCCCCGAGACGCCCAACCTGCGGCCGTTTCGCCGCGACATCCCGGTGCTGCAGGCGATCTGCGCCCTGGACAACCAGCCGTTGTGGCAGGCCAACCCCCAGGGCCTGGGCCCGCGCGACCTGGCCATGCATATCGTGTTGCCGGAGCTGGACGGACGCATCATCACCCGCCCCATCAGCTTCAAGGGCCTGGCCTGGCGCAGCGAGCGCAGCCAGAGCGACGTGGTCTGCTACCACCCGCACCTGCCGGGCATGGATTTCGTCGCCGAGCTGGCGCGGCGCTGGTGCGAGCTGGCGCGCCTGGCCAACGCCGACAAGCGCATCGCTCTGGTGCTGGCCAACTACCCGACCCGGGACGGGCGCATCGGCAATGGCGTAGGCCTGGACACCCCGGCCGCCACCCTGAATATCCTGCGGGCCCTGCGGGAACAGGGTTATCCGGTGCAGGACCTGCCCGACAGCGGCACCGCCTTGATCCACCGGCTGCTGGGTGGGGTGACCAACGACCTCGACAACCTGGACCTGCGCCCCTGCGCCCAGAGCCTGGCGATGGACCAGTACCAGGCGCAGTTCGCCCAGCTGCCGGAAGCCAACCGCCAGGCGGTGCTGCAGCGCTGGGGCACGCCCGAGCAGGACCCGATGTGCCGCGACGGGCGCATGATGATCGCCGGGCTGCGCCTGGGTCTGACCTTTATCGGCATCCAGCCGGCGCGCGGTTACCAGCTCGACCCCAGCGCGGTCTACCACGACCCGGACCTGGTACCGCCCCACGGCTACCTGGCGTTCTATTTCTGGCTGCGCCGGGTGTACGGCGCCCACGCCGTGGTGCATGTGGGCAAACACGGCAACCTGGAGTGGCTGCCGGGCAAGAGCGTCGGCCTGTCCGCCAGCTGCTGGCCGGACGCCGTGCTCGGGCCGCTGCCCAACGTCTACCCCTTTATCGTCAACGACCCGGGCGAAGGCGCCCAGGCCAAGCGGCGCAGCCAGGCGGTGATCATCGACCACCTGATGCCGCCGCTGACCCGCGCCGAAAGTTACGGGCCGCTGCGCGATATCGAGCGCCTGGCCGACGAGTACTACGACGCGTCCCAGCTGGACGCGCGCCGCGCCCAGGAACTGCGTGGCGAGATCCTGAGCCTGGTGCGCGCCACCCGCCTGGACCAGGAACTGAAGCTGCAGATCAATGCCGACCCCGACAGCTGGCTGCCACAGCTGGACGCCTACCTCTGCGACCTCAAGGAATCGCAGATCCGCGACGGCCTGCATGTGTTCGGCGAATCGCCGGTCGGCCGCCTGCGCCGCGACAGCCTGCTGGCGCTGCTGCGTATCCCTCGCGGCGACGGCCGCGGCGCCAACGCCAGCCTGCTGCGCGCCCTGTCCGATGACCTGGCCCTGGGTTTCGATCCACTGGATTGCGCCATGGCCGAGCCCTGGAACGGGCTGCGCCCGCCCCTGCTGCAGGCGCTCAGCACGGACGCCTGGCGCAGCCAGGGCGACACCCGCGAGCGCCTGGAACTGCTGGCCCTGCAGCTGATCGAGACGAGCCTGCAGGACCCCATTGAGCCCGCGCCCGGCGCGGCCAGCGGCGCGGTGCTGGAGCAATTGCGCCTGCAGGTGGCGCCGACCCTGGATGCCTGCGGCCCGGCAGAAATGCACGGCCTGCTGCAGGCCCTGAGCGGACGTTTCGTGCCGGCCGGGCCCAGCGGCGCGCCCAGCCGCGGACGCCTGGACGTGCTGCCCACCGGGCGAAATTTTTATACCGTGGACGTGCGCAATCTGCCGACCCCGACCGCCTGGCGCATCGGTTTCCAGTCCGCCAGCCTGTTGCTTGAGCGTCATCTGCAGGACCAGGGCGATCACCTGCGCCAACTCGGGCTGTCGATGTGGGGCACCGCGACCATGCGCACCGGCGGCGACGACCTGGCCCAGGCCATGGCGCTGCTCGGCGTGCGGCCGGTGTGGCAGGCCGGCAGCCAGCGGGTGGAAGACTTCGAGATCCTGCCGCTGTCGCTGCTCGATCGCCCACGGGTGGACGTGACCCTGCGCGTCTCGGGGTTTTTCCGCGACGCCTTCAGCAACCTGATTCGTCTGTTCGACGCCGCCGTGCAGGCGGTCGCCGAGCTGGACGAACCCGAGGACCTCAACCCCCTGGCCGCCCGTGTCCGCCTGGAGCGCCAGCGCCTCGAAGGCTCGGGCCTGCCTACCGACGAGGCACGGCGCCAGGCCGGCTGGCGGATCTTTGGTTCCAAACCCGGGGCCTACGGCGCCGGCATCCAGAACGCCATCGAGGAACGCCTGTGGCAGACCCGCGCCGACCTGGCCGAGGTCTACCTCAACTGGGGCGGCTACGCCTACGGCGCCGAGGACGCCGGCACACCGGCCCGCGAGCGTTTCGCCCAGCGCCTGGAACGGCTGCAGGCGGTGCTGCACAACCAGGACAACCACGAACACGACCTCCTCGACTCCAACGATTACTACCAGTTCCAGGGCGGCATGCTGGCGGCGGTGGAGACCTTGCGCGGTGCGACCACCGCCAGTTACCACGGTGATCACAGCCAGCCGGACAACCCGCGCATCCGCACCCTCAAGGAAGAGTTGAACCGCGTGGTGCGCGCCCGCGCGGCCAACCCGAAATGGATCGCCGGGATGAAACGCCACGGCTACAAGGGCGCCTTCGAATTGGCCGCCACGGTCGACTACCTGTGTGCCTTCGACGCCACCAGCGAACTGATCGACGACCACCAATACGAGCTGCTGACCGACGCCTACCTGCTGGACCCGGACACCCGGGCCTTTATCCAGCAGCACAATCCCGGCGCCCTGCAGGACATGACCGAACGCCTGCTGGAAGCCCAGCAGCGCGGCCTCTGGCAGCAGCCGGGCGAGTACCGAGCCGCTCTGGAAAACCTGCTGATCGACAGCGAAGAGCAGTGACGGCACTTGGGTAAATGACGCCCTGTTTACCCTGTCGGGCGCTGGTGGATAAAACAGCGTTATCCACCCTACACAGGCATTGGCTTCTTGTAGTTACCACTCTGGATACCCGCCTTCGCGGGTATGACGGGGCTACGTGGGTTGATCGATATCCTCTTGACCCGCGCTTGCTCGCGTAGGGTGAATGACGTCTTATTTATCCACCGCTCGGAGCCTGGGCGGATAAGAAAATCATTATCCACCCTAGGATTTCGAACATAAAAACCTACCCGCGCAGCCGGCGTGCCGCCTCCAGCAGGCAGGACTCGGTACCCGCCCAACCCAGGCAGCCGTCGGTGATCGACACGCCGTAGCGCAGGTCGCAGGACAGCGCCTGGGCGCCGTCGAACAGATGGCTCTCCAACATGACGCCGCGCAATGCGTGCTGGCCGGCCAGGCGCTGGTCGATGACTTCTGCCAGGACGGCAGGCTGGCGCAAGGGGTCCTTGCCGCTGTTGGCATGGCTGCAGTCGACCATGATCCGCGGCGCCATGCCGAGTTGGCGCAGCGCCGCGCAGGCGCTGTCGACCGCCTCCCGCTGGTAGTTGGGGCCCGGGTGACCGCCGCGCAGGACCAGGTGGGTATCCGGGTTGCCGAGGGTCTGCACCCGCGCCGGGCGCCCCTGGGCATCGACGCCGAAATGCTGGTGCGGGTGAGCCGCCGAGCGCATGGCGTCGGTGGCGACGGCCAGGCTGCCGTCGGTGCCGTTCTTGAAGCCCACCGCCAGGTCCAGCCCACTGACCAGCTCGCGGTGCACCTGCGACTCACTGGTGCGCGCGCCGATGGCGACCCAGCTCAGCAGGTCGTCGAGGTAACCGGCCAGCAGCGGTTGCAGCACCTCGCTGGCCAGGGGCAGGCCCAGCTCGGCGATCTCCAGCAGCAGCCGACGCGACAACGCCAGGCCGGTGGCCATATCGCCGCTGCCGTCCAGGTGCGGGTCGTACACCAGGCCTTTCCAGCCCACCGTGCTGCGCGGCTTCTCGACATAGGCGCGCATCACCAGCAGCAACTGGTCCTCCACCTGGGGTGCCAGCGTCGCCAGGCGACGGGCGTAGTCGAGGGCGGCATCGCTGTCGTGCAGCGAGCAAGGCCCCACCACCACCAGCAAGCGCGGATCCTCGCCGGCCAGCACCCCACGCACGGCATCGCGCTGCTCGCGGACCCGGGCGGCCAGGGGGCCCTGCAGCGGCAAGCGCAGGCGCAGTTCAGCGGGGGTCGGCAGTGGCTGGCTGGAACGGCGCGTGGCCAGAGGTGACGAACCATCGAGGGCGATGACGGGGAGCGGGGCGTGGCGGTCGGGCAGAACGGATACGGACGAATTCATGACGGGCAATCCTCGGCCGGCGCGGGCAAGCCGCGCCTGGCGCTAACTGGGTGTTCGATTCAGGGGAATGGCGGGCTGGGCAAGGCCGGTAAATCGCCAGTCGGTAAAGGGGTAACGGGTCGAAACAGTGCAATAGCCGATCATGGTGTGATCCTCGGTGACGGTGGATTGGCCTTGTGGGCCCGGAAAAAACAAAACCCCCGGTCGGGAGGCCGACCGGGGGTTGTTGTGGAGCTGTGGTTGGCGACCCGGCTGAGGTGGGCCGCCTGATGGGGATCAGGCCAGCCCGTGGCTAAACCAATAAAAATAGCCGACCGCAACGGCCACCCGCACCCGCGCCGGGGCATCAGCCGCAGCAGGGGTATGCGAAAGGGGTACGAGGGTCGACATGGCGATTTCCTAAGCGAATAAGCTCAAATTACTGCATCGCCCGGCTGCGTTCAATCACTGTTTTCTATCGGGGTGCCAAGGCTTTCGCTACCATGCCCGGCACGCGCTTACAGGATTGCCCCATGACCGACCTTGCCCACTTTCCCCTTGCCGCCGTGGTCGCCGCCGATCGGTTGAAGCTGGCGCTGTGCCTGGCGGCCATCGACCCGGGCATTGGCGGCGTGCTGATCGAGGGTCCGCGCGGCATGGCCAAGTCGACCCTGGCCCGCGGCCTGGCCGACCTGTTGCCGGGCGGCGCCTTTGTCACCCTGCCCTTGGGCGCCAGCGAGGAACGCATCGTCGGCAGCCTGGACCTGGACGCCGCCCTGGGCCAGGGTCGCGCGCAGTTTTCCCCGGGGCTGCTGGCCAAGGCCGACGGCGGCGTGCTCTATGTGGATGAGGTCAACCTGCTGCCGGACCACCTGGTCGACCTGCTGCTGGACGTGGCCGCCAGCGGCGTCAACCGGGTCGAACGCGACAGCCTCTCCCATCACCACCCGGCGCGCTTTGTCCTGATCGGCACCATGAACCCCGAGGAAGGCGAGTTGCGTCCGCAGCTGCTCGATCGATTTGGCCTGAATGTGCAACTGGACGGCCTGCCGCCGCCGGCCGAACGGGCCGAGATCATGCGCCGCCGCCTGGCCTTCGATGCCGACCCCGCGGGCTTTTGCGCGCACTGGGCCGTCGAGCAGCAACGCCTGCGGCAGCGCTGCCTGGTGGCACGGACGCAGGTGCAGCACATCCCGCTGGATGAGGAGGCACTGCAGGCCATTGCCGAGCGCTGTTTCGCCGCCCGTGTCGACGGTCTGCGCGCCGACCTGGTCTGGTTGCGCGCGGCCCGGGCCCATGCCGCCTGGCGTGGGGCGACGGCGATCGAGGCGCAGGATATCGAGGCGGTGGAGGACTTCGCCCTGCGCCATCGTCGCCAGGGCGCGGCGCCACCGCGGCCAGCCGGCAGCAACCCGGCAGCACAACCGGAAACCTCGCCCGCCCCCGCCTCGCCCGACCAGGGCCCGAACGACAGCGAAGGCCAGTGGGGCGAGTTACCGCCCCGATCTGTCGCCATGGGTCAGCGCCGTGAGCCGCCGCGCTGGCCAAAAAAGCCCTAGGCATCCGCCCGCGCACGGCCCAGGGCGCGGATGCCCGACCCGGCGGCCTGGCCAACGGCACACGCGGCCCGCAACGCCCCGGCCATACCGGCAGCATCGACTGGCTGGCCACCCTGCTGCACGGACGCCCGCTGCGGCGCGGCGACCTGGTGCTGCAGGCACGTAGCCAAAGACCCGGGCAACTCTGGGTGGTGCTGGTCGACGCCTCGGCCTCGACCCAACGGCATGGCGCACTTGGCCAAGCCAAGGGCCTGTTGGCCCAGGTGTTCGCCCAGGCCTATCGCCAGCGGGTGCGCCTGACCCTGGTGCAAGCCAGCGGCAACCAGCCGCACTGGCAATGGCAAGGCTGGCGAGCCGCCGCCTCGGCCCAGCGCTGGCTCGACAGCCTGGGCGCCAGCGGTGGTACCCCGCTGGTCCAAGCCCTGAGCGAGACCGCCCAATGGTTGGCCCGCCGCCAGCGCCAGCACCCGACGGAGCAGCGCCGACTGTTGATCCTTACCGATGGCCGCCTGCGCGACTGGCCGGCGCTGCCGACCCTGGACTGCCCCGCCCTGCTGGTGGATATCGAATGCGCCCCGATCCGCCTGGGCGGCGCCCGGCGCCTGGCCCACGCCCTGGGTGCCGAGTACCGGCATATCGAGTCGCTGCCCGTGGCTAAAAACAACCCGTGACCAGAGCGGCTTGCGAGCTTGAATTCACGCTGATTGACTGCCACACCCTGTGCGGGCGCTGCTCGCCCTACAAAACTGCGGTGCACTGCCTCCGGCGAGTACAGCCTACTTGTCGGGGCGAGTCTTGATGGCGGACTTCGCCAAAGCGCCTTGCGTAGGACGGATGACGCCTTACCTCATCCGCCGCGCGTGGCTCCGGTGGATAAGAAAAAAGTTATCCACAGCAGCCCTGCATAGGAGCGGGTCATACCCGCGAACACACTTACCGCCGCCCGGAAATTTCCGCGCCAGGCGCACGCCCTGAGTGCTGTTGACGCGTTATCGATCAACGCTGCTCAACACCAGGAGCGACACGACGCTGGCCGAGCCCGGGCCTTTTTGCAGGGCGCCTAGGGTGTGATCCGCATGACGGTATAGCCATCCTGAACCGGCCGCTGATCGGTCGCCTCGCTTTCGCTTGGTTGTCCCTCTCCCGCGACATAGCGATACACCAGGTACGGCTTATCCGTCTCGTGGCCCTCATTGGCAAACACCAGCAACATCTGCCGCTCGTTCAGGTACAACCAGCCCGGCAGGGACTTCTCCGCAAAATACAGGTGCTCCACGGCCTGGCTATGCGGGTTTTTTCTGATCAATTCGCCCTTGAGGTAGGGTGAGCCGCCCTGCAGGACGAATAACAACGCCTTGTCCACACAGGTGGCCAGCGCCACTTCGCCGGCAAATTCGATGTCCGGCATATCCTGGAAGGCCCGCTCGGTTTTGCCATCCAGCCGGACGGACAGGATCTCCAACGCATAACCATTCGGCTGAGCCAACAGCGTGGCCGACGATGCATCCGCCATCGCACAGGAGATCACAGTATGGGCGGGGGATTCCAGGCCGGGATAGGGGGTAGTCGGCTCGCTCGCCTGGGCACAGATAGCCGTCAAACAACAGGCAACAGTCCAAAGTAGCCGCTTCATCACTTGACCATATCCAGCAGAATGTTCATGTCACCTGGATTGGTTTTCAGCTTGGCGGCAGCACTTTTTATCTTGTTGTAATACATACCGTTGCTGACGCCCCGATAGAGTTTGTAGGCGCCTTCAACCGACGATGTCTGATCGAGGCAACACTGCATGTATTCAGTGCCGATCTGGATATTGACCACCTCATCGAGAATCGCCGGGCTGGCATGTAGCGCCTTGCCTGCAGCAAAACAGGCATCCAGGGTTTTCCTGTCCTGTATCTTGTGCCCGAGCTCTTTTTCCTTGCGCGATTGAAACACTTGCTTGACCGCGATGACCAGGACCTGCATCAGGCCCTTGGCACTCGATGATGACGATCTGGCATTCGCATCGAAGCGAGACTCCATGTAAATCTGGCAAATGATCAGATCTTCAGCAAGGCTGGAGCGGTTGTTCGCTTGGACGAGTGCGCGAATCTGATCGAGTCGAGCGTCGGATTTGACCATTGGCCGTTCATTGAGAGCCGCGCCTGCACCGCCCTGGGTTCCTGCGGGACCGGGGCGAGAGGTGGCCGTGCGACCCAGGGTGCCAGCATCAACAGCGGCGTTGTTCGCCATCCCGGCGGGCCCCGGCACTCGATATCCTGCCATCTTCGACTCCTTGTGATTGACCTGTGCGTCCGTTGCCTGGGTAACCCCTTCACTAACACCCAAAAATACTTTTGGAGTCACCGAAGAGCGGCTTGGCAAGGCTACCAGAGCCGTACCTGCAGAAGAGGAGCCAACCCTCAAATCGAGCGAAATAGTCTTCTTGACGCAGTCTCGGCCCCCCCCCGGTTGGCTTACGGCAATGCCTGGCCGGTAAGACCGTCCAGCGTTTCTCCAAGCCGTACAAAACCCCGCTCACGTAATCCCGTCAGCACCTCGGCCACCGAGCCAAACACCCGCTCCACCGCCGGCAGCGCGGGGCGACGCAGCACCAGTACCGGCAGGCCCCGTTCGCGGGCCACCTGCAGCTTGGCTTCGGTGGCGGCGCTGCCGCTGTTCTTGCTGACCAGCACATCGCTGCCCAAGCGCCGGAACAGCGCCCGCTCGGCGTCCAGTGAGAACGGCCCGCGGTCGCCTATCACCTCGGCGCGCTCGGTCCCCGGCAGCGACTCCAGGCAGCGCACCGTCCAGCGCTGCGACGCCGGGATGTCCTGCAGATGGGCCAGGGGTTCACGGCCCAGGGTGAAAAACGGCCGTTGAAAAGGCGCCAACGCCCGCACCAATTCGGCCCAATCGGCCACCTCGCGCCAGTCGTCACCGGCCACGGCCTGCCAGCCAGGCCGGCGCAGCGCCCAGCAAGGAATACCGCTTACCTGCGCGGCCTGGGCGGCATTGCGGCTGATCTGCGCGGCATAGGGGTGGGTCGCGTCCAGCAGCAGGTCGATGGCCTGCTCCCGGATAAAGGCCGCCAGGCCCTCGGCGCCGCCGAAACCACCGACCCGCACCTGGCACGCCAGGTCATCCGGTACCCGGCCCAGGCCCGCCAGGCTGTAAACATGGGGCGGTGGCAGATGCCGGGCGATGGCCAGAGCCTCGCCTACGCCGCCAAGCACCAGCAGGCGGCTCACCGCGACTCACCGGCGTAACCGACGAACAGGCCCTGGCGGTCAATGGCAAACACCTCCAGCGCCACCTGGGCCGGCACTATGCCGCGGGCAAATGCCAGGGCCTGGGCGCAGACCCGATCGCCCAGGGCGATGCCCTCGGCGCTGGCCAGCGCCAGGGCCTGCTGGCTGGTATTGGCGCCGCCCATGGCCAGCTGCAGCTCCGCAGTGGCGCCGAGCTGGGCCGCCCATTCGGCCAACTGCTCCAGGTCGATACTGGAATGGCGGCTGTGCAGGTCCATATGGCCGGCCGCCAGCTTGCTGATCTTGCCGAAGCCGCCACAAATGCTCAGCTTGTCCACCGGCGCCTGGCGCAGGTGCTTGAGCACCGCACCGACAAAATCGCCCATCTCGATCAGGGCGATCTCCGGCAAGTGGTAATGCCGGCGCAGCGCATCCTCACTGGCGTTGCCGGTGCAGGCCGCCAGGTGCCGGAAACCATTGGCCCGGGCCACATCGATGCCCTGGTGAATCGAGGCGATATAGGCCGCGCAGGAAAACGGCCGGACGATGCCGCTGGTGCCGAGGATCGACAGGCCGCCAAGGATACCCAGGCGCGGGTTCATGGTTTTCAGCGCCAGGGCCTCGCCGCCCTCGACACCGATGGCCACCTCGAAACCGCCCGGGTAGCCGAACTCGGTGGCCAATTGCTGCAGGTGCTGGGTCATCATCTGCCGGGGTACCGGATTGATCGCCGGCTCCCCCACCGGGGTGGTCAGGCCGGGGCGGGTCACGGTGCCGACGCCCGGGCCGGCATGGAAACGCACGCCGGGCAACGGATTCAGGCGCACCCGGGCGAAGACCAGGGCGCCGTGGGTCACGTCCGGGTCGTCGCCGGCGTCCTTGATGGTGCCGGCTTCGGCGGCCGGCTGGTCTTGCAGCTGACAGGGCCGGCAGAACTCCAGGCGCATCGGCACCCGTTTTCCCTTGGGCAAGACGATTTCCACCGCATCGCTGCTGCCACCGCCGAGCAGCAACCGCGCCGCCGCCAGGCTGGTGGCCGTGGCGCAGCTGCCAGTGGTGTAGCCACTGCGCAGGGGGGCGGGCTGCTCGGGGGTTTCGTCACGCATGGGCGGTTGGCCCGGACAAGCAAAAGATTATTTTTTTAATATAAAAATACCGGGCGGGGTAATGCCACGCGCACGGCTGCTGCCGCCAGGGGGCACGGGATACGCGGGCGAAGCCCGCCCTACGTAAAGGCGCCACGCTATGCGGCAGGCCTCTGATCGAAATCCCCCAGGGCCGCAAGGCTTGGCTTGGGCGGGTGCAACCCGCCGGTTTTTGCACGACTGCGCCGCCGCTCATACGCACGTCTCCGAGGGCTTGTGCAATTCGAGCAGGGTGATCGGCAAGGCCTGACGCCAGGTGTCGAAGCCGCCCAACGGCTGCGCCTGGGCAAGGGCCAGGCGGATCAGCTCGCCGCCGTGGCGCGCCCGCCAGTCGACCAGCACGGCTTCGCTTTGCAAGGTCACGGCATTGGCCACCAGGCGACCGCCAGGTTTGAGCTGGCTCCAGCAGGTCTCCAGCACGCCCGGCACTGTCACCCCGCCGCCGATAAACACCGCGTCCGGCGCCGCCAGACCGGCCAGCGCCGCGGGTGCCGCGCCTGCCACCAGGTGCAGCCCCGGCACCCCGAGGGCCTCGCGATTGAGGGCGATCAGCGCCTGGCGACCGGCGTCGGCTTCGATGGCAAGGGCCCGGCAGCTGGGGTGGGCGCGCATCCACTCGATACCGATGGAACCGCAGCCAGCGCCGACATCCCACAGCAGCTCGCCCGGCGCGGGCGCCAGGCGGGCCAGGGTCATGGCGCGTACATCGCGCTTGGTCAGCTGGCCGTCATGCCGGTAGGCACTGTCCGGCAGTCCGACCGTCAGCGCCAGGCGTTGAGCCGCGGGCCCGGCCAGGCAGTCGATGGCCACCAGGTTCAGCGCCGCCGCCTCGGTTAACGCCCAACCCTCGGCGCGGCCCTCGATGCGCCGCTCGGCCGGCCCACCCAGGTGCTCCAGCACCGTCAGGCGGCTGAGGCCGTAGCCACGCTCGCGCAGCAAGGCCGCGATGGCGGCCGGGCTGCCGCCGTCCTGGCTGAGCACCAGCAGGCGCACGCCCGGATGCAGCTGGGCGTTCAGCGCCGCCACGGGCCGGGCCACCACCGACAGGCAGGTCAGCTCCTGCAGCGGCCAGCCGAGCCGCGCGGCGGCCAGGGAAAAGGCCGAGGGCGCCGGCAACACCCGCAGTTCGTCCGCCGGGAGATGCCGCGCCAGGCTGGCGCCGACGCCGAACAGCATGGGGTCGCCGCTGGCCAATACGCAGAGCGGCGTGCCCCGTGCCTCGAGCACCGGGGTCAGGGCGAAAGGGCTCGGCCAAGGCAGCCGTTCGGCCCGGATGCAGTGCGGCAACAGTGCCAGCTGGCGCGGGCTGCCGACGATCCGCTGGGCCTGCAGCAGGGCACGCCGGGCCGGTTTGCCCAGGCCGCTGAAGCCCTCTTCGCCAATACCCACCAGGGTCAACCACGCTGTCATGTACCCCCCAAAACCCTCGACCAGTCACGCTCGGCGGCAACCCCGGCGCCTCGCGACACGCGGGCTTTTCATCGGGCCGCACAAAGCAGGCATAATAGCGCGTTCGTCGGTGCCCTTCGGGGCCGAAGAGGGAACACGCAAGAAGCGAGCGCGCTCGTTTCCCAAGCGTGGCTGCCCCCGCAACTGTATGCAGCGAGTCCGCCTGCCCTGTGCCACTGGTGTAATACACCGGGAAGGCCGCGGCGGACGTCGAGGCGCCGGGTCCAACTCGCGCCCCGGTAACTGCCAGCCAGGAGACCTGCCGACGAACCTGGTCGCGAGTGCAATCATCGGGCGGGGTGCCCCGATGCCGAGAGCCTTCCCCCGGGGAAGCCTTGTCAGGTCGCCGCGACGCCGTTGTTCGGTGACCTTTTTGGACAAAAGCCTGCCCCTGCCCGACCCCGCCCTCTCACGCCCTTCGGCGTGCCCCGGCCTGCTGCGCATCGTTCAGGCGCTGGACGGTGGCATCTGCCGGATCAAGCTGCT
Organism: Pseudomonas sp.; assembly: GCF_040514055.1. GTDB lineage: Bacteria > Pseudomonadota > Gammaproteobacteria > Pseudomonadales > Pseudomonadaceae > Aquipseudomonas. The sequence goes on from NZ_JBEVDL010000011.1 coordinate 103,564, forward strand.
GGGCGGCCAGCTGCGCGCCGACCAGGCGCGGGCCATCGCACGCGCCGCCGAACGCCATGCCAGCGGTGTGCTCGAGCTGACCAACCGCGGCAACCTGCAGCTGCGCGGCGTACGCCCCGAACAGGCCCAGGCGCTGATCGACGACCTGCTGGCGGCCAGCTTGGGTCCCGACGGCGCCCGCGACCTGGCCGCCGCCGACGCGGTGCGCAACCTGATGCTCAGCCCCGCGGCCGGGTTCGACCCGGCGGCGCTGCTGGACACCCGTCCGCTGGCCCAGGCATTGCTGGCGCTGCTGCAGAGTGACCCCCGCCTGCACCGGCTGTCCGCCAAGTTCGCCGTGCAACTCGACGGCGGCGAGCGCCTAGCCATGCTCGACCACCCCCATGACCTGTGGATAACTGCGCTGCAGGGGGGGCCGGCGCCACTCTTCGGCTTCGGCCTGGCCGGCTGCCCGGCCAACCAGCCACCCCTGGCCGCCGTAACCGGGGAGCAGCTGGTGGCGTTGGTGCATCAGGTGCTGCTGACCTTTCTCGCGCTGGCCGGCCCCCAGCAGACGCGCATGCGTCACCTGCTCAGTCAGCTGTCCACCGACGACTTTATCCGGCAGGTGCAAAGCCGCCTGAGTTTCCCGCTGCTGCGCGATCCGGCCGTCACGACCTGGCGCCGGGTACCGGGGCCCGCCTGGGCGCACCTGGGCATCCAGCCCCAAGCCGACCCGGCCTTTTGCCAGGTGGGCGGCCAACCGCCGCTGGGCAGGCTCGACAGCCACCTGTTGCACCGGCTGGCCGAGCTGGCGGAACAACAGGGCGATGGCAGCCTGCACCTGACCCCCTGGCAAAGCCTGCTGCTGCCTCAGGTGCCCCAGGCCCGGGCGGCCGAGGTACTGAGCCAGTTGGAAAATCTCGGCCTGCTCTGCCACCCCGACCTGCCGCTGACACGGCTGATCGCCTGCAGCGGTGCCCGCGACTGCGCCAAGGGCCTGGCCGATACCAAGGCCGATGCCCGGCGCCTGGCGGACTTGCTGGCGACCCGACACCTGCCGTCGAGCATTCACCTGAGCGGCTGCCAGCGCAGCTGCGCCGCCGCCCACCCCGCCGCCTTTACCCTGCTGGCCGTGGCCGCCGGGCGTTATGACCTGTACCGGCGCGCGCCGGCGCAGCCCGGATTCGGCCATCCCCTTGGCCACCACCTTTCCCTTGAAGAGGCCAGCCTGTTGCTGGCCGCTGCGCCCGAATTGGACACAGACCGATGATCGATTACATCCGCGACGGCCAGGAAATCTACCGCCAGTCGTTCGCCACCATCCGCGCCGAAGCGGACCTGCGCGGCATCCCGGCCGACCTGGAAAAACTCGCGGTACGCCTGATCCATGCCTGCGGCATGGTCGACGTGGTCCGGGACCTGGTGTTTTCCCCCGGGGCCGGCCAGGCCGGACGGCGGGCCCTGGCCGCTGGCGCGCCGATCCTTTGCGATGCACGGATGGTCGCCGAGGGCGTCACCCGCAGTCGCCTGCCGGCGGACAATCCGGTGCTCTGCACCCTGCACGACGCCCAAGTGCCGCCCCTGGCCCAACGCCTGGGCAATACCCGCTCGGCCAGTGCCCTGGAACTCTGGCGAGCGCACCTGGAGGGCAGCGTGGTGGTGATCGGCAACGCCCCCACCGCGCTGTTCTACCTGCTGGAGATGCTCGATGCCGGCGCGGCGAAACCGGCGCTGATCATCGGCATGCCGGTGGGCTTTATCGGCGCCGCCGAGTCCAAGGAGCTGCTGGCCGCCGACAGCCGCGGCGTACCCTTTGTCATCGTCCGCGGCCGCCGCGGCGGCAGTGCCATGGCCGCCGCCGCGGTAAATGCCCTGGCCCCGGAGGGCGAATGATAAAGGGACGCCTGCTCGGCCTGGGCGTCGGCCCCGGCGACCCGGAGCTGATCACCCTCAAGGCCCTGCGCCTGCTGCAGGCCGCGCCGGTGGTCGGCTATTTCGTGGCCAAGGCCAAGGCCAGCAAAGGCCAGGGCGGCAACGCCTTTGGCATCATCCAGGGCCACCTGCGCGACGAGCAGCTGCGCCTGCCGATGGTCTACCCGGTGACCACGGAAAAACTGGCGCCGCCACTGAGCTACGAGGACATCATCAGCGACTTTTACGACGGCGCCGCCGAACAGGTGGCGTTGCACCTGGAAGCCGGCCGCGACGTGGCGGTGATCTGCGAGGGCGACCCGTTTTTCTACGGTTCCTACATGTACCTGCACGACCGCCTGGCCGAGCGCTACAGCGCCGAGGTGGTGCCCGGGGTCTGCTCCATGCTGGGCGGCGCAGCGGTGCTGGGCGTGCCGCTGGTCTACCGCAACCAGAGCCTGGCGGTGCTTTCCGGGGTCCTGCCGGAGGAGGAACTGAAGACTCGCCTGGCCGCCACCGATGCCGCCGTGGTGATGAAGCTGGGGCGCAACTTCGACAAGGTGCGCCGGGTGCTCGAGGAACTGGGCCTGGCCGACCGCGCCCTCTACGTCGAACGGGCGACCATGGACAACCAGCGCATCGTGCCGCTGGCCGAGGTCGAGCCCATGGCCTCGCCGTATTTTTCCCTGATCCTGCTGCCGGGGGAAAAATGGCGCGGCTGACAGCTCCCTTTCGACTTATCCACAGGAGCCGTTGCCATGGCTGATCTGCTGCCACCGGCCATCGTCATTCTCGGCCCCTCCGCCTTGGCCACCGCACGGCGTGTGCAGGCACTTTATCCACAGGCCAGTCTGCATAGGCAGCGCGGACGGATCAGCGATGCCGACGATCCGTACGGCGAACCCTACGACGACTTCGGCAGCCTGTTGCGCACCCTCTACCGCGAAGGTCGACCGCTGCTGGTGCTGTGCGCCGCGGGCATCGTAATCCGCTGCCTGGCGCCGCTATTGGCGGAAAAAGGCAACGAGCCGCCGGTGCTGGCCCTGGCCGAGGACGGTAGCGCGGTGGTGCCGCTGCTGGGCGGCCTGGCGGGGGTCAATCGCCTGGCCCGTGAAATCGCCGCGGCGCTGCAGGTCAGCCCCGCCATCACCACCAGCGGCGAACTGCGTTTCGGCACCTGCCTGCTCGACCCACCGGCGGGCTATGTGCTGGCCGACCTGGAGCAGGGCAAACATTTCGTGTCCGACCTGCTGGGCGGCGAGCCACTGCGCATCGAGGGCCATGCACCCTGGCTGGACGGGGCCGAGCTACCTGTGGATAACCTGGCCCAGCGGGTTATCCACATCAGTCCACACCCACGTCCACCCTCGGCCAACGAGCTGCTGATTTATCCACAGCGGGTGGCCGCCCTGATCGACCGCCCCGGGCCGCAGCTGCACCACGACCTGCTCGCCGCCCTGGACGACGCCGGGTTGGCGCCCCAGGCCCTGGCCTGTCTGATGGCCGATCCGCGCTGGATGGCCGACGCCAACCTGCAACGCACCGCCGCGCAGCTGAATGTGCCGCTGCGCTTTATCGAGCACGAGCAGCACCTGCCGGCCGTGCACCGCAGCTTCGCCCACCTGCGCCTGCTGCTGGCCGAGGCACCGATCGACCCCGCGCACATCGGTCGCCCCCGCGGCAGCCTGACGGTGGTCGGCCTGGGCCCGGGCGCCGCCGAATTTCGCGTGCCCGCCGCCAGCCTGGCGCTGCAGCAGGCCGAGGACGTGCTGGGCTATGAGACCTACGTGATCATGGCGGGGCCGTTCCGGACCGACCAATGCCTGCACCACAGCGACAACCGCGAGGAACTGCAGCGCGCCCAGCACGCCTTCGAACTGGCCGCCAGCGGCCGGCGGGTGGTGGTGGTGTCGTCTGGCGACCCCGGCGTATTCGCCATGGCCGCCGCGGTCCTGGAAGCCCTGGAAGGCTCAGCCGATCCCCGCTGGCACGGGGTGGAGCTGCAGGTGTTTCCCGGCGTCTCGGCGGCGCTGGCCTGCGCCGCCCGCGCCGGCGCACCTCTGGGCCACGATTTCTGCGTGCTGTCGCTGTCGGACAACCTGAAACCCTGGACCGTGATCGAGGATCGGCTGCGCCATGCCGCCGATGCCGACCTGGCCATGGCTTTTTACAACCCGATTTCCAAGGCCCGCCCCTGGCAACTGGGCCGTGCCCTGGAGATCCTCCGTGAGCGGCGCGACGGCGACACCCTGGTGGTGCTGGGCCGCGATATCGGCCGCCCCGCCGAACGCCTGAGCCTGACCAGCCTGGCCGCGCTGACGCCCGAGCAGGTGGACATGCGCACCCTGGTGATTATCGGCTCGTCCACCACCCGGCAGTTCCCCAGGGCCGACGGCGGTGCCTGGGTCTATACCCCGCGCAGTTACCCTTGATGCAGTTTCAAGCAGACTGCCCGGCATAGGTAGGGCGTACTCGCCGAAGGCGGTACGCCAGCGGACGTCCCAGGTGTAATGCAGACCGCGACCCGCGAACTGGGCCGTCGCTGGACCGCCTGCCGCAACCGCCCTAATTTCTCGCGGGTGCCGGTACAGGCTCGCGCCACCCCTGGTAAGCCGCCCGAACGAGTCGGCTTTCGCCACTCCATTGGAACCGCGTTTATGCGCCGCATCGCTCGCTATCTGCTGGTAACGGTTGCCGTGCTGGGCCTGGTCGTGGCCGCCCTGCCCTATGGCCTGTACTGCGCGGCGCTCAACAGTCTCGGTGCGCTGCCCACTGAGCCCACGCACCTGTACCCCTCTCGAGTCACCCGGGCGGCCTGGGTCATAAATGGCGGAACCGCGACCATGGTTACCAGGGATACGGGCCCCTGGGACCTGCTGCTGGCATTTACCAGCGACAGACCCCTTGAGCAGACAAGGCACTTGAGAAATGCCTCGATCGCAGCACGTTACTGGCGCTTGGGACACGAGAAGGGTGACGCCAGCACCTTGCACCGGCATCTGCAGGAAGCAGCGCTGGCACTCTGGATCAATCGCCACTGGTCAGCCGCCGCGATCGTTACCAGCGGTTTATCCAACGCCTATTACGGTCATGGAACCCAGGGCCTGGATGCCGCCGCACGGCGGTATTTCGACTTGCCTGTCAGCGAACTGCAACCGAACGAACTGGCGATCCTGCTGAACCTCACAAGAGGGCCCTCGCGGTTTGACCCCTGGTGCCAGCCGCAACGGGCACTGCAGGCATCACTTCAGCTGGAAGCGATACTTGGGGCTGAACCGCGCATTGGCGCAGTACCGGTAAGTCTCGCTGACTATGCCCTGCGGTTGCGGCCCGCCCCTGAAGGCAGTTGCGCGGGCTAACGCTGACCCGGTTCAGGTGGCTCGAGACGGCACCCGGATTGCCGCCGAATACGCCGCGCAAAAATGGACGGAACATCCGCGCATAAAAACAGGACAATCACACCCTGCATACATAACTATCAACTTGAGAGTTAACTATTACCCAAGCCGAACATCGCCTTGGTTGCGAACCGCTTCGATATCAAATCAATCGAAGCGAAACCAACTCTTTCCGCTGTCTAGCCTCTGGTTCCATCGAAGCGCCTGTATTAACAAGCGCGCGAGCGCGTTTATTACAACCAAATTCTGCGTGTTTACCGTGAACAACTTCGCCGCGATTTTCCGTATCTTAACCGGGCCGCGCACTGGGCTGCGGCCAGGGCCGCTCGCGCGGCTGCGCCCACCGGTCAGTGAGGGTAACGCCCTATACGGAGTTGGCATGGAACCTCTGGAAGCGCTCAAATCTTTTATACGCCCCCATCCGCTGCTCAATCCCGAGGCCGGAGATATCTTTACGCCCCAGGGGCATAACCGTATCCGCTTCTTTTTTATGGGCGGTTTTGTGGTCGAAGGCCAGGCCCCAGAACTGGAGATCAACTTCAATTCAGACAACCTGCTGATACTCGCCACCGGCGATTCGGTATATCGCTTCCTGCGCACCGCGCTGATCGGTTTCGAGTTGGTCAGGGACGAGGTGTATCTGCCGGTACGCGCCAAGGCCAAACGTCTGCATTAGGACTATCGCCGATACGACCTCGGGTGTTTTACCCTGGGTCTCCCGTTTCTGGCGAATCCCTCCCATGCACAAGGCTGACCGGCTTTTCCAGCTGGTGAATCTGATCCGTGCCCACCAGCCGATCACCGCGCAGCAATTGGCCCAGCGGATCGGTGTGTCGGTACGCACCATCTACCGCTATGTCGACGACCTGTCCGTCAGCGGCATTCCGCTGTATGGCGAAGCGGGGGTGGGTTATGCCTTGCACGAGAAGTTCGAACTGCCGCCGCTGACCCTCAGCCAGGACGAAATCGCCGCCTTGATGCTCGGCGTGGAGATGCTCTCACGGTCCACCGGCGATGCCCTGGCCGGGGCCGCCCAGACCCTGCTGGGCAAGATCGGCGCCGCGCTGCCACCCCATAGCCTGGACCCACGCAAGGCGACCCTGCGCGCCCTGGACAACCAGCCGCTGGCCACTGATCGACGCCACTGGGACCTGCTGCATCAAGCCATCCAGCAGCGCCAGGCGGTCGATATGGTTTACCTCAGCCTCGATGAAGCCCACTCACAGCGACGGGTGTTTCCGCTGGCGCTGTTCTACTGGGGCGACCGCTGGACCCTGGTCAGCTGGTGCCGGTTGCGGGTCGACTACCGCAATTTTCGCATCGACCGTATCGAGCGGCTGGTACTGACCGATGAAACCCAGCCGATGACCGCGGCGTTCAGCCTGGCCGACTATATGCGCCGCCACGCCGAGGCCTGGAAACTGCAAAACGAGCAAAACGTGCAAAATATCGCGGCCACCACTGACAGTACGCTGTCAGCAGCCCCCTCCTAAGCTGGCCCCTTCCCGTACCCCAGAAGGCGCTTCGCGATGCACGACAACTCCATACTGGAAGTGGCGATCTTTACCCTCAAGGCCGGCTTTCATGGCGACATGCCCGAGCTGCGCCGTGGACTGCGTAGCGCGCTGCGCGCATTCCCCGGCCTGGTGGAATTCCACGGCTACAGCCCGCTGCAGGATGAACGCTATTTTGCCGATATCGCCCGCTGGGACAGCCTGGAGCATGCCCAGGCCGCCGCCACCGCTTTCGCCCAGGGCGATCCACGGTTCGCGCCCTATATGCACGCCATCGAAGAGTTGGTGTTTATGGGGCACTTCCATGCCGATATCGCCTGAAGTGCCCAACAGCACCGACACCGCAATGACCCTCCGCTGCCAGTTCCTGGCCAGCCGCTGGGTCGAGACGGCTTACGAGCAGGGTCCCGGCAGCGGCAAACTGAGCCGGGCCGAAATCGATAATCAACTGAGCGGCGACCTGATCGGCCAAGGGTGGTTGCAATACCTGCTGTGTTACCCACCCGTCGAGGGCACTGCGGTGGCCTTTACCGGCTTTGAACGTCTGCAGGGCGACACGGCCTACGGTCCTGGCAGTCTGGTGGTGCAGCACGAGGGCGTATTCGATCCGGCCCGCGGTGTCAGCGGTCGACTGCGCATGCTCTCGGGCAGCGGCACCGGGGTATTTGCCGGTTTTGCCGGTGCGGGCGAGATCCGCGCCAAGGCGGGCGAGCATGGCGGCGAATACCGTCTGGTCCTGGAGAAAAGGGCCTGACGCGGGGGGGGCCAACCGGCATCTGTCGCTCACGGCCAACACCCGGAAATTGCCAACCAGCTGACAAATGTACACTGAAAAACAGGTATTTGGCCTTATAGTCCGCTAACCATCGTTTTAGCCGGTTGACAAGCCCCCCTTTGCTCGCACCAAATGCACGAGACGTATTTTTATCGATAGCAAAGGGAATTTGCCATGATCAATCTTCCCCTGGTTTTCATCGACTTCAGTCGCACTTCTGACTCGAACCCGATGACGCAGCGGACCTTAGCCCCAGACCAGCGCTTGCTGGATATTCCCCGTCGCAGCGCCGGCCCCGGTCCCCTCAGGTTCGACTGTCGCCCTCCGCACGCCCCTCCTCCCAACCGGCCAGGCCTGTTCCAGGCCCTCCTGTAGCCGCCGGCTGCTCCACTCAACTCAACTCAACTCGCTTTTCTGACATATGACAGTGACAACCTGACCACAGGCCGCTGCCATGGGCCAGTGCACGGCTGCGCCCCGATCCGCTGGATTATCTGGTTCAAGGAGAAACACCCCCAAGGACGAACCGCAAACCGCCGCTACCCCAGACCAGCTTTACACCGCACGAGCGCAGCTGCCGCGCGGGGTGGACCCGATCGTTTTTCATTATGATGGTCACTGTTATGTATATAGGAAAAGTCGCCAAACTGTCCGGCACTACGGTCAAGAGCATTCGTCACTACGAGGAGATCGGCCTTATCCCCCAGCCGCAGCGCGAGGGTAAATACCGCATCTACAGCCAGGAAAGCATTGACGTACTGGGGTTTATCAAGTGCGCGCAGAACTTGGGCTTCAAGTTGAAGGAGCTGCAGGAAATCCTCTGCAACTACGACGGCCGGGAATTTCCCTGGGACTTGGCGCAACAGGCGATCACCCGCAAGAAGGCCGAATTGCTGACCCAGATCGATACCGTACAGGCGCTCTACGATGGCCTGGTCGCGTTCGAGCAAACCCTCGAACACGCCAAGGAGGAATGCCATCTGGTCCGGGCAACGCAGCACGAGAAACAGTCCTCGGCGCGCAGCTGAAACCCGTGCTGGCCGGCCTGGCTGAAGCAAAGCGCCGCGGGGCTGCCACCGCAGCCCGCGCGAACGCGGGTGCGTGACAGTCTCCCGTGGCGCAGGCTTATGCCTAGACCGGCAGCGTGTCGCCGGCCGGGCAGGCTTGCTCCAGGGGTTCCACCGCGGCGAAGAACCAGGGTGAAATCAGCGTAACCACCAGGATGGTCATTACCCCGCTGGTGAACAGGGCCAGCGCGACCAGCGCGCCGAGGTCGATGATGGGCTTGAAGTTGGAGAACAACAGTGCCAGGAAACCGACCGAGAAGATCACCACATTGACCACCGTCGAGCGACCGACACTGTGCATGGCCTGGAGGATCGCCGCGTCGATGTGCAGCCCCTGCTGCACCAGCAGCTTGATGCGCGACAACAGGTGGACCGCGTAATCGACCACCCCGACCACCAGGAAGGTCACCAGCACGGTGCCAATGTTCAACTCGATTTTCAGCAGGTACATGCAGCCGTAGAGCGCCACCGAGGTGGTCAGCAACGTCAGCATGCCCAGGATGCCGAGGCGCACCGACTTGAGCCAGAACATCATCATCAAGGTCACCACCAGCAACGCCAGGGTGAAACTCAGCACCTGGCCCTTGGTGATTTCCTGCAATACGCCAGTCCAGATCACGGGCGTGCCCGCATGGGTGATCTCCAGGTTGGCCGGTTTGTTCACCGCCAGCCAGGCGTCCAGCCGGTTCAACAGGGCCTGATAGTCACTGGCCACCGAGGTGGTCATGGTGTAGAGCGTCAGGGCCTTGGAGTAGTCGGCGTTGAGCACGTTGTTCAAGTCCGAACCGCCGCCGTTCTCGAACAGCATCACGTGCTGGTCGATCAAGGCATTACCGTCGATATCGAAGGTTTCGCGCTGGCCGTCCTCGTTGACCGAGGTGACCTGCTCGCGGGCGTTAGGCACGCGCAGGTAACTGGGGTCCATGTCGTTCAACACCAGATTCATGCGCTTGACGTAGGTCGCCAGGGAGTAGCCGTAGCTGATATTCGGCTGTTCGCGCAGGAAGTGGTCGAGCTTGTCGATGAACGTCACCACCTCGGTGGTCAGGACCCCACGCGGCAGCTTGCTGTCTATCGCGATCCAGCCCGGCGCGGTACCGGCAACGTGGGCGTTGATGAACTCGTCGGAGATCCGAACCGGACTGTCCTTCTTGAAGTACACGATGCCCGAGTCCTCGATCGCGACAAAGAAGGTCAGCACCGTCATGACCGCCAGTACCGGAAGGGTCACCAGCAACGCGCCCTTGCGGTGGGCGATCAACCAGGCGCACAGGCGCACCAGCTGACGGGAAATGATCGACTCCTTGCGCACTTTCCGCTCGGTTTTCTCGTCCTTGCCCCAGAGCGAGATCCAGGCCGGGATCAGCAACAGCGAGATGATCAGCGCCGCCGTCAAGCCGATCGACATAAACAGGCCGAAGTTGCGAATGCCGACGATGTTGGTGGTGGTGGAAATCAGGAAGGTGGCCACGGTCGTCACGGTCGTCAGGACCACCGGCATGACCATCAGGCGCATGGTCTCGCGGTTGGCCTCGCGATTGCTCTTGCCCGCGTACTTCTGCTCATAGTACTCGGCCATGATATGGATCGCGTCGGAGCAGCAGATGGTGAACAGGAACACCGGCAGGACGCTGGTGAGCAGGTCGATGGGGACCTCGAACAACGCCATCAGGCCCAGGGTCCAGATAGTGCAGAAAAGGATGTTGAACAACGGCAGGATAACGCCCAGAGGGCGTCGGAAAAAGAACACCAACAGCGTCGTGACCAGCAGAAACACGATCGGAAACAGCAGCGCCAGGTCATGATCGATGATCTCCTGCTGCGCGGCGATAAAGATCGGCATGCCCGCGATGAACACCTCGTCCTTGAACTGCGGATGCTTGGCCTGGTAATCCGCGACTATCGCCCGCACCGCCTGGTAGGCCCGCAACTGTGCCTGGGCATCATCCTGTTTGGTGCCCAGTTCGGCCACCAGCAATGCCACCGACTTGTCGCGCGAAACCACCCCGTCGAGCATCAGCTCGTTGCCCATGATCTGCGCCTCGACCTCCTTGGGGTCCATGTCGTAGGCACGCAGGGTCTTGTGGATCAACAGCTCGCCGCTGTCGGTGAGCACGATGTTTTCCAGGTCGCCCATGGACGCCATTTCGCGGATCGGGTTGACGCGCTCGGCGAGGAAGGTCAGGAATTGTCGATCATGGGAGTCCCAGCCCTGGAGCTCCGCGTGGTCGCGCAGGGCCTTGGCCTTCTGGTAGTCATTCTGGCTCAGGCCATCCTGCAGGATCGCCCCGAGCAGCTGGCGGGCCGCCTCGTCAGAAGGGTGCTGGTCGACGATGCGCTGCAATTCGCGACCATCGTCCTCGTTGCTGAGGACGATCTGCCGGGCCGATTGCGACATCGAATACAGGGCGTTGAGGGTCTCCTTGTTGAACACGCCCTGGGGATTGTGCAGCGCGACCATGACCGAATCGAAGGTACCGGTGAACTCGCCTTGCAGGTCAATGATGGTCTTGCGCGCGGGATGCGACTCCTTGAGCAGGTAAGGGTTGGTGTCGGACATCAGCGAACCGAGCCCATAGATGAAGTAGGCGGTGATCGCCATCAGCAAAAAGATGATGGGCCGCGCGAAGCGTTCAATGAACTGCAGATATCTATCCATGATCGTCTGTTCCGGCGCTTACAGGGAAGAAACGGCGAAAGCCGGCACGTCGCCGGATTTCAGGCCGCGGCGAATGGCCGTCTGGGTGAACAACCGATCGTTCAACTCGACGTTGTACTGCAGGTGGTTGAAGCGCATTTCCGAACGGGTGCCGTCGATGAAGTGCTCGGTTTCGCTCAGCAGGATGCTGTCGATCTGATCCACGGTGCCCACCTCCTTGGTGCGCATCTGCTTGATCAACACGCCCTTCACGTCATAGAAATCCTGGCGCATCACCAGGTGGTTCTGCTTGTCGATCCACACCTTGAGTTTGTTGTAACCCGTCTTGGCCAGTACCTCGGGCGAGGCCGGTTCGCGCTCGATCACATAACAATCACGCTGCAGGATCTTCTCCTCGCCGATCAGGGTCTGGCGGTAATCCTTGACGCGAATCTTGTCCAGGTCGGCGTAGGAATACTCGCTGCCCATGAAGGAGCCGCGTTTGTCGGTGGTGGAGATCCGCCGGGTCTGGCGGCTCACCGGCAGGTACATCCACTGACTGTCTTCCTGGCCCAGCGCCTCATGGGGGTTTTCGATGTGGAAGGCGACGTCGCGCACATCGTTGGGCGTGGAGAAGTACATGGTGAATTTGTCGCTGTCGGCGTAGTCCTTTTGCAGGTAGGTGAACTCCCGGACGCGCGTATTACCGTTCTTGTCGTGGAGAATCAACGACACCTGCGACATGAAACTCTTGCCATCGTCGCGGTCACGCACCTGACTGATGATCTGGTCCGCGCTCAGGGTTTCGGCAGCACTCACCGAAGCGCCCAACATGATCAGGGCGGTGGCCGTCAGGCCTTTGAATAGCGGCGACATATAAAGCTCCTTGTGCTCTAGAAGGGGTAAAGGTCGGCCCGCTGATGGGCCGGTTTTTTCGGGTCAGAACAGGTAGCCGGCGGATACCCGTAATTGGTCGCGCCCGTCGTAGGCGCCGAACAGGCGGTCTTGCTTGCCGAAGAACAGGTCAACTTCCAGGCCCAGCTTCAGCCACTCGACCGGCTTGTAGGTGAAGATGCCTTGCACCAGGGCGTCATCCGCCGCCGGCGGCGAGAAGGCGAACACCAGGCGGGTTTTCAAGCGGTCCTGGGCGTGGGTACCCTCGGCGGACAGGGTGAACAGGTGGTCCCGTTCGTCCTGCAGCATGCCGGCCTGCCAATCGAGGATCTGCTGTTCCTGCCACTGTGCCGAGATCAGCCAATCGCGCCACAGGTAGTCGACACCCAGCAGCGACTTGAGCATCGGGCTCTGGTCGCTGCCCTCGCTACGGGTCGGGTTGGTCAGTCGCCAGTCGTTGAAATAGGCGATTTCACTGCGCACCACGATGCTGTGCCCGGCGTCGAAGGCGAAACCCGCACCGCCCATGGTGTAACGCGGAAATTGCCGCTCGAGGCGAATCCGCTGGTCGTCGGTCACGCCTTCGACGGCATACACCGGGTCCTGTTGCCGGGCATTGAGGAGCACGAAACTGGCGTCCAGGGCGCCAATACGACCATTGGCGCTCAGGCCGCTGGAAAAGCCCCGCGCGCCGTCATAGTCCGGGGTTGATTCGACCTGAAAGAACTGCGGATCCGGGGCGGCGAACAACGGCGCGTCGAATTCGCTGCCCGCCGTCGGTGCCTGGTTCTTCAGGAAATCGGTGATCCACAGCGCCTCCAGCTCCCACTCGCCGACCGGCTGGGTCAGGCGCACCATCGGCACCGCGATGCGGCTGTCCTCGAGCAACGCGGTCACGCCTTCGCGATAGTCCAGTGGGTTGATCTGGTCGAGCACCCGCAGCTCGTCCGCGCGCCCCCAAACCACCTGCTGCCAGCCCAGGGTCAGTTCGCCGTCACCGACGTACTGCCCCCAGTACAGGTGCCGCCAGTCGGCACTGATCCGATAGTCATCGCGGGCCTCGTCGCCATAGGGATTGCTGCCGTCGTAACGGGCGTCGTAGCGCACCCGGCCCTTGGCCTTGTAATACCCGCCATCCCAGGCGTCCTCCAGGGTCGCCTTGAAGTACAGGGCTTTTTGGGTGACCCGGTCCTCCCCGTGCAGACGCAGCGCGCTGGCCACCCCGATCTCGCCATCCCAGTAGACGCTCTCCGTATCGGCCTGGGCTGAGCCCAGGCCGCAAGTGGCCAGCACGGCAAGCAGGCCATGACATACACCTAGTCCACGCATGCCTACATCCCCAACCCGACGCCGCCGTCGATGATCAGGCTCTGAGCCGTGACGCCACCCGCCTCGGGGCTGGCCAGGTAGCGCACCATCGCCGCCACTTCTTCACCGAGGATAAAACGTCGCAGTGGCAGCCGACGCTTGGCCGTGCGCAGGATGTCCGCCAGTGCCTGCCCGGAGGTGCTGGCCTGCACCGCCAGTTCGTGCTGCAGCATCGGGGTGTCGACCCAGGCCGGCAGTATCGCGTTGACCGTGATCTGGCGCGGCGCCAGGTCCAGCGCCAGCGCCTTGGTCATGCCGACGATGCCGTGCTTGGAGGCACAGTAGGCGCTGTTGCGCACCTTGCCGGCACGCCCGAGGATGGACGCCATATTGACGATACGGCCGTGCCGGGAGAGCAGCGGCAAGCACAACGAGGTGACGTAGAAGGTGCCGTTGAGGTTGACCGCGATCACCCGCTGCCAGTTGTCCAGGTCTTCCGGTTCGTTCTCGTTGCAAATACCCGCGCTGTTGACCAGCACATCGATGTAACCCAGGCGTTTGCCCAGGTCGTTGAAGAGTGTCCGCAGGCTGGCCAGGTCGGCGATATCGGCGGCGTGGGTCTCGATGGTCGCCGCCGTAGGGTAATCGGCCACCCAACGCTGCAGCTCGTCCAGGTCCAGGTCGAGCAGCACCAGGCGGTTGCCGGCGTCGGCGGCGAAGTCTTGGGCGACCGCGCGGCCGATTCCCTTGGCCGCACCGGTGATCAGAATCGTTCTGGGTGCGCTCATGGCATTTTCAATCCGCCGTTGACCGGCAGCACTTCACCGGTCAGGTAATGGGCACGCTCGGCGATAAACAACACCGCCTCGGCGATCTCTTCGGGCTCGGCGTAGCGCTTGATCAGCAGACGCGCCTGGATCTCTTGCTCCAGGCTGCCGACCAGGGCCGCGCTCATCTCGGTATTGACGATGCCGGGGGCAACCGCGTTGACGCGGATATTGCGTGGCGCCAGCTCGACCGCCAGGGCCCGGGTCAGCGCCTCGACACCGCCTTTGGCGGCGGCATAGTTGCTCTGGCCCTTGCCAGGTTTCTGCGCCGCCACCGAACTGAGGTTGACGATGCAGCCGCTGCGCTGGCGCAGCATGCTGGGCAAGGCGCCTTGGCAACACAGCAAGGTGCCGATCAGGTTGGTCTGGATCACCTGGGCGATATCGCCCAGGGACAAGGTCGCCAACAAGCCGTCGCGGGTGATGCCGGCGTTGTTGACCAGCAGGTCGATGCGGCCGAACGCCGTCTCGATCCGCTGAAAAAACGCGCTGATGCTGCTCGCGTCGCCAACGTCGCACTGCAGCGCCAGGCATTGTCCACCTTGCCCCTCGATCTCGGCGCAGAGGGCGCCGGCGGCGGCCTCGTCGCGGACATAACTGAAGGCGACCCGGTAACCGGCGTTAGCCAGCGTTCTGACGATGGCCTTGCCGATTCCGCGGCTGCCGCCCGTCACTACCGCTATTTTGTCGTGCATGCCGCCTCCTTAAAGAGAGTTGTCCGTCTTGAACTGCGCCAGGCCGAAACCGTGAGTCGCGGCGATGGCACGGATCTGCTGGACCTGCTCGCGGCTGATGTCGCCGTACGAGTAATGCCCGCGCATGCCGGACAAGCCCATCAACACCGACTCGGCCATGCAGGCATACAGCTGGCCCTGCTTCAGGTAGGCGCGAACGTTGGGCGCCAAGCCATCACCGAGCGGCGTCTGCACGATGCCGCCGTGCATGTAGAGCAGGTCCGCGCGCTGGGACGGCAAGTCCTGGTCGACGTTAAGCGGCACCGCGATATCGCAGATCACGCTGTTTTCGGCGAAGTGCTCGGCCCCCAGGAAAGGCTGCGGGGCGTTCGCGGCGCACAGCACGATGCGCGCCCGCTTCAGGTCCTGCAGGTCGTTGCTGAGGGTGATAAAGGCGTTGGCACCGGCCTTCTCCTCGACGAACTGGAACAACCGCTGGCCGAGGTCGGCGCTGTCGCCATGCAGCTCCAGTAGACGATCCAGTCCCTCCAGTTGCTGCAGGCGGCCGGCCAACCGATCCTGCTCGGCACGTCCGGCGAGTATCGCCTTGGCGGCATCGGCATAGATCAGCTGGGCGGTCTTCTGCAGCCGCCGGATCGAACCATCACGACCGCTGCCAATCAGCAGCAAGTGATCGACCTTTTCCGACAGCAGGGAGGCGTAGGTCGAGGCGATATTGCCGGCCGCGCCGACCACCGCCGCGGTCTCCTCGCCAAGCACCAGGCCTTGTTGCAGGCAACCCTGCTCGATCGCCTCGAGCCCCATGCCGATGGTCAGGGCGTTGCCCGAGGTCAGTGCCATATCGGGTATCTGCAGCGCCTGGCAGTTGTTGGTCACGATGGAGGTGTACATGCCCAGGCCGGCAACCGAGTAGCCGTCGGCACGGGCATCGCGGATGCGTTCGGTGATCTCCTTGCGGATCGGCTCCAGGTTGCCGCTGGCGATATAGGCCGCCATGGCATCGGAGTCCATGCACAGCGGATAGAGGGTGAACTCCACCGCCACGCCCAGTCGCGAGCGGATCAGCACCGGCCCGATGGGAGCGGCGCGACGCTCGGGTGCCATGCGCTGGATAAACTGGCGCTTCTGCTCTGCCGTCAGGGCCGCCAGGGACGGGTCGACCTCGCTGAGCATGTCGGCGTCGATCAGGTGGTTGATAAAGGCCACACGGGCAACCACGCGGGTGCCCGGGTCAGACTTTGGGTCAGCCGGTTCCTCCCGAAAGCTCGTGTCACGGGGCGCCAGGGTGGGAATCAGATCGGCACAGACACCGGCGGCCAACGGGAAGGCATCACGCCGACGGAGCATTTCGCAGACGTTCTGCAGGGCCGCGATCAAGCCGTCCATTTCGCCATAGCCGATGCAGGCCGGCGGCTCCAGACGGATCACATTGGGGTTGCTGCCGGACGGCGCGACCCGTAGTTTTTCGTGCTGCAGCAGGTAACCGGCGATGATGTAGCCCAGGGCATCGTTGTACTGCGCCGAGGCCTGCACCAGCGAGCTGCTGCCGGTGAGGTCGTGCAGTTCGAACCCCAGCAGCAAACCGCGGCCACGGACATCGGCGATGACATCCGGATAGGCGGTCTGCAGTTCGCGCAGCGACGCCTTGAGGTAGTCGCCTTTCTTCTGCACGTCCTTCAGCATTTCGCTGTCATTGGCGTAGAGGCGCTCCAGGGCCGACAAGGCGAGACGGCACGACAGGTCGTCCTCGGCGAAAGTCGAACTGTGGATATAGCTGAAGTCGGGGTCGTAGTGGCTCTCGCGGATCAGCGTCACGGCGATCTTCGCCAGGCCGCCGCCGAGGGCCTTGGACAGGCAGTAATAGTCGCCGAGCAGCTTGAATTGGCTGCTCGCCAGCAGCGTGCCGGTGCGACCAAAGCCCGACTGCACTTCATCGAGGATCAACGGGCACTGCTGCTCGTTGCTGAAACGACGTACGGCCAGGTAGAACTCGGCGGCGAACTCATTGATGCCACCCTCGCCCTGAATCGGCTCGAGCAACACCGCGGTAATGGCGCTGAACCTTTGCCGGCGCACCTGCAGCTGCTCGCCGCTCCACTCCAGTGCCAGCCAGTCGCGCCGATGACGCTGCTGCAGGTCCTGCAACTGCTGCGGCTGCTGCGGATCGAGGAATTCGACCTGCAGGCCGAAACGCGAGAAAGGCTGGCGGTACTGCTTGCCATAGGTCAGCTGTACGGTATTGACCAGCTTGCCGTGGAAGCTGCCGCGCATGGCGACGAATACCGGCTCCGCGTGCAGCTGCGCCAGGTTGTGCTGGCGCACCGCCTCGACCAGCTGGCGCAGGGTCACGTAGTGCAGGTTGGCCGGCAGCAGACCCGCCGGCAGGTCGAGGTCCTCGACCTCCAGTTCGCGGTAGGCGCGGTCGCTGGCGGTCAATTGCGCAAGGGCGAAGTCCAGCTCGTCGAACTGCTTCTGCAAGGTCCGCTGGCGGCGATATTCGGCGTGTTTGACGGCGATTTCCACCGCCTCGGCGCCGCTGTTGGAGAAGGTCGAAATAAACCGTTCGCTGTTGTTCAGCTCACGGTTGAAGGCCTCGCTGAGCGCCCGTCCGAGCTCGCCGGCGGCGCCACGCACCGACATCTGGGCATTCATCGGTACGCCTTCGCCCAGCAACCGGCAGAGTTGTTCGACCAGTTGCGGGTCGTTGTGACCGAACAGCGCCGCGCCATAGCCACCGAGAAAATCGGTTACCGTCACTTCCGCGCCTTGGCGGTCGCGGTAGTAAAGCTTAGTGCCGGCGGCGCGATGGAACTCGCACTCCAGGCCCAAGGCCTGCATCAGCTCGACGTATTTGGGTCTTACGTAATCGCGGTAATCCATGACAGTACTCTCCTTGAAGGGATAAAAATTTTGGCGGCGGGGCAGGCGCGGATCAGCTGTCGCGCGGGTCGTCGCGGTACTCGAGCTGGTAACAGGCGCTAAAGCCGTTATCGTCGCGGTTGAGCACCGCACAGCGATGCAGGCGCGCGGGCCGGCTGGTGCCGGTGGCAAAGGGCAGGCCCTCGGCCACCGGCTGGCTCAGGCCGATGATCGGCGGCACGCATTGCGCCTGCAGGGCGCTGCGGGCCAGGATCAGGTCGACCAGGCTGGGCGCTGCGCTGAGCAGGCCCGTGACCGGCTGGATATTGGTGATGGCCTTGGGTTTGGCCTGCGCCAGGGTTTCGCACAGCTGCCGGTCGCGTTCGGGAATCGCGCTGCCACTGCACACCAGCAGGTCGACCGGGTAGGCGGGCAACTCCAGGCCGGACAACTCGGCATGCGCCGACAACCCGACCAATTGGGTCTGCCGGGCCCCCGGTTGATCCTCGCTGCGCCGCAAGATCAGCGCGGCCGCCCCCTCGCCGGCGATACCACCGGTACCGGCCTGGTCGAATGGCCGAAAGCTGTCCGCGCCGGTGGCACTGATCACACCTGCCTGGACCAGGGCCGAAAGCGCCATGGCGTCCAGTTCGCTGCCGGCACCGACCACGATCGCCACGTCGACGCGGTAACTGAGCAGGGCCGCGCAGGCTTCGCGCAAGGCGGCCTGATTGCCGGCGACGCCCTGCATATAGGCGTTGCACTCGCTCTCGAGTTTGTAGGCCAGGCTGACGATGCCGAGCAGGCAGTTGCTCAAGCTCTTGAGCACCAGAAAAGGTTCCAGGGCATGGTCCTGCAACACCCGCTTGGCCAGCTTGCGCGAGTCCAGTCCGCCTTGGGCCGCCGTGCAATCGCGCAGCAGGTCCGCGTAGGATTCCAGCGACGGGTGGGTATAACCCCCCTGGCAGCAATACAGGCCGAATGTCAGGCGATCCCGGCTCGGGTCGACCCCGGCTTCCTGCAGGGCCTGGCGAACGGCGCTGACCCCCCAGATCATCGACAGGGCACCATAGCGTTGCAGGTTCTGCGCGACGTCCTCGCGGCAGCGTTGATGGTCTTCTTGCGTCACATGGCCGAACGCGCTGATCCGCCGGCTGTGAAAATCCGCCGAGCGCAACGGTACTATGCCACTGCGGCCATCGCGGGCGGCCTGCCAGAAGCGCTCGGCACCCAGCCCGCTGGGCAGCACACAGCCCATGCCGGCGATGGCGATGGGATTGCTGAAACGAGCCATCAGTTGTCTCTCCGGTATTTGCCCAACGCCAACGAGGTGTTCAGCCCGCCAAAGCCGAACGAGTTGCTGAGGGCCACGTCGACCACTCGATCGACCGCCCGGTGGGCGCAGTAATCGAGGTCGCACTCGGCGTCGGGATGATCGAGGTTGAGCGTGGGCGTGATGCGGTCGTCACGGCACGCCAGCGCCGTGAGCATGATTTCCGGGGCCCCCGCTGCCGCGATCAAGTGACCGAACTGGGACTTGTTGGCGCTGACCGACAGCCGCCGAAAGTGCTCCTCGTGGGCGAAGACACGCTTGATCGCCAGGGTTTCGGTCGCATCGTTGAGCGGGGTCGAGGTGCCATGGGCATTGATCAGGTCGACCCGTCCCGGCGCCAACCCGGCGTCGTGCAGCGCCGCCCGCATGGCCAGCGCGGCACCGCGGCCCTGGGGATCCGGCGCGGTGACCTTGTAGCCGTCCAGGCTGCTGCCGTAACCGAGCACCTCGGCATAGGGCGTCGCGCCACGGGCCAAGGCCCGCTCGAGGGTTTCGAGCACGACAAAGCCGCCGCCTTCGCCGGCGATCAGGCCGCTGCGGTCGCGGTCGAACGGACGGCAGAGTTCGGCGCCCCAGCGTTGCTCGCTGCTCGCCGCGCCCAGCAGGTACAAGGCCCCCATGGTATCCAGGTTCAACACCGAGTCCGCCCCACCCGCCAGGGCGACCTCGACTTCACCCCGGCGAATCATCTGGAACGCATTGCCGATGGCCTGTGAGGCGCCGGCACAGGCACTGCTGATATTGATCAGCGGCCCCTCGCAGCCAAAATCGGCCGCGATGACCCGAGCCAGGCGGTCGTTGCTCTGACGCAACGAACCATCGGCGTGCACCTGCTCGGCGCGGCGCATCAGGTGACGCCAGTCGGCGCCCTCGCGCGGGTCCGCGGCCAGAGCCAGACGCATGTCCTCGAGCATATGCTGGGGCGCCCCAGAGGCGCAGAGCACCGCCGCCTCGCGCAACTGCGCAGGCTCCAGGCCACTGTCGGCCACCGCCTGGCTGGCGGCGATCCAGCCATAGCGGCTGCGTTTCTCCAGGGCCGTGTGCCAGGCCCGGTGATTTTCCAGGTAAGCCGGCAACAGCTGCATGTCCACCGCGGCGGCGTAGCGCACCGGGAAACTGCCGTCTTCGACCCCTTCGGGTTGCCAGGCACGGATGCAGTGCCCGCCGTCCAGCATGCGGGCCCACATGTGCTGCCATTCGAAGCCAAAACCGGTTACCGCACCCATGCCGGTTATCACGATCCGTGTCGCACTCATGCCTGTTTCTCCCTGTTCTCGATCGCCAGCAGCAACGCGCCACAGTGGCCGGCCCGGCTGCGCGTCATCAACAGGGCATAGCCCTGCCCCGGCGCTCGATCGGCGCCCAGGGCATAGGCGATCTCGGTCAGCAGGGCGCTGGCGCCGAGCTCACCGGTCACGCCGCGACTGCTGCGCAAGGGCCCGACCGCACCCAGCAGTTCAGCCAGGACCGCATCCTGCGGATCGGCCACCACCAGCCGGAGGTCGTTCAGGCACAATTTCTGCGCACCCAGCGCCTGGTTGAGCACCCGCTCGGCGACCAGCCTGGACCGCGCCGAGTCGGCGCAATAGGCACGGGCGAACCCGGCAATGCGCACCACCTGCGTGGCGCCCGGCGTGGGGGCCGTCGCCAGCAACAGCGCCGCCGCCCCTTCGCCATAGAGCGGAGCATCGGCCAGCGGGCCATCGC
The DNA here is from genome assembly GCF_040514055.1 of Pseudomonas sp. Lineage (GTDB taxonomy): Bacteria > Pseudomonadota > Gammaproteobacteria > Pseudomonadales > Pseudomonadaceae > Aquipseudomonas. Next base: position 124,472 of record NZ_JBEVDL010000011.1, read on the forward strand.
GCAGGTAAAGGGCCGGGGTGAGGTTCGGGCTGCTGCTGACCACCAGTGCCGCGTCCGCGCGCTGCTCGGCGATTTGCACGACGGCCTCGATCAGTGCGTCGAGCCCGGCGTTGCCCTGGGAGCAGTAGCCGCCCATGGCGCCATTGCACTGCAGCGCCTCCGCCACATAGGCCATCACGCTGCTGTTGAGTAACGTGATGGCGTGCAAGGGCGGGGTGTTGGCGAACAACTGGCCAAGCAGTTTGTCCGGTTGCCGCTGGATGGCCTCGACCGCCTCCCAACAGGGGCTCGGTGCATCCACTTCCGGGATCGCAGCGGTCAACGCGATGCGCTCCGGCGCCAACTGCAGCGCCTGCAACGGTGCTGCCAGGCGGGCAACGCACTGCAGCAGGCGGAGGCCCTGGGGTTCGACGCTGCGCTGGATCTTGCGGTCGAACAGCTCCGCTGCCAGACGTGGCGTGGCCAGCGCATGGGCCAGCAGGCTCGAGTCGAACGGCAACGGCTGCGCGACAGGTGCCGGGCCCTGCAAATCGGCGCATTCGGCGCCTGCGGCATTCAGCACGGCGACTTCGAGCAGGTAGATCGAACGTGTGCACAGATCAACCATGCTCAGGCCCTCCCCAGAACGATGGAGCTGTTGACGCCCCCGAAACCGAAGGAATTGGACAGCACCACGCCGATCGACTGGCGCATCGGCTGAGAGAGGAAACGCAGCTCGGGATATTCCGCGCCGCTTTCCTCGTAGTTCAGCGTTGGCAACAGCACCCCATCACGCAGGCTGATCAATGACAGCACGGCTTCCAGGGCCCCGCTGCTGGCGAGGGAATGGCCGATGGCCGACTTGTTCGCGGTCAGCGTGACGTTCTCCAGCATCGAGCCGAACACCCGCTTCAGCGCCAGGGCTTCGCAGCTGTCGTTGGCCTGGGTGGAAGTGCCATGGGTGTTGACGTGCTGCACGGCGTAACGCAGGAGCCCGGCATCCTCGATGGCCGCCTCCATGCAGTGCTCGTACTTGCTGCCGTCGCGACTGCTGGAAGTCATTTTTTCCGCCTCGCAGAAATTGGCGTAGCCCAACACCCGCCCCAGCGGTTTGGCCTGACGCCGTTCGGCATGCTGTTTCGATTCGAGCACCAACAAGGCCGCGCCCTCGCTCAACACGAAGCCACAGCGGTCGCGCATAAAGGGCCGGCTCTGACTGGCCACTGGCAGCTCGGCTTTCGCGCAGAGCGCACCCAGGCTGTTGAACATGTAGTAGGGCAGTTCGTTGGCCATCAGCTCGACCGCGCCACAGATTGCCAGATCGATTTCGCCACGCTCGATCGCCCGGTAGGCGCTGCCAATGGCAACGGTACCGGCCGCGCACGCGTCCGAGTGAGTGGAAATGTGATCGCGAATGCCCAGGCTTTCTGCCAGATGGAACGTCTGCTGGTCCACCCGTCGGGCAAACGGATGCTCCGCCTGTTCCTGCCGTTGCAGGTATCGATCCAGGTCCAGGCTGCCGTTGTGGTCCATGCACAGGCTGACTTGATCCAGGTCCTGGCTGGTGGCGCAGTACTTGTTCGCCCCGAGAAACAACCCGCTGGAGACCGTGCGAAACGCCGTAGCGCTCAGGCCGGCATGGCGCAAAGCCTGTTTTGCCACGTATTCAGCCAACACCGCTTGCCGTGGCTGTTTACCCGCATCGCCGTGGAAACCCTGGTACAGCTGCTGCCACTGCTGCTCGTCGATATAACCGGCGGCCGTATTGGGAAACCCCAACTCGGCGAACAATGGGTGCTCGCGCACGCAGGAACGTTTTTCGCAGATCCGCTGGAATAAGGTCTCGGCGTCCAACACTGAAGGTGCCACCAGGCCGAAGCCGGTGACGTAGACTTCACGCGCGCGCACTAGGCGGTCTCTTGGATGTTCGCCGCGACGAACGTCTCCACCAAGCGACGCGAGATATCATCACCGTCCGCCGGGGTCAGGCGCGCACTGCAGGCGCCGCAGACAACCTGCTCGCGTTCGTTCAACAGGGCATGCGCGGCACCACATTCCGGACAGGTCTCCGGCAGATAATTGAAGAGGTTGTGGCACTGCTGCGCCCAATTGCGCACTGTGGTCACGGCAAAGACCTGGGCGGGCTTTATCCCTACCCGCAGTTGGCCTGGCCCGTAGGCGCTCAGGCTGTCTTCCAGCAGCGCCTGGCCGGTCGCGGTCAGGCCGCGCTCATCAACGAAGGCCTGCAGGTCGCCGCAAACGGCCACCGCATGGTCCAGCACATTGGTTTTCGGCAGGGTGCAGCCGTAGTGACGACCGAGCTGGAAGCCCAGGTCGACGATATCCAGAGAGTCGGCGGAGAGGTCTTCGATCAAGCTATTGTCGGCGTCGATCATATCGGCATCGATCACCAGCAGCTGCGCGAGGATTTCACGGGTTTTGACGATTACGGCATCCAGTTCCAGCGGATTGTTCATGGTGCAACTCCTTATATGTCCATAGGCCTAACTTCGTCGTACCGCAGCGATAAGCAGCTTATCGGCGGTGGACGTACTCTAAACTCTCCCCCTTAGGGCAGAGTCAAGCCCCCGTGGAGCGCGGCGTCAGGCCCGGACAAAAAGGAATTAAATCAACCTATTCATACACTTACGTGCAAATTCAGAGCAAACGAATGAATGCCGAAAATACGCTTCGGTGCGACATGAGCCGGGCGTCACACAACCGGCAAGGCGCGATCGGCAGCCCCGGCTGCCAGCGCTACTGGCCCGGCCGGCCGCTGCGGCGGGAGCTCGGACCGTTATTCGGAACCCTTGAGGACCCCGAGCCACGCGGCATCGAACGGCGCGACGGCGTGGCCCTGGAAATAGAACTGCCGCCCATCCCAGGCATCGATACCCTGGTGCGGGCGACCATCGGCGAACACCGAGAAGCTGCCGGCCTGGGCGCCGTCCACCGTTCGCTCGCGCCAGCGGACGTGGCCATCGCTGATGCTGTAATGCCAGTCCAGCACCCTCACCGCGTGGCCGGCGCCCAGGTCGAGGGCATGAGTGCCGGCTGGACCGGGCGGCAGGTAATAGAGATGCCCGTCGGCCAACACGTGCCGCGGCCCCTCGGCAAAGAAGCGCAGCGCACCTACGGTGGTTTTCACCGGTACCCAGTAAAAGCGCTCCTGGCTCACCAGCAGGTGCTGGTTCAACAGTGCCCAGAAACCATTGCCTTCGATCTGCCGCAGCCCCGGGTAATGAATCAGGGCATTGCCGCCGCCCAGGTCCTTGCGCTGCACCTTGAAGTGTGCCGCCAAGGGGTTGGCCTGGCGCGGGGCATAACCCAGGGTGTAGAGGTCACCGTCGTTGCGCAGCACCAGGCTGTCGAGCGGCAGGGCGAGCACCGCCAAATCGGCGGCGGGCTGGATCGGCAGTCTCTCGCCCATAAAATAGAGGTGCCGACGGTCGGTGGCCAGGTAGGGCGTGCGCTGCGGCGCCACCAGCGCCAGCTGCGCCGGATCGGCCTCGGGCAAGCGGCGTAAAAGGTAGGGCTCGCCCTCGGGAAATTCACCATACCAGGCGCCATGGGCGTCCACCATGTAATGGCGGCCGACCAGTCGTGCACTGCCGGCGTCCAGCTCGACGATCCGCTGGGCCTGGCGATAGACATGGCCGCCGTCCACGGCGAAGGCGAAACCGGCATGCCTGATCTGGAAACCTTCGGGGTCGGCCTGCTCCAGCCGCGCGGCAGCGTAATAGACACGCTGCCGATCCCGGCCATAGTGCTCGGCAAGCGGCCGGAAGCTGCCCACCTCCACCCCCACCAATGGCTGCATGCCCAGGGCCAGCCAATTGCCGCCGGCGGCATAGCTGATACGCCCGCCGTCGATGAAGTAACTGCTGCTGATCCGTCCATCCACCAGCCGCCCAGGTCCGCAACCGCCCAGCAGCAGCGAAAAACCGACGACCAACGATAGCCAGCGGGCAAGCCGTGGCAGGACCTGGCGCCCGTCCATAGTCGTTCCCGGTGATCAATAGACCTGCAGAGTCTAGCCGGCGCCCAAGGCGCCCGTTGACACCAGCCCATGGAACACGCCAGCACAGCCCTCCCAGTCGGTTACCCACAACTTATCCACAGGCACCCCGCGCGGTGGATAAGCACAACATCATCCTCCCGACGCGAGGTGCTTTGGCGAATTGCTTAGACCTATAGGCGATACCCCACAGGACCTTTAACCGGGGTTGCAGGCCCTGGCCACATACGCTGGGCGGTCACTGCGCCGCGCGCCGCGACTACCCTACGTCCTCGCCGAGCGGAGCCCTGGATTGCTGGGCGTCAAGGCGGTTTCACGGGCTGTTACCCACAGACTTATCAACAGCTTTACCCACAAGGATCGCGCCGACCGATCAAGGCCAGGCGCAGGTCGACAGGCTTCGACTCGCCTGTCTTCCTAGCTAACAGCGCTGCGACGGGCCTTGAAGCCTTATTCCACCGTCACCGACTTGGCCAGGTTGCGCGGCTGGTCGACATCGGTGCCCTTGAGTACCGCCACGTAGTAGGACAGCAACTGCAGCGGCAAGGTGTAGAGGATCGGCGTCAGTACATCGTGGATATGCGGCATGGCCACCACATGAGTGCCCTCGCCGTTGTGCAGGCCGGCCTGGCCATCGGCGAAGACGATCAGCTCGCCACCGCGGGCGCGCACTTCCTGCAGGTTGGACTTGAGCTTTTCCAGCAGCTCGTTGTTCGGCGCCACCGTGACCACCGGCATGTCGCTGTCGACCAGCGCCAGCGGGCCGTGCTTGAGTTCGCCGGCCGGATAGGCCTCGGCATGGATATAGGAGATTTCCTTGAGTTTGAGCGCACCCTCCAGGGCCACCGGGTACTGCGCGCCACGGCCAAGGAACAGGGCATGGTGTTTTTCGGCGAAGAGTTCGGCAACTTTCTCCACCGTGCCGTCCATGGCCAGGGCTTCGCCCAGGCGGATCGGCAGGCGCCGCAACTCGTCCACCAGCTCGGCCTCGACGCCCGGCTGCAGGGTGCCGCGTACCTGGCCCAGGGACAGGGTCAGCAACAGCAGGGCGACCAATTGGGTGGTGAAGGCCTTGGTCGAGGCCACGCCGATTTCCGGGCCGGCCAGGGTCAGCAGGGTCAGGTCGGATTCACGCACCAGCGAGCTGATGCCAACGTTGCAGATCGCCAGGCTGGCCAGGTAACCGCCGTTGTCCGCGCCCAGGGCCTTGCCGTTGCGCAGTGCCGCCAGGGTGTCGGCGGTCTCGCCGGACTGGGAAATGCTGACGAACAGGGTGTCCGGTTGCACCGCCACCTTGCGGTAACGAAACTCGCTGGCGACTTCCACCTGGCAGGGGATGCCGGCCAGGTCTTCCAGCCAGTAACGCGCCACCATCCCGGCATGGTAACTGGTGCCGCAGGCGACGATCTGCACGTTGCGCACCCGGGCGAACAGCTCGGCGGCCTGCGGGCCAAAGGCCTGGACCAGGACATGGTCCGAGCCCAGGCGACCTTCCAGGGTACGCTGCACCACCTTGGGCTGCTCATGGATTTCCTTGAGCATAAAGTGCCGGTAGCTGCCCTTGTCGGCCGCTTCGGCGCCTTCGTTGTGTTGCACCGTTTCACGCTGCACCGGTTGGCCGTCGGCGGCCCAGACCTGCACGCTGTCGCGGCGGATTTCGGCGATATCGCCCTCCTCCAGGTACATAAAGCGATCGGTCACCTGGCGCAGGGCAAGCTGGTCGGAGGCCAGGAAGTTCTCCCCCAGGCCCAGGCCGATCACCAACGGGCTGCCGCTGCGGGCGGCGACCAGGCGATCGGGCTGGCGGGCATTGATCACCGCCAGGCCATAGGCACCGTGCAAGTGCTTGACCGCCGCCTGCAGGGCCAGGGTCAGGTCGCCGCTGTCCTTGAGCAGGTGGTCCAGCAGATGGACGATGACCTCGGTGTCGGTGTCGGAATTGAACACATAGCCCAAGCCCAGCAGGCGCTCGCGCAGTACCTCGTGGTTCTCGATGATGCCGTTGTGCACCACCGCCAGGTCGCTGCCCGACACATGGGGGTGGGCATTACGCTCGGTGGGCGCGCCATGGGTGGCCCAGCGGGTATGGGCGATGCCCAGGCGGCCGGCCAGGGGCTCGGCGACGAGGCCCGCCTCCAGCTCAGCCACCTTGCCCACGCGCCGGCAACGCTGCAGCACACCCTCGCGACTCAACACCGCCACCCCGGCACTGTCGTAGCCGCGGTATTCCAGGCGCTTGAGGCCTTCCAGCAAGATCGCGCTGATATTACGTTCGGCGACGGCGCCAACAATGCCACACATGGGTGTTCTCCTCAGTTATCCACAGCGGCGCAGACCAGGGTCACCCCGCGCGCCGTGATCTGTTCACGCGCGTCGGGGGCGAGGCGCTCATCGGTAATCAGGGTATGGATGCTGCTCCAGGGCAGCTCCAGGTTGGGAATCCTGCGGCCGACCTTGTCGGCCTCGACCATCACTATCACTTCCCGGGCTACCTCGGCCATGACCCGGCTCAAGCCCAGCAGCTCATTGAAAGTGGTCGTGCCGCGGGCCAGGTCGATACCGTCGGCGCCGATAAACAGCTGGTCGAAATCGTAGGAACGCAGCACCTGCTCGGCGACCTGGCCCTGAAAGGACTCGGAATGCGGATCCCAGGTACCGCCTGTCATCAACAGCACCGGTTCGTGTTCCAGTTCGCTGAGGGCACGGGCGACGTTCAACGAGTTGGTCATCACCACCAACCCGGGTTTGTGCCCCAGGGCGGGAATCAATGCGGCCGTGGTGCTGCCGCTGTCGATGATGATCCGCGCATGTTCGCGCAGGCGCGCCACCGCGGCACGGGCGATGGCCTGTTTGTACTTCGAGATCGGCTGGGCGCTGTCGGCGATCAGTTCCGCGGGCATGGGCACCGCGCCGCCGTAGCGGCGCAGCAGCAGGCCGGTGCTTTCCAGAGCGGCCAGGTCCTTGCGCACGGTGACCTCGGACGTGGCGAACGCCTTGGCCAGGGCATCGACGCTGACCTCACCCTGTTCGGCGAGCAGGGCGAGGATGGCGTGACGACGTTGCGGCGTATTGCGCTTCGACATAGAGGTCTTAAGTTTCGATTCGAAAGATAAAGTTCTCCAATCAAAACTTAATAGCGCTTTCAAGTCAAGTTTAATGAAGTCCCTGCGCGCCGAACGCTGGCTGCGCGGCAAGACCAGTGAGTTTATGGCCGGCCCATTAAGCTGACGGGGGGTAACATGCCGCGGTCATCAACGGCATCGATGTCCGCTATCGACCCTGTGCGTTTCTCATGGGTGCCGCCACAGCGCAACATTTACCTCGTCGCCACTTATCCCCGCTTCGAGGAGCACACCATGAAAACCCTGATTATCGCTGCGCTGCTGACCCTTGGCCTGACCGGCACCACCTTCGCCGCCGATGGCTCCGATCGCACCGCAACCAACCGTATCGCCGCTGATGGCTACGACCGTACCGGCAGTAACCAAATCGCCGCCGATGGTTTCGACCGTACCAGCAGCAATCGTTTCGCCGCTGATGGCGCTGACCGCACTGGCAGCAACCGTGTCGCCGCCGACGGCTTCGACCGTACCGGCAGCAACCGTATCGCCGCCGATGGCTTCGACCGTACCGGCAGCAACCGTATCGCCGCCGATGGCTTCGACCGCACCAGCATCAACCGAGTTGCCGCTGATGGCGCTGAGCGCACTGGCAGCAACCGTATCGCCGCTGATGGCGCTGAGCGCACTGGCAGCAACCGTATCGCCGCCGATGGCTTCGATCGTACCGGCAGCAACCAGATCGCCGCCGATGGTGCTGACCGCACAGGTGCTAATCGCTCGGTCTAAGCCGAATGGCTGGCATTAAAAAGGGCGCCTGATGGCGCCCTTGTCGTTTTGCAGCAACGCAGCGGCGTTGATGCTTACGCCTTGGGGCGTTTTACCGGGCGCTTCCACCCCTCGATATTGCGCTGCTTGGCCCGGCCCACCGCCAGGGCCTGGTCGGGAACATCGCCGGTGATGGTCGAGCCGGCGCCAGTGGTCGAGCCCGCGCCCAGGGTGACCGGCGCCACCAGGGCGCTGTTGGAACCGATAAAGACATCCTCGCCCAGCACGGTACGGTGTTTGTTGGCGCCGTCGTAGTTGCAGGTGATGGTGCCGGCGCCGATATTACTGCGCGCGCCGATCTCGGCATCGCCCAGGTAACTCAGGTGACCGGCCTTGGCGCCTTCGCCCAGCACGGCGTTCTTCAGCTCAACGAAGTTGCCCACATGGGCGCCTGCGCCCAGCACCGAGCCTGGGCGAAGGCGGGCGAACGGGCCGCAATCGGCACCCTCGCCCAGCTCGGCGCCCTCCAGGTGGCTGTTGGCTTTGACGATGGCACCTTTGCGCAGGATCGAGTTTTTGATCACGCAGTTCGGGCCGATCTGTACGTCGTCCTCGATCACTACCTTGCCTTCGAGGATCACGTTGATATCAATAGTGATATCACGGCCCACGCTGACCTCACCCCGCACATCGAAACGGAACGGGTCGATCAGAGTGACGCCTTGCGCCATCAGGCGATTGGCAAAGCGCTGCTGAAAGTGGCCCTCAAGCTGCGCCAGCTGAATGCGGTCATTGGCACCCAGCACTTCCATCTCGTCGGCCGCTTGCTCGGTGGCCACCACCAGCCCGTCGGCCACCGCCATGGCGATCACGTCGGTCAGGTAGTACTCGCCCTGGGCATTGCTGTTGGACAGCCGCCCCAGCCAGTCGGCCAGGCGTTTACCCGGTACGGCAAGGATGCCCGTATTGCCTTCACTGATCAGACGCTGCTGCGCCGTGGCGTCCTTGTGCTCGACGATGGCGTTGACCACGCCTCGTTCATCGCGAACGATGCGACCGTAACCGGTCGGGTCCTTAAGGTTGACCGTCAACAGCCCAAGCTGCTGCTCGCTGACCTGTTGCAACAGACGCTGTAGGGTGTCCACTTCGATCAGCGGCACGTCGCCGTAAAGGATCAGCACACGCTCGGCACTCAACCCCGGCAGCGCCTGGGCCACGGCATGGCCGGTACCCAGTTGTTCACTCTGCAGCACGAAATTCAGGTCATCCGCCGCCAGACGCTCGCGTACCAACTCGGCGCCGTGGCCGATCACCACATGTATGCCTTGCGGTTTGAGCTGGCGGGCAGTGTCAATCACATGGCCGAGCATGGATTTGCCGGCGATCGGGTGCAGCACCTTGGGCAAGGCCGAACGCATGCGGGTGCCTTGGCCGGCGGCGAGGATAACGATATCGAGCGACATGATAGGCAGGTCCTGAACAGGCAAGGCGACGTCAGCGTGAGGCCGCGGTTCGCGCCCGGCGGGAAAACCGGCGGGCAAGAAAAAGGGTAGCCAAGGCTACCCTTCTACTCGCAGCGGATAAAGCCCGGGGCAATCAGCTGCCGCCGAACTTCTTGCGTATTTGCTGGACGGTGCGCAGCTGGGCTGCGGCCTCGGCCAGACGGGCGGCGGCGGAACCGTAGTCGAACTCCGCGCCTTTTTCGTGCAGCGCCTTCTCGGCCGCTTTCACGGCTTCCTGGGCGGAGGCTTCATCCAGGTCGGCAGCCCGTTGCACGGTGTCGGCCAGGACCTTGACCATGCTCGGTTGCACTTCCAGGAAACCGCCGGAGATGTAGAACACCTCGGCTTCGCCGCCCTGCTTGATCAGGCGGATCGGACCCGGCTTGAGATCGGTGATCAGCGGCGCGTGGCCTGGAGCGATACCGATATCACCCAGGTTACCGTGCGCAATGACCATCTCGACCAGACCGGAAAAGATCTCGCCTTCCGCGCTGACGATGTCGCAATGGACTGTCATAGCCATATCTAGCCTCACGTATCGACCTGTTGAAACACTGCAAGGCGTTCAAGCAGACCGCTAGCGCCCGTCGCCGGGCGCCCGGATTACAGTTTCTTGGCTTTCTCGACGACTTCTTCGATGCCGCCAACCATATAGAACGCCTGCTCCGGCAGGTGATCGTAATCACCCTTCAGAATGCCGCTGAAGCCGGCAATGGTGTCTTTCAGGGAAACGTATTTACCCGAGGCACCGGTGAAGACTTCGGCCACGAAGAACGGCTGGGACAGGAAGCGCTGGATCTTACGCGCACGGGATACCAACTGCTTGTCGGCTTCCGACAGCTCGTCCATACCCAGGATCGCGATGATGTCCTTCAGTTCCTTGTAACGCTGCAGCACGTACTGAACGCCGCGCGCGGTGTCGTAGTGCTCCTGGCCGATCACGTTCGGGTCCAGCTGGCGCGAGGTCGAGTCCAGTGGGTCGACCGCCGGGTAGATACCCAGCGAAGCGATGTCACGGGACAGTACGACGGTGGCGTCCAAGTGGGCGAAGGTGGTCGCCGGGCTCGGGTCGGTCAAGTCGTCCGCTGGCACGTAGACGGCCTGGATCGAGGTGATCGAACCGTTCTTGGTCGACGTGATGCGCTCCTGCAGGATGCCCATCTCTTCGGCCAGGGTCGGCTGATAACCCACGGCGGACGGCATACGGCCCAGCAGTGCGGACACTTCGGTACCGGCCAGGGTGTAACGGTAGATGTTGTCGACGAACAACAACACGTCGTTACCCTCGTCACGGAACTTCTCGGCCATGGTCAGGCCGGTCAGTGCCACGCGCAGACGGTTGCCTGGTGGCTCGTTCATCTGGCCGTAGACCAGTGCCACTTTGTCCAGAACGTTGGAGTCCTTCATCTCGTGGTAGAAGTCGTTACCCTCACGGGTACGCTCGCCCACACCGGCGAACACGGAATAACCGCTGTGCTCGATGGCGATGTTACGGATCAGTTCCATCATGTTCACGGTCTTGCCGACACCGGCACCACCGAACAGACCGACTTTACCGCCCTTGGCGAACGGGCAGATCAGGTCGATTACCTTGATGCCAGTTTCCAGCAGGTCGTTGCCGCCGGCTTGTTCAGCGAAGGAAGGCGCGGCACGGTGAATGCCCCAGCGCTCTTCTTCGCCGATCGGGCCCGCTTCGTCGATGGGATTGCCCAGTACGTCCATGATCCGGCCCAGGGTCGCTTTACCGACCGGTACGGAGATGGCTGCGCCCGTGTTGCTGACGTCCAGACCGCGCTTCAAGCCTTCGGTCGAACCCATTGCAATGGTACGCACCACGCCGTCGCCCAGCTGCTGCTGAACTTCCAGGGTGGTTTCGGCGCCTTGAACCTTCAGGGCGTCATAAATGCTCGGCACCTGATCGCGCGGAAATTCCACGTCGATAACGGCGCCGATGATTTGAACGATACGTCCGCTACTCATATCTGGTTCCTCTAAATATATGAACCGGTCTTAGACCGCGGCAGCGCCGCCGACGATTTCCGAGATCTCTTGGGTGATCGCCGCCTGACGCGCCTTGTTGTAGATCAGCTGCAAATCGCTGATCAGATCACCGGCGTTGTCAGTAGCGTTCTTCATCGCGATCATCCGCGCCGCTTGTTCAGCAGCGTTGTTCTCGACCACCGCCTGGTACACCTGCGACTCCACGTAGCGCACCATCAGGCCGTCCAGCAGCTCCTTGGCGTCGGGTTCGTAGAGGTAGTCCCAGTGATGCTTGAGTTCCTGATCCGGATCGGCCACCAGAGGAATCAACTGTTCCACTGTCGGCTGTTGCGTCATGGTATTGATGAATTTGTTGGAAACCACGGACAGGCGGTCGATACGGCCTTCCAGGTAAGCATCCAGCATCACCTTGACGCTGCCGATCAGATCGTTGATCGACGGCTCTTCGCCCAGGTGGCTGATCGCGGCCACGACGTTACCGCCGAAGCTGCGGAAAAATGCCGCGCCCTTAGTCCCGACCACGCAGAGATCGATCTCCACGCCTTGTTCGCGGTTCACCGCCATGTCCCGGACCAACGCCTTGAACAGGTTGGTGTTCAAGCCACCGCACAGACCACGGTCACTGCTCACCACCACGTAACCGACGCGCTTGATGGCACGCTCGATCATGAAGGGATGGCGGTATTCCGGGTTGGCGTTGGCCAGATGACCAATCACCTGGCGGATGCGCTCCGCGTAAGGACGGCTGGCAGCCATGCGCATTTGAGCCTTGCGCATCTTGCTGACAGCGACCTTTTCCATGGCGCTGGTGATCTTTTGCGTGCTTTTGATGCTCGCAATCTTGCTGCGAATCTCTTTTGCGCCTGCCATGCAACACCTATATAGGTACACCTATCGGCTAGCAGGATGGGGGCCTGCGCCCCCACCACGGCTTACCAGGTTTGGGTGGCCTTGAACTTCTCGATGCCGGCTTTGAGGCCTGCGTCGATTTCGTCATTGAAGTCACCCTTCACGTTGATCTTGGCCATAAGCTCGGCTTGATCGCGGTTGAAGTAAGCAATCAGGGCCTGCTCGAAGCTGCCGATCTTGGCGATTTCGATGTCCTGCAGGAAGCCACGCTCGGCGGCATACAGGGACAACGACATGTCCGCGATGGACATGGGCGCGTATTGCTTCTGCTTCATCAGCTCGGTAACACGCTGACCATGTTCGAGCTGCTTGCGCGTGGCTTCGTCCAGGTCCGAGGCGAACTGGGCGAAAGCCGCCAGTTCACGGTACTGAGCCAACGCGGTACGGATACCACCGGAGAGCTTCTTGATGATCTTGGTTTGCGCGGCGCCGCCTACACGGGATACCGACACACCGGCGTTCACCGCCGGACGGATGCCGGAGTTGAACATGGCCGATTCCAGGAAGATCTGCCCGTCGGTGATCGAGATCACGTTGGTCGGTACGAACGCGGAAACGTCGCCGGCCTGGGTTTCGATGATCGGCAGAGCGGTCAAGGAACCGGTCTTGCCTTTCACGGCGCCCTTGGTGAACTGCTCGACGTAGTCTTCGGATACGCGCGATGCACGCTCCAGCAGACGGCTGTGGAGATAGAACACGTCGCCTGGGTAGGCTTCACGGCCTGGCGGACGGCGCAGCAGCAGGGAGATCTGGCGATACGCCACAGCCTGCTTGGACAGATCGTCATAAACGATCAGCGCGTCTTCACCACGGTCGCGGAAGTACTCGCCCATGGTGCAACCGGCGTACGGTGCAATGAATTGCAGCGCGGCGGATTCGGAGGCACTGGCGGCGACGATGATGGTGTTGGCCAGGGCGCCGTTTTCTTCCAGCTTGCGCACCACGTTGGCGATGGTCGATTGCTTCTGACCGATTGCCACGTAGACGCAGTAGATGCCGCTGTTCTTCTGGTTGATGATCGCGTCGATCGCCAGGGCGGTCTTACCGATCTGACGGTCACCGATGATCAGCTCACGCTGGCCACGGCCTACCGGGATCATGGCATCGACGGCCTTGTAGCCGGTCTGTACCGGCTGGTCGACCGATTTACGCCAGATCACGCCCGGTGCAACCTTCTCAACCGCGTCGGTGATGACGTTGTTCAGCGGGCCTTTACCGTCAACCGGGTTACCCAGGGCATCAACCACGCGACCCAGCAGTTCCGGACCGACCGGTACTTCCAGGATGCGGCCGGTGCACTTGGCACTCATGCCTTCGGCGAGGCTCTGGTAGGCACCCAGAACCACGGCGCCGACAGAGTCGCGCTCCAGGTTCATGGCCATACCGAAGACGCCGCCGGGGAACTCGATCATTTCACCGTACATGACGTCGGCGAGACCGTGGATCCGCACGATACCGTCGGACACGCTGACAACCGTGCCTTCGTTGCGGGCTTGGGAGGACACATCGAGCTTGTCGATGCGACCCTTGATGATTTCACTTATTTCGGAAGGATTGAGTTGCTGCATTGCTCTGCTGCCCCTTCAAACTCAAGATTTCAATGCTTCGGCTAGTTGCGCGAGTTTGCCGCGAACTG
>NZ_JBEVDL010000072.1:0-10632 GCF_040514055.1 Pseudomonas sp.
TTGAAGCGGGCGGCGGGGATGACCTCGACCCGGGCGCCGAAGGCGCGCAGGCGCGCCACGCTGTCGTCGCTGGAGCTGCTGTCGACCACCAGGAACTCGTCAGGCTGCAGGGTCTGGGCGGCGAGGGCGGGCAGCTGGGCGTCCAGGCAGGGCCCGGCGTTGCGCGTGGGGATGATCAGGGCGGTGCTCATCGGCGCCACGCTCCTGCGCGCCCTGCTGGGTTAACGGCGCTCCAGTGGGGGCCGGCATTGCTTCCCCTCATATACGGCATACTCAATAGGCCTCCTGGCTTAGCAACACGGCCGGCACGGTGCGAAACAGTATGTACAGGTCAAACCACACCGACCACTGTTCGATGTACTCCAGGTCCAGCTCGACGCGCCGTTCGATTTTTTCCAGGGTGTCGGTTTCGCCGCGATAGCCGTTGACCTGGGCCCAGCCGGTGATGCCCGGCTTGACCCGATGGCGGGCGGTGTACTCCTCCACGGCTTCCTCGAACAGGATGCCCGCGGCCTTGGTGGCCGTGGCATGGGGCCGGGGGCCGACCATGGACATGCTGCCCAGCAGCACGTTCACCAACTGCGGCAGCTCATCGAGGCTGGTCTTGCGGATAAACCGCCCGACCCGGGTGATGCGCACGTCGCCGCGGGTGGTTTGCAGTTCGGCGGTGGCATCGCTCTGGTGCTGGTGCATGGAGCGAAACTTGAACACCTCGATCAGGCGGTTGTTGTAACCAAAGCGCTTCTGCCGGAACAGCACCGGGCCGGGGGAGTCGAGTTTGATCGCCAGCGCCACCAGCAGCATCAATGGCAGCAGCAGGATCAGCGTCAGGCTGGCCAGCAGCAGGTCCTCGAGGCGCTTGAACAGCGGTGACCAACCGCGCAGCGGCACTTCCGAGGCATTGAACATCGGCAGGCTGGCCACTTCGGTGATGCGGTTGTGCGCGTGCCGGAAAGCGACCATGTCGGGCACCAGCAGCACATTGACCGGCAGTTTGCGCAAGCGCCGGATAATCTGGTCGATGCGCGTCTCCGCCGACCAGGGCAGTGCGACCAGCACCTGGGAGACCTTTTCCTCGCGGATCAGCCGCTCCAAGTCCTGGCAGTTACCCAGTACCGGCAACCCATTCAGATGATCGGGTGTGCGTGCCAGCCGGTCATCGATGAAGCCTATGACGCCACAGCGAATATCCCGGTGGGCCTTGAGGTATTCGGCCAAATGCAGGCCGTTATCGGTGCCGCCGAGGATGACCGCGTTGTTGAGAAAGCGCCCGCGGCGCATCAGCTGTTGAAAAACGTACAACAGCAACAGGCGTTCGGCACCGAACAGCAGCAGGCTGACGAAAAACCAGATGGCCAGCTGCAGGTTGCTGGCGTACAGCAGCAAGCCCAGCCCCCGGTGCATAAACAACAGCAGGCAGAAGGCGGCGGACCAGGCGACGACCATGATGCGAAAGCGCAGGCGATTGCTGAAGAAGGCTTCCGAATAGACGTCCAGGGCTTGAAACAACACGGTGACCAGCAAGGCAAAAAACATCAGTACGAACAGGTAGCTGTTGGTCTGCGCCACCGAGCTTTCGGGCACGTAGGCCAGCAACAACAGCCCGGGCAGGACCGCGGTGCAGCCATGAACGATACGTGCCGCTGCCAGCAGGTACTCATTGAGTCCCGAGCGGGTCAGTAAAAGGCTGTCGACATGGCTCAAGCGCATGCGGGACTCCTCTGTCATGAACGGATCAGACAGGTCAAATAAATGGCGGCGATTTGTCAGCAAGAAATGTCAATTTAATGACTTTGTTGCGTATTTTTATTTTTGCGTCAAAAACTTGTCGATTATGCGGATTTTATGATGGCATTTCAATGCCAGCTGGCTCGCTTGATTGTCCTCTCGTCGGTGCATGACCGCCGCCTTACCCGGCATACACCACTAGACAACAAGGCAGCAAGCATCGTGCCACGCCGGTGGACTAACGCGGTGGGTGCCGCTCAGTGCAGCAGCGTGAACAGCCCCTTGCCGCCCACCCGGTAGTTCAGCCCCTGGACCCGTTCGCCCATGGGTTTGGCGCCGCTGCCGCCGACGATCTTGTACGGCGCGACAGCCTTGTTGACCAGCGTATTGGCGGTGACCACGGCGCCATAGCCGATATGGGCACCGTGGGCGAGCAGGGCGCGGCTGGCGATCCAGGCGTAATCCTCGATGCGCAGGGCCGCGCCGATCGACCAGAACTCCGCGGCCTGCAGGTCGTGGCCGCCGGCGATGATCAGCACGTGGGAGGCGATGGTCACATGGTCGCCGATGATCAGCCCAGCGCGGGCGTCGAGTTGGCAATGCCAGCCGACCACGCTGTCTTCGCCGATGCGCAGGTTCTCGATACCGATGACCTCGGTGTTGCGCCAGATCGTCGAGTCCTTGCCGATCCTGGCACCGCCCAGGCGCAACCAGGCCAGTCGCATATGGTGGCTGGGAATCTTGTTGATCAGGATGTTGTAGGTCTGTTCCCAGGCGCGCAGCCAGCGGTCCTTGAAGGTTTCCCAGTTCAGTCCGTAGAGCGGCACGATAGTGCTGGGGATCTCGTCGCGCAGCAGCGCGTAGAAGCGCCGGGCCAACGGCTGCTCGATGCGTCGTTCGATATTCACGCAGGCGATGCTGAACCGCGGACCCTCCTCGAACAGGATGTCGTGGTTGAGCATGTAGGCAAACGCGCTGTGCAGGCTGGCCTGGCTGCAACCGAGGCGCTCGGCATAATCCAGCAAGCGTTCGCGCAGTTCGGTGGAATGAAAAATGCGGTGTTTCATGGCAGGGCTTCCTTGCGGGGGGGGAGTTCAGGAAAAGGGCGGACGCATCCTCAGCGGGCGGGTCAAGGCGTAGCGGTTGCCGGCCGAGGTCCATCTGCATGCCGAACGACGAGCCGAAACACAGGTCGCAGGCAACCACGCGGATCAGACCCATGGACAGCTCATCGGCTCGGCCAGCAGCGTTTGCAGGCGATTACGGTAGGCGGGCTCGCTGTACTGGCTGGCCCACTGGCGCAGCTGTTGGCGACTCTCCACCTGGCGGTGCGCGGCCAGCTGCGCCATCAGCAAGCTCATGCGTGCGCTGTCGTGGGGGTCGAATCGCGGGGTCGCCGGTGGCGCCACTTCCTCCAGTGCCGAGCCGCGGGCGACCGCCACGGGTATTCCCAGGCTAAGGGCTTCGACCACCGGCAGGCCAAAACCTTCGGCATAAGAAGGGTGCCAAAGGCGTTCGCTGGCCTGGTACAGGGCCTTGAGCTGACCCTCACTCAAGTGCTGGCGAAAATGCAGGCCCGGCCGCTGCCGCAGGTCGACAGGCAGGTCCGTGGCCGAGCCCACCAGCACCAGCTCAGGTACCGCCGCGCTGCTCTGGCGGGCCTGGCACCAGGCAGCGACGAAACGGGCCATGTTCTTGCGTGGCTCACGGGTACCGACCGCCAGCCAGAAGCGTTCCGGCAACGCCAGGCCGTCGGGCTGCGCCTCAGTGGCGGTGAAGTCGACCACCCGGTTGGGCAGCACTCGGACCTTGCCCGCGGCCCAGGGGAACAGGCGCTTGAGCTCGGCCGCAGTAAAGCCGGACGGTGTCCAGATGCGGTCGGCGCGCCATACCGAATAGCCGATGGAGAGGCGGTCGAGCAGTCGGTAGGCCCAGGCGACGTAACCTGAGCGATGGCGGTTGTGCTCGGTGAGCTGGAACAGGTCGTGCAACAGCAGGGCGTAACAGATATCGGCCGGTTTAGGGCCCAGCGGCAGGCCCATGTTGGCCGTGGCGATATACAACTGGATACGTGTCTGGCGCAGTACTCGCGGCAGAAAGCGGCCTTCGAAGCGCAGCCGCACATGAGGCCGATGCAGACCGTTCAGCGGGCTGGCCCAGGGTGGGCAAAAGGCCTGGTGACGCTGCGGGTGGTCCAGCGGCGCCTCGCTGAACAGCCGCAGCTGAATGTCCGCACGCGCGTCCAGCGCCTCCTGCAGGGCTTTTACCTGGCGCCCGATGCCGCACTGCGGCGCACAGGTGACGGGGCGATAATCCAGGCCTACGCGCATGGCATCACCCTCCGTTCGGGCGGCGCCAGGCGCTGGTAGACCTGTTCGAGCTGGGCCGCCGCGGTCGGCCAGTCGTGGTGCTGGCGCACGTAAGCACGTCCGGCCTCGCCGAGGCGGTGGGCGGTCGGGTGCTGGCTCAGCAGCAGCTCCAATGCCGCGGCCAGCTGCTGCGCCGTGTCCGCAGCACGGTACTCATGACCGTTGCGCAGGCGCAGGCCGGAGACGCCCTGTGCGGTGCTGACCAAGGGCAAGCCACCGGCTAACGCCTCGAGGACCTTGAGTTTCGAGCCGCCGCCGTGGCGCAGTGGTGCGAGAAACACCGCGCAGCGGCCTTGCAGTTCGCTCAGGGTGGGTACAAAGCCCAACCACTCGATGCGTGGATCCGGCCAGCGCGTTGGCCAGTCGGCGGGCAGGGCGTAGCCGGCCACGGCAAAGCGGGCGTGCGGGCAGCGCCGCCAGAGCCGCGGGAAAATACTGTTCAGGGCCCAGGCTACGGCGTCCCGGTTGGGCGCGTATTCATAGTTGCCGACGAACAGCACACGCTGGCTGCGCGGGTCGGCTTGTACGGACGCAAAAGCCTGGCAGTCCACCCCATTGACCACCACCTGCGGTGGACGGGTGGTAAGGGGCGCCATGCGCGCGCCATCCTCCTCGGTCACCGCCACCACCAGACTGGCGCGCCCCAGCACCTGGCGCTCCCAGCGGCGCGCGCGCCACTGGTCGAAGCGGGTAAAGGGCAGCGACCAGCGTGGAAACCGACTGTAGGTGGCCGCGCCCAGGTCCGATTCGAGATTATGTTCGGTCAGCAGAAACGGTAGGGCGGCCTGCGCCAGCGGCTCGGCGAACGGCTGGAAGCTGTAGCTGTGCTCGATCTGCACGGCATCCCAGGGTTCCTGCAGCAAGGCGGCGAAGGTGGTTTGCAACGAAGGCGCCAGGCCATTGATGCTGGCCATCAGCGGCCAGGGGGCGCAGAGCCCACCGAGCACTGTCAGGGGGTGGCGCAGGGGCCGCCGAGGCAGCACGATCAGGCGTTCCAGCAGCGGCTCGAGGGTGGCGCGAGTGGTGTCGTCGAGCTGATCCTTGGTTTGCACCAACAGGGTAATGCGATGGCCTCGGGCGGCCAGACAGCGCAACAGGTGGTATTGACGCGTCTTGCCGCCACTGGTGGTTGGCCATGGCAGGTAGGGCAGGGTCCAGAGAATACGCATAACAATCCTTGTTTAGCCGATTCAGGGGGCGGAGGTGGCCATGGGGCTCAGGTCATTTCGGGTTGCTCCACACCAGCAGTTGCAGGGTCGGTTTGGCGAGCACCTGGACCCCCTCGGCGCGGTCGAGGCGCTGGCTGGTGCCGGTCATCGGGTCGTAAAGCCGGGCGGACTTGATCAGCGGCAAGTGCATCTGTCCGCCGGCGGCCGACCAGAACATCCAGAGACGGCTGCCGTCGTCGCGGCTCCAGGGGATGCTCAGCAGGTCCGTCGGCGGTTGCTGCACGTTCGGCGGGTTGCCGGGGACCAGGCGCGGGCCGGTGGTTCTGAGGAAGTTGCGCAGCGCGGTATAGGCCGGCTTCGGTGCACCCTGCAGGTCGAGCAAGCCGTAGTGACGGTCGCGTGGCGTGGCCCGCTGATCCAGGTCGGAGAGGGCGAACATAAAGGCTTTGTCATAGTCCAGCGCGCTCATCAGGGCAACGCGCCGCAGCAGGTAGTCGGCCTGGCCGCTCTGCCCGATGATCTCCTGCATCTCCCGGGGGCCAGGGTAGCTTGACCAGCCCCATTCAGTGGCCCAGATATTGGGCATGCCATTCTCGTGCAGCCAGGCATTAAGCTGTCTGGCGTGCACGATGAAGTCCCGGTCCGCGGGGGTATCACCCTCGGGCTTTTCGGTATAGGGGTGGTAGGCCGCAATGGTGCCGAGATCCGACAGCCCGAGGCTGTCCAGCGCCTGCAGCATCAAGCCACCGAGCACCGGCATCTGGCTGTAGTAAGCCATGCCGCCGACCACCACTGGCTTGTCCGGATTGATCGCCCGCAACGCCCGGACGCTGGCTTGCAGCAGGCGGTAATAGGCCGGAGGGTCCTCGTACGGGCTCCAGAAGGACGGCAGGTTTTCCTCGTTCCATACCTGCCAGGCGCTTACCGAGGGGTAACGGGTCGACAGCTGGGCCATGCGGTTGGCGAACACCTCGGGGTCCCGTGGCGGATACTGGTCGGGGTTGGGCGCCCCCGGCGGCGCGCTGGAGATGAAGGACGGCGAGCCGACCAGGTAGAGCAGGGATTTCAGGCCCTGGCTCGCCATGGCATTGACCACGCCATCCAACTCGCCGAGGAGGTATTGCCCCTCCTGCGGTTCGTGCCGGTCCCAGTGCAGGTCGACTCGCACCCATTCCAGGCCCAGTTCCCGGTAACGGGTCATCTGGCGTTGGTACTGCTCCGGCGGGAACCAGAGGAAATGTGCATTGACCCCCAGGAAGTCCTTCCAGACCACCGGGCGGGGTGCTTGCAGGTTCAAGGGTTCGGCTTCGGCCGTTCGACTCCAGGGCAGCGTGGAGAAGGTGGTCAACAAAGCCAGCAGGGGAATAAACAACCAGGGGAATTTACGCAACATCATCACGCTCCTGTACTACACGGAAAAACAGGCGACGCAACCGCTTGGCGGCAGCCTCCCAGGTGCGTGCACGACCCAGGGTCGCGGTTTGTTCTGCCCATTCCTGGGCGCGATAAGGGTGGTTGGCCAGGTTGCCCGGGCCCTTTGACAGGGCGTTGGTCGTCCCGTGGGGATACCACGGTCCGTTACCGGGGGCCACTGCTACGGCCAGGGTAATGGCCTTCGAAGTGATGGCTATACGTCCGCCGGCGGTGGTCATGGGCCAGGTCCGGCAAGTGCCACATCGGGCACCGGGCAGATTGAGTGAGTTCGATTGCTGGCAAACCCGCGCCATCGGAGGATGGGCTAGGATGACCTGCGGTGTGTCCTTGGCTATGGGGGCAGGTTGCCAATCGACGAGGTCGCTCAGTTGCAGACGATTCAGTCGTGCTCGCAAGACTTCACGGTAGTAGCTGGATAAGGTGCAAGCTACGATATTCGACGACCCGTCAGTCAGGCTGAAGCGAAGCCAAGCGCTCAAAAATGGCCGTTTCAGCAGGGTCGATGGCCGCGCAGGGTGGGCCAGCCGATGGCAATCGCGTAGGACGATAAAACCGAACCACAGGGAGTGAATCGGCGGCAAAGGCGTCAGTGGCGCGGCTGGCAGGGCGAGATTGCGTTGTGCTATCAGACTCTCCTGGCGATCGGCGCCCACCCTCGTCAGCGCTCCCCGACGATGCAGGCCAGCGGCCAGCCGCCGTTCGTCGCGACGGGTCCGCGGGGCGCCCGGCAGGACGGCGAATGGCATCAGTGCGCCCCCCGCCAGCGGCTCAGGCGCTGCAGCAGTGCTTCGGGAATATCGAAACGGCGCCGATTGAGAATAAGCCCGTCGACCCGCTTGAAGGCCATGGTCAGGATGGCCAGGCTGTGTTCGACCATCGGCACGGTGCTGCGCTGGGCTTCGACCACCAATACGATCAGGTCGGCGCGCCGCAGCTGCAACAGCGCGTCCTCACGGGTCAACAGCGCCGCCGCGTCCAGCAGCACCACCTCGCCCGGCGCCGCGGGCGCCGGTGCGTCCAGCCGGACCCGATGGCCGCGGGCTTCGAGCAGGCGGCGCAGGTGCATCAGCACAAAACTGACCCCCTCGCCGGGGCGGGCGCTGCTCAGCCCCAGCGTCAGGCCGTCGCGGGCCAGTTGCTCCAGGGGCAACTGGCCGTAGAGGCGGTAGAGCGCCGCGGTGAACGCCTGGCTGGTCCGGTTCGGTGATGTGCCGAGGTCCGGCAAAGTAGTCCACAGTGGCACCTTGAACCGCGCCTCGACACGGGCACCGTCGTGCACCCGCTGATCCAGCAGGTAACACAGGTACAGCACCAGCAGGCCGACGGCCAGGCTGAGCGGCAAGGCCAGCAGCAACAGGTTCAGGCTTTTGGGAAAGACCCGGCTGGGATTGAAGGTAGCCTGCTCGATCTGGGCGATATTGCTGATCTGGCTGCTGTCGAGCTCGCGGTCGATACGGGCTTTTTCCAGGCTGTCGGTGTAGAGGGCGAAACTCTGTTCGGCGGCCTGCAGCTGCAGGCTCGTGCGGCTCAGCCCGGGCTCATCGTTAAGGACCCGGGTGCGTTCCCCGCGCAGCTGTGCCAATTGTTGCTGATGCTCCTGCAACTGACCCTGCAATTGTCGTTCGCGCAATTCGGCATCCAGGGTCTGCTGGCGCAGGCTGACCGCCAGGCTATTGGGCGTCAGGTTCTGCGAGCGTTCCAGCCGCTGGCTTTCCTGGTCGATCAGGGCCTGCAGCGACTGGATATTCCGGTCCAGCTGCTTGACCGGGCCGGCGTCCGGCAAGAAGGTGCCGAGCAGGCGGCTGCGCTCGAGCTTGAGGCCATTGAGCTTGAGCTTCAGGTCGAGCTGGTTGGGGTTGAGGCTGACCTCGCGCTCGCTGACCACTTCGAGGGGTTGGCGCTTGAGCTGGCTACGGGCGTCGAGCAGGAAGCTGCGCAGCCCCGCCAATTCGTTGAGCGTTTCGCTGCGTGCATCGTTCAGTCGATTGATCTGTTGCGTCAGGTTGGCCAGGCGTTCCTCGACGCTGATGCTGTCGATCTTGGCCAGGCGTCCTTGCAGGGTTTTTTTCAGGGCGAGGATCTGCGTCGAGACCTTCTGCGTCTCACCTTCGTAGAACGCGTAGAGACTTTTGCGGCTCAGGGCCCGGGTGCGCTCCTGCAGGTAGGCCTCGACCCAGGTCTCCAGCACCTGTTGGGCGATCACCGGGTCATCCCAGGTGAAGCTGACCTCCATGACCGACGAGCCGGCTTCGTGGCTGACCGAGAAATTTTTTTCCAGGCGTTTGGCCAGGCGTTCAACCTCGGTCTGCGCTTCCACCAGCCCCAGGCCCTCGGCCAGTTGGCGCGCGACTTCCAGGACCGCGCCGGTGCCGCGCTTGAGTTGGAACTTCAGGCCCTGCCAGAAGCCCTGCGGGCGGTAGGCGGCCACCCGCTCCAGGTAACGCTCGGCGACCCAGCGCACGATCGGCCGACCGGTGAGCATCTTCTCCTCATCGACTATGGGGTCGCGCTGGGTGCTGGGGGCGATCAGTGCCTGGCGATTGCTGACCTCGATCGGTAGTGTGGCGTTCTCGCGGCCCGCTTTGACCAGCAGGCGCGCATTGGATTCGTAGCGGGTCGGCAACAGAAAGGCGCCCAGTATCACCACCAGCAAGGTGGCCATGACGGCGTACTTGAATTCCGTTCTGTAAAGGAAAAACAGGCGCAGCAGGTCGCGCAGGGAGCGGATCTCGAGCATGTCACGGCGT
Source organism: Pseudomonas sp. (assembly GCF_040514055.1). Classification (GTDB taxonomy): domain Bacteria; phylum Pseudomonadota; class Gammaproteobacteria; order Pseudomonadales; family Pseudomonadaceae; genus Aquipseudomonas. Next base: position 9,448 of record NZ_JBEVDL010000072.1, read on the forward strand.
TCCGACAGGGTTGATGGGCGTCAGCTGAGTGTCGTTGTCGATGTCCGGGTCGTTGAGGTCGTAGTTGAAGCCAACGCCAATGCCCTTGTTGATCGGGATCAGGCGGGTGACGTACATGTCCACGGCCTCCACCGCATTGCCCAAGCCGGATTTGGGCACGTAGAGGATGTCGCCCCGTTGCAGGCGCACCAAGGGCCGGTCCGGGGTGCGCAAGAGGGCGGCGAAGTCGAAGAAATACACCTGGTACTTGCCGTCGCCGCCCGGTCGCAGCAACGCCACATTGCGGCTGTCGGCGCTGGGCAATACGCCGCCCGCGCCGATCAGGGCCTGTTCGACGCTGGTCGGCCCGGCCAGTTCGAACAAGGCGGGGTTGGCCACCGCGCCACCGATAAAGACCCGGTTGCTGGGGGCGATGGCGATATTGACCGTGGTGTTCGGCTCGCGGTAGAGCTGGCGCCGTTTGTCGGTGATTTCCCGCGCCAGGTCCTCGGGCGTGCGGCCGTCGGCCTTGATCAGGCCGAGATGCGGCAGGGAGAAGTAACCGTCGGGGCGTACCACGAACAGGCTCATGTCGTCCTGCTCGTTGGGCTCCTGGGCATCGCGGACGATGCGCAGCGTGTCGCCGGCCTGCACCCGTACCTCGGCCGGCGGCAGGTCGGCCAGGCCGCGAATGGCCCGGTGCCGCGCGTCCAGGCTCTGGTCGTCCGGCAGCGCTACGGTGGCCGGTGTGCTGCAGGCGTTCAGGCACAGTGTCAGCAGGCTGCAGAAAACAAGGCGGATCATGCTCAGGTCCCTTGAATGATCGTACATGGCGTCAGGCCCAATAGCCTGGGTACAGGCTGATACGGCGTTTCAGCCGGCGCGGCAGGTGCCGTTCGAGGTGGCCGAGGCGGTAGCCCAGCAGTTTCAGGGCGTTGCGCAGCAGCACTTCGGGCAGCCGCGACCAGGCGCCGGCCTGGCGCAACGCCGCTACTTCGGCCTGGACGAAACGCCGGCCTTCGCCACCGGCGCGGCCAAAGGCCTGGCCGATCCAGGCTTCACGGCCGTAGAAGACGCCGATGTCGAAATAGCGGCGAAATTCCGCCAGCAGCGGGTAATCGTGGGAGTGGTGCACCTGGGCGTCGGCGGCGTAGCGCACGGCCCAGCCGGCGAGCAGCAGGCGGGCGGCGACATAGGCGTCCTCGC
>NZ_JBEVDL010000014.1:0-149613 GCF_040514055.1 Pseudomonas sp.
TGATCGCGGCCAAGGCGGTGTGTTTCAAGGAAGCCATGGAGCCGGGGTTCAAGGCCTACCAGCAGCAGGTGATCGACAACGCCCAGGCCATGGCCGCGGTGTTTATCGAGCGCGGCTTCGACGTGGTCTCCGGCGGCACCGACAATCACCTGTTCCTGCTCAGCCTGATCAAGCAGGGCCTGACCGGTAAAGAAGCGGACGCGGCCCTCGGCCGGGCCGGCATCACGGTGAACAAGAACGCGGTGCCCAACGACCCGCAGTCGCCGTTCGTGACCTCGGGCCTGCGCATCGGCACCCCGGCGGTGACCACCCGTGGCTTCAAGGTCGCCGAGTGCCAGGCCCTGGCCGGCTGGATCTGCGACATCCTCGCGCACCTGGGCGATGCCGATGTCGAGGCCCAGGTGGCGCAACAGGCCGCCGCCCTGTGTGCTGAATTCCCGGTTTACCGTTAAGTCCGAGGCAGGAGTCCCACCATGCAACGTTACTCCGGCTTCGGCCTGTTCAAGCACTCGCTCAGCCATAACGAAAACTGGCAGCGCATGTGGCGCAACCCGACCCCCAAGCCGGTCTATGACGTGGTCATAGTTGGCGGCGGCGGCCACGGTCTGGCCACCGCTTACTACCTGGCCAAGGTGCATGGCATCACCAATGTGGCAGTGGTCGAGAAGGGCTGGCTGGGTGGCGGCAACACCGCGCGCAACACCACCATCGTGCGCTCCAACTACCTGTGGGACGAGTCGGCGCACCTGTACGAACACGCGATGAAACTCTGGGAAGGCCTGTCCCAGGACATCAACTACAACGTCATGTTTTCCCAGCGCGGGGTGTTCAACCTCGGCCATTCCCTGCAGGACATGCGTGACATCGAGCGCCGGGTCAGCGCCAACCGCCTCAATGGCATCGACGGCGAGGTGCTGAATGCCCGGCAGGTCGAGGAGCTGATTCCTTTCATGGATTGCAGCAAGAACACCCGCTATCCGGTGATGGGCGCCTCCCTGCAGCGTCGCGGGGGTGTGGCCCGTCATGATGCCGTGGCCTGGGGTTATGCCCGGGCGGCCGACGCCCTGGGCGTCGACCTGATCCAGCAGACCGAAGTCACCGGTTTTCGCAAGGAAAACGGCGTGGTGATCGGCGTCGAGACCAGCCGTGGTTTTATCGGTGGCAAGCGCGTGGGTGTGGTCACGGCCGGTAACTCCGGGCATATGGCCAAGCTCGCGGGCTTTCGTATGCCGCTGGAGTCCCACCCGTTGCAGGCCCTGGTGTCCGAGCCGATCAAACCGATCATCGACAGCGTGATCATGTCCAACGCCGTGCACGGCTATATCAGCCAGTCCGACAAGGGCGACCTGGTGATCGGCGCCGGTATCGACGGTTATGTCGGTTATGGCCAGCGCGGCTCCTACCCGACCATCGAACACACGTTGCAGGCCATAGTCGAGCTGTTCCCGATCCTCAGCCGGGTGCGCATGAACCGCCAGTGGGGCGGCATCGTCGACACCACGCCGGACGCCTGCCCGATCATCAGCAAGACCCCGGTGCCGAACCTGTTCTTCAACTGTGGCTGGGGCACCGGTGGCTTCAAGGCCACGCCGGGCTCGGGTCACGTGTTCGCCGCCAGCCTGGCCAGCGGCGAGATGCACCCGCTGGCCAAGGCGTTCTCCCTCGACCGTTTCCACAACGGCGCCCTGATCGACGAACACGGCGCTGCCGGCGTCGCCCACTAACAGGAGAAATCCGAAATGCTCAATATCTTCTGTCCCCATTGTGGCGAGCTGCGCTCCGAAGAGGAGTTTCACACGGCCGGCCAGGCGCATATTCCGCGCCCGTTGGACCCCAATGCCTGCACCGACCAGGAGTGGGGCGAGTACCTGTTTTTTCGCGACAACCCCCGTGGTCTGCACCATGAGCTGTGGATCCACGCCGCCGGTTGCCGTCAGTACTTCAACGCGACCCGTGACACGATTTCCTACGAAATCCATGAAACCTACAAGATTGGCGAGAAACCTTCGGTGACGGCCAAGCCCCGCAATGTCCCAGGAGAACAGGCATGAGCCAGGTCAATCGTCTGGGCAAGGGTGGGCGGATCGATCGCAGCAAGCCCCTGACCTTCAGCTTCAATGGCCAGAACTACCAGGGCTATGCCGGTGACACGCTGGCCGCCGCGCTGATCGCCAATGGCGTCGACATCATCGGCCGCAGCTTCAAGTACTCGCGGCCGCGCGGCATAGTCGCCGCCGGTGCCGAGGAGCCCAATGCCGTGTTGCAACTGGGCTCGCGCGAAGACACCCAGATCCCCAACGTGCGGGCCACCCAGCAGGCGCTGTACGGCGGCTTGGTGGCGGCCAGCACCAATGGCTGGCCCAGCGTCAACAACGACCTGATGGGCATTTTCGGCAAGGTCGGCGGTGACATGATGGCGCCGGGCTTCTACTACAAGACCTTTATGTTTCCCCAGTCGATGTGGATGACGTACGAGAAGTACATTCGCAAGGCCGCCGGCCTGGGTCGCGCGCCCAAGGAAAACGATCCGGATCGTTATGACTACATGAACCAGCACTGCGACGTGCTGGTGGTCGGTGGCGGTGCCGCCGGACTGGCCGCGGCCCTGGCGGCCGGACGCAGCGGCGCCCGGGTGATCCTGGCCGACGAGCAGGAAGAATTCGGCGGCGCGCTGCTGGACAGCCGCGAAACCCTCGACGGCCTGCCGGCCGCCGACTGGGTGGCCAAGGCCGTGGCCGAGCTGGCGGCCATGCCCGAGGTGACGCTGCTGCCGCGCGCCACGGTGCACGGCTACCATGACCACAACTTCCTGACCATTCATGAGCGGCGCTTCGACCACCTGGGCGAAACCGCGCCGTTGGGCGCCTTCGCCCAGCGCGAAAGCCGCCAGCGCATACACCGGGTACGGGCCAAGCACGTGGTGCTGGCCGCCGGTGCCCACGAGCGCCCTCTGGTCTATGGCAACAACGACGTGCCGGGCAATATGCTGGCCGGGGCGATTTCCACCTACCTGCGTCGCTACGCCGTGGCACCGGGCAAGCAACTGGTGCTGTCGACCACCAACGACTACGCCTACCGAGTGGCCCTGGACTGGCTGGAGGCCGGCCTGCAAGTGGTGGCCGTCGCCGATGCGCGGCATAACCCGCGCGGTGCCTGGGTCGAAGAGGCGCGTGCCAAGGGCATCCGCATCCTCACCGGCAGCGCGGTGATCGAAACCCGTGGCAGCAAGCGCGTCAGCGCGGTGCGGGTGGCGGCCATCGACAGCCTGGCGCACAAGGTCACCAGCCCGGGCGAGTGGCTGGAGTGCGACCTGGTCGGCTCCTCGGGTGGCTACAGCCCGGTGGTGCACCTGGCGTCGCACCTGGGCGGCAAGCCGACCTGGCGCGAGGATATCCTCGGTTTTGTGCCGGGCGAAGGCTTCCAGGCGCGGGTCTGCGCCGGGGCCATGAACGGGGTGTTCGGCCTGGGCGACGTGCTCGCCGATGGGTTCGAAGCGGGCGTCAAGGCGGCCGGCAAGGCGGGCTTCGCCCCGGTCAGCGCTACCCTGCCGAAGGTGCCGACGCGCCATGAGGAGGCCAGCCTGGCGCTGTTCCAGGTGCCCCACGAAAAATCCACGGCGCGCGGACCGAAACAGTTCGTCGACCTGCAGAACGACGTCACCTCCGCCGGCATCGAGCTGGCCACCCGCGAGGGCTTCGAGTCGGTCGAGCACGTCAAGCGCTACACCGCGCTGGGTTTTGGTACCGACCAGGGCAAACTGGGCAATATCAACGGCCTGGCGATCGCCGCCCGTTCCCTGGGCATCGGCATTGCGCAGATGGGCACCACCATGTTCCGTCCCAACTACACGCCGGTGACCTTTGGCGCCGTGGCCGGGCGCAACTGCGGCGCCCTGTTCGATCCGGTGCGCTACACCGCGCTGCACAGCTGGCACCTGCAGAACGGCGCCGAGTTTGAGGACGTCGGCCAGTGGAAGCGACCCTGGTACTTCCCCAAGGCCGGTGAAGACCTGCATGCCGCGGTCGGCCGCGAGTGCCAGGCGGTGCGCGACAGCGTCGGCATCCTCGACGCCTCGACCCTGGGCAAGATCGATATCCAGGGCCCCGATGCCCGTGAATTCCTCAACCGTGTCTACACCAACGCCTGGACCAAGCTGGACGTGGGCAAGGCCCGCTACGGCCTGATGTGCAAGGAAGACGGCATGGTCTTCGACGACGGCGTGACCGCCTGCCTGGCCGACAACCATTTCCTGATGACCACCACCACTGGCGGCGCGGCGCGGGTCATGCAGTGGCTGGAGATCTACCACCAGACCGAGTGGCCGGAGCTAAAGGTGTATTTCACCTCGGTCACCGACCACTGGGCGACCATGACGCTGTCGGGCCCGAACAGCCGCAAGCTGCTCAGCGAAGTCACCGACATCGACCTGGATCGCGACGGTTTCCCCTTTATGACCTGGAAGGAAGGCCTGGTCGGCGGCGTGCCGGCGCGGGTGTTCCGCATCTCCTTCACCGGGGAGCTGTCCTACGAAGTCAACGTGCAGGCCGACTACGCCCTGGGCGTCTGGGAAAAGATCGTCGAAGCCGGCAAGAAATACCAGCTGACGCCCTACGGCACCGAGACCATGCACGTGCTGCGGGCCGAGAAGGGTTTCATCATCATTGGCCAGGACACCGACGGCTCGGTGACCCCGGACGACCTCAATATGGGCTGGTGCGTGGGCCGGACCAAGCCGTTCTCCTGGATCGGCTGGCGCGGCATGAACCGCGAGGACTGCGTGCGCGACAACCGCAAGCAACTGGTGGGCCTGAAACCGGTGGATCCCAAGCGGGTGCTGCCCGAGGGCGCGCAACTGGTGTTCGACACCCAGCAGTCGATTCCCATGGCCATGGTCGGCCATGTCACCTCCAGCTACTTCAGCACCAGCCTGGGTTACAGCTTCGCCCTGGCCCTGGTCAAGGGCGGCCTCAAGCGCATGGGCGAGAAAGTCTTCGCCCCCCTGGCCGATGGCAGCCTGATCGAGGCCGAGATCGTCAGCGCGGTGTTCTACGACCCGAAAGGGGATCGCCAGAATGTCTAGCCAGCGGACCACCTGTCCCCGTCATCCCCGCGTAGGCGGGGATCCAGTGCACACAGCGACCTGCGTCATGGCGTTCGGTAGCTCCGGGCTTTCCAGATTGCTCCAGACAGCGAGGCTGTTATGACTTCCATAAACGTCTATCAACAACGCCCGGACGCGGCCCACGCCGAGTCGCCGCTGTTCCACGCCGGTCTCGACGAGCTGGCGGGCAAGCCCACCGGCGGCGCGGGGATCCGCCTGCGCGAGAAAAAACTGCTGGGGCACCTGACCTTGCGCGGCGATGGCCATGACACGGCGTTCGCCGGGGCGGTGCACAAGGCCACGGGCCTGGAGCTGCCCGGCGCGCTGCAACTGATCGGCGGCGGCGAGCGCTCGCTGCAGTGGATGGGGCCGGACGAATGGCTGCTGATCGTGCCGCGCGGGGAAGAATTCGCCGCCGAGCAGCAACTGCGCGCCGCATTGGGCGAGCTGCACCACCAAGTGGTCAACGTCAGCGGCGGCCAGACCCTGCTCGAGCTGTCGGGCCCCAAGGTGCGCCAGCTGCTGATGAAATCCACGTCCTATGATGTGCACCCGAATAACTTCCCGGTGGGCAAGGCGGTCGGCACGGTGTTCGCCAAGTCCCAGCTGGTGATCCGCCATACCGGCGAGCACACCTGGGAACTGCTGGTGCGACGCAGCTTCGCCGATTACATCTGGCTCTGGCTGCAGGACGCCAGCGGCGAATACGGCCTGGCGGTGGAGTCCTGATCGCCCGGGGCGCGTCCCCGACGTGCCCGTTGGGTCCTTTTGCCGTGCCCTGCCGTTCTGGAGCTTCCGATGAGCCGCACCCCCGATAGCTGGATCCTCACCGCCGATTGCCCCAGCGTGCTGGGCACCGTGGACGCGGTGACGCGTTACCTGTTCGAGCAGGGCTGTTATGTCACCGAGCACCATTCGTTCGACGATCGGCTGTCCGGGCGTTTTTTTATCCGGGTCGAATTTCGTCAACCCGAAGGCTTCGACGAGCAGCGTTTTCGCGACGGGCTGATCGCCCGCGGCGACGGCTTTGGCATGGTCTTCGAGCTGACCCCGCCGAACTACCGCAGCAAGGTGGTGATCATGGTCTCCAAGGCCGACCACTGCCTGAACGACCTGCTTTATCGCCAGCGCATCGGCCAGTTGCCGATGGACGTGGTGGCGGTGATTTCCAACCACCCCGACCTCGAGCCCCTGGCGCGCTGGCACGACATCCCCTACCACCATTTGCCGCTCGACCCCCAGGACAAGGTCGGTCAGGAGCGCAAGGTCTGGGAGCTGATTCAGGCCTCCGGTGCCGAGTTGGTGATACTCGCCCGCTATATGCAGGTGCTGTCCCCGGAGCTGTGCCGCAAGCTGGACGGCTGGGCGATCAATATCCATCACTCGCTGCTGCCCGGCTTCAAGGGCGCCAAACCCTATCACCAGGCCTATCAGAAAGGCGTCAAGCTGGTCGGCGCCACGGCCCACTACATCAACAACGACCTGGACGAGGGTCCGATCATCGCCCAGGGCGTCGAGTCGGTGGACCACAGCCATTACCCCGAGGACCTGATCGCCAAGGGTCGCGATATCGAGTGCCTGACCCTGGCCAAGGCCATCGGCTTTCATATCGAGCGACGGGTCTTTCTCAATGCCAACCGCACCGTGGTGCTCTAACCGCACCGGCCGTTGAACTGCAAGGCCGCACGGCACTGGCGCCGTGCTTTCACAACAATAAAAAACGAGGTGAACGCATGTCTGGTAATCGTGGTGTCGTGTACCTGGGCGCTGGCAAGGTCGAGGTGCAGAGCATTCCCTTCCCGAAAATGGAAACGCCCCAGGGCAAACGCATCGAGCATGGCGTGATCCTGCGCGTGGTCTCGACCAATATCTGTGGTTCCGACCAGCATATGGTGCGCGGCCGGACCACGGCGCAAACCGGCCTGGTGCTGGGCCACGAGATCACCGGCGAGGTGATCGAGGCTGGGCGTGACGTCGAGCACCTGCGCGTCGGCGACCTGGTGTCGGTACCGTTTAACGTCGCCTGCGGCCGTTGCCGCAGCTGCAAGGAGCAGAACACCGGGGTCTGCCTGACCGTCAACCCGGCGCGTGCCGGCGGCGCCTACGGCTATGTCGACATGGGGGACTGGGTCGGTGGCCAGGCCGAATTCGTGCTGGTGCCCTATGCCGACTTCAACCTGCTGAAGTTGCCCAACCGCGATGCGGCCATGGAAAAAATCCGCGACCTGACCTGCCTGTCCGACATCCTGCCGACCGGGTATCACGGCGCGGTCACCGCCGGCGTCGGTCCGGGCAGCACCGTATATATCGCCGGTGCCGGCCCGGTTGGCCTGGCCGCCGCCGCCTCGGCGCGCCTGCTGGGCGCCGCCGTGGTCATAGTCGGCGACGTCAACCCGGTGCGCCTGGTGCACGCCAAGGCCCAGGGCTTCGAGGTGGTCGACCTGTCCAAGGACACGCCGCTGCACGAGCAGATCGCCGACCTGCTGGGCGAGCCGGAAGTCGATTGCGCGGTGGACGCAGTGGGCTTCGAAGCCCGGGGCCATGGTCATGCCGGGGCGCAACACGAGGCGCCGGCCACCGTGCTCAACTCGCTGATGGGCGTGGTACGGGTCGCCGGCAAGATCGGCATCCCGGGCCTGTACGTCACCGAAGACCCGGGCGCCACCGACAAGGCGGCCAAGATGGGCAGCCTGAGCATCCGCTTCGGTCTCGGCTGGGCCAAGTCCCACAGCTTCCACACCGGCCAGACCCCGGTGATGAAGTACAACCGGGCGCTGATGCAGGCCATCATGTGGGACCGGATCAAGATCGCCGATGTGGTCGGGGTCGAGGTAATCAGCCTGGACGATGCGCCGCGCGGTTACGGCGAGTTCGATGCCGGGGTGCCGAAGAAATTCGTCATCGATCCGCACCGCTTGTTCAGCGCGGCCTGATGGTCGGGGTATAACACCCAAAGGGCGGCCATGGGCCGCCCTTTTTTATGGGTAAGGATTGCCGCGAGAGCCTTGGGCGAGGTCAGAGGCGCCGGCCCTCTGATGCCGATTCCCATAGGGCCTATTTTCGCGACCCCGATGGCAATAAACTCTGCGTGTGTTGCCACGGCGCGCCCTGACGGCGCGCGAACCGGCTTTTGGGAGGTCGTTGGGTGCAGGAACTCTATCACGGGGCGTTTTTGATCCTGGGCCTGGCCCTGGCGTTTGTCTCGCGGCGCTCCCTGGCCGATCCGCGCAGCCACGGTTTTTTCCGTTTCTTCGCCTTCGAGGCCATCGTCTTTCTGTTGTGGCGCAACCTGCCGTTCTGGTTCGTCGAGCGTTTCTCGCCCACTCAACTGCTGTCCTGGGTGCTGCTGTTCAGCGCGCTCTATCTGCTGTTGCACAGCCTCTATTTGCTGCGTGTGCGGGGCGGGCACGCGCCTGAACGGGCGGCTGAGGAAAGCAATTTCCGCTTCGAGAACACCGCGCAGCTGGTGCAGAGCGGTATCTACGGCTATATCCGCCACCCGCTCTACAGCTCGTTGCTGCTGCTGACCTGGGGGCTGTTCTTCAAACACCCCGACCTGTCCGGCGTGGCGGCGGCGTTAGTGGGCAGCCTGGCGCTGGTGGCCACGGCCAAGGTCGAGGAAGCTGAAAACAGCAGGACCTTTGGCGAGGCGTACGGCGAATACTGCCGCCGGACGCGGATGTTCCTGCCTTTTCTGTTCTAACGACGCCCAGCCGCCTGCTACGTGTTTCGATCATCTATCCTGACGGGGCGCTCCCTTCTGCAGTGGTGCCTGCCGTGCTCAAACGTATAACCCTCTCCGAGCTGTGCCAGGGGATGTATATCCACGAGTTCTGTGGGTCCTGGATGGAGCATCCGTTCTGGAAATCCAAGTTCCTGCTCGACTGCGACAAGGACCTGCAGCGCATCCGCGACAGCGGCATCTGCGAGCTGTGGATCGACACCAGTCGTGGGCTGGACCTGGCCAGTGGCGAGAGCATCGAACAGGTCGCGGCCGCGACCGAAGCGTTGCTGTTGGCCGCGGAGGCCCCGCCACCGGTCCGCCAGACGTCCCTCGAGGATGAAGTCGGCCGTGCGGTGAAACTCTGCAACCTGTCCAAGGCGGCCGTGGTGGCCATGTTCAACGACGCACGCATGGGCCAGGCGATCGACACCGCCCATGTGCAGGAACTGGTGGAAAGCATTTCGGCTTCGGTATTGCGCCATCCCAATGCCCTGATCAGCCTGGCGCGCTTGAAACACTCCGATGAATACACCTACATGCACTCGGTGGCGGTCTGCGCGCTGATGATCGCCCTGGCCCGGCAGCTGGGGCTGGATGAGGCCCAGGTGCGCGAGGCGGGCATGGCCGGGCTGCTGCACGACATCGGCAAGATGACCGTGCCGCTGGAGATCCTCAACAAACCCGGCAGCCTGACCGATCAGGAGTTCGCCACCATGCGCGGCCACCCGGAGGCCGGCACCGCGATCCTGTTGGCCAGCCGGCAGGTCAGCGCGCTGGTGCTGGATGTCTGCCTGCACCATCACGAGAAGCTCGATGGCAGCGGCTATCCGCACCGCCTGGCCGGTGAGCAGATCAGCCTGTTGGCGCGCATGGGGGCGGTTTGCGACGTATACGACGCCATCACCTCGGATCGGCCTTATAAAAAAGGCTGGGACCCGGCGGAGTCGATTCGCAAAATGGCCGAGTGGAGCAAGAGCCATTTCGACGAGGCGGTATTCCAGGCGTTCGTCAAAAGCCTGGGCATCTATCCCACCGGCTCCCTGGTGCGGCTGCAAAGTGGTCGTTTGGGGGTCGTGCTCGAGCAGCACGGCCACTCGCTGCTGACGCCTCGGGTCAAGGTGTTTTTCTCCGCCACCTCGAAGCTGCCGATCCCCCAGGAAATCATCGACCTGGCGAAGTGGGTCGGCCGGGAGCGGATCATCGGCCGCGAGTCGGCCAGTGTCTGGGGCTTTCGCAACCTGGACGAGCTCTGGTCGGGATTGCCCGCCCGCTCGGGCTCCTATTTCGACAGTTGAGCGCCGGCCACGGGCGTGCGAGAAGCAAACGAAACCATCAGCCCATAGTTCAGTCCTATGCGCACGCCACTATCAATTTAAGGGGAATATCGCGTGAAACGCGCCTTGCTGCTGTTGCCATTGTTGGCCCTGCCGGTTTTCGCCGCCGAGGAACCCACGCTTTACGGGCGTTATGAGTACGTCAAGGTGATGGATATCGGCCAGACGCTGAAAGCCAAGATGGACACCGGTGCCCTGACCGCCTCGTTGTCGGCCAAGGACATCGAACGCTTCAAGCGTGATGGCGAGGACTGGGTGCGCTTCCGTCTGGCCGCCGACGGTGCCGACGAGACCCTGTACGAACACCGGGTCGCGCGTATCAGCAAGATCAAGAACCGCACCGAGGAAGACCTCGAGGACGATGAAAAGGTCGATCCCAGCCAGCGCCCGGTGGTCGATCTGGAACTCTGCCTGGCCGGTGAGAAACACCGTGTGGAAGTCAACCTGGCCGACCGCAGCCGGTTCAATTACCCCCTGTTGATCGGCGCCGCGGCGCTGCGCAAATTCGATGCGGCCATCGACCCCGCGCGTAAATTCACCGCCGACAAACCGAAATGCTGATGCGCTCCACTATGCTGGTCTAAATCACCCCTTGCCCTCCTGAACTGACGACGGCAAGCGGGCCTGCTTCTTGCTTGGTGCTGTCTATCGGTGCGTCCTGTGTAGGGCGTGGTTCAGGATTGCTCGAGGTGTCATATGACTGCAGTACTCAGACCCGGCGCGCGTCTGCTGGAGCGGTTCAGCTTTGGCCACAAATTTCTTCTGCTGTTTTTACTCTTTGTACTGCCGCTGGCCTATGCCTTGTGGATCATTGGCGGCACTTACCTGGAACGCCTGCGCCTGATCGATGGCGAACTGGGCGGCATGCGCACGGTCGAGGCTCTGGGCCAGGTGCAGCATGCGGTGGTCGATCAGCGGACCCTGCTGGCCCGCTGGAAAGGCACCGAAACCGAGGCGCAAGCCTTGCTTAAGCAGCGCGCAGGCGAGCTCGACGAGGCGTTGGAAAAAGCCACCGCGCAACTGGCCAACGAGCCGCCGAGTGCCCAGGCCCGCCAGCAATTTGACGCCTTGCGCGCCCTGCGCGGCGATTTGCAGGTCGAAGCGCTGGGCAAATTGCCACTTCCGGACGCGCTGGAGCGTTACCAAAAGACCCTGCTGCAATTGGTGGCCCTGCGCGAGCAGGTGGCGACTGACAGCGGGCTGATCCTCGATCCGAAACTCGATGCTTACCTGATGATGGAGCAACTGACCTTCACCTTGCCGCGCCTGGTCGAGCAACTGGGTACCTTTGCCAGCCAGGGGCATGGCGCGGTCGTCTCCCAGCATTTCACCCTGCAAAGCCGGGTGTCGGTGCGCGACTTGCGCCGCGCCCTGGAAGAATCCCGTGGCCAGTTGACCAAGGCCCAGGCGACCCTTGGGGCTGAAGCGCCCGCGGTGATGAAGGCGCTGCAGGGGCCCTTCGCCGAGGCGCAAACGGGCCTGGAGGCTTTTCTCCAGGGCATCGATCGCGACATGTTCGAGGCCTCGCCCATGAGCCTGACCGCGGGCCAGTTTATCGAGCGCATCGAGGCCGTGCAGGGCCAGCTGCGCGGTTTGCAGCAAGCCCAGTACCGGCAGTTCGCCCACCGCCTGGGCGAGTACCGCGACCAGGCGCTGAACAGCATGATCGAGGTCATCGGTGCCTTTACCCTGCTGACGCTGCTGGCCCTCTATGTGCTGCTGTGCCTGAATGCCTCGATCCGGCGCAGCACCAGCAGTATCATCCAGGCCGCCGAGGGCTTGCGCGCGGGCGATCTGCGGGTGCGCATGGATGTACTTGGCCAGGATGAGCTGGCGCGCATCGCCGAGGCCTTGAATGCCGCGGTGGATCAATTGCGCGGCTCGCTGCAGGGGGTGAATTCGGAAAGTCAGCAGCTGGGCGGCACCGTGCAAGTGCTGACCACCCAGGCCGGCGATGCGCTCAAGGCGGTGGAGCAGCAGCAGGCGCAGATGAGCCAGATCGCCACCGCCGCCACCGAAATGGCCGCCACCGCCCAAAGCGTGGCGGAAAGCTGTGAGCAGGCGGCCCAGGATGCCGGGCACACCCGTGAAATCGCCACCCAGAGCAACCAGCGCAGCGCCCGTACCAGCGTCAGCATGCGCCAGCTCAGCGCCCGCCTGGGCGATACCGCGGCGACCCTGCAACAACTGCGCGAACAGACCCAGCAGATCAGCCGGATCGTCGATGTGATCAAGGGCATCGCCGAGCAAACCAACCTGCTGGCACTCAATGCGGCGATCGAAGCGGCCCGTGCCGGTGAACAGGGACGCGGCTTTGCCGTGGTGGCCGATGAGGTGCGCAGCCTGTCCAAGCGCACCCAGGATTCGACCCAGGAAATCGCCCAGACGGTCGGCGACCTGCAAAAAGTGGTCGGCCAGGCGGTGACGCTGATGGAAGATGCCTTTCGCCAGGCGGACGTTGACGTCGGAAGCGTATTGGCCATGGGCGAGGACCTCGAAGGCATAGTGGAATCGGTGCAGCGTGTCAGTGACCGACTGGCGCAGATCGCCACGGCAGCCGAGGAGCAGGCGGCCACCGCCGACGAAGTCAGTGGCAATATCCAGCAGGTCGACCAGGCAGCCAGCCACCTGCTCGAGGGCGCCAAGGCGGTCAGCCGTGCGGCCGATCAGCTGCGCCGCGGCAGCGAAGGCCTGGAGCAGAACACCGGGCGGTTCCAACTGGGCGCTTGAGCCTCAGCGCCCCGAGGCGCTGGTGGCAGCCCGCCGGCTTGACCTGACGGCGGCGCTGGCCCAGGCTGCGGGCCGAGATCGACTTCCGCCGCAGGACGCCCCATGCCGCATATTCTGATCGTCGAAGACGAAGCCGCCATTGCCGATACCCTGGTCTACGCCCTGCAGAGCGAGGGTTTCACCACCACCTGGCTGAGTGTGGGGGGCGAGGCCCTGGCCTGGCTGGAGCAACAGCCGGCCGACTTGCTGATCCTCGATGTCGGTTTGCCGGATATCAGCGGTTTCGAGCTGTGCAAGCGCCTGCGGCGGGTGTCCGAGGTGCCGGTGATGTTCCTTACCGCGCGCAACGGCGAAATCGATCGGGTGGTGGGGCTGGAGATCGGCGCCGACGATTACGTGGTCAAGCCCTTCAGCCCACGGGAGGTGGCGGCGCGGGTCAAGGCCATCCTTAAACGCGTGGCGCCGCGCCCGCTGCCGGAAGTGACCCCGGCCTCGGCCAGCGGACCCTTTCAGTTGGACGAGGACAAGGTGCAGATCCACTACCGCGGCCAGCTGCTCAACCTGACCCGTCACGAATTCCGCTTGCTGCAACAGCTCCTGGCACGGCCCGAGCGGGTCTTTAGCCGCGAGCAGTTGCTCGATGCCCTGGGGGTGGCCGCCGAGGCCGGCTACGAGCGCAATATCGACAGTCATATCAAGAGCTTGCGGGCCAAGCTGCGCCTGGTGGCGGCCGACGCCGAACCGATCCAGACCCACCGTGGCCTGGGCTACAGCCTGAGCCTGGTCTGATGCCCCTGGGCGTTCGGTTGTTCCTGGTGTATTTCCTGTTCGTCGGACTCACTGGCTATTTTGTGCTGAGCACGGTGATGGAGGAAATCCGCCCCGGGGTGCGCCAGTCCACCGAAGAGACCCTGGTCGACACGGTCAACCTGCTGGCGGAAATCCTGCGTGACGACCTGAAGGCCGGGACCCTGGAACAGAGCCATTTGCCGGGGTTGTTCCAGGCCTATGGCCAGCGTCGGCCACAAGCCGATATCTGGGGCGTGCAGAAAAACCAGGTCAATCACCGCATCTATGTCACCGACGCCCGTGGCACCGTGCTGCTGGACTCCAGCGGGGCGGATGTCGGGCGTGATTATTCGCGCTGGAATGATGTTTACCTGACCCTGCAGGGCCAATACGGCGCGCGCTCGACCCGGGAAGACCCGAACGACCCGGAGTCTTCGGTGATGTACGTGGCGGCGCCGATCAAGGACGACGGCAAGATCATCGGGGTGGTGGCGGTGTCCAAGCCGAGCCGTACCCTGCAACCTTATATCGAGCGCTCGCAGCGGCGCCTGGCCTGGCTGGGTGCCGGGCTGATCCTGCTCGGCCTGCTGGTCGGCGGCCTGTTGTCCTGGTGGCTGAGTGGCTCCTTGCGCCGGCTGACCCGTTACGCCGAAGCCGCCAGCGCCGGGCGGCGGGTCGAGTTGCCGCAGCTGCGCGGCGGCGAGCTGGCGCAGTTGGCCCAGGCGGTGCAGAAAATGCGTACCGAGCTGGACGGCAAGGCCTATGTCGAACGTTATGTGCACACCCTGACCCATGAGTTGAAGAGCCCCTTGGCGGCCATCCGTGGCGCCGCGGAGTTGCTTCAAGGCGAGATGCCCGCGGCGCAACGCGAGCGCTTCGTCGGCAATATCGACAGCGAAAGTCGGCGCCTGCAGCAATTGATCGAACGCCTGCTGAACCTGGCCCAGGTCGAACAGCGCCAGGGCCTCGAGGAACGCGTGGAGGTGCCACTGCGGGCCCTGGTCGACGAGCTGCTGCAGGCGCAAATGGCCCGTATCGAGTGCGCCGCGGTGCAGGTCGACAACCAGATTCCGGCGGATATGACGGCCCAGGGCGAACGTTTCCTGCTGCGCCAGGCGCTGGCCAACCTGCTGGACAATGCCCTGGATTTCAGTCCCCGTGGCGGCCGGCTGCGCTTTTACGCCGAGCGCCGGCCCGGGCGCTTGATCCTGAGCCTGTTCAATCCCGGCGAGGCGATTCCCGACTATGCCCTGCCGCGCCTGACCGAACGCTTTTACTCCTTGCCGCGGCCGGGCACCGGGCGCAAGAGCACCGGCCTGGGGTTGAATTTCGTGCAGGAGGTCGCGCAGCTGCACGGCGGCGCGCTGATGCTGGGCAATGTCGAGGGTGGCGTACAAGTGAGCCTGGAACTGCCCTGCGCCTGACTCCCCGCGGCTGATAATATCCACTTGGGCAGACCACAGGTCGGTCTGCCCACTCGTGCAAAGCGTAAAGTACTGCTACAACAGGGAAGCTCAATTGGAGGGAATAGCATGAAATCAGTCGCGGAAATTCTGAGGTCCAAAGCCCATGCCCTGGTGTACAGCGTCGCGCCCGATGACTCGGTGCTCGCCGCGGTCACGCTGATGGCGGAGAAGGGCATCGGCGCCCTGGTGGTGCTGAACAACGGTCATCTGGTAGGCATCGTCAGTGAGCGGGACTATGCGCGCAAGGTCGCGCTGCTGGAACGCTCGGCCTTTGCCGCCAAGGTCAGCGAAATCATGACCGCCGACGTGATTACCGTCGGTCCCCGGCACACCACCAAGGACTGCATGCAGCTGATGACCGATCGCCACCTGCGGCATTTGCCGGTGTTGGCGGAAGGCGAGCTGATCGGCTTGCTGTCCATCGGTGACCTGGTCAAGCAAACCATTGCCGAGCAGGAAAGCCTGATCCAGCAGCTCGAGCAATATATTCGCGGCGAGTAGCCCACGGGCCTGTGCCTCGCGGGGGCGATAGCGTACGGATGCAATCTGTCGCTTGCGGCTTACCCCGTGCGCCGCGCTAGCCCTCCCGGGGCTTGCCCGGCGTGTACCGATGCAGGCGGCCTGACGACCCGCCCGGTCGCTCGCCCTTCGGTTCGCTCACGCAAACACCATAAAGTTTCCACCCTAGGCTCATGGGCCCCTGATCGTCCGCCGTCACACTCCTGACCGTCCATTTAGCAGGAGCGCCCGCCCATGAGCCGCATACCGTTGTCCGTTAGCCACTGGCCGAGCACGCCCAGATGATGCCGCCCGCGAAGCTCAAGGCCACTCGACGTCTGTGTTATGGCGCAGTCCTGGCGCTGTTGACGCTGCTGGGTCTGGGGGCGTTTTGCGGGCGCTCCGTTGCGATCGGTGCGCTGTCAATACTCTTGCTGCTGGGCGGGCTGGCCCTTTGCGGGCTGCTCTGCGGGCTCTTGCTGTGGGCATTGGGCCGGTTGCTGAGGCGACCCGTGAACGCCTGTGGCTGGGACGACCCCGTGCCCGGGCAGTTTGGCCTGGGGGTGATGTGCGCCAGCAGCCTGACCTACGTGCTGGTCGTGTTGTTGCCGGGAGCAGGGGCGTTATTGCCGTTCAACGATTTTTTCACCCCCTTGGCCCTCTTGCTGCAAGGCCTGTTGTGGCTGCGCCTCTGGCGCACCGGCAACAGGTCATCGCCAGCAGGCCAGGCCATCGCGCCTGAGCCTGGTGCCGGGCTGACGTCAGCTTCAACCGCTACGGATCCGCATGCCGGGCCTGTGGCTACGCCGGTGGTTTTTCAGCGGCCTGCGCAGGCGGGGCTATTGGTCGGCAGCCTGTTGATGGGCGCTTTTTTGCTGAGCTATCTGTACCCTTGAAGAGGCTGCAACCGATGTCCGACTTTCCTTCCCCGCGTCCTCCGGTTGCCCCGTCCGCGTCCTGGCGACGGGTCTCCTTGGGCAATGGCCTGCTGCTGTTCGGCTGGCTGCTGTTGCTCGGCTACCTGGCGCTGAAGTTTTACCAGCGTAACCATTTTATCGACCTGCTGCCGACGGCGATCGAGCCCGCGAGCGTACGGGTGATCAGCGGCGAAAGCGGGTTGAGCGAAGGCTGTGGCGTGGCGATCTTTCGTTTGTCTGCCGCCGCCCGGGCCCGACTGCTACGCGGTGGGTGGCCGACCTTGGCCACGGCGCGCCAGGCCCGCGGTTATGCGGATCCGCTGAACGCTTATGCGGCGTGGCAGCACAGCCCGGTGCCTGACCGGCTGATAGGCAGCGAAGGCTGGATGGCCTTTGCTTGCGCGGATGTCGATCAGGCACTGGAGCGGCGCATCCATGCAGCGCTGCGGCGCCCGGGAGCGTTTTACAGCACTACCCACGACGCGATGCTGCTGGTGATCCCCACGCAAGGGCTGATCGTCTATGGTTACAGCGGTTGAGCAGCGGCCGTTACCATCGAATCTCCATCCAGTCTCCACAGACGGTCCATGGACCCGCGACACGGGCCCGCCACACTCCTGGTCACTGACTAACCAGGAGAACCGTCCCATGAACCGCAACCTGTTGCTTAAACTCGGCGCCATCGCGTTGCTGATGCTGGTGCTGATGATCCCCATCCTGCTGATCGATGGCGTGATCGAGGAGCGTCAGGGCCTGCGTGATCAGGTGTTGCAGGACATCGCCCGCAGCTCCAGCTACAGCCAGCAGCTGACCGGCCCGCTGATCGTCGTGCCGTACCGCAAGACCGTGCGCGAGTGGACGTTCGACGAAGCCTCCAAGCAACGGGTACTGCAGGAGCGGCAGCTGTCCGGGCGCCTGTATTTCCTGCCCGAGACCTTTGTGCTCAATGGCGAGGTCAGCACCGAGGTGCGCAAGCGCGGCATCTACCAGGCGCGCCTGTACCACGCCAACAATGCGATCAGCGGCCACTTCGAATTGCCGGTGCACTTCGGGATCGAGGAAGGCTATGCCGACTATCGCTTCGAACAGCCGCTGCTGGCCTTCGGCATCAGTGATATCCGCGGTATCGGCAATGCCCTGAAGCTGCGCTTGAACGGCAACAGCCTGAACTTCCAGCCGGGCACCCAGGCGCCGGTGCTGGGCAACGGCGTGCATGCACCTTTGCCCGGCCTGAGTGGCGTGGAAGCCGTGCGGCTGGACTATGCCCTCGATCTCAGCCTGCAGGGCAGCGAGCAGTTCAGCGTGACCCCGGTGGGGCGCGACAGCCGTGTGTCGCTCAAGTCCAGCTGGCCGCACCCGAGCTTCAGCGGCGAGTTCCTGCCGGTGAAACACAGCATCGACGACCAGGGTTTTACCGCCGACTGGCAGACCAGTTTCTTCGCCACCAACCTGGAAGAAGTGCTGCAAAGCTGCGCGGCGGATGGCGAGCAGTGCGCCGCCTTCGGCAGCCGTAGCTTTGGCGTGGGCTTTATCGATCCGGTCGACCAGTACCTGAAAAGCGACCGCGCGATCAAATACGCGCTGCTGTTTATCGGCCTGACCTTTGCCGGCTTTTTCCTGTTCGAAGTGCTCAAGCGCCTGTCGGTGCACCCGATCCAGTATGGCCTGGTGGGTTTGTCGCTGGCCTTGTTCTACCTGCTGTTGCTGTCGCTCGCCGAGCACCTGGATTTCGCGTTGGCCTATGGCCTTTCGGCGGCTGGCTGCGTGTGCCTGATCGGCTTCTACGTCAGCCATGTGCTGCACAGCTGGAGCCGCGGGCTCGGCTTTACCGCCGCGCTGGCGGCCCTCTACGGGCTGCTCTACGGCCTGCTCAGCGCGGAGGACTACGCGTTGCTGATGGGTTCGTTGCTGGTGTTTGGCCTGTTGACCTGCGTGATGGTGCTGACCCGCAAACTGGACTGGTACGGCATCGGCAAGGCCGACGCGGCCTGAGGTTACCGGCGCGGCATGCCGCGCCCTTTTTGGAGATTCGTTGATGAAAATGCTGCTGCAGGGTTTCGCCTGCCTGGCCTGTGGTGCGCTGGCCGCCCTGGGACTCCTGGTAGGGCTGATGTTCACCCACAGTTTCACCCTGATCGAGGCGCTGATGCAGAGCGGCCTGCCACTGGCGAGGCTGAGCCTTGAATGGCTGTCGCCGGCCTTCTGGCAAGGCCTGACCGGGCTCGCGGACGCCGCGCAGAACGCCTCGGTACGCTCCTTCCTGCAACTGTGCGCCGCCCTCGGGCAGCTCGCGCTGCTGGTGGCGGCCGCCCTGTACCGTGGGTTTTGCTGGCGATGAGCGGGCATCTGGGGTTGCGCGAGGATGCCCGCAGGGGGCGCTGGCTGGCAGCCAAGATCAGCGCCCTGTTTCCACCACGACCAGGGGTTGCCATTGCGGCGCCAGCACGACGCCAGGTGCAACGATGATGTTATTACTGATGTTGCTAGTGGCTTATGTCTTGCCCTTTGTCCTGGCACTGCTGGTACAGGGGTATAAATCGCTGACGGTGCTGTTGCTGGGGGCCTGTGGCAGCGCCGCGATGGTCCTGTTGCTGGATCGCTCGCTGCCGGGCGTACTGAATGAGTCAAGTGTTGGCCTGCTCGGCGCCGTTGGGCTGCTGCTGATCGCCGCCACCGGACTGATGTCCGGGTTACTGGTGTGCGGCCTGCGCCTGTTACCGGATAAAAGCTTTGGAAGGGGCAAGCTGCGCAGTCTGGTGGAAGTGCTGATCGGTTTCAGTCTGGTGCCGGGTGTGCTGCTCGTGCTCGGCATGTGGGTCCGCTGGGACTACCACCCCGATCGTCAGGCGGCGCTGCCACCGGCAGAGTGCCTGGCGCGTAGCCACTCTGTTCGGGTCGCCGGTGTGATTTATCGGGTCTCCAGCGCGCCCCTGTTCAAGGTTTGGCTGGGGGACGACGATCAGTATGATTTCGCTCGGTACGACAGCTTGCGGGACTTCTGCGCGCGCAGTAGCCGGGGCGCCCAACTCGCCCAAGCTCGTTTGCTGTTGATCGACTGGAGCGAGATGGCTTATTCCGGTGACCTGGCGGACAGAACCTGGTGCCGGGCGCCCAAGGCGGCCTGGGTGCAGGATCTTTGCCGCGGCGATACCGCGGTGCTGACGGGTTATCCCTCCAGAATTGGGCTCTTCGCGGCGGATGAAGCTGATTCCCTGCGCCTGGGCTTCGACAGCGGTGGCGGTTATGCCGACCTGCTCGAGCTGCGCCGCCAGGCCCTGGCGCGCGGCGAACCGCTGGCAGTGCAGGTTGTCGGAGCGTTCGACCGATACGACAACCACTATTGGGTGGCCCGCGACGGTTGGACCAATGCCGCGGGTGAGCCCTTTACGCTGCGCTGTTACGACAATGGTGATTTCGGCCTGAGTTGCAGTGTTCGTTACCGGCTGCAGGGACGCTTGGTGTTGGCCTATGACTTTCACGCCCAGGGATCGGCGCAGTTGCCCACGTTGGCCCGGCAGATCGACCAGCAGACGCGCCGGATGCTGGCGCAGTTGCGCCAGCCTTGAGCCCTGCGGCCATTCAGGCGCTGGGCTGGGTGGCCTGCACCGAAGGACGTTCCTGCACCGCGGCGTACCAGTCGGCCAACTGCGGGCAGCGCGTGCGCCAGCCCAGCTGCGGCTGGCGAAAGTCCAGGTAACCGAGCAGGCATACGATGCCGATGGCGGCGATATCGAAAGGGCCATGGGGGGCGGACGCGGCCTCGTGCTCCAGCTGCGCCAGGCCGCGGTCGATCTTGCCCTGTTGGGCCTGCACCCAGTCGTCCCAGCGTTTGTCGGCGGGACGCAGGAAGGTTTCGTAGCGAATCAGCACTGCGGCATCCATCAGCGCATCGGCCAGGGAGGCCAGGGTCAAGCGCTGCCAACGCGACGGGCCGTCGCGAGGGATCAGCGGAGTGCTGCCATGCTGCTGGTCGAGGTAGTCGCAGATCACTCGACTGTCGTGCAGCACGCTGCCGTCGGCCAGGCCCAGTGCCGGCAGCTTGCCCGCCGGGTTGCCGGCATTCAACGCCGCACTGGGGTTGATCGGGCTCAGTTGCACGCCGTGCAAGGCCACCTGCTCGAGTTGGCCGGTCTCATGCAGCACGAGCATGACCTTGCGGACAAAGGGTGAGCCGGTTGAGTGGAACAGCGTCATGCCGAGAGTTGCCATGGGATCGCTCCAGGGATAAAAGCCCGAGCCTAACAGCCCCGCGTGCGTTGCAACACTGCGCTCCCGAGCTTTGTTTCAGAAGGCCGGGCTGTGTTGTCGACGGCGCCACTGGGCCAGCCGTCGCTGCAGGGCGTCAAGGCTGTCCAGGCCCTGGCGGCGCGCCTGGTGGAACAGGATCAAGGCCAGCTCGGCGGTGACCAGTGCATCGGCACTGGCGCTGTGACGTTGTTGTGCCCGCAGGCCGAAATGCGCGGTCCAGTCGTCCAGGCCGGCGTTGCGCAGCACCACCTGGGGATTGAGTAACGGCGCCAGTTCGGCGATGTCGAGGAACTCGCTCGCCAGCCGCTGTCCCAGCTGCTGGTCGACGGCGCGGCCGAGCATGCGCTGGTCGAATGGGGCATGGAACGCCAGCAGCGGGCTGTCGCCGAGAAATGCCAGGCAGTCCAGTAAGGCCGCCACCGGCTCGCGTCCGGCGGCCAGGGTACTGGGCGCCAGGCCGTGGATCAGCACACTGGCATTGACCGGCTGATCGAGGTGGCACAAGGTGCACTCGAACTGCTGGCCCAAGTCGATGGCGCCGTCCTCGATAACCCAGGCCCCGATCGACAAGACACGGTCGCGCTGGGTGTTCAGGCCACTGGTCTCCAGGTCCAACACGACAAATCGCTGCCGATTCAGTGGCTGCTGGCTCGAGCCTAACGGAACCGGCAGTGCCGCCAGGCGTTGCCGCTGTTCGGCGCTCAAGGTCGGCGCCGCGGTGCGGCCCCAGGGTAGCCACCTCATAGCTGGTAGCGCAGCACCAGGCTGCGCTGCAGGCGCTGGGCCTGACGAAAGGACTCGCGCAGGATGCGCCGGTCCAGCTGATTGAGGCTGTCCGGGTCGATCCGGTTGCCATACGGCCGCCCCTGGCGAGCCTGCTGCTGGTGCAGTTGCAGACGGGTTTGCTGGATAAAGTGATAGGCCTCTTCATAGGCCGCGCCGTCCAAGGCTTCGATCACGCCACGGCGGACCAGCTGGCGCAGGCGTTCCAGGGTATTGCAGGCCTCGATGCCATGGGCCAGGGCCAGCAGGCGCGCACCGTCGACAAAGGGCGTCAGGCCTTGCACCTTGAGGTCCAGGGTGTCTTTTTCGGCGCCCTTGCGGGCCACCACGAAATCGCGCAGGCGGCCCACCGGGGGCGACTGGCGCAGCGCGTTGGCGGCCAGCAGACGCTGGAACAGCGGGTTGTCGGCGACCTCGTCCAACAGTCCTGCGCGCAACTGCTCGCAGCCCTCGGTGGGCCCCCAGACCGCACGCAGGTCGAAATAGATGCTCGAGGCCAGCAGGTTTTCCGGTGACGCCTCGCGGACAAAGCCGCTGAAGCGCCGCCGCCATTCAGCGTGGGACAGGCACAGCTGCGGATTGCCGGCCATGATGCCGCCCTGGCACAGGCTGAAGCCGCAGGCGGCCAGGCTCTGGTTGATCTGCGCGGCCAGCGGCAGCAGGCGTGCCCGCAGCTGCTCGGCGTGGACGGCGTCGGTCGCCTCGAAAAGCAGGCCGTTGTCCTGGTCGGTGTGCAGGGTCTGCTCGCGACGGCCCTCGCTGCCGAAGCACAGCCAGGTGAAGGGCACGCCGGGATCGCCCAGTTGCTCCAGGCTCAGTTCGATCACCCGGCAGACCGTATGGTCGTTGAGCAAGGTGATCAGGTGGGTGATCTGGGTCGAGCTGGCGCCATGGGCGAGCATGCGATCGACCAGCTGCCGCACCTCGCTGCGTAGCGCCACCAGGGTCTCGACCCGTGCCGCGTGACGGATGGTGCGGGCCAGGTGCACCAAGTCGATGCGTTGCAGGGCGAACAGGTCACGCTCGGAGACCACGCCACAGAGGCGCTCCTGGTCGACCAGGCAGACATGGGCGATATGCCGCTCGGTCATGGCGATGGCCGCGTCGAAGGCGCTGGCGTCGGGCCCCAGCGCAAAGGGCGCGGGGGTCATCAGGGCCGCGATGGGCTGCTCCATGGCAGCACCATCGGCCACCGTCCGGCGCAGGTCGCGCAGGGTGAAGATGCCCAGTGGGCGACGGTCCGCATCGACTATCACCACGCTGCCGACCTGCCGCTCGTGCATCAGCCGCACCGCATCCCTAAGGGCCAGGCTTGGCGCGCAGCTGACGGGTTGACGCATCGCCAAGTCGCTTAGCCGGGTGTTGAGCGAGTACTGCGCGCCCAGGGTTTCCACCGCGCGCAGCTGGACCTGCTGGTTGACCTGGTCGAGCAGGCTGCTGACGCCGCGCAGGGCGAAGTCACGAAAGGGATTGGATTGGGCGAACAGCTTGATAAAGGCCGGTTTGTTCAACAGCAGGCAAAAGGTGTCTTCAGCGGCCAGGTGTTCGGTGCGGGTGGCGCGTTCACCCAGCAGCGCGGCCAGCGGAAAACATTCGCCGGTACTGATTTCGAAGGTGCTGCCGGCCTGCGCGTCGGCTGAACGCTGGCCCTGCACGCGGCCTTGCTTGACGATATAGAAATGCTCGACCGGCGCCGCGTCGGGTTTGAGGATGCTCTCGCCCTGGGCGTAAAAACGCAGCTGGCAGTTCTCCACCAGGAAGGCCAGGTGGGCCAGGTCCATCTGGTTGAACGGCGGAAATTGCTGCAGAAACACCAGGAGGCCGTGAAGGTTCTGCTGCACCGCCACCTTGCCGGCTTCGGCAAAAGCGTTGCTGTGCTTCATGTGGAGTGTCCGCAAGGTTCGGGAGCAGGGATGGTCCGTCGAGTGGCTGGCGGTGCCCAGTGGACCTAAGTCTAGGTGCAGCAGTTGTGGTGTCTGCGCGCGCCGGTCGTCCTGTGCCTCTTTTTCGCCGCCGTGCGGGTTTTTGCGGCCCGGCTCCGGCTGACCTGCTCTGGGTCGCGGGCATGGACGGGCACGGCGTGGCGCTCTGGCGTGGCCTGGCGTTTTCGGCATCGCCCAGTCGCTGCGTTCGAGGATGCTGGGGGCACAGGTCTTATTATCGAATCATTATTAATAAGCGGCTTCATTATAGTTGGTTGTTTTTATAAATTGTTTCGCTTGGGTTGTAGTGTGAAAAAACGCACTTAGCCAGTATTGACAGTGTTTGGAGTCGGGTTTAAAAAAGCCACTTGCCAATGGTGACAATGGCGCTGTATCGGAGCGAGCCGGCATTGGTCTGGCACTACCCGGTATTGGCAGGGAGGTATTTTCTTATAATGGACTATATGTGAATTTCGTATGTCTCTATCGGCTGTTCTCTGCTCGGCCTGCTTCACTGGCCGTCTTTGACGGCGGGCTGTCGGGAGCGGCGGAACAATTCAATCAAGTCGCGCTATTGAACTGATCGGCGGCGCCGAGCTTGCCAATTCGTACGGCTTCGGTGCGCCGAGCGGTTATTGAGTATTTCCATTGGGCTGTATGGCTCCGCTTGTCAATGCTGCCGTTGTCACTCAATAAGCAACCACGGAAAAAAGGAGGTGGTATGAATAATTTTACCCGGGTGGTCGAGATGACCCAGAGTGAATATCAGCACTATATCGGTTCGAATGCCTTGTTCAAATTGGTGATGAGCGGCGGTCTGCAACGTCAGCACTACATCGCCTACCTGCGCGAGACCTATCACCTGGTGCGGCACACCTCGCGAGCCCTGGCGCTGGGCGGCGCGCGGCTGCGCGACGAGCACCGGGACCTGCGCAACTGGTTTTTCGAGCAGGTACAGGAAGAGAACGGCCATGACCTGTTCTGCATCAAGGACCTGCGCAACCTCGGGGAAAACCCTGATGTGATTCTCAGCGGCCACCCCATGAGCGGGGCCTGGGGCCTGGTCTGTCAGAACTATTACCTGGCCACCTACGGCAATCCCGCCGGAATACTGGGGGTGGCGACCGCCACCGAAGGCCTCGGCGCGGACTTCGGGCCGGCCTTCAGCAAGGTCCTGACCGAGCACTATGGCTACGCCAGCAACCAGATCACCTTTATCAAGAGCCACGCCGGTTTTGATATCAAACACCTGGAAGAGGCCAAGCGTGCCGTCAACGAGCTGGTGCAAGACGAAGAAACCCTGCTGGATATCGCCCATGCGCGGCGGATGACCCTCAAATTCTATAACCAGCTGTTTATGGATGTGCTTGCCGAGCCCCAGGTTCGCGCGCAACCGGCATGATTCTTTTATGGGCAGGCTGCAGGGAGTCGTTCAGCCTGCCGTTTCTCTCTGTTCGAGGGTGGCGTAACGATGAATACTCATTTCTTACCCTACAACGAAGACAGTGTTGTATACGGCATGCAGTTCTTGCGCGGAGACGCTGAATTCGACCACTACGAAAACATTCTCGCCAATGCTTATAATAAACTTGGGTTCGACTTGGCACGGATTAAAGTGCCGCCCAGGGGGCAGCGGTTTTTTATCCGCCGGAACCAGCAGGTCGCCGCCATCGGTGCCCTGAGCCAGGTGCAACGGGGGGAACATTACTTTCGCTATATTCCCGAGCTGCAGGGTTTGTCGGCGCAAGATACCCGGGTCTGCGAAGTACATAACGTTATCGTGCTCGACGAGGCGCGTGGCGGTTATACCCTGGCGGTGTTGATGTATGAATGTGCCAAGTGGGCCGTGGCGCACAGTTATCAATATATTGTGGGACTGACCCGTTACCAGGTTCTGCGGCACTTCGTCGCCTTCGGCATCAACCCGGTGCAGCATCCGCCGCTGTCCCTGCTGGGTCAGCCGCACCTCAAGGATTTTATCATCTACTACGACACCCACAGTCCCGAGGCGCTGCGTTACATGCACGCGCGGGCCCGCAACTACTTCCAGCAAGAACGCACGATGCGCCGGATCAAGGAGCTGTACCTGCGCCGGGAGCCTGCCCATGAAAGCCTCTGACCTGCTGCAGGTCGCGCGGCAGCTGGACGAGGAAATACTCGACCTGTTTCCGGAAAGCGCCGAAGCTTCCCGGGTGAGTCTCGACCTCGACCGTATCGGCCTTTGGAGTGGGCTTAACCGCCAACTCTATGGGCATATCGCCCGCCGCTCCTTGCGCCTGGCTGACGCCCGCCAGGGGCTCAAGGTACTGGATGCCTGTTGCGGGCGCGGCGGGCTGACCCGTTACCTGTGGTCGCGCTTGAGCCGTACCCGCGAACCCGGCCAGCTGGATGTCTATGGGGTGGACTGGTCGGAGCGGCATATCGCCAATGCGACGCGGGAGGCGCCGGCCATTCACTGGCTGCGCCGGGACATGTTCCAGAGCGGGTTCGCCAGCGGCGAGTTCGATGTGCTGGTCTGCTCGCAGTCGCTGCATCACTTTACCCCGGCGCAGATTCCCCAGCTGCTGCGCGAGTTCTGCCGGATCGCCCGCGACGTCTATGTTTTCGATCTGCGGCAGACCCGCTACGGGTCGCTGTGGATGCGCCTGATCGCGCCGTTCTTCTCCGCCGAGTTCATCCACGATGGTCTGGTCTCGCACCGTCGGGCCTTGAGTGTCGAGCAGGTCCGCGGCTTGCTGCGCGAACACGCCTTGCCCTACCGCCTGCAGACCTTCACCCCCTTGGGCATGCTGCTGGAGGTCCAGTCATGAGCGGGATGACCCGTAACCTGTTTCTGCTGTATCCCCTGGTACTGCTCGTCACCTTGCACCTGGGTGGCTATTACCTGTTGGTCGTGATCATCCTCAATATGCTGGTCATGCCCGGCCTGGACCTGCTGGCGGCGCCGGAGCCGGCGGTTGCCGCGTCGCGGCCGCGGGCGGCGGTCGCTCCTCGCGAGCAGACCTTGCGCGCCGAGCATGGGTTCTGCCTGCTGTTCCTGGTGGCGCTGGGCTACGGCGCCGCCTCGGTGCGTGGACTGCGCCTGGATTCCCTGGAGTTCTGGCTGCGAACCTACGCCACCGGGCTGGTGGGCGGTACCCTGGGGTTTGTGGTGGCTCACGAGCTGATCCATCGTCGCGGCAGGCTGGACCGCTGCTGTGGGGTGGCGCTGTTGACGCTGCTCAACTATGGGCATTTTCGCGTCGAGCATGTGTTTGGCCATCACGCCAATGTCGGCTTGGCCGAGGACCCGGCCAGTGCACGCCGTGGGCAGACGGTGTATGGCTTCTATCTGCAGTCGATTCCCGGCCAGGTGCGTTCGGCCTTGGCCATCGAGACGCGGCGATTGCGCGCGCGTGGCCATTCACCGCTGTCCCTGCACAACCAGGTGCTGTCGTCCTGGCTGGTCAGCCTGTCCCTGGCGGTTGGCTGTTACGGGCTGTGGGGCCTGGCTGGGCTGTGTTTTTTCATCGCCCAGGGGTTGTTTGCGGTGCTGATCCTGGAGACCGTCAACTACGTGGAGCACTACGGCTTGCGCCGGCAGGTGAGGGCCGGGCGGGTCGAGAAAGTCTCGGCGCGCCATGCCTGGAGCACCGGGGCACGCTGGACTAACCGCATGCTGCTGGGGCTGGGCAAGCACGCGGATCATCACCTGAACGCGGCACGTCCCCACACCCAACTCGCGCATCTGCAGGCGGCGCCGACCCTGCCGCTTGGCTATTTCGCCAGCGCTTTTCTGGCCCTGATACCCCCTCTCTGGTTTGCCGTGATGGACCCCCTGGTCGCCGCTCAGCAAGAGGTTGTCGAACATGCGCGCTGATCCCCAGACCCTGCAGGCCCATGCGGCATTTTTGCGGACGCTGCCGCCGCTGCCGATCTCCCCGCGGGCAGAGGCCTACCTGCGTTCAGGGCACGAAGTGGCCCTGGAGCACCGCGGTCAGGCGATCTTCGCCCGGCGTTTCGACGCCGGACCGCGCAAGGCGCTGCTGGTGCATGGGGTCAACGGCCGCGCCTCGCAGTGGGTGAAGCTGGCCAGCCGGTTGCAGGCGGCGGGCATTACTCCGGTGCTGTTCGATGCGCCCGGGCACGGCTTTACCGGCGGGGAGCAGACCGACACCGACCTGTCCGCCGAGGTGATCCAGGCGGTGGTCGAGCGGGTGGCCGGCGTCGATATCGCCATCGCCCATTCCTTCGGCAATGCTTGGCTGTACCGGGCACTGGCCAAGGGGCTGCGGGTCGAGCGGCTGGTCACCCTGTGCGGCCCGGCCCGGGCCCGCTATATCGTCGACCAACATGTGCAGCGCTGTCGGTTGTCCCCCGAGCAAGCGCAGGCGTTTTGCGGCTTGCTGGAGGCGCGCCATGGTACGGATTTTTGGCAGGCGTACTCGCCCGCGCAGATTGCGCGGCAGCTGGAGACGGCAGCCCTGATCGTGCATGACCGCGCCGACAGCATTATCCAGTATGCCCAGGCGCTGGAATTGCGCGCCGCTTTTGCCCAGGCCGAGTTGCTGAGTACCGAGCGACTGGGGCACTTCGACCTGCTCAAGGACGACCAGGTGATCGCGGCGATCCTCGCCTTCGTCGACGGCGCGCCGGCGTCCGACGTGGCGAGGCCCGACGCGGCTGCGCCCGGTTAGTCCGGCAAAGGCATCCGTTGCTCAGCCGCGGGGGGCTTGGCGGATCAGCGCCGTGGCGGTGGCGGTGGCGATCAGCTGGTCGTCCTGGCGTAGTTCCCCGGCCAGGTGGCAGACGTCGCGGCCGCGACGCACCACCTGGCCACGGCCCTGGATCCGGCCGATATGGGCCGGCCGGAGAAATTGCACGTTGAGCTGCAGTGTCGGCGCGAACTCGCCGGCGGCCAGCCCGGCGGCCAGGGCCGGGCCCATGCAGTCGTCGAGCATGGCCGCGAGAAAGCCGCCCTGGATCTGCCCTGCGGGGTTGAGAAAGGCTTGCTGTGCCTGGAATTCCACGTCGATGCTGGCGGCCGCGGTGTCGACCGCGAGGATGCGCATGCCCAGCGTGCGGGCCGCCGGTGGGACGGGTAGCCGTCCGGCCTGGATCTGCCAGAAGAATGAGTCGTTATCCATGGCGTCCGCTCCTGAGGCGTCACGAGAGTCCCCGCTTTGACCGCCAGAGGGCCGGTCCGAGTTCCCTGGGTGGTACGGATCTTCGGGCATAAAAAAGCCGCTTCCAATAAGGTTGGAAGCGGCTTGGCTGTCACGGGCGCTGTGTTTTAGGCAGAGGGATGTTTCGCCTTGAACTCGCGACGGCGACGGTGTAGCACCGGCTCGGTGTAGCCGTTGGGCTGCTTGCCGCCTTCGATCACCAGTTCGACCGAGGCCTGGAAGGCGATATTGCTGTCGAAGTCCGGCGCCAGCGGGCGGTACAGTGGATCGCTGGCGTTCTGCCGATCGACCACCGGTGCCATACGCTTGAGGCTTTCCAGCACCTGGGCTTCGCTGACCACGCCGTGGCGCAGCCAGTTGGCGATGTGCTGGCTGGAAATGCGCAGCGTGGCACGGTCTTCCATCAGGCCGACGTCGTTGATATCCGGCACCTTGGAGCAGCCAACACCCTGGTCGATCCAGCGCACCACGTAACCGAGGATGCCCTGGGCGTTGTTGTCCAGTTCGTTCTGGATCTCTTCGGCCGACCAATCGGTGTTCGGCGCTAGCGGAATGCTGAGGATATCGTCCAGTGACGCACGTGGACGCTGGGCCAGCTCGGCCTGGCGAGCGAACACCTCGACCTGGTGGTAGTGCAGCACGTGCAGCGCGGCCGCGGTGGGCGAGGGGACCCAGGCGGTGTTGGCGCCGGCCAAGGGGTGGGCGACCTTCTGCTCGAGCATGGCGGCCATCAGGTCGGGCATGGCCCACATGCCCTTGCCGATCTGGGCGCGACCCTGCAGGCCGGTGGCCAGGCCGATGTCGACGTTCCAGTTCTCGTAGGCGCCGATCCATTTTTCAGCCTTCATGGCGGCCTTGCGCACCATGGCGCCGGCCTCCATGGAGGTGTGGATCTCGTCGCCGGTACGGTCGAGGAAACCGGTGTTGATAAACACCACGCGCTCGCTGGCGGCCTTGATGCAGGCTTTCAGGTTGACCGTGGTGCGCCGCTCCTCGTCCATGATGCCGACTTTCAGGGTGTTGCGCGGCAGGCCGAGCACGTCTTCGACGCGGCCGAAGATTTCGCTGGTGAAGGCGACTTCCTCGGGGCCGTGCATTTTCGGCTTGACGATGTAGACGCTGCCGGTCCGGGTGTTCTTGCGGCTGGTGTTGCCATTGAGGTTGTGCACGGCGATCAGGCTGGTGAACAGCGCATCCTGGATGCCTTCGGGAATCTCGTTGCCCTGGGCATCGAGAATCGCCGGGTTGCTCATCAGGTGGCCGACGTTGCGCACGAACAGCAGGCTGCGACCGTGCAGGGTCAACTCGCCGCCGCCGGTCGTGCTGTAGACGCGATCCGGGTTCATGGTGCGGGTAAAGGTGCTGCCGCCCTTGCTGACTTCCTCGGCGAGGTCGCCCTTCATCAGGCCCAGCCAGTTGCGATAAACGACCACCTTGTCATCGGCATCCACCGCGGCGACCGAGTCTTCGCAGTCCATGATGGTGGTCAGCGCGGCTTCCATCAGCAGGTCTTTGACGCCCGCGGCATCGGTCTGGCCGACCGGGGTGCTGGCGTCGATCTGAATTTC
Organism: Pseudomonas sp.; assembly: GCF_040514055.1. GTDB lineage: Bacteria > Pseudomonadota > Gammaproteobacteria > Pseudomonadales > Pseudomonadaceae > Aquipseudomonas. The sequence goes on from NZ_JBEVDL010000014.1 coordinate 30,246, forward strand.
GAAGTGCAGGCCGTTATGCTTGAGCAGCACGGCGATGGGTGCATCGCTGGCGCCCTGGAAGCCGATCAGTTGGCTGTCGTCGCGCAGGCCGCTGTTGCTGCCGCCCTTGAGGCTGACCACCAAACGGCCGGCTTCGATGCGGTAGCCGGTGGAATCGACATGGGAGCCGGCGGCCAGGGGCGCGGCCTGGTCGAGGAAGGCACGGGCGAAGGCGATGACCTTGTCGCCGCGGACCTTGTTGTAGCCCTTGCCTTTCTCGGCGCCGCCTTCCTCGCTGATCGCATCGGTGCCGTAGAGGGCATCGTAGAGCGAGCCCCAGCGCGCATTGGAGGCGTTCAGGGCAAAACGCGCGTTCATCACCGGGACCACCAACTGCGGGCCGGCCATACGGGCGATTTCGTCGTCGACGTTCTGCGTGCTGGCCTGGAAATCGGCCGGCTCGGGCAACAGGTAGCCGATCTCCTGCAAGAAGGCCTTGTAGGCCACCGGGTCATGGGCCTGGCCGGCACGGGCCTGGTGCCAGGCGTCGAGCTGGGCCTGGAACGCATCGCGCTGGTCAAGCAGGGCGCGGTTTTTCGGTGCGAGGTCATTAATGACGCTTTCGGCACCGGCCCAGAAGTGCTCGGCACTGATGCCGCTACCGGGAATGGCTTCGTTGTTCACGAAGTCGAACAGGACTTTGGCGACCTGCAGGCCACCGACTTGAACGCGCTCAGTCATCACTTGCCTCACTCTGCTCAGCTTTTCAGCGTTGTTTCCAGACTGTTTCGATAGCCGTCACGGACCGGCCTGGGCCGTCTTGTAGTCCGAGGCGCGGCATACTACATCAAGAAGAGGGTGGAAATCAGTGGGTACGCGTCGCGCTGCGACCGGAAGGCTTCGTGCAGTCACACCGGGGGCTGCAATGTTCGCAGAAGAAAACGATATTGTCGCGATAAAATGCTGAAATCGTACACTATTGTCGCCGCGCCGCGGCTGTTAAGGTGGCCGTTCCAGTTACCGACCGGCCTATACTGGACCCACTTTTATCGCGTTGGGAGTCTGTATGTCGGTCAAGGCGCTGGTCCCCGAGGAACTCGACGAACTCTGTCCATTATTTGCCGGCTACCTGCAGTTCTATCGCTTGCCCCAACCCTTGGCGCAGATCCGCGCGTTTCTCGCCGCGCGCCAGCAGCGCGGCGAGTCGGTCATCTACCTGGCACGCGACGGGGCGGGCCAAGCCCAGGGGTTCGTGCAGCTGTATCCCTTGTTTTCATCCTTGCTGCTGGCCCCGGCCTGGTTGCTGAGTGACCTTTACGTGGCCGAGGCGGCGCGGCGCCAGGGGTTGGGCGAGGCGCTGATGAATGCCGCCCGGGCCCATGCCGAAGCCAGCGGCGCCTGCGGCCTGCAGTTGGAGACGGCGCGGACCAACCAGGCCGGGCAAGCGCTGTACGAGCGCCTAGGCTATGTCAGGGACGAGTTGTACTACACCTATTGGCTGAGCCTGACGCCGCCGTGATGGCGGCGCGTTCCAAACCCAAGGAGTCATCCGTGAATCATCTGGTACTGACGGTCATCGCCCAGGATCAACCCGGGCAAGTGGAGCGTATCGCCGCCTGCATCGCCGAGCATGGCGGCAACTGGCTGGAGAGCCGCATGTCGCGCATGGCCGGGCAGTTCGCCGGAATCCTGCGTATCGGCGTGCCCGCCGAGGCCCACGAAGAACTGATCGATGCGCTCCAGGGGTTGGCGGCCCAGGGCATCCGGGTATTGGTGGCCGAAAGCGGCATCGAACCCTCCTGTACCTGGAAACCGATTTCCCTCGATCTGCTGGGCAACGACCGTCCGGGCATTGTGCTGGAAATCACCCGCTTATTGAGCGAGCACGGCATCAATGTCGAGCGGCTGTCCACCGACGTGACACCGGCGCCCATGAGCAGCGAATCGCTGTTTCATGCGGTGGCAGTGCTGGCGGTGCCGCTGACCCTGTCCCTGGATACCCTCAAGACCCACCTGGAGACCCTGGCGGACGAGATGATGGTGGAGCTCAAGCTGCGGACCGAGCCTTGAGCTCCACTGCGCGCCTCAACTGGCTTTGCGCAGGTTGAACCAGGCATCGACGCTGTACAGCGCCAGACCGATCCAGATAAAGACAAAGGCCAGCAAGGTACTGGGCGCGAGGTGCTCGTCATAGAGAAAGACCGCCTGCAGCAGCACCAGGGTCGGGGCGAGGTATTGCAGGAACCCCAGGGTGGTGTAGGGCAGGTGCCGGGCGGCGGCGTTGAAACAGAGCAGGGGCACCAGGGTGATGGGGCCCGCGGCGGCCAGCCACAACGCCTGGGAGGTGCTCCAGAATGCCGCCTGGCTGCTGGTGGCGGCCGGGTGCAAGAGCAACCAGCCCAGGGCGATGGGCAGCAGCAGCCAGGTTTCCACTACCAGGCCGGGCAGGGCAGCGACCGGTGCCTGCTTGCGGATCAGCCCGTAAAAGCCGAAGGACAGCGCCAGTACCAGCGACACCCAGGGCAGGCTGCCGACCTGCCAGACTTGCTGGGCCACCCCGACCACGGCGCAGGCCACCGCCAGCCATTGCAAGGGGCGCAAACGTTCCCCCAGCAACAGCATGCCCAGCAGCACATTGAGCAGCGGATTGATGTAGTAACCCAGGCTGGCTTCGAGCATGCGTCCGTTATTGACCGCCCAGACATAGGTCAGCCAGTTCACCGCGATCAGGCTGCCGCTGGCGGCCAGCACCGCCAACCGCCGTGGGTTCTGCCGCAGCTCGCGCCACCAGCCCGGGTGTTTCCAGACCATCAGCAGCAAGAGTCCGCACAGGGCCGACCAGAGCACCCGATGGACGATGATCTCCAGTGCCGGTACGGCGGCAATGGCCTTGAAATACAGCGGGAACAGGCCCCAGATCACGTAGGCGGTCAGCCCCAGAAGGTAACCGCGGCGCGGGTTGACGGTGGGCATGGAGGTCCTTGCTTAGGTTGCTAACGACAAGCCCGCCATTCTAAGCATCTTGCGTGGTGTACGGGGAGGCGCCCATGGGATTTATCGCCCGATACGGGCGATAGTCGTAAATATTGCGTTACGACTGCCGCCCGCCGTGTGGGCCCTGGACCCGGTTGGCACGGGCCACGCGCGCACAGTCCCTACTTAGGCCCTAGAACAGTTTCAGCGGCTCTTCGTTAAGCGCCGCCAGTTGCTCGCGCAAGGCCAGCACCTGATCGCCCCAGTAACGTTCGCTGCCGAACCAGGGGAAGCTGTGGGGGAAGGCCGGGTCGTCCCAGCGCCGGGCCAGCCAGGCGCTGTAGTGCATCAGGCGCAGGGAGCGCAGGCCCTCGATCAGCGGCAGCTCGCGGGGATTGAAGTCGTGGAATTCCTGGTAGCCGTCCATCAACTCGGACAACTGCCCCAGGCGTTCCTGGCGATCGCCGGCCAGCATCATCCACAGGTCCTGCACGGCGGGCCCCATGCGGCAGTCGTCGAGGTCGACGATATGGAACACCTCGTCGCGGCACATCATGTTGCCGGGGTGGCAGTCGCCGTGCAGGCGGATCGCCTGGTAAGGCGTGCGGGCGTACAACGCCTCGACACCCTTGAGCAGGTCGCGGGCCACCGACTCGTAAGCCGGCAGCAGGCTGCGCGGGATAAACCCACCCTCGAGCAGGGTGTCCAGCGAGGCATGGCCAAAGTTCTGCACCGTCAGCGCTTCGCGGTGGGCGAAGGGCTTGGTGGCCCCGACGCCGTGCAGGCGTCCCAGTAATTGGCCGAGGCGGTACAGCTGGTCGAGGTTGCCCGGCTCCGGCGCCCGTCCACCCCGGCGGGGGAACAGGGTGAAGCGAAAACCGGCGTGTTCGAACAGGGTCTCGCCGTTGTGCCGCAAGGGCGCCACCACCGGGACTTCGCAGTCGGCCAACTCGAAGGTGAAGCTGTGCTCCTCGAGGATCGCCGCGTCGGTCCAGCGTTGCGGGCGGTAGAACTTGGCGATCAGTGGCTCGCCGTCCTCGATGCCCACCTGGTACACGCGGTTCTCGTAACTGTTCAACGCCAGCACCCGGGCGTCGCTGATAAAGCCGATGCTCTCGACAGCGTCGAGAACCAGATCGGGGGTAAGGGCAGCGAAGGGATGGGACATGGGGTATTCCAGACGGCAGGGTGCACCAGTGTACGCTGCCGCCGTCCGTGGGCGCGGCTGTCAGTGCGTTTTTCCGGGGCATCTGGCCCGGCCTGGGAACTGCCGCGCGGGTTACAGCGCCGGGTGGGAGGTGCTCTGGCCACGGGGATCGCGCATCCCGTACACCAACAGCAACAGGATAAAGGACAGGCACAGCATCCAGGCGGCCAACCGATGGGCTTCGGCGTAGCGCAGCGCCTCGACGTGCTGGAACAGGGCAATGGAGACCACCTGGGTTTGCCCGGGAATACCGCCGCCGAGCATCAACACCACGCCGAATTCACCGAGCGTATGGGCGAAGCCCAGGGTGCCGGCCACCAGCAGGCCGCGCCGCAACAAGGGCAGTATCACCCGCCACCAGCGCTCCCAGCGTCCGGCACCCAGGCTGGCGGCCGCCTCCAGCACGCTGGGTGGGATATTGCGAAAGGCCACGGTCAACGGCTGGACCACAAAGGGCAGCGAATAGATGATCGAGCCCAGCAGCAGGCCACTGAAGCTGAACGCCAACTGATGGCCGGTCAGCCAGGACCAGGCCGAGCCCAGCGGTGTGTCCGGGGCGAAGGCCACCAGCAGGTAGAAACCCAGTACCGTCGGCGGCAGCACCAGCGGCATCGCCAGCACGGCGTCCAGCACCTTGCGCAGTACCGTCTCCCGGCGCACCCGCCAGGCGGCCAGGGGCAGGCCGATCAGCAGCAGCAGCGCGGTGGAGAGTCCCGCCAGTTGCAGGGTGATCCGCAGGGCCTGCCAATCGCCGTCACTGAGCAGCACAACCGGCCTCGCCGGGCAGGGCATAACCCGCCTGTTTCAGGCGCGACCCCTGGGCGTCGAAATAGGCCAGGAAACGCTCGGCCGCGGCGCGCCGGTCACCCTTGGCCAGCAGGATGCGCTTTTGTACCAGGGGTTCGTACAGCCCGGCGTCCAGCTGTCGGTACTGCGTCTCGGGCGTCTTGGCCGCGGTCAGCTGGCTGAGGGCGACCAGGCCGCTGCTGGCATTACCGGTGGCGACGAACTGGAAGGTCTGGCCGATATCCTGGCCGTACACCAGGCGCGACGACAGGCCGGGCAGTTGCCCGCTGCGCTCCAGGGCCTGCAGGGCGGCGCGGCCGTAAGGTGCCGTGTCGGGTTGGGCGATTGCCAGCTTGCCGTTCGGCAACTGAGTCAGGTCGGGTTGCGCTTTCGGGGTCCACAAGGCCAGGCGCCCGCAGGCATAGGTCGTGACGGCCTCGCCATGTTTGGCCTGCAACAGTTTCTCGGGCCGCTCGGCGTCGGCCGAATAGAACAGGTCGAAGGGGGCACCGCGCTGGATCTGCTCGAAAAAGGCGCCGCTGGAGCCGCCGGCCAACTGCACCTGCTCCCCGGTCTGGCGTTGGTAGTCGGCGGCGATCGTTTCCATCACCGGCAGCAGGTTGGCGGCCACTGCGACACGCACCGGGTCGGCAGCCTGGCTGGGGCCGCCACTCAAGGCGCCGAGCAGGGTCAGGGCCAGCAGGGTATTGGGGCGGGTCATCAGCAGTTTCATCGCACGTCCTCAGTGAGGTATCAGAGTTGAGTGCCGAGCAGCACCTGCTCGGGGGAAAAACCGGTGCAGACCGCATCGCCTTCGCCCAGCGCCAGTTCGGCCAGACGGGTTGGGCTGGCCTGGGCGCAGAGGGTCTGCCCGTTGGCCAGGACGATGCGGACTTCGCAGCGATCGGCATCGTCCGCCACGATCTGCTCGATTCGACCGTCCAGCCGATTGAGCCCGGGCGCTGGCGGGTCATGGGGCGCATGCAGGGTCAGCCAGCCCGCCTTGATCAGCGCCACCACGGGGCTGCCCGCCATCAGTTCGAGCTTTTCCGTGCTGGGGTGGGTGATTTGTGCCTGGACCTGGGCGCCACCGGGCAGTTCGAGTTGCAGCAGGTCATTGCCGCCCTGGGCGGTGATCGTCAGCACCCGGCCACTGAGCTGATTACGTGCGCTGGTGCGCAGCAGCAAGCGGCCCAGTTGCTGCAAGTCGGCATTGTCGGCGTCCGCCAGGACCTGGGCCTGCAGTGCCTCCAGGCGCTGATAGAGGGCGAGCAGGCGTTCGCCCTCGGCGGACAGGCGCGCACCGCCGCCGCCGCGGCCGCCGACGCTGCGCTCCACCAATGGTGTCTCGGCCAGGTTGTTGAGTTCATCGATGGCATCCCAGGCGGCCTTGTAACTCAGCCCGGCGGCCTTGGCCGCGCGCGTGATGGAGCCTTGCTCGGCGATCTGGGCCAGCAGGGCCATGCGTTGCGGGCGGCGTACGCCATGCTGGGCGAGGGAGGTCAAGAGGCTCATGGCAATGGCGCTATATGATTTTGTATATAGCGAAGTGTGGCGAGCAATTGACTGCCGAGTCAAGCCAGGGCAGCGACTAGCCTGGTCGTTCGTCAGGCTTGGGTGTGCGGGCCAGGCAGTAGACATCGACCCGTGTCGCGCCCGCCCTGAGCATCAGCCGCGCCAGGGTGTGGGCCGTGGTGCCGGTGGTCAGTACGTCATCAACCAGGGCCAGGTGCCGGCCCGCCACCCGTGCCTGCGGGCTCAGGGCAAAGGCATTGCGCAGGTTGCGCTGGCGGCTGGCGGCATCCAACGACTGTTGCGCAGGGGTGTCCCGGGTGCGGCGTAGCCAGTCGTCTTCGACGGGCAGCCGCAGGGCCTGGCCAAGCCAGCGCGCCAGCAGGCCGGCCTGGTTGAAACCGCGTTGGCGCAATCGCTGACGGGCCAGCGGCACCGGTAGCAACGCATCCGGTGACGCCAGCCCGGCGGCGAAGGCCAACAGCAGCTGCTCGGCCAGCAATTGCGCCAACAGGCGGCCGTAGGGCCAGCGCGCCTGGTGTTTGAAGCGGCTGATCAGGCTGTCCAGCGGAAAGGCGTAGCGCCAGGCGGCCTGCACCTGGGTGAAGGCCGGCGGATGCCTCAGACACTGCCCGCAGGTCAGGCCCGACGTGACCAGGGGCAAGGCACACACGTCGCAATGACTGCCCAGCCAGGGCAAATCCGCCCGGCAGGCAGCGCACAGCGGGTAGGCCGCGGCGCAGCGCTCGTCACACAGCAAGCAGGTGTGGGTGATTTTTAACCAGTTGTAAACCTGCAGGTAATGCCTGGGTTGACAGTGCATGGGCCTTCCTTAACTATGCCAAACATCCGTGTCGTGCCCCTGCACCTTAGCAGTCGGGTGCAGTTGCTTCCCCCAAGGTCAACAAGGAACCGCCCATGAGCGCCTCCCTCTCTCCCGTGCTGCGTCACGACTGGTCGTTGCCTGAAGTCCGTGCACTGTTTGAACAGCCGTTCAATGACCTGCTGTTCCAGGCCCAGACGGTGCACCGCGCGCACTTCGATGCCAACCGCGTGCAGGTCTCCACCTTGCTGTCGATCAAGACCGGCGCCTGCCCCGAGGACTGCAAGTACTGTCCGCAGTCGGGGCACTACAACACCGGCCTGGAAAAAGAAAAACTGATGGAGGTGCAGAAGGTCCTGGAGGAAGCGGCGAACGCCCGGGCCATCGGCGCCACGCGCTTCTGCATGGGGGCGGCGTGGAAACACCCCTCGGCCAAGGACATGCCTTATGTGCTGGAGATGGTCAAAGGGGTCAAGGCCCTGGGCCTGGAAACCTGCATGACCCTCGGCCGCCTGGACCAGGAGCAGACCGCCGCCCTGGCGGGCGCGGGCCTGGACTACTACAACCACAACCTCGACACCTCGCCTGAGTTCTACGGCAGCATCATCACCACCCGTACCTACTCCGAGCGCCTGCAGACCCTGGCCTATGTGCGCGATGCGGGCATGAAGATCTGCTCGGGCGGCATCCTCGGCATGGGCGAGTCGCTGGACGACCGCGCCGGCCTGCTGATCCAGCTGGCCAACCTGCCGGAGCATCCGGAGTCGGTGCCGATCAATATGCTGGTCAAGGTCCAGGGCACGCCGCTGGCCAACGCAGAGGACGTCGATCCGTTCGACTTTATCCGCATGCTGGCGGTCGCCCGTATCCTGATGCCGCAGTCCCATGTGCGGCTGTCGGCCGGGCGTGAGGCGATGAACGAACAGATGCAGGCCCTGGCATTCTTTGCCGGCGCCAACTCGATCTTCTACGGCGACAAGCTGCTGACCACTGCCAACCCCCAGGCGGACAAGGACATGCTGTTGTTCGCGCGCCTGGGTATCCAGCCGGAAGCGCGTGAAGAGCATGCCGACGAAGTGCACCAGGCGGCCATCGAGCAGGCGCTGACCGAGCAGAAAAGCGGCGCGCTGTTTTACGACGCCGCCGCGGTCTGACCGCCGTTGTCGGAGCCGCCGCGGCCGTGGGTCTGCGGCGCTCCATTCGCCCCTTGCGGCCCCCCGGGAAAGCCGACCGTCATGAGTTTCGATCTTGCCGCCCGTCTCGCCGCTCGCCAGGCCGAGCAGTTGTACCGCCGGCGTCCGCTGCTGGACAGCCCCCAGGGCCCCGAGGTGGTGGTCGATAGCCAGCGCCTGCTGGCCTTTTGCAGTAACGATTACCTGGGCCTGGCCAATCACCCCGAGGTGGTCGCCGCCTGGCGCGCCGGTGCCGAGCGTTGGGGGGTGGGCGGTGGCGCCTCGCACCTGGTCAACGGCCACAGCGGCCCGCACCACGCACTGGAAGAAGCCCTGGCAGCCTTCACCGGTCGTCCGCGGGCCTTGCTGTTCAGCACCGGCTATATGGCCAACCTGGGCGCGGTGACCGCCTTGGTCGGGGCTGGCGACACGGTGTTGCAAGACCGCCTCAACCATGCCTCCCTGCTGGATGCCGGCCTGCTGTCCGGAGCGCGTTTTTCCCGCTACCTGCATAACGATCCGGCGAGCCTGGCCCTGCGCCTGGACAAGGCCCGGGGCAATTGCCTGGTGGTCACCGACGGGGTGTTCAGCATGGACGGTGACCAGGCCGACCTGCCGGCGTTGTGCGCCGCTGCCCAGGCCAGGCAGGCCTGGGTGATGGTCGACGACGCCCATGGCTTCGGCACCCTGGGTGCCACCGGTGGCGGTCTGGTGGAGCAAGCCGGCCTGAGCCTGGCGCAGGTGCCGGTGCTGGTCGGCACTCTGGGCAAGGCCTTTGGCACCGCGGGCGCGTTTGTCGCCGGCAGCGAAGAGCTGATCGAAACCCTGATCCAGTTCGCCCGCCCCTATATCTACACCACCAGTCAGCCGCCGGCCCTGGCCTGCGCCACGCTCAGGAGCCTGCAACTGCTGCAGACGGAGCATTGGCGACGCAGCCAGTTGCAGCAGCTGATCGCGCTGTTCCGCGCGGGCGCCCAGCGCATCGGCCTGCAGCTGATGGACAGTCAGACGCCGATCCAGCCGCTGCTGATCGGTGACAGCGCGCGTGCCCTGCAGCTGTCCGCCCTGCTGCGCGAGCGCGGCCTGCTGGTCACCGCAATTCGCCCGCCCACCGTGCCCCAGGGCAGCGCCCGGTTGCGGGTGACCCTGTCCGCCGCCCACAGCGAGGCCCAGGTGGCGCGGTTGCTGGAAGCGCTGGCCGAGTGCTGGCCGTTGTTGACCCCGTCTGAGGAGTGCCGCGATGCGTAATCGCCTGCTGCTGTTGCCGGGTTGGGGACTCGGTTGCGCGCCGCTCGAGCCACTGGCCGCGGCACTGCAGGGGCTCGATGAACGCCTGCGGGTGCAGATCGAGCCCTTGCCGTTGCTCGACTCGAGCGACCCCGAGGACTGGTTGGATGAGCTGGACGCCAACCTGCCGCTGGACACCTGGCTGGGCGGCTGGTCCCTGGGCGGCAGCCTGGCGGCCGAGCTGGCGGCGCGGCGCGGCGAGCGCTGTTGCGGGCTGATCAGCCTGGCCAGCAATCCGTGCTTCGTGGCCCGCGCCGATTGGCCCAGCGGCATGCCGCCGGCGACCTTCGCCACCTTTCAGCAGGGCTGTGCGGCCGATGCGGCGACCACCCTGAAACGCTTTGCCCTGCTCTGCGCCCAGGGCGCCGCGGAGGCCCGTGGCCTGGCCCGCCTGCTGGTCAGCGCGGCGCCCCTGGGCCAGCCGCCGCACCTGCTGGCGGGCCTGGCGCTGCTGGCCGCGCTGGACAGTCGCGGCGCGTTGCAGGGGTTCCAGGGGCCGCAACTGCACCTGTTCGCCGGTGCCGACGCGCTGCTGCCCAGCACGGTGGCGGGCGACCTGCTGGCGCTGCTGCCGGACACCGAAATCGGTCTGATCGAGCAGGCCTCCCATGCCTTCCTGCTGGAACGCCCCCATGAGTTGGCGGCGGCGATCCAGGCCTTTCTGCACGAATCGGGTGACGACTGGCCATGAATGAACTGCCGGACAAGCGCCAGGTGGCGGCGTCCTTTTCCCGCGCCGCGGGCAGCTACGACAGCGTGGCCGAACTGCAGCGGTCGGTCGGCGCGCAACTGCTCGAAACCTTGCCACCGGCCTGCACGCCCCAGCGCTGGTTGGACCTGGGCTGTGGCACCGGGCATTTCAGCCGGCAGTTGGCCGGGCGTTTTCCCCAGGCCGAGGGGGTGGCCCTGGACCTGGCCGAAGGCATGCTGCTGCACGCCAGGCCACTGGGCGGTGCACGGCAATTCGTGGTGGGCGATGCCGAGTGCCTGCCGCTGCGCGATGGCGCCTGCGAGCTGATTTTCTCCAGCCTGGCGTTGCAATGGTGCGCCGATTTCGCCGCGGTGCTCAGGGAGGCCCGGCGAGCATTGCGCCCGGGCGGCTGGCTGGCGTTCAGCAGCCTGTGCACCGGCACCTTGCAGGAGCTGCGTGACAGCTGGCAGGCCGTGGACGGCCGGGTGCATGTCAACCGTTTCCGTAGTTTCGAGGATTACCAGGCACTGTGCGCCGCCAGTGGCCTGCAGCTGTTCAGCCTGCGGCAACAGGCGCGGGTGCTGTTTTATCCGGACTTGCGCGGCCTGACCGGGGAACTCAAGGCCCTGGGCGCGCACAACCTCAACCCGGGTCGGCCGGAAGGCCTGACCGGGCGGGCGCGGATCCAGGCCCTGCGCCAGGCCTATGAGCGGCAGCGCCAGCCCGGCGGCTTGCCGGCCACTTACCAGGTGGTCTATGGCGTGTTGCAGAAGCCGCGTTGAGCCGGGCCTGGTGCCCGCGCGAACACCCCCGGCGAATCGCTGGGCAAGGCCACCCACCCTGACATCCGAGGCTGCATGAACCAGGCTTTTTTTATCGCCGGTACCGACACCGAGGTGGGCAAGACCACCGTTGCCGCCGGCTTGCTGCACGCCGCCCGACTCGCCGGGTTGAGCACCGCTGCGGTCAAACCGGTGGCGTCCGGCTGTGCGCTCACCGCCCAGGGCCTGCGCAATGACGACGCCCTGGCGCTCTGGGCCGAATGCTCGCTGAGCCTGAGCTACGACGAGATCAATCCGCTGGCCTTCGAACCGGCCATCGCCCCCCACCTGGCGGCCCTGGAAGCCGGGCGGATCCTCGACCTGGAGGCGTTGCTGGGGCCGGTGCAGCGGGTGCTCGCCCGCGGCGCCGACTTTACCCTGGTGGAAGGCGCGGGCGGCTGGCGAGTGCCGCTGGCCGCTCAGGCCAACCTGTCCGACCTGCCGCTGGCCTTGGGCCTGCCGGTGATCCTGGTGGTCGGCGTGCGCCTGGGCTGCATCAATCATGCGTTGCTGACGGCAGAGGCGATTGCCCGCGACGGCCTGCCGCTGGTCGGCTGGGTGGCCAACCTGGTCGATCCGCACACGGCGCGCCTGGAGGCCGTGCTGGCCACCCTGGACGCGCGCTTGCCGGCGCCTTGCCTGGGGCAGGTACCCTGGCTGGCGAGTGCCGATGCGACCTCGGTGGCAGCGCACCTGAATTTGGCGCCACTGGTTTGACGATATAACCGCGAAGGCGGCAATAGCCTTTTGGTCGTACGTTTTTTAAGCAGTATCTGCTTTAATTGCCATGTGCCATCTGTCGCCATCGTGCGGAGCGCCATTTATGCAAATTTCCCCCAGCGTCATGTCGTCCGGACTGAGCAGCCTGCAGTCCGGTCAGCGGCGTGTCGAGCAAGCCGCGACCGAGATTGCCGGTGCCGCCTTGCCCCCCGCACAACGCGCACCGGGCATGGCGCCGCCGCAGAGCGCGCCCACGGCTCCGGACGAACGCAGCGCCTCCACCGACCTGGCCAGCAGCCTGGTCGAGTTGAATGTCGGCAAAGTACAGGCTCAGGCGGGTGCCAAGCTGATCGAAACCGCCGATGACGTCTTGGGCACGCTGATCGATACGCGCGCCTGAGTAGAACGTCCTGGGCTCCGTGACGGCCATGGCTGGCTGCCCGGAGCAAGGAGACTTCCATGCTGATCGGCAGCCCCTCTGCTTACGTTGCCCCCACGCCGTCCGCCCTTCCGGCGCGACCGGTTTCGCCTGACGCTTCCCCCGACCTGGCCCGCAGCAATCAGGCCCCGGCGACCCCGGCTCAAGCCCAGGACGCACCTGGTCAGGCTTCGGCCCGGGAAGAAGCTGATCGCGAGGGCGCCCCCCAGGCGCGGCCGGCCGGCGCGCAAACCGCCGAGCAGCAGCGCGAACTGCAGGAAATCCAGAATCTCTCCAGCCGCGACCGCGAAGTGCGTCTGCACGAGCAGGCCCATGCCGCGGTTGGCGGCGGCTATACCGGTTCGCCGACCTACAGTTTCAAGCGCGGCCCGGACGGCAAGAGCTATGCGGTGGACGGCGAGGTCAGCGTCGATGCCAGCCCGGTGGCCAACGATCCCGCCGCCACCCTGCGCAAGATGGCGGTGGTGCTGCGGGCCGCCCTGGCGCCCGCCGAGCCCTCCGGCCAGGACCGCCAGGTGGCCGCTCAGGCGCAAGCCCAGGCCAGCCAGGCCCGAGTCGATCTGGCCGAGGAACAGCGCGCCACGGCCGAAGCCGAGACCGAGGCCGACAGCGCAAAAGCCGAGGAAGACAAGAAGGCCGCGGCCAAGGCCGACGCCGAAGCGACCGCCGCGGACAAAACTGCGCGTCCCGCTGGCGCGCCGATCGCCGATTTAAGCCTCTATCAACGCAGCGCCGAGTCGTCGTCCGCGCCGCGGGTCGACCTGGTGGCGTAATCCAGCCGTTGGCGGTGCTTGACAAGGGTGGGGCGTAAACGTATGTTTCAAACGCCTGTTTGACCGCTAGGCCGCGTGCGGGCTGCTGGGCGGCTGGGAGTAATCCCGCAAGCGACCGAAGAAGACGGTCACCCTTATTAGGAATTTACAGCAGAGGTTATTCGCTATGCCTGATTACAAGGCCCCCTTGCGTGATATTCGTTTCGTACGCGATGAACTGCTCGGCTACGAAGCGCATTATCAGAGCCTGCCGGCTTGCCAGGACGCTACTCCGGACATGGTCAACGCCATCCTCGAGGAAGGCGCCAAGTTTTGTGAACAAGTGCTGGCACCGCTGAACCGCGTGGGTGACCAAGAGGGTTGCACCTGGAGCGAGTCCGGCGTGAAAACCCCGAGCGGCTTCAAGGAAGCCTACAAACAGTTCGTCGAAGGCGGCTGGCCGAGCCTGGCCCATGACGTCGAGCACGGTGGCCAAGGCTTGCCGGAGTCCCTGGGCCTGGCCGTCAGCGAGATGGTCGGTGAGTCCAACTGGTCCTGGGGCATGTACCCGGGCCTGTCCCATGGCGCGATGAACACCCTGTCCGAGCACGGCACCGACGAACAGAAACACGCCTACCTGACCAAACTGGTGTCTGGCGAGTGGACCGGTACCATGTGCCTGACCGAGCCGCATTGCGGCACCGACCTGGGCATGTTGCGCACCAAGGCCGAGCCCCAGGCAGACGGTTCCTACAGCATCACCGGCACCAAGATCTTCATCTCCGCCGGTGAACACGATATGGCCGACAACATCGTGCATATCGTGCTGGCGCGCCTGCCCGATGCCCCGGCCGGCACCAAAGGCATTTCGCTGTTTATCGTGCCCAAGTTCATGCCCCAGGCTGATGGCTCGGTGGGCGCGCGCAACGCCGTGACCTGCGGTTCCATCGAGCACAAGATGGGGATCCACGGCAACGCCACCTGCGTGATGAACTTCGACGCGGCCACCGGCTACCTGATCGGCCCGGCCAACAAAGGCCTGAACTGCATGTTCACCTTTATGAACACCGCTCGCCTGGGTACCGCGCTGCAAGGCCTGGCCCACGCCGAAATCGGTTTCCAGGGTGGCCTGAAGTACGCCCGTGATCGCCTGCAAATGCGCTCGCTGACCGGCCCCAAGGCCCCGGACAAGGCAGCTGACCCGATCATCGTCCATCCGGACGTGCGTCGCATGCTGCTGACCATGAAGGCGTTCGCTGAAGGCAATCGCGCCATGGTCTACTTCACCGCCAAGCTGGTCGACATCGTTAAGTACGGCCAGGATGAAGAGCAGAAGAAACAGGCCGATGCACTGCTGGCCTTTATGACCCCGATCGCCAAGGCCTTTATGACCGAGGTCGGTTTCGAAGCTGCCAACCACGGCGTGCAGATCTACGGCGGCCACGGCTTTATCGCCGAGTGGGGCATGGAGCAGAACGTGCGCGACAGCCGCATCTCCATGCTGTACGAAGGCACCACCGGCATCCAGGCGCTTGACCTGCTGGGTCGCAAGATCCTGATGACCCAGGGTGAGTCGCTGAAAAGCTTCACCAAGATCGTGCACAAGTTCTGCCAGACCCACGAAAGCAACGACGCCATCAAGGAGTTCGTCGCGCCGCTGGTCAAGCTGAACAAGGAGTGGGGCGAACTGACCATGAAGGTCGGCATGGCTGCCATGAAGGACCGCGAGGAAGTCGGCGCCGCGTCGGTGGACTTCCTGATGTACTCCGGTTATGCCTGCCTGGCCTATTTCTGGGCGGACATGGCCCGTGTGGCGGCCGAGAAACTGGCCGAAGGCACCTCGGAGGCGGCGTTCTACAACGCCAAGCTGCAGACCGCGCGCTTCTATTTCCAGCGCATCCTGCCGCGTACCCGCACCCATGCCGAAACCATGCTGTCGGGCGCCAACAACCTGATGGACATGGACGAAGAGCACTTCGCCCTGGGCTACTGAGTGCCGCGCTGACTCAAGGCCTGTACAAAAGCCGTTGACCTTCGGGTCAGCGGTTTTTTTTGGCTTTTTTTTGCTTTTCGGGCTGTGTTTTCACGGCGGCGCCCGCCATTCGGCCGTCGGGCGGGGGATGCATGCGCGGTGGGTGCCTAATGCCGTGCAAGCAGGCAAAATGCCGGGCGTTGTCCACCTCGCCTGTCCGGAGTCCTCTTGTCGTCCCTAGCCGCTGTGCGCCTGAGTCATTTTCTACCGTCCCTGGTGTTGCTGGGCGGCGGTGTGCTGGCAGGCACCCTGGGCGGCTTGAGCGAATTCTTCGTGTCGCTGTTCAATGTGCTGCCGACCTTGTTGCTGTTGCTCGGGGGCGCCTATTGCCTGGTCTATAGCCGTCAGCGTGAGCTGTTCCTGCTGCTGGCGATCTACCTGGTGTATTTCGTGCTCGATACCCAGACCGATTTTTTCCATGCCCAGGGCCGGCCCCGGGCGGACGCGGCCCTGACGTTCCACCTTTGTTGCCTGTTGCTGCCGCTGTTGTATGGCCTGTACGCGGCCTGGGAAGAGCGCACTCACCTGGTCCAGGACCTGATCGCCCGCAGCGCGGTGTTGCTGGCGGTGGCCGCCACGGCGCTGGCGCTGGCGCAGCGCTATCCCGAGGCGCTGCAGGCCTGGCTGAGCGAGATCCGCTGGCCGCTGCTGCATGGCGCGGGCATGAGCCTGATCCAGTTGGCGTATCCGGCCTTCGCGCTGGCCTTCGTGCTGCTGCTGATGCAATACCTGCGGCGGCCCCGGCCGTTGCACGCGGCCCAGTTGGTCGGGTTGCTGGGGCTGCTGTGGATGTTGCCCAAGGTCTTCAGCCTGCCCCATGCGCTGCAGGTGATCAGCAGCCAGGTGATGCTGATCCTGGTCGCCGCGGTGGCGCACGAGGCCTATCAAATGGCGTTCCGCGACGAGCTGACCGGCTTGCCCGGGCGCCGCGCCCTGAACGAACGGCTCAAGCGCCTGGGTCGCACCTATGTGATCGCCATGGCGGATGTCGACCATTTCAAGAAATTCAACGACAGCCATGGCCACGATGTCGGTGACCAGGTGCTGCGGGTGGTCGCCCAGCAGCTGCGCAAGATCGGTGGCGGCGGCAAGGCCTACCGCTATGGCGGCGAGGAATTCACCCTGGTCTTTCCTGGCAAGACCCTGGAACAATGCCTGCCGCACCTGGAAGTGGTTCGCGAGGCCGTGCAGGCCTATCAGCTGCAACTGCGTGATCAGGGCCAGCGGCCGGCCAGTGGTAAAAGCGGCCGGCAAAAGCGTGGCGCCCGTGGCGCGTCCAGTGTGTCGGTGACCGTCAGCATCGGTGTGGCTGAACGGCAGGCCGAGCAGCGAGGGGTCGAGGAAGTGCTCAAGGCGGCGGACCAGGCCCTGTACGCGGCCAAAGGCGCCGGACGTAACAAGGTCATGGCCCAGGGGCAAAATCGCCGCGGCGCGGTGCGTACGCCAGCGGCCAAGGCGCGCGCGCCGGTCCAGGGCGTCGCGGCGCTCGACGCGCCGTCCGCTCTGGACCTGTCGCTGGACGAGCCGGATGAACCGGCCGACGCGGCGCCGGTACGGCGCAAACCAGATCGCCTCAGCGCCCGTCGTTAACCCACGGATGTGGCTGCTGCCGGGTTATGACCCTGCATTCAGCAGCCGCAGTCTTGTTGTTGCCTGCCACCGCGCGCAGTAGGGTCGAGCCTTTATGCCCCTGGTTCGCGGAGAATCGCCATGCCCAGCTATAAAGCCCCCCTGCGTGACGTGCGTTTTCTGATCGACGAAGTGTTCGACTTTCACGGCAGTTACGCGGCGCTGGGCGCTCGCGACGCCACCCCGGACCTGGTCAACGCCATCCTCGAGGAGGGCGCGAAGTTCTGCGAGCAGGTGTTGGCGCCGCTGAACCGCTCGGGTGACGAGGAGGGGTGCCAGTTCGACCAGGGTGTGGTCACCACGCCCACTGGCTTCAAGCAGGCGTTCGTCCAGTACATCGAAGGTGGCTGGAACGGCTTGGCGGCCGATCCGGCCTACGGCGGCCAGGGCTTGCCGCCGTCACTGGGCTTGTTGATCAGCGAGATGATCGGCGCCAGCAATACCTCCTGGGGCATGTACCCGGGCCTGACCCATGGCGCCATGGCGGCCATCCATGCCCATGGCAGCGAGGCCCAGAAGCAACTGTACCTGGGGCGCCTGACCGAGGGGCGCTGGACCGGCACCATGTGCCTGACCGAGGCCCACTGCGGCACCGACCTGGGCTTGATCAAGACCCGCGCCGTGCCCCAGGCCGATGGCAGTTACGCGATCAGCGGCAGCAAGATCTTCATCTCCGCCGGTGAGCACGACCTCAGCGAAAATATCGTGCACCTGGTGCTGGCCAAGTTGCCGGACGCCCCGGCGGGCACCAAGGGCATCTCGTTGTTTATCGTGCCCAAATTCCTGCCCGATGCGGCCGGCGAGGCCGGTGCGCGTAACGCGGTGGCCTGCGGCTCGATCGAGCACAAGATGGGCATCAAGGCCTCGGCCACCTGCGTGATGAATTTCGACGGCGCCAGCGGCTTTCTGATCGGCGAGGCCAACAAGGGCCTGAACTGCATGTTCACCATGATGAACCACGCCCGTCTGGGCACCGGCATGCAGGGCTTGTGCCTGGGCGAAAGCAGCTACCAGGGCGCGGTGCGCTACGCCAGCGAGCGCCTGCAGATGCGTTCGCTGAGCGGACCCAAGGCGCCGGAAAAAGCCGCCGACCCGATTATCGTGCACCCGGACGTGCGCCGCATGCTGCTGACCATGAAGGCCTTCAACGAAGGCAATCGCGCGCTGGCTTACTTTTGCGCGCAATTGATCGACACGGCGCACCTGGCCGAGGACGCCGATCAGCGTCAGGAAGCCGAGGACCTGCTGGCCCTGCTGACACCGATCTGCAAGGCCTTTATGACCGAGACGGGCCTGGAGGTGACCAACCATGGCATGCAGGTCTTCGGTGGCCATGGGTTTATTCGCGAATGGGGCATGGAGCAGCTGGTTCGGGATTGTCGCATCGCGCCGATCTACGAAGGCACCAATGGCATCCAGGCGCTCGACCTGCTGGGACGCAAGGTGCTGGGCAGCCAGGGTCGCTTGCTGCGCGGTTTCACCCAGCGCGTCCACGCCTTCTGTCAGGCCCAGGTGGTGCATCCGCAACTGGCGGCCTTGGTCGGGCAACTGGCCGGGCTTAACCGGCAGTGGGGCGAGATGACCCAGCAAGTCGGTCTGGCCGCGCTGAAAAACCCCGACGAGGTGGGGGCCGCCGCACTGGATTACCTGATGTTTTCCGGCTACGTGATTCTCGGCTACTTCTGGTTGCGCATGGCGCTGGTGGCCCACCAGCGCCTGGCCGAGGGCAGCGACGAGGCCGCGTATTACCAGACCAAGGTCGCAACCTGCGGTTTTTACTTCCAGCGCCTGCTGCCACGCACCGCCACTCATCTGGCCGCGGTGCAGGCCGGCAGTGCCTGCATGATGGATCTGCCGGCCGCGCACTTTCTGCTGTAAGGCGCCAGGCCGCCAGGCTCGCGGGGTGCAGAACCGGGCAGGGGGCGACAGGGAGTTGCATGCTGTGACTATGATGTTACAAGCGGTCACGCAGTGACTCTATGTGTCGTAAAAGTTGTTCGGGTACAATTGCAGCCTGGCCTGTGGGCCGTTTCTAGACTTTCTCACGAGGTTTGCCATGGCTGATTACAAAGCGCCCCTGCGCGATATGCGCTTCGTCCTCACTGAAGTATTCGAGGCGGCCACACTCTGGGCCGAGATGCCTGCGTTGGCGGAAGTGGTGGATGCGGAAACCGCCGACGCCATCCTCGAGGAGGCCGGCAAGTTAATGGCCAAGAGCATCGCCCCGTTGAACCGTAGCGGCGATGAAGAAGGTTGCCAGTGGAGCGCGGGCGCGGTCAGCACCCCCAGCGGCTTCCCCGAGGCCTACCGGACCTATGCCGAAGGCGGTTGGGTTGGCGTGGGCGGTGACCCGATCTACGGCGGCATGGGCATGCCCAAGGTGATCTCCGCCCAGGTGGAGGAAATGGTCAACTCGGCGAACCTGTCCTTCGGCCTCTATCCGATGCTGACCGCCGGCGCTTGCCTGTCGATCAATGCCCACGCCAGCGCCGAGTTGAAGGAAAAGTACCTGCCGAACATGTACTCCGGCGTCTGGGCCGGCTCCATGTGCCTGACCGAGCCCCATGCCGGCACCGACCTGGGAATCATCCGCACCAAGGCCGAGCCCCAGGCCGACGGTTCCTACAAGGTCAGCGGCACCAAGATCTTTATCACCGGTGGCGAGCACGACCTGACCGAGAACATCATTCACCTGGTGCTGGCCAAGCTGCCGGATGCGCCGGCTGGTCCCAAGGGCATCTCGCTGTTCCTGGTGCCCAAGTTCATGGTCAACGCCGATGGCAGCCTGGGCGAGCGCAACGCCGCGACCTGTGGCTCGATCGAGCACAAGATGGGCATCAAGGCCTCGGCCACCTGCGTGATGAACTTCGACGGCGCCCTGGGTTATATCGTCGGCGAGCCGAACAAAGGGCTCGCGGCCATGTTCACCATGATGAACTACGAGCGCCTGGGCGTCGGTATTCAGGGCCTGGCCTCGGGGGAGCGTTCCTACCAGAACGCCGTCGACTATGCGCGTGACCGCTTGCAGAGCCGCTCGCCGTCCGGCCCGCAGGCCAAGGACAAGGCCGCCGACCCGATCATCGTGCACCCGGATGTGCGCCGCATGCTGCTGACCATGAAGGCGCTCAACGAGGGTGGCCGGGCGTTTTCCAGCTACGTGGCGCTGCAACTGGACTGTGCCAAGTTCAGCGACGACTCGGTCGACCACCTGATGGCCGACGAGAAGGTCGCGCTGCTGACGCCGGTGGCCAAGGCCTTCCTCACCGACATGGGCCTGGATACCTGTGTGCTGGGGCAGCAGGTTTTCGGGGGCCACGGCTATATCCGTGAATGGGGTCAGGAACAACTGGTGCGCGATTGCCGGATCACCCAGATCTACGAAGGCACCAACGGCATCCAGGCACTCGACCTGATCGGGCGTAAGGTGGTTGGCAGCGGCGGTAATTTCTACAAGTTGTTCGCCGACGAGATCAAGAGCTTTGCCGCATCCGCCGACGCCAGCCTGGCGGAATTCATCGAACCGCTCACGGCCGCCGTGCAGAACCTCGACGACCTGACCGCCTGGGTCATCGAGCGGGCCAAGGGCAACCCCAACGAGATTGGTGCGGCCTCGGTCGAGTACCTGCACGTGTTTGGTTACACCGCCTATGCCTACATGTGGGCGTTGATGGCCAAGGCGGCGCTGGGCAAGGAAAGCCAGGAGCAGTTCTATGCCAGCAAGCTGGGCACCGCGCGCTTCTACTTCGCGCGGATCCTGCCGCGCATCCACTCGCTGACCGCCTCGGTCAAGGCCGGTAGCGAGTCGCTGTTCCTGCTCGACGCCGCGCAGTTCTGATCCGCCTGGTTGAATGAAAAAAGCCCCGACTGGTTCGGGGCTTTTTTATGGCTGGGCTTTGCTGCCGAAGCGGCTCAGGGGGTCAGCCGCTCGGCGGCGGCCGGGTCATCGATAAAGCGGTTGCGCGTGCCTTGCAACTGCTCGATCCGCTCATTGCGGCGTTTCTCCTCGGCATCTACCGGGTCCAGCTGGTTCCAGGCCTTGAACAGCTCCAGCGAACCCGGCAGGGGGAGGTCATATTCGGTATGCATGTAGAACAGCGCCCGGGCGATATTGCCTTTGGCCCCATCGCGTGGCTCGATCCATAAGACGCTGGTTTTCAGGTCGCAGTCGCTCTCGACGAATTTGCTGACCACGCTGTCACCCAGTTCACCGAACTGGGCCTTGCGCCTGGCTGTTTCGATACGGCTTAGTGCGGGGTAGAGGTTATGCAGGTCGGCGAGCATGTACAGGTACTGCGGATTCATCACCGCGCATTGGCGATCGGTGCTGCAGCGCATGGCGCTCTTGATCTGTTTGACGCTGTAGATCCGGCTGGCGGTCAGGCTGTCTGTCGCAGCGGTGAAAGGCGTACCGCAGTAGAGCGAGGTGCCTCCTGCGCCATACAGCTCGGTCCAGAAGGCTTGTTCCACCGCGACCTTGGGGTCGCTCAGGCGGTTCTGCCCGCCGGCCCCGATGACGGGCGCGCCCCAGGCGGTCAGGCAGGTCAGGGCAATTGCAGTGGCGACGCGCATACGGTGACCCTCAGCCCGACCCGTCCCAAGGTTATTGTTTTTGTAGGACCAAGTCAGTGTAACCAGACTTGCGTCACAAAATAAAGCGGCCACCTGAACGCTTTGCTCTCGTGTAGGTCACGGCTTACACAGTCTGCGGCAGATGTCGGCTAGCGCCTCCCGCGACCCCGGCGTACGCTGCCTGCCCATGGACGTAGCGCAGGAAGCGCAGAGGCAATAACAGGGATACGCAGGAGTTCCGCCAGGAAGGCGGGTAGATCACGGATGTCAGGATTCAGTCTGCAAAGCCCCGCCTAGGCGGGGTTTTCTTTTTCCGTCCCCTCGGTCACGAACCGACGTGGACAGGCGCAGGCTACACTGGAGCCGGTAGATAGCGTCGAGCCCCGCCATGTGGTCGTTGTTCACTTCCCCCCTGTTGTTCCGGCTGTCGCTGCTGTCAGGGCTTTTGCTGCTGATGACGTTGCCCGCCCGGGCGGCGCTCCCTGAGTACAGCGTGGGCGTCGAGGACGTCGACTATTACCCGATCTACTCAGTGACGGCGCCGGACTATCAGTACCGAGGGTATGCCCGGGATCTGCTGGACCTGTTCGCTACCCGCGAGCACATTCAACTGCGTTACGTGGCGCTACCGGTACGCAGGCTTTTTCACAATTACTGGGCTGGCCGGCTTGACCTGGTGTTTCCCGACAGTCCGCGCTGGAATGTCACGCAAAAGCAGCCCCATAAGGTGATCTATTCACAACCGGTACTGGTGTTCCAGGACGCCATGCTGGTGTTGCCGAGCCGATTGGGCGAGCCCCTGGAACATTTTCGCAAGCTGGGTTTCGTCCGTGGTTTCACGCCCTGGAAATTTCAGGAGCAGATTGCCGCTGGCCAGGTCAAGATCGAAGAGTCCCCCGGTCCTGAGGGGCTGATTCGCATGGCGCTGGCCGGTTATATCGACGGCGCCAATATGGCCCAGCAGGTGGCTCGCTATCACCTGACCCTGATGGGTAAACCCCAAGGGTTGGTGGTGGAGCCGAGCCTCTTGACCCTGCAGGACAGCCATTACTACTTGTCCAGTATCCGCCACCCCGAGCTGATCGCGCGTTTTGATGCGTTCCTGCGCCGCGAGGCGCGCGCGGTCAAGGCACTCAAGGTCAAATACGGATTGGATTAAAACGGTGCGTCTTGGCCTCCGTACTTAGGGTGCCGCCCGTTCGTAGGCGCCCAGGTCGCAGCCGGCCACGCCGTCGCCGTTGCCGTCCTGGGGGCGGGCGATGCCGCGTTCATCCGTTTGCGTGCAAGTGCCCAGGCCCGCCTCCAGCGCCGGGCTGGCCGGACGCAGGGCGTGGGTAAAGGTGCTCGCGCCGTTCGCCGCGAGCGGCTCGAGCACCTGGGTGAAGGTCAAGCTGTCGTCCATCGGCAGGTCGGCCGGACACTGACCGGCATCACTGCCCAACAGCAGGCCACGGGCCAGGTAATAACTGCCTTGGTGTTTGCAGTTACTTGACCGCCGTGGGCCTTCATCGGGGATATAGTAGTTGCCGGCCACCAGGCTGTTACGCACCACCAGCGAGGCCCAATTGGACAAGGCGTTATTTCCGCTGTTGTCGGCCAGGGTGACGTTTACCAGCAGCGTCTGGGTCCCGGAATTGCCATTGCTGGCGGCGTGCCCATTGGCCAGCGCACCCTGGCCGTAGTGCGCGCGATTCTGGCTGAGGGTGCTGTTTTTCAACTGCAGCACGCCACCTTCGGCATTGAGAATGGCTGAACCCGCTCCGTACTCACCCAGGGTATTGCGGGTGAAGGTGGTGCGGGCGATATCGGCGAAGCCCTGGTTGTAGAGTGCGCCGCCGCGGCCGGTGTCGAGGCCGTCGGAGCTGCTGTTGTTATCCAACGTACTGTTGCGCAGCTTCAATTGCCTGGTGTTGTAGAGGGCGCCGCCCTGGCCATGACCCGGCTCCTCGGCGTGGGTATGGTTGTTCTGCAATAAGGCGTTGCTAAGACTCAGCACGAAGAAGTTGGCGATGGCGCCCCCGCCACCGGCGGCGGGTTCCGGTGCATACACACGGTTGTCGAGCAGATTGACCTGATCCAGGATGGTTTCGCCCTGATTGCGCAACGCGCCGCCGTACCCCGTAGACAGGCCATTGCGCAGGGTCAGGCGCTGCAGACGAAAAAACGCGCCGGGCTGCACGTCAAGGATCCGGTCGATCTGCGCCGCATCGATAAACGTCAGGCCATTGCCGGCGCCGACCAGGGTGATATCGCCGCGAATATCCAGGTCGCCGTTGAGATTGTCATTTTCCTCGACGATCTCGAAGCCGGCGCGGGCCGGCGGCAGGGACAGGGTGTAGGTGCCGGCGGCGAGGCGGATGCGCTGCGGACCTGGTAGCGTCGCAGCCTGGCTGATTGCGTCGCGTAGGGAGCAGTCGGCATCGCACAGTCCATCGTAGCTGTCCTGGGTTTGGCTGACGATCAGGTCGGCAGCCAGGCACGGCATGATGCCGCAGGCCAGCACGACAGAGGGCAGGTGGCGCAGGGCACGCGACAGCAAGGAGGGGGGCATAGACGGCTCCGGAAAACAGCGGGACGTAAGTGAACTGACCGCCGTTCCTTGGCAGCGTTCGCTACGCCCTGGTTGGACCCCGGTCTAGCGCGCACGCGGCATTGGTGGTGTGGGCAGGCGACAGCTGTCATGGCCGTTAGGTTCTTAGCGATCGGCATCGCGGGCGGCCGCCCGGGCGCGGGTCTCCTGATCCAGCAACTGGCGCAGGGCGATGAATAAAGGGTGAGTCGCGGTGTGTTTCTGGCCGTAGCTCAGGTTGAAGCCGTAGTCGAAGTTGTCCGGGTTCAGGCCCTGGTTGTGTTGCAGGATGGTTTCCAGTTTGTCCAGGCCCTTGACCAGGCGTGCTTCGGGCGAGGAGGCATGCTCGTACTCGTCCCAGAGCCCGACGAAGCGCGCCTGCTGGTCAATCTCCAAGGGGGCCAGCAGGGTCAGCAGGTCGCGTCGCTCCTGCGCCGACTTGTGCTGATCGGGGTGTTGCTCCACGGCTGGAATATCGCCGCCAATGGCCTCGCCCAGGTCATGGATCACGCAGATCTTCAGCAGCTTGGCGAAGTCGATGTCGGCGAAGGCGTCCTCGAACAGCATGGCCATCAGGCACAGGCGCCAACTGTGTTCGGCGGTGCTTTCGGCACGGCCGCTGGAAGTGTGCGAGCTTCTCAGCACATCCTTGAGGCGTTCGGCCTCTTTAAGAAACGTCAGGGCGCCCTGTAGCTGTTCGATCTTCATATGACTCTCCTGAATGAGCCCGGGTGCGCCAGCTCCACCCCTGCAGGGTGGCCGGCTGCGCCTTGCCGAGTGAACTTATCCGTTTGTCGGGCCCCTGAACAAGTGTTGCCCCTCGACGGGGCGTGCTCGGTTTGGAGGCTATCGCCCAGTGGAACACCTGGACATGTTGTTGGAGCAATCCTGGTGGATCAAGGCCGCCCTGGTGCTACTGGTCACCCTGATCGGGCACCTGATACTGCGCACGCTGATCGGCCTGCTCAGTCGCCGGCTGGAGCGCTGGTCCGGCGGGTCGCGGGGACCCTTCTACGGCATCGCGGCGCAGATGCTCAGCCGCACCAGTGGCGTCCTGCTGCTGGTCTTTTCGTTGATGATCGGCCTCAAGGTAGTGGGGTTGCCGCCGCGCTGGGAAAGCAGCCTGGCCCATGGCTGGTTCGTCGTCCTGGCCTTCCAGGTGGCGCTGTGGTGCGATTGTGGCATCCGCCTGTGGGTCGACCGTCTGCTGCACGAACCCGGCAAAGTGCGTAACCCGGTGACCACCACGCTGATCGGGATCCTGCTGCGCCTGCTGGCCTGGACCCTGATGCTGCTGTCGGTTCTGGCCAATCTGGGCGTCGACATCACGGCCTTGGTGGCCAGTCTCGGGGTGGGGGGTATCGCCATCGCATTGGCGGTGCAAACGTTGCTCAGCGACGTGTTCGCCTCGTTATCCATCGGCGTGGACAAACCCTTTGAGTTGGGCGACTTCATCGTCTTCGGCGAGGTGGCCGGTTCCATCGAGCATATTGGCCTGAAGACCACTCGGATTCGCAGCCTGAGCGGCGAGCAGATCGTCTGTTCGAATGCCGAGCTGCTCAAGCAAACCCTGCACAATTACAAGCGCATGGAGCAGCGGCGGATCGTCTTCAAGTTCGGCGTGACCTACAACACCCCGCCGCAGAAAGTGCGCCAGATCGGCGCGGTGGTGGCGCAGATCATTCAGGGGATTGAGCTGACGCGCTTCGACCGGGCGCATTTCGCCACCTTTGACGATTACCAGCTGACGTTCGAGGTGGTGTATTTCGTGCTCAGCGCCGAATACAACCGCTACATGGATATCCAGCAGGAGATTAACCTGGGGCTGCTGGAGCGTTTTGCCGAGATGCAGGTGCAGTTCGCCTTCCCCACCCAGAGCCTGGAATTTATCGGCGGCACCCTGCCGCAGATAAGTGTCGCGGGCCTGGCACATGTGCCGGCGGCCAACGGCTCCAACCCTCCCATCCAGGGACGCCCAGCCCAATGAGGCCGGGCACGGGACGATAATTTAGGCTGAACTGTCGGAACGCTTCGGGACTCTGATGTCCCAATGCGATCAATCAACGAATCTGTTCCCGGGTAGCCCTGACTGCGCCGGTGCTAGGTTCGAGTCCGACAAGGAGCCTCAATGCAAAACCCGGAAGGCGATCAGCAACTGGTGGAACGGGTGCAGCTTGGCGACAAGCGTGCTTTCGACCTGTTGGTGATCAAGTACCAGCACAAGATTTTCGCCCTGGTCGTGCGCTTTGTGCACGATCACCATGAAGCCCAGGATGTCGCCCAGGAGGCCTTTATCAAGGCCTACCGCGCCCTGGCCAATTTCCGTGGTGAAAGTGCCTTTTATACCTGGCTGTACCGCATCGCGATCAACACGGCGAAGAATTACCTGGTGTCCCGTGGCCGCCGGCCGCCGGACACGGATGTCAGCTCAGAAGACGCGGAGTACCACGATGGCGCCGATGGGCTGAAGAATGTGGAGTCGCCCGAGGGATTGGTCTTGCGCGATGAAATGGAGGCCTCGGTGCATAAAAGTATTCAGCGTTTGCCCGATGATTTGCGCACTGCAATAACTTTGCGTGAATTTGATGGTCTCAGCTACGAGGACATCGCCAGCGTCATGCAGTGTCCAGTGGGTACCGTGCGCTCCCGGATTTTCAGGGCGCGCGAGGCCATCGATCATGCCTTGCAACCTTTGTTGCAAGCCTGAGTCAATGGTCATAACAAAGAGAGGAAACGTTATGAGTCGTGAAGCCTTGAAAGAATCTTTGTCTGCCTTGATGGACAATGAAGCGAACGAACTGGAGTTTCGTCGTGTGCTCGGCGCACTCGAGACGGATGACGTTCGTGGGACTTGGTCACGTTATCAGTTGGTACGTGCTGTGATGCACAAGGAACTGCTCGAGCCCCGTCTGGATATCGCCTCGTCGATCTCCGCTGCGTTGGCCCACGAACCGGTCATCAACGTCGCGCCGCCGGTCGGCAAGATTGCCTTGGCGGGACGCTGGCGCGGTATTGGTCGCCTGGCCGTTGCAGCCTCTGTGACCGTGGCGGTCTTGGCCGGAGTCCGTCTGTACAACCAGGATGAGGTGGGCGGTGCGCAATTGGCGCAGCAGGGCAACCAGCAACCCTTGATCCTGCCCAAAGCCCAGACGCAAGCGCAGGTTGCCAGCTACCGACCGACCCTGGTTCCGCAGCAGGCACGGCCTCAGCAGCCATTGCGGAATAAGGGTGTGCCGGTGCATATCGCCCCCTTGGGGTCGGTGCCGCTGCAGCAGCCCGCTCGATAAGCGTTGCCGCTGGCCCTGCTGATGGGGCTTGAGTCTAACGGGGAACGGGATGTCCCCGGGCTTGACAGGCCTAGCCGGCGTTACGCCGATCCGGCCATCCTCGAAGTCGATCGTCATAGGTCGGCAGCGCTGCGAGCGCTTCCCTGTATTCCGAGCTCTGCCCGCTGAATCGACCTGATTTCGCTCAAGGCGATATCGCTGTGCGTGGCCTCCTGCGCCATCTAAACACTTTGTTCTGATTGGCTGTTTTTGGCACATTCCTCCTGTCCGGAATGGCGGCTGTGGGGCGCCACTAGGCGTTGATGGTTTAGCCCGCCGGCGCCGAAAATTAATAAAAATATAAGGAAATGAACTGCTTGAAGACTCCTGCAGTCAATTGGGCAGACCCGCTATCGAATTACGAGGACCTCACCATGGATCTGCTGCGCATTCTGATCGCCATCTTACTTCCACCCCTGGGCGTGTTTCTGCAGGTGGGGTTTGCCGGTGCCTTCTGGCTGAATATCCTGCTGACGCTGCTGGGGTATATCCCGGGCATCGTGCATGCGGTCTATATCATCGCCAAACGCTGAACGCCGTTCAGCGTTCAGAGCCTCCGCGGAGGCTTTTTTTACGCCTGGGATACGGGCGCTGCGCAGCCAGGCGCAACCGCCGGTCGCGCGAGGTGCGCCGGGCTTGCAGGCAAAATGCCGCCTCTTATACTGTACGTACATACAGCTATAATTGAGTCGCCATAATGTCTTGTCGTCTTGTCTGGCCGCTCCAACACCCCGGCTTAGCGCTGCGTCCGGCGCCCCCTGTGCGAGGTCCTACCGGCTTTTGGGCGTATGCCCCGGTACAAGGCTCGGTAGGGCATTACGAGGAACGCCAGGGTGAGTAATCTGCTGGCCCTGGAAACCCTGCTGGACCAGCGCCGGGTCTGGCGCGGGCAGCCCCAAGGCCTGCCGCCCAGCCTTCAGCCCACCGGGCATGCTGCGCTGGATGCGGCCCTGCCGGCCGGCGGATGGCCGCCGTCCGCGCTGAGCGAAGTGCTCTGTGCCGGTCCGGGCCACGGCGAGTTGCAGCTGCTCTGGCCCACCCTGGCCCGGCTGAGTCAGGCGGGCCAGTCCATCGTGCTGGTGGCGCCGCCTTATGTGCCCTATGCGCCGGCCTGGCAGGCCGCCGGCGTGGACCTGCGTGGA
Source organism: Pseudomonas sp. (assembly GCF_040514055.1). GTDB lineage: Bacteria > Pseudomonadota > Gammaproteobacteria > Pseudomonadales > Pseudomonadaceae > Aquipseudomonas. The sequence goes on from NZ_JBEVDL010000014.1 coordinate 58,675, forward strand.
TTGTCGGTGGTGCAGGCTGGCGCCGCCGAGGGGTTGTGGGCGGCCGAACAGTGCCTGCGTTCGGGCAGCTGCGCCGCCGTGCTGTGTTGGCCGCAGCAGGTCGATGACCGTGCCTTGCGCCGGTTGCAGGTGGCCGCCGAAACCGGGCAGTGCTTGGCGTTCGCCTGCCGACCGCTACAGGCCGCGATCAACCCCTCGCCCGCGGCCCTGCGCCTGCTGCTCGACGGCCCGCGCGGCCAGGTGCGTGTCCTCAAGTGCCGTGGCGGCCTGGCCCCGAGCAGGCCCATCGCGTTTCGCGGGCAGTGAGGCGGTTATGCGCTGGTTGTGCATTCTGCTGCCGCAACTGGCGCTCGATGGCGTGCTGCGCGGCTGCTTCGACCCGCAGGCACCGCGGGTGCTGGTCGATGGCCCACAGCAACGGCGGGTGTTACGGGCGGTGAGTCCGTCGGCCCGGCGCCTGGGCTTGCGTGCGGGGCAAACGCTGAGCGCCGCACGGGCCCTGAATGGCAGTTTTAGTGCGGTCGACTACGATGCGCGGGCCATCGAAGACTGGCGACGGTTGCTGGCCGCCTGGGCCTATGGCTACAGCTCCCAAGTCAGCCTGCATTTCCCCCGGGTCCTGTTGCTGGAAATCGGTTCGAGCCTGGCGCTCTTTGGCCCCTGGCCGCGATTGGAGGCGCGCCTGCGGGAGGAGTTGACCGCCCTGGGCTTTCAGCACCGCCTGGTGCTGGCGCCCAACCCCCTGGCGGCTCGCGTACTGGCCAACGTCCATGACGGCCTGGCGGTGGCGACGCCGCGGTTGCGCGAGACCCTGGCACGGCTGCCGCTGCAGCGAGCCGGCTTGCCCGGCGCGACGGCCGAGGCCCTGCAGCGCATGGGCCTGCGCAGCCTGGGCGAGCTGTTGGGCATGCCCCGTGACAGCCTGGCCCGGCGCTTTGCTCCTGAGCTGCTGCGGCACCTGGATACCCTGCTGGGCGAGCGGCCACTGGCGCTGGAGTGTTACCGTCCGCCGGACCGTTTCGACCAGCGCCTGGAGCTGAATTTCGACGTCGAGTCGCACCCGGCGCTGCTGTTCCCCCTGCGTCGCCTGACCGCCGACCTGGGCGCGTTCCTGGCCGGGCGCGACCGTGGCGTGCAGCGTTTTGTGTTGCACCTGGAGCATGCCGACGGGCCCGACAGCCAAGTGCCGGTCGGCTTGCTGAGCGCCGAGCGGGTGCCCGCGCGGCTGTTCGAACTGGCCCGTGGCCGGCTCGAGCGCCTGCAAGTGCCTGCGCCGGTGCGGGCGCTGCGGCTGGTGGCCGAGGAGCTGCCGGCTTTCGTGCCCGAGCGCCGCGAGCTCTTCGAGGAACGGGCGCAGCAGCACCTGGCCTGGGAGGCCTTGCGCGAGCGCCTGCGGGCCCGCCTGGGCGATGACGCGGTGCAGGCGCTCGGCCTGCGTGCCGACCATCGCCCGGAGTGTGCCTGGTCGCCCCAGTGCTCGGCCGCCCCGGTCGCGGCCGAAGCGCGTCTGCGACCCGGTTGGTTGTTGCAAGCGCCGCAGCCACTGGACGAACTCGCCCCACAGATCTTGGCCGGCCCCGAACGCATCGAGTCCGGCTGGTGGGATGGCGCCGACGTGCGCCGCGACTATTACCGGGTCCAGACCCGCAACGGCCAGTGGGCCTGGGTCTATCGCCCCGCGGGCGGCACCGGCCCCTTTGTGCTGCATGGCTGGTTCGCATGAGCTACGCCGAGCTGCACTGCCTGTCCAATTTCAGTTTCCAGCGCGGCGCCTCCAGCGCCCTGGAGCTGTTCGAACGCGCCGCCCAACTGGGCTACCAGGCCCTGGCGATCACCGACGAATGCACCCTGGCCGGCATAGTCCGGGCCTGGCAGGCCGCCCAGCAAACGGGTCTGGCGCTGATCGTCGGCAGCGAAATGCGCATCGAACAGGGGCCCCGGCTGGTGCTGCTGGCGGAGACTCTTGGTGGTTACCAGGCCCTCTGCCGGCTGATCAGCCAGGCCCGGCGCCGGGTGAAAAAAGGCCAGTACCGGCTGCTGCGCAGCGACTTCGAGGGGCCGCAGGCCCACACCGGCGGGCTGCTGGCCCTGTGGCTGGCGGACGAGGGGGGCGCTGACCCTGACAGCGGTGAGCCCGCGCCCGAGCTCGCGCCCTTGGCGGAGGGGCGCTGGTTGCAGCGGGTCTTCGCGGACCGTCTCTGGCTGACGGTGGAACTGCACCGCGGGCCGGACGATGCCCGCCACCTGCAGCGGCGGCTGGCCCTGGCCAGCGCCTTGGGCCTGCCGGCGGTGGCGGCCGGCGATGTGCATATGCACGTGCGTGGGCGCCGTGCCTTGCAGGACACCCTTACGGCCATCGGCCAGCACTGCACCTTGGCCGAGGCGGGGCAGCGGTTGTTCGCCAATGGCGAGCGGCACCTGCGCAGCCTGCCGGTGTTGGCGTGTTTCTATCCGCCACCCCTGCTGGACGAGACGCTGACCATCGCCCGCCGCTGCCAGTTCGACCTGGCTCAACTGCGCTATCAGTACCCCCATGAACTGGTGCCCGCCGGCCAGAGCGCGGCCGCCTGGTTACGCCACCTGACCGAGCAGGGCATGCTCCGGCGTTGGCCGGCGGGCGCCTCGGACAAGGCGCGTGAGCAGATTGACGCCGAGTTGCAGGTGATCGGTGAACTGGGCTTCGAGAGTTATTTTCTGACGGTGGCCGATATCGTCCAGTTCGCCCGCAGCCGGCATATCCTCTGCCAGGGTCGCGGATCGGCGGCCAACTCGGCGGTCTGTTTCGCCCTGGGCATCACCGAGCTCGAACCCGAGCGCAGCAACATGCTGTTCGAGCGTTTTCTGTCCCGCGAGCGCAACGAGCCGCCGGACATCGATGTCGATTTCGAGCACGAGCGCCGCGAGGAGGTGTTGCAGTACGTGTTCCAGCGTTACGGGCGTGGGCGCGCGGCGCTGACCGCGGTGGTCAGCACCTACCATGCGTCCGGGGCGGTGCGCGACGTGGCCAAGGCCCTGGGGCTGCCGGCCGACCAGATCGGCGCGCTGGCCGCCTGCTGCAGCCGCTGGAGCGACCAGCCACCGTCGGCCGAGCGCCTGCGCGAGCAGGGGTTCGACCCCGAAAACGCGTTGCTGCGCCGGGTGGTGGGCCTGACCGAACAACTGATCGGCTTTCCCCGTCACCTGTCGCAGCACCCGGGTGGTTTCGTCATTTCGGAGGCGCCCCTGGATACCCTGGTGCCAGTGGAGAACGCCGCCATGGCCGAGCGCACCATCATCCAGTGGGACAAGGACGACCTCGACCAGATGGGCCTGCTCAAGGTGGACATCCTCGCCCTGGGCATGCTCAGCGCCTTGCGCCGCTGCTTCGACCTGCTGCGCCGCTACCGTGGCCGCGACCTGAGCCTGGCGACCATTCCGGCCGAGGACCCGGCGACCTACGCCATGATCGGCCGGGCCGATACCCTGGGCGTGTTCCAGATCGAATCGCGGGCGCAGATGGCCATGTTGCCGCGGCTCAAGCCCAAGACCTTCTACGACCTGGTGATCGAAGTCGCCATCGTCCGACCCGGGCCGATCCAGGGCGACATGGTCCATCCCTACCTGCGCCGCCGCAACGGCGAGGAGCCGGTGATCTACCCCTCGGAGCAATTGCGCGCGGTGTTCGAGCGAACCCTGGGCGTGCCGCTGTTCCAGGAGCAGGTGATGCAGATGGCCATGGTCGCCGCCGATTATTCGGCGGGCGAGGCCGACCAGCTGCGCCGCTGCATGGCTGCCTGGAAACGCCACGGCGGCCTGGAGCCGCAGCGCGTGCGGCTGCTCGACGGCATGCTGAAGAATGGCTACGACGCCGAGTTCGCCGCGCGGCTGTTCGAGCAGATCAAGGGCTTTGGCAGCTACGGTTTTCCCGAGTCCCATGCGGCCAGCTTCGCCTTGCTGACCTACGCCAGTTGCTGGCTGAAATGCCACGAGCCGGCGGCCTTCGCCTGCGCGCTGATCAACAGCTGGCCGATGGGGTTTTATAGCCCCGATCAGGTGCTGCAGGACGTGCGTCGCCACGGTGTCCGTACCTTGGCGGTGGACGTGCGCCACAGCGACTGGGATTGCAGCCTGGAACCGGGGGCGGCGGCACAACCGGATATTCGCCTGGGGCTGAGCCTGGTGCGGGGCCTCAACGAGGCCCAGGCGCAGGCCGTGGTGCGGGCCCGGGCCGGCCGTGCCTTCGACTCGGTGGCCGACCTTTGCCAACGGGCTGGCCTGGATGCCCGTAGTCGCGCACTGCTGGCCGATGCCGGGGCCTTGCAGGGACTGGCCGGCGACCGCTATCAGGCGCGCTGGGCGGTGGCCGCGGTAGCGCCGCAAATACCGCTGTTCGCCGACGTGCCCGATCCCCGGGAACCCCCCGTGGCCTTGCCGCGGCCGACCCCGGGCGAGGATGTGCAGGCCGACTATGTCAGCCTCGGCACCACCCTGGGACCGCACCCGCTGGCGCTGCTGCGTGCGGCGCTGCGGGCCCGGCGCTGCCGCAGTTCCCTGGAGCTGGTCGAACTGGCGCACGGCACGCGGGTCAGCGCGGCGGGCCTGGTCATCGGCCGGCAGCGGCCGCCCACCGCCAGCGGAGTGACCTTCGTCACCCTGGAGGACGAACATGGCCTGCTCAATGTGGTGGTCTGGCGCGACGTGGCCGAGCGTCAGCGGCGGGTGCTGCTGGAGTCACGGCTGCTGCAGGTGGACGGGCGGCTGGAGTCGGAGCAGGGCGTGCGCCACCTGATCGCCCGGCGTTTGACCGACCTGACGCCGCTGCTGGCCGGGCTGACGGTCAGAAGTCGGGATTTCCACTAGGTCTTTCGGTGCGTGGGGACTGGCACTGGCGCCAGGGGCACGGTGCCCCGCACTTTTTCGCGACCATGAAAAAACCCGCCGAAGCGGGTTTGTGCTGACCTTGATCGATATCCGTATCGAAATGCCATCCTGGCGGGGTCTGCCTGAGCGCATCCAGTGCTGCAGTCATGGGGCTTATGTTAGGGGGCACACATCGGGTGGCATAGAGCGGAATGCAGTGTCGTCGTGTAAGCCTTTCGCTATAGAGAGCGGTGACCCATGACGGCGGGCTGTCGCTGGACGGCGCGCCGAGGCCGCCCTACGCCGAATCGACGCGACAGCCCCTGAGGCTGGCGGATCGCTGCCTTTAACCCACCGTCCCCAGTTCGCGCAGATAGGCCCAAGGGTAGAGGCCGCGGGCATGGCCGTCGTCGAACACCAGCTGCGCGCCATAACCCTGGGGGTGAATGGTGGTCAGACGCACCCCCGGGTCGACCAGGGCGATGCGCCCCTGCAGACGCCCGGCGCGGCACTGGGCGCAGGGGCAGGCGGCGCGCAGGCGGGCATGGCTGAGGGTCAGGCGGTGCCCGTCCGCCCAGTGCAGTTGCAGGGCGCCGGCGGCCCGCTGGTTGTGGATACGCTCCGGCGCGCTCATCGTGGACTCCGTTGCAGTTGGGTCAAGGCAATGCGCACGGCCTTGCGCACCTCGGGATCGCCGTCCTGCTCCGCCGCCTGCAGGGCTGGCAGGGCAGCTGGATCGGCCAGTTCACCCAAGGCCAGTGCCGCCTCCTTGCGCAGGTTGCTGATGCTGTGGCCGAGCAGTTCGGCCAGCGCCTCGCGCGCGCCGGCATGGCGCAGGGTGCCGAGGGCGCGCGCGGCGCGCAGGCGCACCTGCCAGTAGCTGTCGGCCAAGGCTTCGACCAGGGCGTCGCCGCCTTCGCTCAGTCCGATTTTGCCCAGGGTGGTGGCGGCTTCCTCGCGCACCTGCCATTCACGGTCGCGCAGGGCGGTCCGCAGCGCCGGTAATACCTCCGGGTCGCAGGCCAGCCCCAGGGCGCCGGTGGCGGCGCGCCGTACTTCGGTGTCCGGGTCCTCGCTGGCCAGGCGCGCCAGGGCGGGCAGGGCGTCGCGCTGCTTGAGCCAGCCGAGGATGCCCACCGCTTCACGGCGCACCCGCGCATCGCGGTCGTGCAGCGCCCGCAGGGCTACCGGCACGCTGTCGGGCAGGCGCAGTTCGCGCAAGGCGCGCAAGGCGCGGCTGCGCACGAAGGCGTCGGCATGGTCGGCCCAGGGCAGGATGAGCGTACCGGCCTCCAGGCTTTTCAGTTCGCTCAGGCTCTGCGCCGCCGCGTCGCGCACGCTGTGGTCGCTATCGGCCAGGGCGGCGCACAGCGCGCCGACCGCCTCGGGTTCCTCCCAGGCTTCGAGCAGGCGCGCGGCCTCGGCCCGCACCGCGCCGTCCGGGTCCTGGTGCAGGGCCTGGACCAGCCAAGGCAGGCCCTCCGGTTCCTCCAGATCGGCCAGGTCGATCAGGGCGATGCGCCGCACCCCGGCGTCGGCATCCGTCAGGCGCGGCAGCAGGGCGAGGATCTCGCGGATATCGGTGTTGGGTTCGGTCATAACGCGATTCGCAGTGGTGAGAAGTCGGTGGGCAGCCCGAGTGGCGTCAGGCGCGGCAATTCTCGGCCGTCCTCGTGGCGCAGCAGCTCCAGGCAATGGCGTTTGAGGCGGACGAACTCGGGGCTGGTCAGCAGGCCGGCGCGCCGTGGGCGGGGAAAGTCCAGGCGCAAGTCCTGGATAAAACGGCCCGGGCGCGGGCTCATCACCAGGATGCGGTCGGCCAGGAACAGCGCTTCGTCGATGTCGTGGGTGACGAACACCAAGGTGGTGCGCAGGCGGGTCCAGATCTCCAGCAGCAGCTCCTGCATCTTGCTGCGGGTTTGGGCGTCCAGTGCGCCGAAGGGCTCGTCCATCAGCAGCAGGTGCGGTCGGTTGATCAGCACCCGGGCGATTTCGGCGCGCTGCTGCATGCCGCCGGACAGCTGGTTCGGCCAGCGTTGGGCGAAATCCTGCAAGCCGACCAGGCCGAGGAAGTCCGCCGCCTGGCGCTGGCGTTCGGTCTTGCCCAGGCCTTGCATCTTCAGGCCGAAGGCGACGTTGTCCAGCACGCTGCGCCAGGGCAGCAGGCTGTGCTGTTGAAACACCATGCCGCGCTCCGGGGACGGGCCGTCGACCCGCCGTCCATCGACCCGCAGCGTGCCGGTGCTGGGGGGCAGGTGCCCGGCCAGGGCGCCGAGCAGGGTGGACTTGCCGCAGCCCGACGGCCCAAGAATGCAGACGAACTCCCCCGGCGCGATGGCAAAATCCAGCGACTGCACCGCCTCGAAGGCCTGGGCGCCGTCGCCCAGGCGAATCGTCAACTGCTCGACCTGCACCTGGCCAAGGCCGAGGCGGGTTGGCTGTAGGCTCATCGGCTGCTCCCCTGTGGCCGGTACCAGGGCGTCAGCAGCGTGCCGCCGGCTTTTACCAGGCTGCTGCTGGCCATGCCCAGCAGCCCGATCAGCAGCATGCCGACCAGGATGTCGGGGTAGTTCTGCAGGGTGTAGGACTCCCAGGTGTAGTAACCGATGCCGTACTGGCCGGCGATCATCTCGGCGGTCACCAGGCAGAACCAGGAGGTGCCCATGCCGATGGCCAGGCCGGTGACGATGCTCGGTGCCGCCCCGGGCAGTATCACTTCGCGCAGCAGCGCCAGGCGTCCGGCGCCCAGGCTGCGGGCCGAGGCGATCAGGCGCGGATCGACGCCCTCGGTGCCATGGATGGTGTTGAGCAGGATGGGAAAAAGCGCGCCGGTAAAGGTGATAAAGACCATCGACAGCTCCGACGAGGGGAACATCAGGATGGCCAGCGGAATCCAGGCCACCGCGGGGATCGGCCGCAACACTTCCAGGGGCGGCAGCAGGCTGTCCGCGGCCCATCTCGAACGGCCGATGGCCAGGCCCAGCAGCACCCCGACCAGGGCGGCGGCCAGGTAGCCGGCCAACACCCGGGCCAGGCTGCTGCCCAGGTGCGGCAGCAGCTTGCTTGAGGCGAACAGGCCGAGGGCCGCCTGCAGTACCGCGCCCGGGGTCGGCACATGGGTAAAGGCGATCAGCCCCAGGTCGAGCCGCTGGCTGGCCGCCAGCTGCCAGAACAGCAGGCAGGCCAGTAGCGAGGCGATGCGCAGGGGCCAGCGGTACAGGGTGGAACGGCTCATCAGCGACTCCTCAGCCGGTTTCTGGAGTCCCGCCTGGGCGGGAGTGACGGTGTGAGGGGTTATCCCCACGCCGAGGCAGCGGTAGGGCGTGTGTCAGCGGCTGGCCAGCAGCTGCTGGTTGGCGCCGACGAAGTCCAGCGGCGTGCCGCCGTGCTGCTGGGCATAGGTTTCGGCCTGGTCCTTGAGCAGGAAGGCGCTCAGCCGGCCGTCGCCGTCGCGGACGAACCAGGCCTGGTTGGCCAGCAGCTTGATCCCGCTGTCCGTCGCCTGGGCGTAGATGGCGCGGATATCCTTGCCGTCCTTTTCCAGCGCGGCGAGGGCGGTCAGTGCGGCTTCCGGGGAGGCGTAGTGGCGCACCTGGGCTTCGCCGCGCACCCAGATCTGCGCCAGCCGCTTGAAGTCGGTGATCGGCTGGCCCGTCGAGGCGTCCTTGGCCACCAGTGGTTGCGGCGCGTAGTTGGCCAGCTGCCGTTGGTAATCCAGGCCGGAGGCCTTGAAGGCCGCGCGGATATAGCGGTCGTCGACGAACTGCTGGGTGTCCAGGCCGCGCTGGGTCTTCTTCAGCAACAGCAGGGTGTCGATCGAGGTCGCCAGCGCCTGGCGGTATTCGGGCTTCCAGCTCAGGTCGCGGGTCTGCAGCCCCAGGGGGCCGTGGAACAGGTAGTTGACCTCGGCCTCGATGCCGGTGACTTTCTCGATCAGCTCGCTGTACTTTTCCGGTTCCGCGGCCAGCAGGCGGTCGGCCTCGAGGCTGGCGCGCAGGTAGGCGGTGACCACTTCCGGGTACTTGCTGGCGTAGTCGGCGTCCACCAAGGCGCCATGGAAGGTCGGCGCCTGGGCCTGGGAGCCGTCGAAGATCTTGCGGGCGAAGCCGCGGTTGGGGAACAGCTCGGCGAACGGCACGAAGTCGGCATGGGCCTCGATACGGTTGCTGCGCAGCGCCGAGCCGGCGATCTCGGGGGCCTGGGCGATGATCCGCAGGTCTTTCTCCGGGTCCCAGTCCTGGGCCGCCACGGCGCGCAGCAGCATGCCGTGGGCGGTGGAGGCGAAGGGCACGGAAATGGTCTTGCCCTTGAGGTCCTGCAGCGACTGCACGGCGGAGGCGGCCGGCACCACGATGCCATTGCCACTGCCCAGGATGCTGCCGGACAGCACGCTGATAAACAGGCTGCGCTTGCCGGCCTCCAGGTGCGCCACGCCATTGAAGGAACCGGGGAAGTCGGCCATGGCGCCAAAGTCCAGCTTGCCGGCGACCATCTCGTTGGTCAGCGGCGCGCCGCTGGTGAAGTTTTTCCACTCGACCTGGTACTGCGCGTCCTGGTACTGGCCTTCGCGGGGCAGGTACTTGTCGAGCAGGCCCAGCTCACGGATCAGCAGGCCGCCTGCGGCGCAGTTGATGGTGGTGTCCTGGGTGCCGATGGCGATGCGGATGGTTTGCGCCGAGGCCGAGGCGCTGGCGATGGCCAGCGCGAGGCCGGCAAGGGTGGTGCGCAGAAGCATGGTGTTTCCCCTCGAATCATCAATGTTGGAATCGTCTCCGCCATGCGGTGGGCTGGTGGGAAACGAGGGGCTTTTCAGTGCGGCGTCCGGTGGTTGGCCGGATGGCTTTTTCACCCTCTCCCGCTGGGAGAGGGCCGGGGTGAGGGGCATTCAGTCCGTGCGGACATCCCTCATCCGCCCTTCGGGCACCTTCTCCCGGAGGGAGAAGGAAACCGTCAACGCAACAGGTATGGAATCTCGACCTTGACCGCACCGGTCGGGCAATCCTTCTCGCAGGGCATGCAGTACCAGCACTCGTCGAAGGCCATATAGGCCTTCTGCGTCGCCGGGTTGATGGCCAGCAGGTCCATGGGGCAGACGTCGACGCACACGGTGCAGCCCTTGTGGGCGATGCACTTGTCTTCGTCCACCGTCACCGGGGCGTTGCTGCGAAAGAAAATATCCTGGGGTTGAAACGCCATGTCACGGTTCCTTGGAGCCTGCGGCTCTCGCTTTTTTTCAGTACTGAGTATTTCCACGCTCCCGCGTGGTAACCCCTGTCCGAACGCTCCGCGTCGACACCCACGGACGCGGAGCGTCCGGGGTGGTATTCCCACGCGGAGCCTGGGAATGAACATCAGCGTTCACGCCGCGACGCTCTTGACCCGCAGCTGCTGGTAGGCCTGCTGTTCGTCGTCGTCGAGGGCGATCAGGTAGGGCTCGACCGGCTTCTTGAAACTGACCATCTGGCCCTGTTGGTCTTTTTTCAGATGGCAGTGGCAGAACCACTCGGCATCGTTGCGCTCGGGAAAGTCGACCCGGTGGTGGTACAGGCCCCAACGACTTTCCTGGCGAAACAGCGAGGCGCGCGCGGCCATCTCGGCGCAGTCGCGGATCACGCTGACCTCCAGGGCGCGCATCAGCTCATGGGGGTTGTGGGCCTTGAGCTGGTCCAGGTCGTGGCGGATGCCGTCGAAGCGGGCCAGGCCGATTTCCATTTTCTTGGTCACTTTCGGCGGTTGCAGGTAGTCGTTGACGTACCGCCGCAGCTTGTATTCCACCTGGGCCGGCGGCAGCCCCTGGGTACGTTCGAGCGGCGCATAGACACGCGCCTGCTCGGCCTCGATCTGCGCCCCGTCCAGCGGGCTAAAATCCCGTTCGCTGACGTACAGGGCCGCGTTCTGTCCGGCGAAGGCGCCGTAGGTAAAGGCGCCGAGCATGTAGTTATGCGGCACGGCGGCCATGTCGCCGGCCGCGTACAGGCCCTTGACCGAGGTCTCCGCCTTCTCGTTGACCCACACGCCGGAGGCGCTGTGGCCGCTACAGAAACCGATCTCGGAAATATGCATCTCGACCATGCTGCTGCGGTAATCGGTGCCGCGGTTGGCGTGGAACAGGCCGCGACTGGGACGTTCGTTGCTGTGCAGGATCTCCTCGATGGTCTGGATGGTTTCCTCGGCCAGATGATCGAGCTTGAGAAAGACCGGGCCGTTGCCGCCTTCGAGTTCCTGGTGGAACTCCCACATCATCTGCCCGCTCCAGTAGTCGCACTCGATAAAGCGCTGGCCCTGGCTGTTGGCCGTGTAGCCGCCCAGCGGGCCGGTGACGTAGGCGCAGGCCGGGCCGTTGTAGTCCTTGATCAGCGGGTTGATCTGGAAGCATTCGAGGTTCGCCAGCTCGGCGCCGGCGTGGTAGGCCATGGCATAGCCGTCACCGGCATTGGTCGGGTTCTCGTAGGTGCCCATCAGGTAGCCGGATGCCGGCAGGCCGAGCCGCCCGGCGGCGCCGCAGCAGAGGATCACCGCCTTGGCGCGGATCACATGGAAGTCGGCGGTGCGGCAGTCGAAGCCCATCACGCCGTTGACCGCGCCCTCGGCATCGGTCAGCAGGCGGGTGGCGATCACTCGGTTGCTGATCTCCACGCGGGCCCGCTTGAGCTGGCGATAGAGCACCTTCTTGATGTCGTGGCCCTCGGGCATGGGCAGCACGTAGGCGCCCATGTGGTGGACTTTCTTCACCGCGTAGTCGCCGGTCTCGTCCTTCTCGAACTTGACGCCCCAGCGGTCCAGCTGCTCGAGGGTCTCGAAGCTGTGGCTGGCATAGGCGTACACGGCGGCCTGATTGACGATGCCGTCGTTGGCCACGGTGATTTCCTTGGTGTACTGCTCGGGCGTGGCGTGGCCGGGAATGATCGCGTTGTTCAGGCCGTCCATGCCCATGCTGATGGCGCCGCTGCGCTTGACGTTGGCCTTGTCGATCAGCAGCACGCGCAGGCTCTTGTTGCGCTCCTTGGCCTTGATCGCCGCCATGGGCCCGGCAGTGCCGCCGCCGATCACCACGATGTCGTAGTCCTGCTCCAGGGTCTGATAGTCGCTCATGGCTGCCCGTCCTTCTGCCGGTCGATGCGCAGGCGATACTGGAAGGCATCGCCGCGGTAATAGAGGTGTTCGAAATCCAGTGGGGTGCCGTCGGCGGCATGGGTCAGTCGCTCGATACGCATGATCGGTGCGCCTTCCTCGACGCCCAGCGCCTGGGTCAGTTCGCTGTCGGCCAGCACCGCGTCGATCGTCAGGTCGGCATGCCCGAGGGGGATGCCACAGTCGTTTTCCAGGATCAGGAAGATATCGCGGGTGACCAGGTCGGCTTTCTCCAGCCTCTCGCCGACCGCCTGGGGCAGGTAGGTGATTTCCAGGGACACCGGTTCGCGGTTGATCAGGCGCACCCGCTTGATCTCGGTTACCAGGCTGTCTTCGGCCACCTGCAGGCGCTCGGCGACCCGCGCCGAAGCCGCGACGAACTTGAAGCTGCGCAGGCGGTTAAGCACCTCGTAACCCATCTGCGTCATCGATTCGGCCAAGCCCTGCAGGGTCGAGACGTTCTGGAAGGCCTTGGGCTTGGCGACGAACGTACCCTTGCCGTGGATCTTGAAGATCAAGCCTTCCTTCTGCAAGTCGCCCAGGGCCTGGCGCACGGTGATGCGACTGACCGAGAAGGTCCGACCCAGCTCGCTCTCGGACGGCATGCGGCTGTGGGGTGCATAGCTGCCGTCGAAGATGCGCGAGCGCAGCAATTCCTTGAGTTGGCTGTAGAGCGGGACGGGAGACAGCGGTAGCAATTGGGCCATGGGGTTCTCGTGATCAGTACTTGTTATGACAAGTTGAAGTGGACGATAGAGGCATAAAATTTCTGTTGGAAATACTTTTATTGAATAAGGATATGACCAGGGGTGGACGTTCCTGGCCAAAAGCAATCCTCCGCACATCCCAGGTACCCGTCCTACCCGCGCAGGTGGGTATCCAGAGCGGGTGGCAGGGGTGATCGGGGAACAACAGGCAGACCTGGGGCTTGGACCGGCTGATGGGTATCGCTGCGCTCAACCCATCCTACGAATTCGCGAAACGACGGTGAAATCTCTCGGTCCCCACAGACCCCGTCCTAACCGCGCAGGCGGTTAGCCAAAGCGGGCAGGGGCTAGCGGGCCCGGACGGTGAGCAGGGTGCCCTGGACGAAGGCTTGAATAACCCCGGCAAATGCGCCCCATTCAGGGGTCGCCTCGTCGAGATAAAACGTGTTGCGCAGCAGCTCCAGATTGCCCAGTTCCGCTACCGGGCGGGCGGCAATCGTTTCGAGCTGCAGCACCATGCGTTGCCAGGACTCAACCAGCGTGTCGGTGGCCTTGGTCATATTGTCGAGGACCGACAGTGCCGTGACGCGGGCGGCGCTCAGCTGGAGGTGGGCCAACTGATACTGGGTTTGCTGCGCCAGTTGCCGTGCCAGGCCATGGGCATTTATGGACGCGGGCTGCTGGTTGTCGCCGACCGGGCTGGGCTGGCTGAACACCTCGGCGGCCTGCTGATGGGCCGCTCTGGCCGCGCCCAGGTCGCTTTCGATACCGTGCAGGTGGCGGGCGAAGGTGCTGGCCTGGAGGCTGATGCCTTGGGCGCAGGCCAGCAGTCCGGCAGTACCGGCCAGCACCTCCTTGACCCATTCGCCGCGATCCGCCTGGGTGGTGCCGGGCGCCGCCTGGAACAGATCCGGCAGGTGCTGCAGCGTCAGGTTGAAGCGGCGGGCCCCTTGATAGACCCGCAGGGTCAGCCATACGAACCAGGCATACAGGTCGGGCGGCGGGGTCGGGCGTGAAAGGTAACCGGCATCGCTGGCCAGGGCGGCTTGCAGCTGCACCGGGCCCCCGACCCGCTGTGCCTGCGTGGCACCGGGGCCACCGACAAAGGCGGGGCGGGACGCGGGGTCCAGGCTCAGTTCGTGGATGGCCGCATGCAGCTGGGGCCATTGGGTCAGCGCGCCGCGGCAGATGCCGGGCACGCTCATGGCCTTGGGCATACGCAAACCAAGGGGCGGAGCGGCGTCGGGGTCAGTCGGTCGGGTCATCGCGGTTTTCCATCCAATTAAGGTGTGTTGTCAGCGGGCTCGGTCGGGCCGCCGGTGGCCGTCTGCGCCAGACGCTATCCCGCGCTCAGTTGGCTGTTCGCCTGTTGGACGAAGCTGCCCCATTCGTTCTGCACGATGCTCAGGTGCATTGTTCTCAGCACGCTGCCGGCCGGGTAGAGCTGGGCCTGGGCCAGTTGACCGCTGACCAGCTGACTGTTGGACTGCAACACCAGAAAGACACCGGTGACGGCATCGCCGGCCTGCAGCGCGCTCTGCAGTCGGTTGCCGGTATCGTTGAAGCCGGGTTGCATCCGGGCGAACTTGGCAGCGATATCCGCAAACATGGCGTTGTAGGTATTACGCACATCGTCGGCGCCGCAGGCGATCTGGCCGATCAGGTTGTTTTCCGTAGCGGTGGCGTTTTGCTGGATAAAGGTCTTGCAACCCTCGACGAAGCTAGGAAAACCGCTGGTGGATCCTTGCTCCCAGGACAGGAACCCGGCAAGGCTCTGTAGCCCCTGATTGGCTTCATTCAGGTTGTTTTGCAAGGCGTTGCCCAGCGCCGTGAAGGCGCTGCTCAACTGGGCGCTTTGTTCCGGCGTTTCGCTGCCGGTGGCGGCAATCACCGCATCGATCCCGTTGATGGTCGCCAGGTTGCCGCTGAGTTGGTTGGCGTAGCCGGGCAGGCCCTGATTCAGCCAGTTCTGGGTCGGTTGAAACGCCACGCCATAGGAGGCGGCAATGTTCATGGCGGACAGGCGTTGGGCCAGGTTGGCGTTGGTGGGGCGATAGTCGGCCCACCAGTTCCAGTCCTGCTCCATAAAGCCGCAGTCGTAGCTGCACGAGCCGCTGTTGGCATAGCGCCCCAACGGGTTCTGGTTGACCAGGGTGATCGCGTTCGAACAGGCCGTGGACAACGCAGCCATGGCGGACAAGGCCTGGGCCTGGGCACCGCCGCTGTCACTGAGGGTACAGGAGGATGCCCGGGGCGCCGGCGCCAGGCGCCGACGGCTGGTGACGCTGAACTGGCTGGAGGCCAAGGAGGGGGCGGTCATAACGTTCGACATGGCGAATCCTTTCAGGTGTTCGCGCGCAACGCCGGGAGACGTTGCGTGCCAGGAGTCGATAAACCCTGCCGCTATGGCTCAGGGATCACGAAAGGTAGGCGATCAGCAGTTTCACCCGCAGCCGGGTCGCGCTGCTGGGGTCGCCGCTGCCCGGGGCCAGGACGATGCTCCACTGCGTATAGGGCGTGGGGGTCATATAGACCGCGGTATTGATCGCCCAGGGGCTGTACACGTCCAGGTCCGGCACGTGGTAGGCATAGTTGCCGCTCAGCGGCTTGGTGACAAAGGTGAAATCGCCCTTCGAGCCGAGGCCGTTCTGATAGGTGCCCGAGGTCGAGACCGAGGCGATCACGTTGCCCTTGCTGTTGGCCGTCACGCCGTCGAGGAAAAAGGCCGCCTGGGAAAGCCAGATCGCGCATTGCCCCTGGTTCGGCAGTACGCCGTCCAGTTGCGGCGTGCCCAGTGGCACCGTGAAGGTCAGCGACCATCCGCCGTCCGCCGTCTTGTCGAGCAGGGCCGCATCGCCGGTGGGGCTGTCCCCGCCCACCGGGAGGATGGCGAAGTCGAGCTCGATATGGGCATTGGTGCTGGGCAGCTGGACCGACTGACCGGCGGGGGCGTTGCCTTGCGCAGCCGCCACCCAATCGGCGACACCGACCAGGGCGGCGCCCAGCGCAGCGGCGTCCATGTCCAGGTGCACGGTGCGCGGCGGTGCCTGGAAATTCAGGTAGAAATAGGAAGCGGCGTAGTAGCTCCAGGCCAGGTAGAGCGAGCGTTTGATGGCTTGCAGGCGCCCCTGGATCAGGGCCTTGAGGGCCACCAGTTTCTGGGCATCGGACGTCGCGTTCTGCAGGGTGGCTTGCCAGCGTGCTTCAACGTCATTGGCCGCCTTGATCTGGGCGATCACTATGGTCGCCTGCACCAGCTGCGCCACATAGGCCACATACTTGCCACCAATCGCCTTGCCGTAGCCGGCCAGGATCTTCAGGCTGGCCAGGTAGGTGTCGGCCGCGGCTTGCGCATTGCCGCCGATGGAGCGCTCCAGCGTGCTGATCTTGGCCTCGGCGGTGGCCATGTAGTTATCCCAGTCGGTGACCGGGTCGATGGTGATCGACGCCAGGCTGGCCGGCAAAATGCCGCCGCTGTGCTGGTCAAGCGCCTGCTGCCACAGCAGGCGCCCATTGAGGACGGTTTCCATCAGCGCCGACTGGCTTTGCAGCAGGGCGCTGGCCTGGGTGGACATGTCGTCGGTACTGCCTTGCTGGCCGGCGTCGATGGTAGCGACCAAGCCTTTGATCGCGTCGACGCTGTCGCTGATCGCGTCCTTGAGCGCGCTGGGATCCCCTTCGTAGAGCTTGACTGCGTTAAAGCCCAGGCTGATCACCGACATGGCCAGGTCCATTTCGGCGGACAATTGCGCCCTGATGCTGTCGAGGGTGATTTCGGTGCCCAGGATCTGAAAGGCGGTGTGCGCCCGTTGCGTTTGCAACAGAAACTGGCCGCGCAGTTGGACGATATCGTTGAACAGCGATTGGGTATTGAGGTTGATGCTGTCCAGCTGGGCCTGCAGCGGCGCGACTTCGTCGCTGGCGACCCCCGCCAGGGTCGCGCTGACTGTGGCGATGGCCTGGGCAATATCCTGCTGGGTGTCGAGGGTTTGCAGCTGGCCCTCGTAGTCACGGATGACCACCAGGATGTCGTTCATATGCTGGCTGTAATAGGTCGACGAGAGCACCGGCACGAAGGTGGCGCCCGAGGCGACGTTGAGGGTCACCAGCAGCGCCGCCGCCTGGTTGTACAACTGCCCATAGTTGCTCGGCAGTTGCTGCTGGGTGGCCAGGCTGGCGGTACTGGTCACCACCCAGGCCAGCATGGCTTTCGCCGTGTCGTTGGTCGAACTGTTGGCCGGGTCGTCCATCAGCCAGGCAGCGGCGGAAAAGCTGGCGTACAGGCTGTTGATGTTCCACGAGTAGTCCAGCAGGCTGGCCAGGTTGTTGCCGGGGCTCGGTGGCAACAGGCTGAGCGGCTCATTGCGGGCGGCCAGATAAGTGCTGGCAGTCAGGGCGTCGCTGCCCACCGCTGGGGAGACCTGCCCATCCTGCCCGGTGACGCCCAGGCTGAAGGTGCCGCCCACGGCCGCGCCGACCAGGACCTGCGCCATAAACTCGCCATTGGCCCCAGGCGTCGCGCGGAATGGTTGACCCGCGAGCGCGCTGGTGTCGATATTGCGCACCACCAGCAGCAACCCGCTGGTGGCCACCGTGGGCACGTCCAGCACCAGGGTGTCGGCGAAAATGGCGACGCTGTGCACGCCGCTGGCCGGCTGGTCTTTCAGCACATCCGACAGGTTGGTTTTCAAGCCACAGTAGGTGACGTCGATCAGGCCGCTAACCGGATCCTGCACGCTGACCAACGTGGTGTAAGGGGCCGCCTGTTGTTGCAGGGGCGGCCAGTTCACCGGGACCGCCTGTTGTACCCTATTCATGTGTGTCTCCTTGATGGAAAAACTGAACAGCACCCACACCGCAGGTGACTATTGGCCGGCGGGCGTGGTGTCGGGTGGCAACGGGCTGCCAAAGGGGACGATGCTGTAGGTCACCAGGGAGTTGCTGGTGTATTCGTTGGCCTTGGCGGCAATCGCTTGCCAATCCAGGGTGGCCTGGTCGAGTTTCATGGCCGCGCTCCAGACGGGCAGATTGTCGAACTGGGCAGGGGTGAAGTTCTTGGCGATAAAGTCAAGGTCGGAGCCGATGCTGGTCCAGACGCCCGAGACCCGCTGCAGGTCCGCCAGAAAGGCCTGGGCGGCGGTATTGGTCGGTCCCATCTTCAGGTTGAACGCGCCGAGGTCGTTTTGCAGCGAGAGTTTCTTCTGCTGGTCACTGGAGGCCGCATCGCGCTGGGCGCAGGCCTTGTCGTAAGCATCTCGGGCTTTTTTCGCCTGATCGCCCAACACGCCCGCCAGGGTGGCGGAGATTGGCCAGGCCATGCCGCCGCTCAGGATCATGGTCCCGACCGAGGTGGTGACCGCCGAGATGGTCAGGTCGCGCCAGAGTTTGTAAGCGGTGTCGGCTTCGCTCTGGTAGGAGATGACATCCGCGGCGTCCGCACCAATGGCGCTGACCACGTCGGTATAGAATTTCGACGAGCTGGCGGTATAGGTGGTCATGACGTTGATGGACGGGGTGAGCTGCAGGTTGAATTTCGCCAGGTCCTGGATCAAGGCATTGGTCAGCGTCACCATGGACACCGCCGAGGACTGCAGCCCGCCCGGCCCGGTCAGGATTGACGCCAGTACCTGGGGCAATTGGTCGGGCGGTACCGCGTTGAGTACGGCCATCAACTGCGAGAGCGTCTGGTTGAAGGTCGTCGCGGTTTGATAGAGCTTGGTCGCGAACCAGACGATATGCAGGTACAGCTGGGTAGGGGCGGTATCGCTCTGCAAAATGGCCGGGTTGTTCGCCAGCTCGGTGAGCAGCGCCAGTGGATCGCCGAACAGGGTGCTCAAGCCCTGGATGCTCTTCATGGCCGCGACGCAGCCCTCTACTTCGGCCTCGTCGGTGAAGGTGCCATATTTGCTTTTGAAATCACCGGTCGCGACCGGGAGCTGGGTCGCCTGGGCGATAAAACCCTGCATCTGGATCCAGTCCTGGGTGAACAGGCAGAACAGCGGTGGCGCCCCCGCGGTGGGGTTGTCGACCAGCAAGCCGCTGGGTGGGGAAAAGGTCGAGGGGATGTCGGTGGACGTAGTCATGGTTAACCTTCCTTGTTCAGGGGAGTGGGGACCTGCTAGCCAGCAGGCTTGCCTTGCGCGGGGCGTGTGGTACACACCCGATCGCTGTGGCCTGCCGTTGTTGCAAACGCATCTGAAGCAACCCGCCAGTCGCGGGCCTTAGGGGCTTTGCCGAATCACGGGCGTGCCGAATGACCGCGCGGGCGAACCGGGCGCGGCGGTTTTCTTTGCTTGAAGGGTCTATCCGACGGCGAGCTCAGGGGTGATGAGCGCGTCAGGATTCAATTGGGAGCGTTCATAGGCGGCATTCCCTTGCGTTACTGCGGCGGGTGATCGAAGAACGTGCCTCTAGGTGTAGATCAGCGCCGGTTAATAGCAAGGTGCTAGCAAGGTTTTTTGCGACGCCCTGAAAGGGGCGGCCGTCCATGCGTCTTGATGGGCAGCGATCAGTTCCCAAGGCACTGGCCGTGCTTCTTGGCAGGGCCTTGGAGAGCGGCTCTGGCGCAACGGGCTCAATACGGCGGTAGCGGATCGATGCTGTCTCCCGGCTTCTGTTCGTCGACCCACATCCAGAACAGTTTGTAGGCGACCGCCAGAATTACCGGTCCTATAAACAGCCCGATAATGCCTTTGGCAACCATGCCGCCCAAGGCGCCGATCAATACCACCGGCATGGGCACATCGACGCCACGGCCCAGCAGCATGGGCTTGAGCACATTGTCGGCCAGGCCGGCGATAAACATATACAGGGCGAAGGCGATGGTCGCGGCATCGAAGCCTTGGGTACTGAAGACATAGAGAATGGCGGGCAGGGTAATCAGCGTGGCCGGCAACTGCACGATACCCAGCAGCAGCACGACAAACGCCAGAAATCCCGCTCCTGGCACCCCCATAACGACCAGTCCCATGCCCACCAGCACCATCTGGATAAAGGCGATGCCAATCACGCCCATGGCCACGGCGCGAATGGTGGCGGTGCACAAGTGAACAATATGTGGCCCGCGCTCGGGCCCGGAAATCCGTGTGGTGATCCGTTTGAAGGCGTTTGCACCTTGCTCGCCAAAGGCCATGCAGATGCCGGCGATGATCAATGCCGCGATAAACAGCAGCAGGGCGGCGCTGACATTGGCCAGCGCGGCCAGCAGCACGCGGCCAGTTCCCTTGAAATGGGGCAGCAGGTTTTGCAGGGTACTGGTCAGGTCGTTGGAGGTGGACAGCCACAAGGCATGCAGTTGCGGCCCCACCAGCGGCCAGCCGGCCACGGAGTCGGGCGGCTTGGGTAAACTCCAGGCGCCGCTTTTGAGCAGGGCGATCAAGGACTCCAGGGATTCGCTCAGGGACGATAGCAACAGGTACACCGGCACCAGCAACAGCAATTGCGCGACCACCACGATAAGCGTCGCTGCCCAGCCGTCACGCCAGCCCAGCCGTGCCTGCAAACGGCGCTGCAAGGGATACAGGGTCACGGCCAGTATCACCGACCACACCATCAGTTCCAGAAACGGCGCGAACACCTGATAGGAAAAGGCAACCATCGCGGCGATCAGACCGACCCGGATAAACAGGTCGAGCAGGTCGTGCAACAATCTGCCGCTGCGCCTGAATTGCATTTGCATGGTGCCAGTCCCCTCTCGGATGTAGCGACTGCGTTTGGTTTCCAGTTTTTGCGCCAACTCCGTCAAAGCCTGACGCAGCACCAGCGGATGATCCCTTCCAGGCCCTGGTCCAACGGCTGCTCGAGTACCCCTAGGGTTGTGTCGTCCCAGGCTGTTTGCAGCACTTTTTGCAGCTGCCTAAGGCAGGTTGGCAAAGTATGGGCGATCAATCGCAAAGTGCCAGCGAGGCCAAATAGACACCGCCCTTGTGCCGGCTGCCAACTGTTGCGCGGGTTTAAGGAGTCGCTAAGGTTATATGAGGTGTTCGGGCGTTCGCTGTGTAGAACTTGGTCCAACGTAACCGAAAAACAAAGATATTAATGCCTTTCAATGTCTTGCGGTGTTCCTTGAACAATTGGCACGGTATCTCGACGGGACGCAATAAAAGAGTCACCCCGCTCCCTTACTGTTCTCGGGATGATTAGTTGATTGTTCCGATTGGGCGCGGGTCCCAACAATAGCCCTGCGGCCCGAGGGGGCAGGCGGCGAAGCTGTGAGTTGTTCAGGGAGGGCTGAACTGGCAGGTCTGGTTACTTGGAGGGCGTTGCTGCCGATCAATGGCGTCAGGCACCGCGGTGTAAAGGCTGGCGGTAATACATTTGTGCCACGTTTAGGTTTGGCAAGTGGGTGAGTGCCGCGCTCATTGCTTGCTGGTGATGGTCAGCGCAGCCACCGGTACTACGGATTCCAGCCATAAGCAGTGGCGGTTGTTCGCATAGCGTCCCATGCCCTGCACCTGAGCCTGCTTACACCTGCCGGGTAGGGCATATTCGATTCGCAATACCGGGCGACTTATGCGGGACATTTACAAGCCGATCTTGTTCAAACGATTTGTTATGAGTTTCTTGCTAGCTGCAATTATTTTGCTATTACTAAGTTTTTCCCTCCACGTTAGGTGAGGTTCGAAATGACAACCGCGAAAAAGATGACGGTGGGACAGCTGACCATGCTTACCGCCGTCAATATGCTGGGTTCGGGCATTGTGCTGTTGCCGACCAAACTCGCTCAAGTCGGCGGTATTTCCATCCTCTCGTGGTTGATCACGGCCACCGGCTCGCTGGCGCTGGCCTATGCGTTTGCCCGCTGCGGGATGCTCAGCCGCAAGACCGGCGGCATGGGCGGTTACGCCGAATACACCTTCGGCAAGGCCGGCAACTACCTGACGAACTACACCTATGGCATGTCGTTGTTGATCGCCAACGTGGCCATCAGTATCACCGCGGTCGGCTATATCCAGGTGCTGTTTGACATAAAACTCGATCCCCTGCAGGTGGGTCTGGCGACCATCGCCTTGCTCTGGATCACCACCGTTGCCAACTTCGGGGGCGCGCGGATCACCGGCCGTATCGGTGCCATCACGGTTTGGGGCGTTATCGCGCCGGTGGTGCTGGTGTCCACCGTCGGTTGGTTCTGGTTCGACAGCAGTATCTACGCCGCGGGTTGGAACCCGCACAACATGGGCTACCTGGAAGCGGCCGGCGCTTCGGTGGCAATCACCCTGTGGGCATTCCTGGGGCTGGAGTCGGCCTGTGCCAACACCGATGCGGTGGAAAACCCGGAGAAGAACGTGCCGATCGCGGTGCTGGGCGGTACCGCCGGTGCGGCGGTGATTTATATCGTCTCCACCAACGTGATCGCCGGGATCGTCAACAACCCCGAGCTGGCGGCCTCCACCGCGCCGTTCGGCCTGGTGTTCGCCAAGATGTTCACCCCCTTTGTCGGTGACCTGGTGATGGCGGCGATGGTGCTGGCCTGCATCGGTTCGTTGCTGGGCTGGCAGTTCACCATCGCCCAGGTGTTCAAGAGCTCGGCGGACACCGGGTACTTCCTGTCGATCTTCGCCAAGGCCAACAAGGCCGGTACGCCGATCATCGGCATGTTGATCCTGCTGGCGGCGCAGACGGCCCTGGGCTTCCTGACCATCAGTCCGGACCTGAGCAAGCAGTTCGATACCCTGGTCAACCTCGCCGTGGTCACCAACCTGGTGCCGTACATCCTCTCCATGGCGGCCGTGATGACCATACAGAAAGCCTCTAATGTGCCGGCCGACGCGGCGCTCAAGACCAATATCATCGCCTGGGTGGCGACGGTCTACAGCTACCTGGCGCTGTACAGCTCCGGCGAGCAGGCACTGATGCTCGGCGGCGTGGCGACCATCTTCGGCTACACCATGTTCAGCTTCGTCAACAACCGCCTGATCGCCCTGGAAGCGCGCAATAACAGCGTGCCGACACAAACGGTCAATGCGCAGCACATCACGGGCGAGCCGGTGCCGGTTAACAACCTATAAGCCATGAGTAGGGAGATCAGATAATGTCGGAGTATAAAACCACGGTCGGCATGCTCGCGCTGTTGGTCAGCAGTCCGCCGGACAAGCGCACGGTTTTCGGTCGGTCGCTCAATCAACTGATCACTGAAATGGAAACGCGCGCCATCAGTGTGCTGATGTCGGAATCCCTGAGCGACGCGACCTCGATCCTCAGTTCCGACCCAGCCATACAATGCGTCCTGCTCAGCTGGGAAATGGATGACAGCCCAAACCACGAGGAGTGCATCAAGCTGCTGACCAGCCTGCGTGCGCGTAACACCCGGGTGCCGGTGTTCCTGGTCAGCTACCGCAGCACCGCCTCCACCATTCCGCTGGTGGTCATGCAGCACGCCGACGACTTTATCTGGCTGCCGGAGGACACCAGTCGCTTCCTCAGCGGGCGTATCCTGGCGGCCATCGAACGCTATCGCCAGGCCGTGCTGCCGCCCATGTTCGGCGCGCTGGTGAAGTTTGCCAAAACCTATGAGTATTCCTGGCACACCCCCGGCCACGCCGGTGGTACCGCGTTTCTGAAAAGTACCGTGGGCCGGGCGTTCTACGAGTTCTTCGGGGAAAACCTGCTGCGTTCGGACTTGTCGATTTCGGTGGGTGACCTCGGTTCCCTGCTGGACCACAGCGGCCCCATCGGCCAGGGCGAGCGCTACGCGGCCAAGGTGTTCGGTGCCCATCGCACCTACTACGTCACCAACGGCTCCTCGATGTCCAACCGCGTGATCCTGATGGCCAGCGTCACGCGTAACCAGATTGCCCTGTGCGACCGCAATTGCCACAAGTCGGCCGAGCACGCGATGACCCTGTCGGGGGCCTTGCCCACCTACCTGGTGCCGACCCGCAACCGTTACGGCATCATCGGCCCGATCCTGCCGCAAACCCTGAGCCGCGAAGGGGTGAAAGCCGCCATCGCCGCCAACCCGATGGTCAAGGCCGGCATCGACCCGACGCCGGTGCACGCGATCATCACCAACTCCACCTATGACGGCCTGACCTATAACGTCACCCGGGTCGAGGAATTGCTGGGCCAGAGCGTCGACCGCCTGCATTTCGACGAGGCCTGGTACGGTTATGCGCGGTTCAACCCGCTGTACCGCGATCGCTTCGCCATGCACGGCAGTCCGGACGATCACGATGAATCCAAGCCGACCGTGTTCGCCACCCAGTCGACGCACAAGTTGCTCGCGGCCCTGACCCAGGCCTCGATGATCCATGTGCGCAACGGCCGCAACCCGATCGAACACGCGCGGTTCAACGAGTCGTACATGATGCACGCCTCGACCTCGCCCAACTACGCGATCATGGCGTCCTGCGACGTCAGTTCGGCGATGATGGAGGCGCCGAGCGGGGAGATACTCACCAACGAGTCCATCGAGGAAGCCGTGGCCTTCCGCCAGGTCATCTCGCGCATGCACCACGAGATGGCGGACAAGGACGACTGGTTCTTTACCTGCTGGCAGCCGCCAACGGTGCAAGTGGGCACTGCCGCGGTGCCCTTCCATGCAGCGGATCCGCTGCTGCTGAGGACCGAGCCGAGCTGTTGGGTCTTGCACCCCAACGAGGTGTGGCACGGATTCGGCGACATCGAGGAAGGCTACTGCATGCTGGACCCGATCAAGGTCTCGGTGCTCAGCCCCGGCATGGGCGATGACGGCAACCTGCTCGAGTCGGGCGTCCCGGCCTGCGTGATCACCAAGTACCTGGGACGCCATGGCATAGTCGTGGAGAAAACCACCGACTTCACCATCCTGTTCCTGTTCTCCATCGGCATCACCAAGGGCAAATGGGGCACCCTGGTCAACGCCCTGTTGGACTTCAAGCGCGATTATGACGAGAACACCGATCTGGAGCTGTGCCTGCCGGACCTGGTGTCGGCCAACCAGTCGCGTTACGCCGGCATGGGCCTCAAGGACTTGGCGGATGAAATCTTCGCCGCCATGAAAAAGCACAAGACCACCGCCAGCATGTCCCAGGCCTTCGGCACCTTGCCGCAAGCCGTGTTCAGCCCCGTGGAGGCCTACGAAAAACTGGTGCGCAACGAAATCGAGCTGGTGACCCTGGACCAAGCCGCCGGGCGTCTGGCCGCCACCGGTATCGTGCCCTATCCACCAGGCATTCCCTTGCTGATGCCGGGCGAAAACGCCGGGCCCGCGGACGGGCCATTGCTGGGCTACCTGAAGGCCCTGGAGAGCTTCGACAAGTCCTTCCCCGGCTTCACCCATGACACCCATGGGATCGAGGTCGAGGACGGCGTGCATCGCTTGCTGGTGCTGAAGTAAGGGACCCTTGTCGGTCAAGCGAGTGTCGATCCAGTGGCTTCAGGCGGTGCCGCCCTGGATTGACCCTGCGCTGCTTATCCCCTTGGCTGTTTCGCCCCCTGGGCGAAGCAGTCTTTTTCCAACCCCTCGGTAGCTACTGGCGCCCGGCTACACCCGCTGCCTTGGCGGCCTCGATGGGCTGTCAAGGTACGCTTTCTACTATCCGACCTGCGCACGGTTAACCCCCTTTGGCCATTCCGGCTCGATGTTCCGCACTGCATAACTGTCCATTTTAGCCCCGCCAGGGTGGCCTCGGCACGCCATGCTGCGACAGTCCAGCGGCTCTCGCCGCGGCGTAGGCTCTGCAGTTGCAGGGCGGCGCAGCTCACTTGTACCGTGCAGATCTCGCGTGCGGGTTTCTTCGGTGCCATAACAACATGACTACCTTGTCGGAATACGAGTTTGCGCGCCGGCTGCCCATTTGGGCGGCCCTGTCGGAGCTTTTTGTCGCCAAAGAGCTGCAGCAGTACGACTACCGGGCAATCGCTGCAGTCCTGCAGGGGGCTGGGCGAACCGTTGCGGAACTTGAGGACATCCTCTGCGCGGAGGTTTATCCGGTGTTCAGTAGCAATATCAGCGCCTTCAATACCACGCCGGAAATGGAGCCCTGGAACGCCGAGGAGGTTCGCGCCCTGATGTTTGCCTACCTGCAACGCAGGCGTGGCTTTTTGGCGGGCTTGGCTGCTCGGCTAAGGCGATCACCCTTGGAAAACCCCGTTCTCAAACACAATTGGGGCCAGGTGAAAGCGCTGTTGTAAGCGAATGTCGCTCCTACAGGCAACGTCCCGCACGGCCACACAGACCGAGGGGTGCATGCGGGCGCTGTGGGTTGGTATCGCCCCGGGGGTGGGGCTTCTACAGGTGCGGCGGCGGAGTGGGGCGAGCGTCTTTTGCCACGCCCACAAAAAAGCCGCGCAGGGCGCGGCTTTGAAGGTGGTGGGCCCACACGGACTTGAACCGTGGACCAAAGGATTATGAGTCCTCTGCTCTGACCAACTGAGCTATAGGCCCGGAAAAGCTGGCGGATTATACCGGCGGTGTGGCGGTTGTGCCAATCGAATGCCACGGCACCAGAAAGGTCGCGGCAAAATCCGCCGCCGGCAGAGGACGACTGATCAGGTAACCCTGGATTTGCTCGCAGCCCTCGGCGGCGAGGAACTGTTGCTGGGACAGGGTCTCGACGCCCTCGGCGATCACCGTCAGCTGCATGCTGCGCCCCAGGGCGATGATCGCGCGGGTGATGGCGGCGTCGTGGTGGTCTTCGGGCAGGCCGCGGACAAAGGACTGGTCGATCTTGAGGATATCCAGCGGCAGGCGCTTGAGGTAGCTCAGGGACGAGTAGCCGGTGCCGAAGTCGTCGATGGCCAGTTGCACGCCCAATGCCTTGAGCTCATGCAGGATGCCCAGGGCCTCCTCGGTCTGGCTCATGATGAAGTTCTCGGTGATCTCCAGTTGCAGCTGGTCCGGGGTCAGCCCGGCGTCCTCGAGCAACTGGCGGATGCGCCCGACCAGGTGCGACTGGCGCAGCTGGGCGCCGGCCAGGTTGATCGACAGCGGGCCAAAGGTCACGTACTGCCGCTGCCAGTCGCCCATCTGCCGGCAGGCTTCCTGCAACACCCAGTCGCCCAGGGGCAGGATCAGGCCGTTTTCCTCGGCCAGCGGAATAAAGCGTTCCGGTGTCACCTCGCCGAACACCGGGTGGCGCCAGCGCACCAGTGCCTCGGCCCCGACCAGCCGGTGGTCGTGCAGCGCCAGCTTGGGCTGGTAGTGCAAGCTCAATTCGTTGCGCTCCAGGGCGCGGCGCAGCTCGTTTTCCAGGGCCATGCGCTCGCTGGCCTGGGTGGTCAGGTCGCAGGTGTAGAACTCCACCCGGTTGCGCCCGCGGGCCTTGGAGCGGTACATGGCCGCGTCGGCGTTTTTCACCAGGGTGGCCACGTCCAGGCCGTCCTCGGGGAACAGGCTGATGCCGATGCTGACGCTGATGAAAAAATCGTGCTCGCCGGACTGGAAGGGCAGGTTGAACGAGGTCAGCAACTTGCTGGCGATCAGTTCGGCGTCCTGTTTCTGGTGCAGTCCCGGCAGCAGGATGATGAATTCGTCGCCGCCCAGGCGCGCCACGGTGTCGATATCGCGCAGCTGTTCGCGCAGGCGCTTGGCGATGCTCTTGAGCAGCAGGTCGCCCACCGGATGGCCGAGGCTGTCATTGATGTGCTTGAAGCGGTCGAGGTCGAGGAACAGGACCGCGCCCTGGCAGTCGCCCGCCTGGGCGTCGTTCAGGGTGCTGCGCAGGCGGTTCTCGAACAGCAGGCGATTGGGCAGGCCGGTCAGCGGGTCGTGGTGGGCCTGGTGGTCCAGGCGCGCCTGGGCTTGCTTGAGGGTAGAGATATCGGCGAAGACCCCGACAAAATGGCTGACGGCGCCCTTGCCATTCTTCACCGCGTTGATGGTCAGCCACTCCGGGTAGGCTTCGCCATTCTTGCGCCGGTTCCAGATCTCGCCCTGCCAATGGCCTTCGGCTGCCAGGCGGTGCCACATCGCCGCGTAGAACGCGCTGTCATGCTGGCCGGAGGCGAGCAGGCGTGGCGATTGGCCCAGGGCTTCGGCTTCGCTGTAGCCGGTGATCTCGCTAAAGGCGCGGTTGACCGCGGTGATGCGCTGGGCCAGGTCGGTAATCATCACCCCCTCGGCGGTGCTTTCGAACACGGTGGCGGCCTGCAGCAGCTTTTCCTGCATCTGCTGGCGTTCGGTGATGTCGCGGGCGATCGTCAGCATGCAGGGTTCGCCGCCGATGTTGATCGGCTGCGCGGACAGCTCACAGAGCCGCAACAGACCCTCGGTGGTGCGGATAAACGCGGTGAAGTCGCGGACCAGGCCCTCCACGGCGACCCGCTGGACCAGGCGCATACGGTCTTCCGGGTCGGCCCAGATGCGCAGCTCCAGGGTCGAGCGTTGGGAGGCCTGTTCGGCGCTGTAGCCGGTGATACGACTAAAACCTTGGTTGGCCTCGATCAGCAGACCGTCGCGCAGGCGGGTGATCAGCAGCCCGTCGGGCGAGGCGTAGAACGCCTTGGCAAAACGCTCCTCGGAGTTTTGCAGCCGCAGCTGGGTCTCCTTGAGTTCGCTGATGTCGCGCACCGCCAGCACCAGGGCATCGCTGCCGTCGAGGGCGATGCGCTCGGCCGAGAGCAGGCCGGTGAACCCCTGGCCGTCGCGTCGGCGGAAGGGCAGTTCCAGGTTGCGCAGGTTGTTGCCCTGCAGGCGCTGCAGCAGCTGCGGGCCTTGGTCGGCCTGGCCCCACAGGCCCAGTTCGGTGGCGGTCTTGCCTAGGGCATCGGCGGCGGCGATGCCGAATTGCAACTCGAAGGCGCGGTTCAGCGCCAGCAGGCGGCCATTGTCGCCGCGGGCGATGACCAGGATATCGGGGCAATGGTGGAAGACCGAGGCGAACTTCAGCTCGGACAGGTGCAAGGCCTGCTCGGTCTCCTTGGCTTCGCTGATGTCGATCATCAGGCCGCGCAGCACGGTGACGTCGCCATGCCGGCTCAGGGTGCTGATATCGCGGACCCAGACCACCCGGCCGTCGGCGGCCAACATGCGGTGGTCCAGGCTATGGTCGCGCCCGGCGGCGCTTTCGCGGCGGCAGAAGTCGTCGACGCGCTGCGCATCGTCCGGGTGCACGACGCGTTGCCAGAACCCAGGTTGCAGCCAGTCGGTCAGGGGGTAGCCGAGCAGCTTTTCGGCATGCGGCGAGGCATAGGTGAAGCAGAAATCGCTGGGGCGCGCCTCCCAGGCAATGGCGGAGAGGCTTTCCACCAGGCCGCGGTAGTGCTGCTCGCTGTCGCGCAACTGCAGTTCAAGGGCGGCACGGCGGCTCATCTCGCGAGAGAGGCGGCGGTTGATCAGCAGGATCACGCCGATCACGCCGATCAGCGCCAGCAGGCCCGGCAGCCCATAAACCAGCAGTTCGTGCCAGGGCGTGCGGGTGTCCAGCATGCCGCCGACCCACTGGGTCTGCAGGGCGGCCAGCTCGGCCGCATCGAGGTCGAGGAAAACCTTGTCGATGATGCCGGCCAGCACCGCGTGCTCGCGCGGTACGGCCATTGCCAACTGGTAGCGGTAGGGCGTTTCAGCGGTCACCAGCAGGCCGTCGAAATGCAGTTGGCGCAGGCTCCAGGCACTGGAGGCAAGGTCACCGACGAAGGCATCGGCACGGCCGGTGGCCAGCGCCTGCAGGGCTTCGCGGGCATTGGGCAGGGCCAGCAGGCGCAGTTCGGGGTGGTGTTTGCGCAGCAGCTCGTGGGGGGCGTAGTCGCGGATCACCGCCACCGTCAGGTCCTTGAGGCTGTCCAGGCTGTGGGGCTGCGGACCGTCCACCCGGGCCAGGATGACGATGGGGAAATCCAGGTAGGGGCGGGTAAAGGCCAGGTACTGCTCGCGTTCGGGGGTGGCCATGATGCCAGGCAGCAGGTCGATGCCCCCTGTGCGTACCTGCTTGAGCACCTCGCTCCAGTCGCTCGGCTCCACCGGCTCCAGGCGAATGCCCAGGCGTTGCTCGACCACGCGGATATAGTCGGCCGAGAGGCCCTGGTAGTGGCCCTGGGCGTCGCGGAACTCGAACGGCGGCCAGGTGGAATCGATGCCCAGGCGCAGTTGCGGGTGGGCGGCAAGCCAATCACGTTCGGTTTCGCTCAGGGTCAAGGCGCTCGCAGGCACCGCCCAGAACGCCCAGCACAACAGAACAAGGGCCGGCAGTCTGGGCATAACGGGCTCATATCAGGCGTGCGTTATGAGCGAGTGTAGACGGACGGCGCTGGGCTGCGCGCACAAAGCAAAACCCCCGGTTGGGGCCGGGGGTTTTGGGCTTACTCGTCGAGGAAGGAGCGTAGATGCTCGCTTCGGGTCGGATGACGCAGCTTGCGCAGCGCCTTCGCCTCGATCTGGCGGATCCGCTCGCGGGTCACATCGAACTGTTTACCCACCTCTTCCAGGGTGTGGTCGGTATTCATGTCGATGCCGAAGCGCATGCGCAGTACCTTGGCTTCACGGGCAGTGAGGCCGGCCAGCACTTCGCGGGTCGCTTCCTTGAGGCTTTCCACCGTGGCCACGTCGATCGGCGACTGCATGCTGGAGTCTTCGATAAAGTCCCCCAGGTGCGAGTCTTCGTCGTCGCCGATCGGCGTCTCCATGGAGATCGGTTCCTTGGCGATCTTCAACACCTTGCGGATCTTGTCCTCAGGCATTTCCATGCGTTCGCCCAACTCTTCCGGGGTCGGCTCGCGACCCATTTCCTGCAGCATCTGCCGCGAGATACGGTTGAGTTTGTTGATCGTCTCGATCATATGCACCGGGATACGGATAGTCCGCGCCTGGTCGGCGATCGAGCGGGTGATCGCCTGGCGAATCCACCAGGTGGCATAAGTCGAGAACTTGTAGCCGCGACGGTATTCGAACTTGTCCACCGCCTTCATCAGGCCAATGTTGCCTTCCTGGATCAGGTCGAGGAACTGCAGGCCACGGTTGGTGTACTTCTTGGCGATCGAGATCACCAGACGCAGGTTCGCCTCGACCATCTCTTTCTTCGCGCGACGGGCCTTGGCCTCGCCGATCGACATGCGACGGTTGATGTCCTTGATCTCGGCGAGCGTCAGACCGGTTTCGGCTTCCAGGGCAACCAGCTTCTGCTGGCAACGCTTGATGTCCGGCTGCAGGCGGCCAATGGCTTCAGCGTATTTGCTTTTGCCCTTGGCCAGCTTGTCGGTCCAGCCCTCGTCGATTTCGTTGTTCGGGAACTGGCGCAGGAAATCGGCGCGCGGCATACGGGCATCCCGCACGCACAGTTGCATGATGGCGCGTTCCTGGCCACGCAGGCGCTCCAGGGAATCGCGAACCCGCACCACCAGCGCGTCGTACTGCTTGGGAATCAGCTTGATCGGCATAAACAGCAGGGCCAGCTCCTTGAGCTCGGCAACCCCCTGTTTGCTGTCACGACCGTGCTTTTTCAGCACCTTGTTGGCTTTTTCCAGCTGCTCGGCCACGGCGCCGAAGCGCACGCGGGCGACTTCCGGATCCGGACCGCCATCGCCTTCCTCTTCGTCGTCGCTGTCGCCTTCGGCTTCTTCGTCGTCGGTTTCGGGTTCGGCGGCGTCACCTTCCTTGATCACCGGCACCGGCACTTCGGCCGGCGCGGCAATGCCGTCGTCCGGGTCGATGTAGCCGCTGAGCACTTCGGCCAGGCGCCCACCTTCGGTGGTGACCCGGGTGTACTCGGCCATGATGCTGTCGACCGTGCCTGGGAAGTGCGCGATAGCGCCCATCACCTCACGAATGCCTTCCTCGATCCGCTTGGCGATTTCGATTTCGCCTTCGCGGGTCAGCAGTTCGACCGTGCCCATTTCACGCATGTACATGCGCACCGGGTCGGTCGTACGGCCGATATCGGTCTCTACCGCGGCCAACGCGGCCGCGGCTTCTTCGGCCGCCGCTTCGTCGGTATCGGCTTCGGCCAATAACAGGGCATCCGCATCCGGGGCTGTCTCGAATACGTTGATCCCCATGTCATTGATCATGCGGATGATGTCTTCCACCTGTTCCGGATCTGAAATATCCTCCGGCAGGTGGTCGTTGACCTCGGCGTAAGTCAGGTAACCCTGCTCACGACCACGGCTGATCAACTCTTTGAGGCGAGATTGTTGCGCTTTTCCGGACATAACACCCTATCCACTGAAGGTCTTGGCGGGCAAAAAACAAGCCGAGGATTATACCTGAGCAGGGACCTCACGCGCCAGTTGAGGTCGGATTCGCGCGAGAAACAGTACGGCTGAGCAGTTCGCGCAGTTGCTCTTTCTCCGTCGGGTTGAGTTCACTTTGACGGGCTTTTCGCAGCAGATGTTCCAGGCTGCGCTCACGTTGACGGGCGGCCAGGCTAGTTATGGTGTCGAAAAACTGTTGTTCAAGGTTGTCCGCCTGAATCAGCCATTCCTTTTCCGCCAGGGCCTGCAGCAAGCGGCCCTGGTCGGTGCCGTGCCAGCGTGCGATCAGTTGCAGCGAGCGTAATTTCGGGTTTTTTTGCAGGGCGCCGAGCAAGGCCACCAGCAATTGAGCATAGGTGTCATTTTCGGCGGCGAAGTGACTGGCGTCCTCGACCTTATGCGCCAGCTCGGGGTGATGCAGCAGGGTGCGCAGTGCGGTCAGGGTCGGTGATTCGACCGGTGCGGCGATCCGCGGCCCACGTGGCGTGAAGTCGGCCTGGCCTTTTTTCTTCCAGTTCTTGTCCTTGCTCCAGGGTTTGTCCCCGGTGTTGTCCCATTTTTTCTCGCGCTTGGGCGGGTAGCTCGCGTCGCCATAGCTGGGCGGCTCGTCGTACGCCTGGCTGCTGTCGTAGTAGCCGTGGTCATCGAGGCTGGGCAGGGGGGCGCCGGGCGGCATCGCTGCCGAGGGCGCTTGGGACTCGCCGCTCAGGCCGGTCAGTTCGGTCAGGCGTTGGCGCATCAGCGCGCGCAGGTTGGCCCCTGGGACCTTGTCGATCAGCGGCGCGGCCAGGGTCGCCAGGTGGGCCTTGCCCTCCAGCGAGCGCGGGTCGGCTTCGTCGGTCAGTTGCTGGAAGAAATAGTCGGCCAGGGGCTGCGCCTGTTGGGTAATGCGCGCGCGGAAGGCATCGGTGCCTTCGCTGCGCACCAGGCTGTCCGGGTCCTCGCCTTCGGGGAGAAACAGGAAGCGCGCGCGGCGGCCGTCCTGCAGGCAGGGCAGGGCCGCTTCCAGGGCGCGCCAGGCGGCCTTGCGCCCGGCCTGGTCGCCATCGAAGCAGAACAATACGCTGGGAACCACGCGGAACAGGCGCTTGAGGTGTTCTTCGCTGGTGGCGGTGCCGAGGGTCGCGACGGCATTGCGCAGCCCCTGCTGGGCCAGGGCGATGACGTCCATATAGCCCTCGACCACCAGGATTTCGTCCAGGTCGCGGTTGCTTTTACGGGCTTCGTAAAGCCCGTAAAGCTCCTGGCCCTTGTGAAACACCGGCGTCTCCGGGGAGTTCAGGTACTTGGGTTTGTCGTCCCCCAGCACCCGGCCGCCAAAGGCGATGATGCGCCCGCGACTGTCGCGAATGGGGAATATCACCCGGTCGCGGAAGCGGTCGTAGCGTTTGCCGGTTTCGGCGTTTTCGATCAGCAGGCCGGCCTCGATCATGGCCTTCTGCTGCAAGGCGTCGCTGCCCAGGTGCTTGTGCAGGTTGTCCCAGCCAGGCGGGGCGAACCCCAGGCCGAAGTCGCGGGCGATTTCGCCAGACAGGCCGCGGCCCTTGAGGTAATCCACCGCGGCCTTGCGCGAGGGATGGTGTTTTAGCGCATGGCGGTAGAAGTCGGCGGCCGCGGTCAGCAGCGGATACAGCGGCGAGTCGCCGGACTGGCGCGGTTTCTGTGGGCGTCCGCCGCTTTCTTCGCGGGGTACTTCCATGCCGGCGGCCTTGGCCAGGTCCTCGACGGCCTGGGGGAAATCCAGGTTGTCGTGGTCCATGACAAACCCCAACGCATTGCCGCCGGCGCCGCAGCCAAAGCAGTAGTAGAACTGCTTGTCCGGGCTGACGCTGAACGAGGGGGTTTTTTCCTTGTGAAACGGGCAGCAGGCGCTGAAATTTTTACCGGTCTTTTTCAGCTGGACGCGCGAGCTGACCACGTCGACGATGTCGGTGCGGTTGAGCAGGTCGTCGATAAAACCCTGAGGAATAAGCCCGGCCATGGCGTTCTCGTGATCGGTCGAGTCGCCAGCATAGCTGCGGCGGAATTAGGAGGACAGGGCGGCTTTAAGCTGTTGGCTGACCAGTGCCATGTCGGCGCGACCCTGAACCAGCGGGCGCAACAGCATCATGACCTTGCCCATGTCCGGCATGCCTTGGGCGCCGCTGTCGACGATGGCCTGCT
Organism: Pseudomonas sp.; assembly: GCF_040514055.1. GTDB lineage: Bacteria > Pseudomonadota > Gammaproteobacteria > Pseudomonadales > Pseudomonadaceae > Aquipseudomonas. Next base: position 92,619 of record NZ_JBEVDL010000014.1, read on the forward strand.
CGATCAGGTTGCGGACCTCGGCTTCGCTCAGGGGGCTGGGCATAAAGGCCTGCAGCACGACAATTTCAGCGGCTTCGACATCGGCCAGGTCTTTACGGCCCGCGTCGCTGAATTGACGAAAGGAATCGCGGCGCTGCTTGATCATCTTGTCGAGGATCAGCAAGAACCGTGCGTCGTCCACTTCGACTCGCTCGTCAATTTCGACGCGCTTGATGTCGGAGAGGGCCAGACGCAACGTCATCAGACGTGGCTTATCCTGGGCGCGCATGGCGTCCTTGATAGCGTCCGTAAGACGGGTCTTGAGGTTGGAGTCGGTCATGCCGGCAACCCGGCAATCAGCCGGGCGTGGCAAAAGCTGACAGCGTGCGTCTGTAAATTAATACAGGCGTACGGCGCGGCGCTGTTCGCGCTGCACTTTCTTGGCGTGACGCTTGACTGCAGCGGCAGCCTTGCGCTTGCGCTCGGACGTGGGCTTTTCATAGAACTCACGGCTACGGACTTCAGCCAGAACACCGGCTTTTTCGCAGGAGCGCTTGAAACGACGCAGAGCGACGTCGAAGGGTTCGTTCTCTTTAACTTTGACGGCTGGCATCCAAAACTACCTTAATTAATTACCGGTGGTGAACGTGCTCCTGGCATTAAAAGGCACTGGGAGTACGTCGGTTTTCAAGGGTTGCGGATGTTACCGCCTTGGCGCCAGGAATGCAAAGCCTCTGATCGAAAACCGCTGGCCGGGGCCCGGGACGGCGCTTATCATGCGCGCCTTCGAATTGGCCGAGCCTGAAGGCGCACCCATGCTAGTACTGGGATTGGAAACCTCCTGCGATGAAACCGGGGTCGCGCTGTACGACAGCGAGCGTGGGCTGCTGGCCGATGCGCTGTTCAGTCAGATCGACCTGCACCGTGTCTACGGCGGGGTGGTGCCGGAGTTGGCCTCGCGCGATCACGTCAAGCGCATGCTGCCGTTGATTCGCCAGGTGTTGCAGGAAGGCGGCTGTGTGGCGGGCGAGATCGACGCGCTGGCCTATACAGCCGGCCCTGGCCTGGTCGGCGCCTTGCTGGTCGGCGCCTCCTGCGCCCAGGCGCTGGCCTTCGCCTGGGATATTCCGGCCCTGGGCGTGCACCATATGGAAGGCCACCTGTTGGCGCCGATGCTCGAGGAGCAGCCGCCGGAGTTCCCGTTCGTCGCCTTGCTGGTGTCCGGTGGCCATACCCAGTTGGTACGCGTCGATGGCATCGGCCGTTATCAGTTGCTCGGCGAGTCGCTGGACGATGCCGCTGGCGAAGCGTTCGACAAGACCGCCAAACTGATAGGCCTGGACTACCCGGGCGGCCCGGAGATCGCGCGCCTGGCGCTGAGCGGTACGCCGGGCCGCTTCGTTTTCCCGCGGCCGATGACCGACCGTCCGGGCCTGGACTTGAGCTTCAGCGGCCTCAAGACCTTTGCCCTGAACACTTGGCAGCAGTGCCGCAGCGCTGAAGACGACGGTGAGCAAACCCGTTGCGACATCGCCCTGGCCTTCCAGCAGGCGGTGGTGGAGACTCTGACCATCAAATGCAAGCGTGCCCTCAAGCAAACCGGGCTCAAGCGCCTGGTGATCGCCGGGGGCGTCAGTGCCAATAGCGCACTGCGCGCGGCCTTGCAGGGCATGCTGGAGGGGCTGGGCGGGCAGGTTTTTTATGCCCGTCCGGCGTTCTGCACCGACAACGGCGCGATGATCGCCTATGCCGGCTGCCAGCGGTTGCTGGCCGGGCAGCACGAGGGCCCGGCCATCACGGTTCAGCCGCGTTGGCCCATGGAGCAGCTGGCGCCGCTGTAAGCCAGCCGTATAGTCCGCTCGAGGGCTGCGTAAGGCTCCGTGGATCAAGCCGGGCGCATGCCTTAAAAGTGCCGTTCATGACCACTGAACAGGTCGCGCAGGTTGGCGCGGTGGCGCCAGACGATCAGCCCCGTCAGCACGCTCATGGGCAGCAAGGCCGGCGGATGCTGCCAGGCCAGCAGGGGCAGGGTCAGCGGCGTGGCGATCAGTGAGGCCAGCGAACTGGTGCGGGTCAAGGCGAAGGTCAGCAGCCAGGCCGCGGCCGCCAGGGCCGCCGCGGGTGGGTAGACGCCCAGCAGCATGCCGGCGGCAGTGGCCACGCCCTTGCCGCCGCGAAAACGGAAATACAGCGGATACAAATGGCCGACCACCGCGGCCAGGCCGATCCAGGCCTGCTGCTGCGGCCCCAGGCCCAGGTGGCCGGCGAACCAGACGGGCAGCAGCCCCTTGAGCACATCACCGAGCAGGGTCAGCAAGGCCAGTTTGCGTCCGGCGACGCGCAGCATATTGGTCGCCCCGGGGTTGCCCGAACCGCTGGCGCGTGGATCGGGTCGACCCGCCAGGCGGCTGAGCAGAATGGCGAAGGACAGCGAGCCGAGCAGGTAGGCGAGGGTTGTCAGCAACCAGAACATGCGAGGCTTTCCGGGCGATAAAGCCGGGATTCTAGCAGGCGCTGCCAAGCGGCTACGAGGGCCGGTCCGCCTGGCTGCGACGGGCAGTGCAGATTGCGCTGGGGCCGCGGGCCGATTCAGGCGAGAATGCCGGCTGTCCCGCGGTGTGTGCTGACAGGGTGGCCTGGTCGAACGAACAGGTCGGAACCGCTTGAATAAGGGCGACGGGTGCGCCCCGTGCGATGGAGAACAATGTTGGACAGAGTGTTTATCGACGGCCTGGAGGTCGACACCGTGATCGGCGCCTACGACTGGGAGCGAGGCATTCGCCAATGCCTGCGACTGGACCTGTCCTTCGCCTGGGATAATCGCCCTGCCGCGGCGACCGATGACCTGAGCAAGGCACTCGACTACGCCTCGGTGTCCACGCGCATCCAGGCCTTCGCCGAGCAGGCGCAGTTCCAACTGGTGGAAACCTTCGCCGAGCGCCTGGCCGAGACCCTGATGAGTGAATTCCAGATTCCCTGGCTGCGCCTGCGCCTGACCAAGCCTGGTGCTGTTGCCGCCGCCACCGGGGTTGGCGTGGAGATCGAGCGCGGATGCCGCTGATACCGATTTTTCTCGGGCTCGGCAGCAACAGCGAGCGTGAAGCGCACCTGTGCGCCGGACTCGAGGCGCTGGCTGGCTTTGTCCAGTCGCTGCGCTGTTCGCCGGTGTTCGAGAGCCAGGCGGTAGGCATCAAGAGCGGGCCCTTTTTTAACCTGGTGGTTTCGGGTTATACCGACTTGCCGCTGATCGAGCTGGACCGGCGGTTGAAGTTTATCGAGGCCGACAATGGTCGCTACGCACCGGCGCGCAAGGGCTTGCCCCTGGATATCGATGTGCTGCTGTACGGCGAGCAAGTCGGCAACTTCGATGGCCTGCAGTTGCCGCGCGCGGAAATCCTCTGCAATGCCTTTGTGCTCTGGCCGCTGGCGTTGTTGGCGCCCGAGACGCGTCACCCCGCTGTGGAGCGGACCTTCGCCGATCTTTGGGGCAGCGCGCAGATCGACCAGCAGCTGTGGCCAGTGGCCTTCCAATGGCGTGGCAGCGAGCTGACGCCCGCCGCCCTGCAGCAGGCTTATCCGGCAGCCTGATCGGCTTCTGGCGCAAGCCCAGGCTTAGCTCCCCGCCCGCGTCCGCACCGAATAGGCCGCCCACGCTCGTGCTCAATGCAGCCACGCATGGCGGGCTGTCGCTGGACGGCGCGCCGAGGCCGCCCTCCGTGCTTACGTTCTCGTCGGTGCCGCCGCCGTGCTACGGCTCGCCCTGGGCCTGCTTGTAGGTTTTAAGCGCCTTGAGCCGCGCCAGGCTCAAGGCTTCGCCCAGGGCCGCTCCTTTGAATCCCTCGGCCAGCAGCGGTTGCACTGGTACCGCGCGCGCTGCCGCTGCCGCGCCGCGCAGGTAGTCGGCCTGGGGATAGGCACGTCGCTCCAGGCCCAGGCGTCCGCGGGCATCCATTTCGCAGGCGGCGAGAAATTCGTCGAAACGCTCGGGGCGCCGGTAGATGTCGAACGCCTGCAGCAGCTTGAGCAGGGTAGAGGCCTTGAGTTCCTGTGCCCGGTGGCAATGGGTGTGGTATTGGCCAACCAGCAGGGCCAGCTCCTGGCAGTCGCGGGGGGCCTTGAAGCGTTGGTTGACGGCCTGGATCAGCGGCAGTCCGAGGTTTTCGTGGTCGAAGTGGCGCGGCCATTCTTCGGCCGGTGTCTGCGCCTTGCCCAGGTCGTGTAGCAGGCAGGCCCAGCGTACCGTCAGCGGTTGGGCCTGTTCGGCGCACTGGCGCAGCACGGCGAGTATATGTGCCCCCGTATCGATTTCCGGGTGATGAGCGGCGGGCTGGGGTATGCCGAACAGGGCCTGGACCTCGGGCAGCAGCACCTGCAGGGCGCCACAGTCGCGCAGGACCTGGATAAACACGTCCGGGCGTTCCTCGAGCAGCGCGCGGGACATTTCTTTCCAACTGCGTTCCGGGGTCAGGGCTTGCAGCTCGCCTGACTCGGCCAGCTGGCGCATCAGGGCCAGGGTTTGCGCGGCCACGCTGAACCCCAGGGGGGCATAACGGGCGGCAAAACGGGCCACACGCAATACCCGCAGCGGGTCCTCGGCAAACGCCGGGGCGACATGGCGCAAGAGCCGATTGGCGAGGTCGCGCTGGCCGCCGTAGGGGTCTGTCACCTGGCCGTGTTCATCCTCGGCCATGGCGTTGATGGTCAGGTCGCGGCGGATCAGGTCTTCTTCAAGAGTCACATCGGGGTTGGCGAAAAAAGTGAAACCGCCATAGCCGCGGCCGCTCTTGCGCTCGGTGCGGGCCAGGGCATATTCCTCGCCGGTCTCGGGGTGCAGGAAGACCGGAAAATCCTCGCCGACCGGGCGATACCCCTGGGCCAGCATGTCTTCGGCGCGGGCACCGACCACCACCCAGTCGATATCGGTGACCGGTCGCCCGAGCAGGCGGTCGCGCACCGCGCCGCCGACCTTGTAAATGCGCATGACTTGACTCCTCCGTTAGCCGGCCAGCATACCCGCTGGCGGGCGTCACGGCGCGTCGGTCTGTCGCGGTAGCGTCTGCAGCAGCGTCTCGACGGCCTGCTCCAGGGTGTCGGCGTCCGCCGCGGTGTTGGCGGGCGCCAGCACGCCCTCGCCGCTGGCCTCCCAGAGGATCCGCTGCTTCAGGTCGGTCAGGCGCACGGACAGACGGGTCTGTTGTTCCGGCAGGCGATGAACGGCTTGGGAGGGGCCCAGGGGCATGGGGGCTGGGGCGTTAACCGACCATTGGCGGGCGCCGGTGTCGGTGTCCAGTGCGTACAGCAGGACGAACTGCGGCGAGGGGCTGTCCCGATAACCTCGCCGCTCAAGGGCTTGGCTCAGCAGCTGGGCCAGGGTTGCATCGGGCTCCCCTGTCGTAGGCTGCACGGTAAACCGCTGCAGCCCCGCCAGCGCCGGGTCGGCGGGCTGCAGCACATGGCTGCTGAAGCGGGCCGTGGTGCCGCACGCCAGCAGGGCCAGACTGAACAACAAGGGGGTTGCAAGCCGCACCCTGTGCCTGTGCACGGGGCGGATCTGGCCGTGTCGCGGCGCAGGGGGCTGCCCCGTCATATGGGTGGAAGCATCAGGTCGAGCCGCGGGTAGTCGACTTCGCCATCCCGCTCGCTTTTGGGTGGGACATGATGGGTGGAGACCAACTGCTCGCCCTGCAGGGTTTCCAGGTGGATATCGAACCCCCACAGACGGTGCAGGTGCTTGAGGACCTCGTCGGTGGACTCGCCCAGGGGTTTGCGGTCGTGCTGCTGATGACGCAGGGTCAGGGAGCGGTCGCCGCGCCGGTCGATGCTCCAGATCTGTACGTTGGGCTCGCGATTGCCCAGGTTGTACTGGGCGGCCAGGGTTTCGCGGATGGTGCGATAGCCGTTTTCGTCATGGATGGCGGGCACCAGCAGTTGGTCCTGCTGGTCGTCGTCGAGGATGCTGAACAGCTTCAGGTCGCGAATGACCTGGGGGGACAGGTACTGCAGGATAAAACTCTCGTCCTTGAAACTCTTCATGGCGAATTTCAGCGTGGCCAACCAATCGCTGCCGGCGATGTCCGGGAACCAGTGGCGGTCCTCCTCCGTGGGTTTCTCGCAGATCCGGCGGATGTCGCGGTACATGGCGAAACCCAGGGCATAGGGGTTGATGCCGCTGTAGTAGGGGCTGTCGAAGGACGGCTGGTAGACCACGCTGGTGTGCGACTGCAGGAACTCCATCATAAAACCGTCGGTCACCAGGCCCTCGTCATACAAGTCGTTCATCAGCGTGTAGTGCCAGAAGGTCGCCCAGCCTTCGTTCATCACCTGGGTCTGGCGCTGGGGGTAGAAGTACTGGGCGATCTTGCGCACGATCCGAATCACTTCGCGTTGCCAGGGCTCCAGCAGCGGGGCGTGTTTCTCGAGGAAATACAGGATGTTTTCCTGGGGCTCGGACGGAAACCGCTTGTTGTCCTTGTCGCTGCCCTTGCCGGCGCTCTTGGGAATGGTGCGCCAGAGGTCGTTGATCTGTTTCTGCAGATGCTCTTCACGGTCCTTCTGCCGGCGCCGTTCTTCTTCGGCGGAAATCGGATAGGGTCGCTTGTAACGGTCCACCCCGTAATTCATCAGTGCGTGGCAGGAGTCGAGCAGGTCTTCCACGGCGTCGATACCGTGCCGCTCCTCGCACTGCATGATGTACTGCTTGGCGAAGACCAGGTAATCGATGATGGAGCTGGCGTCGGTCCAGGTACGGAACAGGTAGTTGCCCTTGAAAAAACTGTTGTGCCCGTAGCAGGCGTGGGCCACCACCAGGGCCTGCATGCAGATGGTGTTTTCTTCCATCAGGTAAGCGATGCAGGGGTCGGAGTTGATCACGATTTCGTAGGCCAGGCCCATCTGGCCCCGGCTGTAGGATTTCTCGGTGCTGAGAAAGTGTTTGCCGTAGGACCAATGGTGGTAGCCCAGCGGCATGCCCACCGAGGCATAGGCGTCCATCATCTGCTCGGCGGTGATCACCTCGATCTGGTTGGGGTAGGTGTCCAGGGCATAGCCCTGGGCGATGCGGCCGATTTCCCGGTCATAAGCCTGGATCAGCTCGAAGGTCCATTCGGAGCCGGTGGACAGCGGCTGGCGTTTACTCTCGCGCGGCTTCATGGCGAAGGCCCTCAGGTAACCAGTCGGCGCTGGAACAGTTCGCGGAACACCGGATAGATGTCTCCCGCGGACACCAGCTGCTGTTGGGCAAAACTGTCGGAAAACGCCGCGCTCACCTGCTCGTACTCGAACCACAGCGCCTGGTGCTCGCGTGGGGTGATTTCGACGTAGGTGAAATACTGCACAAAAGGCATGATTTGCTTGAGCAGGATGTCCCGGCAGATCGGTGAATCGTCGTTCCAGTTGTCGCCGTCGGACGCCTGGGCGGCATAGATATTCCATTCGTTGGTCGGATAACGCTCGGCCATGATCTCCTGCATCATCTTCAGGGCGCTGGACACTATGGTGCCGCCGGTCTCGCGAGAGTAGAAAAACTCCTCCTCGTCGACTTCCCGGGCGCTGGTGTGATGGCGGATGAACACCACCTCGATCTTGTCGTAGTTACGCTTGAGGAACAGGTACAGCAGGATGAAAAAGCGCTTGGCGATGTCCTTGGTGGCCTGGGTCATGGAGCCGGACACGTCCATCAGGCAGAACATCACCGCCTTGGAACTGGGGTTGGGGTGCTTGACCAGCAGGTTGTACTTAAGGTCGAAGGTGTCGAGGAAGGGCACTTTCTTGATCCGCCCGCGCAAGCGCAGCACCTCGGCCTCCATTAGCTGAATATCGCCGAAATTGTCCGGTTCTTCCCGCTGCAGGCGTTCCAGCTCCGCCTGGGCAAGCTTGAGCTTGTTACGGCTGCTGCCCGACAACGCGATACGCCGCGCATGGGCCGAGCGCAGGGTACGCACGATATTGATACGCGACGGATTGCCTTCGTTGCTGATCCCCGCGCGCACCGTCTTGAAGGTGTCGGTACCGGTCAGGTGACGTTTGACCAGGTTCGGTAACTCGAGGTCCTCGAACATAAAGTCGAGGAACTCCTCCTGGGTGATCTGGAAGACGAACTCATCCATGCCCTCGCCAGAATTGCTGGCTTTGCCCGGCCCCTTGCCGCCAGCGCCACCGGGGGGTCTGGGAATGCGCTCGCCGCTGGTGAACTCCTTGTTCCCCGGGTGCACCACCGTCTGCTTGCCGCCCCGCCCATGGTGCAGCACCGGCTCGTCGATGTCGCGGCCGGGGATGCTGATCTGTTCACCGTGCTCCATGTCGGTGATGGAGCGGCGGCTGACCGCTTCCTCCACCGCCTTTTTGATGTGGTCACGGTAGCGCCGTAAGAAGCGCTGACGGTTCACCGTGCTTTTGTTCTTGCCGTTCAATCGACGGTCGATCACATAGCTCATAGGCCCCTCCGGGGAGCTGCAGGGCACAAGCCGCAAGCTGCAAGGGCGCTTGGGTCAACCTGAGCGCCAGGCTTGCAGCGCAGGGCTTGCCGCGTATCGCTGCCTTACTGCGACTTTCTGACCCGCAGATACCACTCGGACAGCAGGCGCACCTGTTTGTCCGTGTAGCCGCGCTCGACCATGCGTGTGACGAAGTCGTTGTGCTTCTGTTGGTCCTCCTTGCTCGCCTTGGCATTGAAGCTGATGACCGGCAACAGGTCCTCGGTGTTGGAGAACATTTTCTTCTCGATCACCACCCGCAGTTTTTCGTAACTGAGCCAGGTGGGGTTCTTGCCATTGTTGTTGGCGCGGGCACGCAGCACGAAATTGACGATTTCGTTGCGGAAATCTTTCGGATTGCTGATGCCAGCCGGCTTTTCGATCTTCTCCAGTTCCTCGTTGAGGGCCACGCGGTTGAGGATTTCGCCGGTTTCCGGGTCGCGGTATTCCTGGTCCTGGATCCAGAAGTCGGCATACAGCACGTAGCGGTCGAAGATGTTCTGCCCGTACTCGCTGTAGGACTCGAGGTAGGCAGTCTGGATTTCCTTGCCGATGAATTCGATGTAACGCGGCGCCAGGTACTCCTTGATGTAGCGCAGGTAGCGCTCGCGCACTTCGGCGGGAAATTGTTCCTGCTCGATTTGCTGTTCCAGCACATACAGCAGATGCACCGGGTTGGCGGCGATCTCGTGGGGGTCGAAGTTGAACACCTTGGACAAGATCTTGAAGGCGAAGCGGGTCGACAGGCCGTTCATGCCTTCATCCACCCCGGCGGTGTCGCGGTACTCCTGAATCGACTTGGCCTTGGGGTCGGTGTCCTTGAGGTTCTCGCCATCGTAGACGCGCATCTTGGAGTAGACGTTGGAGTTGTCCGGCTCCTTCAGGCGCGACAATACCGAGAACTGGGCGAGCATTTTCAGGGTGTCCGGCGCGCAATGGGCCTTGGCCAGCGAGCTGTTGAACAGCAACTTGTCGTAAATTTTGATCTCATCGTTGACCCGCAGGCAGTAGGGGACCTTGACGATGTAGATCCGGTCGATAAAGGCTTCGTTATTCTTGTTGTTGCGGAAGCTGTGCCATTCCGACTCGTTGGAGTGGGCCAGCAGAATGCCCATGAAAGGGATCGCGCCGAGCCCCTCGGTGCTGTTGTAGTTACCTTCCTGGGTGGCGGTGAGCAGGGGGTGCAGGACCTTGATCGGCGCCTTGAACATCTCGACGAATTCCATCATGCCCTGGTTGGCGCGGCACAAGGCACCGGAGTAGCTGTAGGCATCGGCGTCGTTCTGCGGGAATTCCTCCAGCTTGCGGATATCGACCTTGCCGACCAGGGCGGAGATGTCCTGGTTGTTGTCATCACCCGGTTCGGTCTTGGCGACCGCGATCTGGTTGAGGATCGAGGGATAGAGTTTGACCACGCGGAACTGGCTGATATCGCCACCGAACTCGGCGAGGCGCTTGGTCGCCCAGGGCGACATGATGGTGGAGAGGTAGCGCCGTGGAATGCCGAAGTCCTCTTCGAGGATGGCACCATCCTCGGTGGGGTTGAACAGCCCCAGGGGCGACTCGAAGACCGGTGAGCCCTTGATTGCGTAAAAGGGGACCTTCTCCATCAGTTGCTTGAGCTTTTCCGCCAATGACGACTTGCCGCCGCCGACCGGGCCGAGCAGATAGAGGATCTGCTTCTTCTCCTCGAGACCCTGGGCGGCATGGCGGAAGAACGACACGATCTGGTCGATGCACTCTTCCATGCCATGAAAATCTTCGAAGGTCGGGTAACGGCGGATGACCTTGTTGGAGAAGATTCGCGACAACCGCGAGTTGGTCGACGTGTCCAGCAGCTCGGGTTCGCCGATGGCCAACAGCAGGCGCTCGGCGGCGGTGGCGTAGGTGCTGCGATCCTGTTTGCACAACTCCAGGTATTCTTGAAGGCTGTACTCTTCCTGACGAGTCGCTTCGAAGCGCTGTTGGAAGTGGCTAAAGATACTCATGACGTCACCTCGCTGATACTCGGAGCCGGCGCGATATCGGTCGGGCGGGTGCTGGTATCGGTCGACGGGACAGTCGATATGATTCCCCCAGAACACCAAAAAGATCGCTGCCGATAGCCCGGAAGCCGGTGTGCCGGCTTTCCCCTGTTTTGGATGGCCTGAGGCTAAGGATAGTTCGGAATCGGGCTTATCAAGGGGCAAGGCACAAGAAGAGCCGCAGATGGCTCTCGCCAGGGACCCTGCAGGCTAGGGCTGGCGCGGCTTGGACGGGCGGAAAAAAATATTGCGAAGGCTCTGCAACGGTCATTTCCACCCGGTTTCCGGGGTGCGGGGACGCAGGTCCAGGCGGGCGATTTCAGTCCTGGTTCGCGCTCGCCGTTTCCGCCGGGTAGCTGGTGCGCCAGAGTTCGAAGCCGCCATCGAGGCTGTAGACCTGGGAAAACCCCTGGCTGGCGAGATAGGCCGCGGCGCCCTGGCTCGAGTTGCCGTGGTAGCAGGCTACGATCAGCGGCTGATCCAAGTCGGCCTGGGTGATGAAGTCGTGCAGGGACTGATTGTCCAGGTGGTGCGAGCCGGCGATATGCCCCTGGGCGTAACTGTGCGGGTCGCGGATGTCCACCACCACCGCGCCTTGTTGGCGCAGGGCCTGGGCTTGCGCGGGAGGGATGCGTTGGAACTCGTTCATGGGAGGCACTCTTAGGCTGTCCAAAGGGTCGGGGCACCTGGCCAGGTGATCCTGTCGGCTAGGCGACGCTCCGGGTCGGTTTTTCGGGGCTGCAGTCACAGCGATGGCGTTCGCCACTGTCAAGGTTCAGCAGGGTCATGGCGCCGCCCCAGACGCAGCCGGTGTCGAGGGCGAACAGCCCCGGCTCGTTGCACTGGCCTTCCAGCGCGGCCCAATGCCCGAAGACCAGCTTGAGGCCGCGGGTCTTGCGTTCAGGGTGACTGAACCAGGGGGCGAAGCCGGGCGGGGCGGTGCCGATACCCTCCTTGCTTTTGAGGTCCAGGGTGCCGTCGGCCTTGCAAAAGCGCATGCGGGTGAAGTAATTGGTGATGATGCGCAGGCGGCTGATGCCGCGCAACTCCCGGTGCCATTTGGCCGGTTCGTTGCCGTACATGCCCTCGAGAAACAGCGGTAGGCGCTCGTCGTCCTGCAGCGCTTGCTCGACCTCAGCGGCGTATTTCAGCGCTTTTTTCAGCGACCACTGGGGTGGGATGCCGGCGTGTACCAGGGCCGTGCCGCGGCCTTCGTCGTAGTGCAGCAGTTTCTGCCGGCGCAGCCAATCGAGGAGCAGGTCCCGGTCCGGCGCCTCGAGTATCTCGCGCAGCGTATCGGTTTTCTTCAGGCGCTCGATACGCTGCGCCGCTGCCAGCAGGTGCAGGTCGTGATTGCCGAGCACACAGGTCACCGCCTCGCGCATGCCATAGAGGAAGCGCAGGGTGTCCAGGGATTGCGGGCCCCGGTTGACCAAATCGCCCACCAGCCACAGGCGATCCTGGTGCGGATCGAAGGCCACGCGCTGCAGCAAGCACTGCAAGGGTGCCAGGCAGCCTTGCAGGTCACCGACGGCGTATACCGCCATTAATGCAGGGCCCCGGGCACGGCGAGACGGAAGGGTGCGATCACCGCGTCGAACTGTTTGCCGTCATCGGCCAGCATCTGGTAGCTGCCCTGCATGGTGCCGACCCGGGTGGTCATAAGGGTGCCGCTGCTGTACGTGTGGCTCTGGCCGGCGGCGATCAGCGGTTGCTGGCCAATCACGCCGGGGCCGCGCACTTCCTGCTTGCGGCCGTCGCCATCGGTGATCAGCCAATACCGCGATTGCAGCTTGGCGGGCAGCTGCCCATTGTTCTGGATGGTCACGGTGTAGGCGAACGCGAAGCGGTTCTGTTCCGGCTCCGATTGCTCGGGGAGATAGCGGGTGATAACGCTGACGTCGATTTGATAACGGGGATCGGACATGGGGGGCTCTGAATAACAAAACGGCCTAAAACGCGAGTTTAGGCCCTGTTGCGCTGCTATTGCGACCGACAATGCCTCACTGGGCGCTGTGCGCCGTACTCTGTTCGCTCAAACGGTCGGCCAGACGGACGAAAGCGGCCAGGTCGAGCTGCTCCGGGCGCAGGCTGCCATCGACCCCGGCGGCTTCGATGGCCTCGCTGTCGAGCAATGCCTTGAGCGTGTTGCGCAGGGTTTTGCGGCGCTGGTTGAAGGCCTCGCGCACCACTCGCTCGAGCAGCTTGTGGTCCTTGGCCGGGTGCGGCAGTTCGGCGTGCGGCACCAGGCGCACGATCGCCGAGTCGACCTTGGGCGCCGGCTTGAACGCCCCGGAGCCGACATTGAACAGGTGCTCCACCTGGCAGTGGTACTGCACCATGATCGACAGGCGGCCCCAGTCACCCCCGCCGGGGGTGGCAGCCAGGCGCTCGACCACTTCCTTCTGCAGCATGAAGTGCATGTCACGAAACAGGTGCGCGTGGTCGAGCAGGTGGAAAATCAGCGGCGTCGAGATGTTGTACGGCAGGTTGCCAACCACCCGCAGGCCCTGTGGTTCGCTGCCCAGGCTGGCGAAGTCGAACTTCAGCGCGTCGCCCTGGTGCAGGGTGAAACCTGGGGTGTTGCCGAACTGGTGGGCGAGAATTGGAATCAGGTCCAGGTCCAGCTCCACCACGTCCAGGCGCGCCCCGCTGGCCAGCAGGCCTTCAGTCAGCGCGCCCTGGCCCGGGCCGATCTCGACCAGGCGATCGCCGGGCAGTGCATGGATGGCGCGCAAGATCCGATGGATCACCCCGGCGTCATGCAGGAAGTTCTGACCAAAGCGCTTGCGCGCGCGGTGCTGGTATTCGGACATCGGAACAGCTCCAGGCTTCAGGCCGCGCGCATCATGCCGCGTGGAAAGCGAAAAAGAAGGGCGGCAGCTTACCAGTTGCGGCGGGCGGCGGCACCCTGGCTAGGCCGCGCCGCGCGTGGCCATCGCCATTTGATAGGCGGTTTCCAGGGCCACCTGCAGGCTGCCGGTGTCGATGCGGCCGCTGCCGGCCAGGTCCAGCGCCGTGCCATGGTCGACCGACGTGCGGATGATCGGCAGGCCCAGGGTGACGTTCACCGCCGCGCCGAAGCCCTTGTATTTCAGCACCGGCAAGCCCTGGTCGTGGTACATGGCCAGCACGGCATCGCAATGCTCCAGGTATTTGGGGGTGAACAGGGTGTCGGCCGGCAACGGCCCGATCAGGTTCAGGCCTTCCAGGCGCAAGCGTGCCAGGGCCGGTTCGATCACCTCGATTTCTTCCCGTCCCAGGTGGCCCCCTTCGCCGGCGTGGGGGTTGAGGCCGCAGACCAGGATGCGTGGCGCGCGAATGCCGAACTTGGCGACCAGGTCGTCATGCAGGATGCGCGTCACCTGTTCCAGGCGTTCGCCAGTGATGGCATCCGCCACCTGGCGCAGCGGCAGGTGCGTGGTGACCAGCGCCACCCGCAGGCCGTGGGTGGCCAGCAGCATGACCACTTGTGGGCTATGGGTCAGCTCGGCGAGAAACTCGGTGTGCCCGGAAAACGCGATACCGGCCTGGTTGATCACCCCCTTGTGTACCGGGGCGGTGATCATGCCGGCGAAATGCCCATCCAGGCAGCCCTGGCCGGCCCGCGTCAGGGTCTCCAGTACATAGGCGGCATTCGCCGGGTCGAGTTGACCGGCCTGCGCCGGGGCCCGTAACGGTGTGTCCCAGACATACAGGCTGCCCGCGGTGGCCGGGGCGGACGGCCATTCACCGGGCCCGACTTCGATCAGCGCGATGTCCAGGCCCAGCTGCGTTGCGCGCTCGGCCAGCAGCGTTCGGCTGGCGATCGCCAGCAGTGGGTAGGGTGCGGCGGTGCGGGCCTGCAACAGGCACAAGTCGGGGCCGATGCCCGCGGGTTCGCCGGGGGTGAGTGCAAATAGCGGTGCTGTGCCCATGGAGGAGTACTCGCGGCAGTGACGTGGACGAAAAAAAACCCGGCTCCGCACAGGCGGGAGACCGGGTTCGGGTCTGCTCGGGGCGAGCCCGTTACAGTTTGATCTCGACGTAGGCCTCGTCGCGAATTTGCCGCAGCCAGGCTTGTACTTCTTCCTCGTACTTGCGGTTGCGCAGCAGGTTCATTGCTTGTTGCTCGCGGAACTGCGCGCTGCTGTCGGTGGCGCGACGGCCCATGACTTCCAGCACGTGCCAGCCGTAGGCGGTCTTGAAGGGCTTGGACAGTTCGCCGCTGGGCGTGCTGGCCATCATCGCGCGGAACTCGGGTACCAGCGCATTGGGATCCACCCAGCTAAGCACGCCGCCATTGAGCGCCGAACCCGGGTCCTCCGAGAAATTCTTCGCCAGCTCGGCGAAGTCTTCCCCGGCCTTGATCCGCTCGTAAAGACGCTCGGCCAGGCGCTGGGTTTCTTCTTCGCTGCGGATTTCGCTGGGCTTGATCAGGATATGACGAACATTGACTTCGTCGCGTACCTGGGTGTCGCCGCCGCGTTTTTCCAGCAGCTTGAGCATGATAAAGCCGCCCGGCGTACGTACCGGCTCGGTGACTTCGCCCACGGCCAGGGTGTTGATCATGCTGTCGAACGGAGGCGGCAGTTGCGCCGCCTTGCGCCAGCCCATTTCGCCGCCTTCCAGGGCGGTTTCACTGGCGGAGCGGGCAATCGCCAACTGGCCGAAATCAGCGCCCTGGCGCAGCTGTTCGTGAAGCTCCTTGGCTTGACGCTCGGCGGCCTGGATTTGCGTTGCCGAAGCCCCCTCGGGCACCGCAATCAGCAGGTTGGCCAGGCGGAATTCCTGGGACAGCTGCATCTTGCCCATGTCCGAGGCAAGAAAATTCTTCACTTCCTGGTCGGTAACCTGAATACGTTCGGCGACGCGCCGTTGACGCACGCGGTTGATCACCATTTCGCGACGTACCTGCTCGCGCGCGTCCTCATAGGACAAGCCGTCCTGGGCCAGGGCTGCGCGGAACTGCTCGCTGCTCATGCCATTGCGTTGGGCGATGGTGCCGATGGCCTGGTTCAGTTCTTCGTCGGTGATGCGAATACCCGAGCGCTCACCGGTCTGCAGCTGGATGTTCTCGATCACCAGGCGCTCGAGCACCTGCTGTTGCAGGACGTGTTCGGGCGGCAGCGCCGCGCCGCGCTTGCTCAGGGTCTGTTGGACTTCGCGCAGGCGCGTGTCCAGTTGGCTCTGCATGACCACGTCGTTATCGACGATGGCCACGACCCTATCGAGCGGTTTGACCTCGGCATGCGCCGAGGTGGCGAGGAACAACGTGCCCAGCAGCAGTGGGCGCAGACAATCAGAAAGCTTGATCTTCACGTTCACGATAACCTTGAATGCCTTGGTCGAGGAAACCCTCTACCTTGTTGCCGACCACGCCGCCCAGACCCTTCAATACGATCTGCAGGAAAATGCCGTGATCGCCTTGTTCGTTGAGGTCAGGGTTGAGGCTGACTTCGTCATAGTCGACCCAGTAGCGGTTGATCAGGCGCAGTTTCCAGCAGCAGCTGTCGTACTCGAAGCCACCGAAGGCCTCCAGCGTGCGGTTGCGGTTGTAGTCGTACTGCCAGCGGCCAATGGCGCTCCACTGCGGCACGATCGGCCAGATGGTCGACACGTCGTGCTGGCTGATCTTGTAGTAGTCCTTGATGTAGTTCGGCGCGCCCGGTACCCCGAAATCGCCGCTGCCCACCACCCAGTTACCGGTCGACTGGTCGAAGCGGACGGTGTCGTTGCGGTAGCGGTAACCGGCGTTGACCACCTTGTTCGGATTGGCTTCGGGCTGGTAGTGGAACATGGCACTGCCGGAGCGGGTGCTGTGGGTGTCCTTATCCCAGTTGAAGTCCGAACTGAAGCGCCAGTCGCGGTTGAAGCGGTACAGGTATTCCAGCGCATAGGGTGACAGGCTGGTTTTGGCGTCGTCCCGGGTGCGGTAGTCGATGCCCGGCAGTTGCACTTCGCGATCCGCCAAGTGGTAAGCCTGGCCAATGCTGAAGCGCTGGCGCTCGAAGCCGTTCTTCTCGATCCAGCGATTGGTTACGCCCAGCGAGATCTTGTTCTCGTCGCCGATACGGTCTTTGCCGGAGAAGCGGTTTTCACGAAACAGCGAGGCATAGTTGAACGTGTTCTCGCCGGTGTCGAACACCGGAATGTCGTCCTGCTCTTCCTCGGGTACATAGAGGTAGAACAGGCGCGGCTCGAGCGTTTGCCGGTAGGGTTTGCCGAACCATTCGGTATTGCGGTCGAAATACAGGCCGCTGTCGACACTGAGCAACGGCACGCCACGGTCCGGGGCGTCATCGTAAGTGCCGACTTGGCTGCGGCCGATGGAGTCCAGCTCCAGGTCGTACTGGGTGTAGAGGTACTTGACCTGGGGTGTCACGTAACCCCAGGTGGCGCGCATCGGCAGGCTGATGCCAGGTTCGAGGTGCGCGCGGGTACCGTTGGCGCGGGCCAGGCCGCGCAGGTTGTTGTCGTACCAGCTTTCCGGATTGCCGTCTTCGTTGATGAAGTCGCCGCTGCGCAGGTCGCGGTCAAAGCGCACCAGCTCGGTGCCGTAGTTGAAGTTGAGGCCCGCTGGATTAAACGGCAGCGTGCCATCCAGGCTGATTTGCGGCAGCCGGTCGTAGGGGGTGATGTCGGTTACCGTGGCACGTTCGTAGGCATGCGCATTCAGGCGCGCTCGGTAGCTTTCGCCACGGTAGGTCAGGGCGCCGCGCTGGTCGACGAAATCCGGGGTGTCGATGCCCAGGTCGGTGCTCAGGTCCTGAAAGTAGTAAGGGTCGCTGATATCGGTGTAATCGACCTCGGCCAGCAGGCGCTCATCCAGGCCGCCCTTGTGCTGCCAGCTGTACATCCAGCGCGTTTCTTCGTAGTCCGACTGCAGCTTGCGATCGTCGTTCTCGTCGTTGAGGAAGGCGGCGCCCAGTTGGCCCTCGCTGCTCGGGGTCAGGTAGCGCCCTTCGCCTTCCATCATCAGCCCCCGGTCCGTCATGTAGGTCGGATACAGGGTGGCGTCGTAGTTGGGCGCCAGGTTGAAATAGTAGGGCGTCTGCAGCGTAAAACCGCTGTCGCTGGAGGAGCTGATGCTCGGCGCGAGGAAGCCGGATTGGCGACGGTCGTCGATGGGGAAGTACAGGTACGGTGTATAGAACACCGGGATGTTCTTCACCCGTAAGGTCACGTTGGTCGCCGTACCGAACCCGGTCGCGGGATCCAGCTTGATATTGTTGCCTTTGAGGTGCCAGGCATTGTTACCCGGCTCGCAGCGGGTGTAGGTGCCGTCCTTAAGACGGATCACCGCGTCTTCCTGACGCTTGGCGTACAGCGCGTTGCCGCGCACATGGCCTTTGTGCAGCACGTACTCGGCGTTGTCGATCTGCGCTTCGCCGTTGTCCAGTTGCAGCTCGGCGCGGTCGCCCACCACCAGCATGCCCTTGTCGCGCAGGCGCACGTTACCGATCAGTTCGCCCTTGTTCTCGGCCTGACGCAAGTTGGCTTCGTCAGCCTCGACCTGCATGCCGGCCTGGCGCAACACCACGTCACCGGCCAGGGTCGCCACCTGCTGTTCCTGCTCGTAGCGCGAGGCCTTGGCGGAAACGAACATCGGGGCTTCGTCCCGCGGCGTTTCGTCGTTCATGCCCGGGCGTACCGGCTCGACATAGTTGCCGGCGCAGTAGGGGCCCGTTTCGGCCAACTGAGCTTCGGTGAGCTTTTCCCGTGGCACCCAGTCCAAGTGACTGTAATCAGCGCTGCGCGAGCTCAGGCCTTTGCCCTGGGCTTCGGTGACCAGGATGGCGGTTTGTGTTTTATCGCCCGCGCTGGTATCACTCGTGCCCTCGGCTGCCGTACCGGCAGTCGAGCTCACCGCGTTGGTGCTGTGCACCGGGCGCGGCGGCACAGCGGCCGGCGTGCTTTTCGGCGCGCAAGCCCAACCGCCGGAGGCGCCTGCCTGGCAGTCGAACTGCTCGGCGGCACCCACCAGGGAAGCGGCCAGGGGCTGCAGTGCCAGCAAACTGCCGGTCACGATCAGCGGGAATTTTTTACGAAACGCGGGGTATTTTACTGCCATCTGTTAGTCCGGGCTTCCTGCGCGCATGAGCCCCAGGGGGCCGCACGCCTCTCGATGGGCTGAAAAAGATGCTGGATAATAAAGCATGACCCGCGCAACGGCTAGCGCCGTCGGAGACCCTTGCAATGCCTGATGAAGATAGACGTTTGGACCAACTGAACCACTGGCTCACGCCGCAGCTGCAGGCGCTCTACGCCCGCCAGGGCTGGGGCGCGGTGCCTTCGGCGAACCTTGTGCCGGCCAGCAGCGATGCCAGTTTTCGCCGGTATTTTCGCTGGGAGGGGCAAGGCCGCAGTTTTATTTTGATGGATGCGCCGCCGCCCCAGGAAGATTGCCGCCCCTTTGTTCAGGTCGCCGAGTTGTTGGCCGGAGCCGCGGTGAACGTGCCCCAGGTACTGGCCGCCGACCTGCCGCGAGGGTTTTTGTTGCTCAGTGACCTGGGTCGGCAAACCTACCTGGACGTGATCGATGCCGAGAATGCCGATGCCTTGTTCGACGACGCCCTGCAGGCGTTGTTGGCGTTCCAGCAACTGCCGTTGACGGCGCCACTGCCGCAGTACGACGAAGCCTTGCTGCGCCGCGAACTGCAGTTGTTTCCGGACTGGTACCTGCAGCATGAGCTGGGCCTGCGCCTGGACGGTGAACGGCTGTTGGCCTGGCAGCGCCTGTGCGACCTGTTGATCGCCAGCGCGCTGGCGCAGCCCAAGGTGCTGGTGCACCGCGACTACATGCCGCGCAACCTGATGCACAGTGACCCCAACCCGGGCGTGCTGGATTTTCAGGACGCGGTCTACGGGCCGGTGACCTACGACGTCACCAGCCTGTTCAAGGATGCCTTCCTCAGTTGGCCGCCGGCGCGCGTGCAGGGCTGGCTGCTGCGCTATTGGCAGCAGGCACAGGCGGCCGGTATCGCGGTGCAGCCGCAGTTCGAGGATTTCCTGCGGGCCAGCGACCTGATGGGCGCGCAGCGGCACCTTAAAGTGATAGGTATTTTCGCGCGCATCTGCCACCGCGATGGCAAGCCGAGGTACCTGGCCGATGTCCCGCGCTTTTTCGCCTATTTGCACGAAGTACTGATGCGTCGGCCGGAGCTGTCCGACCTGGCGCTGCTGCTCGACAGCCTGCCGCCGCCCACGAGTGCTTCAACATGAAGGCCATGATCCTGGCGGCGGGCAAGGGCGAGCGTATGCGCCCCCTGACCCTGCACACGCCCAAACCCCTGCTGCCGGTGGCGGGCACTCCGTTGATCGAGTACCACTTGCGCGCCCTGGCGGCGGCCGGCCTGACCGAGCTGGTGATCAACCACGCCTGGCTCGGTCAGCAGATCGTCGAGCATCTGGGTGACGGCCAACGCTTCGGCGTGCGGATTCGGTACTCCGCCGAAGGCGAGCCGTTGGAGACCGGCGGCGGTATCTTTCGCGCGCTGCCGCTGTTGGGGCCGCAACCCTTCGTGCTGGTCAACGGCGATATTTGGTGCGACTACCCCTTTGCGAACTTGCCGGTCCCGCTCAACGGGTTGGCGCACCTGGTGCTGGTGGACAACCCCGAGCACCATGCCCAGGGCGACTTCGCCCTGGTCGACGGCCGGGTGCGGGACGCCAGCAGCGCGGGGCCGAACCTGACCTACAGCGGTATTGCGATCATCGATCCGCGGCTGTTCGCCGGTTGCAGCGCCGGCGCCTTCAAGCTGGCGCCCCTGCTGCGCCAGGCGATGGCCGAGGGACTGGTCAGCGGCGAGCATTTTCGCGGGCGCTGGGTGGACGTCGGCACCCCCGAACGCCTGGCCCATGTCGAGCGTCTGCTCGGGACGCCGCTCTAGTGATCTGGCCAGCCACCTGGCTCGGCGCGGCGGCGGGGCTGGCCCTGGCCAGCATTCCGGGTGCCCTGCTGGGCGCTGTGCTCGGGCAGGTGCTGGACCGACGCCTGGCGATCGGCTCCTGGGGGAATCTGCTGCAGCGCTTGCAGCGCGTGGTGCAGCCGGACAACGACCTGCTGTTCGTCTTGCTCGGTCATCTGGCCAAAAGTCAGGGCCAGGTGTTGCCGGTGCATATTCAGCAGGCCCGTGCGGAGATGCGCCGCCTGGGCCTGGATGAGGCGGCGGAACGGCGGGCGATCGCCGCGTTCGGCCGTGGCAAGACCGAGCGCCTCAAGGTGCGTTGGCCCCTGCGGCGCCTGCGCCACCAGCCGGCGATGGCCGAGGCGCTGCTGCGCGCCTGTTGGCGCATGGCGTGGGCGGACGGTCGGGTACCCGCTCGCGAGCGGGAACTGATCGCGCAATGGGGGGGGTGGCTGGGTCTGGGGCGAGAGGCGTTGGACGCGCTGGCCAACGAGCAGGCCCCGCAGCGTGCCATACGGCGTGGCCAAAGCAGCTATCAGCAGGCCCTGGACCTGCTCGGAGTCGGCGCTGACAGCGAGCCGGCGCAGGTCAAGGGCGCCTACCGACGCCTGCTCAGTCGCCACCACCCGGACAAGGTCGCGGGCAGCGGCGCCTCCCCCGAGCGGGTGCGTGAGGCCACGGACAAAACCCGCGAGTTGCATCAGGCCTATGCGCTGATCCGCGAGCGCCAGGGTTTCTAAGCCGGCCCCTCGTTGGCGTGGTTTCAGGGCGACGTGGCGCCCGTGATCTGCAGGGTCAACCAACCGCGGATGCGCCGATAGAGTTGCTCCTGTTCGGCCGCAGGGTTACCGGGCAGGGCTTTCATCGCCACCTGGATATAGGCCGGGTGCTTCTGTCGTTTACCGGCCTGGGCCCGTCTGAGCGCGGCGTTGCGGTCTTGCGCCTGGTCCTTGTAGTAGAAGTCCCCGGTGGGCAGCTGCAGCGCCGGTACCAGTTCCTCCAGCGGCGGGCTGAAACCGACCGGTAGCGAGGCTCCTACCATCAGCAGGTTCTTGACTTGCGCGGGCTTGCGTTCGGCCAGGTAGCGGGCGGCCCAATAGGCGCCGCTGCCATGGCCCAGCAGCACGATGCGCTTGGCTTGCTGCTGCTCGGCAAACGCGATAGCGGCCTCGATGCGCGCCAATACCCGTTCGGCATGCACCTTGTTCTGTTCCTCTGGGGTGAGGAGCGGGGCAGGTGTCGGTACGGCGCTGGCCTCTGGCTCGCTTGCAGCAGCATCCGCTGGCGTTGTCGCTGCGGCCTCGGTTCCCTCGGCAGGCGTGGCTGCCTCCGGCGCGGTGGGCGCTGGCGCTGAGGCGGCGCCGGCCTCGGCGCCTTCGGGCGTGGCCCCTGCGGTCTCGGCCTCGGCAGAGGCCGGCAGTACATGCACGGCCAGTGCTGGAACCGGCGGCGGTGGCGGCTCCTTGGGGTCCGGCAAGCTCAGGCTCAGGCTGTGCCAGCCGGCATTGGGCAGCTTGTGCCGCAACGGTGAAATCGCCTGCGGCCAATCGGCGGTTTCCCCGTCCCCGGGCAGCAGTATCACCAGCCCGCTGGGCTCGCCGACATTGGCCGGTTGCCAGAGCGCCAGAAAGCTTTCGGTGGCGGCCTTGAGTTGTTGCTGTTCGCCCACGGGCAGCTGCCGTTCCAGGGCGACCGCTTCGGCCTCGCTGCGTTCGCCGGGAGTTTCCCGCGGCGTTGCCGTGGCCGCGCCTTCGCCTTCGCTGGGAGCGGGTGTCTGCGCGGCTGGCTCGGCCGCTGTTTCGGCAGCAGGCGGGGCGGTGGGCGTATTGGCGACGGGGGCGTCCTCGCCCAGCACGGGCAGCGACAGTGGCAACAGCAGCGCCAGGCACAACAGCGCCTGTGTCGAACCTAGGGGGCGGGGCATGGGTTACTGTCCAGGTCGGGAAAAGGAACAGCCTACGGGGTAGGCGACAACTTGTCAGGACGGCTGAAGCGGTCCCTGAGTTAAGGTATAGCTGCTGGCCTTCGAAGGGTCCCAACCGTGCGGTATTTTCACATGAGTCGATGGGGATGGTTAGGCCGGTTGGGGGTGTGGCTGAGCTGCCTGCTGCTGCCGCTCGGCACAGTGGCGGCATCGGGCTTGGTGCTCGAGCCCGAGCAGCGAGCCTGGTTGCAGGAGCACCGCCAGCTGCGCGTCGGACTGCTGTTGCAGGCTCCTTATGCACAGTTCGACCCGCGCTTGCAGACCCTGTCCGGACTGAACGTGGAGCTGGCCACCTGGTTGGCCCAGGCCCTGCAGGTCGAATTGCTCTGGCAGCGTTACGACAGTCCGGAGGCATTGCAGGCGGCTGTACGGGCAGGCCAGGTCGACCTGGCGCCGGGCCTGACTCAATCCCCGGCGGGACTGCGCCTGTGGGCGTATTCGGCGCCCTATATGCGTGTGCCGCACCTGCTGGTCGGTGCCCGTAACGGCACCACGGCCCTGGACCTGGATACCCTGGGCGGGCGCCAGCCGATCGCGGTCAAGACCCCCAGTCCCGCCGCCGAGTACCTGCGCGGAACCTACCCCAACCTCGAGCTGCAGGCGGTCGTCTCGGAGCGGCAGGCGCTGCAGGCATTGCGGGGGCAGCGGGTGAGTTTCGCCGTGGTCGATCAGGCGCAGCTCAGCCGGCTGTCCCGCGAGAGCGAATTCGCCGGCCTCGCCGTGGTGGGCGATATCGGCTTGCCACAGCTGTTGCGCGTCGGTTCCCGACGGGATTGGCCGGAGCTGGCGGCGGTGGTCGAGGCGGCCCTGCGCAGCTTGCCGGCCAAGGACCTGGAACAACTGCATGGGCGCTGGCTGGCGCCTAAATACCCGGCGCTGGACGATGGCTCTGCGCTCTGGCGCAACCTCAGCCTGCTGCTAGGGGGCCTGCTGCTGCTGTGTCTGGCCGCCTGGGCCCTGGGCCGGCGTCAGCAGCGGGAGCTGGAGGCGCGCCTGGTGCACACCCGCCAGGCGCTTGAGGCCCAGGCGATGACGGAGGCGGCCTTGCGCCTCAGTCAGTTTTCCATCGACCAGAGCACGGTTGGCATCTTGTGGGTCAACTGGGACAGCCACGTGCGTTACGCCAACCGCGCGGCGCAGGCCATGCTCGGCTACGGGCCCGAAGGGGTGATCGAGCGGCCGCTGGCCGAGTTCGAGCCGAGCCTGTCCATGGACCGCTGGCTGGCACTCTGGCGGCGGGCGCGGCAGACCGCCGAGGGACCGCTGAACTTCGAGACCCAGTGCCTGCGCGCCGACGGTAGCCTGCTGCCCGCCGATGTCTCGGTGAGTTTTCTGCGTTTTCGCGAGGCCGAATACCTGGTGGTGTTCCTGACCGACGTGACCGAGCGGCGAGGTGCCCAGGCCGCCCTGCAGGAAAGCGAGGCGCGCCTGCAGGGCATTGCCGCCAATGTCCCGGGGCTGGTGTTTCGCCTGGCGCGGGAGCGGCCCGGGGCGTCGGGGGAGTTCGCCTTTATCAGTGCCGGCAGTGAAACCCTGGTGGGCTATTCGGCCAGTGATTTGCTGGCGCCCGACCGTGGGCTGCGTAGCTTGGTGCATCCCGAAGACCGCGACAGTTACCACCTGAGCCAGGACCAGGCGCTGGCGGACGACAGCGACTGGCATTGGCAAGGGCGCATCCTGACCCGTGCCGGCGAACAGCGCTGGGCCGATATCCGTGCGGTGGCACGGCGCCTGGAGGCCGGGCGGGTGGTGTGGGACGGCATCCTCTGGGATATCAGCGAGAGCAAGCGTATCGAGCTGGCCCTGGCCGAATCGCGGACCCAACTGCGCGACTTGTCGGCGCACCTGGAAACCGTGCGCGAGGAGGAAAAGGCTCATATCGCCCGGGAAGTGCATGACGAGCTGGGGCAGGTACTGACCGTGCTCAAGCTGGAGACGGCCATGTGCGAGCTGGCCTATGCCGAGCTCGATCCAGGACTTCAGGGGCGGCTGGAGCACATGAAGCGCTTGATCGCCCAGCTGTTCCAACTGGTGCGCGACGTGGCCACCGCGTTGCGCCCGCCGATCCTCGATGCCGGCATCGCCTCGGCGATCGAGTGGCAGGCGCAGCGCTTCGAGGCACGCTCGCAGATTCCCTGCCTGGTGCAGGTGCCCGAGCAACTGCCGAGCCTGGCGGACGCCAAGGCGGTGGGGCTGTTTCGCATCCTGCAGGAAGCGCTGACCAATGTGCTGCGCCATGCCCAGGCGCATACTGTGGAGCTGAGTCTGACCCTGGAGGCGGGGGCGTTGTGCCTGCGGGTCAGCGATGATGGCTGTGGCTTCAACCTCGCTGCCGAACGACCCACCTCGTTCGGCCTGGTCGGCATGCGTGAGCGGGTGTTGATGCTCGGCGGCGATCTGAGCCTGGCCAGTCTGCCTGGCCAGGGTACCCAACTGAACGTGCGCATCCCCCTGGATTGAGGAGAGAAACCCAATTGATTCGTGTACTGGTCGCCGAAGACCACACCATTGTGCGGGAAGGCATCAAGCAACTGATCGGCCTGGCCAAGGACCTGGTGGTGGTGGGTGAGGCCAGCCATGGCGAGCAACTGCTGGAGATCCTGCGGCACACACCCTGCGAGGTGGTGCTGCTGGATATCTCCATGCCCGGGGTCAACGGCCTGGAAGCGATTCCACGGATCCGGGCCCTGCCCGAGCCGCCGGCGATCCTGGTGTTGTCCATGCATGACGAGGCGCAAATGGCGGCCCGCGCACTCAAGGTCGGCGCGGCCGGCTACGCGACCAAGGACAGCGAGCCGGCGTTGCTGTTGACGGCCATCCGCCGGGTGGCCGGAGGCGGTCGTTACATCGATCCGGCGCTGGCCGATCGCATGGTGTTCGAGGTCGGTCTGACCGATTCACGGCCGTTGCATAGCCTGTTGTCGGAGCGCGAATTCTCGGTCTTCGAGCGTCTTGCCCAAGGCGCCAACGTCAACGACATCGCCCAGCAACTGGGCCTTAGCAGCAAGACCATCAGCACCCACAAGGCCCGCCTGATGCTCAAGCTGAAGGTGCACTCGGTAGCCGAACTGGTCCGTTATGCCCTCGAGCAGCGCTTGCTCTAAACAGGCTCGAGGTGTCTGGCATGGGCGTTCCAGATAATCCCGGGAGTTCCCTTGACGGGCGCCGCGTGGTAAATCTGCCGCGCGATCGGTGAATCAAGAAGCCAACCGAGCCTGTTCGAACAGGCCACTCCGATTGCTGATTGGCGCCCGCGGGTGGCCGTCGCACGACGGTGCCCCAGCGCCCTTATGCAGTTCTCTAGGAAGGGGATGTCAGGATGTCTAGGGCAGTGAGGGGAGGGCTGGTATTGGCCCTGATGGGCAGTGCCGTGCCGGCATGGGCCGATTTTGTCACGGTGATTTCCTTCGGTGGCGCGAACAAGGATGCCCAGGTCGAAGCGTTCTACAAGCCGTTTAAGGCCAGCAGCGGAACCGCGGTGATTCGCGGTGCCTACAACGGCGACCTGGCCAAGCTCAAGCAGATGGCTGAGCTGAGTCACGTCTCCTGGGACGTGGTGGAAGTCGAGGCGCCGGAGCTGGCCCGCGGCTGCGCCGAAGGGTTGTTCGAGAAGTTCGACGCCAGTGCCCTCGGCGATGCCGCTGACTTCGTACCCGGCGCGATCCAGCCCTGCGGGGTCGGGATTTTCGTCTGGTCGACCGTGCTGGCCTATGATCGAGCCAAGTTCCCGCAAGCACCCACCGGCTGGAACGATTTCTGGGACCTGAAAAAATACCCGGGCAAACGCGGCCTGCGCTGGGGCGCCAAGTACAACCTGGAGTTCGCCCTGATGGCCGATGGCGTCGCGCCCGACCAGGTGTACCAGGTGCTGGGCAACCGCAGCGGCGTGGACCGGGCGTTTCGCAAGCTCGACGAAATCAAGTCCAGCATCGCCTGGTGGAAAGCCGGCGCCGAGCCGGTACGGGCGCTCAGCGATGGCAGCGTGGCGATGAGCTCCGCGTACAACGGGCGAATCGCCGCCGCGCGCAGCGTGACGCCGACCCTGGACCTGAGCTGGCAGGGCAGCATCTACGACTTCGACTTCTGGGCCCTGCCCAAGGGCGCGTGGAAAGGCGAATTGGCGCGCCAGTTCGTGACCTTCGCCAGCCAACCGCAACAGCAAAAAGCCTTCTCCGAGCACATCGCCTATGGGCCGGTGAACCAGCGTGCCATCGCCTTGCTCGATCCCAGCGTGGCCGCCGGTCTGCCCACATCGCCGCAGAACATGAAACAGGCGGTCGGCATGGACGTCGGGTTCTGGGCGACCCAGGGCCCCGAACTGGAGAAGCGCTTCGAGAGCTGGGCGGCCCGCTGAGTAGGTGCGTGCCTGATTACGACTGCCACCCCGGTGCGCTGGACTATGCTAGAGCAGCCGTTGCACGGCTGCCGTCCAGTACTCCGGCAGCGTCATGCCCAGGTGCGACAGGCGTGTAGGGCAATTCCTACGACAGCACGGCTGGGCGGCTGATGGCAATCTCTCCGGCCGCCCGATTTGCCGAGCGACAGGGTTTCTTTAGGCTGTCCCGAACGGCATGAACAAGAACAAGGTGCACTGATGGCCGATGTGAATTCGAGAGTGGGCGACACCGATTTTCTGGTCAGTTTTCGTGGCGTGCAGAAAAGCTACGACGGTGAAAACCTGATCGTCAAAGACCTTAACCTGGATATTCGCCAAGGCGAGTTCCTTACCCTGCTGGGGCCTTCCGGCTCCGGCAAGACCACCAGCCTGATGATGCTGGCCGGATTCGAGACACCGACCGCAGGCGAGATCCTGCTGGCCGGCCGCTCGATCAACCACGTCCCCCCGCACAAGCGCGACATCGGCATGGTGTTTCAGAACTATGCCCTGTTCCCGCACATGACCGTGGCGGAGAACCTGGCGTTCCCGCTGTCGGTGCGTGGCATGAACCGCACCGATGTGCGTGACCGGGTCAAGCGGGCGTTGTCGATGGTGCAACTGGATGCCTTCGCCAGCCGTTACCCGGCTCAGCTCTCCGGTGGGCAGCAACAGCGGGTGGCGTTGGCCCGGGCGTTGGTCTTCGAACCCCAGCTGGTGCTGATGGACGAGCCGCTGGGGGCGCTGGACAAACAGCTGCGTGAGCATATGCAGATGGAAATCAAGCACCTGCACCAGCGCTTGGGCGTGACCGTGGTCTACGTGACCCACGACCAGGGCGAAGCCTTGACCATGTCCGACCGGGTGGCGGTTTTCCATCAGGGCGAAATCCAGCAGATCGCCGATCCGCGCAGCCTCTACGAATCGCCGAAGAACACCTTCGTCGCCAACTTCATTGGCGAGAACAATCGCCTGCAGGGTCGGTTGGCCAGCCGCGACGGCGAGCATTGCCTGGTCGAGCTGGAGCGTGGCGAGCGGGTCGAGGCACTGGCGGTGAACGTCGGCCAGCCGGGCGAGCCGGTGACCCTGTCGATTCGTCCGGAGCGGGTGCTGTTGAACGCCGCCAGCGAAGCCTGTCGCAACCGTTTTTCCGGCCGCGTGGCCGAATTCATCTACCTGGGCGACCACGTACGGGTGCGTCTGGAGCTTTGTGGCAAAACCGATTTTTTCGTCAAGCAGCCAATCGCCGAACTGGATCCCGCCCTGGCGGTTGGCGATGTGGTGCCGCTCGGCTGGCATGTCCAGCACGTGCGTGCGCTGGACCCGCTGACGGTCGAGTAGACCTGGCAATCCGCCTTTTTTCCAACCAGCACTGTGGAGCGTACAAGAATGTCAAAAAACCTCACACTCACCACCCTGGCGTTGGCGCTGACCTGTGCCGTACCGGCCATGGCCGCCGACCTGACGGTCATCTCCTTCGGTGGCGCGAATAAAGAGGCGCAGGCCAAGGCCTACTATGCGCCGTTCGAAGCGGCCACCGGCAACAAGATCATCGCCGGCGAGTACAACGGTGAAATGGCCAAGGTCAAGGCCATGGTCGACACCAACAGCGTGTCCTGGAACCTGGTGGAAGTCGAGTCGCCGGAGCTGTCCCGCGGCTGTGACGAAGACATGTTCGAAGAACTGGACTACGCCCAGCTCGGCGGCAAGGACGACCTGGTGCCGGGCGCGGCGCAGCTCTGTGGCGTCGGTTTCTTCGTCTGGTCCACCGTGTTGGCCTACAACGCCGACAAGCTCGCCAGCGCCCCCAGCGGCTGGCCGGATTTCTGGGACGTGAACAAGTTCCCGGGCAAGCGCGGCCTGCGCAAGGGTGCCAAATACACCCTGGAATTCGCCCTGATGGCCGACGGCGTCGCGCCCAAGGACGTTTACACCGTGCTCGCCAGCAAGGACGGCCAGGACCGCGCCTTCAAGAAACTCGATGAGCTAAAACCGTATATCCAGTGGTGGGAAGCCGGTGCCCAGCCGCCCCAGTACCTCGCCTCGGGTGACGTGGTGATGAGCTCGGCCTACAACGGCCGCATCGCCGCCACGCAGAAGGAAGGCAGCCATCTGAAAGTGGTCTGGACCGGTGGTATCTACGACTTCGACGCCTGGGCCATCCCCAAGGGTGCGAAGAACAAGGACGAGATCCTCAAGTTCATCGCCTTCACGCTCAAGCCCGAGCAGCAGAAGATCTATTCGCAGAACATCGCCTACGGTCCGGTCAACACCAAGGCCGTGGCCCTGCTGGACAAGGGCCTGCTGGCCGACATGCCGACCACCCCGGAAAACATCAAAGACCAGGTGGCCATGAACGTCACCTTCTGGGCCGACTTCGGCGAAACCCTGGAACAGCGCTTCACCGCCTGGGCCGCCAAGTAATAGCCGCCCGGCCCCTGTCCTTGCACCGTCAAGGGCAGGGCGCCGAGGGGTGTTAGCCCTATTGTCCGTGACCGCGCGAGCGGTCCGATTTCCGGAGTTCGTTTATGGCCATCGCCGCGCCCCTGACCGAGGTCGCGGGCCCCACGCTGAAACAGCGTCTGGCCCGTGCCGAGCGGACCAATCGCCTGAAGGCCCAGGCGCTGATCCTGCCGCTGCTGCTGTTTCTGGTGCTGATCTTCCTGGTACCGATCGCCGCCCTGCTCTACAAAAGCGTGGCCAACCCCGAGGTGGTCGCCAGCCTGCCGCGTACCCTGCAGGCGATCAGCGCCTGGGATGGCAAGGGTTTGCCGACCGAGGCCGCCTACCAGGCCCTGAGCCAGGACCTGGCCGAGGCCCGTCAGCAACAGAAAGTCGGCGACTTGTCCAAGCGCCTGAACATGGAACTGGCCGGCTATCGCAGCCTGCTGGCGAAAACCTCACGGGCATTGCCCTTCGAACCCGCGCCAGCGGCGTACAAGGACGCCCTGGAGAAGCTGGATGAACGCTGGGGCGATCCGGCCTACTGGCAAGTGATCCGCCGCAACAGCAGCAGCGTCACCCCCTATTACCTGCTGGCCGCCGTCGACCACCGCATCGACGACCTGGGCGAATTGGCGCCGGCGACGCCGGACCAGTCGATTTACCTGGGCATCTTCGCCCGGACCCTGTGGATGGGGCTGGTGATCACCTTGCTGTGCCTGGTTTTGGCCTACCCGTTGGCCTACCTGTTGGCGAACCTGCCGTCGCGGCAGAGCAACCTGCTGATGATCCTGGTGCTGCTGCCGTTCTGGACCTCGATTCTGGTGCGCGTGGCGGCCTGGATCGTGTTGCTGCAGTCCGGCGGACTGATCAATGGTGCATTGCTCGGCCTGGGCCTGATCGATAAACCCCTGGAGCTGGTGTTCAACCGCACGGGGGTGTACATCTCGATGGTGCACATCCTGCTGCCGTTTATGATCCTGCCGATCTACAGCGTGATGAAAGGCATCTCGCCGACCTATATGCGTGCCGCTATTTCCCTCGGTTGCCATCCCTTCGCCAGTTTCTGGCGGGTGTATTTCCCGCAAACCGTGGCGGGTGTTGGCGCCGGCTGCCTGCTGGTGTTCATCCTGGCGATCGGTTACTACATCACCCCGGCTTTGCTGGGCAGCCCGAACGATCAGATGGTCAGCTATTTCGTCGCCTTCTACACCAACGTCACCATCAACTGGGGCATGGCCACCGCGCTGGGCGGTTTGCTGCTGCTCGCCACGCTGGTGCTCTACGTGGTGTACAGCTGGCTGGTCGGCGCCAGTCGCCTGCGCCTGAGTTAATCCACCGGAGCCGTTTTTATGCTGACGCCTTATCTGTCGCCGATCGAACGTGTCTGGTACTACAGCCTGCGCATCTTCTGTGCCCTGGTGCTGCTGTTCCTGATCCTGCCGGTGCTGGTGATCATTCCCCTGTCGTTCAACTCGGGCAGTTTCCTGATGTACCCGCTGCAGGGGTTCTCCTTACGCTGGTACGAGGATTTCTTCGCGTCGGCCGAATGGATGCGCGCCTTGCGCAACAGCCTGATCGTGGCGCCGGCCGCCACGGTCCTGGCCATGGGCCTGGGGACCCTGGCCGCCATCGGTCTGACCCGCGGCGAGTTTCGTGGCAAGGCCCTGGTGATGAGCCTGATGATCTCGCCGATGGTGGTGCCGGTGGTGATAGTCGGGGTGGCCAGCTACCTGTTCTTCGCTCCGCTGGGGCTGGGTAACAGCTACCTGTCGTTGATCCTGGTGCATGCCGTGCTGGGCGTGCCCTTTGTCATCATCACGGTGTCGGCGACCTTGCAGGGTTTCAATCACAACCTGGTGCGGGCCGCGGCCAGCCTGGGTGCCTCGCCGCTGACCGCCTTTCGCCGGGTGACCCTGCCACTGATCGCCCCCGGGGTGATTTCCGGTGCCCTGTTCGCCTTCGCCACCTCATTCGACGAAGTGGTGGTCACCTTGTTCCTTGCCGGCCCCGAGCAGGCGACGTTGCCCCGGCAGATGTTCAGCGGTATTCGCGAGAACCTCAGCCCGACCATCGCCGCGGCGGCGACCTTGCTGATCGGCTTTTCCGTGTTGCTGCTGCTGACCCTGGAGTGGTTGCGTGGGCGCAGCGAGAAACTGCGCACGGCCACGCCGCAAGGTTGACCGGGCGCCCGTTGCGGGCGCCTGGCCACGGCCGTCAATGATGGCCGTGGGCTGCGCCGCCGTTACCGTCCGGTAGCGCGATACGCACGTTCTGCATCATGCCCTGGTCCTCGTGGTCGAGGATGTGGCAGTGCAGGACGAAGTCGCCGATGTAACGCTCGTAGCGGGTGCGGATCACCACCTGATAAACGCCAGCCACGCCACCGCCGATGTTCTTGACGAACAGGGTGTCCTTCCAGACGCCCTTGAGGCCGGCATATTGCGGGTCGATGATCGGGTTGCCCTGTTTATCCTTCTCGAAGTTGTCCACGGCACCGGGCGCGCTGACATCGGTCTTGCCGTCCGGGGCGATGATCTTGACCACCTGGAACGGGTTGACGTGGATATGGTAGGGGTGGCTGGCGCGGGTCGACTTGAGGGTCCACTCGTCCACGGCGCCGAGTATCAGCGTACGGTCGATGCGGTTGGCGTCATAGGGATTGCCGTCGACCTGGAAAAACACCTCGCTCGACTGGCTGGTGTCGATATTGAACGTCAGTTCCTGGGTGCCGGTCACCTGGTCGTCGGTGACGTCCGGGTGGGCGATAAAACTGCTGAGCTTGAGCCCGTCCTTGAGTTCAGCGAGCACCTTGGCCTTGACCGGCTCCGGCATATTGGCCTGGGCGGCAGCCAGCAGTTGCTCGCTGACGACCTTGGGGATATCCACCGGTGCCACCGGCTGCCCATCGGCCACCGGTGCCACTGGTTGCCCATCGGCCACCGGGATCATCCCGAGCAGCTGCGGCGACGGGGGTGCCTGGTTGACACTGGCTCCCGCCGACGCGGCGGCATCGATCAGGCAATAGTCGCCGGCCTCGGGGAACAGCGTGAGGGCATCCCAGCGGTAACCGGGCTGGAATACCAGCATGTCGGTCTGCACCGCTGCGGCGGTGGTCAGGCCGTCACCGGCCACCCGGAACAGCGGCAAGGGCTCACCGGTGCAGTGCTGGCTGATGTAGCTCGCATGATCGCCGGCCTTGAGATTGGCCAGTGGCGGTGCACCCGGCGCGCGCTTGCGCAGTTGCAGGGCGACGCTGTCGCGAATCCCGGCGTGGACCATGCGCCAGCGTTCAATTACCCCGGCGCGGGCGCCCTCGAAGGCATTCAGCTGATCACCGATGACCCGGCCGTTGATGCTGGTGTAGCGCCCGGAGGCGGGCCAACTGCCGGGACCGAACTGGTCGTAGTCGTCGATCGTGCCCTGGTCGTCGGGGTCGCAGCGGTAGGTGCCATCGGGGTTGGTCTTGACCTTGCCCTGGGCATCGCGGCAGGCGTACTGGATCTGCTGGAACACCAGCACCCGTTCGGGAAATGGCTGGTTGGCAATGGGTTTGAGCAGGGTGTCCAGGTCGCCGGTACCCTCCGGGGTCGGGGTGCGGGTACCGCGTACGATCAGCGCGCCCGCCATGCCGCTGGACACCTGGATGGCGGTCGAGCCGTGTTTATGCGGGTGGTACCAGAAGGTGCCGGCGGGATGGTCGGGCGGGATGTTGTATTCGTACTGGAAGTCGACGCCGGGATTGATCGAGACCAGCACGTTGTCGCTGTTGCCAGCCGGGTTGATCCACAGGCCATGGCTGTGCAGGTTGGTGCCATTGAAACAGTGCGGCAGGTTGGCGCTGCCGCCGCTGCCCATCAGGCAGGTGGCGTCCTTGGGCAACTGGTTGTGCAAGGTCACGCGCACGGTCTGCCCGGGAAAGGTCTCGATCATCGGGGCGATATAGGGCGCTTGCGGGTCGATGCCGGTGCCCTGGTAGCTGCGCAGGTGCACCTTGTCGTAGCGGTTGGTGCCGGGGTTCCACAGCTGGCCGTCGCTGAACTGAGCGGTCAGGTCGTACACCACATCATCCGCCACCGCGGTTTGCCCCAGGGGGGCGCGGGGGACCGCCAGCAAGGTCAGGCGCTTGGCGGCCCGCGGCTGTAAGGTTGGCGGGTTGCCTTGCTCGGCCAGCGGGTCGGGCGCCGGGTCCGCGGCGGCGGACAATGGCCAGCTCAGCAGCGCGCTGATCAGCAGGGCAACAGGACGTGGGCGAAAGGTGAGTGCAAGGGGGGGAACAACGTTCATGGGGAACTCCTTCCTGGATCGCATGACAGCGGCAAATGCCTTGCCGGGCAGGCCGTCGACAACCCATGGCCCAAAGCTACTGTAGAAGGCTGTGGCAGTGGGCGCGAATCTTCGCGACTACCCGCGCCATAGCCACGGGCTGACACAGGGCAACGCCAGACGGGCGTGTACAGGCTACAATCGCCGGCATCCTGTTTTGTCCCGAGGTCCGTCATGCAACCCTTTGCCATTGCCCCATCGATCCTCTCCGCCGATTTCGCCCGGCTCGGCCAGGACGTCGATCAGGTGCTTGCCGCCGGCGCGGACATCGTCCATTTCGATGTGATGGACAACCACTACGTGCCGAACCTGACCATCGGCCCGATGGTCTGCGCGGCATTGCGCAAGTACGGCATCACCGCGCCGATCGACGTGCACCTGATGGTGTCGCCGGTGGACCGCATCATTGGGGATTTCATCGAGGCGGGCGCCAGCTACATCACCTTCCACCCGGAAGCGAGCCAGCATGTCGACCGTTCCCTGCAGTTGATCAGGGACGGTGGCTGCAAGGCCGGCCTGGTGTTCAACCCGGCGTCTTCCCTGGACGCCCTGAAGTATGTGATGGACAAGGTCGACATGATCCTGCTGATGAGCGTCAACCCGGGGTTTGGCGGGCAAAAATTCATTCCTGGAACGCTCGACAAGCTGCGCGAGGCCCGCGCGCTGATCGAGGCCTCGGGACGTGACATCCGCCTGGAAATCGACGGTGGGGTGAACCTGGGCAATATCCGCGACATCGCCGCCGCCGGGGCCGACACCTTCGTCGCCGGTTCGGCGATCTTCAACACCCCGGACTACGCCGAGGTGATCGGCCGCATGCGTGCGGAACTGGCGCTTGCCCGCGCATGAGTGACCTGAGCGAGGTGCGTGTCGGTGGCTTCGAACAGCTGTTTCCCGGACGCCTGCCACGCCTGGTGATGTTCGACCTGGACGGTACCCTGGTGGACTCGGTGCCGGACCTGGCCGCGGCGTTGCAGCAGATGCTGCACGACCTTGGTCGGCCGCCAGTGGCCCTCGAGGCGGTGCGCGAATGGGTCGGCAACGGCGCGCGCGTGCTGGTGCGCCGGGCCTTGGCCGGCGGCCTGGAGCATGACGGCGTCGACGAGGCCGAAACCGAGCAGGCACTGGCCCTGTTCATGACTGCCTATGCCGACAGCCACAGCCTCACCCAGGTCTATCCAGGGGTGCGCACCACGCTCAAGTGGCTGAAAAAGCAGGGCGTGGAAATGGCTCTGATCACCAATAAACCCGAGCAGTTCGTCGCCCCCTTGCTGGATGAAATGAAGATCGGCCGGTATTTCCGCTGGATCATCGGCGGCGATACCTTGCCGCAGCAAAAACCCGACCCTACCGGCTTGCTGCAGGTGATGAAGATGGGCGGTGTGGCACCCCATGAGGCGCTGTTTGTCGGCGACTCGCGCAATGACGTGCTGGCGGCGCGCGCCGCCGGAGTGCCCTGCGTGGCTCTCAGTTATGGCTACAATCACGGCCGGCCGATCGCCGAGGAGTCGCCAGCGCTGGTGATCGGCGACCTGCGCGAACTCTTGCCGGGTTGCGTCGCGACAGGCGCTGAGATACCGTTGACGGACGTCATCCAACCCGTTTCCCGCCGAAGAGATTGCATCGTGGTGGTCACCCGCAAACATTGGTTTATCAAGTCCGGGATGAAAATCCTCAAGGCCCTGGCCCGCTGGCGTTGGCGCGCCTGATTTGATTCTGCCGGTCCCTGCCGGCGCGTTTGCCCCCGACCGATTCCCCTGTGCCCCGAGCCCGCGCCCAAGCAAGCGCAGGCCGCTTCGGGCCTGAGCCACGAGACCGATCATGATCCGCGAAGAATTCCTGCGCCTGGCTGCGGCCGGCTACAACCGTATCCCGCTGGCCTTCGAAACCCTGGCCGACTTCGATACGCCGCTGTCGATCTACCTGAAACTGGCCGACCAGCCCAACTCCTACCTGCTCGAATCCGTGCAGGGTGGGGAAAAATGGGGCCGTTATTCGATTATCGGCCTGCCCTGTCGCACTGTACTGCGCGTGCATGGGCAGCATATCAGCGTGACCCGCGACGGGATCGAACTGGAATCCCTGGACAGTTCCGATCCACTGGCGTTCGTCGAGGCGTTCAAGGCCCGCTATCGGGTGCCGAGCATCGCCGGCCTGCCGCGCTTCAATGGTGGGCTGGTGGGTTATTTTGGCTATGACAGCGTGCGTTTCGTCGAGCGCCGACTGGGTGACTCGCCCAATCCCGATCCGCTGGGCACCCCGGATATCCTGCTGATGGTGTCGGATGCCGTGGTGGTGTTCGACAACCTGGCGGGCAAAATGCACGCCATCGTGCTCGCCGATCCGGCCGAGGCCGACGGCTTTGAGCAGGGCCAGGCGCGGCTGCAGGAATTGCTGCAGCGACTGCGCCAGCCCATCACCCCGCGCCTGGGCGTCGACCTCAGTGTGCCGGCCGGTCCCGAGCCGCAGTTCCGTTCCAGTTTCAGCCGTGGCGATTACGAACAGGCGGTCGAGGCGATCAAGGACTACATCCTGGCCGGCGACTGCATGCAGGTGGTGATCTCCCAGCGCATGTCGATTCCCTTCAAGGCCGCGCCCATCGATTTGTACCGGGCGCTGCGCTGCATCAATCCGACCCCCTATATGTATTTCTTCAACTTCGGTGATTTCCACGTGGTCGGTTCCTCGCCCGAGGTGTTGGTACGGGTCGAGGACAGCCTGGTCACGGTGCGGCCGATTGCCGGGACCCGCCCGCGCGGCGTCAGCGAGGAAGCGGACCTGGCGTTGGAGCAGGATCTGCTGTCCGATGCCAAGGAGCTGGCCGAACACCTGATGCTGATCGACCTGGGGCGCAACGATGTGGGCCGGGTGGCCAGCACCGGCTCGGTCAAGCTGACGGAAAAGATGGTGATCGAGCGCTATTCCAATGTCATGCACATCGTCTCCAATGTCACCGGCCAGCTGCAGGAGGGACTCAGCGCCATGGACGCCTTGCGCGCGATCCTGCCGGCCGGGACCTTGTCCGGCGCGCCCAAGGTGCGGGCCATGGAGATCATCGATCAGCTCGAGCCGGTCAAGCGCGGTGTCTACGGCGGCGCCGTGGGCTACTGGGCCTGGAACGGCAATATGGACACCGCCATCGCCATCCGCACCGCGGTGATCAAGGACGGCGAGCTGCACGTACAAGCCGGTGCCGGCATAGTCGCCGACTCGGTCCCGGCCCTGGAATGGGAAGAAACCTTGAACAAGCGCCGCGCCATGTTTCGCGCCGTGGCCTTGGCTGAACAGACCCATCCCGCGGTAGAGGAGTAAGGCCATGCTGCTGATGATCGATAACTACGACTCCTTTACCTACAACGTGGTGCAGTACCTGGGGGAGCTGGGCGCCGATGTCCAGGTCATTCGCAATGACGAGCTGAGCGTGGCCGAGATCGAAGCGCTGCGCCCAGAGCGCATCGTGGTGTCCCCGGGACCCTGCACGCCCAACGAAGCGGGCGTGTCGCTGGCGGTGATCGAGCATTTCGCCGGTAAACTGCCGATCCTTGGCGTATGCCTGGGGCACCAGAGCATTGGCCAGGCCTTTGGTGGCCAGGTGGTGCGCGCCCGCCAGGTCATGCACGGCAAGACCAGCCCGGTGTTCCATGAAGGCCTCGGGGTGTTCGCCGGGTTGAACCTGCCGCTGACCGTGACCCGTTATCACTCCCTGGTGGTCAAGCGTGAAACCCTGCCGGAATGCCTGGAAATCACCGCCTGGACCTGCCTGGCGGACGGCTCGGTCGACGAAATCATGGGCCTGCGGCACAAGACCCTGAACATCGAAGGTGTGCAGTTCCACCCCGAGTCGATACTCACCGAACAGGGCCACGAACTGTTGGCCAATTTCCTCAAGCAGAGCGGAGGCGTGCGCTGATGGACATCAAGGGAGCGCTGAACCGTGTGGTCGGGCAACTGGACCTGAGCACCGAGGAAATGCAGGCGGTCATGCGGCAGATCATGACCGGCCAATGTACCGACGCGCAGATAGGCGCCTTTCTCATGGGCATGCGCATGAAAAGCGAAAGCATCGACGAAATCGTCGGCGCGGCGCGGGTCATGCGTGAGCTGGCGGCACCGGTGACCATCCAGGCCGAGCGCCTGGTCGACACCTGCGGCACCGGTGGCGATGGCATGAATATCTTCAACGTCTCCACCGCCGCCGCTTTTGTCGTGGCGGCGGCCGGCGGCAAGGTAGCCAAACACGGTAATCGCGCGGTGTCCGGCAAAAGCGGCAGCGCCGATTTGCTGGAGGCCGCGGGCGTCTACCTGAGCCTGACCCCTGTGCAAATCGCCCGTTGTGTCGAGACGGTGGGCGTGGGCTTTATGTTCGCTCCGGCCCACCATGGGGCGATGAAATATGCCATCGGTCCGCGTCGCGAGCTGGGCCTGCGTACGCTGTTCAATATGCTCGGCCCGATGACCAACCCGGCCGGGGTCAAGCACCAGGTCGTCGGCGTATTCAGCCAGGCCCTGTGCCGGCCGATGGCCGAGGTGCTGCAGCGTCTCGGCAGCGAGCATGTGTTGGTGGTGCACGCCCAGGATGGCCTGGACGAGATCAGCCTGGCGGCACCGACCCAGGTGGCTGAGCTCAAGAGCGGCGTGGTCAGCGAGTACCGCATCCAGCCCGAGGATTTTGGCATCAAGAGCCAGAGCCTGATCGGCCTGACGGTGGAAACCCCGGAGGATTCGCTGGTGCTGATCCGCGATGCCCTGGGACGACGCAAGACTGAAAACGGCCAGAAGGCGGCCGAGATGATCGTGCTCAATGCCGGCGCCGCGCTCTATGCCGCCGAGCATGCCAGCAGTTTGCGCGATGGCATGAGCTTGGCCCATGATGCCTTGCACACCGGCCTGGCTCGCGAGAAGCTGGAAGAACTGGTGTCCTTTACCGCCGTTTGCCGCCTGGAGAATGAAGCGTGAGCCTGCCCACCGTTCTGGAAAAGATCCTCGCGCGCAAGGTCGAGGAGGTCGCCGCGCGCAGCGTCCAGGTCAGCCTGGCCGAGCTCGAGGCGCAAGCGCGTCAGACCGATGCCCCGCGTGGCTTTGCCCGGGCGTTGATTGATTGCGCCAAGCGCAAGGAGGCCGCGGTGATCGCCGAGATCAAGAAGGCCTCGCCCAGCAAGGGTGTGTTACGCGAGGACTTCGTGCCGGCCGATCTGGCGCGCAGCTATGCGGCAGGCGGGGCGACCTGCCTGTCGGTGCTGACCGATGTGGACTTTTTCCAGGGTGCTGACGCTTACCTGCAGCAAGCCCGTGGGGCCTGCAACCTGCCGGTGATCCGCAAGGACTTTATGATCGACCCCTACCAGGTGGTCGAGGCCCGGGCACTGGGCGCCGACTGCATCCTGCTGATCGTCTCCGCGCTGACCGACGGGCGCATGGCTGAACTGGCCGCCGTGGCCAAGGACCATGGCATGGATGTGCTGGTGGAGGTGCATGATCGGGAGGAGCTGGAGCGGGCGCTGAACACCCTCGACACGCCGTTGATCGGCATCAACAACCGCAACCTGCACACCTTCGAGGTCAGCCTGGAAACCACCCTCGACCTGCTGCCTTCGGTACCGCGGGATCGTCTGGTGGTGACTGAGAGCGGTATTCTCAATCGCGCCGACGTCGAGCTGATGGAAATCAGCGAGGTCTATGCCTTCCTGGTCGGCGAGGCCTTTATGCGGGCGGAAAATCCCGGCACCGAGCTGCAGCGGCTGTTTTTCCCCGGACGCTGAAAAAGCCCACTGCCGTCGTTGAGCGGCGACCCACGAAAAAGCCGGCACTCAGCCGGCTTTTTTGTCGGTGCGGCTGGCCCTATCGGGTGCCGAATACCACCATGGTCTTGCCTTTGACATGCACCAGGCCCTGTTCTTCCAACGCCTTGAGTACGCGCCCGACCATCTCCCGCGAGCAGCCGACGATACGGCCAATCTCTTGACGGGTGATCTTGATCTGCATGCCGTCCGGATGGGTCATGGCATCGGGTTGCTTGCACAGGTCGAGCAGGGTGCGTGCGACCCGGCCGGTTACGTCGAGAAAGGCCAGGTCGCCGACCTTGCGCGTGGTGTTGCGCAGGCGATCGGCCATCTGGCTGCCGAGGGTGTAGAGAATCTCTGGATCCTGTTGGGTCAACTCGCGGAATTTCGCGTAGCTGAGCTCCGCCACTTCGCATTCGGTTTTAGCCCGGACCCAGGCACTGCGTTCCTTCTCCGCGCCCTCTTTCTCGAACAGTCCCAGTTCGCCAAAGAAGTCGCCGGAGTTCAGGTAAGCAATGATCATTTCGCGCCCGTCGTCATCCTCAATCAGGATGGTGACCGAGCCTTTGACGATGAAGAACAGCGTCTCGCACCGATCGCCCGCATAGATAATGGTACTTTTCGCCGTGTAACGGCGGCGGTGACAATGTGCGAGGAGTTTGTCGAGATTCTTGATTTTAGGTGTAAGGGTTATAGCAACCATGCCCGAGTCCCGAAAAAGATGAGCCTTGTCGGCGCGTCAGTTTATTGTTTTTTATTATCACACTAGTGTGCCAGTTATCCTCTTTGAGCTTAACAGGCCCGGTGCTATTGGTTGTGCGAAATTGCGACACAGGTACCGTTGAAAATGATGTCAATGCGCCATGTTTGCGTTTTCGTGAACTACTCGTCCCTGTGGTATCTTCCGCTCCCTTGCATCCATGGAGAGATCGACCGATGAAAGCACGTATCCAGTGGGCGGGCGAAGCCTTGTTTATCGGTGAGTCCGGCAGTGGCCATGCGGTTGTCATGGATGGCCCGCCAGAGAGCGGCGGCCGTAATCTGGGGATCCGCCCAATGGAAATGCTGTTGATCGGATTGGGCGGCTGCAGCAATTTCGATGTGGTGAGCATTCTGAAAAAATCCCGCCAGGCGGTGGAAAGCTGCGAGGCTTTCCTGGAGGCCGAACGGGCCAGCGAAGAGCCCAAGGTGTTCACGCGCATCCACTTGCATTTTGTGGTCAAGGGCCGCGGGCTGAAGGATGCCCAGGTGAAGCGCGCGGTCGAGCTGTCGGCGGAAAAGTACTGTTCGGCGTCGATCATGCTCGGCCGGGGCGGCGTCGAGATCACCCACGATTACGAGGTGATCGAGTTGGGCGCGGAACCCGCAACAGTCTGACTGTGTCTTGCCATTAACCGAGGACGCAGGCTGGCCCTGATGGGCCGACCTCGGCATAATGGCGCCCCGTTTCAGGGGCCGGCCGTGGGCCGGTCAGTAACCAGTACAACCAAAATCGCCATCGCGAAGAGGTGTTAACCGTCCTACGCAGACGCGCCCCGCGCATCTGACGGGCATGCTCGATCACGCGGCTATGCCGCATCGATAAAGAGAGTTTCCAACGGTGAAAAGCAAACTCAAGCTCCACGGGTTCAATAACCTGACCAAGACCTTGAGCTTCAACATTTATGACATCTGCTACGCGGAAACGCCGGAAGACCAGCAGGCCTACGTCCAGTACATCAATACCGAGTACGACGCCGAGCGCCTGACGCAGATTTTGACCGATGTTGTCGACATCATTGGCGCGAATATCCTGAATATCGCGCGTCA
Source organism: Pseudomonas sp. (assembly GCF_040514055.1). Classification (GTDB taxonomy): domain Bacteria; phylum Pseudomonadota; class Gammaproteobacteria; order Pseudomonadales; family Pseudomonadaceae; genus Aquipseudomonas. Next base: position 133,699 of record NZ_JBEVDL010000014.1, read on the forward strand.
GGACTATGACCCCCAGGGCGCCAGCGTGACCATTCTGATCTCCGAGCAGCCGGTGACCCCCACCGACAGCCAGATCGAGGAGTCACCCGGGCCGCTGCCCGAGACCATCCTGGCACACCTGGACAAGAGCCACATCACCGTGCACACCTATCCGGAGATCCATCCGGTGGACGGTATCGCCACCTTCCGGGTCGACATCGATGTGTCCACCTGCGGGGTGATCTCGCCCCTGAAGGCACTGAACTACCTGATTCACCAATTCGACTCGGACATCGTCACGGTCGACTACCGGGTACGTGGCTTCACCCGTGACGTGGAGGGCAAGAAGCACTTCATCGACCACGAGATCAACTCGATCCAGAACTACCTGTCCGAGGACACGCAGGCGGCCTATCAAATGACCGACGTCAACGTGTACCAGGAGCATCTGTTCCACACCAAGATGCTGCTCAAGGAGTTTGAGCTGGATAACTACCTGTTTGGCGATGCGACCCAGAACCTGTCGGCCGAACAGCGCGAACTGGTGACCACCCGGGTCAAGCACGAAATGCTCGAGATCTTCTACGGGCGCAATATGCCAGCCTAACGGCAGCGGCAAGCGGCAAGCTTCAAGCAATCAACACAAAGGGCGCCTCGGCGCCCTTTGTGTTGCGCGTGACTTTCGCTTGTAGCTTGTAGCTGCTTATATCCGATAGGTGCTGCTGGTCATCACCTTGGACAGCAGGCGCATTCCGAACTTGATCGGTGCCGGAAAGCGGAAGCCGCCTGCCTCCAAGGCGCTCTCGGCATGCTGCTGCTCGTCACTGCGCATCTGTTCGAGGATCGCCCGGGATTTTTCATCGGTGCTGGGCAGCAGGGTGAGGTGTTCGTCGAGGTGCCGGCACACCTGGTCCTCGGTGGCTGCCACGAACCCCAGGCTGACCTTGTCGCTGATCAGGCCCGCCACGGCGCCCACGCCAAAGGAAAGGCCATAGAACAAGGGGTTGAGGACGCTGGTATGACTGCCCAGTTGCTGGATACGTTGTTCGCACCAGGCCAGGTGATCGATTTCCTCGTCCGCTGCATGCTCCATGGCCGCTCGCACGTGCGGCAGCTTGGCGGTCAGCGCCTGCCCCTGGTACAGCGCCTGGGCACAGACTTCACCGGTGTGGTTGATGCGCATCAGGCCGGCGATGTGGCGGGTGTCATCCGCGCTCAGCTGGGCTTCGGGCCGCAAGTGGGCGGGCGAAGGGCGGTACGGCTGACCGCTGAAGGGCAGCAGGGTGCGTAACGCGGCGTCGGCCTGCAACAGCAGGCGGTCGACCGGGGAATAGTGACGTTCGCTGGCCATTAAGGGCGCTCCCGTAAAGGTTCTTTCCCGCAGTTTACCCCATTGGCCAGGGCTAGGTCGTGACAGCCGCCAGAGACCAATTGTCTCAGCCGCCCGGCTCAGGGCAGCTCGCGCAGCACCCTGAGACCCAGGGCGTAACCCCGGTATTGTGGCTGTTTGAAGTCCCGCTGACTGCTGCGCAGGTAACCCGGCCCGCTGTTCCAGGCACCGCCGCGCACCGACCGCGGGCCCGTATCGGCTAACGCCGCCGCGGCGCTTTCACGGCCGTCGAAGGGGATGACAAAGGCCGAGGCGGTCCACTCCCAGACATTGCCGGCGGTGTCGTACAGGCCAAAGGCATTGGCTGGAAATTGTCCGACCTGGGCGCTCTGAGCCTGCAACGCGCGGGGGCTGGCGCAACCACGGCAATGGGCCCGGGGACGCGATTCGGGGCTGTCCAGCTGTTCGCCCCACCAGTAGGCGGTGTGGCTTCCCGCACGGGCGGCGTATTCCCACTCGGCTTCGGTGGGTAACCGGTAACGCTGGCCCGTGACCTGGGACAGCCAGCGGCAGTAGGCATGGGCCTCGACCCAGGACACCTGGATGACCGGGCGTCGCTCGGGCAGTCCCCAGCCTTCGTCGTCCGGCATCGGCGTGCCGGTCGCCCTGGCATACTGCCGCCAGTCGGCGGTGGTCAGCTCGAAACGGCCGAGGGCGAAGGCTCGGTCGATCCGCACCGCGTGCGTCGGACGTTCGTTGTAGTTGCCGACGCCGCTACTGTCGCCCAGCACAAACCTTCCGCTGGGGATGACGACCAGCTCGGGGCCGGCGAACGAGGTGCCGGGCAGGGGGTCGTTGAACGTCTGTCCAGGTTGCAATGCCCAGGCCGGCAGTGTGAGCCAGCCAAGCCAAATAACACCCCACCTACTCCGCATCAGCCCGGCGGCCAGTTCATCTGGCGCTGGCCGAGCACATGCATATGGATGTGGTAGACGGTCTGTCCACCCTGTTCGTTGCAGTTCATCGCCACGCGGAAACCCTTCTCGCAACCCTGCTCCCTGGCGAGGCGCTGGGCGGTGAAGAGGATATGGCCGGCCAGTGCCTTGTCCTCCTCGCCCAGGTCGTTGAGGGTGGCGATGTGCTTTTTCGGAATGACCAGAAAGTGCACCGGCGCTTGCGGGCCGATGTCGTGAAAGGCCAGCACCTGGTCATCTTCATAGAGCTTGCGTGCGGGAATGTCCCCGGCGACGATCTTGCAAAACAGGCAGTCCACTGACAGTCTCCCGCTCGGTTGTTGGGCCATCGAGTGTAACGGGGTCCCAAGGGTCCGACCAGTTCAGGACAGTGGTACGAGGAGCAACGGTGAAGAACGATATTCATGATTTGGGCTTGGTGCTCGACTCCAAGGTCAAACTGGTGGTGATCGAATCCTGGGATGAGCCTCGGGTGATGCAGACCCTGACCAGCCTGGCGGTCAAGCAGGGGCTGGGCTTGTTCACCTGGTCGGTGACCGACGGCGTGCAACGCCTTGGCTTTGGCAGTCCCGATGCCGAGCCCAGCGAGAGCCTGGAGCCGGAGGCCGCGCTGAAGTTGATCAAGCACGATCCACAACCGAACCTCTACGTGCTGTGCGATATACACCCCTTCCTCCACGACAACCCCAAGTTGGTGCGCCTGATCAAGGAAGTCGCCATGGCCGAAGGGCCGCACAAACCGACCCTGGTGCTGGTCTCCCATGCATTGAAACTGCCCCCCGAGGTGCAGCGTTACGCCGCGCGTTTCACCTTGTCGCTGCCGACCGAGGACGAATTGCTGGCCATCGTGCGCGAGGAGGCAACCCGCTGGAGCGAGCGCAATCGCGGCGCGCGGGTGCGTACCGACAACCGTACCCTGCAGCAAGTGGTGAAAAACCTGCGCGGTATGAGCCACGCCGAAGCGCGCCTGCTGGCGCGTAACCTGATCTGCACCGACGGTGCGATTACCCAGGAGGACATCCCTGAGCTGAACAAGACCAAGTTCCAGTTGCTCGATCTGGAGGGCGTCCTGAGCTTCGAGAACGACACCGCGCGTTTCGCCGAAGTGGGTGGGCTGGCCAATATGAAGCGCTGGTTGACCGAGCGCCAAGCGATCTTTATGCAAGGCAAGGGGGTCGATCAGCCCAAAGGCATGCTGCTGGTTGGGGTGCAGGGCAGTGGCAAGAGTCTCGCAGCCAAGGCCGTGGCGGGGTTATGGGGCCTGCCGTTGCTGCGTCTGGATTTCGGTAGCCTGTACAACAAGTTCTTTGGCGAGACCGAGCGTAACCTGCGCGAGGCGCTCAAACTCGCCGAGCAGATGGCGCCGTGCGTCCTGTGGATGGATGAGGTGGAAAAAGGCCTGGCCAGTGGTGATAACGATGGCGGCGTCAGCCAGCGCGTATTGGGTACGCTGTTGACTTGGATGGCAGAGCGCAAGGCGCCGGTGTTTATGGTGGCCACCGCCAACGCCATTGATCGCCTGCCGCCGGAGCTGGTGCGCAAGGGGCGTTTCGATGAGTTGTTTTTCGTCGACTTGCCTGGCGCGGCGGTGCGCTGCGAAATTTTCCGTATTCATCTGGCGCGCCGTGAGCTCGAGCTTGCCGCGTTCGACGTGCCGCAATTGGCCAACGCCAGCGTTGGCTTCTCCGGTGCTGAAATCGAACAGGTGGTCGTCAGTGCGCTGTATGCCGGCCAGGCCCAGCAAAAGGCGGTGGACCAGGCGCTGCTGTTGCACAATATCCAAAGCACCTCACCCCTCTCGGTGGTGATGGCCGAGGATGTCGCCGCCCTGCGTGCGTGGGCCAAGGGGCGAACGGTCAGTGCCGACTGATTATTGAGTCTGAACTTGCCCGCGCGGCCGCGCGCGTAGTCTCCGGCCCTAGGGTTGTACCAGGGGGCGGTTGACTCTTGCGGCGGCCTTGCGGCTCAACCAACGCGGTGCCAGGCCTGAGGCCAGCAGCAGCAAACGGTTGCGCCAGCCGGGGACAATGATGGCGGTGTTGCGCTCCAGGGCCCGGACGGCGATCAGCGCCACTTCTTCGGCGCTCATCATCAGCTTGCTGCCCTGCAGCGCGCCTTCACGTACCTGTGCGCTGCGGAAGAACGCGGTGTGGGTCGGCCCCGGGCAAAGTACCGAGACACCGATGCCATGGCGCTTGAGCTCTTCGCGCAGGCCTTCGGAGAAGTGCAGGACAAATGCCTTGCTGGCGTAGTAATTGCTCATCCAGGGGCCGGGTTGGAACGCCGCCACCGAAGCGACGTTGAGGATCTGCCCGCCACCTTGCAGTGCCATGGCATTGCCCAGCGCATGGCAAAGGCGGGTCAGCGCCAGCACGTTGACTTCCAGCAGTTGCTGTTCCCGGCCCCAATCCAGTCCGAGAAACGCGCCGCAACTGCCCAGGCCGGCATTGTTCACCAGCAGATCGATCTGGCGTTCACCTTGCTCCAGCTCATGCAGCAGCCCAGACAGCTGAAGGGGTTCGGCGAGGTCGCAGACGCGAAACAGCACCTCGACGCCAAAACGCTGGGTCAATTCGCAGGCGATGCTTTCCAGGGCGTCCCGTTGCCGGGCCACCAGGATCAGGCAACGGCCGCGGCGGGCGAGCGCTTCGGCCAAGGCCAGACCAATGCCGCTGGACGCGCCGGTGATCAGGGCATAACGAGGCATGGACTTTCTCCGTAACAGGACCGTCCTTGGACCGCGACGGTGACCCTGGGTTGCCGTGAAAGGCCGTTATTCTTCGCTGGACTCTTCGCTGGACTCTTCGCTGGTCTCGAAAGGGCTAGCCGACTCCGCGGGTTGCACCGCCGATTGCGCTGCTGCTTCAGTACGATTGATATAGTCCTGATACGCGGGCAGCGCGATAGCGGCCAGAATACCGATCAGCGGTACAAGCAGCATTGCCCAGGCGAGGGCGACCACGCCGCGACCGTTTGGTGGTGGAGGTGGTCCGTAATTATTGGCACCGCTGCTGCCTGGGGCAAAAAGCATGACCAAGGCAAATATGCTGCCGACAAACGGGACGAAGTTAAGCAACCACAGCCAGCCGGACAGGCCCATGTCGTGCAGCCGCTGGACACCGATACAGATGCTGACCATAGCCATGAACAGCACTGTCAGGCCGATCAGCGCAAAGCCCAGTGTGTCCGACAGCATCATGCTGGCGGCTGCGATGCCGAAGACCGGTACGCATGCCAGCAGCATGCCCATGCTCCAGGCCAGATAGCGAACCCGGCCGATCCGGCCTTGTACCCCCAATACCTTGAGGGTGCCGAACTCGGCTTGCGGTTCGGCCACATCGGCCTGCGGCGGGGTGTAGGGCGAAGCCGTCAGCATGGGCTCGGGTTTTGGGCTCTTCGCCAGCAACGCCTGGCGTGCGATAAACTTGTCCACCACTATGCCGCAGGCCGCACATTCCACCGCCTGCAGCTGTTCGTGGCCACATTTGGGACAGGTCATGCGGGCAGTGACGATCTTGGATGCGGGATCGTCCAGTTCCACCAGGCTGAGTTTGGCGCTGAGATCCGGTTCCTTCTGCACCTTGATCCCGGCATTGTGCAGGACACTCAGGTATTTATCGGCTTCGGCATCCGGCAGGTCACGCTTGAGCGCCACTGCTGCGCCACTGAACAGGCCATCAATTTTGCTGCGGTCACTCTTGAACAACTGAGCCAGATTGTCCTTGGCCGTATCGAGGCTGATATCAGGTAGCAATTCGCCGGTGAACACGATCTTGTAACGGGCGTCGGTCATGAGGGCTTCCCTGTCAGCGAGAGGAATAGGAGGTGCGCACAGCCTAAAGTCGAGCGCGTCAGCACACAAGCCGGAGGCTCAATTAAAGAGGGGAATCAGCTCACAGTGGCGGCAGCGGGGACCATGTGCCCACCAGTCGGGAGTGACGCAGCAAACGCAATTCATTGAATGCGCCCAATAGCCCCTCGGCGCGACGCGGACGAAGAAAGACCCAGTCATCGACGGTCAGACCAGTGCCGGACGAGCCGCTGAAGCGTGCCTGACCACGGCGGTCATCCTCGGCGTCATCATCGTCGTAGCGCAGGCCCGGGGGTGACTCGGGGTTGGCCGACCAGCCGCCGTCCAGGAAAAAAATCCGTTCTCGGTTCGGGTTCCAGGCCTGGCGCAGTCTTTGTAGGACGGCCAGTGGGGGCGTCTCACCGCCCTGGCACTTGAGGACCGGACTGGCGATCCAGACGGCCGGGCGGTGGGCGTGCAGCAACGGGGTATCGAATGCACTGGGTTTGAGCAGGGCAGAGCCCAGCGCAATTTCGCTAAGCGGCGTGCCTTGACTGCAATGCAACGCATAACTGAAGCTGCCGGCACCGTTCAGCAATGGTTGGTCCGGCCACCCAGGTGTGGCCTGTGCTGCCTCGATAAAGGCCTGATAGCGGGCGCAGCTCTCACGGTGCGCGTCGATCTGGTCGACCCACGGTGGGCTGTGCTGAAGGTGGCCATCGTAGCCCATCAACCCACGAACCCGCAGCGGGGCGCTCGTCGACTGGAGCCAGGCAAGCGCCTGGACGAGGTCGCCGGGCGCGGCAAAACCACCGCGCGCCATGCCGACATCGATTTCAAAGGCGATTTGCAAGGGCTGTTTCAGCGCTTGTGCCAGTTCGGCGTATTCGGCCAGGCGTTGCCGGGTGTCGATCAGCCAGGTCAGCTGGCGGGTCGGGTCAAAAGTGCCCGGTGCGGTCATTTGCTGGTAGAAGGCCAGCGCGGCGTCTACTGGCAGCGGTTTGCCGAGCAGCAAATCGGCTTCGGGCAGGCGGCGGGCCAGTTGCAGCAGTTGCGGTTGGGTGAACAGCATAAAACGTCGGGTTTGCAGGGCGCGGCTCAGGTAGTCGAGCAGTCCGTGGCTGGACAGCGAATTGACCACCAGACGCACCGGCAGCGCGGAGGGCCTGCCAAGCGGTTTGGCCAGGCGCTGCCAGAGCACGGCAACATTGGCATCGAGGCGCTCCAGGTCGATCACCAGCAGCGGTTGCCCACCGCCCTGGGCCTGAAGCAACCCCTGCAGCTGGCCGAAGTAGGCGTTATGCACGCGACCCGCATCGCTTGGGCGCGCCACCCATAACCCCAGAGCGGTCAGCGCGCCCAGGCCCAGCAGGCTGCGGCGTTTCACCGCGGCCAGCGCTGCGCCAATGCGCCGGCCTGCAGTGTCGCCGCGCGGTACTCCTGGTCCAGGCGGTCGATCAGTTGCGCCACACCGGGCACATCGTCGATATCGCCGACGCCTTGGCCGGCGGACCACACGGTTTTCCAGGCCTTGGCTTCCTCGTTAATCGGTTTGAGTTTTTCGCCGTAGTTGATCTCGCCCTTGCTCTGCAGCTGCTTAAGGTCAAAGCCCGCCGCTTGCAGGCTCTGGCGCATAAAGCTGGCCGGCACCCCGGAGACCGCCGGGGTATGGACAATATCGGCCGCCTTGGCGTCGAGGATCATCTGTTTGTAAGGGGCTTCGGCGGCATTCTCCTGGGTGGCGATAAAACGAGTCCCCAGATAGGCCAGGTCGGCCCCCAGCAGTTGGGCCGCGAGGATCTCCCGACCGTGATTGAGGCAGCCGGCCAGCAACAAGGTCTTGTCGAAGAACTGGCGGATTTCCGCGCACAGGGCAAAAGGGCTCCAGGTGCCGGCGTGACCCCCCGCGCCCGCGGCCACTGCAATCAAACCATCGACGCCCGCTTCGGCGGCTTTTTCCGCATGCCGGCGGGTGGTCACATCATGGAACACCAGGCCGCCGTAGCTGTGCACCGCATCGACCACTTCCTTGACCGCGCCGAGGCTGGTGATGACGATCGGTACCCGGTGTTCGACGCAGATCGCCAGGTCCGCCTGCAGGCGCGGATTGGTCGGATGGACGATCAGGTTGACCGCGTAAGGCGCCGCCCCGGGATGCTCGGCCAGTCCCGTTTCGATCTGCACCAGCCAGTCCTTGAAGCCCTGGCTGTCGCGCTGGTTGAGTGCGGGGAAGCTGCCGACTATGCCATTGCTGCAACAGGCCAGGACCAGTTGCGGATTGGAAATCAGGAACATCGGCGCGGCGACCACCGGCAGACGCAAACGCTGGTCAAGCAGGACGGGCAAGGACATGACGGGTTTCCTTTGGTGGATCAGAAGGGTTTGACGACGACCAGGATGACGATGGCCAACAGTGCCAACACCGGCAGTTCGTTGAACCAGCGGTAATAGACGTGGCTGCGGGTGTTTTCTCCCCGGGCAAAGCGTTTCAGTTGGGCGCCGCACAGGTGGTGATAGCCAATCAACAGCACCACCAGGGTCAGTTTGGCGTGCATCCAGCCCATGGAAAGCCAGGCGGGGTTCAGATAGAGCAACGACAGCCCGAAGGCCAGGGTGGCGATCATCGAGGGCAACATGATGCCGCGGTAGAGTTTGCGTTCCATGATGCAGAACCGTTGCCGACTGGGCTCGTCCTCGCTGAGGGCATGGTAGACGAACAGCCGGGGCAGGTAGAACAGGCCGGCGAACCAGCAGACCAGGGCGATGATGTGCAGGGCCTTGAGCCAGAGGTAGAGCATGCGTGGGATTCCGTTGACGAGATCCCTGGATAGTAGAGGCAGGACGGCGCATCCGTCACCCCTGACCACATTGCCTGGCCGCTGCGAGGTGTTTAGCGCGCGGGCCTGACCTAAAGGTTGGCCCCTGACCGTCACGGCTTTATCATCGACGGTTTTCCACGCTTGGAATGAGGGAGGCTTTATGGTCAAGGTCGGAATTGTCGGCGGCACGGGTTACACCGGTGTCGAACTGCTGCGTCTGTTGGCGCAGCATCCGCAAGCGCAGGTCGCCGTGATCACGTCGCGTTCCGAAGCGGGCTTGCGCGTCGATGAGCTCTATCCCAATCTGCGTGGGCACTACCCGGACCTGGCGTTCAGCGTTCCCGATACCCAGGCGCTGGCGGCCTGCGATGTGGTGTTCTTCGCCACACCCCACGGGGTTGCCCATGCGCTGGCCGGCGAACTGCTGGCCGCCGGCACACGGGTAATCGATCTTTCCGCGGATTTCCGGCTGCAGGACGCGGATGAGTGGGCGCATTGGTACAACCAGCCCCATGGCGCCCCCGACCTGTTGCCTGAGGCGGTCTACGGCTTGCCGGAAGTCAATCGTGAGGCTATTCGATCGGCGCGCCTGATCGCCGTTCCGGGCTGTTACCCGACGGCCGCTCAGTTGGGGTTCCTGCCCTTGCTGGAAGCCGGTATCGCCGATACCACCCAGCTGATCGCCGACTGCAAATCCGGTGTCAGCGGTGCCGGGCGAGGCGCGGCGGTCGGCTCGCTGTTCAGCGAAGCGGGCGAAAGCATGAAAGCCTACGGGGTCAAGGGGCATCGGCACTTGCCGGAAATTCGTCAGGGCCTGCGTCGGGCTGCCGGCCGCGAGGTGGGCCTGACCTTCGTGCCGCACCTGACGCCGATGATCCGCGGTATTCACGCTACCCTGTATGCCCGCGTGGCCGACCACAGCCTGGACTTGCAGGCGCTCTACGAAGCCCGCTATGCCAACGAACCTTTCGTCGATGTGATGCCGGCTGGCAGCCATCCGGAAACCCGCAGCGTGCGCGGCGCCAACGTTTGCCGTATCGCCGTACACCGGCCGCAGGGCGGCGATCTGGTGGTGGTGCTGTCGGTCATCGACAACCTGGTCAAGGGCGCGTCGGGCCAGGCCGTGCAGAACATGAATATTCTCTTTGGGCTCGATGAGCGTCTGGGCCTGTCTCACGCTGCCTTGCTGCCCTGATGGCGGGCTGGGAAGTTCGCCCGCGCAACCTGCGCGGCGAACGTTGGCTGCGTGGGGTGACGGTGGTCTTGCTGCTGGCCTTGCCAGCGCTGTTCTGGGCCGGCCAGCAATACCAGTTGCGTCAGACCCATGCCGTCCTGGCGCAGCAGCAGGTGCTGCGCGCGCAAGTGGACGAGCAGGCCAAACAGCTCGAGCAATTGCGCCAGCGGTTGGCACTGCGCACCAGCGGCGAGCAGGTGGGGCAACAAGCCAATGAGCAGAGCCGCCTGACGATCAAGTTGCTGGAGGAGCAGATATTTGCCTTGCAGCAGGACCTGGCGGCCTACGAAGGGGTGCTTGCGCCTGCCAGCCGCCAGCAAGGTCTGCGCATCCGCGCGTTCGACCTGCAGCCCTCGGCGACGCCGCGGCTTTTTCGCTACAAGGTGCTGCTCAGTCGGGTCGGCAACGATGACCAACCCCTGAGCGGCCAGCTCGAGGTAACGCTTGAAGGTCAACAGCACGGCAAGGCGATCAGTTTCCCGCTGACTCAGCTTTCCGCCGAGCTGGGCGGTCGCCCGATCCGGTTCGCCTTCAAACATTTCCAGGCGATCCCCGATGCCGCCCGTTTCGCCGAGCTGGAGCTGCCGGCAGGTTTCGAACCCCGGCTCATCCGGGTGCGGGCCGAGGTACAGGGTGAAAAGCCGTTGGAAAGCCAATTCAAGTGGAACGACAAGAAGTGAATTCAATGTGGAATAAAAGCAAGCCCAAAGCCGATTTGCAGCGGTTCAGTGGCAAGACCAGCGTCATTGCCTCGGGAACCGAACTGCAAGGTGACCTGCGTTTACAGGGCGCGGTCCAGGTGGATGGGCGCGTCTGCGGCAACCTCTTGGCCAGCGAAGGCATGGTGCGCATCAGTGTGGACGGGCGGGTGGAAGGCGAGATCCGCGCCCCCCATGTCATCCTGGACGGCGAGGTGATCGGCGATGTCTATGCCAGTGACCACCTGGAGCTGGGGCCTCGGGCCCGGGTGACCGGTAACCTGCACTACGGCATGATGGAAATGGCCATGGGCGCGCAGATTGAAGGTCGGTTATGCCCTTTAAAGGACGTCAGCCGACCGCTGGAGTTACCGGCGAGCGTCGAGGTCGCACAATAGTTGACCGTTTTTCTAGGAGAAGCGGATAATAGGTTGTCCAAACGTCCTAAGGCGATCTAGCGCCGGGAGATATGCAGCATGAGCGTCGAAACCTTCACCCCCACTCCCTTGCTCTTTACGCAGGGCGCGGCCACCAAGGTCAAGAACCTGGTGGATGAGGAAGGCAATCCGCGGCTGAAACTGCGTGTGTTCGTCACCGGCGGAGGCTGTTCCGGCTTCCAGTACGGTTTCACTTTCGATGAGGAAGTGGCTGAGGACGACACCATAGTCGAACGAGAAGGCGTCAGTCTGGTGGTCGATCCCATGAGCTTCCAATACCTGGCCGGCGCTCAGGTGGACTATCAGGAGGGGCTTGAGGGGTCGCGGTTTGTGATCAACAACCCGAACGCCACCACTACCTGTGGCTGTGGGTCCTCGTTCTCGATCTGATCGCAGAGGGTTGCAACAGGCGCCGTGCTTATGCACGGCGTTTTTATTTGAGTGATATCTCAGGCCGGGTAGACGGCGCCCAGGATCCGTGGGCCGCGGGCGCCGGTCACGCTGGGGCGGTTGGCGGCGATCCCTTCGAGGCAGCAATGCGCCAGCCAGGCGAAGGCCATGGCTTCCACCCAGTCCGGTGGCACGCCGAAACGCCCGGTGCTGTCGACCTGGCAGCCGGGCAGTTGTGCTTGCAAACGGTCCATCAAGGCGCCGTTGTGGGCGCCTCCGCCGCACACCAGCAGCTGTTGGGTGCCCGGCTGCGCCCGGTTCAGTGCATCGCTGATGCTCTGCGCCGTCAGTTCCAGGAGGCTGGCCTGAACATCCGCTGCATCCACGCTGGGGAATGATTGCAGCTGCCGCAGCAGCCAGTCGAGGTTGAAGTGTTCGCGACCGGTGCTCTTTGGCCCGTGAGTGGCAAAGAAGGGGTCACTCAGCAGGTGTTCCAGCAAGGCTGGATGCACCGTGCCACTGGCGGCCCAGGCGCCGTCGCGATCATAGGCCGCGCCGCGCTGGCGCTGGATCCACGTGTCGAGCAGGACATTGCCGGGGCCACAATCGAAGCCCCGTACCGGTTGCTCGGGGCTGAACAGACTAAGGTTGCTGAAACCGCCAATGTTCAGTACGGCGTGAGTCCGGGCCGCAGTGTCGGTAAACAACGCCTCGTGGAAGGCCGGTACCAAGGGCGCTCCTTGTCCGCCCGCGGCTACGTCGCGGCGGCGGAAGTCGCTGACCACCGTGATACCGGTAAGCTCCGCGAGCAGCGCGGAGTTACCCAGTTGCAGACTGAAACCGCGCGCGGGTTCATGGCGGACCGTCTGGCCATGGCTGCCGATGGCGCGAATGTCGCTCGGCAGCAACTGCTGCTGGCTAAGCAACTGACGGATGCCGTCGGCGACTTGCTGGGCCCATCGCTGTTCGGCAAGCGCGGCGCGCGCCAGCTCATCCTGCCCGGAACTGCACAGTGCAAGCAGCTCTTCGCGTAATGAGGCGGGCATGGGTACGTAATGGGTCGCCAGTAGGCTAGGTCGCCGAGCCTGTGCTTGCTCGATAAGTGCGATGTCGAAACCGTCCAGACTGGTACCCGACATCACGCCCAGGTAGCGCGTCATTCGCGTTTGTTCAAGGCCAGCATGGTGGCCTTCTCCTGATCCATCCGCGCCATTATCGGTTGGCTCAGCTGCAGGAAACGCTGTTTTTCGGCGCGAGCGATCGGGTCAGCCATCGGCAGCTTCAGGCCCAGGGGGTCGACATGCACCCCGTTGACCTGGAATTCGTAGTGCAAGTGTGGGCCGGTCGAGAGGCCGGTGGTGCCGATATAGCCAATGATTTGGCCCTGCTTGACCATCCCGCCGGTGCGAACGCCTTTGGCGAAGCCCTGCATATGGCCGTAAAGGGTGCGGTAGCTGTTGCCGTGTTGAATCACCACCGCGTTGCCATAACCCCCTTTACGACCGGCCAGCAGGACTTTGCCATCGCCAGCGGCCTTGATGGGCGTGCCGCGCGGTGCGGCATAGTCCACGCCTTTGTGCGCGCGGATCTTGTTCAGAATGGGATGCCGGCGACCTACCGAGAAGCGCGAGCTGATCCGGGCGAAATCCACCGGTGTGCGAATAAACGCCTTGCGCATGCTGTTGCCATCGGCGGTGTAGTAGCTGGTGCTGCCTTGCTTGCTGGTATAGCGCACGGCCGTGAAGCTCTTGCCGCGGTTGGTGAAGCGCGCCGCGAGGATGTTGCCGCTGCCGACCCGCCTGCCATTGATCACCTGTTCTTCGAAGACCACTTCGAATTCGTCGCCTTCACGAATGTCCTGGGCGAAGTCGATGTCATAGCCAAAGACATTGGCCAGGTCCATCGTCAGGTTGTGCGACATGCCGGCGCGCTTGGCCGAAAGGAACAACGAGCTGTCGATGACGCCGCGGGCGTAGGCCTGGCGTACCTCGGGTTTGACCAAGTCGCGCTTGAACACGAAGCCCTTGTCGCTGCTGGTCAACTCGATACTTTCCAGGTCGCTGAGCTGGCTGTGCAGGCGCTCCAGCTTGCCTTCAGGGCTGAGTTTGAACTCCAGTACCTGACCCACCTTGAGGCGGCTCAGCTGCTTGGCGTCGGCGCTGCTGGCGAGCACCTCGTGCAGCACGGTAGCGGACAGTCCGACCTTGTTGAACATGGTCGACAGGGTGTCGCCGTTGCTGACGGTGACCTGTTTTTGCGTGGGGTCTTGGGGCGGGGCGACGCTAGCGGTGGGTTCGTTGTTCTTATTATTGTCGAGTTCGGCGTTGGGCTGCTCGGGGCCTTGAATCTGCGCGAAGGGCGAGTCGCCTTCGGAAGGGAGCGCCAGGGGCGCTCGAAGATCGTCCTTCTCCTGCACGATCTGCTCGGCACCGTTGTCCAGTTCCAGGCCCGAATAGGTTCTTTTGGCTTCGACTTCGCGGGAGGGGAATACCAGCAGGGCCAGGCTGAGCAGGGCTGCGACGCCGCTGGCGGCTAGCAGGTGGGTTTTTGGGTAAAAGGGTGGCTTGGACGGCTCTGGGGTCATGGATTCGGTACTTTCATATAGGTGAAAAGATGAAATGAAGGTGACGAGGTAAAGATCAAAACGAAATAATTGTTTAAAATATAACCAAAATTTGTATGAGGCAAGCCTTAGGGTAGCCCGCTTGGGCGGGTGGGGGCAAAAACTTGTAATTAGTACCTGTTCTTGTATGGTTGGTTCCCTTTCGGTTTTGAGTGGTTATGGGGCGTGTGATGAAGGCGATTGAAGAGCAGCTTGCGCTGATCAAGCGGGGCGCTGAGGAGGTTCTGGTCGAGGCTGAGCTGATCGAAAAGCTCAAGCGTGGGCAGCCGCTACGGATCAAGGCGGGCTTTGACCCAACGGCGCCAGACCTGCACCTGGGGCATACCGTGCTCATCAACAAGTTGCGTCAGTTCCAGGAGCTGGGGCATCAGGTGATTTTCCTGATTGGTGATTTCACCGGCATGATCGGCGACCCCAGCGGCAAGAGCGCGACCCGTCCGCCCCTGACCCGTGAGCAGGTGCTCGACAACGCCGAAACCTATAAGGCCCAGGTATTCAAGATCCTCGATCCGGCGAAAACCGAGGTGGCCTTCAATTCCACCTGGATGGATCAGATGGGGCCGGCGGACTTCATCCGGCTGACTTCCCAGTACACCGTGGCGCGCATGCTCGAGCGGGACGACTTCAGCAAGCGCTACACCACCAATCAGCCGATCGCCATTCACGAGTTTCTCTATCCCCTGGTGCAAGGCTATGACTCGGTCGCCTTGCGTGCCGACGTCGAGTTGGGCGGCACCGATCAGAAGTTCAATCTGCTGATGGGGCGTGAACTGCAGCGTGCTTATGGTCAGGAAGCGCAGTGCATTCTGACCATGCCCCTGCTCGAGGGCCTGGACGGCGTCAAGAAGATGTCGAAATCCCTGGGCAACTACGTGGGTATCCAGGAGGCGCCGGGCGTGATGTACGGCAAGCTGGTATCGATACCGGATGCGCTGATGTGGCGTTATTTCGAGCTGCTGAGCTTCCGCTCCATGGCGGAAATCGAGCAGTTCAAGGTGGAGGTGGCGGCCGGCGCCAATCCCCGTGATATCAAGATCAAGCTCGCGGAAGAGATCGTTGCGCGCTTCCATGGCGAGGATGCTGCCGCTGGCGCCCATCGTGCCGCCGGTAACCGCATGAAGGACGGCGAGTTGCCTGATGAGCTGCCGGAGGTCGAGGTGCAGTCGCACGAAGCTCTGCCGATAGCGTCCCTCCTTAATAAGGCAGGTTTGGTGAAAAACGCTGCCGGTGCGCGAGATCTGCTCAAGGCGGGGAGTGTGCGTATAGATGGTGAGGTGGTTGAGCCATCCTTTGTTTTCGCGCTCGGTGCCACGCACGTGTGTCAGGCGGGCAAGAAAGCGTTTGCACGCGTCACGCTTAAATTGGCCGAGGCCTGAAATAGGCCTTGACGGCAGTTCTGGCGGGCCTATAATGCGCACCTCTTCCGGCGTGAACCTCTCGGAAAACAGCTTGTAAATCAAGCAGTTAGCTTAAAAAGAGGGGTTGCTAAGCGGTGTAGATCGCGTAGGATGCGGCGGGTCGACAGGGTGGTGGTAGAGTCCGGTTGGCGAGTTGGGATATAAAGTGAAAGCGGTTGCAGGATGAGGTTGACAGCGGTTGGAAACGCTGTAGAATTCGCCTCCCGCTGACACGGAAGCCCAG
>NZ_JBEVDL010000076.1:0-121684 GCF_040514055.1 Pseudomonas sp.
TTGAAGCGGGCGGCGGGGATGACCTCGACCCGGGCGCCGAAGGCGCGCAGGCGCGCCACGCTGTCGTCGCTGGAGCTGCTGTCGACCACCAGGAACTCGTCAGGCTGCAGGGTCTGGGCGGCGAGGGCGGGCAACAGGGCGTCCAGGCAGGGCCCGGCGTTGCGCGTGGGGATGATCAGGGCGGTGCGCATCAGGCCGGCTCCTCGACCAGCGGCACGCGACCATAGAGGTCGTTGAAACGCACGATATCGTCCTCACCCAGGTACTCGCCGCTCTGCACTTCGATGATCACCAGGTCGACCACCCCGGGGTTGCTCAGGCGGTGCCGGTGCCCGGCGGGGATAAAGGTCGACTGGTTAGTATTGAGCAGAAACTCGGCCTCGCCGTTGGTGACCCGGGCCGTGCCATTGACCACGATCCAGTGTTCGCTGCGGTGGTGGTGCAGCTGCAGGGACAGCGATGCCCCGGGGTGCACCAGAATGCGCTTGATCTTGAACCAGGGACCTTCCTCCAGTACCCGGTAGTTGCCCCAGGGGCGCGCGACGGTGCTGGGCAAGCGATGGCAGGCGTGATCGCTCTGCTTGAGCAGGCGGGTCAGGTGCTGGACATCCTGGCTGCGCCGGGCATCGGCGATCAGCAGGGCATCGGCGGTATCGACGATCAGCAGGTGTTCGACGCCGACCGCGCCGATCAACCGTTCGCTGCCGTGGATATGGCAATGGTTGACCTGGTGCAGCACCGTGGCGCCCTGGACCCGGTTGCCTTGGGTGTCCGCAGCGGTCAACTCGCCGAGGGCCTGCCAGGAGTCGATGCCGCGCCAGCCGAAGGTGCAGGGCAACATCTGGGTGCGGCTCGAGCGGTCCAGCACCGCCTGCTCCAGGGTGAGGTCCGGCAGGGCGCCGAACAGCTCGCCGTGCAGCTCGCACTGGCGTGCCTGGGGCCCGCTCAGGCTGTGGCTGCGGGCCAGGCAATCCTCCAGGGCCCCCAGCAGTTCGGGGGCGTGCAGCTGCAGCTCGTGCAACAGGCTGTCGACCTTCATGCAGAACAGTCCGGTGCCGTGCGGAGCGGGTGACGCCGTCGGCGCCAGGGCCGCCGTGTTGGCCGTCGCCGCTGGCGGCAGGCCGAAGCAGACCAGTTGCCCCTGTTCGGCCAGGTGCCGGGCCTGGTCCACGGCACGGGCAAAGGCTGCGGGGTCATCGATCAGGTGATCAGCCGGCAGCACCAGCAGCAGGCTGTCCGGTCCCTGTTGCCGGGCCACCTGCAATGCCGCCGCGATGATCGCTGGCGCGGTGTTGCGGTTGCAGGCTTCCAGCACGAAGTCCAGGGCCAGCGCGCCGGGTTTGAGCGCGCGGTAGTGGTCCAGGGTGCTGAACAACAGGTCGCGGTGGGTCACCGTCAGCAGCTGGCTGACGCCCTTGAGCTGGATCGCCTGGCGAAAGGTGCGTTGCAGCAGGCTGTCGCCGCCGGCCACGCGCATAAAGGGTTTGGGCAGGGCTTCACGGGACACCGGCCACAGGCGCGTGCCGGCTCCGCCGGCGAGGATGCAGGGAATCAATGGGCTCATGACGGCTCTCGATCAGTAGGCTTCGCGGGCCAGCAGGACCGCCGGGATGGTGCGAAAGAGAATGTAAAAATCGAACCACACCGACCAGCTTTCGATATACGCCAGGTCGAACTCCACGCGTTTTTCGATTTTTTCCAGGGTGTCGGTCTCGCCGCGGTAGCCGTGCACCTGGGCCCAGCCGGTGATGCCCGGCTTGACCCGGTGGCGGGCGGAATAACGCGCTACGGCATCCTCGAACAGCACACCGGCCGCCTTGGTGGCCGTGGCGTGGGGACGCGGTCCGACCATCGACATGCTGCCCAGCAGCACGTTCACCAGCTGCGGTAGCTCGTCCAGACTGGTCTTGCGGATAAACCGGCCGATGCGGGTAATGCGCTCATCGCCGCGGGTGGTTTGCCGGGCGGCGGTGGCGTCGCTCTGGTGCTGGTGCATGGAGCGAAACTTGTACACCTCGATCAGGCGGTTGTTGTAGCCGAAGCGTTTTTGCCGGAATAGCACCGGGCCGGGGGAGTCGAGCTTGATCAGCAGCGCCAGCAGCAGCATCAGCGGTGCCAGCGCGGACAGGGCCAGGCTGGCCAGCAGCAGGTCTTCGAGGCGTTTGATCGAGGGTGACCAGCCACGCAGTGGCACCTGGGCGGCACTGAACAGCGGTAGCCCGGCCACGTCGGTGATGTGGTTATGTGCCTGCCGGAAGGCCGTCAGGTCCGGCACCAGCAGCACGTTCACCGGCAGGCTGCGCAGCCGCTCGACGATCCGCTGGATACGCGGCTGCGCGCTCCAGGGCAGGGCGATCAACACCTGGGTGATGGCTTCGCGGCGTATCAGTCTCTCCAGCTCTGGCCCATCGCCCAACAGCGGCAGCCCGGCCAGGTTTGCCGGCAGCCGGGTCTGGCGGTCATCGATAAAGCCCAGTACGCCGCAACGGATGTCCTGGTGGTCCTGCAGGTAGTTAGCCAGGTGCAGGCCATTGTCCGTGGCGCCAAGAATCACCGCGTTCTGCAGAAAGTGGCCACGGCGCATCAGGCGGCGAAAGATCGCCAGCAGCAACAGGCGCTCGACGCCGAAGCCGAGCAGCGAGGCGGTGAACCAGAGTGCCAGGTGGCGTTCGGACATATAGCGAAACAGCGACAGCCCCTGGTGCATGAACAGCAGCAGGGCGAACGCCGCCGACCAGGCAAACAGCATTGCGCGAAAGCGCAACAGGTTGCTGAACATGGCGTCGGAGTAGACGTCCAGGGCCTGAAACACCAGCACGGCCAAGGCACCGAAAAACACCAGCAGGGCGATGTAGCTGTCGTCCAGCTGCGGATCCTGCGCACGCAGCCAGGACAACAGCAGCAAGCCGGGGAGGATCGCGGTCAAGGCATGGAGGAGGCGGACGCCGGTCAGGAAAAATTCGACAAAACCGGGGCGCGTCAAAACGAGACTGTCGACGGGTTGCAAGCGCATGATTAGCTCTCCGAGCGTAAGCGCATCACAATGGCTCTCCGAGCCATGACTACAGTGCTAGGGTGCGGCAAAAAACCAACGGGTGGAGCTCTTGCGGCAAGGCCAAGCAGGCTTGCCGAACGACGCACCTATCCGTAGGTGCGCAGTCAACTTACACAACCCTTGCTGGCAGATCAATAGCGTTGCGCTCGGGACCGGCTTATGCCTTCGATTGCCGCTCGCGGTACTCGCCGGGGGTCATGCCGGTCCAGTGCTTGAAGCTGCGGTGGAACGAGCGCGACTCGGTGAACCCCAGGTATTGGGCGATATCCTGCACCGCCAGGGTACTGCGGGTCAGGTAGTGCTCGGCCAATTCCTGGCGCAGCTGATCGAGAATCTCCTGGTAGCTGGTCCCCGCGTGTTGCAGGTGCCGTTGCAGGGTGCGCACCGTCATCGCGAATTTTTCCGCGACCCGTTCCTTGCGGGGCAGGCCGTCCTTGAGCAGCAGGCGCAGGGCGTTTTTCACCCGCTGCGGCAAGGGCTCGTTGCCATCCAACCCGGCCATCAGGGTCAAGGCGTGTTCTTCCAGGGTACGCAGCAGGTTGGCATCGGACTGGCGCAGCGGCATGGCCAGGTAGCGCTGGGGAATCAGCAGGCCGCTCACCGGTTGCTCGAAGCGTACCGGACAGCCGAACAGCTGCGTGTAGGCCTGCTCGTCGGCCCCCTCGGGCAGGCGGTGTTCCAGCCAGACTTCGTGGGGCGACTGCTCGCTGTCGCCGATCCAGCGCGCGTACAGCAGCCAGGACGCCAGCACGTTGTCGACCATGTGCACCCGCACCAGCGGATCCAGGTAGCGGCAGTGCCAGGACAGCAGGATGTCGTCGCCACGGGCTTCGATGCGGCTGGTGCCCATGTCGCCGACGAGCTTCTCGTAGGGCACGATACGGCTCATCGCCTCGCCCAGGGTCGCGCAGTTCATGGTGATGTAACCCAGTACGCTGTAGGAGCCCGGCTGCACGAACCGCGCCGAATGCAGGCCGAACAACGGGTCGCCCGAGGCATCGAGCAAATGCCGCAGGAGTTTTTGCAGGACCTCGCCGGCGACCCGCTGGCTGTTGTCCTGCAGCGCCTCCTGGTCGAGGCCGGCGGCGGCCAGCGCCGCGGCGCAGGGCAGGCCCAGGCTGTCGGCGTGCTTGAGGTATTGCTGGATGGCGGGGATGGAGCTGTAGCCCAAAGCGTGCATGGCGTTTTTTCTTGTTCTGCTGGCTTGATTGGCAACCGTGCCTGGCTCGATCCGACAGTGACCCGCGGCCAGGGCTGGCTAGTATAGGGTGCCCTGAATGGGGTTCGAAACCGGCTTGTGGCAAATCGAGGAGAATGGCATGCGGCGTTGGAATGGGTGGGGCGACGAGGCCACCGTGGTGGAACTGCCGGCTCACGGCGGCGCGTTTCTGGCGGCCCGCATCGGCAGCGGCCACTGCCTGGCCGATGCCGACCTGGCCAGTGTGCTGGCCCAGGTCCCGGTCTCGCGCCTGCAGGCGCATCCCTTGGTCGTTACCGCGGCCGAGGACCGTGTCCGCCATGCGCGCGGCCAGAGCCTGCCGGATTGGCTGGCGATGCGCGCCGGTGACTTTGGCGTGTTTCCCGACGGGGTCGCCTACCCCGAGACCCCCGCCCAGGTACGCGAGCTGATGGCCTGGGCCTGCGCCAAGGACGTGGTGCTGATCGTCTACGGCGGCGGTACTTCGGTGGCTGGGCATATCAACCCCCAGGCCGGCGAACGGCCGGTACTGACCCTGTCGTTGGCGCGGATGAACCGCCTGATCGAGCTGGACGAGCAGAGCCTGATCGCCACCTTCGGCCCCGGTGCCAACGGCCCGCAGGTGGAAAGCCAGCTGCGCGCCCGTGGCTACACCCTGGGGCATTTTCCCCAGTCCTGGGAACTGTCGACGCTGGGGGGGTGGGTCGCCAGCCGTTCCAGCGGCCAGCAATCGTTGCGCTACGGGCGGATCGAGCAACTGTTCGCCGGCGGCAGCCTGGAGACCTTTGCCGGGACCCTGGAGATTCCCACCTTTCCGGCCTCGTCGGCCGGCCCGGACCTGCGGGAAATGGTGATGGGCTCGGAAGGCCGTTTCGGTGTGATCTCCGAGGTCAAGGTGCGGGTCACCCGGCTGGCCGAGCGCGAGGACTTCTACGCGGTGTTCCTGCCCGACTGGCCGCGTGCCCTGCAGGCGATCCGCGAACTGACGCAGGCGCGGGTGCCGCTGTCCATGCTGCGCCTGTCGAATGCCGTGGAGACCGAGACCCAGCTGGCCCTGGCCGGCCATCCGGAGCAGATCGCCTGGCTGGAAAAGTACCTGGCCTTGCGCGGCGTGCGCGCCGGCAAATGCATGCTGACCTTTGGCGTGACCGGCAATCGCACCCAGAACGCCGTGTCGTTGCGCCAGGCCAAGCGCCTGCTCAAGGGCTTCGGCGGCATCTTTACCGGCACCCTGCTGGGCAAGAAGTGGGCGCAGAACCGCTTTCGCTTCCCCTACCTGCGTGAAGGCCTGTGGCAGGCCGGCTATGCGGTGGACACCCTGGAGACCGCCACCGACTGGGGTAACGTGGATGCGCTGATGAACCAGGTCGAGCGCAGCCTGCGTGACGGGCTGGCGGGCGAAGCCGTGCATGTGTTCACCCACCTGTCCCATGTCTATGGCGAGGGCTCGAGCCTGTACACCACCTATGTGTTCCGGCCCGCCGAGGATTATCCGGCGACCCTGGCGCGCTGGCAGCGGCTCAAGCATGCGGCCAGCCGCACGATAGTGGAGAACCGCGGCACCATCAGTCATCAGCACGGCGTCGGCCGTGACCACGCCCCCTACCTGGCGGTGGAGAAGGGCGAGCTGGGCATGGCGGCCCTGCACGTGCTGGCCGAGCATTTCGATCCGCAGCAGCGGTTGAACCCCGGCGTGCTGTTGCAGCCGTGAGTGCGCCTGACTGGAATGCCCGCTGGCGCGACCAGGCCTTGCCGGCGTTGGCCAGCCGGCGCTGGGACCTGATCGTGGTCGGCGGTGGCATCTGCGGTGCCGGTATCCTGCGCGAAGCCGCCCGGCGCGGCCTGAGTTGCCTGTTGATCGAGCAGCGCGACTTCGCCTGGGGCACCTCCAGTCGTTCGTCGAAAATGGTCCATGGCGGGTTGCGTTACATCGCCAAAGGGCAGCTGCGCCTGACCCGCGACTCCGTGCGCGAGCGCCAGCGCTTGCTGGACGAGGCCCCAGGGCTGGTCGAACCCCTGAGTTTTCTGTTTCCCCATTACCGTGGCCGTTTTCCGGGACCCAGGGTGTTTGGCGGGTTGCTGGGCCTTTACGATGCCTTGGCCGGTCAGGCCAATCACCGTTATTACCCGCTGGCGCAATTGCGCTTCCTGGCCCCCGGCCTGGCCGAGCAGGACCTGCTGGGCGCCTCGCGCTTTGGCGACGCGGTGACCGACGATGCGCGGCTGGTGATGCGGGTGCTGGGCGAAGCGCGGGCCGAAGGCGCCGAGGCGGTCAATGGCCTGCGGGTGGTGGAGTTGTGCCGCGAGGCGGGTCGGGTGGTCGGTGTGCTGGTCGAGGACGCCGACACGGGCCAGCGCTGGCGTTTCAACAGCCAGGTGGTGGCCCAGGCCACCGGTGCCTGGGCCGACGAGCTGCGGCGCAAGGACGGCCCCGAGCGCATCCGCCCGCTGCGCGGCAGCCACCTGCTGGTGCCGGCCTGGCGTTTGCCGGTGGCCCACGCGTTCAGCTTCATGCATGCCGAGGATGGACGGCCGGTGTTCGTGTTTCCCTGGGAAGGCGCCACGGTGATCGGCACCACCGACCTGGATCACGATCAGCCCGCGGGGGGCGAAGCCCGCATCAGCGCCGGGGAAGTGGACTACCTGCTGGCCGCCTGTGCCCAGCAGTTTCCGTCGGCGCGGCTGGCCCGTGAGGATGTGCTGTCGACCTGGTCCGGGGTGCGTCCGGTGGTCAGCGACGGGGTCGCCGGTACCCGTCCTTCGGATGAGAAACGCGAGCATATGCTGTGGGTCGAGCCCGGCAGCGTGACCCTGGCGGGCGGCAAGCTGACCACCTTTCGCCTGCTGGCCCTGGAGGTCCTGCGCGCCTGTGCGCCGATGCTCGAGCAACCGCTGGCCGCCGCCGCTGGCAGGTTGTTCGCGCCCCTTGCGTCGCCGGACCTGGGGCCCCTGTCGCCTCAGCAGCAACGGCGCCTGGGCGGTCGTTACGGCCGCGCGCTGCCACAGCTGGCGACGCTGCTCGGGCAGCTGGGCGCGGCGGGGCGCGAGGCGGTGGCGGGCAGCGACACACTCTGGGTCGAACTGGCCTTTGCCGCCGAACAGGAGCTGGTGCTGCACCTGGACGACCTGCTGCTGCGCCGCACCCGCTTGGGGTTGCTGCTCGCCGACGGTGCGCGGGCGCAACTGCCGCGCCTACGCCAGCTGTGCCAGGCACGGCTGGGTTGGGACGATCAGCGCTGGACCGCGGAAGAACAGCGTTACCTCGCGCTCTGGCAGCGCTGCTACAGCCTGCCAGCAAGCGGGGCGGCAACGTCGTGAACGATCTAGGGCCTTTTGACACTAGCCACACGCGCCGCGTTGCCGTGCGCATTGTGTCAGCAGGCCCTCGCAATCGCCCCGCAGGGGCGAGGCACACCAATACTGCAGAAGGGGCTGTGCCTTGAGTGAACAACGTTACCTGCTGGCCATCGATAACGGTACCCAGAGCGTGCGCGCGCTGCTGTTCGACCTGCAGGGCAATTTGCTGGGCAAGGGCAAGGTCGAGCTGCAGGCCTATTACTCCCGGCAACCGGGCTGGGCGGAACAGGACCCGGAATACTACTGGCAGAACCTGGGCGAGGCCTGCCGCCGCCTGTGGCAGCAGGTCGATATCGACAAACGCCTGATCCAGGGCGTGTCCCTGACCACCCAGCGCGGCACGGTGATCAACGTCGACGCCGAAGGTGTGCCGCTGCGTCCGGCCATGCTCTGGTTGGACCAGCGGCGGGCCGAGGTGCGTGGACGGATCAAGGGCCCCTGGGGATGGCTGTTCAAGTTGATCCGTGAAGAGGCGACGGTGGATTATTTTCGCGCCCAGGCGGAGGTCAACTGGATCGCCCAGCACCAGCCCGAGGTCTGGGCGCGGACCCACAAGTTGCTGTTGCTCTCGGGGTTTCTGACCCATCGGCTGATTGGGCAGTACCTGGATTCGGTGGCCTGCTGCGTCGCCTACCTGCCGTTCGACTACAAGGCCCTGGACTGGGCCGGTCCGCGGGACTGGAAATGGCTGTCGATGCCGGTGCGCCGCGAACAATTGCCCGACCTGCGCAAGCCGGGCGAGCTGCTGGGCCATATCAGCGCCGAGGCCAGCCGGCTGACCGGCATCCCCGAAGGCCTGCCGCTGATCGCGGCGGGGGCCGACAAGGCCTGCGAGGTGCTTGGCGCCGGTGGCGTGGAGCCGGGCACGGCGTGCCTGTCCTATGGCACCACGGCGACCATCAACACCACCCGCGCCAAGTACCTGGAGACCATCCCGCTGATACCGCCTTACCCCTCGGCGATTCCTGACCATTACAACACCGAGGTGATGATTTACCGCGGGTTCTGGATGGTCAGCTGGTTCAAGCAGGAGTTCGGCTTGCGGGAGATGCAACGGGCCAAGGCGCTGGGCGTGGAACCCGAGGCGCTGTTCGATGAGCTGGTCAACGGCGTGCCGGCCGGCTCCATGGGCCTGATGCTGCAGCCCTACTGGTCGCCGGGTATCCGCGAGCCGGGCCTGGAGGCCAAGGGCTCGATCATCGGCTTCGGCGACGTGCATACTCGTGCGCACCTGTACCGGGCCATTCTCGAAGGCCTGGCGTATGCCCTGCGCCAAGGCAAGGAACAGATCGAAAAACGCTCCGGCAACGCCATCACCCGCCTGCGGGTTTCCGGCGGCGGCTCGCAAAGCGATGCGGCGATGCAGCTGACGGCCGATATCTTCGGCCTGCCGGCCGAGCGTCCGCACACCTACGAAACCTCGGGGCTGGGCGCGGCCATCGATTGTGCCGTCGGTCTGGGCCTGTACCCGGACTTTCCCACTGCAATGGCGGCCATGACCCGGGTCGGCCAGGTGTTCCAGCCCCAGGTCGAGGCACAACGCACCTACGACCGCCTGTACCGTGAGGTCTACCAGCGCATGTACAAACAGCTTAAGCCGCTGTACCTGAAGATTCGCGAGATCACCGGGTACCCGGCCTAAGCGGGGGGGCGGACAACCTGCCGGTGGGTTACGGCTGCCTTTTCCCGCTGATTCCCCACCAGGGCTTGCGCCTTGTCCGCGGGAGGCCCGCGCTTACCCCGGCAATGGTGCTTTGCCGTCAGGGCTGGCTACCGGCCCGCTGCGGACATAAGGGCGGGTGGAATCGCATCCCGACCGATGGCCTGGCACTTGCCGCGAACGGGTCGGACCTCCTGCTACCCCCCGTTTATCGTCAGGCGCTGACGATGATTTAGGCCGAATGGCTATTGCTCGTCTAAGGTTGGAAAGGAACGGTGGCGCAGCAGCTCTGCTGCCGCCCGTCGCGGTTCGCGCCTGGATCCGCCGCGCGTCTCCCCACGTAAAGGACAGCCAGCTTGAAAGTATTGATAGTCGATGACTCCGCCATGTCGCGCAAACTGGTGATGAAGGCGTTGCCCGCCGAGCTCAATGCGGTGGTCACCCAGGCCGCCAATGGCGAGGAGGCCCTGGCGGCGTATCACGCCGGGCACGCCGAAGTGATCTTTCTGGATTTGACCATGCCGGTGATGGACGGCTTTCGTGCGCTGGAGTTGCTCAAGGGCGAGGATGCCAATGCGGTGGTCATAGTGATCAGCGCCGATATCCAACCCCAGGCCCAGCAACGGGTGCGCGACCTCGGCGCGGCGGCCTTCGTCAAGAAGCCGATCACCCCCGAGGCCATGCAGGCGGCCCTGTTTGAAATAGGACTGATCTGATGAGCCAGTTGGCGAACCTGAGCGAAGACCAGCGCGACGCGTTGCAGGAGCTGATGAACGTGGCCATGGGGCAGGGGGCGGATCGGCTGGCGCGACTGACCGAGACCTTCGTCACCCTCTCGGTACCGCTGATCCATCCGGTGGACGTCAGCAATGCCGGGCTGCTGGACAAGCTGATGATTGCCAGTCAACCGGCAATCATCACCCGGCAGTCGTTTCTCGGTCGTTTGCGCGGCGAGGTGATGGTCTGTTTCGGCGAAAATGGCGCCGATCAGCTGGCGGGCCTGATGGGTTATGAGGGTGACGAAAAAAGCAGTGTGCAGGACGAGCTGATGCTGGATGTGACCAATATCCTCACCGGTGCCTGCATCAGCGGTCTGGCGGAGCAGGTGGACATCAAGGTCAGTTACGGCTCGCCCTCGCTGTTTTCCCGGGGCCGTTCGTTGCAGGAGGTGCTGGGTAGCCAGGTATTGCGTGGGCACCAGGCGCTGGTGCTGGAGATCCATTTCGAGGTGGCCACTCACAGTTTCTACTGCGATTTGCTGGTTTGCATCACCGAGGACACCGTGGCCACGGTGATCGAGGTGATCGATAAACTGCTCAGCGATATTTGATTCGGACGGCGACGCCTGACAAGGGACCCGGCAATGACGGTAATAGTGGGCGAAATGTTGCACGCGGAACTGGGGGCGGTGTTGCAGCACATCAACCTTGGCGTGCTGTTGCTCGACGAGCAGTGCCGGGTCAGCTATTGGAACGACTTTATGGCGGTCAACAGTGGCAAGGACAGCGATGAGGTCCTCGGCCAGTCGCTGTTCGAGGTCTTTCCCGAGTTGCCGCGGCTGTGGCTGCAGAAAAAAATAGACGGCGTCTTTGCCCTGAAAAATCTGGCGTTCACCTCCTGGCAGCAGCGGCCGCACCTGTTCAATTTTTGCGGCAGTCGACCGATCACCGGTCAAGTCGAGCGGATGTTCCAGAATTGCACCTTTTGCCCGGTGATCGACGCCAGTGGCACGATGAAGTATGTCTGCCTGACCATTGCCGATGCCACCGAGACGGCCGCGCAGCAGCTGGAACTGGAGCGCCTGAATGAGCTGCTGCAGGCGGAAAAAGACGAGCAGTCGAGGCTGATCCATAAACTCGAGGACGCCCAGGCGCAGTTGCTGCAATCCGAGAAGATGGCGGCGATCGGCCAATTGGCCGCGGGCGTGGCCCATGAAATCAATAATCCGGTCGGTTATGTGTATTCCAATTTCAGCAGCCTGGAAAGCTACGTGGGGGACCTGTTCAGCCTGATCGATACCTTTCAGCTCGCTTCGCAGCAGCAGGACGCGGCCTTTCGTGGGCAGATTGAACAGGCCACCCAGGCGCTGGACTACGAGTTTCTGCGCAGCGACATGGCGGCCCTGGTGCGGGAATCCCGCCAGGGGCTGGAGCGGGTCAAGCAGATCGTCCAGGACCTGCGCGATTTCTCCCATATCGATTCGGGTGACTGGCAACTGGCCGACCTGCACAAAGGGCTGGACAGTACGCTCAACGTGATCTGGAACGAAATCAAGTTCAAGGCCGAGGTGGTCAAGCACTACGGCGAGTTGCCCTCGGTGCAGTGCCTGGGCTCGCAACTCAACCAGGTGTTTATGAACCTGATCATCAATGCCGCCCATGCGATCGACAAGCAGGGCACCATCTGGCTGGAGACCGGCACCCAGGGTGACTGGGTGTTCGTGCGGGTGCGTGACAGTGGCAGTGGCATCGCGCCC
This sequence comes from Pseudomonas sp., assembly GCF_040514055.1. GTDB lineage: Bacteria > Pseudomonadota > Gammaproteobacteria > Pseudomonadales > Pseudomonadaceae > Aquipseudomonas. Next base: position 11,747 of record NZ_JBEVDL010000076.1, read on the forward strand.
GAGCACTTGAGCCGGCTCTTCGAACCCTTTTTCACCACCAAACCGGTGGGGCAGGGCACCGGGTTGGGCCTGTCGGTGTCCTACAGCATCATTGCCAAGCACCAGGGGCGACTGGAGGTGGAGAGCCTGCCTGGCCAGGGGGCGGCCTTTACCGTCTGGCTGCCCGTGCGGCAGGCGCCCGCCGATCCGCCGGCCCCGAGTCCTGCCGGCTGACCCCTCCGGATAGCCGCCCGCTGCACGCTTCGCCACGAGCCGATGAATAAAACCTGCCGTTGGGAATAATCCGTTGTCCACATACACTCGGCCCCTGGGCTATTGGAGCGGGTTATGGATGAGCGCAAGGCATGCTTGATTTTGCACGGCAAACAGGCCCTTAACGAGGAGGTGCGGGCCGCGGTAGCCGCGCGTCGCGAGGATGGCTGGGAGATCGCGGTGCGCGTCACCTGGGAGGGCGGTGACGCCCAGCGCCTGGTCGGGGAAGCGCTGCAGGCCGGTTATCCGATCATCATCGCCGGCGGCGGCGACGGGACCTTGCGGGATGTCGCCGAAGCCCTGGCGTTGGCCGAGGGTGACGCCAGCCTGGCGCTGTTGCCCCTGGGTACCGCCAATGACTTCGCCCGCGCCGCGGCGGTGCCCTTGATCCCGGGCGAGGCCCTGGCCTTGCTGGACACTGCGCCCCGGCGTATCGACCTGGGCGAGGTGGACGGCCAGCTGTTCCTTAATATGGCTACCGGTGGCTTCGGCTCGAAGATCACCGCCAATACCTCGGAAGACCTGAAAAAAGTGCTGGGGGGCGCGGCCTATTTTCTCACCGGGCTGACCCGTTTTTCCGAAGTGCATTCGGCGTTCGGCCGCTTTCGCGGGCCGGATTTCAGCTGGGAGGGCGAGTTCCTGGCGCTGGGCATCGGCAATGGCCGGCAGGCCGGCGGTGGCCATTTGCTGTGTCCCCAGGCGCAGGTGGACGATGGCTTGCTGGAGCTGTGCATCATTCCGGCCCCCCAGGATGTGGTGGGTACCCTGGGCACCCTGTTGTCCGGCGGCATTCTCGGGCTGGAATCGGTGTCGCTCAGCGCCCGCTTGCCCTGGATCGAGGTGGAGGCCCCCGAGGGGCTGGACCTGAACCTGGACGGTGAGCCTTACGAAAGCCAGCGCATGCGCTTCAGCGCGCGCCCGGCCGCCCTGCTGGTGCACCTGCCCGTGGGTTCGCCATTGCTGGGCGAAAGCAACCAGCCGCTGGCCTGAGTGTGTCCCGGGGTCTGCCCTGTGATTGGCCCCTTGGCAGGCCCTGGTCCGGGCGAGCTAGTCGTCGGTGTTGATGATCCCCTCGCGTACTGCATAGAGCACCAGGCCGGCGACGTCATGGATATGCAGGCGTTTCATGATCTGTGCCCGGTGCGCTTCGACGGTCTTGATGCTCAGATGCAGCCCGCTGGCAATCGAACGGGTCGAGGCCCCTCGGGTGATCAGCCGGAGGATTTCCAGCTGCCGCGGCGTCAGTTCGATTCCGCCGTGAGAGCGGTTGACCGCCTGTTCGATGATCGGCTGCAGCACCGCCGAGCTCAGGTAGCGTTCGCCTCTGCGCACCGCCTCCAGGGCCAGTTGCAACTCCGCGGCGGCGGCATCCTTGAGCAGGTAGCCATGGGCGCCTTTTTGCAGGGCATCGAGCACCACGTCGGCGTCGGTGTGCATCGACAGCATCAGCACCTTGCACTGCGGCGAGCTTTGTCCGAGCAACTGCAAGGCGCGCAAGCCGCTGACCTGTTTCATCGAGATGTCCAGCAGGATGATGTCCGGGGCCAATTCCAGGGCCAGGTCCACAGCCTCCTGGCCATCCTCGGCCTCGCCGACGATGGCGTAACCGTCAAAATCGGAAATCATGGCGCGCACGCCAGCGCGGATCAGGGCATGGTCGTCGGCGAGCAATAAACGGCAGGTCATCGGGTACTTCCCATCCAAGACAAGAGCGCCCTACAGCCGAGGGCGTAGTGGCATCAAGGACGGGGTGCGTTGTGGCTCTGCACCCTATGCGGCGGGTCGGTCCTTGTCGCCGTTACCTGATAAAGCGTGGCACGGTGAACATCCAAGTCATGCGGGTCAGCGTTGGTTGCGGGGGTGCGCACAGGAAGGGTAGTCGGCAGAAACGGCAACGGAGTGACCGGTCATCCTAAAAACCCTATTCCGCGTGGGTATTTGGCCTAACGTGCTCGACCGTACTGAGTGATCAGCTGGGGAAGCTGGTCCAGGGCTTCGCTGCTGTCGGCGGCGCCCATGCGCAGGGCTTCCTTGGGCATGCCGAACACCACGCAACTGGCTTCGCTCTGGGCCACGGTGCGTGCGCCTGCTTCGCGCATGGTCAGCAGGCCGCGCGCGCCGTCGTCGCCCATGCCGGTCATGATGATGCCCAGGGCGTTCTGCCCGGCCTGCTTGGCCACCGAGCGAAACAGCACATCCACCGAAGGTTTGTGGCGGTTGACCGGCGGTCCGTCCAGCACTTCCACGCAATATTGCGCGCCGTTGCGCTTGAGCTGCATATGTCGGCCGCCGGGCGCGATCAGCGCCTGCCCGGCGCGGACCCGATCCAGGTGACAGGCCTCGCGCACCTCGATGGCGCAGAGGCCGTTGAGGCGCTGGGCGAAGGCGGCAGTGAACTTCTCCGGCATATGCTGCACGATGACGATACCCGGGCAGTCGGGCTGCAGCTGGCGCAACACCACCTCCAGGGCCTGGGTGCCACCGGTCGAGGTGCCGAGGGCGACGATGCGGTCGGTGGTGCTGAGCAGGGCGGCAGGGCGCTCCGGCGTGGCCGCGGACTTGGCCGTGGGCTTGAGTGGTTGACTCGGCATTGCCTGGGGCCGGCAGCGAGCGGCTGCTTCAATCTGCTTGATCAGCTCGCCGGAGAGTTGCTGCAGGCTGTCCTTGAGTCCCAGCCGGGCTTTGGTGAAGATGCCGACCGCGCCGGCCGCCAGCGCTTCCAGGGTAATGGCCGCGCCCGCTTCGGTCAGGGTTGAGCAAATAATGGCCGGGGTCGGGCGTTCGACCATCAGCTTGCGCAAAAAGGTGATGCCGTCCATGCGCGGCATTTCCACATCCAGCACCAGCACGTCCGGCCAGTTGCGGTGCATTTTTTCCAGGGCGAACAGGGGGTCGGCGGCTTGGCCAATGACCTGGATGTTCGGGTGTTGTTCGAGACAACTGGTCAGCACCTGGCGCACCAGCGCCGAGTCATCGACGATAAAGACTTTGATCATGGGGTTTTCCTGGTGGCAGGCCCAGGCTGGGCCGGCACTCGCAACTGACGCGTCCGCTAAGACCGTCGACCTGCAGGCGCCGGTAGGCGGCACCGTCCACATCCTGCTGGTCGATGGCCCAGCCCAACTGCTCGAAGCAGCGCCGGGCGAACTGGATATTGTTCTGGCCGATCCGCGCGATCGGGCTGCTGGCGTCCTGCACCAGGCGTCCGCCACCGAAAATGCCCTTACGGTAATGGCTGGCCGGGACGCCACTGGCGCGGATGTCGCCGAGCAGGCGCTGAAACACCGCGCTGCCGTAGCGGGTGTCCTGCTCGTCGCCGTCAGGTTCGTACGCGGGGTCTGCCGGGTCCGGGTGATGCTGCAGGCGACGGGGTAACAGGTAGTGCGACACCCCGACCAGGCGCTGTTGGGGGTGCCACAGGATGATCGCCACGCAGGAGCCGAGCAGGGTCACCACCGACCCCTCGCAGCGGCCGAAGAAATACTCGCCGGGGCGCAGAAACAGCGGGGCGCTCATAAACGCTGGTAGACCGACGGGCGTATGGCGCGTAGCGGCAGGTTCAGCCCGTGCAAGCTCTCGGCGTGCCCGACGAACAGCAGGCCCTGGGGCGTCAAACGCTCGATCAGGCGCTCGATGATGCTTTTTTTATCCGCCGGTTCGAAGTAGATCAGCACATTACGCAAGAAGATCAGGTCGAAGGTCCCGAGGCCCTGGGGTACTGGGCGGGTCAGGTTCAACTCCTGGAATTTGACCCTGTCGCGCAGCTGGCGATGCACGGCGAAACGCCCCTCCATCTCATCGATGCCGCGCAGGCAGTAGCGTTTCAACCAGCCCGGCGGAAAGCGTCGGGCCTGGTCCAGGTGGTAGACGCCCTCACGGGCCTTTTCCAGCATGCGTTGGCTGAGGTCACTGGCGAGCACGCTCCACTCGCCTCGCGCGTGTTCGCTGGCCACCATCGCCAGGCTGTAGGGTTCCTCGCCCGAGGAGCAGGCCGCGCTCCACAAACGGGTCGTCTCACGCCGTTGAGCGAACCATTCGGCGAGAAATTCGAAGTGCTGCGGTTCGCGGAAAAAATAGGTTTCGTTAGTGGTCAGCAGGTCGATCAGCAGACGCCGTTCCTGTAGTTGGTCGGGCGCGTCGAGTAATCGCACGTAGTCGCCGTAGCTGTGCAGGCCGTGGACGCGCAAGCGCTGCATCAACCGCCCGGCCACCAGCGGCCGTTTCTGCTCGCTCAGGCGGATGCCCGACACCTCGGCCATCAGCGTCTGCAGGCGACGGAAATCGGCATCGGCCATGGCCGGCGCGCTGTTGCCGCTCATGACCCGGCGATGGCCAGGCTGAGCTGGCGGATATCGTCCAGCGAGAGCACCCGGCGCACATCCAGAATGATGGTGAAGCCCTGTTCGTCGCGCGCCATGCCGGCGATAAAGTCGGTGCGCAGACCGGCGCCAAAGGGCGGCGCCGGTTCAACCTCGCTCAGTTCGATGTCCAGCACCGCATCGACCGCGTCGACCACCAGGCCGATGCGTTGTTGCTGCTCGTCCTGTTCCAGCTCGATGATGACGATGCAGGTGCGTTTACCCGGCAGCGTCAGCTCGAAGCCGAAACGCGCGGCCAGGTCGAGTACCGGCACCACGTTGCCGCGCAGGTTGATCACGCCATGGATAAAGGCCGGCATCATGGGGACGGTGGTGATCTGCCCGTACTCGATGATTTCCCGCACACCTTCGATGGGCAGTGCGTAACGCGCCTGGCGTACACGAAACGACAGGTGCTGCACGCTGTGCGGTGCGACGTCTTGGCCGCGCGCTGGCGTCGTGGTCTGGGGCAGGCTCATGGATGGGGGCCTCCAGGGAGCGATCGCGTTGCGGATGGGCACATGCTGGTCACTCCCGGCCTAGTTGAAACTGACGAACTGGCCTTCGCTGGCCGGTGCCTTGTGGGCTTTCTGGGTCAGCCGGCCGGAACCGCCGGCCGCCTGCACCCGTGGGGCAGGACGTCCGGCGGCTGGCGGGTTGCCGTCGAGCTGGAAGAAGCTGATCAGCTCCTGCAACTGGCTGGCCTGGGCATTCATCTCCTCCGCGGTGGCGGCCAATTGTTCCGATGCCGAGGCGTTCTGCTGGGTGATCTGGTTCATCTGGCCCATGGCGATATTGATCTGGCTGGCGCCGCTGCTCTGTTCCTGGGACGCGGCGGTGATCTCTTGCACCAGGTCCGAGGTGCGCTGGATATTGGGTACGATTTCATCGAGCAACTTGCCGGCCTGCTCGGCCAGCTGCACGCTGTTGCTGGCCACCCCGCCGATTTCCTGGGCGGCGACCTGGCTGCGTTCGGCCAGTTTGCGGACCTCGGCGGCCACCACGGCGAAGCCCTTGCCATGGTCGCCGGCGCGGGCCGCCTCGATGGCGGCATTCAGCGCCAGCAGGTTGGTCTGGTAGGCGATGTCGTCGATGATGCCGATCTTGTCGGCGATCTGTTTCATGGCCACCACCATGTCACGCACGGCGCGACCACCCTCGACCGCATCGTTGGCGGCCTTGCCGGCAATGCCGTCGGTGACCTTGGCGCTGTCGGTGTTCTGCGCGATGGAGGCGGACATCTGCTCGACCGAGGCGGTGGTTTCCTCGACGCTGGCGGCCTGTTCGCTGGCCGCCTGACTGAGCGACTGGGAGGTGGCGCTGACCTCCTCGGACGCCGAGGACAGGGAGTCGGCCGAGCTGCGCACGTCGCCAAGGATACTGCGCAAGCGTTCGGTCAATTGTTTCATGGCGTTGAGCAGACGGCCCGTCTCGTCCTTGCTGTCGACGCGTACCTCGACCCCGAGGTCACCGGCCGCCAGGCTGTCGGCGACCGCCACCGCCCGGCCCAGGGGGGCGGTGATGCTGCGCGTGACCAATAGGCCGATGGCGAAACCAAGTACAGCGGCGACCGCGATCAGGGCGATCATCTGGGTGCGCGAGCTCAGGTAGATCGCACCGATTTCCTGGTTCGCCTCGTTGGCTCGGTCACGCCGGTAGTTGGTTGCGTCGGTCATCAGGTCGTCGACGAGCAGGCCTTTCTGGGCCAGCAGCGGCATCCGCTCGCTGACCACCGAAGTCGTTTGCACGGCACCCGAATCGGTATAGGCCTTAAGCAACTCCTCGAGCAAGGTCGCGTAGTCGGTCAAGGGCTGGTCAACTTTGTTGACCACGGCCTTGGCTTCATCGCTGTGAAAACTGGCCTTGGCTTTTTCCACCGTGGCCTTGGTGTCGGCCAGGGCTTTTCGCGCGATTTGCGCGGCGTTGTCGCGGTCCTGGGGCGTGGCGGCCAGCAGGGTGTTGCGAAAGGCCCGGCCGGCGACGATCAGGTGGTAGTTGGCGGTTTGCATGTCGTTCAACCCGGTCAGGTCCCGGCTGTACATTAGGCTCGACAGTTCGTTGACGTGGCCCAGGTTACGGATGCCGATCAGTCCGACCGCAACCGTCAGGACGACCACCAGGAAAAAACCGGCGATCAAGCGGACGCCGATCTTCATGTTGCGTATCAGACTCATGGGTGTTTCTCCTGACTGCCCTGAAATTCCTGGCGTGCCAGTAGCCGGCTGTCGCCGGCACTGGCCTCGATGTGGGTGTTGAGGTGGCGCAAAAGGCTGGGGATATCGAGGATCAGGGCAATGCGCCCGGAACCCAGGATGGTGGAACCGCCGATGCCCTGCAGGTGCTGGAACATCAGACCGAGGGGTTTGATCACGGTTTGGAACTCGCCGTGCAGGTGGTCGACCACCAGGCCGGCCTGTTGTCGGCCCAGGCTGATGACGATGATGTTGCGTCGTTTCGCCGAGCTCGCCGGCCGGTCGAAATGCGCGCCCAGGTCGATGCAGGGCAGGGGTTTGCCGCGCAGGTTCAGGTAGCCGTAGGCCTGGCCGGCCAGCACCGCGGCATCCAGCTCCATGCACTCGGTGACCAGGTCCAGGGGCACGACGAAATACTCTTCGCCCAGGCTGACCAGAAAACCGTCGATGATCGCCAGGGTCAGCGGCAGGCGGATGCGGAAGGTGCAGCCTTGGCCGAGACGCGATTCGATTTCAATGCTGCCGCGCAGTTGGTCGATGGCGCTGCGCACCACGTCCAGACCGACACCGCGACCGGACAGGTCGGAAACGCTTTCCGCGGTGGAAAAGCCGGCGGCGAAGATCAGCCCGTGGATGTCCGCTTCCGGCAGGTTGGCCTGGGCATCGATCAAGCCGCGGGCCACCGCCTTTTCACGAATACGGGTGGTGTTCAGGCCGCGCCCGTCATCGCTGACCTCGATCACGATCAGCCCCGATTCGTGATAGGCGTTCAGGCTCAGGTGGCCTTCGGCGGGTTTGCCCACCGCCAGCCGCTCCTCGGCCGACTCGATGCCATGGTCGATGGCGTTGCGCACCAGGTGCGTCAAGGGATCGGCGAGCTTGTCGATCACCGACTTGTCCAGCTCGGTTTCCGCCCCCTGGATCTGCAGGCGGATGGCCTTGCCCAGCTGCTGGCTGACGTCGCGCACCACGCGATGGAAGCGGCTGAAGGTGTCACCGATCTCGATCATGCGCAGCTTGAGCGCCACCTCGCGGATCAACTCGACGTGCTGGTTGACCGTCTGGGTGGTCTCGATGCAGCCGGCATCGCCTTGCACCTGGGCACGCAGTTGGGCGCCGGCGGCGCTGATCACCAGCTCGCCGACCAGGTTGATCAGGTCGTCGAGTTTCTGTGCCGGTACGCGAATCTGGCTGCTTTCCTGGGCACGGCGCTCGCGGGTGGCTTGCTGCTTGAGCAGTGCGGCGTTGACCGCCTGCGGTGCGACCACCCCTTCCTCGACCAGGACTTCGCCCAAGGGCGGCTTGTCGGCCGTGGCCCGCGCTGCTTGCTGGGCCAATCCCTGCTGCAGCTCATGCTCGGTCAGCAGGCCGCTGGCGACCAGGATCTGGCCGATCCGCGCCTCGGTTTCCGGCAGGGCCTGGATCAATTGCAGGTAGTCTTCCAGCGCGCTGTCGGGTGGCAGGATGCGCAAGGTGCAGAAATCGCGGATAAATTCGAAGACTTCCTCGATCTCGCTCTTGCTGGCCTGGCTGCGCAGGGAGATTTCCAGCCCCAGGTAGCAGCTTTCCGGATCCAGGTCGGCCAGCGGCGGCAGGGTGTCGGCCAAGGTTTCCAGGTGCAGGATCTCGCCCAGGCGGCTCAGGTAGCGGACAAAGGCGGCCGGGTCGAAGCCGTTGCGCAGCAGGTCGCCGTGAAAGCGCAACGAGATGTGCCAGGCCTGCTGCATGTCCTGTTCAAGGGGTTTTTCCAGCACCCCGGCACGCGGCGCGACGACCGTCGAGGGGGGGGCGTGAGAGGTGCCCAGCAAGGCATCGAGTTCGTCCAGCAGTTGGGCCTGGTGGGCGGCGTCCACCGGCAGCTCGCCCGTGGCCACGTCAATCAGCTCGACCATCGAACCGATCTCGTCCAGGCAGCGCAGCATCAGTGAAATCAGGTTGGGAGTGAGGCTGCGCTCGCCGTCGCGAACCGCCATCAGCAGGCTTTCCAGCTGGTGGGTGAAACTGACCAGGGGCGTCAGCGAAAACAAGCCCGCCGAGCCCTTGAGCGTGTGCATGGCACGAAACAGGCCATTGATCGCCTCTTCGTCGGTTGGCTGCTCATCGAGCTGCAGCAGGTGTTCCTCGGCCTGCTTGGCCAGGTCGCGGGCCTCTTCGAGAAACCCTTGCAGCAGCTGCGTCCATTGTTCAGCGTCGAGCATCCGTTTCTCCTGGCTCAGCCCTGGGCCGGCAGCACATCGGGGTATAGCACCTGCAACTGCAGCAACTCCAACAGTTCCAGCAGCGCCGCATTGGGGTTGAGGACCTGCAATCGACCCTGCTGCTCGCCCAGGTGGCGCTGCACCGCCAGCAGCAACTGGGCGCCCGCGCTGTCGACCTCGTCGATCTCGGTCATGTCCAGCTGCCAGTGGCGCTCAGGGTGCTGTTGCAGAACCGCCAGCAGGGCGGAATGGGCCTGGCTGACCTCGTAAATGGTCAGATTGCCGCGCATGCGCAACGAGGCGGGGTCGGCTTGACTGTCGTGCTCCAGAGCGAACATCTCAGCTGGCCAACTTGTCGACGGCCGCCAGCAGTTGCTGGGGTTGGAAGGGTTTGACGATCCAGGCCTTGGCACCGGCGGCCTGACCTTCGGCTTTTTTACCCTGCTCGCTCTCGGTGGTGAGCATGACGATGGGGGTGAAGCGATACTCGCTGCGCGCCTTGACCTCCTTGACGAAGCCAATGCCGTCGAGATTGGGCATGTTGACGTCGCTGATGATCAGGTTGATCTTCTGCCCGGTCAGCTTGCTCAGCGCGTCGCGCCCGTCGACCGCTTCGATCACCTGGTGCCCGGCCCCGGTCAAGGTCATCTTGACCAATTGGCGCATGGACAGGGAGTCGTCGACGATCATTATGGTCTTGCCCATGAAAGGCTCCTGATCAGAAAAAAGTGACGTCGTTGCTCGCCGCGCTGCGGCGACTGCCGTGGCGTTCTTCGTCGGTGGTGAACTGGGCTCGCAGCTCGTTCAGCCAGCGCTGTGGATGCTGCAGGCTGGCGTCCCGGGTGCGCACGGCCTGCAACAGCCGCTCGAGGTCCATCTGCAGGTGGTCGACCATCTGGTCGGCGCGGTCCTGAAACTGCAGGGCGACGACTATTTCCTGCAGGGTGCTCTGGGTCAGGCGCGTGTCCTGTTGCAATTGCTGCGAGGTGCCGGTCAGCTCCTCCAGGCTGCTGTTGAGCACCTGCATGACCTGGCCACTGACCTGGTCCAGGTAGCCCTGGTTATGTTGTTCACCCACCGCCAGTTCTTCGGACGCCGTCACGGTGGCGCGGATCGCCTGGTTGATCTCATTGACCTTTTCGTCCATACGCTGGCCGGTTTCGGCAGACAGGCTGGAGAGCTTGCGCACTTCGTCGGCCACTACTGAAAACCCGCGGCCATATTCGCCGGCCCGTGCCGCCTCGATCGCCGCATTGAGGGCCAGCAGATTGGTCTGGCTGGCGATATCCTGCACCCGTTTGGACATGCCCTGCAGTTCGCTGGCGTAGCCATTGAAGTGGCCGATGGAGGTGAACAGCGCCTTGTTTCGCGCACTGCCGCCGTGGAACCCGGCGATCACCTGGTCGAGGCGCTCCTGAGCCAGGCGCAAGCTGGCGGCCAGGCTGGCGTCGCCGATCGCCCCGTCGACGCTGGACAGGCTGTGCTCCAGGCGCTGGGACAGTTCGGCGAAACGCTCGAACAGCTGACGGATATTGTCCTGCAGCAACTGGCGGACCTGCTCCAGGCTGTGTTGCCAGGCCGGCAGTACCTCCACCAGCAGCGGTTCGACCCCGCTGTCCGGCGTGTCCGCCGTCGGCGAGGCGGGCAGCTGCGCCGTCGGGCCGCGGGCCGGGCGTAGCCACAGGGCAGCCAGCGCACTGAGGCCCATACCGCTGGCGGCCAGCCACGGCCGCTCAACGCCCACGCCGGTCAAGCCCAGCACGATGCCCAGCCACAATAAGACGTACACGGGCATGGGCGGCTCTCTGTGGTGGTCATGGGGTTGACGATAGAAGGCGAGTGCCCGGGGCGAAATCGGGGTTTCCCCTAGGGCGGTCTAGGGGTGGAGGGTACGGGTGGCTGGCGCGCCGGTCGGCTGCCAGGCATGATCTGCAGCAGCTATGCTGTGGTAATCCGTTTGGCGGCCGATAACCCTTGAACATAGACGCCTGGGTTACCAGGCATCGAACCATCTGTAGGAGCGCGCAATGGCTGGCATTCTCGACTCGGTCGACCAACGTACCCAACTGGTGGGCGAGAATCGCCTGGAAATCCTGATGTTCCGTCTGGCGGGGCGGCAGTTGTTCGCGATTAACGTATTCAAGGTGCAGGAGGTGCTGCAGATGCCCAAGCTGACCTTGATGCCCCAGCGCCATCCCTTTGTCTGCGGGGTGGTCAACCTGCGCGGGCAGACCCTGCCGGTGATCGACCTGTCACAAGCCATCGGTATGCGCCCGATTGTCCCGGACGCGGGCAGCACCATCATCGTCACTGAATACAATCGCTCAGTGCAGGCCTTCCTGGTGGGCGGTGTGGAGCGCATCCTCAACCTGAACTGGGAATCGATCCTGCCACCGCCTGGCGGTGCTGGCCGCCAGCACTATCTTACGGCCATCACCAAGGTCGACGACCAGATCGTCGAAGTGATCGATGTGGAGAAGGTGCTGGCGGAAATATCGCCGATGAGCAGCAAGGTGTCTCCGGAAAAGCTGGCCGATCCACTGCTGGAAAAAGCCCGGGGCCGCGAGGTGCTGCTGGTGGACGACTCGAATGTCGCCATGAGCCAGCTCAAGGGCACCATGGCGCAACTGGATATCCGTTCGCATGCCGCCAGTGACGGGCTGCGCGCCCTGAATTTGCTGAAAAGCTGGGCCGATGCCGGTGTCGACGTGACGGCCAAGCTATTGATGGTGATCACCGATGCGGAAATGCCGGAAATGGACGGCTACCGGCTGACCACCGAAATTCGCAACGACCCGCGGCTCAAGGACCTGTATGTGGTGCTGCACACGTCGCTGTCCGGCAGTTTCAACGAAGCCATGGTGAAGAAGGTCGGTTGTGACAACTTCCTCTCCAAGTTCCAGCCAGACAAGCTGGTGGATATGGTCCGCGAACGTCTGCTGCTGGACGAACCGCAGGACTGACGCACGCTGGGGCGGCCTGCTTGGCCGTTTACGGGGCCTTGGGGCCGGCGTCGGCCAGGCGCTGGCGCAGCTGTTCGACCCGTGCCCGATTGACCCCGAAATCGCCATAGCCCAGTCGCGAGGCCGAGCGCACTTCGACCTGCCGCGGGCCGATCAACAGCTCCAGGTCGTCGACGAAGCGCAGCAGCCGACTGGTGTATTCGACCCGCAGATAGGTCGCCTGCTGCTCAACCACTACGGCGCCTGGTTCGTCGCGCAGTACCTGCAGCAGCAGCTCACGGGTGTCGTCGGGGCTGCCGCCCAATGCCAGGGCGGCCACTCGGTGCTTGCTGTCGACGGCCTGACTGTTGACACAGTTGGGCGAGGCGGGGCATGGCGCCAGCTGGCCGTTGCGCACGCCAAGGGGGGCGGCAGGACTGCTGCCGCAGGCCGTCAGCCACAGGGTCAGGGCCGCGCCCAAGAAAAACTTGTGGGCATCCCGGGCACCTCGTATAAGGGCAGTTTGGCCGACAGGAACCGGGCTCATGCGTCTCTCCGCGTTGTATCGTTATGCACTCAAATCCGCCCAGGGCGAGCCCCTGCAGCACAGCAGCGTGGACGCCCTGGGGCTCACTGGCGATCGTCGCTGGATGGTAGTCGATGCCGAGAGTGGACGCTTCCTGACCCAGCGCCTGTTGCCACAAATGACCCAACTGCAGGCGCTCTGGCAGGGCACCACATGCCTGCGGCTGCAGGCCCCTGGCTTGCAGCCGCTCATTGTCGAGGTGCCGGACGCGGACGCGGCGCTGCGCGGCGTCACCATCTGGAAAGACAGCCTGCGGGTGCCGGATGCTGGCGATGCCGCGGCCGCCTGGCTGAGCGATTTTCTCGCGCGTCCCTGTCGGTTGGTCCAGGTGCCGCGGGCCCGTACCCGTCAGGTCGATACGGCCTATGCCGATGTCGGCGACCGCGTCGCCTTTGCCGATGGCTTTCCGCTGTTGTTGATCGGCCAGGGCTCGCTGGACGACCTGGCGGCACGGGTCGGTCGGCCGCTGGAGATGCTGCGCTTTCGTCCCAATCTGGTGGTGGAGGGGGCGGCAGCCTATGCCGAGGACCAGTGGCGGCGTATTCGGATCGGCGACCTGGAGTTTCGCGTGGCCAAGGGCTGCTCGCGCTGCATCATGACGACCCTGGACCCCGCGACGGGCGAACGCAGCGAAGACCGCGAGCCGCTCGCCACCCTCAAGACCTACCGCGAGCGGGAAGGGGCGGTGTACTTCGGGCAGAACCTGATCGCCCTGGGGCGTGGCCAGTTGCAGCTCGGCATGCCGGTGGAAGTGCTGGAATAACGGTGGCAGGCTGTCGTTGAACCGCGCGCCGAGGCCGCCCTAAGTGACCTCGGCGGTTCCGATCCGAGGCTATTGATCGTCGAAGTAGCGCTCGTGCCAGTCGATCAAGGGTTGGGGGGCGTTGAGTTTCTGCCCGTAGATTACCGAATAGGCCAGCACGTTCTGCACGTATTGGCGGGTCTCGTCGAATGGAATGCTTTCCACCCAGACATCGTAGGCCAGGTGATCCGCCCCTTTGAGCCATTGGCGCACGCGTCCGGCACCGGCGTTATAGGCCGCCGAGGCGAGGATGCGATTGCCGTTGAACTGGCCGTGCACCTGGCTCAGGTAAGCGGCGCCGAGCTGGATGTTCTTCTCGGGAATCAGTACCTGCTGCGGCGAGCTCAGCGGGATGTCGTAGCGCTTGGCGGTTTCCTTGGCCGTGGCCGGCATCAGCTGCATCAGGCCGCTGGCGCCGACGCCCGAACGGGCATCGGCCATAAAGGCGCTTTCCTGGCGTGTGATGGCGAACACCCAGCTGGAATGCAGGCCGCGCAATTTGGCTTCGCGCACCAGGGTCGGGCGGTAGGCCATGGGGAAACGCACGTCCAGATCGTCCCAGTACTTGGCCTGACTGATGGTGCGGATCGCCGGAAAATACCACTCCATCTCATACGCCAGGCGTGCCTGCGCCACCAGTTCGTCACGGCTGAACAAGCGGCTGACGTGGTACCACTCGCGGCGACCATCGACGATTTGCCCGCGGTCGTGGAACTCCAGCGCGCGGCGAATGCCGGCGGTGTTGCGTACCTTCTGTACCAGGCTGGGCGCGAGCACCAGCGGCTTGTTGTTCAGTTGGTAGGGGGCCTTGATCTGGTCGGCGGCCATAAAGCCGTAAAAATCCCGCTCGGCGGCCACTGGCTGATAGAGGGCGGCCGACTGCGCACTGTTGGGCTCGGACAATTGCAGGGCGCGTGCCTTCCAGTAGCGCCAGCGGTTGGTGCTGGCCAGCTCGGCCGGCAGGCGCAGGCTTAGCTGGTAGGCGTCGCTCCAGCGGCCCAGGCGCAGCAGCAGGCGCATCCGCCACTCGGACACCGTGTTGTCCAGCAACTGCGGGTCGTACTGGGTCATCAGCGGCAGCGCGCGGCTGTCGAAACGCTTGGCCAGGGTCAAGCCGATTTCCCGGGCGATCGCCACTTTTTCCTCCACCGAAAACGGCAGGCGCTGGCTGTAGCTGTCCAGCAGGCTCAGGGCCTTTTCCGGGTCTTCGCGCGCCAGGCGCCGCAGGCCAAGCCCGACCACATCGGCCATGGCCTGGTTAGCCGGCGCGAAACGTGCGGTCTGGGTCAGCAGGCGCGGTTTCTGTGCGACCTCGACCATCAACTTGGCGGTGGCGCCCAGGGTCGGCAGTTTGCTGCCCAGGGAGGAGGCCAGGCCATAGTTGCGGGCCTCGGCGGCGAGCTTGGTGCGTTGCCAGCGCCGAGCTTCGGTCAGCTGACCCTCGGCGGCCCAGCGATCGAACAGTCGATCGCAGGCTTCCGGTTGTGACTTGCCCACCAGCCATAACCGTTCGGCGGTCTTGTAGCCTTCCGCGCTCATGCCGTGGCCCAGCTGGTACTGGCCATAGAGGCAATCGAGTTCGGTGAAATTCAGTTTTGGGTCGTAGTGTTTGAGGAACGGCTGCCAGTCGCCGCGCTCGGCCAGCCAGCGCAGCCAGCGCAGCTTCATCCAACTGGCCTGGGGCAGGTCACCGTGCTCAGCGAGGAATGCCTCGATTTCGGCGTTGCTCGCCGACTTCAGGCGCGCTGTCAGTTCGTCGTACGCCAGGTAGGGCTCCAGCGGGTAGTCGTCCAGAGCCTGGGCATAACGCCGGTAAGGGCCACTGTCGCCCTTGGCCAGGGCACGCTTGGCCTCGTCATAGTACTGACGCTGCTGGGCCAGGCTGGCTGCCTGGGCGCTGAAGGTGAGGGTGGAAAGAACGAGGCAGGACAACAGGCTGAACAGGCGACCGCGCATGACACTTCCGGACAAAAAACAAAAATCACTAAAAAGACACCGGGGCTATCGGCGCCGCAAGGCCCTAGCTTAGCCTGTTGCCGGTGGCCGGCAAAGCGCCGCGCCGACTGGCGAAACGCCCGGAAAAAATGCCCGCCTGGGACAGGCCAATTTCGGGTAGAATACGCGCCCTGTTTTTGGAGATGCCCATGACGCTGCTCAAGTTCACCGATGTGTCCCTGGCCTACGGCGCAATGCCGCTGCTGGATAAGGTCTCGTGGCAGATCGGCCGCGGCGAGCGCGTGTGCATCATCGGCCGCAACGGCACCGGCAAGTCCAGCCTGATGAAACTGGTCAAGGGCGATCAGCTGGGTGATGAAGGCTCCGTCTGGCGTGCCCCTGGGCTGAAAATCGGTGAGCTGCCACAGGAGTTGCCCCTGGCCGACGAGCGGACAGTGTTCGACGTGGTGGCCGAGGGTTTGGACGGAGTCGGCGCCTTGCTCGCCGAATACCATCACCTGAGCCAGAACATTCACACCGATGCCGACCTGGACAAACTGATGCATGTCCAGCAGGACCTCGAAGCGCGCGATGGCTGGCGTCTCCAGCAACTGGTCGACAGTACCCTGAGTCGCCTGCAGCTGCCGGCCGACAAGACCCTGGCCGAGCTGTCGGGCGGTTGGCGCCGGCGGGTATTGCTGGCCCAGGCGCTGGTGTCCGAGCCGGACTTGCTGTTGCTCGACGAGCCGACCAACCACCTGGACATCGGTGCCATCGCGTGGCTCGAAGAAGCCTTGATGGGCTTCCAGGGCGCGGTGCTGTTTATTACCCACGACCGGGCCTTCCTGCAGAACCTGGCCACCCGCATCCTCGAGCTGGACCGCGGCGGGCTGATCGACTGGAACGGCGATTACGCGAGCTTCCTGGTGCACAAGGAGGCGCAACTGGCCGCGGAAGAAACCGCCAACGCGTTATTCGACAAGCGCCTGGCCCAGGAAGAAGTGTGGATCCGTCAGGGTATCAAGGCGCGCCGCACCCGCAACGAAGGGCGCGTGCGCGCGCTGAAAGCCTTGCGCGTCGAGCGTAGCGAGCGGCGTGAACGCACCGGCAAGGCCAATATCCAGCTCGACACCGCCGACAAGTCAGGCAAGCAGGTGATGGTGCTGGAGAATGTCAGCTTCGCGCACCCGGGCGGGCCGCTGCTGATCAAGGATTTTTCCATGGTGCTGCAGCGTCAGGACCGTATCGGCCTGCTGGGCGCCAACGGTACCGGCAAGACCACCTTGCTCAAGCTGATGCTGGACAACCTGAAGCCGACCCAAGGCACGGTCGAGGTCGGCACGCGACTGGATGTGGCCTACTTCGACCAGCTGCGTCACCAGCTGGACCTGGAAAAAACCGTGATCGACAACGTCGCCGAAGGGCGCGATTTCATCGATATCGATGGTCAGAGCCGGCATGTACTGAGTTACTTGGGCGATTTCCTGTTCAGCCCGCAGCGCGCGCGGACACCGGTAAAAGCCTTGTCCGGTGGCGAGCGCGCGCGCTTGCTGCTGGCCAAGCTGTTCAGCAAGCCGGCCAACCTGCTGGTGCTGGACGAGCCGACCAACGATCTGGACGTCGAAACCCTGGAGTTGCTGGAGGAAGTGCTGCAAACCTTCCAGGGTACCGTGCTGATGGTCAGCCACGACCGGGCATTCCTCGACAACGTGGTCACCAGCACCCTGGTGTTCGAAGGCGAAGGTCAGGTGCGCGAGTACGTCGGCGGTTATCAGGACTGGTTGCGCCAGGGCGGTTCGCCGCGTTTGCTCGGGGTGACCGAGAGTAAATCTGGCAAAGCCGAGATCGCGGCAGTGGTCGCCGCGCCAGTTGTGAGCGACTCGCCACCCGCAGTGGCGAAGAAAAAGCTAAGTTATAAGTTGCAGCGTGAGCTGGAGGCCCTTCCAGGTGAGATCGACGTCCTGGAGCGGCAGATAGCCGAGGTGCAGCAGGAAATGGCCGAGCCCGCGTTCTATCAGCGCTCCTCGGGCGAAACCAGCGCGGTGCTGGCTCGTCTGGAGGGGCTGCAACGGGATATGGACCGCCTGTTGGAGCGCTGGGCCGAACTGGAAGCCTAAACGAAGTCTCTCGGAGACGTGCATGGCCCTCGAGTACCGCATTACCCTCGACGACAATCATGAGTTCAGTTATCGCATCGAACTCGATCGCGCCTACGATCCGGTCGTCGCGGCTGCCGCACCGAAGTGGACACGGCTGGAGTACCAGCAGTGCAGCAACTGCCCGTTGCGCAAGGAAGAGTACAGCCATTGCCCGGCAGCGGTAGACCTGCACCGGGTGATTGAGGACTTCAACGGCCTGCCGGCGTTCAAGAAGGCCTTGGTCTGGGTGCGCACGCCCGAACGTGAATACACCAAGCAGGTGGGGCTGGAAGAAGGCCTGCGTTCGCTGCTCGGGGTGATCATGGCGACCAGTGCCTGTCCCATGCTCGGCAAGCTCAAGCCGATGGCGCATAACCACCTGCCGTTCGCCAGCAACCAGGAATTCGCCCTGCGGGCCGTTTCGCTGTACCTGGCGCGGCAGTACTTCAATATGCGCGAGGGGCGAGAGGCGGACTGGGAGCTCAAGGGTCTGGTGCGGCTGTTCAAGCAGTTGCAATTGGTCAATCAGGCGTTCTGGCAACGCATCCATGACACCTGCGAGGGGGACTCCAACCTCAAGGCGTTCCTGACCTTCTTCTCCATGTCCACCAGCATGACCTATTCGCTGGAGACTCAGCTGCAGAAAATCCGCCCGCTGGTCATGAGTGCGGGCGATACCTTCGAATAAGGGCGGCTTTAGCTTTACATGGCGATAGGCGGCTCACCCCAGGGTGACCGCCTGTCGTCCTGCTGAGCTCAGGATTTTTTCAGGCGTACGGCCAGTACATCGCAGGGCGCGCCATGCAGCACGTCGTTGGCGGTGGAGCCGAGCAGCAGGGCCAGGCCATGGCGGCCGTGGCTGCCGACGACGATCAGGTCGCAGCCCTGGTCTTCGGCCAGGCGATGGATTTCCTGGCGCGGTTGGCCGTAGGTCAGGTGGCGTTGTTCGGTAGCCAGTTGTGGGTAGGTGCCGGCAAAGCTGTCCAGGCGTTCACGGGCCTGATCGAACTGTTGCTGCTGCAGCATCGACAGGTCCATGGGGACGTCTCCGCCAAACGCCATGGCCATGGGTTCGACTATATGCACCAGCGACAATTTAGCCTGACTGCACAAGGCCAGCGCTTGGGCGCGTTGCATGACCGGGTGGCACTCTTCCGTAAGGTCGACGGCGACCAGGATATGATGGTAGGGCATGGCGATTCCTCCTGAGCGTTGCGATTGCTCACCAGTATGGCCGCCTTGGCGACAGGCGGCGGGTTTTTCCGAGGGGACACAGGGTATGACAGTCTGGATCGTCGGCGCATTGCTGATCGTGATGCTCAGTCCGTTGGTGTGGTTGGTGCCTTCTCGGCGCCAGCAGGGGCAGATGAACCTGCGCCTGGCGGCGCGGCGCGGCGGGCTGGCCATGCAGTTGTCACGCCAGGAATGGCCGCACTGGCTGGTGCCGGAGCCGCCCAATTCCTGTGCCCAGTACCACCGACCCCGGCGCCGAGACCGGCAGGACAGCTGGTGTTACTGGCAGCAGGCTCCGGGGCAATGGGTTAACCGCTGGCGCGAACCCTGTACCGATCCGCTCCTGATCGAGCAATTTGCAACCCTGCCAGGCGACGTTTACATGATTGAAGCCGGGCCGCGCATGCTTGCGCTCTGTTGGGGCGAACGCGGTGATGAAGCCATGCTGCAACGGATCGCGGCGGTGCTTAAGGCGCTCGCCTAGGACCCGTGGGCACTAGCCACAGGTGCCGCAATGCTGCGAAAAGTTGCCCAGGCCAGGCGCGGGATGCAGGCAATGATCATTCCCTTGCCGCCATCTTAAGATTTGGGTCATGTCGCCCCTTCAGACGGCTCGCTGGCCCCGACGCGACCATCTTCGGTTGTTAATCGGGCGAGGCTCGAAAACAAAGAAAAGCCCGTTGCAGGCAACGGGCCAGGAGTTGGCCAGGCAGGCCGGAAATCCTTGGCCGGCGGCGGTGAGCCGCCGATGAAATCGTTGCTCAGCATAGGCGTTTTTACCCTGGTTTCCGAGCATCCCAGGGTCAGAGCGCGGTGATTGTGAGTATTTGTTTGGGATTTGCACATTTTTCTGCGTTTTTGTCGTAGTTGTGCAGCGCTCTGTATCCAAGGTGCTGGAGCGTTATTGGACGATAGTGCAGAAAAGTGCGCCGATTGTCCGGCGGGCGCGCCGAATCTGCTTTATAGGGGCGCGGGCACGGCGGATTTCGGACCAATTGTGGTCCTATGGACAGAGACGAGCGGCCGTTGAGGACGTGGGGCAGCCCCTCTGGGGGTCACCTGGCCATCATGTTGCCCAATTGACAAGTGCGGGCTTTTCCCTGAAGGTGGGCACACCCAAATCAAACGGGCGTATGAATTGAGCGTTTGCCGTGTGCGACGACTCGTTATCGCAGCCCGATTATCGCGTCGGTGGGTGTGTCAGGCTGGTTGAGGCTATCCTCGATTGCTCTGTAGCGGTCAAGTCCGCTGCTCAGACGTCCGACGTGTACTGTTCAGCTTCCATACCGTGGAGATCAGTTGATGATTTACGAAGGTAAAGCCATCACGGTTAAGGCTCTTGAAAGTGGCATTGTCGAATTGAATTTCGACCTCAAGGGTGAGTCCGTCAACAAGTTCAACCGTCTCACACTGACCGACCTGCGCCAGGCCGTGGACGCCATCAAAGCCGATGGTTCGATCAAGGGCGTGATTGTCAGCAGTGGCAAGGACGTGTTTATCGTTGGTGCCGACATCACCGAGTTCGTCGATAACTTCAAGCTGCCCGACGAAGAGCTCGTTGCCGGCAACCTCGAAGCCAACAAGATTTTCAGTGATTTCGAAGACCTCGGCGTTCCGACCGTCGTGGCCATCAATGGCATCGCCCTGGGCGGTGGTTTTGAAATGTGCCTGGCTGCCGACTACCGCGTAATGGCGGAAGACGCCAAGGTGGGCCTGCCGGAAGTCAAACTGGGCCTTTATCCCGGTTTCGGCGGGACTGTGCGCCTGCCGCGGCTGATCGGTACCGACAATGCGGTCGAGTGGATCGCTTCGGGCAAGGAAAACAAGGCCGCCGACGCGCTGAAAGCCGGCGCCGTCGATGCCGTGGTTTCGGCCGACAAGCTGCAAGCCGCCGCACTGGACCTGATCAAGCGCGCCATTTCCGGTGAGCTGGACTTCAAGGCCAAGCGCCAGCCGAAACTGGACAAGCTCAAGCTCAACGCCATCGAGCAGATGATGGCCTTCGAAACCGCCAAGGGTTTCGTCGCCGGCCAGGCGGGTCCCAACTACCCGGCACCGGTCGAAGCGATCAAGACCATCCAGAAAGCGGCCAACTTCGGCCGTGACAAGGCGCTGGAAGTCGAGGCCGCCGGCTTCGTCAAGATGGCCAAGACCCCGGCCTCCCAGAGCCTGGTTGGCCTGTTCCTGAATGACCAGGAATTGAAGAAAAAAGCCAAGCAGTACGACGAAATCGCCAAGGACGTGAAACTGGCCGCGGTATTGGGCGCCGGCATCATGGGTGGCGGTATCGCCTACCAGTCCGCGGTCAAGGGCACGCCGATTCTGATGAAGGATATCCGTGAAGACGGTATCCAGATGGGCCTGAACGAAGCCAGCAAACTGCTCGGCAACCGTGTGGAAAAAGGTCGTCTGACCGCAGCGAAGATGGCGGAAGCCCTCAACGCCATCCGTCCGACCCTGTCCTACGGTGATTTCGGCAACGTCGACATCGTCGTCGAAGCCGTGGTCGAGAACCCCAAGGTCAAGCAGGCTGTGCTGGCCGAAGTGGAAGGCCTGGTCAAGGACGATGCGATCCTGACCTCCAACACCTCGACCATCTCCATCAGCTTGCTGGCCAAGGCGCTCAAGCGTCCGGAAAACTTCTGCGGCATGCACTTCTTCAACCCGGTGCACATGATGCCCCTGGTGGAAGTGATCCGTGGCGAGAAGTCCAGCGACGTCGCCATCGCCACCACCGTGGCCTATGCCAAGAAGATGGGCAAGACCCCGGTCGTGGTCAACGACTGCCCGGGCTTCCTGGTCAACCGTGTGTTGTTCCCGTACTTCGGCGGCTTCTCCAAGCTGCTCGAACTGGGTGTCGACTTCGTGCGCATCGACAAGGTGATGGAGAAATTCGGCTGGCCCATGGGCCCGGCTTACCTCTCCGACGTGGTCGGCATCGACACCGGTCACCATGGCCGTGACGTCATGGCCGAAGGCTTCCCGGACCGCATGGCCGTGGAAGGTCGTACCGCCGTCGACGTGATGTACGACGCCAACCGTTTGGGTCAGAAGAACGGCAAGGGTTTCTACGCTTACGAGATGGACAAGCGCGGCAAGCCGAAGAAGGTCATCGATCCCCAGGCGTACGAACTGCTCAAGTCCATCGTTGCCGGTGCCCGTGAAGTGACCGACGAGGATATCGTCAACTTCATGATGATTCCGCTGTGCCTGGAAACCGTGCGCTGCCTGGAAGACGGCATCGTCGAAACCGCGGCCGAGGCTGATATGGGCTTGATCTACGGCATCGGCTTCCCGCCCTTCCGTGGCGGTGCGCTGCGCTATATCGATTCGATCGGTGTGGCCGAATTCGTCGCCCTGGCCGACAAATACGCTGAACTGGGCGCGCTGTACCACCCCACCGCGAAGCTGCGTGAGATGGCCAAAAACGGCCAGAGCTTCTTCGGTTAAGCGCGGAACGACTAGAGCGAGAGTGAATTTATGAGCCTGAATCCGAGAGACGTGGTGATTGTCGACTTCGGTCGCACCCCGATGGGTCGTTCCAAGGGTGGCATGCACCGCAATACCCGCGCCGAGAACATGTCGGCGCATCTGATCAGCGGCCTGCTGGCGCGCAACCCCAAGGTCGATCCGGCCGAAGTGGAAGACGTGATCTGGGGCTGCGTCAACCAGACCCTGGAGCAGGGTTGGAACATCGCGCGCATGGCGTCGCTGATGACCCAGATCCCGCACACCTCGGCTGGCCAGACCGTCAGCCGTCTGTGTGGCTCGTCCATGAGCGCGCTGCACACCGCCGCCCAGGCGATCATGACCGGCAATGGCGACGTGTTCGTCATCGGCGGCGTGGAGCACATGGGTCACGTGGGCATGATGCACGGTGTCGATCCGAACCCGAGCATGTCGCTGTATGCGGCCAAGGCGTCGGGCATGATGGGGCTGACCGCCGAAATGCTGGGCAAGATGCACGGCATCAGCCGTGAGCAGCAGGATGCGTTCGGCGAGCGTTCGCACCGCCTGGCGCACAAGGCTACCGTCGAAGGCAAGTTCAAGGATGAAATCATCCCGATGCAAGGCTACGACGAGAATGGCTTCCTGAAGGTGTTCGACTACGACGAAACCATTCGTCCGGAGACCACCCTGGCCAGCCTGGCCGCGTTGAAACCTGCGTTCAACCCCAAGGGCGGCACTGTGACGGCGGGTACCTCCTCGCAGATCACCGACGGCGCCTCCTGCATGATCGTGATGTCCGCCCAGCGCGCCCAGGATCTGGGCATCCAGCCCATGGCGGTGATCCGTTCCATGGCGGTTGCCGGTGTGGATCCGGCGATCATGGGTTACGGTCCGGTTCCTTCCACGCAGAAAGCGCTCAAGCGTGCCGGTCTGAGCATCTCCGACATCGATTTCTTCGAGCTCAATGAAGCCTTCGCGGCCCAGGCACTGCCTGTGCTCAAGGACCTCAAAGTACTTGCGCAGATGGAAGAGAAGGTCAACCTGCACGGCGGCGCCATCGCCCTGGGCCACCCCTTCGGGTGTTCCGGTGCGCGTATCTCCGGTACCCTGCTGAATGTGATGAAGCAGAACGGCGGTACCCTCGGCGTTGCGACCATGTGCATTGGCTTGGGCCAGGGCATCAGCACCGTCTTCGAACGCTTGTAAGGGTTCAGGGGTGCCTGACCGGGGCCAGGTGCCCCGGTTTTTTATTTTCGGGTCTGAAATTCATTTTTATCGACAGCGTTTTTTGCCACAGGGAGCCGAACATGCGCTTGCAGCCGGGTCTGTACCGTCATTACAAGGGCCCCGAGTACCGTGTCCTCGGCGTCGCCACTCACTCGGAGACCGAGGAGGTGCTGGTGGTCTACCAGGCGCTTTACGGCGACTACGGCCTGTGGGTGCGGCCGCTGAGCATGTTTCGCGAAACCGTCGAGGTGAACGGTGAAACCTTGCCACGCTTCGCCTTGATTCAGCCCGAGCCCGAGCCTTTTCCCGCACCTTAAGCTAAGGTCATCCAAGCCCCGCGCTTGACCTGGCCTTGGTCACCACTATATATAGCGGTGCCGCGTGAGGCGCCCCGCCTCGCATTTATCGAATTCAGGAAATTTCCGATCCATGGGCAAATCGCTGGTCATCGTGGAATCCCCGGCCAAGGCCAAGACCATCAACAAGTATCTGGGTAACCAATACGTGGTGAAGTCGAGCATCGGCCATATCCGTGACCTGCCTACCAGCGGTTCGGCCAGTGCCAGTAAAGAGCCGGTCAAACGCGGCAAGGCCGCGGCCGAAGGGCCCGTGCTCTCGCCCAAGGACAAAGCCAAGCGTCAGCTGGTGGCGCGCATGGGCGTCGACCCCGAGCACGGCTGGAAGGCGCACTACGAAATTCTGCCGGGCAAGGAAAAGGTCGTCGAAGAATTGCGACGCCTGGCCAAGGAAGCCGACGTCATCTACCTCGCAACCGACTTGGACCGCGAGGGGGAAGCCATTGCCTGGCACCTGCGCGAAGCCATTGGCGGCGATGATGATCGCTACAAGCGTGTGGTGTTTAACGAAATCACCGAAAAAGCCATCCAGGAAGCCTTCTCCCGTCCTGGCGAGCTGGACATCAACCGGGTCAACGCGCAGCAGGCGCGGCGCTTCCTGGACCGGGTGGTGGGCTATATGGTCTCGCCGCTGCTGTGGGCCAAGATTGCCCGGGGCTTGTCGGCGGGGCGTGTGCAGTCGGTAGCGGTCAAGCTGGTGGTTGAGCGCGAGCGTGAAATCCGCGCGTTCAATCCCGAAGAGTACTGGGAAATCCATGCTGACCTGGGCACCGCCAAAGGCGCGACCGTGCGTTTCGAAGTCGCCCGCGAGAAGGGCGAGGCCTTCAAACCGCTGAACGAAGCCCAGGCCATGGCTGCGCTGGAGAAGCTCAAGGCCTCCAGCTACAGCATCGTCAAGCGCGAAGACAAACCGACCAGCAGCAAGCCGTCGGCGCCCTTTATCACCTCCACCCTGCAACAGGCCGCGAGCAACCGGCTGGGCTTCGGGGTGAAAAAGACCATGATGATGGCTCAGCGTCTCTATGAGGCGGGCTACATCACCTATATGCGTACCGACTCGACCAACCTGTCGGCCGATGCGATCGGCATGGTGCGCGACTTTATCGAAGGCGAGTTCGGCAAGAAGTACCTGCCGGCCAAGCCGAACCTGTACAGCAGCAAGGAAGGTGCCCAGGAGGCGCACGAAGCGATCCGTCCCTCCGACGTCAACCTCAAGCCGACCCAGTTGTCGGGGATGGAGCGCGATGCCGAGCGGCTCTATGAGTTGATCTGGCGCCAATTCGTGGCCTGCCAGATGCCGCCGGCCGAGTACCTCTCGACCACCGTCAGTGTGGCCGCCAGCGACTTCGAACTGCGCGCCAAGGGTCGTATCCTCAAGTTCGACGGTTATACCCGGGCTTTGCCCCAGGTCAGCAAACCCGGCGACGACGATGTGCTGCCGGACATGCTCCAGGGCGAAGTGCTGAAATTGCACAAGCTCGACCCCACCCAGCATTTCACCAAGCCGCCGGCGCGTTTTTCCGAAGCCAGCCTGGTCAAGGAAATGGAAAAGCGCGGCATCGGCCGGCCATCCACTTATGCGGCGATCATTTCCACCATCCAGGAGCGCGGCTACGTCGCCTTGCACAACCGGCGTTTCTACTCGGAGAAAATGGGCGATATCGTCACCGGTCGCCTCGACGAGAGTTTCGCCAATCTGATGGACTACGGCTTCACCGCCGGCATGGAAGAGCACCTGGATGATGTGGCCCAGGGCGAGCGCAACTGGAAGAACGTGCTCGACGAGTTCTATGGCGACTTCAAGAAAAAGCTCGAAGTGGCGGCCGAAGGCGACAGCGGCATGCGGGCCAATCAGCCGACTCCCACCGAGATCGCCTGCCGCGAGTGCGGCCGGCCGATGATGATCCGTACCGCCTCCACCGGCGTATTCCTCGGCTGCTCGGGCTACAGCCTGCCGCCGAAAGAGCGCTGCAAATCGACCATTAATCTCGTGCCGGGCGACGAAATCGCCGCCGACGATGAGGGCGAGTCCGAGTCGCGGGTGCTGCTGGGCAAGCACCGTTGCAAGATATGCGACACCGCCATGGACGCCTACCTGCTGGATGAAACCCGCAAACTGCACATCTGTGGCAACAACCCCGACTGCGCCGGCCACGAAATCGAGCAGGGCCAGTACCGGATCAAGGGGTATGAAGGCCCGAGCCTGGAGTGCGACAAGTGTGGCAACCAGATGCAGCTGAAGACCGGCCGTTTCGGCAAGTTCTTCGGCTGCACCAACGGTGACTGCAAAAATACCCGCAAGCTGCTCAAAAGTGGCGAGCCGGCCGGGCCGAAGATGGACCCGGTGAAGATGCCCGAACTCAAGTGCGAGAAGGTCAACGACACCTATATCCTGCGCGATGGTGCCTCGGGCCTGTTCCTGGCCGCCAGCCAATTTCCGAAGAACCGTGAGACACGGGCTCCCCTGGTACTGGAAATCATTCCGCACAAGGACGAGATCGATGCCAAGTATCACTTCCTCTGCGCGGCGCCGAAAAAGGATCCGGACGGCCGTCCAGCGGTGATTCGCTACAGCCGCAAGACCAAGGAGCAGTATGTGCAGACGGAAGTGGACGGCAAGCCGACAGGCTGGAAGGCGTTTTACGCCAACGGTGCCTGGCAGGTCGAAGACAAACGCTGATATCGATGCTGCGCCCGTCGCTGGCGGCGCGGGCTGGAGAGGGCGCCCTTATGGCTCAGGAACGTTACACCCGGACTAACCAGAAACTGTATTTCGCCGGCTTGACCCTCGACAGCTGGCGCAAGGCCGAGCTGCAGGGCGGCGCGCCCGGCGTGCTGCAGGCGGAGCGTGAGACGGCGTTGTTTCACCTGTACGGTGCCTTGCTCGGTCTCTGCCAGGAAATCGCGGGTTACTACCGTCTGCCCGGCAACGACTCGCCGCGGGCTGAAGCCTTGCTGGATCCGGCGTTGTTGGTGGAAGCCCCCAGCCCTGAGCTTGCAGAGTTGGTGGAGCTGGCGCAGCAGCCCGGTACGTGGCTGGCGCAATTGCTCGGTGCCTACCGGGCGTTGTACGTGCCCCTGATCGCGCCCAAGCCGGCCAAGGCTGCCAGCGGCCCCTCGCTGATCGAGGCGGTCAGTCTGGAGTCCGAGGTGGAGCCCGTGTCGCGCGCTGAACTGGAAGCCTGGCGTCAGTCCCTAAAAGGCCTGGCGCAGCGTTTCCGTGAGGGCATGGTCGAATGGTGAGCCGGTCCGGGGCTGGCGCGGCGGCCTGAAGGCTGGCGGGTACCACCGGTCAGATCCTGCTTGCAGCTGACGCGCGGTTTAACCTGCGTCTGACGGGTTCGTGGACACGACGCACCCGCACTTGGTGCACGCGATAGGTCAACCGGGCCTAGGGCCGGAGCGCTTGGCACTGGTACAATGGTCGCCTTTCGTGGAGAACCCTATGCCTACATCCTTTCTGGAAATCGTGGAACTGCCCGACGGCCGCATTGCCCTGCGCCGCAGCGAGGAAGAGGAGGCTCTGGTTATTCTGGCCTTTTCCGCCGACGCCAAAGCGTTTCTGCAGGGTCAGCACGTCGAAGTGGCCAAGGCCATGCTCAATGTCGGCGTGCAGATGGCCGGTCGTTTAGCCGAAGGCGAGTTGGAGCGGGATGAAGAGGGTGCCCGCGTCCTGCATTAAACCGTCGGCTCACGCCTTGTAAGGGGCGGCAAGACACCTAAAGCAAAAACCTCGAACGGCCGCGGCCCCGCAACAGCCGATCGCGTCGTGCTTGGCCCGGGCTTGTCCAAGGCCAGGGAGTCCCGTATTGGAAAACTTCGCCCAAGTACCCGCACTAGTTCAGTGCAGACTCCCGGCGTCGATTTACCCCAGGCGAATATTCAGGCTTTGAGCGCCGCCGGCTTGCGCCGCTTCTGCCAGGCTGCGGCGACTGTGCGCATCCAGGGGATGGAGCCAGCTGATCACCGTGTGGCTGCGGCCCAGGCGCAAGGCTTCGCAGGCGAGCTCTTCGGCGCTTTTTTCGCCGCGCGCTTGCAGCAGCAGAATACGTTCGCGGTTCAGGCCGGCTTCGCGTAACCAGGCCTGGGTCAAGCTGTTGGGCGGTGCGATCAACGTCAGCCAGCGGGCATCCTGGGCCTGGCTCAATTCACGCAGGATGGGGGCCAGCAGGTGCAGGCAGTGCCCGGCAGCGCCGCGCAGGGACAGCTCGCTAAAGCTGTCCGGTTCGGCCCAGGCCGCATGCGCTCCGGTGTTTAGCAGGGGTGCCACAGGTTGCGCCAAAAAGGCCTCGAACAAGGGAAGTTGTGCACGGTTCAGCGACTGCGGCAACTGCATAAACACTCCTCTAGCGGCGGATGACGCCGACACTCAGACCTTCGATCACCAGTTCCTGCTCGGTCAGATCGACTTCGATGGGCGCGAACTCGGGGTTTTCAGCCAACAGCCAAACCTTGGCGCCTTCACGCTTGAAACGTTTTACGGTAACTTCATCGCCGAGGCGGGCCACCACGATCTGGCCGTTATGCGCCTGGCTGGTGCTGTGGACCGCTAGGAGGTCACCGTCGAAGATGCCGACATCCTTCATGCTCATGCCGCGGACCCGTAACAGGTAATCGGCGCGCGGGTGAAAGAAGGCGGGGTTGATCCGGCACGACTCTTCGATATGTTGTTGGGCCAGGATGGGCGCACCGGCGGCGACCCGGCCGATAATGGGCAATCCTTCGTCCTCGGTGTTGGGTTCGAAGCCGGGAATGCGGATCCCGCGGGAGGCGCCCGGCGTCATTTCGATCGCGCCTTTGCGGGCCAATGCCTTGAGGTGCTCTTCGGCCGCGTTGGGCGACTTGAAGCCCAGCTCGAGGGCAATCTCCGCACGGGTCGGAGGGTAACCGTTGTCTTCCAGGCAGCGTTTGATAAACGCGAGAATTTCAGCCTGGCGTGGAGTCAGTTTAAGCATGATGGGCGCTCTGTCTTTTTATACAGTGACTGGGATTATATACAGTGATGTGCGCTTGGCAATCCACCATTTGTCCGCTGGAGCGGCCATCGCTGATCGGGCCGTCCGTCCACCTGAGTGTTACCTGTCGGCCAGGCGCGACGTCTGTCTGTAGGTTCTACCGGGTAGATTTATGACTGACTGGCCTAAAAACGTCCGATGCGCCTTGACAAGCAGGTGGAATGAAACGTATGTTTCAAACAAGTGTTTGTCAGGTGAAAACTCCAATGGCTCAATCGGAAACCGTTGAACGCATTCTTGATGCGGCGGAACAGCTGTTTGCGGAAAAAGGTTTTGCCGAAACCTCGCTGCGTTTGATCACCAGCAAGGCGGGGGTCAACCTGGCAGCGGTGAATTACCATTTTGGCTCGAAAAAATCCCTGATCCAGGCGGTGTTCTCGCGCTTTCTCGGCCCGTTCTGCAGCAGCCTGGAGCGTGAGCTTGAGCGACGTCAGGCGAAACCTGAGGCCAAGGCCAGTCTGGAGGACCTGCTGGAAATTCTGGTCGAGCAGGCCCTGGCGGTGAAACCGCGCAGTGGCAACGACCTGTCGATCTTTATGCGCCTGCTGGGCCTGGCCTTCAGCCAGAGCCAGGGGCACTTGCGCCGTTACCTGGAAGACATGTACGGCAAGGTGTTTCGCCGCTATATGCAGTTGGTGCACGAGGCCGCGCCACGCATACCGCCGATAGAGTTGTTCTGGCGGGTGCATTTCATGTTGGGCGCCGCGGCGTTCAGCATGTCCGGGATCAAGGCGCTGCGCGCCATTGCCGAAACCGATTTTGGTGTCAGCACCTCCATCGAGCAGGTCATGCGTCTGATGGTGCCCTTTCTGGCGGCGGGTATGCGTTCGGAGACCGGTGTGACCGATGAGGCGCTTGCCAGCGCGCAGCCCAGGCCCCGGAGCAAGGTACCGGCCCAGCCCGTCAAGGTGTGATAGCACGCGAGTCGGCACGGATCGCGCCGTTACCGCGGCTGCCAGGCACCCTAGTCCTGGTCCCGCGGCGCTGTGCGCGGCGCCGTTGATCGGCTAAGCTAGCCGCCCATGAGCGCACTTGACCTCCTGCATATCTCCCTCGCCGACCAATGCCTGTATGGCTTTGCCCAGGGGCGACTATTGCTTCGATTTAGCGTTTCCACCGCACTCAACGGTGCCGGTGAAGCCCAAGACTCCGGCTGCACGCCTCGGGGCCCACACCGCGTCGAGGAAAAAATCGGCGACGGTCTGCCCAGCGGAGCGGTATTCAAGGCCCGTTGCTGGACCGGGGAGGTTTTCAGTCCCCAGTTGCAGGCGCAATGGCCGCAACGAGACTGGATACTGACGCGTATCCTGCGCCTGACCGGTTGCCAGCCCGGCTTCAACCAAGGCGACGGCGTCGACAGTTTTTCCCGCTACATCTACTTGCACGGCACGCCTGACAGCGAACCCATGGGCGTGCCGCTGTCCCATGGCTGCGTGCGGTTACGCAACGCCGACCTGCTCGAGCTCTTCGATCGCGTGCCGCTGCATTGCGCGGTGCTGATCGACGAAGCGCCGTGCCCGACCTGGGCCGCCGCCGACCTCCGTTAAGTTTCCAAGGACTGATTATGACCACTGCCCTGCAGGGCTCTTTGATGCTGGACGTCAGCGGTACCTGGCTGACCTCGGAAGATCGCCATTTGCTGCGCCAGCCCGAAGTGGCGGGCCTGATCCTGTTCGCCCGTAATATCGAGCACCCGCGCCAGGTGCGCGAGCTTACCGCCGCGATCCGGGCCATTCGCCCCGACCTGCTGCTGGCGGTGGATCAGGAGGGCGGTCGGGTGCAGCGTCTGCGCCAGGGGTTCGTGCGCTTGCCAGCGATGCGTGCCCTGGCCGATAGCCCCGACGCCGAGGCGCTGGCCGAGCATTGTGGCTGGCTGATGGCCACTGAAGTATTGGCCGTGGGCCTGGACCTGAGCTTCGCACCGGTGCTCGACCTGGATCACCAACGCAGTGCGGTGGTCGGCAGCCGGGCCTTCGAGGCCGACCCGGAGCGCGCCTGCCTGCTGGCGGGGGCCTTTATTCGCGGCATGAACAGCGCGGGCATGGCGGCCACCGGCAAGCACTTCCCGGGTCACGGCTGGGCGGAGGCGGACTCCCACGTGGCGGTCCCCGTCGACGAGCGGAGTCTCGAGCAGCTGCGGGCCCAGGACCTGGTGCCCTTCGCCCGCTTGAGCCAGCAGCTGGCCGCGGTGATGCCGGCCCATGTGATTTACCCCCAGGTGGATGCCCGGCCGGCCGGTTTTTCCCAGCGTTGGCTGCAGGATATCCTGCGGGGCGAGCTGGGCTTCCAGGGCGTGATCTTCAGCGACGACCTGTCCATGGCCGGCGCCCATGTGGTGGGGGACGCGGCGAGTCGAATCGAGGCCGCCCTGTCCGCCGGCTGTGACATGGGCCTGGTCTGCAACGACCGCGGCGCTGCCGAGCTGGCCTTGGCCGCGCTGCAACGCCTGGGCGCGACGCCCTCGCCGCGCCTGGCGCGCATGCGTGCATCGGCCTGGCCCGGCAGCGAATACCGTCAGGATCCCCGCTGGTCGGCGGCACTGGCCGCCTTGCGCGCCGCTCAACTGATCGATTGACCCTCTTTCTAGGATAAGCCATGACTGTTTACGCCATTATCGGAGGCACCGGCCTGACCCAGCTGGAAGGCCTGACCCTGCGCCAGGCAGTGGAGCTGGATACGCCCTACGGCGCGCCCTCGGCGCCTATCCAGCGCGGCGATTACGCCGGGCGCGAGGTGCTGTTCCTGGCTCGCCACGGTCACCCTCATCGCATCCCGCCGCACCAGGTGAACTACCGGGCCAATCTTTGGGCCCTGCAGCAGGCCGGCGCCGAGGCGGTGCTGGCGGTCAACGCGGTCGGCGGCATCCACGCGGCCATGGGGACCGGGCACTTCTGCGTGCCGCACCAGTTGATCGATTACAGCTGGGGCCGCGAGCACAGTTTTTTTGCCGGTGACCTGGAGCAGGTCACTCATATCGACTTCAGCCATCCCTATGATGCCGGGTTGCGCGAGCGCCTGATCGCGGCGCTGCGGGCCGAGCAGTGTGCGTTCAGCGGGCACGGGGTGTATGGCTGTACCCAGGGGCCGCGGTTGGAGACGGTGGCGGAAATCGCCCGGCTGGAGCGCGACGGCTGCGACATCGTCGGTATGACCGGCATGCCGGAAGCGGCGCTGGCCCGTGAGCTCGACTTGCCCTACGCCTGCCTGGCGCTGGTGGTCAATCCGGCGGCGGGCAAATCGACCGCGATCATCACCATGGCAGAGATCGAGCTGGCCCTGGCCCAGGGCATGGGCCAGGTCAAGGCGACGCTGGCCCGGGTGTTGGTTAACGGCAGCGATAAGCTGTAAGCCTCAAGCCTCAAGCCACAAGCCACAAGCTTGAGGCTTATAGCTTGCCGCTTGTAGCTGCTTTTGTCCGCTTGTAGCTGCTCTTAAAGCGGCGAGACCTTGATCAGCAGGCCCAGGTGGCCGTGGTCAAGAAAGGTCAGTTCGCCGGTTTTCAGGCGATTGCTCTGCTTCAGTCGTTCGCTGCCGCTGAGCAAGCCGTCCGCACTGAACTGGTTGATCCAGAAATCGGCCTGCACGTCGACGAAGCGCGCCTGTTGCAGGCTCAATGTGCCCTCGATCGGCGCGTGGCCGAACTGGCTGGTGCCTTCGCTGAGGGCGACCTTGCTCGGCGTGGCGCTGAGGTTCTGTTGCCAGGCCTTGTGCAGCAGCACCTGATAGCCCTTGTCCGGCGTCAGCCGCGCCGCTTCGCTGTCCAGGCTGATGCCGCGCAGGCTCTCCGCCGCCAGCGCAGGCGCGCCGCCAGCCCAGTCGTCGGGGGCGACCTGGCCGGCCGAGATCGGCTCGGCCGCCTGGCGAAACAGAATCAGCTCGACCTGATACAGGCCATCGGCCAATGCCATCGGCGTGAGCAGGGTCAGTAGCAGGGTCAGGTGACGTAACGCGCGCATGGGCCAGTCCTTTTTCGGGTCCGAGCCACGCCGCCGGTAATGGCGGCGTGACGGTCGTGGGGTACCGCCTGGGCAGCCAGCGCCTCAGGCGGTTTTCGGCAGCAGCCGTTCGAACAGTGCCTCCAGGGTATTAAAGCGCTCTTCCGGGCGCTCCATCGGTACCTGGAATTTGAAATGCGTGGCGCCCTCGAAACGGTAACGGTTGGGCTGGCTCTGGATCAACTTGATCAGCGTCAAGGGGTCGACCGGGGTCTGCGCGGCAAATTCGATACGCCCGCCCTGAGGGCCGGCATCGACCTTCTTGATGCCCAACTGTTCGGCCTGCAGCTTCAGCAGCGTCAGGCGCACCAGGTTCTTGGTCGGCTCCGGCAGCAGGCCGAAGCGGTCG
The DNA here is from genome assembly GCF_040514055.1 of Pseudomonas sp. GTDB lineage: Bacteria > Pseudomonadota > Gammaproteobacteria > Pseudomonadales > Pseudomonadaceae > Aquipseudomonas. Next base: position 44,775 of record NZ_JBEVDL010000076.1, read on the forward strand.
ATCATTTCCACCTGCAGATCCTTGAGGCCTTCTTCGTCGGCGGCCGAGGCGATGCGCTTGTACAGGATCAGCCGGGTGTGTACGTCCGGCAGGTATGCGTCGGGGATCAGTGCCGGCACCCGCAGGTTGATTTCCGGACCGCCACCCAGGGGCTGGTCGAGGTTGGGCTGCTCGCCTTTGCGAATGGCTTTCACCGCCCGTTCCAGCATTTCCATATAGAGCGTAAAGCCGACCGCCTGGATCTGGCCGCTTTGGCCGTCGCCCAGCAGCTCGCCGGCACCGCGGATTTCCAGGTCGTTGGTGGCGAGGACGAAGCCGGCGCCGAGGTCCTGGGTGTTGGCGATGGCTTCCAGGCGCTTTTCCGCATCCGGGGTCATCTGCTTGCGCGGCGGTGTCAGCAGGTAGGCATAGGCCTGGTGGTGGCTACGGCCGACCCGGCCGCGCAACTGGTGCAGTTGCGCCAGGCCGAACTTGTCGGCGCGCTCGATGATGATGGTGTTGGCGCTCGGCACGTCGATGCCGGTTTCGATAATGGTCGAGGCGATCAGCACATTGAAGCGCTTGTGGTAGAAATCGCTCATCACCTGTTCCAGGTCACGCTCGCCCATCTGCCCATGGCCGATGCCGATGCGTGCCTCGGGCACCAGTTCGGCCAGGTCGGCGGCGCATTTATCGATGCTCTTGACGTCGTTGTGCAGGTAATAGACCTGGCCACCGCGCAGCAGCTCGCGCAGCAGCGCTTCCTTGATTACCGGTTGGTTCTGCTCCATGACGAAGGTGCGCACCGACAGTCGACGGGCCGGTGGGGTGGCGATGATCGACAGGTCGCGCATACCCGAGACGGCCATGTTGAGGGTGCGCGGGATCGGCGTGGCGGTCAGCGTGAGGATATCCACCTCGCTGCGCAGGGTCTTCAGCTGTTCCTTCTGGCGTACGCCAAAGCGGTGCTCCTCGTCGATGATCACCAGACCGAGGTTCTTGATCTTCACATCGTCCTGCAGCAGCTTGTGGGTGCCGATAACGATATCGATCTGGCCTTCGGCGAGCTTCTGCACCGCCGCGTTGACTTCCTTGGTCGACTTGAAGCGGCTCATCACTTCGACGGTCACCGGCCAATCGGCGAAGCGGTCGCGAAAGCTGTTGTAGTGCTGCTGGGCGAGCAGGGTGGTCGGCACCAGGATCGCCACCTGCTTGCCGCTGTGCACCGCGATAAAGGCGGCGCGCATGGCCACCTCGGTCTTGCCGAAGCCGACATCGCCGCAGACCAGGCGGTCCATGGGTTTGGGCGCGAGCATGTCGGCCATCACCGCATCGATGGTGGTTTGCTGGTCCGGCGTTTCCTCGAAGGGGAAACCGGCGCTGAAACTGGCGTAGTCGGCCAGCGGATCCTTGAAGGCATAACCTTCCCGCGCGGCACGCCGTGCATAGACGTCCAGCAGCTCGGCGGCGACATCGCGCACCTGCTCGGCGGCCTTGCGCTTGGCCTTTTGCCAATGCTCGGAGCCCAGGCGGTGCAGCGGTGCCAGGGCATCGTCGCTGCCGGTGTAACGGGCGATCAGGTGCAGGCTGGCCACCGGCACATAGAGCTTGGCCTCTTCGGCGTACATCAGGGCGAGGAACTCGGCGGCCTGGCCGTCGATCTCCAGGGTCACCAGGCCCAGGTAGCGGCCGACCCCGTGGTCGATATGCACCACGGGCGCGCCTTCGCGCAGTTCGGTGAGGTTCTTGATCACCGCGTCGTGCTGGTCGCTGCGTTTTTCCCGGCGGCGGCGCTGCATCACCCGTTGGCCGAACAGCGGGCTTTCGGCGATCAGCGCCAGGGCCGGCTCGTCGAGCAGCAGGCCATCGTCCAGCGGCGCGATGCAGATCGCCAGGCGCTCGGCGCTGGTGACGAAGTCGGTCCAGCCCTCCACCGCCTGCGGGCGCAGGTGCAGACGCGCCAGCAGTTCCAGCAGCACCTCGCGACGACCGGCGGATTCGGCGGTGAACAGCACACGACCGGGAAATTCGTCGAGGAAACGCTGCAGGTGCGCCAGCGGCTGATTGGCCTTGGCCTCGATCGCCAGCTCCGGCAGGGCCTGGGCGGCAAAACGTTCGCGGCCGATGCCGCTGTCCACGTCCTGCTGGCTGACCACCACCCGCGGCCAGCTTTTCAGGCGGGCAAAACAGTCCTCCACCGGCAGGAACAACTCCAGGGGCGGGACCAGGGGGCGCTCCGGGTCGACCCGGCGCTCTTCGTAACGGTTGCGCACGTCATTCCAGAACTGCTCGGCGGCTTTTTCCACGCCGGGCAGGGAAAACACCTGGGTGTCGCTGGGCAGGTAATCGAAGAGGGTGGCGGTTTCCTCGAAGAACAGCGGCAGGTAATACTCGATGCCGGCCGGGGTAATGCCACTGCTGAGGTCCTGGTAGACGGTGCAGCGGCGGAAATCGACGTCGAAGCGCTCACGAAAGCGAGCGCGAAAGCCGGTGATCGCTTCCTTGTTCAGCGGGAATTCCCGGGCCGGCAGCAGGCGGATCGAGTCGACCTTGTCGATCGAACGCTGGGTTTCCGGGTCGAAGGTGCGCAGCGTCTCGATCTCGTCGTCGAACAGGTCGATGCGGTACGGCAGCGGGTTGCCCATGGGAAACAGGTCGATCAGGGCGCCGCGCACGGCAAATTCGCCATGTTCGTAGACCGTGTCCACGCAGCGGTAGCCGGTGGCCTCCAGGCGCAGGCGCATCTGGTCGACATTGAGCTTCTGACCGACATCCAGCACCAGGCTGCTGCCCAGCAGAAAGCGGGTAGGCGCCAGGCGATGTAGGGCGGTGACTATCGGTACTACCAGAATGCCGTGGGACAACTCAGGCAGCCGGTAGAGGGCGGCGATGCGCTGGGAGACGATGTCCTGGTGCGGCGAGAACAGGTCGTAGGGCAGGGTTTCCCAATCGGGAAAGTGCAGCACCGGCAGCTCGGGGGCGAAAAAACTCAACTCCTGCTCCAGACGCTCGGCGCTCTGGCTGTCGGCGGTCAGCAGCAGGGTGAAACGTTTGGCGGCACTGGCGGCTTCGGCGACCGCCAGGCTAAGGGCGGCCCCGGGCAGATTGCCCCAGGTTTGTTTGCCGGAGACGGCAGGCAGAGTCGGTAGGCGCAGTACGGACACGGGCGGCTCGCGGTCGTTGAGACGGGGCCGCGATTGTAGCGGGCCGTGAACCCGGTGTCAGTCTCGACAGCCGTGCATTGCCCCCGCTTGCGTGCGCCGTCATAATGTAGCCCCTTTTTAACGCCCCTACATTATCGTGGAAGGTATCGCCTGTGACTCAGAAGCCTGACCAATGTCTCAGTGAGTGGATTGACCGTGAAGCCCTCGCCGAGGCGATGATTCCGCTGATCGGCCAGCTCTACCGCAACAACAATGTGGTGACTTCCATCTACGGTCGCAGCCTGATCAATCGGTCGGTGATCGCGATTCTCAAGGCCCACCGTTTCGCCCGTCACCGCCTGGCCGACGACGCCGAGCTGTCGGTGCATGACACCTTCCCGCTGCTCAAGGCCATGAGCGAGCTCAAGCTGGGCGCGGCCTCGGTCGACCTGGGGCGGATGGTCAGCAAGTTCAAGCAGGACGGCCAGGGTCGTTCGATCGAGCAGTTCGTACGTGACGAAATGGCCCCTGTGGTCGGTCAACAGAACGGCAAGGCGCGCAAGGGTACCGACGTGGTGCTGTACGGGTTCGGCCGTATCGGTCGCCTGCTGGCGCGTATCCTGATCGAAAAAACCGGTGGCGGCGACGGCCTGCGGCTGCGCGCCATCGTGGTACGCAAGGGCGCCAGCAACGACTTGGTCAAACGCGCCAGCCTGTTGCGTCGCGACTCGGTGCACGGCCCGTTCGACGGCACCATCACCATCGATGAAGCCAACAACACCTTGACCGCCAACGGCAACCTGATCCAGGTGATCTATGCCAAGGATCCCAAGGAAGTCGACTACACCCAGTACGGCATCCATGATGCCCTGCTGGTGGACAACACCGGGGTCTGGCGTGACGCCGAGGGCCTGGGCCAGCACCTGAGCTGCCCGGGTATCGACCGCGTGGTGCTGACCGCGCCGGGCAAGGGCAAGCTGAAGAACATCGTGCACGGCATCAACCATGCCGAAATCACCAGCGACGACCGCATCATTTCCGCGGCCTCCTGCACCACCAACGCCATCGTGCCGGTGCTCAAGGCGGTCAACGACAAGTTCGGCATCGTCAACGGCCACGTCGAGACCGTGCACTCCTACACCAACGACCAGAACCTGATCGACAACTTCCACAAGGGCGATCGTCGCGGCCGCAGCGCGGCGCTGAACATGGTGATCACCGAGACCGGTGCCGCCACCGCCGCCGCCAAGGCCCTGCCGGAACTGGCCGGCAAGCTGACTGGCAACGCGATCCGGGTGCCCACGCCGAACGTCTCCATGGCCATTCTCAATCTGAACCTGGAGAAAGCCAGCACCCGTGAGGAAATGAACGAGTACCTGCGCTACATGGCGCTGCACTCGGATCTGCACAAGCAGATCGATTTCGTCAATTCCCAGGAAGTGGTTTCCACCGACTTCGTCGGCTCGCGCCATGCCGGTGTGGTGGACGCCGAGGCGACCATCTGCAACGACAACCGCGTCGTGCTCTATGTCTGGTACGACAACGAGTTCGGCTACAGCTGCCAGGTCGTGCGGGTGATGGAAGACATGGCCGGGGTCAACCCGCCAGCCTTCCCGCGCTAAGCTGAGGCAGTGAGTACACGGGAGCTTTCGAGCTCCCGTTTTTATTCGGTTATGGCTTTTATTTCACTATGCCCCTGCCTGTTTCTCCTCCGTACTAGGCACCCCGCCTGAGGACCGCTCGATGGATGGACAATCGCTGCACACCGGCCCGCTCAAGCGCGGTCTGCAAAACCGTCATATTCAGCTGATCGCCCTGGGCGGCGCCATCGGCACCGGCCTGTTCCTCGGCTCGGCCGGGGTGCTCAAGTCGGCCGGCCCCTCGATGATCCTGGGCTATGCCATTGCTGGTTTTATCGCCTTCCTGATCATGCGCCAGCTCGGCGAAATGATCGTAGAAGAGCCGGTAGCGGGGTCCTTCGGGCACTTCGCGCACAAGTACTGCGGGGGTTACGCGGGTTTTCTCTCCGGCTGGAACTACTGGGTGCTCTATATCCTGGTGGGCATGGCGGAGCTGACCGCGGTCGGCAAATACGTGCAGTTCTGGTGGCCGGAGGTGCCGACCTGGGCGACCGCCGTGGTGTTTTTCCTGCTGATCAACGGCATTAACCTGGCCAGCGTCAAGGTGTTCGGTGAAACCGAATTCTGGTTCGCGCTGGTCAAGGTGGTGGCTATCATCGGCATGATCCTGCTGGGGATCTACCTGCTGGCCAGCGGTGACGGCGGGCCCCAGGCGGCGGTGAGCAACCTGTGGAGTCACGGTGGCTTTTTCCCCAACGGCTTCGAAGGGCTGGTGATGGTCCTGGCCATTATCATGTTTTCCTTCGGCGGCCTTGAGCTGATCGGCATCACGGCGGCCGAAGCCGAGGAGCCGAAGAAAGTCATCCCCAAGGCGATCAACCAGGTGATCTACCGGATCCTGATTTTCTATATCGGCGCCCTTAGCGTGTTGCTGATGCTCTATCCCTGGGATGAACTGCTGAAAACCCTGGGCGCTGCGGGCGACCCCTACAGTGCCAGCCCCTTTGTGCAGATATTCTCCCTGATCGGCAGTGACACCGCCGCGCATATCCTCAACTTCGTGGTGCTGACCGCCGCGCTGTCGGTCTACAACAGTGGCGTCTACTGCAATAGCCGCATGCTCTACGGCTTGGCCGAGCAGGGCGATGCGCCCAAGGCGCTGATGAAGGTCGATCGGCGCGGCGTGCCGGTGCTGGCCATCGGCGTGTCGGCCCTGGTAACCCTGCTCTGCGTGCTGGTCAACTACCTGGCGCCGCAGCAGGCACTGGAACTGCTGATGGCGCTGACCGTGGCGGCGCTGGTGATCAACTGGGCGATGATCAGCCTGGCGCACCTGGCGTTCCGCAAGGCCATGCGCAAGCAGGGCATCGAGCCGTTCTTCAAGGCGTTCTGGTTCCCCTTCGCCAATTACCTGTGCCTGGCGTTCGTCGGGCTGATCCTCTGGGTGATGCTGCAGATTCCGGGCATTAACGTGTCGGTCTACGCCATCCCGTTCTGGCTGGGCTTTATCGGCCTGTGCTACCTGGCCAAACGCTCGGCAGCCCGCTCGGTCCAGGCCTGAACCCGGGAAGCCAGCTCAGGAGCCTGCCAGCAAGGCCTGGCGCAGCACCTCGGACAGGCCGTCCGCTGCCAGCCAGATGCCCAGGTAGGTCTTGGCCAGGGCAGTGTCGGGGCTGCTGAACAGGGTCTGACCGTTGCGCTCCAGACGTAGCCCGCTGCGGGGGTCGAAGTCCAGGGCATAACGGTCGCCCGGGGCGATGTCCTGGAATTGCTGGTGCAAACGATCGATTTCGGCACGCAACGGCGCCAGGTGCGCCGGGCTGTATTGCCGCTCCAGGGTGGTCCAGGCCGCCTTGATCACGTCCTCGCGGTCGATCGCGCGAAAGTAGTACAGCTCCAGGCGCTGGGCCGCGGGGCGTTCGATTGCCTGCCGCGGGCTCACTCCGGGCGCGGTGTAGAAGGCGGCGGCGTAGACATCCACCCACAAGTAGTTGAGCAAGGTCTGGTTGCGCCGTTCCAGGGCCATGCCGACGTGCTCATACCGTGGGGCGAAGGCCGCTTGTTCCAGCGGCTGAGTGGCCTGGGCGAGCGGGGGAGCGCTGGCCAGTAGCAGGGAGAACAGCAAAGGGCGCATGGTCGACTCCAGCGGGAAACTGATCACGTGTACCGGCGGCCCATCATAGCCTTCCCGGCTGAGCACGGCAGCCTCCCCGGGAGATTCGCTTTACCAGGCGTGTTTACCCTCCGGTTTAGCCGCGGTCACTCAGCATTCCGCGCGTGCCAGGCAAGTGGTGTCCAACAACCAGTGGCCAGTCAGGACAAACATCGATTGAGTTATGTAGACGTTCCTGTGATCGACAACAACGGCGGATCCCGTGGGCTGATGGCACGCCTGCAAACGCTCCGTGCGCCAGGCAGCGTTGTGCCGATGGCGGGCGACGGCCGCGGTTTGACGCCGCGCCTGTGGGGCACGGGCGCGGGCCTGCTGCTCAGCCTGCTGTTAAGCGGCTGTGAGCAACGAATCGAAACCCTTAGCGGACCGACGATGGGCAGCCAGTACTCGCTCAAGTATGTCGTCGCCGATGGCGTGCCGGCGCCGCAGCGGGTGCAGGCCGAGGTCCGGCAGTTGCTCGACGAGGTCGACCGGCAGATGTCCACCTGGCGCGCAGACTCGGACCTGTCGCGCTTCAATCAGCTTCCCGCGGGCGCCTGCCAGGCCATGCCGGCCCCGGTGCTGGCGCTGGTGCGTTTCGGTGAAGGTTTGTCACAGGACAGCGACGGTGCCTTCGACCTGACCCTGGAACCCTTGCTCGACCTCTGGGGGTTCGGACCGCAGTCCCGCGACCAGCAGGTGCCCAGCGCCGAGCAGATTGCCGCAGCACGCAGCCGCGTCGGCCACCAGCACCTGCGCCTCGAAGGCGAGCGTCTGTGCAAGGATGTCGCGCTGCAGCTGGACCTTAACAGCATCGCCGCCGGCGACACCGTCGACCGCCTGGGCGAACGTTTGCAGGCGCTGGGGATTCGCAGCTACGTGCTGGATATCACCGGTGAGGTTAAAGCCGTGGGCCGCAAACCCGACGGCTCGCCCTGGCGGGTCGCCCTCGAGGCGCCGCGGGACGACCGGCAGGCGGCGCAGAGGATCCTGGCGCTGGACGGCCTGGCGGTCTCGACCTCGGGCGATTACCGCAACTATTTCGAGCGCGACGGCCAGCGTTTTTCCCATACCCTAGATCCACAGACCGGTGCGCCTATCCGTCATCCCCTGGCGGCGGTCACGGTGGTCGACGCCTCGGCCCTGCGCGCCGACGGCCTGTCGACTTTACTGATGGTGCTGGGGCCCGAGCGCGGTTTGGCGTTTGCCGAACAGGCCGGCATCATGGCTTTTTTCGTCAGTCGGTCCGGGCAGGGGTTCGTTGCCCATGGTACTTCGTTCTTCAATCTACGTTTTGGCGAAGGAGCGCGGCCATGATCGGGCAACTGGTGTTTTTTTTTGAAACCGGGGCTGGTGCTGCTGGGTGTAAACCGGTCTCTGGCTCCTGCGGCGACATCGCGTCCTGGGCAGTGAAAAACATCGGGTCGATCTGGGGGCGGCCCCCGAAGCAATGCGAGGCCCCAGCGGCTGACGACGAATCGGGCAAGGATGTAGTGCAGACAGGCCTCGCCTACGCTGCCAGCAAGCGCTAATGTGCAGCGCAAAATGACGCGCCCAGACCGCGTCACCGCTCAACCTGCCGACGGCCCAGGGCTGAGGCATTTCCAGGACGCTGTGGCATCCTGGGTTTTCTCAAAGGAGTAAGCATGGCTGTCTACAACTACGACGTGGTGGTGCTGGGTTCGGGGCCCGCGGGCGAGGGCGCGGCGATGAACGCGGCCAAGGCCGGCAAGAAAGTGGCGGTGGTCGACACCCGGCGCGAAGTCGGCGGCAATTGCACCCACCTGGGGACCATCCCGTCCAAGGCGTTGCGCCATTCGGTGCGGCAGATCATGCAGTACAACACCAACCCGCTGTTTCGCCAGATCGGCGAACCGCGCTGGTTTTCCTTTCCCGATGTACTGAAAAGCGCCGAGCGGGTGATCGGCAAGCAGGTCACTTCGCGCACCGGCTACTACGCCCGTAACCGCATCGACCTGTTTTTCGGCACCGGCAGTTTCGCCGACGAGCAGACCATCGAAGTGGTCTGTCCCAACGGCGTGGTGGAAAAGCTGGTGGCGCCGCAAATCGTCATCGCCACCGGCTCGCGGCCTTATCGGCCGGCGGATGTGGACTTTACCCATTCGCGGGTTTACGACAGTGACACCATCCTGACCCTCAGTCACACCCCGCGGCGCTTGATCATTTACGGCGCCGGGGTGATCGGCAGTGAGTACGCGTCGATTTTCAGCGGCCTGGGCGTGCTGGTCGACCTGATCGACAACCGCGACCAACTGCTCAGCTTTCTCGACGCGGAGATCTCCGACGCGCTCAGCTATCACCTGCGCAACAACAACGTGCTGATCCGTCACAACGAGGAGTACGAGCGCATCGAGGGCATGGATAACGGGGTGATTCTGCACCTCAAGTCCGGCAAGAAGATCAAGGCCGACGCCTTGCTCTGGTGCAACGGTCGCACCGGCAATACCGACAAGCTGGGCCTGGAAAACATCGGCATCAAGGTCAACGGCCGCGGCCAGATCGAGGTCGACCAGCATTACCGCACCAGCGTCTCGAACATCTTCGCCGCCGGCGACGTGATCGGCTGGCCGAGCCTGGCCAGCGCCGCCTACGACCAGGGCCGCTCGGCGGCGGGCAGCATTATCGAGAATGACAGCTGGCGCTTCGTCAACGATGTGCCGACCGGCATTTACACCATTCCGGAAATCAGCTCGATCGGCCAGAACGAGCGCGAACTGACCCAGGCGAAAATCCCCTACGAAGTGGGCAAGGCATTTTTCAAAAGCATGGCGCGGGCGCAGATTTCCAGTGAGCCGGTGGGCATGCTCAAGCTCCTGTTCCATCGCGAGACCCTGCAGGTGCTGGGTGTTCACTGCTTCGGCTACCAGGCTTCGGAAATCGTCCATATCGGCCAGGCGATCATGAACCAGCCGGGCGAGGCCAACACCATCAAGTACTTCGTCAACACCACGTTCAACTACCCGACCATGGCCGAGGCCTATCGGGTGGCAGCGTTCGATGGCCTCAACCGGCTTTTTTGAGCGGCTCCGACCGGTGGCCTGAGCCGGTCGGGGAGTGTTTCAGTGACTCTGGCCACTGGCGTTGGCCAAACCGCGAGAGTTTCTGAACAGGCGGCATAAAAAAACCGGCCCTGGGGCCGGTTTTTTTTCGGGTCGGGCTCAGGCGTTCAGCGTTTTCACGGCCAGGCCCGGGAAGTCGGTGATCAGGCTGTCCACGCCAAAATCGGCCAATCGCCGCATCAATGCCGGTTCGTTGACCGTCCAGACCGACACGTGCAGCCCCTGGCGCTGGGCTTTTTGCAGGCGTTCCGGGGTGCACAGGGTCCAGTTCAGCGCCAGCAGGTCACAGCCGTAATGGCGCGCCACCTTCAGCGGATCCAGCCAGGCGTACTCGGCGACCAGCCCGCGGGAGAGGTCGGGCGTCAGCTCGTTCAGCGCCCGTAGCACCTCCCGCGAGCTGGAGGTGACGGTGACCTTGTCCAGCAGGCCATGGCGCTCGGCCAGTGCCTGGATGGCCTGCACGGTGCGCGCCGCGCGAACCCGCGAGGCACTCTTGACTTCCAGCTGCCAGTGATCGAACGCGCACTGCTCGAACAGCTCGTCCAGGCGCGGGATGGGACAGGGCTGCGGCCAGGCCGGACCGCTGCTGCGCGCATCATAGGTCGCCAGGGCGCTGGCCTCGTGCTCGACCACCTTGCCCCGCCGGCCGGTGGTGCGCTTGAGGGTCGGATCGTGGATCACCATCAGCTCGCCGTCGCGCGACAGGTGCAGGTCCAGTTCACAGCGGCGTACGCCGTGCTCCAGGCAGCGCTGGAAACTGGCCAGGGTGTTTTCCGGCGCTTCGCCTTTGGCGCCGCGGTGACCGTAGATCAGGGTCTTGGGGGTATCCATTGCGGGAATCTGCCTCAAAGATGGACGGTAGGGGGGCGCCGTGCCGGGTCGGTTATCAGTGCTTGCTGCTGTCGACAGGCATCGCCAGCAGTTGTTTTTCCTGGTTCCAGTCGAACGGCAGGTCGTCCTCTTCGGCGGTGAACCGGCGCTCGTCCAGCTCCTGGAACAGGGCGATTTCCTCGTCGGGCATAAAGTGCAGGCAGTCGCCGCCGAAGAACCACAGCAGGTCGCGTGGCACCAGATGGGCAATCTGCGGGTAGCGATGGAACACCTGGCTGATCAGGTCCTGACCCAGGTAGAGACTGCCCTCGGGGTCGGCGGGCAGTTGTCCGAGCAGCTCGTCGAAGCGCTCGAGGAACAGGTCGTGGCTTTCCTCAGGGACCTGTTCGGCTTCGCCCAGGGCGACCAGAATGCTGCGCAGGTGGGCGAGCAGGGCGAGGTGGTGCTCGAGGTGGGACATGGCCATGGTGGTGATCCTGAATGCAAAACGGGCGCGCGAGTATAAAACCCCACACGCCCGCTGTCCTGCGTGCTGAGCCCTAACGCACCTTGCCGGCCGCCAGTTGCAGCACTTCGGGGTCAAAGTCGTCGACGTCGATGACGACGCGTCGGGCCGCTTCGGCGGCGCCCAGGCGTTCGGCTTCATCGGCCGTGAGCAGGCCCTGGCGCAGGGCGGCCGCCAGCAAGGGCTCGCCCGGGGCGGGCTGCAGCACCTGGTCGCGCACCGCCTTGTGCAGTTTTTTCTGCAAGGGCTGCACCGCGTCCAGCTGGTCGACGGCGTACTGCAGTGCCGCCACCGGGTCGCCGGCCACCGTATCGCCGGCCACTGCCTCCGTTTGTTGCGGGCGGAAACAACCGGTCAGCAGTTCCTCCAGCGCGGGGTCGCCGCGTTTGCGTCCCAGAATACCCGCCACCTCGGCGTCGAGGGCGTCCGAGGGCCCGGCGTGACGGCGGCCGAAGGGGAACACCAGGACCCGTAGCAGTCCGCCGATCAGGGCGTTGGGGAAATTCGCCAGCAGTGCGTCCAGCGCCTGTTCGGCCTTGCCCAGGCTTTCTTCCATGGCCCAGTCGAGCAGCGGTTGCAGGTGCTCCGGACTGCCCTGGTCGTGGTAGCGCTTGAGGGCCGCGGATGCCAGGTACAGGTGGCTGAGCACGTCGCCCAGACGCGCCGAGAGGCGCTCGCGGCGTTTCAGTTCACCGCCCAGCAGCATCATGCTCATGTCCGCCAGCATGGCGAAGGCCGCCGCCAGGCGGTTGAGCGCACGGAAGTAGGGGCGGCTGACGCGGTCGCCCGGCGCCGCGCCGAACAAGCCGAAGCTCAGGCTCAACAACAGCGAGCTGGCGGCGTTGCTGACGGCGAAGCCGATATGCTGCAGCAGCAGCGCGTCGAATTCCAGCAGCGCCTGATCCTGGTCGGGTCGGCTGGCCAGGGCCATTTCCTTGAGTACATAAGGATGGCAGCGGATCGCGCCCTGGCCGAAGATCATCAGGTTGCGTGAGAGGATATTGGCCCCTTCCACGGTGATAAAAATCGGCGCGCCCTGCCAGGAGCGGCCCAGGTAGTTGTTCGGGCCGAGGATGATGCCCTTGCCGCCGTGCACGTCCATGGCGTGGCTGATGCATTCGCGCCCGCGTTCGGTCAGGTGGTACTTGAGCACCGCCGACAGCACCGAGGGCTTTTCCCCCAGGTCCACCGCGTTGGCGGTGAGGATGCGCGCGCTGTCCATCAGCCAGGCGTTGCCGCCGATACGCGCCAACGCTTCCTGGATGCCCTCGAAGGCCGCCAGTGGCACGTTGAACTGCTCGCGCACGCGGCTGTACTGGCCGGTCACCAGGCTGGTGAACTTGGCGGCGCCGGTGCCCACCGCGGGCAGGGAGATGGAACGCCCCACCGACAGGCAATTCATCAGCATCATCCAGCCCTTGCCGAGCATCGCCTGGCCACCGATCAGGTAGTCCAGGGGGACGAAGACGTCCTTGCCCGAGTTAGGGCCGTTCATAAAGGCCGCGCCCAGCGGCAGGTGGCGACGGCCGATCTCCACCCCCGCTGTCTCGGTCGGAATCAGCGCCAGGCTGATGCCCAGGTCCTCTTCGTCACCGAGCAAGTGGTCCGGGTCATAGGCCTTGAACGCCAGGCCGAGCAATGTCGCCACCGGGCCCAGGGTGATATAGCGTTTTTCCCAGTTCAGGCGCAGCCCCAGTACTTCCTCGCCCTGCCACTGGCCCTTGCAGATGATCCCGGTGTCCGGCATGGCGCCCGCGTCGGAGCCGGCCAAGGGGCCGGTCAAAGCAAAGCAGGGGATATCGTCGCCGCGCGCCAGGCGGGGCAGGTAGTGTTGGCGCTGCTGGTCGGTGCCGTAGTGCAGCAGCAGTTCGGCCGGGCCGAGCGAGTTGGGCACCATCACGGTGGAGGCCAGGTCACCGCTGCGGGTGGCCAGTTTCATCGCCACCTGGGAGTGGGCATAGGCGGAAAAGCCCTTGCCGCCAAACTCCTTGGGGATGATCAGGGCAAAGAAGCCCTGTTCCTTGATATAGCTCCAGGCCTCGGGGGGCAGGTCCATGCGCTGGCCGATGTCCCAGTCGCTGACCATGGCGCAGAGGGTCTCGGTGGGGCCGTCGATAAAGGCCTGCTCTTCGGCGGTGAGTTGCGCCTTGGGGTAGGCCAGCAGCGTGTCCCAGTTCGGCCGACCGCTGAACAGCTCACCATCCCACCAGACCGTGCCGGCTTCGATGGCGTCGCGTTCGGTCTCCGACATGGGCGGCAGCACCCGCTGGAACCAGGCGAACAGCGGGGCGGTGAACAGCTTGCGACGCGCCTCCGGCAACACCAGGGTCAGGGTCACCGCCAGCCACAGGGCCCAGAGCAGCACCAGCAGCCAGCCCGGGGCCTCGCTGAGGCTGCCCATGGCCAGCAGGTAGACGGCGACGATCGCCAGGGCCGGCAAGGGCGCGATGCGGCGATGCGCCAGGTAGGCGACCCCCAGCAGCAACAGCGGTAACCAGATCAACAGCATGGTAATCCTCCATGAGGACGGCGAGGCAGCGGCCGTCACGCGAATAAATAGCCCACGGCGAACAGCGGTGGGAGAAGGCGTGGCCCATGACACGCCTGCCGTGGTGCCGGCAAGGGCCAAGAGACCGGGTCGAGGGTTAAGGGGCAGTCGAAACCAGACTGCTGCTGCGTAAGGGACCACTCATCGCTCGGGGAGTTCGTTATACCTGCGGCCTAGGACATGCGCAGGCTTGATAGTAGACATCGATGGAGATGACTGTCCGCCCTTGTTGGGAATGGTAGGCTGTCGACCTTTGATCGGTGCTCGTGGACGGCCGCCGGCGCGTGGCCCTGACCCGTCGGGTGCACAGTGCGCTCTTGCATTGCCGGCCCACCACCTCCATATCTTCCTTTCGTCTTCCTCTGGGTGCGTGCATTTCTTATGAGTTCCGCTCTGTCCATTCGGCAGCTGACCAAGACCTACGGCAACGGTTTTCAGGCCCTCAAGGGCATCGACCTGGACGTGGCCGAGGGTGATTTCTTCGCATTGCTCGGCCCGAACGGGGCCGGCAAATCCACCACCATCGGCATCCTCTCGACCCTGGTAACCAAGACCAGCGGATCGGTTTCGGTGTTCGGCCATGACCTGGATCGCCAGCCAGCAGCGCTCAAGCGCTGCCTGGGCGTGGTGCCGCAGGAATTCAATTTCAACCAGTTCGAAAAGTGCTTCGATATCGTGGTCACCCAGGCCGGCTACTACGGCATTCCGCCGCGCATCGCCAAGGCGCGCGCCGAGGAGTACCTGACGCAGCTGGGCCTGTGGGACAAACGCGACTCGCCGTCGCGGGAACTGTCCGGCGGCATGAAGCGCCGCCTGATGATCGCCCGGGCCCTGGTGCATCAACCGCGCCTGTTGATCCTCGACGAACCCACCGCCGGCGTCGATATCGAGCTGCGCCGCTCCATGTGGTCCTTTCTCACCGAACTGAACCAGAAAGGCATCACCATCATCCTCACCACGCACTACCTGGAGGAGGCCGAGCAGCTGTGCCGCAATATCGGCATCATCGACCACGGCAGCATCGTGGAGAACACCAGCATGCGTGAGTTGCTGAAGAAGCTGCATGTCGAGACGTTTCTGCTGGACCTCAAGGAGTCGCTGCTGATCCCGCCGCAACTGAGCGGTTATCCATCGCAGCTGCTCGATCATCACACCCTCGAGGTGCAGGTGGACAAGAGCCAGGGCGTCACCGAGCTGTTCCGCCAGCTGGCCCTGCAGCAGATCGAGGTGCTCAGCCTGCGCAACAAGACCAATCGCCTGGAGGAGCTGTTCGTGTCCCTGGTCGAGAAAAACCTGGCGAAGGTGGCCATATGAACGAGAACTACCTGAACTCCGAGTTCGCCGCCAACCTGGTGGCGCTGCGCACCATCGTCTACCGCGAGGTCCGGCGCTTCACCCGTATCTGGCCGCAGACTTTGCTGCCACCCGCCATCACCATGGTCCTGTACTTCGTCATCTTCGGTAACCTGATCGGCCGGCAGATCGGCGACATGGGCGGCTTCAGTTACATGGAGTACATAGTCCCGGGGCTGATCATGATGTCGGTGATCACCAACGCCTACGGGAACGTGGTGTCGAGTTTCTTCGGCAGCAAGTTCCAACGTTCGGTGGAGGAGCTGATGGTCTCGCCGGTCTCGCCGCACACCATCCTGCTCGGCTACGTCACCGGCGGCATCCTGCGTGGCCTGGCGGTAGGGCTGATCGTCACTCTGTTGTCGCTGTTCTTTACCCACCTGCAGGTGCACCACCTGGGGATCACCGTGCTGGTGGTGCTGCTGACCGCCACCATCTTTTCCCTGGCCGGCTTCGTCAACGCGGTCTACGCGCGCAATTTCGACGATATTTCGATCATCCCGACCTTTGTGTTGACACCCCTGACCTACCTGGGCGGGGTGTTCTATTCCATCAGCCTGCTGCCGCCGTTCTGGCAGAGCGTGTCATTGGCCAACCCGGTGTTGCACATGGTCAACGCCTTTCGTTACGGCATACTCGGGGTGTCCGACATCCGCATCGGCGTCGCCATCGGCTTTATGCTGGTGGCCACCGCCTTGCTCTATGTCTTCTGCATCCGCTTGTTGGTCAGCGGCCGCGGCATGCGCCAGTAGCCGGGTTTACACATAGGGAAACATCTTCGACGGCTGAGTCGAACCAGACCTGCCGTTAGACTCGACCTCTGGACAATATGAGGTTGCCTATGTCGCGTCGCGCCCACCAAGGTTTCCTGGCCATCTGCCTGCTGTCGTGCGTACTGACCGCCCCGGCGCAGGACGCCCCTGGGCCGCTGGTGGAAGTGGTGCAACCAAGCGTGGCGCGGGTGCGCGACGAACTCATCACCTTCGGCTCCCTGCGTTCCGACGAGTCGGTGATGATCCGCGCGGAGATCGCCGGACGGGTCGATCGCCTGAGCATCCGCGAGGGCCAGCCGGTCGAGGCGGGTGCCCTGTTGCTCGGCCTCGACGACGCCATCGCCCGCGCCGAACTGACCCTGGCGCAAGCCAACCTGAACCTGGCGGAAAAGAACTTCTCCCGCGCCCAGTTGCTGTTCACCCGTGGCGCCAGCAATGCCCAGGCCCTCGACGAGGCGCGGGCTGAGCAACAGGCCGCCCGCGCCAGCCTGAGCCTGTCCCAGGCGCGCCTGGACAAAAGCCAGGTGCGCGCGCCCTTTGCCGGCGTGCTGGGGTTGCGCCAGGTCAGCCCCGGCGACTACCTGAATGTCGGCCAGGACGTGGTCAACCTGGAAGTGCTGGATCCGCTCAAGGTGGATTTTCGCATCCCGCAAAAGGCGGTCCGCCAGATCCGCCTGGGCCAGACCCTGGAGGTGACCCTCGACAGTTACCCCGGCGAAACCTTCGTCGGTCGGATCGCCGCGATCAACCCGCGCCTCGACGAAGTCGGACGCAGCCAGCTGGTGCGGGCCAGCTTGCCCAACCCGGGGCAGCGCCTTAAACCCGGGCAGTTCGTCAGGGTCTCGGTGATCCTCGCCGAACGCCCGCAGGCCTTGCTGATCCCCGAGGAAGCGGTGATGCCGGTGGGCGACAAGCACTGGGTGAGCCTGGTGGTCGACGGCAAGGTGGCGGTGCGGGAAATCCAGCTGGGTCGGCGTCAGGCCGGCCAGGTCGAGGTGCGCGAAGGGCTGAAACCGGGCGACACGCTGATCAGCGCGGGCTGGCAGAAGGTCAAGGCGGGCATGGCGGTGCGCACCAAGCCCGCGGGGGCGGGTGCGTGAGGCTGTCGGAGGTCTGTATCCGTCGACCGGTGTTCGCCACGGTGCTGTCGCTGATCGTGGTGCTGGTCGGGTTGATGGCCTATCAGCGCCTGAAAGTGCGCGAGTACCCCAATATCGACGTGCCGATCGTCACCGTGACCGTGGTCTACCCCGGCGCGAGCCCGGAAATCATGGAGTCCCAGGTAGCGCAGCCGGTCGAGGACGTGTTGTCCGGCATCGAGGGGCTGGATTTCGTCAGTTCCATCAGCCGCGGGGAAAACACCCAGATCACCGCGCAATTTCGTCTGGGCACTAACTCGGACGAAGCGGCCAACGACGTGCGCGATCGCCTGGGTCGCGTCCGCGGCTTGCTCCCGGACGAGATCAACGAGCCCTTGGTGCAGAAGGTCGAGGCCGACGCCCAGCCGGTGATCTGGCTGGCGTTCTACAGTGACCAGCACTCGGCGATGGCCATCACCGACCTGCTGGAGCGGGTGATCAAGGATCGCCTGCAGACCCTGTCCGGGGTCTCCGAGGTGCAGGTGCGCGGCGCGCGAACCTTCGCCATGCGGATCTGGCTCGATCCGGAGAAACTCGCCGCACACAACCTCACGGTGCAGGACGTCGAGGCGGCCTTGCGCCGGGAAAACGTCGAGATTCCGGCCGGGCGCATCGAGTCGGCCCAGCGCGAGTTCACGGTGCTGGCCGAGACCGACCTGCAAACCGTGGAGCAATTCAACGAGCTGATTCTCGACGATTCCCGCGGCTACCTGCTGCGCCTGGCGGATGTCGGCCACGCCGAACTCGGCGCCACCGACGAGCGCAGCGTGGTGCGCTACAAGGGCCGGCCGGCGGTCAGCCTGGGCCTGATCAAGCAGGCCACCGCCAACCCGCTGGACATTGCCGATGGCCTGGCCGAGGCACTGCCGGAGATACGTGCGCTGCTGCCCGAGGGCATGCAGATGGAAGTGGCCAGCGACAATTCGCTGTTTATCCGCGAATCCATCGATAACGTCTACGTCACCATCTGGGAAGCGGTGGCCCTGGTTATCTTGATCATCTTTATTTTCCTGCGTTCGCTGCGCGCGACGCTGATCCCGCTGGTGACCATCCCGGTGTCGCTGATCGGCGCCTTCGCGCTGATGGCGCTGATGGGGTTCAGCATCAACACCCTGACACTGCTGGCCATGGTGTTGGCGATCGGCCTGGTGGTGGACGATGCCATCGTCATGCTGGAGAACATCCACCGGCATATCGAGGGCGGTCTCTCGCCATTTCAGGCGGCGCTCAAGGGCAGCCGCGAGATCGCCTTTGCGGTGATCGCCATGACCCTGACCCTGGCGGCGGTGTTCGCCCCCATTGGCTTTATGCAGGGCACCGCCGGCAAGCTGTTCACCGAGTTCGCCTGGACCCTGGCCGGTGCGGTGCTGGTGTCGGGTTTCGTGGCGTTGACCCTGACCCCCATGATGTGTGGCCTGCTGCTCAAGGCGCATCAGCCGGCGGCGCGACATAACCGCCTCTACCTGGCGATCGAGGCGGGGCTGGACGGGATCACCCGCGGCTACCGGCGCATGCTGGGGCGAGCCCTGGCCACCTGGGCGCTGGTGCTGGTGGCGTTGCTGCTGGTGTTCCTGGCGTGCGCCTGGCTGTTCAGTGGCCTGAAATCCGAACTGGCGCCCACCGAGGACACCGGCACCGTGATCGGCATCCTCAATGGGCCGGACGGTGCCACGCTGGATTACACCAGCCGCTACGCCCGCGAGCTGGAGGCGGCGTACGCCAGCGTGCCGGAGGTCGACCGCTACCTGGTGGTCGCCGGGTTCCCCACCGTGGCCCAGGGCATCTCCTTTATGAAGCTCAAGGACTGGGCGGAGCGTGACCGCAGCCAGTTCGAGATCCGCAATGCGCTGTTGCCCAAGTTGCAGGACATCGCCGGCCTGAAGGCCTTTCCGGTCAACCGTCCGCCCTTGGGGCAGAGCGCGCGCAACCAGCCGGTGAACCTGGTGATTCGCTCGTCCCTGGAGTACGCCGAGTTGCAGCAGTATGTCGAGCGCCTGTTGACCCAGGTGCGCGGGTACCCGGGCCTGGAAAGCCTCGACAGTGACCTGAAACTCAATACCCCGCAGTTGAAGATCGAGGTCAATCGCGAGCAGGCGGTGGCGGTCGGCACCGACGTGGCGGCGATCGGCCGTAGCCTCGAAAGCCTGTTCGGCAGCCGCCAGGTCACGCGTTTCAAGCAGAACGGCGAGCAGTACGACGTGCGTGTGCAGCTGGCGGGCGTGGACCGCAGCAACCCCTCGGACCTGGAACGGGTTTACGTGCGTGGGCGCAGCGGCAATATGGTGCAGTTGTCCAACCTGATCGAGGTGCGCGAATCCGTGGCGCCCCGCGAGCTCAATCACTTCAACCAGCTGCGCGCGGTCACCGTCAGCGCCAACGTCGGTGCCGGCTTTACCCTGGGCGAGGTGCTGGCGCATCTGGAGAGCAACGCCCGCCAGGTCTTTCCGGCCGATACCCAGTACGACTTTACCGGCACTTCGCGGGATTTTCGCGAGGCCAGTTCGGGCATCGCGCTGATCTTCGCCCTGGCCCTGGTGTTTATCTTCCTGGTGCTGGCGGCGCAGTTCGAGAGTTTCGTCGACCCCTTGATCATCCTGTTCAGTGTGCCGCTGTCCATGGCCGGCGCGCTGCTGGCCCTGAACCTATTCGGCGGCACCCTGAATATCTATTCCCAAGTGGGGCTGGTGACCCTGATCGGCTTGATCACCAAACACGGCATCCTGATCGTCGAGTTCGCCAACAACCTGCTGCGTAACGGCGAAAGCCTGCGCGACGCGGTCATCGACGCCTCGGTGCAGCGCTTGCGGCCGATCCTGATGACCACCGGGGCCATGGTGCTGGGCTCGTTGCCGCTGGCGATCGCCAGCGGCGCCGGCGCGGAAAGCCGTCAGCAAATCGGCCTGGTGATAGTCGGCGGGTTGCTGGTGGGGACCTTCTTCACCCTGTTCGTGATCCCCACCCTGTACCTGTTGCTGCGCCGCTGGCGACCGCTGCCGGCATTGCGCGACGAACCTGCCCTGGCCTGAGGGCTACGGCGCACCAGGGTATTGGGAAACCGTGCGCAAGCGCGGCACTCGGCAGGGAATGATCACCCCCTACCACCTTGTAGGAAGCCCACCCTCGGTCCGAAGCCCTGGTGGGCTGATCCATGCGCAGCACCCAAATAACCCAACCCCCTTCGGCGCGAGGGCGCGCCTCCCACAGGTTTCACCTCCACAAGGTGTGACAGCAGTGTGGCAGGGTGCCGGTGGTCCCTAGCCCAGGGTCAGTGCCGCCAGCACGGCATAACGGGCCGCCTTGGCCAGGGTCACCAATAGCAGGAAGCGCCACAGCGGTTCGCGCATCAGGCCGGCGATCAGGGTCAGCGGATCGCCCACCAGAGGCAGCCAGCTCAAGAGCAGCGACCAATGCCCGTAGCGCCCATAGGCCCGTTGCGCCCGCGCCAGCTGCCGGTCATCGAAGGGGAACCAACGGCGCTGGCGAAAGCGGTCCAGCGAACGCCCCAGCAGCCAGTTGATCAGCGAGCCCAGCACATTGCCGACGGTGGCCACCAGCAGCAGCGCCCAGAGCGGATAGGCGCCGCCGAGCAGCAAGCCGACCAGCAGCGCTTCGGACTGCAGGGGCAGCAGCGTGGCGGCGATCAGGGCGGCGAAAAACAGGCCCAGGTAAGCCGACACCTTAGCCTCGCTCCGGCTGTAGGTAAGGCGGGTGTTGCCGTCGGGTGGGCAACGCAGCGGGGGGAGCAGCGAACAGCGCAAGCATGCGGGAGTCCAGGGCAGGGCGGCGGCGCCCATGGTCGCCAACCCAGGGTGTGAGGGCAAGGCTTTGCTCGGCGGTGCAGGGGGCTGTGGCTGAATCCAGCAGGGAATCTGTATACACTTGCCGCATTTCGACTATCAGGTTTACCCCACATGCATCCCGCAGCCGAGCATTCGCCGCTGGGCAAGTCCAGCGCCTACATCAGCACCTACAGCCCCGAACTGCTGTTCCCCATTCCGCGGGCGGCGAAATGGGCCGAGCTGGGCCTGACCGCCGAGACCTTGCCCTACCAGGGCGTGGATTTCTGGAACTGCTTCGAGCTGTCCTGGCTGCTGCCCTCCGGCAAACCGGTGGTGGCCATCGGTGAATTCGCCATTCCCGCGGAGTCGCCGAACATCATCGAGTCCAAGTCGTTCAAGCTCTACCTGAATTCGCTGAACCAGACGGTGTTTGCCGACAGCGCCGCGTTGCTGGCCGTGCTGCAGCGCGACCTGTCCGCGGCGGCGGGCAAGGCGGTCGGGGTGCGGGTGCGCAGCTTGCAGGCGGTGGCCGAGGAGGGCATAAGCGCCTTGCCGGGCAGCTGTATCGATGATCTGGACGTGCAGGTCGACAGCTATGAACACCCGCGGCCCGAGCTGTTGCGTTGCGACCGCACGCAGACCGTCGAGCAGAGCCTGCACAGCCACCTGCTCAAATCCAACTGCCCGGTCACCGGCCAGCCCGACTGGGGCAGTGTGGTGGTGCAGTACCGAGGCGCCGCCCTGGACCCGGCCAGCCTGCTGGCCTACCTGGTGAGCTTTCGCCAGCATGCGGATTTTCACGAGCAGTGCGTGGAGCGCATTTTCCTCGACCTGCAGCGTCTGCTCGAACCCGAGTACCTGACGGTCTATGCGCGTTACGTGCGCCGGGGTGGCCTGGACATCAACCCTTACCGCAGCAGCCGGGCGATCGCCGCGGACAACCGCCGCCTGGTTCGCCAGTAACGGCGTCGACCGTGGCCAGCGAGGCGCGGCTGGCGAGGCGCGGCCGGCGTGGTTCAGATACCCATATTGGCCAGGCTCTGCAAAATATTGCGCAGGGTGCCGGCCAGGGTTGGATGCTTGGCTTCGAATTGTTCGATCGCCAGGTTGACCCCGTCGACTAGCGAGGCATCAGGCGTCGCGGCCGCTTCGCGCGCCAACTGCAGTTCGATTTCCTGGGTCAGCCCGTAGAGGGATGTCCGCTCCGCCTCACTTAAGGGGAGGTCCAGGGCCAGCTGTTCACGCAAGGCGTCCAGTTGCTGTTGCAGGTCAGGCATACGATTCTCCCTCGATGGATTGCCAGACATGGACCCGGGCTGTCGGCTAAAGGTCCATTGCCTGTTCCAAAGGGTAAGCCAAGTGCCGCCGCTTTGCCTGACCGGGATCAAGTTGGCGGCAGACGCCAGCGACGCATCCGCACCGCTGCGGTGGACAAGCAAGAACTTGTCCACCCTACAAAGCGGCAAAGCGGCATTCCCATGCGGAGCATGGGAACGATCAAAGCGGTTTGTTGCTTGATGCAGGCCTAGGGTTTTTCCCCGCTGAGGCGGCGGGCGGCCAGGTCGTCGAGCCCCGGTGCCAGCTCGTCCAGATGATCGATCACCGAATGCACCCCCAGGCGGTAGAGGGCCAGGGTCGCGTCGGCCCGCAGGCGTTCACGGGCGCGTGGTGCCAGCGCCTGCCAGTCGCCCGGTCCGTGGCCACAGAGGGGGCCGCACACCGCCAGGCCGACCGTCCACAGGCCGGCATTCAAGCCGGCCTGCAACAGGCGCGGTTCGCCGCTGACCAGTACCACCCCTTCCAGCGTGTCGACCTCGAGGCCGGCCAACGCTTGCCAGCAGGCGTCAGGCGCGGGCCAGGGGCGGGGTCGGCTGCTGAACGCGGCGGGCAGCCAGCTCGGCAACGGATCGGCCAGGCGCCGACTGGCGTCGGCGGGCAGTTCGCTGAGCCAGGCGCACGGCACGCCCTGGGCATGCAGGTGTGCCAGGCGGGCCAGGGCGCCAGGGGTGGCTTCGGCATGCGCGGCGGCACTTTCCGCCAGGGCCTGCTCGAGGCACTGCAGCTCTCCGGCTACCGGTACCTGCCCCAGCGCTGCGCTGGGTGGGCAGTCGCCCGGCAGATTGCCGGCGAGGTTCGGCCGCAGCCGGCGTACGGCCTCGGGCAGGGTGCGTGCGCCAAAATCCACCAGGCAACCGCTGAGGCCGAACAGCACGGCGGAAAAGCGGCGGGGGGCGGGCAGCGTACTGGGCATGGTGGTCTTCCCTGAAAGATGCACCGAGGCTAAAGAAGCGCCATGACAGGCGCATGACAGCCGGGTGAAGGCGCCCAGCGGGCGCTGTGGTCGATGGTTCGACGGGCTGCCTAAAGCGCGGTGATGGCTTTATACTGCAACCCTTTGATGGCGTGCGCTGCGGCGCCATTCCCCAGTACCCCAGGAGAAACTGCGATGCGTGTGATAGGTGCTAACTGGCTCTGCCGTGTGAGTCGAGTGCTGACCTGTGCCAGCCTGGCGCTGCTGCCGGTGGTCGCGCAAGCCGCGGAGGAAGACCCCTGGGAGGGCTTCAATCGGGCGATCTTCACCTTCAACGACACCCTCGACACCTATGCGCTCAAGCCGGTGGCACAGGGTTACCAATGGGTCACCCCCGAGTTCCTCGAAGACGGTATCCACAACGTGTTCGCCAACATCGGTGACGTCGGCAACCTGAGCAACGACCTGTTGCAGGGCAAGTTCCGGCATGCCGGTATCGACACCAGCCGCCTGCTGTTCAATACCAGCTTTGGCGTGCTGGGTTTCTTCGACGTGGCCAATCGCATGGGGCTGCCGCGTAACGATGAAGATTTCGGCCAGACCCTGGGCGCCTGGGGTTTGGGCAGCGGACCTTATGTGGTGTTGCCCTTCATGGGGCCCAGCACCGTGCGCGATGCGGCGGGCAAGATACCCGATGGCATGCTCGAACCCTACCCCTATATGGGCCATATACCGACGCGCAATGTCACCCGCGCTGTGGACTTGATCGACATGCGCGCCAGCCTGCTGTCGGCCGAGAAGATGGTGAGCGGTGACAAATACCTGTTTATCCGTAACGCCTACCTGCAGAACCGCGAATTCCGGGTCAAGGATGGGCAGGTCGAGGACGATTTCTGATCCCGCTGCGGCCATAAAAAAGGCGCCCTAGGGCGCCTTTTTGGTGGGTGAACAATACCTCAGGTCATCGACAGGATCGCCAGGCCCAGGGACTGACGTCCATCGTCCAGATCGCTGACGCGCACCACCTCGGCCTCGGCCTCCAGTCCCTTGAGTTCATTGTGGTCCGATGCGATATGCACGCGTACCTTGTCGCCCAGGTTGACACGACTCTGGGCTTCGAGCTGCATGCCCGTACTCGACAGGTCGAGGCACAGCGCCGAGATCTCTCGGCCGGCGTGGTGCAAGGTAACGGGAGCTTCCAGGCGCATACGGATGTAATCGCGTTTCTCACTGTAATCGCGATCGTTCTGACTCATGGACACAGTCCTCTTGTTTTATAGGCGCTTCCCCATGTCTTATAACCTCCGCGGATTTAAGGTGTAAAGGCGCCTGTCGACGATCGGCACACCCTTGAATCGCCACGCGGATGGGAGTACCGTCTGCGCCTTGAAGCTAACTCGTCCGCGCGCTCTGGCCTGAAGGTCTGACGCTTTTGTCAACTTCTCTGGCGCCGTTATGCCTGGTACCCCATGCACAATCCCAGTGCCACGCTGCTGATTATCGATGACGACGAAGTGGTACGCGCAAGTCTCGCGGCCTATTTGGAAGACAGTGGTTTCACCGTCCTGCAAGCCTGCAATGGCCTGCAGGGGCTCGAAGTCTTCGAACGCGAGCACCCCGACCTGGTCGTCTGTGACCTGCGCATGCCGCAGGTCGATGGCCTGGAGCTGATCCGTCGGATCAACGCGCTGGGTGTCGATACACCAGTCATCGTGGTCTCCGGCGCCGGCGTGATGAGCGACGCGGTGGAGGCTTTGCGCCTGGGCGCCGCCGACTACCTGATCAAACCCCTGGAAGACCTGGCGGTGCTCGAGCATTCGGTGCGCCGTGCGCTGGATCGCGCCCATCTACGGCTGGAAAACCAGCGCTACCGGGAAAAGCTGGAAGTGGCCAACCGCGAGTTGCAGGCCAGCTTGCACCTGTTGCAGGAAGACCAGAACGCCGGCCGCCAGGTGCAGATGAATATGCTGCCGGTAACGCCCTGGGCTGCCGATGGCCTGCGTTTCGCCCACCAGATCATTCCGTCGCTGTATTTGTCCGGGGACTTCGTCGACTATTTTCGCGTGGACGATCATCGGGTGGCGTTCTATCTGGCGGACGTGTCGGGCCACGGGGCCTCGTCCGCCTTCGTCACCGTACTGCTGAAATTCATGACCACGCGCCTGCTGTACGAGTCGCGGCGCGGCGGCCGTTTGCCGGTGTTCAAACCCTCGGACGTGCTGGGCCATATCAACCGTGGCTTGATCAATTGCAAGCTGGGCAAGCACGTCACCATGCTGGGCGGCGTCATCGACGAGTCCCAGGGCACTTTGACGTACAGCATTGGCGGCCATCTGCCGTTGCCCGTGCTCTACAGCGAGGGGCAGGCGCGGTACCTGGAGGGGCGTGGCCTGCCGGTCGGCCTGTTCACCGGTGCTACTTACGCCGATCAGGAGATGGCGCTGCCGGAGTCCTTCAGTCTGACGCTGCTCTCCGACGGTATCCTGGACCTTTTGCCGGGCGATACACTCAAAGAGAAAGAAGCGGTGCTACCAGAATTGGTCTGCACTGCCGGTGGCACCCTCGATGGCCTGCGCAAGGTATTGGGCCTGGCCGAGATCGGGGAAATGCCGGATGATATTGCCTTGCTGGTGTTGAGCAGGAACCTTGCATGAGTACGGGTAAAATCCAGTTCGCCGAGCAAAGCGGTACTTTTGTACTGAAGTTTGTCGGCGAAGTGCGTCTGACGCTCTGTTCGGCGTTGGACTCGACCATCGAACGTATCTTCACTGCCCTGAATTTTTCGGCGATCGTGATCGATCTGACGGAAACCCGCAGTATCGACAGCACCACCCTGGGTTTGCTGGCCAAGCTGTCGATTCTCTCGCGGCAGAAAATCGGCCTGCTGCCGACCCTGGTCACCATTCACCCGGACATCACCCGGCTGCTGCAATCGATGGGCTTCGATCAGGTGTTCAATATCGTCGACCGGCCGATTCCCTGCCCGGAATGCCTGGCCGATCTGCCGTCCCAGGATCAATCGGAAGAGGTGGTCAGGGCCAAAGTGCTGGAAGCGCACCGTATCCTGATGGGCCTTAACGAATCCAACCGCGAAGCCTTCAGTGATCTGGTCAGCGCCCTCGAGCGGCACTGAGTCTCGCCACATCCGTAGGGCTCCGCCTGTGGAAGCCCCGACCCCGGGGCAATGCCACAGTCAGACTCGCGCACGACATGCGTCGCGACACCGCCCCCAGCCACACCGTCCTTGGCGATAGCGGAAACTAGCGTTTGGCGGCGAGCAGTGCCTCGAGTTTTTCCTGATCGCGGGCGAACAGGCGAATGCCTTCGGCCAGCTTTTCGGTGGCCATGGCGTCCTCGTTCATGGCCCAGCGGAATTGCGCCTCGGCGACTGACTGACGGGCTTCGCCCGGGTTGCCGGGGCTCAGCTGGCGCGTCAGGGTGCCGCTGTCCTCGGCCAGTTGTTGCAGCAAATCCGGGCTGATGGTCAGGCGGTCGCAACCGGCCAGCTGTTCGATCTGCCCCAGGTTGCGAAAGCTCGCGCCCATCACCACGGTGGCGTAGTCGTTGGCCTTGAAGTAGTTGTAGATGCGCGTCACCGACTGCACACCGGGGTCCTGGGCACCGACAAAATCGCGGCCCTCGGCTTTTTTGTACCAGTCGTAAATACGGCCAACAAAGGGCGAGATCAGGAAGATCCCGGCGTCGGCGCAGGCGGCGGCCTGGGCGAACGAAAACAGCAGGGTCAGGTTGGTTTGCACGCCAGCCCGTTCCAGCTGTTCGGCGGCGCGAATGCCTTCCCAGGTCGAGGCGATCTTGATCAGTATCCGGTCGCGGCCAATACCCGCCTGGTCATACAGCTCGACCAGGCGCTCGGCGCGTCGCAGGGTGGCGGCGGTATCGAAAGACAGGCGCGCATCTACCTCGGTGGAGATGCGCCCTGGAATGACCTTGAGGATCTCGCCGCCCACGGCCACCGCGAAACGATCGCAGGCCAGCCCCAGGTCGCCTTGGCAGTCGGCGACCGCATGGTCCAGCAGGGCCGCGTAGCCGGGCAGCGAAGCCGCCTTGAGCAGCAGTGAGGGATTGGTCGTGGCGTCGACCGGCTGCAGCCGGGTGATCGCATCGAGGTCGCCGGTGTCGGCCACCACTGTGGTGAAGTGTTTGAGCTGATCGAGCTTGGAGGCCATGCCTGTGGGTCCTTTGTCCGGGGGGGCTTAGTCGCGAAGGGTAATGAATGCTGGGCAACCCGTGTGGCGTCGGGTCCGTGGGGCCCCTTGCAGTTCCATGGGGCGGCCCTGGCGGACGCCGACATAGGACCGACAGTTGTACACCGGGTTCGTATCGGCTGGCAAAAGATTGCCCCGCAACTGGGTACGAAATGCCAACGCAACCCCAAAAGCGCCCGCGCTCCGGTGGTTGTTGAAGCCCGTGGCGCGGCAGGGGTGTGCCTAGTTCGTGGCTGAGCCAGCTTCGAGCAGCGCCGTCAGGTGCTCCAGCGCCAGGGGGCGGCTGAGGTAGTAGCCCTGCACTTCGTCACAGCCTTCGTCGCGCAGCAGCGCCAGCTGTTCCGCTGTCTCCACCCCTTCAGCGGTGACGGTCATGGCCAGCGCCTTACCCAGTCCGACTATGGCTTGCACTATGGCATGGCTGTGTTGCGCGCCATCCAGGGCGGCGATAAAGCTGCGGTCGATCTTCAGGCCATCGAAGGGGTAGGCGCGCAGGTAGCTGAGCGAGGAATAGCCGGTGCCGAAATCGTCCATGGACAGCCGCACGCCCAGGGTCTTGAGCGCCTTGAGGGTCAGCAGGGCGCCCTCGGCATCGTTCAGCATCACGCTTTCGGTGATTTCCAGCTCCAGGCGCGACGCGGCCAGGCCCGTCTCGCGCAGCACCTCTTGCACCAGGTCGACCAGCCGGCCGCGGCTGAATTGCACCGGCGACAGATTGACCGACACCAGGATCGGCTGTGCCCAGGCCTGGGCCGCCGCACAGGCCTCGCGCAGCACCCAGGCGCCCAGTGGGACGATCAGCCCGGTGTCTTCGGCCAGGCCGATAAACACCTCGGGGGAAAGCAGGCCACGCTGGGGATGCTGCCAGCGCACCAGGGCCTCGGCGCCGGCGATTCGCTGACCGTCGATATGGTAACGCGGCTGGTAGTGCAGGCAGAGTTCGGCGCCGGCCAGGGCTTGGCGCAGGTCGTTCTCCAGCAGGCGCCGTTCATGGATGCGTTCGTTCATCTCGTGGGCATAGAACCGCCAGGTGCCGCGGCCGTCGTTTTTCGCCTGGTAGAGGGCGATATCGGCATAGCGCAGCAGTTCGTTGGCCTGCACCGCGTCGTTGGGCGCCATGGCAATGCCGATGCTCGCGCTGATAAACACCTCCTGGTTGTCCAGCCTGAACGGCTGCTCCAGGCACTCGATCAGCCGGGCGCAGAGGCGCTCGACGTCGTCCTGAGTGGCGATGCCGGTCAGCACCAGGATAAATTCGTCACCGCCCTGGCGGGCCACCAGGTCCTCGTCGCGCAGGCACTGGCGCAGGCGTAGCGAAACTTCGCTAAGCACCTGATCGCCGGCCGCGTGGCCGAAGGCATCATTGACCTGCTTGAAGCCGTCCAGGTCGATGCTCAGCATGACCACCGGATGACTGCGGCTGGGCAACGCCTGCAAGGTGCCCTCGAGAAACTCCTGCATGCGGTTGCGGTTGGGCAGGCCGGTCAGGGCGTCGTGCAGTGACAGGTGTTCGATATGCGCCTGGGCCTGCACTTCCTCGGTGATATCGCTGGCGGTGCCGCGATAGCCCAGCACCCCGCCGGGGCCTTCGATGCGTCGCAACGCGACACTGCAGATATGCTGCTCGGCATTCAGTGCGGTGTAGCGGCAGCGCAGGGTGTTGCGCAGCAGGTTCTGCGGCGGTCGGCTGTCAATCCAGGTCGCCAGTGACTGGCTGTCGCAGCTGAGCAGGGTATCCAGCCGCTGGCCGAGCCAGGCTTCCGGGGGATGGCCGGTGACGGTCTGGAAGCGTTCGGAAAGATACACCAGGCGCTGTTCGGCGTCGGTTTCCCAGAGCCAGTCCGAAGTGGCTTCGGCGACATCGCGAAAACGCGCCTCGCTTGAAGCCAGGGCGGCCTGGCTGTCTTCCAGGTGCCGATAACCGCTCTCCATCAGGCGCGCGGTAGCCATGGCGTTGCGCATGATCAGGCCGGTGAGCAGGGCGAAGACCAACCCGGCCAACGCGAGCAGCGGCAGCAGCACATCGAGCAACTGCTGGCCGGGCCGGGGCGCGTCCCAGCGCAGCCACTGCGCTGGCTGGCTGTCCAGTTGCAGGCTGGGGTCATCGGCGGAGTCCAGGGCCTGGGGGGCCAGGCGCAGTCGTTCCAGCGCGTAATCCTGGCCCAGGTTGAGCAGTTTCTCGGGCGTCAGCACATCGACGAACAGCAGCACCGAAGGAGGGCCGGGCAAGGCGCGCACCTGGGGATCGCTGCCCGTGGTGAAAGCGGCCGCGGCGACCAGCGCTGGCTGGCCGTTGACCTGGAAGATCGCGGCGCTACTTTGTTCGTCCTCGCTGCCCTGCTGCGCCTGACGGACCAGGGCATCGAGATCGCCCTGCAGCCACTGATGGGCATCCAGCGTGCGCAGTTCGCTTTCGATCACGGCGTAGCGCGTTTGCCCGTCCGGGGCGATCACGAAAATCCCGTCGTACTGGAAGTCCTCGTAGAGCGTGGGGCCGAGGTTCTGCCGGGTAAAGGCCCACTCCAGGTCGACCTGGGCATGCAAGTGCTGGTAGGCATCGCCCCAGTAGGCGTAGTCGCCGATCGAGCGCAGCAGACTGTCCTGTCTTGCCGCCACGGCCTTCTCGGCAAAGAATCGGCTTTGCTGCTGGGCCTGGGTGTTTTGTCGATGGGCGATCTGGACCAGGGCGGCGGCCGTGACCAGGAAGGCCATCAATAAAAGCGCGGATATCGCCAGCAGCGTGCGACGGGTAAAGGTGGCACCCACCCGAGGAGAGAATGGCGGTTCGTGTGGCATTCACACTCCTGAATAAAACGGCGGACGCCAGCTGCTATCCGATCAGTGTAGGGAGCGCCGACGCGCTCTGCACCTGTTTAAGCGGATTGGCGCCCCCGGGCCGTATATGCCTTAAACCCAGGCTGATCGCCGGGCCGATACGGGCAGTGGAAACCGCGTTTTATTGAACCTGTCATGGCCGCGCAGGCGAGTACCCATGGGGGAGCACGGCCGTACACGAAGCTGCATACCCACACTCGTCGGTCGCTCTAAACCCCGACGACGCCTTGGATGCCGGGTCGTGTCCACAGGTCCTAGCGTCCACCCAGCAGCGCCGCCGCCTGGTCCAGCAACAGCATGGGGTCGCTGGCCTTGTGAATGTCCACCGACAGCAGTTGGCGAAAACGCCGGGCGCCCGGGAAGCCCTGGCCCAGGCCAAGCATATGCCGGGTGATATGGTGCAGCGCGCCGCCGTCGGCCAGGTGCCGGGCGATATAGGGGCGCATGCGCTCCAGGGCCTCGGTGCGGCTTAGTCTCGGCGCATGGCTGCCAAACAGCTGCTGATCCACCGCCGCCAGCACGTACGGGTTGTGGTAGGCCTCGCGACCCAGCATCACCCCGTCGAAGCGCTGCAAATGCTGATGGCATTCATCCAAGGTCTTGATGCCGCCGTTAAGGATGATCTCCAGGTGGGGGAAATCCTGCTTGAGCTGTGCGGCCACCTCATAACGCAGGGGCGGAATCTCGCGGTTTTCCTTGGGCGAGAGCCCCGCCAGAATGGCGATGCGGGCGTGCACGGTAAAACTGCGGCAGCCGGCCTCGCTGACCTGGCCGACGAAGTCGCAGAGTTCGGCGTAGCTGTCGCGCCCGTCGATACCGATGCGGTGTTTGACGGTCACGGCAATGCCGACCGCATCGCGCATGGCCTTGACGCAGTCGGCTACCAGGGCCGGATGGGCCATCAGGCAGGCGCCGATCATATTGTTCTGCACCCGGTCGCTGGGGCAGCCGACGTTCAGGTTGACCTCGTCGTACCCGGCGTCCTCGGCCAGCCGCGCGCAGGCGGCCAGTTGCGCCGGCACGCTGCCGCCCAGTTGCAACGCCAGCGGATGCTCGGCCTCGGAATGACGCAGAAAACGCTCGCTGTCGCCATTAAGCAGCGCACCGGTGGTGACCATCTCGGTGTAGAGCAGGGCGTGCTGCGACAGTTGGCGCAGGAAGAAACGGCAATGCCTATCCGTCCAGTCCATCATGGGTGCCACGGAGAAGCGGCGAGAGGGCTCAGGCCGCATATTTGCTAGGTTTGAAGAGGTTTCGATGGTCATTGGCGTTACGTGTTTTGTACCGGTTTACAGGGGTTTTTAGGCGTTTCTAGCGACTGGTCGGTACAATGTACCAACTCAAAACCGACGTGTACCAATTCGATATGGCGACTATCAGGGCTAGAAAAAGAGCGGACGGAACGGTCAGTTACACCGCTCAGATACGCATCAACCGCGATGGGGCGCAAGTCTACCAAGAGAGCCAGACCTTCGCCCGGAAACAGGCCGCCCAGGCCTGGGTGCGGCGTCGGGAAACCGAGCTGGATCAGCCCGGCGCGATCGAGAGTGCCAACCGGGTGGGCAACACCGTCGCGGAAATGATCGAGCGCTACCTGGTCGAGGTCGAGAAAGCCCGTCCCCTGGGCAAAACCAAGCGCGCGACCCTGCAGGCGATCGCCAAAACGTCGCTGGGGGCGTTGGTCGACGTCGACATCACCAGTCAGCGCCTGGTCGATTTCGCGCTCTGGCGGATGACTGAGGAAGGTGGAAACGTCCAGCCCCAGACGGCCGGCAACGATCTTGCGCACCTGGGGGCCGTGCTGTCGATCGCGCGGCCGGCCTGGGGCTATGAGGTCAACCCGTTGGCCATGTCGGACGCACGCAAGGTTCTGACAAAGCTTGGCTACAAATTGAAAAGCAGGGAGCGTGATCGCCGCCCGACACTGGACGAGCTGCATAAAATCCTGGAGCACTTCCAGAACACGCTGGCTTATCGGCCATCGTCCATCAATATGTTGAAGGTGGTGGGGTTCGCGCTTTTCTCCACGCGGCGCCAGGAAGAAGTCACCCGGATTCGCTGGGCCGACCTCGATGTGGCGGGCCAGCGCGTCCTGGTCCGGGACATGAAGAACCCGGGCCAAAAGCTTGGCAACGACGTCTGGTGCCATCTACCTGATGAAGCGCTGGCAATCGTTCAGAGTATGCCGAGGGCCTGCGCCGAGATATTCCCCTACAACGCCGGGTCGGTATCCGCGTCCTGGGCTCGAGCTTGCATAATCCTGGGCATCGACGACCTGCATTTTCACGACTTGCGCCATGAGGGTGTCAGTCGGTTGTTTGAAATGAACTGGGATATTCCGCAGGTTGCCAGCGTGTCGGGCCACCGTGATTGGAACTCGATGCGGCGTTATACGCACCTGAAAGGGAAGGGGGATCGCTATCGGGACTGGCCATGGTTGACCACGATAGTTACGGCGCCCGTCACGCTGGGCGCCAAAACATTGGCCGGTTTTATCGAGTCCGATTGAGCCCATTCAACTGCCCGCACTCTTTCACCGCGGCGGCGCGTTGAACGTCCAGGTACAGCGCCAGGTCCTGCAAATGAACGCCCTTGGCGCTTTTCTGGCTCTGCTCGATGCGAGTGATGGGGATTCTAATCTGCCCGGCCAATACCTTCCTTTGGAACATCTCGGGTGTCAGGTGGCTGAAATAGTCACTGCAAACACGGTCCAGGGGAATGATCGCCGCGCCGTCGTATTGGGCCATCAATAAAAATGCGGTGTTTATAGACACGTCGGGGCCTCCTGGTAGCGCGGCAATTGCCTGTGGTTTTCCTTGTTCGGCCGATTGGTGCTAGCCTCGGTCGGGCTGCTGCTTGGGGGCTGTGCTTGCATGGTGCTTCTCCTTGGGTGGTGGCCGGCGTCGAGGAGTTGCTGCTCTTCGACGCCATCCTTACGTGCCTACTTCCGCCGAATTTCTCGGATTTCCTGGCAGCTGGTGCAGCACTCGCAGCCTGGCGCGGCCATCCGGCGAGCTTCTGGAATGACTTCTTCGCAGTCCTCGCACCAGAGTGCGCTGGGGCCCGTCGGGCGATAGGCCTGGCGTGCTATCGCTGCGCGCAGATTTTCTTCTGCCACGTCGTTGGCCATGTCGATCACGTCCGCCATCAGTTCAACCCCCAGCGCTGGCGCAGGTCTGACCAGATGGTTTCCCCGTTGGCCAGGTACTCGTGGACCTCCATGGCGGGTTCGTTATCCAAGCGCAGTACCGCCAGGCAGTCGTCGAACAGCTGGCAGTCGAGGCCGCGCAACTCGACCAGGTTGAACGGGTAGGTGCGGCCGTTGTACAGACCGAGCAGAAAGCGCCCAACCACACGGCTCTGGCCGCTGTCGCGTTGCGCTACCGCCGTCAGTCGACCAAGGGCTACCAGCCCGGCGTCGCTGATGGCCGCGCGTTTGTCAGGCAGCCCTAGGAAGTCGTCAATTGCATCGTCAAGTGTTTGCATGGTGCTTCTCCGTTTCGAATAAGTGGGCCCGTTACGTGGGCCGGTCGGTCAGTTCCCGGTGACATACAGCACCGTGCTGACTGCTGGCGTTACCCACCTTCAGCTGGGGCGCGCTCCCCTCCATGGCCCGGCGCGGCGGTTTTGGTTTTGGGTTTAGGTGTATTTGGGTCTTTGAAATGCCAGCACTTAACCGTTGTGGCGGGCTTGCTCATCAGCGAGCGCGCTGCTTGGATTCCACGAATCTTGCTGCAGGTACCAACATTGGCGGCGATGAATGGATGACTTCGGGACTCTTTGAGTAGCTCGCGTAGAACGCCGATTTCTGCGAGCTTTTGCCGATGCTCAGCGGCTTTCTCGACAAAATCGTTAAGGTTGAGAGCGATGATTTCCGGGTTGCAGCTGTGGTTAACCAGCGGATCCTCAGTAATCCCTTCCAGGAAGTCGTACACCTCCCAGAACTCAGCAACCTGCGGGTGATCGGCGCTGATAGAGCCCTGGCGCTCGATGGCCATGGCGATGATTTGGCGCCGTGTGGTGCTGATTTGAACGTCGCTTAACGGCACCACCAGGCGTAGGCAATCCAGCAGTGCCAGCAGTTGGGCGTGGTTCTTGCTGATGCGTTCGACCCTGATATAGCCCCGCAGCTGGTTGCCGCAGGCCTCGCAGCCCTGGTCTTTCAAGTACTCCGCGCCGCACTCAAAGCAATGGGTGTGCAGCTTGCGCAAGGTGGCTTCATGCTCCGGCATGCGCTGGCTGAACAGCTCGAGCACGGGCGCTTCCTGTTTCACTGCCCGCAGCAGGAAATGGCTGAGGTGCTCGCCTTCCAGTGCGTTAAGTCGATCGGCAGCAACGCGGCTTTCAGGCGTAACGGTCGGCCGCATAAAGTGGAGCTTGCAGATGCGGGTCATGATTGCTTCGTGGGCCACCACTGCAGCGTTCTGACTGATGGCGATGGTTCCCCGAAAAGGCGGTTCGTAGGTCTCGTTCCCGGCGGTCTTGACACCTTTGGTGGCGAGCGTTCCGCCGCCGAAAAAGTCTTTCAGTTCGTCCCACTCGAAGGCCTTGGCGTGTGACTTGTCATCGCCGTGCCGGTCCGCCTCGAGGAACACAACGGGCATGCCGGATACCTGACCCATCAAGCGCGAACGGCCGGCCTTGGTCGACTTCATTGGGTCGAAGCCTTCGTAACCCTCGCGGCCGAGCAGCTTCCACAGCAGGTTGAGAAGGGTAGTTTTGCCGGCGCCGGCCTCGCCTGTTGCCTCGAGGAACGGAAACGACTGATAGCGGGCGCGGATTTGCTCGCAGAACAGCGAACCGAACCAGAAGGTCAGGGCAACGACGCCCTGGGCACCGAAACAGGTCCAGAGCAGCGGCAGCCATTCGTCCCGGTAGGTCTTGGCGTCACGCTGCAAGCGAATGGCGATACCCTTCTGCAGGGTTTTCAAGCGCAGCTGTTTGCCGAACTCGAAGTAGTCTTCTTCGTTGACCTCGCAGACCGCGCCATTGCGAACGGCCACGTCGCCATAGACGTAGCAGCCGTATTCCTTGCTGTAGCCCACGTAGTCGATGGTCGACACTGTTTTGATGGCGTACAGCTGGTCCTTCATGATTTTTTCCAGCTGCTGGCCGCTGCCGGTAAACATGGCGCCGGCGGCCATGCCGAGCAGGCGCTTTTTGAATTCGCTGGCGGCGGCCAGTTGGGTGCTGGTGAAGGTGTTCTTCACACTGCCCGCGTCGTGCGGGAAGTCGACCCGCAGGTAATACCAGGCCTCGTCGGTGACGTCGTTACGTTGGTAATAGAGGGCCTCGGGGTAGCAATTGGCGATTTCCGCCACGTTGCCGCACTGCTGCAGCGCCTTTTCTCGCTTTTGCCGCTCGTTCAACTGCTGGTCGTCGTGGTCGTCGCTGCCTTCCAGCTCCTGCATGGCCTTGTTGAATTTTTCGATGTCCAGACGAAACCAGTACAGGCGGCTGTCGAACTCAAAGTGAAATTCGCTGCGCTTGCGCCAGTCGTACATCAGCAAGGCTTTTTCCGCCGCGTCCTCGGCGATCAGCAGGGCGCCGTGGTGCCGCGCTTCCTTGAGGTCCGCCGCGACCCGATCAGCTCGGCTCGCGGTGTCGTCGATAAACTGCCAGCGCTGGTGCAGGTCGTTCCAGTCGGTCTTACGGCCGTTGCGCAGCGGTATCTGGGCGGCTTCGCAGGTGTATTCCAGCTCACGGGCCTGTTTGACCCAGCGCTTGGTGTAGCGGTGTGCCCCTGGCTCGTTATCCAGCGCCCATACCAAGGTCGGCAGTATGCCGCCGCGCTGGCGGGCCAGTTCCTTTAGCTTTTCCTCGGGAAAACCGTTACTGCTCATCACCGATACGGCAGCGATGCCGTGGTGCATCAAGGCGATGGCATCGAAAATGCCCTCCACCAGCCACAATTCGGACACTGCGGCCAGGTCGAGAGAGGGCGGGCACCACCACTTGCCGCGATAGCTGTAGCCAGGCTTGAAGCGGGCCTTCTGCTTGCCGAACCGGTGCGGGCTGTCGATCAAGCGTTCCCAGTAGCCGTTCCCGTCCAGCTCAAACCGAACCGTGGCGCTGCCGGCATTGGCTTCACGGCTCCAGTATTGTTCCTGGCTATACCAGCCTTCGATCAGCTCGAGGCGAAAGCCACGTGCGAACTCGAGGTAAGCCCGTGCGGTGGCGGTAGGCTGCTGCTCGGTAGCAGGGGCCTGGGCGCTCCAATCATCGAACAGGTCGCCATACAGGTCCTTGACGTGCCATTCACTGCCGCACTTGGCTTGCCGGCCGCAGCGCACAATCCAGGGATGCTCGGCATGGGTGTACAGCTCCTTTTTATTGCAGGCCGGGCACGTGCCCCGGCGCAGCCACTGGCCCGTGGCTGGCTTAAGGTCGTAGTCAGCCTTGAGGCGCTGCAATACCTGGTCGAGCAATCTGTCTTGCATGGTACTTACGCCTGTTTTGCCACGGCGACGCGCAAGGCGACGATGGTTTTGTTTTCTGCTGTCAGGGCGGGGGAGGCTTTCACTACGGCTTCGCCTCGGGACTCCTTAGGTACCAACCTAAATTCGTCGTCGAACATGCGTTCCTGAACCGTCCGGCTCAGCCGTTCACGCAGGCGGACCAGCAGGGCTTCGGCCTGCTTGGGCGTCAACGTCATCTGAATCGATATGGCGTTTTTCATGGCACTCCCCTGATTTCGGGCAAAGCGACCCCAAACCCACCAGGTGGGTCGGTGTTCAGTTGGGTTAGAGAACGACGCGCAGGCGGCGGCGTTCGGGGGTGTCGATCAGGCGTTCGAAGATCAGGTGCACGGGCACGGCGAAGGTCAAGCCGCTGGCAGGGTCGGTGAGCATCGCCATTTTTTCGGAGCTGCTGTTCACATCGAGCCGGCGGGGGTCCCCATCGCCTTTCAGTTCGCCGTAGGCACGCGAAACGAGCGTTTCGGCCATGTGTACCGGCACTTCCAGAGACGTGGTGAGATAGACCACAGCGCGGCTGAACAGCAGCTGGTCGTTGCACAGGTGTTGCGCCTGATGGCGGCGCAGGAAGCACAGTGCGGCGAGCTGCATTGAGTCTTTGTAGTCCTGAGCGGTGTTCATTGGGTTAGCTCCGGTTCGTCGTGAAGGTCGAGTAGTTCCATTTGGCGGGTGGCCAGGTTCCGCTGATAAACCCGCTGCGCCATGACCCGTAGAAAGGTCGGTGTCTCCGGGAGCGAACACCTGGGTGGGTCGGGCATGCCACTGGGGCTGCTGATATGGGTGAGCTCAGAGGCACCCTGGAAGCTCGCTCCGCAGCCTGTGAAGTCGCACTGGTAGTTCTCTTGCCGCATAAACGGATGCACCAGCCAGCTGGTGCGCCGGATCAACGGCGCGGCGCAGAACGGGCAATGGAACTGGGACCGCTTGTTGCGGTTCAGAAAGCCCATTACCGGGCGTCCTGGTGAGGCTTGGAGTGCAGGGCGATGACTGCACTGACTTCGGCGTGCCGTGCCGCCACGTGCTTGCGGTGGGCGTCCAGGATCACCGCGATTTCATTAGCGTCGATCTCACCATCGGCTAGGGCCTCGGCAATGATCAAGTCCACCGCGCCGCGTTTAGCCGCAGCTGTAACGGACCTGCTATACATTTCCTGGTTGTCGAGTTCTTCGAGGTTGGCCATGGGCACAAATACCCCGCCATAGAGTGCGGCTGTGTAATCGGGTAGGTGGGCCGTTCCGGCGTCCTGCTCGAGCAAACGAATCTGATCGTCGGATAGGGACCGACTACCGGCATTCTCATAAACATGGTTGTCGAATTTTTTGATTTGCAGGCCTAGCCGTGCTGCAGCGCACTCACGTCCACCGGGGTAGGCCGCGATCACGGCGCTGATGACCTGGCGGCGGGTTTCTAGAATCGCTGGCTTCATCTTCTAGTTTCCTGGTGGCGCAGCCGCGCTTACTGTTGATCTACCGGGTGTGGAAGGGCGGAACGCCCAGAATGCAAAGGATTGAGCGCCAAAATGCCTGGGAGGACCTCGGAGCCAATCACCAGGGACAGGTCCCGCAGAATGCGGAAGGTCAGCCGGCCACGTGGCAGCGATGTCTGTTCAGCCCAGCGCTGAACGGCTTGCGTGACAGTGCGGGGCTCGTAGCCATGGCTTAGGGCGAAGCGGCGAAAATTGCTTCCTCGCTCGATCAGCCGGGCCTGTATCTGGCACTTGTTCATAGTTCGAGTGTTCCCACTTGGTTAAGATGTACTCAATACGCATAGGCTATCTACTCGAAATGCGTAAGTCAAAGGAAAATCCGCAAAATGAATAATAAAAGCACGGCGGCCGTCCTTGCACGCCTCAAGCTCGTTACCGAATGCACCAGCGACACAAGCCTGGCGGAGGCTCTAGGCGTGAGCCCACAGACCCTCAGCAGCTGGAAGAGCCGTGACAGCGTGCCTTACTCATTTTGCGTAGACGTGGCGTCGGCGAAAGGGGTTTCGCTGGATTGGCTGATCATGGGGGAGGGGCCCCAACAGCGCGGTGAGACCCTTGAGTACCCCCAGGGATCGGAAAAACTCCACACCACACCGCGTGAGGACGCATTGTTGGCCCTTTTTCGGGAGCTACCCGAGAACCAGCAACGGGAAATACAGAGCGCTGCTGAGGAAAAGAAACGGCTCCGGGACATTGAGCAGCGCCTAAACGAATTGATCGCGGCACTTGCTGATATCAAAAGGCCGGCTTAATCTGTTCCCTTTTAGAACAGATGGGCTATTGGAGTCATGATGAAAAAATGGATTTTGCAGATTTTTGCGATTACGTGTTTGGCAACGCTTGGGACTGTAGCTAATGCCGAGAGTGCAGCGTTGCCCAAATATTTAACCGAAGAAGCTTTAGTCGCATCCGTAGGTCTTCCCGTTTCGAGTAAAGTAAAAGAAGAAGATTCCCCAGGATGTATGGTAACTCGTTATAAGTTTTCAACCGACGATCTGGGTGTGTCGCTTGAGTTTAAGTGCAAGCACACCAATGTGGCGTGGATTGTTCTAGGCGAGGAAGAATATAAAGATCGGGTAAAGTCCAATGTTGATAGCGCCTCGCGAGCAGTCAAGGCAATTACGGGAGGCTCGGGCATTGAAGTCGAGCAAGTAATGAACGGCCAGATTTATAGAGGCAAGAAATTTAGTAATGGCCTGCGTGTGAATGGGGGGTGTGGGGGCAGTTTGTGTTTGTTAACGTTTTCACTCTAAATTAATTGCTATCGCCTA
This sequence comes from Pseudomonas sp., assembly GCF_040514055.1. Lineage (GTDB taxonomy): Bacteria > Pseudomonadota > Gammaproteobacteria > Pseudomonadales > Pseudomonadaceae > Aquipseudomonas. Next base: position 84,182 of record NZ_JBEVDL010000076.1, read on the forward strand.
CCATCTTTAGATGGTAGGTATTATTTATTTGTCCGGTAGTCAGGAAGTCAATACAAGACTATTATTGTTCCTTGTCTAGCAATCGTTCAAGATTGCTAATCTCTTGCGGGAGTACATGAAGAAAGTCAATTAAGTTTTCAAGTAGTGTTAACATTTGAAAAGCCATGCTTTGATCCGGCTCTTTCTCCATATCAAAGTGCGCCCCAAGGTTGCCGCCATGGCGCAAGACGTTTGCCAGATTTCGTATAGGCGCTGAAAAATCAACAGATTCGGCAACTTCTGTTATTGCCTTTGAAAGATTTGATACGCGTTTATTGTTGGGCAAGAGATCCTGAAACAAACCCTCTAAAGTTCGGCGGCAGCATACGGCCGTGGCAACGTAATTTCCGGAATTATATGCGTCGATCGTCGATGTATATGATCGATATAATGGCTCTGAGATTGCGGTGGTTACGTCTTTTGGTGCGTGCGGTTCTCCAGTTTCCGGATGCATGTAGATCTCGGCATTTGCTTTGCCATTTGCTCCTAGAGACCAGACTCCAATGTGATGCGTACACCCTGGGCAATTACTCGACATTGAAACACATGCTCGCTTCGAGTCATGTACATGATTGTTGGTTGTGAAAATGACTTTCTCTAGACAATGCGGGCACCATGTAGAAAATGAGTCTGGAAATGCTATGTTTTGAAGAGTGCTCCAACGACGTACTTGTGAGTTGAGTATTTGTCTCATGATTTCTCCTTTGAATAGCAATTAAGTGGCGGGTGCGCAGACTTGAACCAATCCTGGGTATAAAACCTATACTATGATTCTTTGATTGTTGAAGTTGATGAGATGTTGACGAACGGCGGCGATGAAAAAACTCCTCTGCCTAAGTCCTCCTCTCCACTGTGAACATAAGTTTTTGACCAGCGCTCCACGGTTTTTAGATAGAGTTGTCTTTTTTCCTTAAGGCTCTTTATCTCGTCTCTATCAAACATTGATTCAATACCCAAAAATGCCTCCTCGCCACTCCTAAATGGATCAAGCAAGCCAAAAGAACTCCAAGAAATCAGCAGAGACCATATACGGATCATAAATGAAAAATCTTTATCGATTTCATCCCATTTAACGATCGGAATTTGTTCGTTGTGAGATATAAGTTTGTTTCTGTATAATATTGTTTGAGAGTTTTCATTTGTGAATCGACCAGACTTGAGGTGTAGAGCTAAATTAATATAATCGTATTCAGCTTTTACGCATGCACCGTCCTCAAGCATCGATGGTGAGGTCTCATCCCAGAGTTTTCTCAGTGAGTTGTCACGTTTATCAGTACTCAGAAGTTTCCCGAAAATTGAGAATATTCCATAAATAGCACCTACATACCACTGAGAGTAGAAGCTACTATATTTAAAAGGGTTGGTTTTTGTATCGGTATTTTGAAATGCAAAAATAGCTGATCGCCATTCAATGAGCTCAATTATTAACTCGTCAATTCCCTGGGGGAATTTTCCGTTTTTGAAATCTTCGGATTGTTTAAGTTTAATTAACTCATTTAATTCGTCTATCCAAAGCGATTTTGACTCCTCATTGCGGGCGTTATCTGTCATTTCTTGGTAGTGAGCTATTGCTATGTTAATGTCTTCAATGGATTTGTTTTTATTTGTTTTAAAGATAACGTATTCTTTAGCTTTGCTGATGGTTTTGAAATTCAATTTATGCCCCTGCGTATTGAGTTTTTAATGAATTTGGGTTTGAATATATTTCATAATGGGTTCCTAGGTCCTTGCTGTTCGATAGCGCTCCGCTCTCCAAGCTACAGTTATAGTCGCTTTCTCTGAGGCTGTGGGGGATTTTGGTGATCAACATTGGGATGTGATTGATTCACCTTTTTAGCTGAAGACGTTGAGCGGGGTTCCTGGATACAGCTCTGGACGGCCACTCGGTTAGGGTCAAAGACGCAGCGACGCATCGCCCAAGAGCAGATTCCAGCTGGCAGCCCATACGTGTGCCACAACGCCTTCAGGTCGTCATCCTTGATGATCTCGCCCTTTTCCCCGGTCGTGAGTTGCTACCAGTAGGCTTTAAAATTGCTGGGGGGCTCGTGACGTTGTAGATGTACTGACCGCCGTCGGCATCGATGATCGCCGCAGCATTGACCGAGAGGCACTTGTGGTCGCAGGTTCAAGCTGATCTTAGGTCTTCAAGCGTCGTGTACTGAGAGGGTGTAGCTAGAGCTGAACTGCTATTTGCTGCTCCGGATAGTCATTTATGACAAACATTTCTTGAGGCTCTTCGGTCAAGACACGAAAAACCAAGTACACCCAGAGCGCAGCTGTCGATATCGCTATTATTGCAATGGTGAGGCGCACTTTCCTGTATTGCAGTTTGCCCGCTATCGCTAACCCGGCTGCAACGCAACCCAATAGGAAAAAAAACACTGTCGTGAGCATCCTAGAAAGTCTCAGCGACTCTAAGCATGCCTCGGCACATCCCGGGCTTATCTTGTATGCACCATAAATTATAGCGAGCGTGAATATTATAATTGTGGTTGCAGTCAATAGGCGCTTTATCATTTTACTTCCCAAAACATAATCTTTGTGGCTGCACCTAGGTCTGACCATGCGTCTGGTACTGAATTTATACCAAACCCAAATCGTGCAATAGCCACAGCTACCCCCTCTAAACCCGAGGCTGTTAGGCGGCTGCCATTCCAAAGGTCAATATGATCACCAGTAGGGGCTTTTTCGCCTGGACGTGCCCAGTAATCAGCGAAGTACACAATGCCGGTGCGTCCTTTTATTTTGCTTTCCCAGTCTTTGCCCGTTATGTCTATTGGTGCCTCAATGCCATCTATCTTCTGGCCTGCAAGCCATTTCGCCATTTCTTGTGCGCGTATCGCCGCGCGCGTGGCCCCTAAAGAAACAGCAGCACCTTTATAATTTTTAAGACTAAATCCTGCACCTTCTAATGCGACGCTAACTTTAATGGCGCACTGGTTATCGTAACCAGCAGGTGGCTTTCCTGTTTCTGAATCAATGTAGGGCTTTTTACTTGGGTAGGCTTTCCATAACGCAGCGAAGGTGATAGTTGTTTTTTTAGGGGGATTTTCATTGCTTCGGCCTACTACACCAGGCGCGCAGGACGCGACGCGGGCCATTGTGCCACGGTCGATAGGGGAGTTGTTTATTCCAGATAAAGGGCCGGGGCGGCGCATTGTCATTGTCTAAATCCCTTTAAGTTTTGATGACTAATTGATCCTGGGGCAGGTATCAGTCCGTGATATCGCTCGTGTGAAAACTGCTCAATATGTTTGCTTGGATTCTTCACCTTGGAACACTAACCGGTAGGCGCTTTATGCGTCCACCGGCAGCGCCGAGGTTTCAGCGCTGGCTCTCATTTCCCAGGCGGAAAGTAAAAGGGGCGATGGCGTGGTGCTCGCGTTAGGTCGATTCGGCTTCCTGGCTCGCTCCCGAAACCTCCGCTTCCAGCGCACTGGTGTAGCCGCTGTCGCTGATGCTGTGGATGATTTTGGTGATCAGCCAGGGGTTGGCGTTGATCTCGGCTTTCCAGCCGCTGACCTGCAGCGGGGTTTCGGGATAGAGGTCTGGCCGGCCCCTGGCCAGGGTCAGGGTGAAGGTCGCGGCGCCGCGTTGCACCCGGGCATATTCGGCCTTGGCGGCCCGTAGCGCGCTAGCGGCGCTGGCGTAGGTGTGCCGCAACGCCTTGAGGTTGTCGCCGTCGCCCTCGATGACCTCGCGCTTTTCGCCGGTGGTGTCCTGCTGCCAGTAGGCCTTTACACCGGTATAGGCGTCTCGGTCGGTGACGCTGTAGGTGTGTTGGTCGCCATCGGCCCGGGTGATGGTCGCGGCTCCGATCAATCGCCCGCTGGCGGTGGCGCCCAGGCCGGCCGGCATAAACAGCAACTTGCCGTCCTTCACCGTGGCGATCGCGTCGTGCTCGCTGGCCAGGCGCGTCAGCAGGTTTATGTCCGATTCGTTGGTCTGGTCCAGGTGCTGGACGGCCACCGCCGCCAGCGCGTCGCTGATCACCGGTTTCAGACCCTGGGCCTGGGCCACGCTCTTGACCAGGTCGCCGAGGGTGGTCTGGTGCCAGCTCTTTTCCTTTTTGACCCGCAGGCCCTCGCGTAGGTCGGCGCTACGGGCGCGGATGGTCAACTGATCCGGCGCACCGGTGTGGCTCGATTCGTCGACGGTAAACAGGCCTTTACTGGTCAACGGCGAGCCGTGCCAGCCGATCGCCAGGGCCAGTTGCACGCCGGAACGGGGGATCGACAACCGGCCGTCGCTGTCATCCAGCACCAGGTCGAGCTGGTCGGCTTCCATGCCACGGTTGTCGGTCAGCGTCAGGCTGATCAGGCGACCCTGGATGCGCGCGGTAATGTCCTCGCTGTCGAGTGTCAGGCGGTAGGCCGGGCGGGGCTGTGTGGCTGTCTGTGCGCTCAACTCAGGAACCCCTGGTCTGGCGTGATGAGGTTGCCCAGCAGGTCGACCTGGTCGTCGTCGACCCGCTTAAGGCTCAAGGTGAAATCGATCCGCCGGGCCGCACCGTCGCTGAAAAACAGCGTGCGACCCTCGGTCAGGTCCTCGATCACGTACAGGCCGTAAATCACGCCCGTGCCCTCGACCAGGGGCCAGGCTTCGCCCTTGTCTGCCATCACGCGCACCGTGTCGAGGGGCTCGACCCCGCCGCTGATTTCGGTCATCAGCACCCCAGTCAGGGTGATGGTGTCGTCGCCCCGGCCCAGAAACTGCGAGGTACTCGGCGCTCCGACCCGCGACTGCGACGGGTGACGCCAGCTGGTTTGCCTCTGAAAGTCCTGGTAGGCCAGGGTCGGCAGCTGGAACACGAACATGCCCAGGGTCATCAGCATGGAATTTTGCATGGGGTTACTCGCTATCGCTGAGGCGCGAGCGGACCCGCGCGGCTTTGTTGCGTTCGCGCTCGTCCAGCAGCTGGTTGAGCGTCTGGCGCAGGGCATTGGTGTCGGTACCGGCGCCGGCCTGGATGGTGATCTGGATGGTGTCGCCCTGGATGACCATCGGCGCCTTGGCCGAGCTGCCACCGATTGGGGCGCGGTTGTCGATGGCCATGCCCGCCGCTAAGGGCATGGCGGCCGCGCCCAGGGCCAGCCCAGCGCCGGCCTGGGTCATGCGCTTGCCCAGCTTACTGATCATCGCCAGTGGGCCGTCGCTGCCGCCCTGTAGGCCCAGCGTCAGGCCCTGCATGGTGTAGCCGCCCAGCTCGGCGAACACCCGGCTGGGCGAATGAATGCCGAGGGTGTCCTTGAACCAGCCGGTCACCGAGTCGCCGGCGCCGGTCACCGCGTCCTTGACCGCGCCCAGCTTGCTGGTGATCCCGTTGATCAAGCCCTGTAGCAGGTTGGCGCCAAACTCGGTGAATTTGCCCGGCAATTCGACGCCGAAGTACGACATGGTCGAAGCGAAGGCGCGGTAGAACAGGCCGAGGGGGCTGAAATTGGTCAGGGTCTGAGTGATGCCGCCGATGCCGCCGCTAAACCCGGTTTTCATTTCCTGCCACAGGCCCGTGGCGCCGACCTCGATGCGGTTCCACATGCGTTCGAAGAACGGCCCGACGGTGTCCCAGTTTTTGTACAGCAGGTACGCGCCCAAGGCCAAGGCGGTGATGACCAGGCCAATGGGGTTGAGCATAAACAGGCGGCCCACCCACATGATCGCCCGGCCCAGCATCGGCAGTGCCTGCTTGGCGATGCCGACTAGCACATGCCGCAGCCAGGGCAGGGCGTTTTTGGCGAGACCCACGAGAGTCGGGAACAGGCGGCCGAGCATTCCGCCAACGCCTAACCCACCCACCCTGAACACGGCGAACGCGTACCGAAGCGCGATCATCGGCCCCCACATTGCAGCCAAACCAATCGATATGGCGCCAAACACCAGCAGCAACGCCGCCGCCGCTGCCACGACCTTGACCAGGGTGGCGGCCAATTTGGGGTTTTCGCGGGCCCAGGCGCCGACCTTGTTGGCCATTGAGCCCAGCCACTTCACCAGCTGTTTCAGCTCCGGGGCGATCGCCAGGCCAAACTCGGCCATGGCGTTTTTGAAACTGCCGTCTGCAGCGTCGGTGATGTTTGTCAGGGTCTCGAGCTGCTCGTTCACGCGCTTGCGCAGGTCGGCCTGGTCGTCCATTTTGGCGACGACCTCTTGATAACCGGACAGGCCTTTGTTGATGAAGGTCTCGATCACTCGCTGGGTTTCGTTGTCGTCGCCAAACATGGCTTTCATCACGCTTACGCGGCCCACATCGCTCAAGCCCTTGAGCTTGTCGAGCTGTGCGAACATCTGTTCCATGCCGCCAAACGATCCCTTGCCGTCGGTGAAATCCAGGGTGAACCCGGCTTTCAGTTCGGCCAGCGCTTCGTTGGCCTTCTCGAAGCGCTTGGCGTCCAGGCCCGACTGAAACACTTTGCGGATGGCGTTACCGGACGATTCACCGGCCATGCCGGCCTGATCCATCATCACCAGTAGCGGTGCCAGCGCCTTGGCCGCCTCGAGGCCTTCTTTCTTGATGACCCCCATCACCGGGGCCAGGTTGCCGAACCCGGCCAGCATGTTGTCGCTTTGCACCCCGAGGTAGTTGGCGCGCTGGATAACGTCCATCAGCCCCAGCATGTCGCCTTCCACCGTGCGGGTAGAGTCCTGCATTTTCGCAGCGAACTCGGCAGCGTCTGCGGGTGCCTTCTTGAGCAGCACGCCGAGGTAGGCGGCGGCCTCGCCGGTACCGCCCAGGATCGATTTGGAACTGATGCCCTGCTGCTGCAAGGTGGCCATCATTTCCTGGAAGTCGGCCGTGGTACCGGGCAAGCGGTCGCCCAGTTGGGTAGCCATCTTGCTCAGCTCCGCGAACTCGGCGGCCACCGTGCCGTCACTGCGCATCATCGAGACCTTGAGCGAGGTCATGGCGTCTTCGGCGGGCGCGAACGCGTCGACGATCTCCTGCAGCGGTCGGCTGATCGCGTAGGCGGTGGCCACGCTTACCGCGCCCACCGTGGCCATCTGGCCGGCCATCTGCTGGCCGTTCTGGTAGGACACGCCGGCAGCGTCCAGTTGGGCCTGCTGGGTACTGATCGCTGCCAGCCGTTCCTTCTGTTCGCGCAGGGCATTGTTGACGCCGTTTATGTCGCGCTTGAGCTTGTCTTCATGGGTGCCCAGATCGTTTGTGCGCACCCCCGCATCGCGCAGCGAGCGCACCAGGGGCGACAGCTCGCGCCGCTGGCCCTGTATCCGGGTCGTCAGGTCCCGCACCGCCTCATTTGCGCGGGTGAAGTCGCGGCGGAATTTGTCGGTGGTCTGGCCGCCTTTTTTCATCTCTTCGCGCATTTCGCGCAGGCGGCGCTGGGCGGTATTGAGCTTGGCGGACGTGGCGGTAATGGCCGCTTGCTGCTGGCGGTACGACGCGATATCAGCCTGCTGACGCTTGAGCGCCTTCAGCTGGTCGACCGTGGCTTTCATGGCCTCGGCGGTGTGGCGGCTGCCGGCCATGATCTTTTTCAGCGGGCCGGTGACTTTGTCCACGGCCGCCAGCAGCACGCGCAGGCGCAGGTCTCTCGATGACATGGGGTTGCCCTTATCGCTTATTCATCGGCGCCGCTGCGCTTGCGGGCTTGCTCGCGCCACATCATCAGGTCCACCAGGTCGAGCTGATCAAGCTCGGTGGGGCCCCAGTGGAATATCACGGCGATATCCGCCATCGCGTCTTCTACGCGGCGGGGAATTCCGTTTTCGTACTTTTCGGCGCTAAAAAAAGCGCGACTTCCATGCCCAGCTGCAGCAGGTCGGCCGGGTCCATGCCGGCCACTTCGGGTTCGGTCAGGATCGGCGAGCTGATGCGCGGCAGCACTTTTTGCAGGGCGTTGACGTCCATCTGCATCAGGTCGACCAGGTTCATGCCGCGCAGCTCGCCCGAGCGTGGTTTGCGCAGGGTCACGCGGGTGATGGTCTGGCCGCTGCGCACGATCGGGGTGTCGAGGTCCACGCTGTGTGGCGGCTTGGCGGCCGGCTCGGTGGCGGCGCTCGGGCCTTTTTCTACGGCGATCTGGGGAGTGGTTTGCATGGTCGTTTCCTCGGTACCAGGTAGGCCGGCGTTGCGGCCGGCGGTAGGTGGCTAATGGGGTGGGGTTAAAGCCCGATCGCGCGGCGCTGGGCGGCCAGGCGGTCAACGCCGTTGACCATTTCCACCATGCCGACGGCGTCGATTTCGATCAGGGTGGTGCCGTTCATGATCAGCTTGTAATAGCTGACGGTGCTGACCACCTTGAACTCGGTTTCCTCGCCGGGCTTGGCTTCGCCCTGGTCGATTTCTTCATGCCGGCCGCGCATGACGATCTCGATCGCATCGACCGAATCGCTGTCTTCGCGCTGGTAGGCACCGGCGAAGCGCAGGCCCACGCCATCGTGCTTGGCCAGGCCGAATTGCTCCATGACGGTGCGCATAAAGCCGCCACAGGTCCATTCGCACGACAGCACTTCCATGCCCTGGTCGATCTTGATTGGCACGTTCATGCCGCCGCCGCGCCATTCCTCCATTTTGCGGACCAGCTTGGGCACGGTGACGCTGGCGACCTGGCCGTGAAAGCTTTCGCCGTCGTCGAACATGTTCATATTTTTCAGCTTGCGGGGCAGGGCCATGGTGGGCGCCTCCTAGTTGAGAGGCCCTTAGGCCGTGATACGTTTGGCGAAGTCGACCAGGTAGCGGTCGGTGATGCGCTGGCGAAGGCTCAAGTCCTCGAGCGGCGGCACGGGGGTGTAGTCGTAGTCGATGTAGAGCTTGCCGGCCTTGAGCGTCACGGCATCGTTGGCGGTCTCGTCGTACCAGGCCTGGGCGTCGATGATCAGCCCGTTGGCGCGCATCTCGCGAAACTTGGCGTTGATGCCCTCGATAATGTCGCGCACCAGGCTGGGGTGCATGGGCTTGTCGATGGCCCACAGGTGCGCTTCGGCGATGGTGTCGGCCAGCACCTGAGCGGTGCGGGTGTAGTTCTCGAACGCGAACAGCGGATCATCGGAACAGGTGCGCGAGCCCCAGAAGCGATACCCGCCCGTGTTGACCAGGGTGGTGACCTCGGCGGCGTTCAGGTAGCCGGCGTCGGTGGCGGGGTCCTGCAGGTCCCAGAACACGTCCTTGCTGATCCCGGTCACACCATTGACCGGCATGTTCGACAGGGTCTTGTGGAAGCCCACCTGCTGGTCGAGCTTGGCGCGCAGGCCCAAGGCCCGGGCGGTGGCCCACTCGGTGCGCGCGGCGCTGGCGACAATGTCCCAGCTGAGGAAGTCCGGCCAGATAACCATCACCTCGCGCTGGCCGAAGTTCTGGCGGTAGGCGCTAGCCTCTTCCTTGGTGGCGCAGCCCCAGGCCGACACGTAGGCGAAGGCGCGCAGCTTCTGGGCGATGCCTGCCAGTTCGACCGCGACCGCCTGGGTATCCAGGCCCGGGCAGCCGATGATGCGCGGCTTGACGCCGAGCTTGGCCTGGGCGGCGAGCAAGGCTTTCATGCCGGTCAGCTTGCCGGCGGCGGTGGTGGTGCCGATCACGGCGGTGGTGGTGGCGGCTTCGTCAGCGCCTTTCTGCACCCGCACGACGATGCACACGGCGTTGGTCTGGTCGGCGATGGCGTCCAGCACCTTGGCCAGGGTGCCGTCGGTACCGGCTTTGCCGATCGCCGCCTGGGGGTTGGTGATCAATACCGGGGTGTCGAGCGGAAACAGGGCAATGTCCGCGTCGGCCGCGGTGGCCACAAAACCGATAACGGCGGTGGACACGGTGCGGATCGGGCGGACGCCTTCGTTGATTTCGATGACGCGGGCGCCGTGGTGATAGTCGGCCATGGGGTGGAACTCCTGCGCGTTGGCGGATAGCTGGCGGGCAGGGTGACGCGCGCGCGGTGTCAGGTGTAGCGCCGGACTTTGTAGGAAGGGTCCATACAAAATCCGGTATGCGCGAGGGGCTTAGCGTTCGGCCGCGACGGGGGGCGTGCTGAGAATTTGCGTGCGCCGCTGCAGGGTGATCAGGCCCTTGCCCACCAGGTAATCCAGGGCGTTCCCAACGGCCACGGCTTGCAGGTCGACGAAGCGCGTCAGGCCCACCAGCGCCAGGAAGTCTTCGATCACGATGTCGTTTTTGCCTTGGGACCGCACCGCCAGGCGTTCGGCATCGGCGAAGCGGGTCAAGAAGGCATAGGGCGTGATGCGCCAGTCGAGCGCCGGCGCCGGCCCAGTCACCACGACCCAGGTTTGCGACCATTGGCCCTCGGCCAGGACGGGCGGGCCCTCCTGCAGGGTCTGCCCGGGCTCCACGGTGGGGCGCTCAGTCGTCAGCACCGGCGCATAGCCCAGCGCGAGCACGTCGGCGGGCTCGAGCACGCTGGGCAAGGTGCTGGGCGAGGCCCGTTCGCGGATATCGTTTTCGAACAGCGGGTATTCGTGCGTTTGGGTATCGATATACATGCGTTATCCCACCAATTTGAGAGTGACATAGCCCGAGCCACCGGCCGCGCCGGGCTGGGCGTAAGTACCGCCCGTGCCGCCGTTCGGGGTGGCGTAGGGGTAACCGGTCGATCCGGCCGAGCCCGCGCCCCCGGCTCCGCCAGTGGCCGTGACGGCGGGCGCGCCTGGTACATAGCTGCTTTGGCCTGGCGCGCCGGTGCCCGCGACCCCTGACGTGCCGATACCGTTGCCGCCGGCACCGCCGGCGCCGACGCTGATAGAGACCGGACCTACCAGGCTGGTATTGGTCTGGACCACGCCGCCGGGAGAACCGCCCCAGCCCTCATAACCCGGCGAGCCACCGCCGCCGCCACCGCCGCCGCCCTGGGTGGTGACTTGGTAGCGGCCGGGATGGGGTAGCGTCCAGCTGGCGGCCCCCAGGGTGGCACTAAAGGAACGCGTCCAGCCCAGGGGTTTAGGCCGAAAAAAGGTCAGGCTGATCATGTAAACACCCCCGCATCGACGACCATGCCGTAGATCACGGATCGGCCGGCCAGCTTGTAGAAGTTCAGGACCTCGCGGCTATTGGCATTGCTCTGCAGGGTCGGCAGGCCCCCCGTCCAGCGAACGGTAGACGGCCACGCCAGGGTTTTGGCACCGCCGCTGCGGATTTCCAACTGCCAGGACACGATCCGCCCGGCCGTCTCGGGGATGTTGTCGAAACTGATGGTGGTGGTGCCACCGGTACCGCTGATGGTCACCTCGAGGGTGAACAGCTCGGCCGCGCCGACGTTGACGCTAACCGTGTCCGTGGTGCCCTTGGTGGTGGTGGGCAGGGCGATGATGGCGCGGGTGCGGCTGGCCAGCTGCGTGTTGACCACTTCCTGAAACGCGGTGAAGGCGACCAGGTCGGCCTTGGTGGCCGGATTGAAGTTGCCGGTGTGGAACAGCTCGACCCAGGGCCCCACCGACCCGTTGAACACCGAGCGATACCAGCGGCGTTTCGTCGCGCTCCCCGTTGACGTGATTTCGAACCAGTCCTGGTTCACCGTTGTGCCGACGCCCACGGTATTCATCAGCCCGAAAGGGGTGGGCAACGTGCCGGTGGTGCCGGTACCGCTGTCGCAATAAACCGAACATTTCGGCACGGAACCAATAGTGTCGATATTGCCCAGGAAAGTCGGGGCGTTGCCCAGCAGCCCGCCGTCGCCGACTTTCAGCACACGGCCCGCCACGCCGTCGAGGGCGGTGGTGGTCAGGTTGGCCCAGGCGGCGGTGCCGGCCGTGGCGCTGGTCAGGTACTCGAACCAGAGGTTCCAGGCGGCGTTGACCGCGTGGTAGGTGCGAACCCACTGCCGGGCCAGGATGCCCTGGTTCGTCTGACCGATAGGGGTGAACACCTGAAACAGATTCGTGGCGCTGAACCGCACTACTTCCAGGACGCCATTGGGGTTGACCCCGGCCGGCAGGGTGCCGCCCGGCGAGGCCACCGTATAGGGCCCGTGCGGAGTGTTAACCGTGTCGACGTTGGCCAAGGCAGGCGGGGCGAGGGCGCCCAAGCCGCCGTAGCCCACCGGCATCAGGCGGCCGAGGGTGACGTCGTTGTTGGCGGTGGCCACGTTGGCATTGGCGGCGGTACCCAGGGCCGCCAGACGGTCTTCCAGCGCCTTGATCAGGGCGTCGACGGTCACCTGGGCGCTGCGCAGGCGCAGCACGTCCTCGCTCAGGTCGTTGTCGGGGTGAACCAGCGGCAGGGCTTTGTGGGCGGTGCGGTCATCGATCATGGGGTCACTCCGTGCACACAAGGCGCAGGTTGCGCACGCGCGGCCGGGCCGCCGGGGTGCCGTGCAGGGTCAGCCGCACGCGCACGTTCTGGGCGGTGATCCCGGTGTTGATGCTGCTCAGCTCGAGGGCGTTGCCATCGGTGACCACGGCGGTGGGGTTGGCGCAGGCCAGCCAGGCGCCGCCGTCCTTCTGGTACTCGGCCACCACGCTGCTACCCGCCGGCAAGGTGGCGTCGAACACCACGCGCAGGCGTACGTTGGTGCCGGCGGTGACGGCGCGGCTGACGTAGTCGCCGACCGTGGCCAGGGTGCCGCCGGCGAGAAAGGTGCCGTGGTCCAGTTCGCCCGACAGAAATTCCGTGGCGCGCACGGTGGCCTGCACCGCGATATTGCCGGTTACCGGTGCCGCGAACTGCAGGTACTGGCCGTCCGCGACGGCCACCACCGTGGCGTCGGGCAAGGTCAGCTGGTATTCCACCGTCGCGCCCTGGGCGACCGAACGGCCGCTGCCCATAAACCGGCAGTCGGTGATGTTCGCCGCGGTGAAGTGCCCCAGGCTGATGGTGCGGGCGGTCTCGGTGTAGTGCGCGATGTTGAAACGGAACCACAGGTCGCGGTCCTGGTGCGGCGTCCAGGTCTGGGCGTTGGCGGAACTGAGCAGCACGCCGATCTGGTAGGGCTGGGTCGAGACCCAACTGGCCGTGCTGGTGTCGTACTTGCCCAGCTCGGCGATGGCCAGTTCGTGGTCCATGTCGTCGGTCAGCACGACCAGGGCGTACTCGATGCCGGGGAACAGCACCGGCGGGTTGTCGAACACGGCGTTGATCAAGTAGCTCGAGGCCGGCAGCACGTTGTGGTAGGACTCGGCCAGCACCGCCGAGGTCGGCACGCCGTTGCTGGTCTCGCGAATTTGCACGGTCAACGGGCGGCTGCCGCCGCGCTTGACCATTTTCAGCTCGACCGATTCGGGCTGGCACAGGCGGGTGACGCGGAACGTCTGCGCCAGCGGGTCGAGCACGCAGGTGCCCGGGTTGCGCAATTCGTACTTGCGCACGTTGACCAGCCAGGCCTCGATTGACGGGAAATCCGCCGGCGACAGGCCAGGCGGGTAGCCGGTTTCGGTCTGCTGCGCGGCGGCGCGCGGGTCGGTAAACGAAATATCCCAATCGGCCTGGTGGGTGGTGATCTTCTGGCTGGTGGTGCTTTCCAGCGTGCCTTCACCGGTAAACACCGCCTCCGCCCAGGTGGCGCTCTCGCCGGTGAACATCACGGTTTTACGGCCCGTGCGCACGCCGGCCGGTATGCGAAACGCGCCGGTCAGTACGCCACTGGCGTTGGCGATCAGGAAGGGTTGCGGGGTCACGCCGATGCCGTCGAACGTCAGCTTGACCAGGCGTTCACCGGGGCCGAAGCCCTGCAGGGAAAAGCCGATATCGATCTGGCGCAGGGTCTCCAGCGGCTTGCTGGCCACCGTGCTGACCACCTCGGTGGTGGTGATGGTCCGGCCGTTCGCCCAGTAGTAGGGGCTGGCGGGGACGCCCAGGCGTTGGGTGATCGGCGACGACCATTTGGTTTCGGTGTCGGTCCAGCGGTCCAGCGCCGGGTTCAGGGTCGCCTTGGCCGGCATGGGCAGTTGCGAGCCGTAGGCGTTGATTTTCATGCTGCCGGTGAGCGCGGTCTGGGCGATTTCCAGGGCGGGTACCCGCGCGCAGCGTTGTTTCAGGCCGCCGGTTGAAACACTGGCGCTCATCAGCTGTTCATTGGTGATCGGCAGCACCAGTTCGCCGTTGACGATCGAACCGCTTTGCACGACACCGGCGTCGCGCAGGCTGTCGTCGATAAAGGGGTCGACGAAAATGCCGCGCTTGATGCCCGAGTCGCGCACGCTGGCGTCGGACAGCAGGCGCTGTTCGGCCACGCGCTGATAGATATCGTCGATCCGCGCTTGCATGCGGAACAGCTCCGGCATGGGCACCACGCGGGCGCCGTCCACGCTGACGCTGCGTGTTGTTTTCAGCCAGGTCTGGCGCACGCTGGCCAGCGGCAGCAGGTAGGGCGGGACCATGGGGGCGATGGGGTTGTCGAGCGCGGCGACGCCGGCGATCCACACGTGCGCGCCGCCTTCGTCCAGGCACAAGCGATCGATGCGGGGCAGCTTGGACCGGTAGGTCACCAGCACCAGGGTGCCGACCACGCCGCCTTCGACGCTGAAGCCGGCGCCGTCCGGCTCGATCGGGGCGGCGGTCTTGATGTGCTTATAGGTCACGCTGTAGGTGGAACCGGTGGCCGGTTCCGCGCCACCCGGCGACCAGTCCACCGCCGCCGCGCCCAGCTTGTAGTCGGTATTGACGGTGTAGGTGGTGCCGCCTTGCTTGACGCTGACCAGGGCGATCACCGCCGGATCGGGCAGGGCGTCGTGCACCCCGACGAAGGCGCCGTGGGTGAGGGTGACGGTCTTTTCTTCGGTGAGTTGGACCGTCTCGATCAAGGCGATCGCCGGCCGGTTGACGTTGATACGCTGCCGCCCGACGGTGGTGATCAGGTGCGGTTCCGAAGAAATCAGCCGGGTTTCCGGGGTGGCGTCGTAGGTGATGCGGCGCGAGGTCGACAGGTCGACCGACTGACCGTTGACCCGGGCGCGACCCTGGGCGATCAGCCAAGTCTGCTTGTCGCCGGCGGTCGGGGTGTCGAGCAGCTCGACTGACAGACCTTCGATCACGTAGGAGCCGCCCGACGAGTCGCGGTCATAGCGCGAAATCGCCTGGGTCACCGCGTCCAGGTTCGGCGGCGCCATCTTCTGGCGCACGATGCCGTCGACCACGGTATAAACCGGGTAGAACTCGTCGGCGCGGGTACCGGCCACGCCCCACACGGCGACCATGCGCATGCGCGCGGCGCCCGGTTCCATGTAGCCACGGGCGCCCACGGCGGGATTCAGCAACGCCGGGTCCTCCAGCTCGGTGACCACCGAGGTCACGAGATAAGCGCCAATGGTCACGGTACCGACAATCGCCACCTGCAGCTGCGCCGGCGCGATGCCGCGCACGGCCCCGTTCAGGTACAGGGCGCCGGCTTCGGCCTTGGCCACACCGGTCTGGGGGTCCACCAGCAGTCCGGCGTCGCGGATGATGTCGCCGTCCTTAAGCAGTACGTCCGTGATGGCCTGCAGGCGGTGGCGCTGGGCCGACTGGATTTCGTTGAATTCCGCGGACTGCAGAATGCGATCGCTGCGAAACAGGTGGCTGTCGTAGCCCTTGGCAGGGTCGAAACGATCATAGATTTCGTTCATAGCGGGCCTCGGAAAAAATCAGAACGGCAAGACGTATTCGAAGGTTTGGCGCACGCCAGCCTCCCGGGGGATTTTGTTTTGCAGGCGGTGCAGCACCTTGAGGCGGCCGGGGTTGGTGATCTGGGCCGGGGTGAAGTAGCGCTGGCCGGCAGGCAGCCCGGCGGCGGTGACGGTGCCGAAAAACACCCCCACTTCGCGGATGGTGGTACCGGCCGCATCGTTGAAATCGAACACCACTCGCACGTGCGCCCACTTGGTCGGGGTCGCGCTAGCCCGGTACTTGGCGCCGCCGGGCAGCTCGATCGCGCCGGCGGCGTCGGGCACCACGAACTGCACTTGGGTGGCCGTGCGCCGGCCGACCTCGGCCACCAGGGTATTGGCGCTGGTGGGCTCAGGCTCTGGCGTGGTGTCCCAGGCCGGCAGGCCCGTGCCCCAGGCGATATGGATAGGCAGGCCCACGAAAAGGGCGCACTCGCCGACACGGCCGTCGTCTTGCAGGGTTGCCATGGTTTATTCCTCGGATGCTTTGAACGGGATGGTTAGGCGCCATTTGCCGGCCCACGGGCCGATCCACTTGCGGCGCGGCTGGCGGGTCTCGACTTCGGTGAAGGATTCGGCGGTGGTCGCCTGGACCAGTGGGGCTTCGTCACGGGCGACAATTTCGATCACGAACTGGCCGGGGGCGAACAGCGGTTGGCCCAGGTCGCGGCTGGCGATTTCCACGAACACGGCTTGGCCGACGCCGCCGAACAGGTCGATTTGCCAGTCACCGTCCAGGGTCCAGCCGTCCCAGTACATGCTGTCGCGGCGCAGGGTCACGGCATGGGCGGCGGTCGACCAGGTCAGCACGCCGCGCGCGGGCGCCAGGGTGGCGTCGGCAACCCGCTCGCCGAAACTGACGCGCAGGCCGTCGATGACGATGCCCGAGTCGTTGTCCCAGATGCTGTCGTCGCCGCGCGAGCGGTCGGCGCGGGCGTGGCGCAGGTCGTAGCCGTGGAACAGGCGGTAGAAGCGCACGTGCGCCGGGATGCTGGCCTCGATCAGTTGCCGGATATCGCCCAGGCGCGCCGGCGCCCGTGGGCTGCCGGGGTCCAGGTGCAACAGGGCGCCGTCCTCTTCGACCTGGGCGTCGATGGCGATCCAGGCCAGTGCCCGGATCACTGCCGCCGCCGTGCCGCGCTCGCGCAGCCATGGCAGGCCCGCCACCAGCAGCTGCTCGGCGGTGTTGAAGTGGTGGGCGAACTGCGCCAGGAAAAACTGGGCGGCGATCAGCGGCGCGAAGCCGGGCGGCAGGTCGTAACTGACACCGGTGGGCAGGTCGGCCAGGGCTTCCAGCTCGGCCGGCAGCGCGATCGCGGCCACCGCGCGCTCGAGGTGGCTGGCGTTGGGGGGCAGCAAGGCCCGCTGGACGGTCACCAGCTGGTGCCCCCGTCACTTAGGGTGATGCTGCCCAGGGTGGCGTATTGATCGGCGCCGACGCCGATATCGGTCAGCTGGTCGAGCTCGACACGGGCCACGCCGGGGCGGTGCAGGGCGCTCAATATCCAGCTGCGCGAGACGCTGCGCCCCAGCTGGGCATAGGCGGCCAGCTGCGCCGGGAACTGCGCGGCGACCTGCTGGGCCAGGTCGGTGGGGGCACTGGTTTCGCGCCAGATACGGCCGCTCAGGGTGATGGGCTTGGCCACGGCCAGGCGCACGCCCAGCTCCACGCCCAGCATCTTGACCCCGGGGGCGGCGTAGGCGGCGCGGGCGGCGGCCAGCAGGGCCACGGCGTCGGCGCCGGGCTTGAGCCACAGGGCAATGTCGACGCGGCTGGCGGCGGGCTGCAGCACGGCCGAACCGACCACCTCGAGGGACACGCCCAGGGCGATCAGCTGGTAGTGCTCGCGGGTGCCGTTGCCGGCCATGGCCGCGATACGCAGCAACAGGCGGCTGCGGTACCGGGGGTCCAGCTCGCCCGCCAGGCGCGGCAGGCCGAACAGGTAACCGATGTGGTCCAGGTCCGCGCCATTGGCGTAAATAATCAGGTTGGCCCGGGCGGCGTCGTTGATCCGGGCGCGCAGGTACATCTCGCGATAGGCGCTTTCCTCGAGCAACTTGGTCAGCGGCTCGGACTCCAGGGCCAGCACCTCGGCGATGGCGGGGCGCTGGTCGGCCGGCAGCAGGGCGAGCAGGGCGGCTTTGCGGGTGGCCAGGATCTGCTCAAAGTCGAGGATCTCGACAACGGCCGGTGGCGGCAGCGGGGCGGTGGTGTCGGTCATGCGCCACTTCCCGCGCGCAACGGCACGCTAAAGGTCAGCGGTTCGGCGCTACCGACCCGGGCGCCGATCAGGTCGAGGGCCAGGCTGCCCGGCGCCGACGCATCGATCACCGCGTGCACCCGGCTCAGCTTGACCCGTGGTTCCCAGCGCAGCAGGGCCATAACCGTGGCGGCGTAGAGGCGCAGCACGGTTTCGCCGTTCAGGGGCTGGTCGATCAGTTCGGGGATAAACGACCCGTAGTCGCGGCGCATCACGCGCGAGCCGACCGGGGTCAGCAGGATGTCGGCTACCGATTGTTTGATATGGGCCAGTTCGTCCGGCAGCGCGCGGCCGGTGGTGACGTTCATGCCGGTCATATGGGCTGCCCTGTGGTGCCGTTGCCTGGCGTGACGCCCAGGTGCCGGTGGTTGACCAGGCTGATGCCGGCGGCGATCACGTCGTCGCTGACGGTCACCGTGCCGGTGATGGTGACGTCGCCGACCACGCTGATACCGCCGGGGGCGATGATCGCGGCCTTACCGCCGTCGGGTAGGGTGGCGGTCAGGGTCGAGGTGGCCGAGTCGTAAGCGACCACGGCGCCGTCGCGGTAATGCCGGGCGCGGTTGGTGGTGCTGTCATCCGGCGCCGGGAATTGATCGCTGAAAAAGCCCACCAGGACGAAGCCCACGCCCGGGTCGCCGGACGGGCACAGGGCCACGGCCTGTTCGCCGATGCTGGGCACGCGCCATTCGGTGTCCTCGCCGGCGGCCGGGGTGAACCACAGCAGCCAATCGGTGAGCAGGCCGCCGGATTTCACCCGGCAGCGGGCAGCGCCTGGGTTCACCTCGGCGATGGTGCCGTGGCGGATCAGGCTTTCGAGGCGGCGGTTTTGGTCGGCTGGGTTCATGGCGTAGATGCTGACGGCCTCACGCGAGGCGCGCAGCTGGCGGTTTGTGTATGCGCATGCGCTACACAATCGCAATCGGTCAGCCGTTGATGTGCCGCACGATCAGCGCCGTGATCAACTCGCGATCGGCGTCGGTGAAGCCCAGCAGCTCGCGCTTGGGGTACTGGTAATCGATCTTGCCGACCTTGTCCCGCTCGCCGAACTGGTGGATGCGCGCCAGGCGCGCGACCCGGCCGAAAAAGCCGACGGTGGCTCCGTGGGTGTCGCTGCGGGTCTTGAGGTGCTTGGCGGTGCGCAGGCGGTCGAACATGCGGCGGCGGATCGCGCCCTGCTTGCGGGCCATACCGCGTGTGCCCGTACCGCCGCCGCTACCGCTGGGGGCAGGCAGGTGGCGCACGATACGGTCTTTGCGAAAGCTGCGGATGCCATCGGCTTCGCGGTCGAAACCGGTCATCAGGCCGCCCTTGAAAACCCAACTGCGCATCAGCACTTCGCGCGGCTCGGCGCCCGGGGTTTGGTAGATAAACCGCACGGGGGTGGTCTTGGGCTCCTTGCGTGGCTTGCGCTTCTCGAAGCGCGAGCCGTCCGGGTTGCGTTGACCGGCAATGCGCTGGGCGGTGCTGCGGCGCAGGTCCCGAGCGATATCCCGGGCCAGGGTGCGCCGGGCCGCCGGTTCCATTTTGTTCAACAGCGCGCCGGCCCAGTCTTCCAGCGCGTCGAAGCCGTCGCCGCTCAACCGGCGGGCCCTTGCGTCAGGTTCTCTTCAGGGCGGGCGCCGTCCTGGCCGAACAGCTCGCGAAACAGGCCCGGGGCGTCGCTCAGCGGGTCCGGCGCGGGCGGCTCGCCCAGGTGCTGGGTCGTGTAGCTGCCGTCGGGCTGCTTACGGACCAGGACCGCCTCGGTGATGGCCAGGGTGATCGCCAGGTCGACCTGGTTGTCGTCGAGAATCTCGGCTTCAAAGGTGATGCCGTCCCCGGTGGACCGCCAGCGCTCGAATGTGTCCGGCTCGTTGGCCTGGGCCCAGGCCATCACCGGCACGATGACCCGGTCGATATGCTCGGAAAAATCGGTCAGCACCAGCTGCAGCTGAAACCGGTATTCGAACGACAGGCTGGCGCGCGAGGTGCTGGCGATCGCGCCCTTGTCGACGAACACCAGCAGCCGCTCGGGGTCGCGCTTCAGGCTGGGCACTGCCGCCTCAAGGGCGGCGCGTAGGCTCTGGGGCTTGTTCATGCATCAGCCTCTGCTGGCAGTCGTGGATTTCGTCGACCTGAGCGGCGCAGCTGGCCCACGCCGATTCGATGACCTCGAGGTCACTGACCAGGTGGCCGTTGAGCGCCGGCGCCGTCGCGGGCAACTGGCAGGGCGTTACGACGGGACAGCCACTCAAGATAAGCGGCGGCGCCGGTGAGGGTGGGGCGCTCGCGCAGCCGAGCAGCAGCGCCAGGCAGAGGCTGAGCAGCCCATAGACGGTACGTTTCGAGTTCACGGGTCAGTTCCTCGCGTTTCAGTTCGCTCTGGCGCAGGGCGGCGGTGAGGCGGTTCTGGGTGGTCTGCAGACGGTGGCGGGCAGTCCGGTCGTTGAACAGCAGACTGCCCATCACCGATAGGGTCGCGTCACGTTCGGCAATGCCGCGTTCGGCGCTGGCCTGGCGTTCCTCGGCCAGCGCTTGGCCGGCCTTGGCAGCGTCCAGCTGCAGCTGCTGGGTCCAGATGTACAGGCCCAGGGCGGCCAGCAGGGCGAGCCCATACAGGGCCTGGCGCACCGTGGTCATGCCGCCGCCTTCGGCTTGGTGCTGAACCGCTCGTAGGCCTCGGCCAGCTTGGCGTCGTACAGGTTGCGGGCGTAGCCCGGGCCGTTGTAACCCTGGGCGAACTGCGCCCACTTGCGGGCCTTGAGGGCCTTGTGCAGCTCGGGGTGCGCTTCGATGTACAGCACGAAGGCGTGCAGCTGCTCGGCTTCGCTGGCGGCAATGCGCTCGGCGAAGGCCTGGGGGCTGGCATACCCCAGCAACTGCCAGTGCATGCCCAGAATCTGAAACAGCCCCCAGCTGGCCGACTCGATCGCGGCGCTGTCGTCGAGCTGACGGGCCATGGCCAGGCGGTTGTGCTCGGCACTGCCGCCGGCATAACCCCCGGGCTGGCGGTTGACCAGGTTGGGGTACTTGCTGGCCAGCTCGGCCGCTCGAGCGTCGCCCAGCTGGCGGTGCATCACATGGCGTTCGAACAGGATCACCGGCTTGCCGTTGTCCAGGAAGCCATCGCCCTGGCTTTCCACGGCGTTGACCGCCAGCACGGTGGCCAGCGGCAGGTCCAGGCGGGTGGCGGCGGCCTGCAGGTCCTTGAGGCCCAGCAGGTGGCGGTTGTCCTGGCCGGCCAGGGTGCCCAGGGTCTTGCGACCGGCGATGCCGTCCGGGACCAGGCCGGTACCGGTTTGGTAAGCGCGCAGGGCGGTTTCGGTGAGGTCGCCGAAGTGACCATCGGCCAGCAGCCTGGCGCCGTGGGCGTTCAAGGCCTTTTGCAGGTTGAGCACGGCTTGACCGCGGTCGCCGTGGCGAAGGGCATTCATAGCTGATCCACCTTTTTTTCCAGTGCGCGATGGGCCACGGCCCGCATGGTTTCGATGCCGAGCAGGCCGACCACGGAACCGAAGAAGGCCCCCACGCCGGTCGAGGCGCCGACGAATTCGGCGCCGTAGGTCACGCCCACGCCGACGAACCCACACAACGGCGACTCCATGACGATTTGGCGAAATTTCCCGCCGGTGTAGATGATTCGCCACATGGAAATCACGAAGGCGAGCCCGCCGGCGTAGAGCGCGGGGAGGTTCAGTTGCAGCCAGGCGCTTAGCCAGGCCCAGGTTTCCGGTTTATCAGGCATGCGCGTGGTTCCGTTGCCCCCTCGGGGGTGGTGGGTAGGGTTCAGTCCCATAACTGCACCTGCTGCTGGGTCACAGCGGCGGGGGGCACTTGGTCGGGCAGGATGACCAGCTGGCCGTGGGGCAATACCGGCCCTTTGCCGGCCAGCTGGGGGTTGGACGCCAGCACCTGCTCGACCAGGCCCAGCGTGCGGCCGAAGTACCGCCAGCAGATCAGGTCCAGGGTGTCGCCCTGCTGGGCGCGCACTTGCATCAGATCAACTCCACCGTGGTGCGCCGCTGGCCCAGCAGGTCGCGGATGGCCCAGCGGGCGTTACGGTGCTGGTCGGCAATCTGCGGGCTCAGCTCGTCGGCGCTTTTCTCGCCGGAACCGGTGGTGTCGTAGTCGCTGTAGCGTTCGATGAGGTCCGCATGGGCCAGGCTGTAGACGGCACGCAGGTACAGCGCCACCTTGGCGCTCTGGCCGTCGACCAGGGGCGCCGGTACATCGGCCAGGGTGGCGGCACCCTTGCCAACCTCGAGGCTTTGCCACAGCGCCAGGTCCGTGTTGACGCTGATGATCGCGGCGATCACCGCCGGTTTCAGGCGGGCATCGGTGATGGTGTTGCCGAGGCGCTCGGCGGCCCGCAGCTGCACCAGGTCAATATCGGGGAACCAGCCGTCATTGCTGACGACCATCAGGGGGGCAGCGCTTGCGGTACCGGTGGCGACAAGACCTGTCATGGGGGTGCCCTGGGGGTGATGGTGGGCCGGGTCGGCGGTGGTCGGGGCGTCACACGTTCACCAGGTGGCGTGATCGGCCCCGAGCCGCCGGGGTGCCGGGGTTGGCTCAGGGAGTTGCCGGGGCAACGTGCTTTTTCAGGGAGCGTTCGACGTTCTCGATATCGCGCTTGACGCCGCAACGCTCGTGCAATTGCAACGCCTGCTGCAGGTGGGGCAGGGCCATTTCCAGGCGCAGTTGATTGGTGGCGGCCAGCTCGACTTTCAGGTCGATATCGCCGATCAGCAGCAAGCCGATGGCTTTATGCAGCTTGGCGCGCACTTCGTCGGGCATGTCCTCGGCGGCGGTGAGCGTCCCGGTTTGGCCTAGAACGTCAATGTCGAACGGCTCTTTCGCGGTCAGAGCGCGCAGCGCCTGTTCGGCGATTTCCTCGGCGATGTAGGTGCCCATGGTCCGCTCGAAGCGGTCGGGCAAGGTCAACTTGTGCTGCAGGACGTAGGAGGCGATCAGCAGGGCGCCGGGGTAGTCGCCGGTGTCGATTCGCCAGGTCATCACGGTGACCAGGACGTCGTCCTGGGCGCCACGGCCGCCGGCCAGCACGCCTTCGACGTAGGCGTCGTAGTCGGGCAGCAGCTCGCGCTTGAGCTCGATCTTGCGGGCGATCGACTGCAGGGTTTTCAACCGGCGCCGGTCATCGGCTTGTTTGGCCAGCATGAGTTCGTAGGCGGTGGCGCCTTCCATCGTCATGCTGCCGTGATCCACCGCCAGGGCGGCGGCCAGGGACGCGGTGACCCGGGCGAAGTGGCGTTGTGCGGGACTGGTCATGGGATTACCTGAATGAAGGTGGGCCAGGGCAGAGGCGGACATGCCGCCTCTGCCACCAGGTGGCGCGGGCGTTAAACCTTGGCCTGGATGTTTTCCACGACGCAGCCGCAACCGAAGTCCTCGATCACATAGGCTTCGTTGCTCGATTCGTAATTCTCGATCCGGTCGCGGGCCGAGTTTTCGATGACGTTGCGCCGGCGCGCGCCTTCCTGCCAGTACAGGGCCAGGTTATCCAGGCGGGTGACCATAAGCGCGTTCTGGGGGAAGCCCGGGACGCGCATGGCCGGCAGGCCGCCCAGTTGCTTGTGCGACAGGATGATGTCGGCGGCCAGGGTTTCGGTGGGCGCCTGGGTCTTGTTGACGATCGGGAAATACTTGTCGTGCAACAGGCCACGGCCGCAGATCACCACCAGTTCGGTGTCCTCCTGGTGCCAGGGATCGATCATGTTATTGACCGCGTCGTAGACCAGGGCGTCGAGGTTCTCGTAGTCGCCGCCGACGCCATGGGTGACCTTGCCGCTGGCCGCGACCACCTCTTTCATGACCCGCGCTGGGGCGTGGTTGCGGTACTTCTGCAGCCAGCCGATGTTCACGTCCTGCAGCATGGGGCTCGTGCCACGGTTCGACGTCGCGGCCCGGCTGGTACCGTTGAAGCCGATCAGGATGCGGTCGAGCGCCTGGCGCTTGATGATCGCGTCGCGCAGCCGGGTCTGGAAGTCCGGGAATTTGGCCCAGGCGTCGAGGATGGCGTAGCGAATGTGGGTGTCGAAGTTGGTCTGGGTGCAGCGGTAACCGATTTCGTCGAACGAGTGCAGGTCCTGGGTTTGGCGCGGGGCTGCATTGGTATCGGTGGTACCGGCGATGGTGCCGCCGATGCCCAGGCCGAGTTTGTCGCCTTCCTGTTCGGTGCGGCCGATCATGCTGATGCGGGTCAGGAACTCGCTGGACTCCTGGATGCGGGTTTCCAGGGTCTGTTGCACCGTGGGGGTGACGTTGAATTTGTTGCCGACGCTGTCCACCCCGTTCAGGGTGGCCAGGGCCTGGCAATAGGCGTTGTACAGGGCACGTGTATCGTTACGCATGGGTCTCTCCGTGGCGTGGCAGGGCGCGATTAGCAGTCGGTGACGGCGGCGCCGCCTTCTTGACCGGTGGCGGCGGGGCGCTTGGGCTGACCGTCCGGGGTTTTGTTGAGCAACTCGGCGAAGCGCGCCTGCTCGGCATTGAATGCCGCGACCTGGGCGGTCAGCACGGTGATGGCGCCGGCCTGGGCCGCCGTGGTGGCCTGCAGCTGGCTAAAGGCCGTGGACTGCTCGCTGGCGTGCTCGGCCAGCACTTCCACCGCCTGGCCCATGTCCGCGAAACGCGCGTCGTCGGTGGTGGTTTTGGCCTTGTTGCGGGTCAACAGCTCGCTGACCTTGCCGAACAGGGCGGCGAACTGGCTGGGGGTGTCGTCGACCTCTTCAAATTCCAATTCGGCTTCGACCGCTTCGGAAAACATCGAAGTCGCCGAGTAGTGGCGGTCCTTGAATGGGCTGCTGTCGGGCTTCTCGGCGCAAAAGGCGAGCATGTCGGTGCCCAGGCTGGCCGGCGAGTCGGTGACGGCCAGGCCCACTAGGTAGGCCTCGCCGCTGTCGGCGAAACTCTCGTCCAGCTCGACCGACGTATAGATTTTTTGCTTGGCCTTGTTCAGCGCGACCAGGTCGTCGCTGGGCTCGATTTGCACGAACAGGGCGAGCTTTTTCTTGCCGTCGACGGTGACTTCTTCGGCCTTGGCGGCCAGCACGTCGCCGTAGGCCTTGAACGGGCCGTCCGGCAGCAGGCTGCGGAAATGCTCGAGCCAGATGCGGGCGCCGTAGGTGTTCGGGTTGAAGTTCTTCGCCGCCTGCTCGAGCCAGCTGCGCTTGATCACGCGCTTGTCGGAGGTGGCGCCTTCGACCGCGACGCGCAGCCATTTGGAACGGAATTTTTTGGTTGTCTTGCCGGCCATGGGTATCCCTCGGTCAGTTCTGAGCACGGGCGTGCTTTCGATGCTGGGGATGGTCCGCACCTGCGCGAGTGGCGGCAACGGACAGAACTTGTAAGGCGTGCCCATACAAAACCCGGCGTGCCGGGGCTCGAGCGCGCGCGGGTAGGCTTGCGCCATGTTTACCCCAGCCCCCGAAATCGACCCACGCAAAACCGCCCGTAGCCTGTACTTCCAAGGTTGGCGGGTGTCGTCCATCGCCCGCGAATTGGGCCTAGCCCGCGCCACCGTCGACGCCTGGAAACAGCGGGAAAAGTGGGACGAAGCCAAGCCGATCGAGCGGGTGGAAAGCACGCTGGAAGCGCGCCTGGTGCAGCTGATCGTCAAGGACACCAAGAGCGGATCCGATTTCAAGGAAATCGACCTGTTGGGCCGGCAGATCGAACGCCTGGCCCGGGTGCGCCGCTATGAGGAGCCGGGCGGACACGCCGGCGACCTGAACCCCAAGCTGGCCAACCGCAACGCCGGGCCCAAGGCGGCGCCGCGCAAAAACGAGTTCAGCGAGGAAGACCAGGCGCGCCTGCTCGAGGCGTTCCAGGATTCGCTGTTCGATTATCAAAAGGCCTGGTACCGCAACGGCGACAAGCGCACCCGGGTGATCCTGAAAAGCCGGCAGATCGGCGCCACCTGGTACTTCGCCCGGGAAGCTCTAGCCGATGCCCTGGAGACCGGGCGCAATCAGATTTTCTTGAGCGCCTCGAAAGCCCAAGCGCATATGTTTAAGGAGTACATCCGCCAGTTCGCTCGAGAGGCCGCGGGCATCGAATTGACCGGTGATCCGATCATTCTGCCCAACGGGGCCCACCTGTACTTCCTGGGCACCAACGCGCGCACCGCCCAGGGCTACCACGGCAATTTCTATTTCGACGAGTTCTTCTGGACCCACAAATTCGAGGAGCTGAACAAGGTCGCCAGCGGCATGGCGATGCACAAGCAATGGCGCAAAACCTATTTCAGCACCCCCAGCAGCATCACCCACGAGGCCTATCCGTTCTGGACCGGCGCCCGGCTGAACAAGCGCCGGCCCAAGAATGAACAGCTGATCATCGATGTGGCCCACGCCGCGCTCAAGAACGGCGCTGTGGGGGCGGACAAGGTCTGGCGGCAGATCGTCACGATCATGGATGCCCAGGCGGGCGGCTGCGACCTGTTCGATATCGACGAACTGCGTTTCGAGTACTCGCCGGACCAGTTCGACAACCTGCTGATGTGCCAATTTATGGACGACGGCCAGAGCCTGTTCCCGCTTGCGATGCTGCAGCGCGGCATGGTCGACAGCTGGGAAGCCTGGAGCGACCTAAAGCCACACGCCAACCGGCCCTTCGGGCATCGGCCAGTGTGGGTGGGCTATGACCCCGCTGACGGCGGCGACAGCGCGGGCCTGGCGGTGATCGCGCCGCCCCTGGTGCCCGGCGGTAAATTTCGGATCCTCGAAAAGCACCAGTTCCGGGGACTCGATTTCGAGGCCCAGGCCCGGGCGATTCAGGAAATCTGCAAAAAATACAACGTGACCTATATCGGCATCGACGTGACGGGGCTGGGCGCCGCCGTGTACCAGCTGGTGAAGGTGTTCTTCCCGGCCGTGACCACCTTCCGCTACTCCCCCGAGGTCAAGGGCCTGCTGGTCATGAAGGCCCTGGACGTGATCAGCAAGGGCCGGCTCGAGTTCGACGCCGGTTGGACCGATATGGCCGCGAGTTTCATGGCCATCCGCAAGACGCTTACCCCCAGCGGCCGCCAGGTGACCTATGAGGCGGGCCGCTCGGAAGAGACCGGCCACGCTGACCTGGCCTGGGCGGTCATGCATGCGCTGCACAACGAACCCCTTGAAGGCACGACCGCGATGAACAGCGGTTTTATGGAGATTTGCTGATGACTGATACCCCCGAAACGAGCCGGTCAGCGGCCCACGCCTTCACCTTCGGCGACCCCGAGCCCGTGCTGGGCCAGCGGGGCCTGCTGGACTACATCGAGTGCTGGCGCAACGGCAAGTGGTACGAACCACCGATTGACCTGAATGGCCTGGCCCAGGTGTTCCGGGCGGCTACACACCACAGCTCGGCGATCTACGCCAAGCGCAACATTCTGTTGAGCACCATGGAGCCCAGCGCGCTGCTGTCCCGGGCGGCGGTGTCGCGCATCGCCCTGGAATTCCTGACCTTCGGCAACTGCTACCTGGAGCAGCGCACCGCGCGATCGGGCAAGCCGCTGAGCTACGAACCGGCGCTGGCCAAGTTCGTGCGCCGGGACGCTTACGACCTGGACCAGTACTGGTTCACCCGGGGCTACAAGGACGAACACGCCTTTCGCAGCGGCAGCGTTTGGCACCTGCTCGAACCGGACCTGAACCAGGAAATTTACGGGTTACCGGAGTACTTGAGCAGCCTGCATTCCACGCTGCTCAATGAAGCCGCGACCCTGTTCCGCCGGCGCTACTACTCGAACGGCAGCCATGCCGGCTTCATCCTGTACATGACCGACGCCGCCCAGCAGGAAGGGGACGTGGACGCCCTGCGCAAGGCGCTCAAGGACAGCAAGGGCCCGGGCAACTTCCGCAACCTGTTCGTCTATGCGCCCAACGGCAAAAAGGACGGTATGCAACTGATACCGGTCAGCGAGGTGGCGGCGAAGGACGAGTTCATGAACATCAAGAACGTGACCCGTGACGACCAGATGGCGGCCCATCGGGTGCCGTGGCAGCTCATGGGCATGCCGCCACCGGGCAATTCCGGTACCGCCGCGCCACCGGGCCCGGTGGCCGAGGTGTTCGCCCGCAACGAACTCGAGCCGCTGCAGGCGCGGTTCCTCGAGTTGAATGAATGGGCGGGAGAGGAGGTGGTGCGGTTTAAGCCGTACAGCATCACGGTTCAGGAAGGATCAGGTCTGATTTAAGGCGGCTCTGACACCCCATTCAGACAGATATTTTTATCTATTTCTAAATGGGGTGCAGGATATTGAGCTGTGCCTAAGTTATTGCTGAGCGGTACTGTAAATTACGTTAAGGATTTTCCATGCTTCTGAAAAGCCATAAAGTTCCACTTTCTTATCTTTATTTGCCCGATAAGGCCATTCCTGATACCGGGAGAGAGCACTTTCGCCGACTTTCATTTGTGAAATCAGTAGGTCTGCTTGCTTTTCAGTAAAGCCACTTTCGGCAACAGCCGTTACTGGCTGATTTTTGTCTATTCGAAGGGTGATGTCAGATGAAGGGAAATGATCGTTGCCTACGCTGATAAAGTGCGACCCGTTTTTCCAGATACCTATGGAGATATTATGTTTTCTAAGTGAGCACCAGTGCGTATCGTCCATGCCATCTTTCACGCATTTGATACTCCAATTCGTTAAGTGCAGGTCTTTAATGGTGTCTAAAGTACTATTTTTGTCACCTTGGATCGTTCCGCTGCCGTCACTATGATAGAAACTATACTTTATTCCTTCGTATGAACCAGTCTCTATGCGAAGTCGTTCGTTGGTACTTGGGTTTTTGTGGTTTATCCCTACCTGACAGCTAATTTGTCCCCCGGCTAATAGAGGGGTGATGCTTTTTATAAGTCCGTCAGCGTCAACAATTGGTAGGTTTTTTTGATAGTTGCTGGAATAAGCAGTTTTAGGGCATGCATCGTCTGCAGCGGCATGTTGACTCCACATCAATAATAGAACAATTTGTGCGCCAATCCATGGTTTCATTTTATTTACCATTAATGTTCAATGTGAGGCACGGCCTCGCGGCTGTGAGTATTGGGGGTTTGTAATAAATTAAATTTTCAATTAGCATCATGAATTAGAGCGGATAGAAATGGCCGTAAGTTCATACCAGCCGTTTGGTAGAGAAGTAACGATGCCGCGTCCAACGGCAGACTGCAGCATTTTTTTTGCTGAGGTTTTTGTGATTTGAAATGAATCTGCGACATGTTGTGGCGATATGCGCCAGTTTTTGTCGGCACATCTAATTATGTGCATATCTAGAGAGTCATCTATTTCGCCTAGAAGCGCTCGGTTTAACCCTTCCAAACCAGGAAGATAAGCCATAGTTCCTCCATCACATCATGTGGGGTTGTGTGTCGATTGAACTTATCCAATTTTCATTCGAGATCGTTGTATACGATCAAATTCGCGCTGCTGTTGAAACATGAACAAATTAAGTTCTTCTGTTATATTCTGAGGTGGTGTTATGAACTCAAGGAACGTCTTATTGATAAGCTCGACCTGATTTGTCAGGTGAAGCAAAAATGATGGAGTCTGTTTTATAAATGGATCGACGATAGTCAGTTTCTTGGTCCTTGATTCGCATAGCCATCTTTCTAATGCTTCATTTACGTGAAGGTCTCCGAAGCCGTAGCCAATACATATTAATTCATCAATTTCGTATATTTTGGTTTTGAAGTTATTGAATAATACATTTAGCGCTTTCCGGTGATTAGGTTTATTTCTGAATTTAAATGCACCGGTTATCAAGCTTCGATCGAAAAATTGCAATATTTTTTTAGAGTCGCTTATAGTTAGCATTTGTGAAGCTATCGTGCCGTACTCACTCTGAGTCCGCCTACTTGTATCTTCTAAGTCACTGAGCATCAATAGGTGATCGCCGACATTTAAGTTTTTCGGCCGAAACCGCACGAAATCATTGCAGTTATTGAATAAAAATGTATCTAGCGAGCCATGCAGCTTCCAGAGGTTTACACCGGGCTGCCCGGGCTTAAAAAAATCCAATTGCTCAATTTCGATTTGCGAAGCTGTAACGGTGTCGAAATTGAAAGGTAGGGAGGCACCAATGAGAGCGCTTTTAACATATTCGTCATTTTCAAAGAAACCAGCTTTTAGCGGGCTCGAAAGACTCGAGCAAATTTCCTCGATGATTAGATCGTGATTTAGGGTGAATATGTTAAGTGGGGCGTTATTCTTAAGATACTCTGCAAAGCCAGTGACGTACTTCATTCCAATTACTATTCGCGTATATGACTGTCGGTGCTGCTCCGCTAATAAGTAAGATACGCTGCTTACAATGTCTGCTCTTATATTGTTGTAAGTATCAGAGTGTTCGTTTTTTCGTTGGCCTTGTACTTCCAAAGCGCCTATGACGGCCTCGTAATGTAGGTTTGGTTGTTCAAGTAAATTAATCCATTCTTCTATCGCGATAGCAGACCACCCTGGAGGAAAACTATTAAGGGCTCTAATTTGCCTTAGCGTAGATGGGCCCAAAGAAGATTTCAGCGTATGAGTTAGCTCAACGACCAACGGCATACCCAATTCATATGATGCACCTGCGCCCAGAAAGAAACCTTGCCTCATACCCGACCCCTACCCATCTGGTTTAAATGAGCTTTCGCCAAGGTAGCATCCCTTCAAGGCCGCCATCATCACTTTCAACACGAACTCTTTTAGCCGACCCTACGACCAGGCGTGCCCGCTATGAGAGTCTACTGAGAAAACTGGTTAGATTAATGTGGAATCGCGCTGTCGCGGGCGGCCGTAGCCAAGGCCTCCAGTCGATCATGCTCGGCATCGTCGATCAACTGTAGCAGATGCATGGCACCTGATAGTCCTAGAGCAATTCCATACTGTTGTCTTGAGGTTCGGCGCCAGGTATGGGTACCGGACGTGTTGCCTATCCCGCTGATCGTCACGCCTAAGGGAGCACCATGAACCGTACCCGCCAAAAGAATATCCTTGAAGCGACATTCCAGTGCGTCCTAGCTGACATGAGCCCTGATGCAGATGTGCGCAACGAACAGCCAAACCTCGGCACTTGCGGTGAGACGTAGGCCCCTTCTAAAGCATTGCAGTCCCCCTCAGGTCCGTTTTGAGCCGCGATGGCAACCGAGCCGCCCTACAAGGCGGTTTTTTTTCGCGTCGAATCTTGGGCCCGCCAGAGGCCTCAGCGAGCCCCGAGCGCGCGCAGTCATCCCCCCTCCACGCCTGCCCGCTAAATCGAGTGCTTTTAACGCCTTGTCGCGACCCCCTCAACGCCGCGCCACTGCTGGCTGCAGCTAGGGAAAACGGGTGCGGAAAAAACACGCATTTTGATGCAGGTAAGAGGGTTTTTTGTGGGGAGCGGACGGGTAGCAGGCGGCGAGCTGGCGGAAGAGGTTAGGCACCGTTTTCGGGGCAGCCCTGGGGAAAAGGTAATATTGGTAACACGGGTCGTGAATAGCGCTGCAGCCCGCGTGGCACTAGGTGTTGACGTATTACCTCGGAAGGTAATATGAGGTAATGTCAAAGGTAATATTTCTGTAAATCGTTGATTTTATTGATGTTGTGTTGGGGTGGGAATGACCCCCTTCAAAGGTAATAGAGTTACCTTGAAATTACCTAAATATTACCTTTTTAGAATTTACCTAAGTCATTGATACAAAAGGATAAAACTCTATTTCTGAAAACCATATTACCAATATTACCTTTTCCCCAGGGGTCAACATAAAACGCCAGGTCTGCGTTGTGGGGCGTTCGAACGTGGTCACGCAACTGCACTCGTTTACTGGTGCACGCTCGCCCACAGGACGCTACCGCGCGACTCAGCACAGACTGATCACCGGGGACAGGCACGCGTGCATTGGACGAACTGTTACGACCGACCAGGCAGGGCCAGTTGCCGCGCAGGACTGGCACTCGAGGGCTCAGCCGCTTGAAGCCTCGAATGGCTCAGACGTGCAGAACCCCACAGCTGTTGAGAGGTGCTAATCGGAGCGGAGCGGTACAAAATTGGTACGCGGGGTTTGGCAGGTCGCTGGGGGCTTAGTGCTGCGGTGGCTCTAAACTGGCTCAGTACCATCCATCATGGGGGCCACGCTGAAGCGGTGGGGCGGAGCCGGGCGTGGCGAGGCGGGTGTGGGCGTAGGCAGGGTTGTCATGGTTTGAGCATCGATGGCGAGCGGGACGGGGCGAGGGCGGTTTATTCGCGCTGATTCGGCGCTATTGTCGTTGGTTTTTTCGGGGGCGGTGTAAAAAAATCGAGGGGCCGGTTGCTGCATTGTTGACGATTCATGCCTGGTGCGCGCCGTTACGCTTGATTGTTTGTTTACTCTGACCCCGAGCCCCTACCTTTGATAGCCCGCTGAGAGCCGCAGATCTCCACATAACCCGAGATGGCGTGCCTCGCCGTTGGCATTTTTTGCTAGGCGGAGCGAAACCGTGGTTTGTCCCCTATAAGACCCGTGGGGACTCATGCTCCACCCCGATAGCTGGACGCTATTTAGGAGCCTATGTATTTGAATCTAAATATTGGCTTATTTCCAGTGAGGTCTAACTCGCCATGCAATATGGGCTCGGAACTTTTTCCATTTATCCAAAGCGTACATTCAACACCAAAACAATTTTCAGTGTTCATGCTGTAAATGTCGAGTGGAGGTCGTTTGTGTTTTTCTGCATTGAACGCTTTTTCATAGGGCGCTAAGGCTATAGGCGTGATGCCTCCGAAGTACTCCTCAAGTGACTCTTCGATTTCTTCAAAAACTGGTTTGGATACGTTGAATTCTCGAAGCAGGGTGTCGAGATCTCTGGAGTTGATGAGAGCTAAAAAGCGACTGATGATTTCATATGTGTTTCTTTTGATGTCTTCATTCATGAGTCTCACCTGTTTCGCTTGGATGGAGTGGTTGTAGGTGTTACCGCGTTGGTATTTAAACCGGAGAAGTAACCTCTAGCGTGCAAAAACAGCGAATTTCGCAGCTGGGGGCTTAATCCAGCAGATTTCAAAGAAGCGCTGCAATGGAGCCGGGTAGTGGACTCGGTATGTGGGGACTTAGGTTCCGCCCCCATAGCTGGTCTCCATGTAACCTGAGTTGCTGTGCTTCGCCGTTAGCGCCTTTTTCTGCGAGACGGAGCGAAACCGAGGTCTGTTCCCTTTAAATCCAGAGCTTGTTTTTTAAAGGAGCTCAGGTGTCGAGAGCAATTTTTTGAGTATCACTCAAACTGAATTTATTTGACTTTCGTCGAAATACCATACAAGAAATTCATTAAAGGATTCCCAGCGCGCCGGAATCTTGCCATCCATGAAGGCTTTGTATTCGCTAAGGTCAAAATCGTATACTGCTTTATCCTCTTTATTGTACAGATACATTCCCTCGCTTTCGTCTGAGGTAATAGGCAAGAATTTTTCTGGGAGTTGATAGCGATCCCGGGCGTAATCTGTTTGATCTGGAACTGCGGGAATTGCAGGCCCTTCAATATCTAATAATTCGGCGACTGGACGGGGGCTTATAAAGCCGCCTTGATATTCCAGATAGAATTCGCCGAATTCAGTAGAAGGAGCGACGCCAAGGTTGTGCAGAGCTTTTAATGCGGATTGATAATCGTAGCGGTGCACATCGTCTGTGCTTTTTCCCAAAAATTTTTTTACTTGTACGGGAATCATTTGCAACCTCCATTCTCGCCGCCTATAGATTTACGAAAATAAAATACCCTTAACTGATGGGGGCAATTAAGGGGTTATAAATAGTTCAACATGCAGCGGGTTGATCGCCTGTCTTGAGGGGAGATATATGTTGCAAAACCTCCTTCAAGTGCTTCTGGTAAAGTCCCGATGGCAAGAGGAAAAAATGTGTACTTGCAGGTGGTGCTTTTGGGCAGGTTTCGCCAATAAAAAAATCATGTCCCTTCAGCCGAATCAAGTAGGAAAGATAACCCACGAACGGTTCTGGGCCATGCAGGATATAGTAATTTTCTAAAATTTCTTCCTGTAGTATAAAGTCATGTTTGATATTTTTTTTCCAGAGCTCAGTATTGATGTGGCCTAGCATGTTGGTAAATAATGATTTTACTAAGATTTCATTTTTTTCTACATCTTGCTTTTCTAAAGCGGAAAGCTCACGTTCAATCTCTGAATGATAGGCGCCGGATACACACGCCTCGTCTTGGTCAGAAAATTGTATGTCATGAACTCTAAAATCGATGCGCTCTAAGAATAATAATTTCCCATTTTTTGACAGCACTCGCTTTAAGGCTGTGCTCAGAGGGAAATTGCACACAGAGATTTCAACGATTCCATCAGTGTCAGCAGCCAAATTTTACTCCTATTCCTTCCTTGTGTAATTGCTCTAATTGTTTTTCAACATCATTGGGTATTCCTGGAAGTCCCTTACCTTGCGATTCATCCCCCGACCAATGGACCGTTCCATCGTTACCACCCCTGAATATGTGAACTATTTCTTTTTCGTCGATTGCATACCAGTGCCGGCTTATCGCGTCAGGGATTGATTTTGCGTAAAGCTTCTCAGCACATTTTGGTATAGTCGAGGTTTTCCCAGCCCCCTCCTCGATATTCGACGTACCCTGGCTGATGGTGTCCAGAGTATCGATGCACTGCTTTGGCGAGACGGAGCAAAACCGTAGTCTGTCCCCTATAAATCCTTCAGATAACCTGAGCTACTGCGCGTCCTCCTCTGCACCTTTTTTGCGAAATTAAGCGAAACCGTGGTCTGGCCCCTAAGCACTTCCCTAAAAATCATGAGGCCTCCTAGTAAATTATTTATAAGGAAGGAATGGGGTGAATAATATACATTTGTTTTCAAGAGTTGCTTGATCAGTTAATTTAATGATTTCGTCTATGTGGGCAATTTCTTGTTCTGTGTTCAATTCTTTTTTTAGTTCTTTTAGCTCGGTTGAAAGTTTGGGTAAGCTGCTTTCACAATGGATGTCCTCCGCGCAATCAGCTAGGTCTGACAGAAGAGGAAATCGGGAATCGTCGGACTGTATAAGGAAAGTCTCATTCCCTAGCATATTATCGACTTGTGCTAGTTTGGTGTATTTGGCTCGATCCCATAAAAGTATGGTAAACATAAATTTTCCTCAGCAACCAGGTTTTTCAAAAATATCAGTGCTTCCGGGGAACGTATTTACAAGGTTTCCAGCCTTGTCGATAATAACCGTTATCGTGGAAGTGTCGATTCCTCCTGCCTTTGCATCGACTCCAATTGTTCGGCCTGCGTCAACAATTCTTATATAGTTATCGTTCGTCGGCGAAGGTATGGCTGGAGAATTTACTACATCTTTTGTCTGTAGCAGCTTCTTAAGCTCCTCTTTAGATATGCTGAACGCAGACTTGTTTGCCCCCCCAGCAACTTCCATGCTTCTTCCAAGCGTACTCAAGTCCAGAGCTTTTAATTTTGGCATCACCTGTCCTAACATTGATGCGCGACTGAACGCGCGTCAATCCCAGCGGATCGATCCACGTTACCGGATTGGGTGCTTATTGATAATTCTCCCATCTTACCAATGCATGAAGAAAGGATCAGATTTTTTCCCAAGTGCCCAGTGCTATAGTCGGAGCCGTGGCCGCTGGCGGATATGTAAATCAAAAATGCGTTCCTTGCTTTCCGTGATTCTACTCTTCTAGCAAAAATAAAATTCGATCAAGTGCGCTAGGGTCATTGTTGATAATGTCTTCAATTGTTGCGACTAGGCTCTCAATTGTTATTTCTTTTAAAATTATAAGACTTTCAACCCAAAAATAGGATCCATTCGAGTTCTCGCCGGTATTCTTATCTTTTTCCATTACGGCCAGAATCCCTTCTGGCGTGAACGCCCAACCAAAATATTTTTTCTCCTTGAACGTAACGTGAAATTCTAAATCGTAGCAATTTGTGGTGTTTATATCGTGCCAAATATTAATTGTAAAATTGTTGTGACTAATAATCATAAACAATCCTTATATGCTGAATTTATTAAAGCTATGACTTTTTCTTGATTTCCTTTTCCGGAGTATCCAAGTATTTCAATGTTACTGCCGGTCACTTTTGCATAAATCCGGCCTCCGTCTTTATGCCTAAATTCCGTAATTCCATCAAATACCTTGGTGCCTATCCCGGGATTCATTTGCCCTTGCTGTATTTGCGCTAACAGTGAATTTATTCCTCTGCTTTCGCTCTCTGAAAGTTTTTTAGCTTCTTTGTGGAGAGAGTTATTTTCCTTTACGCGGCTAGTTATTAAAGGGCATGGTGTCAATCCCAGCGGATCGATCCACGTCACTGGGTTGGGGGCGTACTGATAGTTGTTAGCGCCGCCCGCCAGCCCAATCGGGTCCTGGCTGACAAACCGCCCGCAGTCCGGATCGTAGTGCCGAAACCGATTGTAGTGCAGCCCGGTTTCGGGGTCGAAGTACTGACCCTGGAAACGCAGGTTTTGTTCGAGGGGGTTGCTTTGTGCCTGCCAGCGTTCGGCCAGGGTATTGCCGTTTTTTACCATCACCCGCTGTGGCGGATGCTCGATCTTCGCCGTATTGCCCCAGGCCTTGTAGCTGGCGGTCCAGACGATTTGGCCCTGGGTATCGGTCAGCTCTCGGGGCGTGCCCAGGTGGTCGGTGTGAACGTAAAAGACCTCGACCGGGCTTTTCGTGGTATCTGCTGCGGGGTTGGCCGACGGTTGCATGGCGGCCAGCTTGTGCGGCATGGCGCCGACGATGGCCGCCCATTGCTCCGGGTGGCGTTCCAGCAGACCGCGCCATTCGGCGGGGAGGGCGATGTCCTGTTCCAATGGCGCCGGGGTGTGGTGGCTGCGCACCAGTGCCAGCGGCACAAAGCTCTCGGGCTCGTAGATATACAGGGTCTGTTTGTCGCCCTGGCGCTCCTGCAGCAGACGGTTGCCGTCCCAGCTGAAATGGGTGGTGCCGCTGTCCAGCCAGGGGCGGCTGTGGGAGGCCTTGGTTGGGTTAAGGCGGTATTTGGCGATACGTCGGCCAAAGGGGTCGTAGTCATACCCCCAGTGCTCGGTGTGCAGAAAACGCCCTTGCTGGCGGGTTACCGTGGCGCGGGTCAGCTGGTGTTCGGCGTCCCACTCGAAGCTGCGCACGCTGTGCGGCCCGGATTTTTTCTCGACGCAGTTGCCCCACGCATCGTAGGCGTAGCGGTGTTCTTCCCACACCAATAAACGGTTGGGTTTATTGCCGCCCCAGGTGCTGGGGTCGGCGGCCGCTTCGGCCGGGGTCAAGAGCGGGTTAAAGGCCGGGTTGTGTTGGTTGTCCCGCACATAGGCGCGCCACTCGTCATCGGTCCAGGTGGTTTTCTTTAAGCGCGCCTCCTGCTGCCGTGCTTCGTCCGGCTGCATCAGGTTATGCGCCGGGTCGAAGGCAAAGGTCTCTTGGGCATGGGGCGCACTGGCGCTAAGCAGGCGGCCCAGGACGTCGTAGCCGTACTGGGTGCTGCCTTGACGGCGGTCGGTGATGCTTTTCAGCTGCCCGGCCAGGTCGTATTGGTAACGCCGGGCGATACGCTGGCCCTGTGTCTGTTTAGCCTGTTCGCTGGAACCTCCCGCCCGGGGTTCGTTGGCCTGGCCCTGGGCCTGCAACTGCGCCTGGCTTTGCAGCAACCGCCCCAGGGGATCGCGTTCGTAGCGGCTGCTCAGCAGCCCCTGGGTACGGCCCACTTCGCGGTGCAGGGCATCGCG
>NZ_JBEVDL010000084.1:0-78505 GCF_040514055.1 Pseudomonas sp.
TGATCGCCGCGTTGGCCAACTACCTGATTTTGTTGGTGGGTTTGCAGGCGCGCCAGTTGGGCCATGAACGGCGCTTCCAGAGCAACAGCCTCAGGCGTAAGCGGGTCCTGTCGCTGTGGCGCTTAGGCCTGGAGTACGGCCGAAAACACCCTGCGACCATGACTTGGCGCGTCTTGGAAGACCTGGAGCGCCGACTACGCGTCGATGCGCAACAGCAGAGCATGACGGAGGGTTAAATATGTGGGGATCACTCAGACTCTGCCCCCTATTTCGCTGACCCCGAGGGATCTGGTTGAAAAATAGGCTTTCACCAGTGTTAAAATAACTCCGATCCGATCTTTATCCCCTCTATTTGCTTTCCTACTTCCTTACATATCATCACTTGGCAAACCCTTACCATCTCGCAAAGCTAAAGCTGTACGAATCAACCCAAATACAACAAAAAAAACCACTAAACCCAATCCCCACCGCACATAATAGGGCAAGCCATCAAGCATTGGTAAACCGCCATCTGGCATTGGGAAAACTACAACAGCAAACAGAACAAAACCAACGACAAATATCTCAAAGGCCGAAATCAAAAGAACCAATCGAACGAATTTAATTACGGCGATAACCTGCACCCCCCCAACGATCAACAAGATCAAATTTGAAAGTCTCAAACCAACAACACATATTGACGCAAGAGAAAAAGCAACCAATACAAAACTCACAGAAAAAGCAACTAGATGCGGTGTTTTTCGTTCCATTTCGTCCTACTACTTAAGGCACTGGCAATTTTTTAAAGGCTTCCAAGGTGCAGGTGTAAAATAGTACTCCGTCATCGAATCAGTTGCACCATCATATCCCGCCTCCATCGCATCGAGAGATGCAGGGGAGTGCATGTTTATATCGAAAAAATTCTCGAGATACCTAAAACCTTGCCAGCCAGGAGTAGCAATAAGCGCCATACCCATCCAATCAATAAAAACCAAGGCGCCAGGCTCAACAAAAGCATAATTAGTTATATAATTTTCAGCATCTCTCAAATCTTTTCCTTCTGGGGTAAGCGCTTCCCAATCTCGCCTCATTCGCGCTATCCTAAGCTCACTATGAGCACGATCACGATTACCGCAATTATTTATAAGCGCATTATCTACAAGCTCTCGAGCTCCACTACTGAGCAAGCCATATATATCCATATAACCACTTGGATTCCCCTTAACATATCCATAGGTGTTCAGCCCGCCCGCTAGCCCAACTGGATCGGTCTGCATATAGCGTCCAAGCGTCGAATCATAGTTCCTATAGTAGTTGTAGTGCAAGCCCGTTTCCGCATCCCAATATTGCCCAGGGAAACGCAGCGGGTTATTAACGTTTCCTTCCTGAACTAGTCTATCGCCAAAAGCACCCGACTTGGCCCGCCATGTCACTTCTCCACTTTTCTCAAAAGCCGCTTCCGGGGTGCCCAAATGGCTGGTTGCAAAATAGCTGACCGTCCATCGCTGATTATCATGACGCTGCGCCCGGGTAAACAACGGCTGGCTCATCCAAAGCTTAGTCGGATCGTAGGCATATTCCTGCTGAAGCTGACCTTGGGCGTCGTATTCACCCACCAAACCTTCTGCGCTGTATAAATAGTATATGCTTTTGTTGCTTGGCAGCAGGGTCTTACTGATACGCTGACCTAACGGATTGTATGCGTAGCGAACCAACAATTGGCCGTTTTTCTCTACTTCAACCAACCGCTCGCGACTGTCGTAACGATAGAACCAGTGGTCGACAGCTCCGTACTGACTTAGGCTCTGGTCGGCCTGCAGAGCGCCCTTTTCGATCAAGTGGCCGTCCGCGTTGTAGCGATAACCGACTCCATTTTGGCTGACCAACTGGTTATGAGCATTATATTGCCACTGGCCAATATCCAGCTCAGCCTTGCTAGTCTTGGCATCCAAGCGGTTACCTACACCGTCATAAGCATAGGCCTCGTTAGTCCGGCTATCGCCTTGCGGGTACTTCGCTTCAGTAAGCCGATAAAGCTTGTCGTAACCGTACTGGGCCTGACCCTCTTGGGTCCTGATGCTGCTGATATTACTGACCGGATCGTAATCGTAGCCGTAAGACTGGATCAGCTTGCCAGCCGGGTCCTTAAGGGTACGGTTGGTATAACGCTGCAAACCGTCGTATTTTACCGCCAAGTTACTTCCACCCGGGTAGATAATATTTTGCGGCAGCAACCAGCTAAAATCCTGATAGGCGAGACTACCTTCGCCCGGAATACTTACTCCTGCCAATTGCCCGTGGGCGGTATAACGATAGCCATAAGTCTGCTGTTCCGGGCTGGTATAACTGTCCTTGCGACCATTGGCATCGTAGGTATAGGAAAAGGTTTTGCTGAAGACCGGACTGGCGGTCTTATAGGTAACGGTGCTGCTGATCACCCGGCCCAGAGCGTCGTGCTGGTAAACCGCCTTACTTTCCTCGTCCTCGTAGTTCTTTAACCGATTGAGTTCAGTATAGCTATAACTGGTCGTACGCTCAGCAGTGCCTGCTCCGGCCAATATCGTATTGGCATAGTGCTGGCTCTGAATTAATCGATTGGCATCGTCGTATTGGTATAAATTAATATGACCATCGGGCGTGATAGCTTGCTTGAGGTTGCCTACCTTATCATAGCTATAACGCCGCTCAGTACGAGGCGTCTGGGCATCGTCCGGCTTGATTTCGGTAATTAATGCGTCGCGAGCGTCGTAGCGGAACTGGGTAATATGTCCAGCCGGATCCGTCACTTGTAACAGGCTGTCACGGGCGTCATAAGCAAAGCGGGTAATGCCGCTTTCGGCGTTCTTGCTCTCGTTCAGCCGACCTAATCCATCGTACTGACCTTCTGTGGTGTTACTCGCGGCATCCAGCCAGCGATCCATCTGGCCGTCGGCTAGATACCAGTACTGATCTGTCAGGCTTTTGATTTCGCTCCCTTGGACAAACTCACGGGTCTCGCTTTTGATCTGATCGTTGTTATCGTAGGCATAGTTTTCCCGAAAAGTCGGAAAATCCACCCCTGTAAGTCGTTCTTTATCATATCGATATTCAGTGAGATTGCCCGCTCCGTCTTTCTGGCTAAGCAGTCGGTCAGCGGTATCATAACGACGCTCCCGACGATTACCCAAGGGATCGATCACCGCTACTAGACGCTGACTGGTGTCGTATTCAAAGAGTGTCTTGGCATTGGCCGCATCGGTGATGGTTTTCGGCAGGCCGGCGGGAGTGTACTCAGCGATCCTTTCAGCGTTATTGGGCGCCACTATCTTGGTGCGCTGACCCAGTTCGTCATAGTGATGAGTAACCTTTTGCTCCAGCGGATCGGCCAGGCTGGTCAGGTTGCCCACCGCATCATAGGTACTGATCCAAGTCTTATTAAGCGCATTGGTCAGCGTCAGCACATTGCCCATCACATCATGGGTATAGGTGGTTTCGTGATTTAGCGGATCAATAACAACTGTACGGTTACCCTTGTTGTCGTAACGGTATTGCCACTTGGCATCCGGGGTCTCGCCACCGCCTGGTTTGCTCACTTCGACCAGTCGGCCCAGGGGATCGTAGCGATAAGTGGTAGTACGTTGCTCGGGGGTACCCGCCGCCTCGATCACCTGGCTGCGGTTACCCGCGCCATCGTAGCGGTACTGGGTCTTGACCCCCCGTTCGTCGACCTTTTCGGTAAGCCGACGGGTCTTGCCGTCGTAGCTGCGGGTTACCACGCTGGCGTCTGGGTACTGGATACGGGTGATCTGGTTATGCCGGTTGTATTCGGTGATGGTCTGCCGGTCCTCGGCGTCTGTTTCCACCCGTTTGACCACATAGGTCGGAATCGGCGGCGAGCGGTCGCTGCGCACGGCCGCGCCGCCGACACTGCCGGTACTGCGGCCCGAGATGCGATAGCCCTCGGCCACCTTGCCCACGTCATGGGTCTTGTCCGACAAGGTGTATTCCCGGGTGAACTGCAGCTCGCCATTGATCTGCTCGCGCACCACATGGCCCAGGCGGTCGTGCCAGCGCTCGGTCACCAGGCCGGACTGGTCCTCCTGACGCAGCGAGTACTGCTCGGTCTTGGTATCGTAGCCGCGGCTGTAGCGGGTCCAGCGCCCGTCCGGACGCCGCAGCTCCTGCAGGCTGTCGCCGCCCATCGACAGGGTGGTGCGTTGCTTCAGCGGGTCGGTGTAACCGGCCAGCACCTTGCCCGAGTAGTGGTACTCCCAGCGCTGGCCCAGCACATCGACCACCGCCATCAACTGGTGATCGGTGTACTCGTAGGTGACTGTGCGGCCGCTGTAATCGGCGACCTGGGTCAGGTCGTCGTCGGTGTAGGTAAAGGTCACCAGGTTGGTGCCCAGGTGGTCCTTGACCGCCAGCAGCCGCTGCTGGGCATCGCGCAGCATGCGCACCTGGATGCCGTTGAAGAACACGTACTGGGTCAGTCGGCCCTTGGGGTCGTAGTCGTTGCGGTTGCCGTAGATGTCCTGCCAGCGGTAACCGGACTTGCCGCGCTTGAGCGCGGTCAGGGTACGGAACGGCAGGTTGCTCAGCACCACGTCGGCATCCGGGTCTTCCGCCACGGCGCCACTGCTGCCGCCACTGCTGCCGCCGGCGCGCACATAACTCTTACCGGCGTGCATCACCGCGTATGGACGGCTCAGGGTGCCCACCCCGGTGCTGGGCGTTTCGCCGGGCGGCGTCTCGGTGCCGCCGATGATGCCCAGGTCGCCCCACTGCTCGTTCCACACCCACTGCCCATTGACCCAGCTGCGCTCGATGCGCACCGGGGTCGAGCCCAGGGCCTTCACCTCCAGGTCGCGCACCACCAGGTTCAGGCTCTGGTCGGTGTAGTGCGGGGTGCCGAACCGATGGTCCAGCCCTGGAACCGCGTGGACCCATTGGCCGGCGCCGGCCAGCAGGGTACAAATCAACAGACCCAGACGGGCCAAAGCGTTGCACTTCACGTACGGCTCCCTATTGGCGGCCCCTCCCGGGGCGGCCTTATGTCATTTACCAGCGCTTGCGCCAACGGCAGCGCACACGCCCAAAACGCCAGGCCCGCGCAGCGACGCGGGCCCTGGTCGGTCAGAGCTTGATCCAGGCCTGGCCAAGCGCAGCGGTAAGCTGGCTTTGCTGGGCCGCCGTGCGGGCGGCCGGATCCTGGGGCATGGAGGCCATCAACTGCTCCAGTTGCGCGGCATGGTTGGCCGGCAGGCGCCAGGCCTTGTCCAGCTCGATGGTTTCGACCAGGTTGTTGGCCGAGCCATAGACCCCGACCAGCACCACACCATCGGCGCTGCCGGTGACCAGCACCTGCAGATCGGCACCGACCTTCTTCAGCCAGATTTGCGTCGGCGAACCTATGCCTTCCAGCACCAGCGCATCCTGGTCCGAGGCGGCGCCCAGCTCGGTGAGGCTGTCCAGGCCATCGCCCGGCGCGAAACGGTAAGTGTCGTTCCCGGTCCAGCCGTACAGCTGGTCATTGCCGGGGCCGCCGCGCAATACATCGGCGCCCGCCGAGCCGCGCACCTGGTCGTTGCCGGCACCGGCGTCGATCAGTTGGATATTGAGCAACTGGGTGGCACTGAAATCCAGGGTATCCGCCTGGGTGGAGCCCAGGATCTGGTTCACCCCGCCGCCGCCGTCGATCAACTCCAGGGCGGCTTCCGGCAGGAAACGGGTCAAGCCGATCTGGGTGTTGCCGGCATCGCCCAGGATCCGGTCCTGGCCGTCGCCGCCAGCGATCTGGTCGAAACCGTCGCCACTGCCGACGACCAGGAACACATCATCGCCGCCCTCGCCCGAGAGGATATCGTTACCCGCCCCGCCGCGAACCCGATCAGCGTCCACCGAACCAAACAAGCTGTCATCGCCCTTGCCCAGGTCGATGTCGGCAATGGCGATCAGCTGGGTCTGGCGCAGGTCAAAGGTGTTGGCCGCATCGTCACCCAGCAGC
This sequence comes from Pseudomonas sp., assembly GCF_040514055.1. Taxonomy (GTDB): domain Bacteria; phylum Pseudomonadota; class Gammaproteobacteria; order Pseudomonadales; family Pseudomonadaceae; genus Aquipseudomonas. The sequence goes on from NZ_JBEVDL010000084.1 coordinate 5,966, forward strand.
CGGTTGATCCCACCGTCGCCGTCGATCCACTCGGTGCGGCTGTCAGCGCCGAACCCCTGCAACCCGAACACGTCATCGCCGGGACCGCCCTTGAGGCCATCGCGACCGGCGCCACCATTGACCACATCGAAGCCGGCGTTGGCACCGGTCAGCAGGAACACATCGTCGCCACCTTCGCCGTACAGGCTGTCGTTGCCGGCACCGCCCTGGATCAGGTCATTGCCCGCCGACCCAGCGATAGTGTCATTGCCACCCAGGCCATCGATACGGGCGATATTGAGCAACTGCGTCTGGCGCAAATCGAAGATATTGTCGCCGTCGTCGCCGGTCAGCAGGTTCACGCCCTCGGCACCGTCGATCAACTCGACACCGCGCTCCGGGTTGAAGGCCTTGAAGCGCAGCCAGTCGTCCTCGGCGCTGCCGAGCACACGGTCGTTGCCAGCACCGCCGGACACCAGGTCATGGCCCTCGCTGCCGACATAGACGAAGGTGTCGTCGCCGGCATTGCCGCTCAGGATATCGTCCCCTGCTCCACCGCGGATCCGGTCATTGCCGGCGCTGCCGAGAATGGTGTCATCCCCTGCCAGGCCGTCGATGGCCTCGATATTCAGCAACTCGGTAGCGCTGAAATCGAGCAGGTCGGCGTCGGCCGTACCTTCGATCCGGTTGCTGCCGCCACGCCCGTCGATACGTTCGACCCGCTGCGCGTCGGCAAAACGCTGCATGCGAATCACATCGTCGAGGTCGCCTCCGAGGATCTGGTCGAAGCCGTCGCCGCCCGCGAAGATATCCGCCGCGGTGTCGCGGCCGATGATCAACAGCGTATCGTCGCCCGCCTCGCCCATCAGCACGTCGGCACCACGGCCGCCGATCAGGGTGTCGTTACCCGCACCGCCCTTGAGGGTGTCGTTACCGTCGCCACCGTCAAGCAGGTCATCGCCGCTGGTGCCCACCAGAGTGTCGTCGCCCTCCTGGCCCGGCGTGACCGGCGCGACGGCACCGGGGCTGATCGCCCAGTGCAGGCGGCTGGCCTGCAACGGCTGGTTGGCCGGCTGACGCAGCACCAGGGTGTCCAGCGACGGGCTGCGAACCGCATTGAGCACAGCGCCGAATCGCAGCGGGCTGGCACCCGACAGCCCCAGATCACTGCCCTGCAGGGTAGGTACGGCGGTGGCATCGACCAGCGCCGCGCCCGTATTGGACAGCTCCGGGCGCAGGGTGAAATTCGCCTGGCCGTCGGTGCCGATCTCGCCGCGGCTGACCAGTTGATAGTTACAAATAAACAGCGTCTGCCCAGGCTGCTCGTTGTCCGCGGTGCTCAGCAACACATCGGCGGGGTCTAGCCCGGCGAACGCGGCGTCGCGGCTTTGCAGCGGCAACAGTTGCAGGCCAACAGGCTGGCTGCCGTCGATCAAGCAGTCGTCGACCCCCTGCACGCGGATACGCTGCGGGGTCTGCCAGTTTTCGGCGGTGAAATGCAGGAAGGCCGGTTCGTTGAGCAGGCGGGCTTCGCCCGTATCGCTCAACGCCAGGTTCAGGCTGACGCTTTCACCGGCCTGGGGCGCGCGGTTGAGGCTGACTTCCACCTCGGCCACGGCCTCGCCATATTCGTCCAGTTGCAGCGCGGTGAGCGGCCTGACGCTGACCTCGGCCGCGGCCGGCAGCAGCGTCACGCTGCAGCAGGACTCGACCGTTACCTGGGACGCGGCATCGCGAATCACCGCCTTGAGGCGATAAGTACCCGGTGCCACGCCGGCCAGCGACCAGCTGTAACGGTCGGCGTCGCCGTCGTCGTTTTCCTGCAGGCCCGAGGCGATCAGCAGCTCGTTGGCGTACAGGTCGAGGGTGGCCGCGCTGTCCGGGTCGGTGTCGGTCCACTGCACCAGCAGGGAGCCGCCAGTCAGCGAAACATCGCTGGCCGGCGCGACGAACGCCAGGCTCGGGGCATCGTCGCTACCGTTTTCGTTGACGAAGAACTGTTGCCAGGCGCTCCAGGCCGACATCAAACCACTGCTGTCCAGCGTCCGCACCTGCCAGCGGTAGGCATGGTTGTCCTCCAGGACCACGGCGGGCGTCCACTGCGGGTCCGCACTCAGCTGGGTGGCCAGGGTGACATCGCCCTGCACCTCGGCCAACACGAACTCGTAGCTCAGGCTGTCGCCATCCGGATCCTGGGCCGGGTGCACTTCCAGGCGCGGCGTGCGCACCTCCACCCAGGCGCCGGACGCCGGGTTGGCGATGGTCGGCATCGGCGGCGCTTCGGCGGTTTCGCTGACGCGGAACTGGCCGCTGACCCAGGCGGACTCCTGCACGCCATCGCTGGCACGGGCCCGCCAGAAATACAGCTGGTTCTCGCTCAACTCGCCCGGCACCGTCCATTGCAACGGCCCCTGCTCGCTGGCGAACCAGTCGGAATCCTGCAGCCCCAGGGAGTCGAAACGCTCGTTGAGGTCCAGCTGGATACGGTACTTGAGTGGCTGCCGCTCGGGGTCCTGGGCGGCGTCCAGGCGCAGGGCCACGGCGCTGCGTTGTTCGATGCGTTGCTGCTGCAACGGCCAAGCCAGGCCAGGGGCGCTGGGCGCCTGGTTGCTCAGGCTGACGCCGAACAGGCTTGGCTCGCTGCGTTTGACCGCGCCATGGCTGTCGCGGGCCTCGACCAGCCACAGGTAGAAGCGCTGCTCTTCCAGCGCCACTGGCGAACGCCACTGGGTGACGCCATCGGCGCCGGCCAGCAAACCCGAGACCTCGACCACCGGATCGCTGAAATCGTCATCGTCTTCGCTGAACACCCGCACCCGGTAACTCAGCTCGTCCTCGTCCAGGTCCAGGCTGTTGCTGAACTGGAACAGCGGCGTACGCTGGTCGGTAACGCCCATCGGCGTGGGGCTCAGCAGCAGCGGCGCGCTGGGGGCGTCGTTGGCGGTGTTGATGAAAAAACGCCCGTTGAGCCATTCGCTATGGGTGTCTTCATGACTGGCGCGCACCCGCCAGTAATAGCGGGTGTTGTCGCGCAGCTGGGCACCGGGCTCGAGCTGGTCGGCCTTGACCACCCACTCGGTGGTGGTGCTGCCCTCGGCCAGGGCCTGGGACTTGGCCAGCAGCTCGCTCATGCCGGCATCGGCGTACAGCTCGAAGCTGTAGGTCAGGGCACGACCGGCGCCGTTGCCGCTGTTTTTCACCCGCAAGGCCGGGTACAGGTCGGCGGTGTGCGCATTGTCCTGGGGCTCGTGCAGGGCCGGCGGCAGAGGCGCGGCTTCCACCACCTCCGGGTCGCTGCCCTGCTCGAACTCGTCCACATCGCTGATGCCGTCGCCGTCGAAGTCGCCGCTGCCATCGCGGTCGAGGTTGCCGAAGTGCTCCAGCTCCCAGGCATCGTCCATGCCGTCACCATCGCTGTCGCCCACGGCAAAGACCCGGATACCCACCGGCAACTGCGTCTGCAGCAGCTCATCACTGGCGGTGAAGGTCACCACATAACGCCCCGCCTGACCGACCAGGGGGTTCCAGTAGAAGGTGCCGCGGCCTGGGCTTTGTTCCTCGAAGATGGCGCCCGTGGGCAGGCCTTCCACCATAAGGGTTGGCAAGGTGCCATTGGGGTCGCTGGCCTGCACCACAAAACCCACCTGCCCGCCTTCGTGGGTGCTGCGGTCCATGATCGGCCGAAACACCGGCGGCTTGGGCTCGTTGCTCAAGGCACCAAACTGCACCTGGTACTCGCTGTCCGGTTCGAGGTCGAACAGGTTCAGGTAGTAATTGAATTTGTGCGTATCGCCCTTGTCGCGTTCCTTGCTCAGCCAGGCGTTATGCGGCGACAGCGCCACGCCATTGCTGCGCAGCACCCGCTGCAACGCCTTGGTGCCATTGTAGGGATCGGGCACGCGTACGTATCCGAAGCCTGGCTGCGCATCGACGGCCAGGGTATTGCCGCTGGCGCCGCGGGCCAGGGTCGCGCTCAGCTGATTGACGAAGGTGCAATCGACGCAGGGGGCATTCTCCGCCTCGCCCGAGCGATCGGACTCGAACACATACAACTCGTCGCCGACATAACCGAGGAAATCACGCACCAGGTCCTTGGTCGGCGCGTCCACCAGCACGTCGTGCAGCAGGAAATGCGCATTGGCTTTGTCGAGCACCGAGGTCAGGCGCCCGCCCAGCTCGTCGGGGTGGGAAAAGGACGCGGTGAAATCGACAAAACGACCGGACAGGCTGCTTTCCATCAGCCAGCGTCCGTGGCGGCTGCTGTTCGCCGGAATCGTACCGAAGTCCAGCAACAGGGTCGGCGCCGCCGGCGTCTCGTCGACAAAACTCTGGGTAATACGAAAATCGATGGCCAGGCCCAAGTCGTTCTCGACGATCTTCGGCTGCGCGGATTCCAGCTTGATGCCCTTGGCCTCACCACGGCCGCTGTTACGCACGCGCACGCCCAGGGTATAAGGCTCCGGGGCCTCGATGGAGGGGGTGAAGGCGTCGTCGGCGATCACTTCCTGGGTCAGGAAATAATCGAGGGTCAGCTGCGGCTGGGGTTTGACCGTGATGGTGTCGGGGTCCACCGTCACGGACTCTTCCTTGCCGCCGGCGTTATAGCTAAGGCTGGCACCGACCTTGTAACGCTTGCCCGCCAGGCTGTTGCCGGCGGCACCCGCGGTGGGGATGATCAGCCAGCGCAACACGCCACTGGCCTTGGCCGGGATCTTGCCGTGGGTGATGGCGCCGGCTGCGCCGGTCTGCACCGCTTCGACATCCTGGCTGTCGTCCAGGCGAATAAAAAACGCCGCGTCCTCGGCATCCGGGTCGGAGCTGGCCTTGATCAGGTTGCCGCTTTCGTCCTCGAACTGGATGGCCACCTCCAGCTCGTCCAGGGCAATGGTGTCCAGGCCGTTGTTGATGCGCATGGTGGCCTCGAACCCCTGCCGCTCCAGGGTCAATTCCTGGACGATCTCGATCACCACCACCGCGCACAAATCCTCGGCCCAGGCCCCGGCACTCCACAGTGCCAGCAGACCGACCATCCATTGTTTGAACATCATCCCCGATTTCCCCACACAAGCGGCGCAAAAGGCGCCATTAAAATTCTGCAAAAACACAATTTAACGTGCTAGCGCATAAATCCAACCGCTAACTACCCAACATACATCTTCAATGCCGAACCGAATTATTTGAAAATCATTAAGAACGGCGTTTATGGCCGCGCCGCACGACATAAAGCACCTAATCCTCACATCACAACCCTTGGCAATCTCGCCATTGCAAATCAACCTACATTAATACCATTCCATTACAAACCCGCAACCAAAAATACACTCTCACCCAAAACCCTTCAACATTAAAAATTTAAATCACCCCCGACATTTTATTCCGATGCCTAATATGCGCGTCAATCACAGCTTCAACAGGAGAACTAATATAATCAAACAAACTATCCATTGCCAATATGCGAGCTTCGTCTCGCTCAGAAACCTCATCATATTCAGCAGGATCTTCAAGTTCAACCAAACGAATCAAATCTTGCTCTTCAAGCTTAGCCAAGAGAGAACAAACAGTTTTTGTATGCTCAAAACAGTCTCTATGAGAGTCTCTGAAAATTCTGAAAAAAACATCCGAAGAAAATCCATCTTTTTTAAAAGAAGCATTTACCTCACCTAAAAAATTTGTACTCCTGCGCCGATAGCGAACCTCCATATTAATAAGAAAACGAACGGGGTCCTGACATCCCCAATCAGCAGGAACACCTATCTCAGACAATACCTCTTCAACAAGAAGATGCAGTTTTTCAAGAACTTCATCCCTCGTCACACCTCGAGCAACGCACCGCTTACGCAATGATTCTCCCGTATCCTTACGAAATATTTTACCATTTGCAAACCAACTCCCTTCCGCCAAACAACACACAGTAACTTCTGAACGAAAAAAGTCCGTCTCTAATTGCTCAAATCTTTCATCATGAACCTTTTCAAAATCAATCATATTCGCCTCTCCCAACATCAGCACGTCAACTAACTAAGGCTCACACCTATCTTCCTCTCCCGGACAATTCGCTGTAGCCTCCTCAAGCTGCTTGAGCTTTTTCCTAATTTTCTCAATTCTCGGCTTGTGAAGCCTTTCCTGCTCTTGATTACCAACACCATATCTCTCTCTACCCTTCTGCAAATTTAGCAGCTGCCTAGTAAGAGCTTTTTTCAATATCGATATTTTACTAATATTTTCAACGCAATATTTATCCCCCATCCCAATACGCTCTTCCAGAACTTCATTTTCAAGATCATGATTATCCGCCTCTTCACTATCATCCCATTCAAGCCCTCCAGATATAGCGCTGTACCCCTGATTTGCCAGGCTAATTGCTCTATAAAGTCGATAAGCTCGATAAGAAGTATAGGCAAGAGTCGCACCCTCCCACGCTAATGGAATCAAAAATGCAAATGTACCGTGCGGATCCGTATACCTGAGAGAATTTGAATTTCCGTAATTATATTGATTGACTCCTCCATTCATCCCAATCGGATCAGCCTGAATATATCGGCCAAGCACTGCATCATAGTCCCTTAAAAAATTATAATGCAGCCCTGTTTCCTCATCAAAATACTGACCAGGGAAACGCAACTCATTATCAATAACACCAGAACTCAAAACAGCATTACCAAACACCTGAGTCTTAGCGCGCCAAGTAACCTCACCACTTTTCTCAAATGCTACATCTGGTGCTCCCAGATGACTAGTACCAAAATAGCTAACTGCCCACTTCACCGTATCGCTACGCTTGGCTCGAGTAAACAGAGGCTGACTCATCCAGGGTTTGGTAGGATCGTAAGCGTATTCCTGCTTGAGATTGCCTTGCTGGTCATACTCAGCAACTAGCCCTTCTTCGCTATAAAGGTAGTAAATAACCTGATTGCTTTGAGCCAAATTCTTGCTGATACGCTGACCCAAAGGGTTATAAGCATATCTAACTAATAGCTCGCCATTTTTCCGTACCTCGACCAAGCGTTCACGGCTGTCATATTGATAATGCCAATGGTCGATACCGCCACTCTGGATCAGGCTGAAATCACCCAGCAAGGCGCCCTTTTCGATCAGGTGACCATCCGCGTTGTAGCGGTAGCCGATTCCATCACGCTGGACCAACTGATTGTGAGCATTGTATTGCCACTGACCTATATCCAATTCTTCCGGCTTGCTGGCCTCGTCCAGACGGTTACCCACCCCGTCGTATACATAGGCTTCATTGGTTCGGGCATCACCTTGCGGATAGCGAGTCGCGGTCAGACGGTGGAGTTTGTCGTAGCCGTATTCGATTCTTCCATCCTGGCTGTCGATGGCGGTGATATTGTTGACCGCATCGTAGCTGTAGTCCTGGGTCTGGATCGGATTGCCGGCCGGGTCCTTCAAGTGGCGACTGGTATAGCGCAACAGGCCATCGTATATCACGCTCAGTGATCCACCTCCCGGATAAATAACACTCTGCGGTTGCAGCCAGCGGAAGTCCTTAAAGCTAATGCTGCCCTCGCCAGGAATACTGACGCCCGCCAATTGACCGTGGGAAGTGTAAAGATAAGCGTAGGTTTGCTCTTCCGGATTTGTATAGGTAGCTTTGCGGCCGTTTGCGTCGTAGCTGTAGGCGTAACTCTTGCTAAAGTTCGGACTAGCCGTCTTGTAGGTAATAGTGGTTTCGCTCACTCGCCCTAGAGCATCGTGTACGTAAACCGCCTTGCTTTCTTCATCCTCATAGCTTTTCAGATGGTTAAGCGCGGTGTAGCTGTAGTCGGTGGTCCGTTCGGCCTGATTGTTATCTACTAGAGTTATATTGGCAAAATGCCGGGTCTGGATCAGTCGGTTAGCGTCATCGTAACGGTACTGACTAACACGACCATCCGGGGTAACCGTTTGTTTAAGATTGCCCACGGCATCGTAGCTGTAACGCCGCTCGGTACGAATCGCAGTAGCATCGCCGGGTTTGATTTCGGAGATCAACGAATCACGGATATCGTATTTGAACTGAGTAATACGTCCGAGCGGATCGGTTACTTGACTCAGATTTCCGCGTTTATCATGGGCGAAATGGGTGGTACCACCTTCGGCATCGCTACTGCTGATTATATGCCCCAAGGCATCGTAACCATTACCTGCGGGATTATTGGCCGCATCCTGCCATTGTTCCAGCAGCCCGTCGGCCAAGTAAGTGTATTGATCGATCTGATTTTTGGTTTCTTCGCTCTGAGCAAACTCTCGAGTCTCGCTTTTAACTTGGTCACGACTATCGTATTGATAACGCTCGTTATAAGTCGGGTAATCGATACCGCTTAAACGCGATTTATCGTACTGATAGTGGGTTCTGTTATTGGCCGCGTCTGTCTGATCAAGTAGGCGACCACGATTGTCATACTTGCGCTCATTACGATTACCCAACGGATCGATCAACGCTATCAGACGTTGACTGGAGTCGTATTCGAACAGCGTTTTCGCATTGGCCGCGTCAACAATGCTTGTGGGTAAACCGGCCGCACTGAACTCGATGGAAAACTCAGCCTCGTTCGGTGCAATCACCTTGATACCTTGGCCCAGCTTATCGTAGTGATAGATCACCTTCTGTTCGAGCGGATCGGCCAAGCTGGTCAGGTTACCCACCGCATCATAGGTACTGGCCCAGGTCTTATTAAGCGCATTGGTCAGCGTCAGCACATTACCCATCACATCATGGGTATAGGTGGTTTCATGGTTTAACGGGTCGACAACGACCGTGCGGTTGCCCTTGTCGTCGTAATGGTACTGCCACCTGGCATCCGGGGTTTCGCCACCGCCGGGCCGAAGCTCCTCGGCCAGTCGACCCAGGGGATCGTAGCGATAGGTTGTAGTACGTTGCTCGGGGGTACCCGCCGCCTCGATCACCTGGCTGCGATTACCCGCGCCATCGTAACGGTACTGGGTCTTGATACCCCGCTCGTCGACCTTTTCGGTGAGCCGACGGGTCTTGCCGTCGTAGCTGCGGGTCACCACGCTGTCGTCCGGGTACTGGATACGGGTGATCTGGTTATACCGGTTGTATTCGGTGATGGTCTGCCGGTCCTCGGCGTCCGTTTCCACCCGCTTGACCACATAGGTAGGAATCGGCGGCGAGGTGTCGCTGCGCACGGCCGCCCCACCCACACTGCCGGTACTACGACCCGAGATGCGATAACCCTCGGCCACCTTGCCCACGTCATGGGTCTTGTCCGACAGGGTGTATTCGCGGGTAAATTGCAGCTCGCCATTGATCTGCTTGCGCACCACATGGCCCAGGCGGTCGTGCCAGCGCTCGGTCACCAGCCCGGACTGGTCCTCCTGGCGCAGCGAGTACTGCTCGGTCTTGGTATCGTAGCCGCGGCTGTAGCGGGTCCAGCGCCCGTCCGGGCGCCGCAGTTCCTGCAGGCTGTCGCCGCCCATGGACAGGGTGGTGCGTTGTTTCAGCGGGTCGGTATAGCCGGCCAGCACCTTGCCCGAATAGTGGTACTCCCAGCGCTGGCCCAGCACATCGACCACCGCCATCAACTGGTGATCGGTGTACTCGTAGGTGACCGTGCGGCCGCTGTAATCGGCGACCTGGGTCAGGTCGTCGTCGGTGTAGGTAAAGGTCACCAGATTGGTGCCCAGGTGGTCCTTGACCGCCAGCAGCCGCTGCTGGGCGTCGCGCAACATGCGCACCTGGATGCCGTTGTAGAACACGTACTGGGTCAGCCGGCCCTTGGGGTCGTAGTCGTTGCGGTTGCCGTAGATGTCCTGCCAGCGGTAACCGGACTTGCCGCGCTTGAGCGCGGTCAGGGTACGGAACGGCAGGTTGCTCAGCACCACATCGGCATCCGGGTCTTCCGCCACGGCGCCACTGCTGCCCCCACCGCTGCCGCCGGCGCGCACATAACTCTTGCCGGCGTGCATCACCGCGTACGGGCGGCTCAGGGTGCCCACGCCGGTGCTGGGCGTTTCGCCAGGCGGCGTTTCGGTGCCGCCGATGATCCCCAGGTCGCCCCACTGCTCGTTCCACACCCACTGCCCATTGACCCAGCTGCGCTCGATGCGCACCGGGGTCGAGCCCAGGGCTTTCACCTCCAGGTCCAGCACCACCATGTTCAGGCTCTGGTCGGTGTAATGCGGGGTGCCGAACTGGTGGTCCAGGCCCGGCACCGCATGGGCCCATTGGCCGGCGCCGGCCAGCAGGGTAACGATCAACAGACCCAGACGGGCCAAGGCGTTGCGCTTCACGTACTGCTCCTTGTCGGCCGCCCCTTCCCGGGGCCACCGCTTGCTAAAAAATGCGAGCCCTCGCGCTGAGCGGAGCTCGTCTGTTCATCAGGCGCTCAGGCGCTGGCGAACACTATTGCGCGCCGCCGCTGTTGCCACCGCCATGGCTGCCGTCGCCGCCGGCAAAACCGCCGCCCTTGGCGTTGCAGGTTTCGCAGTCCGGCGGCGGCGTGCACTGTTGCGCGCTGCCCATCCCCGTTGGCCGGGCGATAAACCCGCCCGAGCCGCCCCAGCCGCCACCGCCCAGCCAGCCCCAGGGCCCCGAGGGGCCACTCGGATTCGAACTATGGGTGCTGCAACTGGTACCGCTGGAACTCCAGGCCACGCCGGCACTGCCGGGCACCACCATGCCGTTGGCGCACATGCTGGAATAGGTGACCTGGCCCTGGTAGGCGAACGCCCAGCAGCCGGCCGCGCCATTGAGCGGGTCATCGGGATCGAAGCTCTGCAAGGCCAGCACGCGGTAGGGAACGACCACCACGTCGCCGGACTCCAGCGTATCGGGCACCGGCCGCAGGTACTCGAGCTTGGCCCGCGCATCGCCGCTGGGCAGTTTCGCCCTGACGTTGTCCGCCCGCACCAGGCCGTAGTTGGTCAGGGTCAGTTCGCCCTGCATCACATCGCCCTTGCGCATCTTCGGCAGATTGATCGACAACGGCTCGATCAACACCACGGCCGACGGCACATTGGTCTTGAAGGTGGCGTTGAGGACCACCTCGTAGCGGTCCTCCAGGGTGATCTCGCGCACCGACCATTCCACGGTCACCAGCTTGTTCATCAGGAACACGCTTTCGGCCTGGGTCAGCCCGGGCTTGATCCAGACCTGGCCCGAGACATCGTTGTGGTCCCAGGCCGAGACCCGGTAGCTGTATTCGCCGGCCGGGATATCGTCCAGGTGCGCCAGGCCCTGCTCATCGCTGGTCAGGCTGTACTCGGAGCTGAGCACCTTGCGGTTCTGCAGCTTGATGCGCGCACCCTTGAGGCCCAGCACCCGCGTGGCGCCGTCCAGGGTCCCGGTGTAGATGTCCTCGACCTTGAAGGCCACGCCGCCGCGGCCCGACTGATTGAGCACCGCTTGCATCGGAATGTTCACCACCGGGTGGTTATCGCTCTCGATGCGCAGGGTGAAGAAGTAATCACCCTCGGGCACGCTTTCGCTGGGCCGGAACGCCACGGCGATCGGCGTGGTGGCGCCGACCGCCAGGTTGCCCGGGCGCTCGCTGGTGCGCAGGCTGACCCAGCTCGGCGCGGGGCCGCCCTGCTCGTCCAGCAGGCTGAGGCGTACATTGCGCAGCAGGTCCAGGCCGCCGTTGCTCAGGGTCAGGTTTTCCACTCGCTCGCTGCCCCGCTCCAGGCCGGTCTGCAGCTGCAACGGGCTGACCTTGGCCATGGGCCGTGCATCGACCAGGGTGTACTGGATGCGGGTCTGGCCCAGCGGCTTGCTCAAGCCCTCGGCGACGATCCGGTAATCCAGCAGTCCCGAGGGCGCCGCGTTGTTGTCGGCGCTGATGCGCAGCGTCAGGCTGCCGCGCTGTTTGGCCGCCAGGTTCAGGGGCATCCCGACCAGTACCTTGACACCCGCGGGCAGGCCCGTGACGCCCTCGGGCTGCACGTATTCCAGGCGCAGGTTACGCAGCGGCGTATCGGCGCCGGCTTCCAGGGTAACGGTCGCCAGCTGTTCGTAGTTGCGCGGGAAGGCCAGGTTGAAGCGGGCCGGCGAATAGGTCGCGCCCTGTACCAGGAAGCGTCCCTGCTGCGGCCGCGTCTGGATGCTCGGGTGGACCACCGACACCTGATATTCACCGGCATCGGTGGACGCCGAGGCATGGCGATACTCGAACGCCCCGTCGCCATCGGTGGTCAACTGCACCACCTGTTCGAACCCCTGGCCGGCCACGACCAGCTTGAGTTCGCTATTGGCCTGCGGCGTCTTGTCGGCGCGTGTTAGTGCCCGCCCCTTGATGGTCACGCTGTCGCCGGCCTGCAGCGTCTGCGGCACGATGCTCTCCACTTCGGCGTAGTACGGCGCCTCCACCAGGGTGAATTCAGCGCTGCTGGCCAGGCCACCGATCTGCAACTCGCCGCTCAAACCGGTCTGGTAGTGCAGCGCGTCGACCTGCAGGCGCACCCGCACCTGGTCCGGTGCACCACTGGGGATCGGCAGGTTGAACGGACCGGTCTCCAGCACCGCCTTGGCGCCGACACGGGCCACGGTCCGCCCATCGCGTACCGTGATCAGGCCATTGCCGAGCGCCGCGTTGATCGGCTCGGTGGCCAGCACGTTGCCCTGCAGGTCTTCCAGGATCAGGCGCATCTCGGGCGACGCCTGCTTGCCGTTATTCAGCGCGGTCACCAGTTCGGTGTCCACCGCGCTGGGGTTTTCCAGGCGCAGGCGCACCTGGCCGATACCGCCGCGGGTGAACTCATCCCCCAACAGTTGGACCAGCAAGGCGCCCTCGCCAGCGTTTTGCGACTGGTTGCGTTGCAGCGTGACCTCTTCGCCGGGCTGGGGGGCATAGACCAGGGTGGCACTCAGCGGCACCACGCCGGGCAGCTGCTGGTAACCGGCAACGATCACCGGCACCTCGCTGACACTCCCCGCGGCCACGTCGAAGGCCTCCGACAGGTGTTGTTTCACCTTGCCGGCCACGTCCACCTCGACGCGCAACCGCACACGCTGCACGCCCTGGGTACCGGTGTTGCTGACCCGGTATTGCAGCGCATTGAACAGACCACGCTGGAACACCTGATCGGCGCGCAGCTCGGCTTTCAGCGCCGGCAACAGCAGGCGGTGCGGCAGGCTTTCGACGCCTTGGGCATCCACCGCGGTGACGCTGTAGTCACGCTCCGAGGTGACCGGCAGAACCACCCCGGTATCGACAAAACTTTTCTCGGTCAGCGGCGCCAGGTTGAGTTTCTGCGGCGGTGTGCCCAGGTAGAGGTTGTAGCCCACCACGTCCTTGCCGTTATGGTCCCACTTCAGGCGCGGCGGCTGGCCTTCGATCAGGCTGATGGCCAGGTCGCGCACCGGCAACAGGCCGGCGTTCAGGTAGGCGCTGGTAGCCGGCGCCGACTCGTTGCCCGCCGCATCCACCGCGGTCACGGTGTAGGCGTGCTCGGTGTCGGATGGTTTGTTGTCCAGCACGACCAGCCCGGCAATCTTGCTCCACAGCGGCGTCAGTCCATCGATTTCGACCGGCTCGCCCTGGCCGACATTGGCCCGGTAGAGGTTATAGGTGTAGGTGCCGCCTTCGACGGGCGGCTGCCAGCGCAGCACGACGCCCGCGCCATTCAGCTCCACCGCCAGCTCACGGGGCGCGCTGGGCGCCTGGCTGACCACCTGCACTTCGACCGCTTCGCTGGGCAGGCCCAGCACTTCGGTGCCTTCGTGCTCGCGAATGCTCGCCACTCGATAGAAATAGCGACCGTCGCCCAGACCGGCCGCCGGCAGGTTGTCCTCGAAGGCCAGTTCGCGCACTCGTCCAATCGGCGCGAAGCTGCTGTCCGTGGCCGCGCGGCGATAGACCTGGTAGGCGCTGGCCTCGGTTACCGCGCGCCATTGCAGCGCCACCCGGCCAGCGGCCAGGGCTTTGCCCGTCAACCCCTGGGGCATGTCCAGCGGTGGCAGGTCGCCCTGGTACACCTGGAACTCGCGGCGCCCCTGAATACGTTTGCTGATATTGCCCAGGTCGTCGCGGGCTTCGTAGGTGAAGCCCAGCAGTTGCGCCTTGGTCTTGCCGGCCTCCGCCGGCAGGCGGAAACGCCCCGTGTAGACCGGCGCACCGGGCTGGGACTGGTCGTCCTTGAGCAGCGCGATCGCCGCCGGCTGGGTCGCCAGGGGCAGCCCGTCCAGGTGGGGGACCAGCTGCGGCGGTTCGACCGGCTCTTCGTTGAGCCGCAGCACCACTTGCAGCTCGCGGCCCTGGTCGTCGACCAGCAGATTCTTCACCGGGTGTTCCGGCAGCAACGACAGTTGCTGCAGTTCGGGGCCACGGGTATCGACCGGCAGCGTCTTGCCCTCGAGCACCTCGCTGCCTTCGTTACCCACCGCATCGAACAGCAGCGTACGGGCATAGAGCTGGCCCGAAGGTATATTGGCACCCAGGTCGAAACGCCCCTGATAGACCTTCGGCTCGTTGGCCACGGCCGTCATGCGCAGCGCAATGGAAGCGCCTTGCGGCACGTCCAGGCTGAAGAACGGCGCATTGCGCAGCGGTTCGCTGACCTGCAGGCGCACGTCCACGCTGGCGGGGCCATGGCGGCCGTCTTCGGCCACCTGACCTTGCGTGGTATAGAGAATCCGCTCCACCTTGGGCGCCAGGCGATCGGCCACCGCTGATTTCTGCATGGACAATGCGCTCTGCACCCCGCCGGCCTTGACGCTGGCGACCCGGTAGTAATAGGTCCCATCCTCGGTTGGCTGATGCAGGTAGCTGGTGGCGGTCAGCGGTTTGTCGTTGACCTTGGCGACGCCGCCGGCACTGGTCGCGGCGAAGGGCTGTTTGGCCACGTAGAGGTCGTAGCCGGCGACCGAGGGGGTGGCGCTCCAGTTCAGTTGCACTTGGCCCAGGGGTTTGCTCAGTGCCTGCAGGTTGCCCGGGGCGTTCGGCAGTGCGCTGTCCAGCACGATCTGCAAGGGCTCGCTTTGCGGGCCGAACAGCTCGCGATTGGCGTAACGCAGGTTCGCCCGCAATTGGTTGTTGCCCTGCACCAGGGTCACCGGCAGTTCCGCCCGGCCGCTGCCGTCGAGACGCACGGCCTCGGCGTATGTGGCGCCATTGAGCAGCACCTTGGCCAGGGTATTGGCTTGCCCGACGATGATCAGACGCTGCTGCGGCTCGTTGGTCTGGCTCAGCGGATTGTGCAGGCTCAGGCTGGGCTTGCCCGGGGCCGCCAGATTGACCTGCAGGGTCACGCTGCTTTCGCTGAAATTATCCAGGGTGTCGTACAGTTTGATACCCAGTTGGTATTCACCGTCGACGACGCTGCTCACATCCCAGGCGTAGCGGTAATCCGCGTCGACCTGGTTGGCCTGCCCCAGGGGCTGGCCATTCAGGCTCAGTTCCACCCGGCCGATACCGGATTGATCCTTGGCCTGGATACGCCATTCGCCGATCTGTTGCAGCTCGCCGCCCTGCAGCAGGTCCTGCTCGAGCTCAGCGCTTTTCCAACCCAGGCCAAGCAATTCTGGCCCCTCGCTGTCCAGCACCGGGGTGACACTGGCCGATTGCACCAGCGGGTTCTCGCCGCCCGAGGCATTCACCACGGTGACGGCCACATGGTAGGTCTTGTCGTTGAGCAAACCGGCCACCACGGCACTGGCTTGCGCGGCGCTGGTCATGAGTTTGGGCTTGAGCCCGACGATGGAAGTGAACGGCGCGTCCGCCACGTACACACGGTAACCGCCTACCCAGGCGGCCGGCTGCACGGCGGTCCATTGGGCCTCGAAACGGTTGGCCTGGGGTTTGAGTTCCAGCCCCTGGGGGTTGTCCAGCCAGGTAATGCCAGGGTTGCGCACACCGGCACTTTCATTGCCGGTCGTGTCCAGGGCCACCAACCGTAGCGGGTTGGCGCTGGCCGGGCTCAAGCCTTCCAGGCGATAAACCAGACCGGCGCCCAGGCCAGCCAACGGCAAATCGATGCGCTGGGGATCGGTTTCGCCGACATACAGGGCGTAACCGGCCAAGTCACCGGCAAGGTTGGCGCTGGTCTGCCAGTTCAGTTGCAGGAAATCGGCGCCGGACACCACGCTTAATCCACCCACCTCTTCAGGGGCCTGCTTGTCGACCGGGGTCGCCGCTTGGGACTGCACGCTGCCCACGGCCAGGCCCTGCTGGTCCTCGGCCACCACCGCGTAATGGCCCAGCACGCCGCGTGGCAGGTTTTTCAACAACGCCTCTTTGACACCGGCACCCACGCGCAACAATGGCTGGGCCTGGCTCAGCAGGGTAAAGGGTTGCGCGGCACCGTACAGCACGTACTGCTTGATGTCGTTGCCATTGGCCGCTTCGTTATAGTCGGGCCAGCTGAAGGCCAGCTCCGTGCCGCTGCCATTGGGGTCGATGGTGAAGCCCACCAGCCCCGGGGCCTCGTTGTCGAAGCGCACGTTCACCAGCACCTCGGGGCTCTGGTTGCCCGCGGCATCGGTCTGTGTCAGGCGGAACTGGTTGTCGCCGGGCACCAAGGCCCGGAAGAACACCCAGTGTGTGTCATAGCCGTTCTGTGCAGAAAGTACGTTGCCAGCGCCGTCGAGCAGCTGCAGCAAGCTGCCGCTTTCCTTCAGGCCGCTCAAGCGGAACACGACGTTGGCGGTGACGGCCGGGTAGCCGTCGACCACCGGCGCCGCTGGCGCGATGTAATCCAGGTCGAAACTGAAGTTTCCAACCCGTTTATTGGCAGCCTTGTCTTGCAGGCGGACTTCCAGCGTATAGGGCCCCGCCAACAAGGTTGCATTGGGACGCAGGCGCAGGGTGTCGCCCTCCAGGCTCAGCTCCCCGGAGAGGCTGTTGCCGCCGTGTTTAAGCAGCAGCAGGCTGTTGGCCAGGTCCAGGCCGGTGCCGGTCTCGAGAAATTTCACCGAGATCAGCTCGGGGGCGACACGGATGGCGCCACTGGGTACAACGCCCTGAATGCTGGGCGCGACGCTGTCCACGCTGAACTTGAGCAGCGTGGCCGGCGACAGGTTGCCGGCCAGGTCACGCATCTGCACCTGCAACTCGCTATCGCCTTCAACCAGCTCGTAGTTGTCCAGCACCCAGGCACCGCTGCCGCGCGCCACCTGTACCTCGCCATCGATCAGGATCGCCGTATCATCTTCACGCTCGCCGCGGATATCGACCTTGCGCAGCGTCAGGCTGTTGATTGCCGGGGCTACCGCCGGCTGGGTCACCACGGGTGCGTCGGTGGCCTGGCGATCAACCACGAAGCCCAGGGTAAAGACGTCGTCCGGCTCGTTTTCGATGCCATTGCCGTTCTGGTCCATGCCATGGCCCTGGGCCGAGCGAATGCCCGGTCCGACGCGCAACGTGTACGCGCCATCCTCCAGGGGCGTGGCCAGGGTGAACTGGTAACGCACCGTATTCAGTGCCTGGATAGTGGTCAGCGACACCGGCCCCAAGGGGCCTTCGAGTTTCACCTGCTCGGCCGTTACCGAGTCAGGCAGCACCGCATTGATAAAATCGACGGTGAATTCACTAACCTCACGGCCTGTCACGGCCTCCAGGTTGGTACCGGCCACCGCGGTGGCCACCACCCGGTTTTCCAGATGCAACGAACCGGCACCGCCTGGAAAACCGTTTACGCTGACGCCACCGTTAACACTGATCTGGCTTAGCGGATCGAAGCCTTGCAGGCCTGCATAGTAAATGGCGATACGACCGCCGCCACCTGAGCCGCCGGACGCATTGTCCCTGGCAGAACCACCCCGGGCAAAGATACGCGTCGTCGCGCTGCCCGCTATAAGCTGGGCTTCAATCCACAGCGACCCGCCGGCACCGGCACCAGTCGAAGACCAGCCACCGATACCGCCACCGTCGGCCAGCAATTGCCCGTCGATTTGCAGCGAACGCGTTACCAACTTGAGTGCGCCGCCGCCACGAGTGACTACTGTGCCGTAGGTGCCGCCGCCCAGACCCAGGCTGACAGGGGTCAGGTACTCCCCGTAAACAGGATTGGGAACACAGTACGGTGCTCCGCCGAGGCCCCCGTGGCTGGCGCCACATCTTGAATCCATGCTGTCAGGTGCCAATAGCCCCTTGCCGCTGACATCGATACGTGAGGTGGCATCCACCAAAATCTCATCCGCGCTCAGGGTAATGCCCTGGGTAGCCCCGCTCACCACTGGCCGCATGCTGAGCACGCCGCTGTTGATAACGCGAATCTTGGCTATCTGAATATCTTTCGACAGTTCGAGGGTAAAACCGTCCACCAGCAACTCGTCGCTGGCGGCATTGAAGACGCCGCTCATATCGAGGGTACTGCCGCCGAGCAGGCTGTAGCTGTCGGCCGTCAGGGCAAAACCGCCCTGTCGCCAGGTACTGGCGCTCAGGTTCAGCTTCAGCGCGTGCAGCTCACCCGCTTGGGTGAGCTGGCTATTGCTGGCCTGGAGATGGGCGATCTGCGCCACATTCAAGCTAGCGACGCTGTCCCTGAACACCACAGTGCCCAGCTTGGCGCCAATGATTTCCACATTGGCGTTGATCACTGTCAGCTTGCTGGACAGCTCGCCCGAGATACCCAAGTCCAGTACCGTCTTGGCCGACTGGGCTTTATCCAGCCCGCTATTATCGATGACCAATTCCGATTGATCGCTGCCCAAATCGTGCAAAAACAAGGTGCCCGCCGCGCCGGACTGTGCGCGTATACCGGCGGCGCCCTTGGCCTGCAGCGCTGCAAGCAACGCCGTTTTGTCCAGCGCCCGATACTCGACGGCGATTCGCCCACCACTGCCGCCTCCCACAGAGCAACAGATACTGGCCGCGCCTGCGTTGGCGTGAATCCGCGCGGCAGCACCCAATTCGAGTGCTTCGACCCGCAACCACAAGGATCCACCGCTGCCAGAACCAAAAGACTCGGCCGCTTGACCGTTTGCCAACAGCTGACCTTCCAGTTTCAGCAGCTTGGCCGTCACCGTCAGCGCACCACCGCCACGACTGAAGCCATTGCCGCCATCCCGACCACCCGAGCCAAAATCGACAGGTTGGCGGAAATCGCCATGAATGCCGTTGCCGCCACCGTTGCCGTAAATCCCACCCCAGCCGCCGTGACTGCCCCCCGCATAGGCGCCCATCGCACTGGTGCCCAGGTCGCCCTTGGCGCTGACATCGATGCGTGAAGTGGCATCCACCTCGAGTACGTCGGCGGTGATGCCGATGCCTTGGCTAAAGCTATCGGAAGCTTCAGGGGTGGTGATAACGCCGCCATTAAGTACTCGGACCTTGTTCCAAGTACCGCTTTGGTGCAGGACCAGGGTAAAGCCGTCCACCAACAGGTCGGGGCCAGTAAGACCATTAAAGGGGCCGCTCATGTCCAGGCTATTGCCCAGGAATTGGTGCCGATCGGCGGTCAGGGCAAAACCGCCCTGTATCCAGGCGCCTTTATTGATACGCAGGTCGGTCACTTGCAACGCGCGGGCCTGGGTCACCTGACTGTTGGTGGCCTGCAGGGTGGTAATACTGTCCACCGCCAGGTTGACCACACTGTTGGTCAGCAGCAGTTCGCCGATAGCGGTGTCGACCAGTTCGACGCGGGCGTCGATCACAGTCAGTTTGGCGGTCGGCTCGCCGTTGCCGGGCAGGTCCAGCCGCGTGGTGGCGACGGTACCCTGTTCAACGCCGCTGTTATCGACGATCAATTCGCTCTGATCGGTCAGGGTATTTTTCAGGTACAGGGTGCCCGCCGCGCCGTTGTTTCCGCCGCTGTTAGAACCACCCTTGGCCTTTAGCGCCTTGATCAGTGCTGTGCGGTCCGACGTTTTGGAATAGACGGCGATACGCCCACCACTGCCGGTGCCGCGTCCCGTGCGCCATGCGGGCGAGCCGCCATTGGCTTCAATGGAGGCCTGGGCACCAATGGTCAGGGTGTCCGCGCGCAACAAAATGGAGCCGCCACTGCCGGTGCCGTAATCGTTATAACTCTGACCGTTGGCCTGAAGACGACCCTCGACCGTTAGCTTTGGCGTGATCAGCTCCAGTACGCCACCGCCATAGATGAAATTAGTTCCAGTTCCGCGACCGCCGGTTCCAGGGTCCCGCGGCTCCCGAAAATCACCATAAGGGGTGTTTGTCGATTGATTGGTCGCAACGCCGCCCTTGCCGCCGTGGCTACCGCCACTGTAATTGCCAACGTCTGTCGCGTCTTGTCCTTGTCCTTGTCCAGTGGCATCGATTCGCGAGGTCGCATCGATATGGATTTCATCGGCGGACAATTGCAGGCCCGACGGTGAATGGACCGTGATAACGCCGCCGTTACGCACCCGCACAGAGGAAAAATCCCGCTCTCCGGCCAGATACACCTGAGCCCCGTCGACGACCAAGTGTTTACCTTGGTGTTCGATGCCTATCCATTCCTCAGTGCGAATGATGAGTTCTTTGGCCTCAACGGTAAACTCATGACTCTGCTCGCTGCCCAGGCTTTTGCCACTGCTGGAAGTCAACGCGCCGTCGAATACCACCTTATAACGGCCGTCAGATAAACGGTTGGCGAAATACAGCTGGATTTTTCGTTCATCGACGTCGGTCGACGTAATCGGCACTTCGATCCAGCTATCGGCAGCGGCACCGGCAGTATAGAAATGTACCAGGCCGCCATCGAGGGCATTTTCGTCCATGGCAAAATTGAATTCAAAATCTAGACGCTTGGGTGCTCCTTCAAAAAGTTCTAATAGCCCTTCGGTTTTAAGGCGGAAAAGTCCGGTAGCGGACGGACGACCGAAAGCAATACCCTCACCCACGCGTTCAGCCAGATCGTTGCAATTACCTTGCTCTGCTAGGCAACGCACCTCGATACTTTCTGGGGTTGTATAATAGTTGTCAGTCCAAAGTCCTTCTGGACGCGAAAGATAGTCGTTATAGCCGGGCAGCCCATCGAATGCCCACAGATCCTCAATGGCACCGCCAGCCTGTTTGACATGGGCGTCGATTGTAAAATCCCGTGGTGCAGGGTTGCCGCTTGCCGGATAGAGAAAACTGACGAACCTGTCGCTACCGCGCTGCTCACTAACATCGCGATAATTGCCAAAGTGGATTTGTGTGTCACCCCAGCGTTCTATATACAGTGGATAATAGCTCCGCGCCGCCATCGCCATGACGATTCGCAGCATCTCTGTTTGGCTGGCATGTCGCCGATCCTCCTGCGGCGGTACAGGATCTGGAACGGGCTCGTCGTCGCTATCGGTGGGTTCGACGGGTTCATCAGCGGGTTCATCGAGCTCACATACTCGTGCCAGCGAAGGAGGACCGAAGGTAGAAGGAGGCGTTAACAGTGGCACAGTTTTGCGCCCGGGTAATCCCGCCGTACGAGGAACCACCGACCCAGGGAAACTCTCGTTCTGACCCAACCAATGAGGATGCCACGACTTAAGCGACTCAGCGTCCAGCACTATCAGTTCGTCTATTTTCCCTCTAAAGCCCGTCGCATCAAGGCCAAGCAGGTCGCGGCTGGCTGCCGAGCAATTGCCCAACTGTATGGTACTGTCACGCAAGGCCGGCCAGTCTTCTATCAGATACTCGCCCAGCACCTGATCGATACCGCTGTAGATGGTAATCCCCGCCTGACTGAAAACCAGATAAATGCCATGTACACTTATGGAAGTACTTGTTTCGGATACTGTGGGACTTTGCTCTCCCGCTTGATAGAGCGTAAAACCACTTCCGTCGGAACGTACGGTCATGGCGAATTGATCGCCAATCGACAGCAGGCACTGACTGTCAGTCGAGCCGCTAGTTGGCAAGTTTGCGAAAAAGCCTAATACCTGGGTAACGGGGTTGGCAGCGTTGTCCGACAGGAAATTTGCCTCCAACTGCAGGGCTTCAAATCCGGAAAACTGCAATGCCTTACCGGCATGCGCACCGAGAAAACTCGCCACGGGCGTCAAGGGCTCAGGGGAAATCAGCTGCAGGCGAGCGGAACTGGTTCCGCGATTTAGACCCCTGCCCTCTTCATCCGTCCCCTCGCCTTCACCTTCACCTTCAGCCGTATCCTCACTCTCCAGGCTGTCCGCGCCGAAATACACCAGCGGGCCCATCTTCAGGAGCTGGTCGGACATCTCGCTGGCCAATGCATTGGCGCAACCGGCAATCAACAGCCAGCCAAGGGCAAGACTTTTGAGTCCTTTCATATAAATCCTTATGACTAGCGCAGGTAAAGCTGCAGTCGTGACGAGTCGAGAACGAGGGGTTCGAGGCCGAGCTGGTGGCTGTTTTGGTAAAACATCAACGCGATATAGTGCTGCTGAGCGGTCGAGCCCAAAACACGCCGGGAGGAGTCAAACACTAGCCAGGTGCCATTATCCTGATATTCGATCCAGTTATGCAAGCTTGAAGCTGTTATATGAGTACGATCTTTATCAACGGCCACCCCCAGTACCCGCCGAATTGTGAAGCCGTTTCGCTGCAGCAACTCGCCGGCCAGCAGCATATGCTCGGTACAGTCGCCCTGACCGTTCAGCAAGGCGTGCTCGGCGCCGTCGATACCGCGGCGAATGCCGGAAAATACGATATTGTCGACCATCCATTGATGAATCGCCGCAACACGGGACGTTTCGGGCAAGGCGCCGAAACGCTCGGCGAGAGCCAATAACTGTGGGGAAGGCGCCGCTGTCAGGTCGTAATCCGGCGTATAGGCCTTGCCCCCTCCCTCGTCCGGCGCCAAGGGTTGCCACTGCAGCCTGATCTGCTGACTCTGGTACGGGCCGAAGGGCTCGAGCGCCAGGCAGTATGGGTTGCCAGCCAGCGCGGGCCCCTCGGCGCGGGCCACCTGCCAACGATACGCCACGCCATTCAGCGCCAACGGACGCACCCCACACAGGCGCGCGCCGGACACCAGCGCAGCGCTGTCGTTGCGCACCCGCACGGCCAGCTCGAATGCCGGCGCCGTTACGGACCACACCAGACTAATTGCAGTAATAATCGAACAGGTGTGCTTGATCATCCGCCGACACGCTCGCATGAAGACTCAATGCACGCTGGACCTTTTGCGCATCGTCGAATGACAGAAATACCCCCGGCAGGGGATTGGCCGAAAAAAACGCCATAAACGGCTGTTGAAGCTCGGCGCCGACAAACAGCACCACCGGCTGCACCTGCCGCTGCCCGCGCTCGATCAGCAGGGTTGCCACTTCGGCAGGATCGGTCAAGGTCGACTTCTCGAAGCCCTTGCCCACCACCGATTGCCCCTTGCCGATAAAGATCCCTTGCAAGCCCCCGGAAAGCAGGTTGGTGGCCAGGTTATCCACCGGCACCACCAACCAATCCCAGGCCGACACACCCTGCTGCGCCAAATAGCGCTCACGTCCACCCACGACCAACTGGGCATGCCGCAGATTAGCGGCGCTCACCTGAGCACATAGGCGTTGCGTCGCCAGCAGATCGTAGCCCGCCACCAGCAGACCCACGGGGGCCGTCGAACGCTGCAGGCGCGCATTCAGCTGGGTGCTCGAGACCGTCCAGGCACCCTGCACGGCGCCACTGCCGTCGACATCGATCAGTTGCGCCGGCTCGCCCAGCGCCCAACAGGCGGCCGGTATCGGAGTCGCCTGGGCCATCGAAGCGATGGTCAGCCACAGCACCAGGCCGAGCCCGGTAAGTTGCTCAGCGCGCATCGAGCTCGTACCCCATGCGTTGCGCCGCTTGGTCGACATAGCGGTAACGACCGCCCGTGACTACCTGGGCATCGTCCGTATCGCGGATGATGGTCGGGCGAATAAAGATCATCAGGTTGCTTTTTTTCGCACTGGTGGCGGTATTTTTGAACAACAGGCCGATAAGGGGGATCTTGTTCAGGTAGGGAATGCCCGAGTCGCCATCCTGGGACTCATCGGAAATCAAGCCCCCCAACACCAAGGTCTGACCGTCCTCGACCAGCACTCGGGTTTTCACCGACCGGGTATTGGTGATGATGTCCTGGGCTTGCGCCACCTTGGCGTTGGAGACACTGGAGATCTCCTGGGTGATCTCCAGGGTGACCGCATTGCCTTCGTTGACCTGGGGCTTGATCTGCAAGGTGATGCCCACATCCTTGCGTTCTATTGTCTGGAAGGGGTTGTCCACGGGTGTCGCCGCGCTGGTCGAGCGCCCGGTGACAAAAGGCACGTTCTGCCCCACCACGATCTTGGCTTCTTCGTTGTCCAGGGTCACCAGGTTGGGCTTGGACAGGATGTTCAGCGAACTATTGGTTTCGAGCGCCTTGAACAAGGCCCGGAGTGAGCCGTTGCGATAAAAACCCATGGACAGACCCGCCAACAAGTCGGGCTTGCTGTCAGCCGCCCCGGCCCCCGCGCCGTCACGGAACAGGGTACCGCCATACCAGCCATCGCCGCCCTTGGCGCTGTCGGAGGTGCGCCACTCGATACCCAACTCCTCGCCATTGCCCTCCATCACTTCGACTATGATCGCCTCCACCAGCACCTGAGCCCGGCGGATGTCGAGTTTCTTGATGATGTACTCCACCGAATCGATCACATCGGCCGGCCCGGTGACCACCAGGGCGTTGGTTGCCTCGCTGGCCTGTATATTCACTTCGATGGCCGTGCCCTTGGCGTTAAGCGCCTGCTTCTGGATGCTCGCGCTGAGGCTCTGCACCACCGGCAGCGTATCGGCAGCGCGCAGGTAGTGCAGGTAGAACACCTTGGTATTGCCCACCCCCTCGACCTTGCTGTCCAGGCGACTCACCACATCGCGCACCTGCCGACGCAGGACCTCGTCGCCGGCCACTATGATGCTATTGGTCCGTACGTCGGCACCAATCGAGAAAAAGCCTTCCGGGGTCTCGGCCTTGGGCTTGGGAAACAAGCTGGTGACCATGGTCAGGATATCCTGAGCATTGGCGTAGCTGAGAGGCAGTACGTCAGTACTGACTTCCCACTGCTGATCCAGGCGACTGACCAGATCATCGATCTTGGCAATATTCACCGCTCGGTCCGCAACGATGATGTAGTTACGATCCGGGTAGGCGGAGATATAGGCCGATTGCGGGACCATCGGCTTAAGCAGCGTGACCAACTGGCCAGCTGATACATTTTTCAGCTTGAACAATTTGACTACGTTGTCACCCGCCGCGGCATCACGCTCGTCCACGGGCAAGCTGGACGACTTGGCGTCCGCTTCAGGAATGACCTTGTAAATATTGTTTTCCTTGATCAAGGCATAGCCGTGCACGCTCAACACCGAACTGAGCAACTGATTAAGGTCCTCGGGTTCCACGGCTTCGCTGGTCACCACCGTGACCTGCCCCTTGACCCGCGGATCGATAACAATGTTCTTCCCCGTTTGCTCAGCCACCCACTCGATCAACGTACGAATATCCGCATCTTTCATATCCAGATCGAGTGCCTGACTTTGCTCTTCGGCATAACCGCATGCGCTGAATATCACCAACAGACTTACTACTAGCCAACGCATGTCAAAGTTCCCCACCCGCTACTGACTTCAATTTATTCAACTTATCCAACAAGTCGGGCCTGGCCGTCGGCAGCCCCGACGCCACAGCGCCGCGTGGCTGACTGGGCGGCACAGTGTCGACCGCCGCCGTGGACACTGGTTGTGCAACCGCGCGACCCTCGACCAGGCTGATGCTTTCCAGCATGCCGTTGCGCTTGATCAGCACCTGCCGCGCCTGCACACGAACCAACTCGACGCCGGGCAGTACTTCGTCACCGGCGAAAAAAAGCTTCTGTTTATGCTCGCCGCCGGCGAGCACCGCGGCGGAACGCCCTTTGGGCGAAACGAAACTGGCCAACAGCTTGAGCGAAAGTCCACTTTCCTTGACCGGCGCCGCAACAGGCATCGTATTGACGGTGCCGAACAAGGGGGGAATGTTCGCCGGGTCAACCACAGGCCCCAAGGCTACCGCTACCGGCACCGAATTCGAGGCAATAGCCGTCTCGTGTATCAGGGTTTGCCGCCAGGACCAAAAACTGAACCCGTAGAACGCCGGCAACAGCAGCAGGCAGGCCGCACACAGCCAGGGCGCCAGTTTGCCCGCAATAAAGTTGCCCCTCATTACCACCCCATGGCCAAAACCAAAAAAAATCAGCGGGCAAACACCAGCGCCGCGCGTGACTTGGGCATTGCGCACAAGTGGGCAGGCACGAATTAAATATGTAAAGGTCATCCAAACAAGGTCGGAGCGCCATGCCAGCCATACCTGGCATCGCAGTCGTACGCCCCACTTATCCCATAGGTAAAACCGGCGCGGAAAATACCACAGATTCACGCCCAGAATCCGTGCTTCATTCAATTTTCAGGCAAAGTGATATCACTCCTGGGGTAGGCGAACACCGTCTGGCGCATCCCGTTGTTACTAATTTCAGCAAAATTAGGCACTTAACCACGCCCCAAGATCGCTCGGCGACAAACTGCACTCTGCAGTGCCCACATTTGACGACCCTGCCCGGGAAGCGTGGCGGGATAAACTCAGTCGAGCAGCGTCTTATCGCCTCGAGGCAGACCGAGACCTACGGGCCCTTCCAGCGGTTGTACATTGCAAAACAGCCGGCATGGTCAATGCTCAGCCTCCAGCAAGGCGATGGTATACGCGGGGGTGTATCGGCAGGATGGCGGTTCAATCGCCCCCAGGATAGCGACGTCCGCTGAACAATGGACATTGACCCGCTCGCCAAGTCCGAGACTTCAAAAGCAACCGCTGGGCGGCGACACTTGGCCGTTTCGGTGCGGTTAACGCACAATATGCTGATAAACGTAGTGTATCGCTGTATACGCCTGCTCCGGCCATCGTCTTTTTTGGGGAACCTTTCGTTGAGCTCCACACCAATTTCCGAAGCGGAAATGCGCCGCGCCCTGGGCCTGGAACCCACCAAAACGCCCGATACCGTCAAAGCCAAAGGCAAGCTCAAAAGCCCGAAGCGCTACACCCTGGTGGAACTGAGCGTGCGGGACAAGTCAGGCGGTCCTCCCTTTCGCTTCGAGCACCGCTCCAGCTCCATCAGCACCCTGACCGCGCAACTCGAAGCCGAGCAGGCCGCCCGCAAACAAGGCCTGGACGTCTGGGTAGTGCTGGATATCCGCCAGATCAGCGAGTAGCCACCCGCCGCCCCTGCCGGCGGTACCACCCGTGCTCCTCGCTGCACAGGGCTTCTTGGAAGGCGCTGCACGCGCCAGCGGGCTCGCTCAGCGCCGCTGCTCCAGCGCCAGGTACTGCAGCAGCATGATGGTTTTGGCGTCGACAATCTGCCCGCTGCCAATGGCCGCCAGCGCCTGCTCCAGGGGCATTTCCAGCACCTCCAGGTCCTCGGTCTCGGCCTCCAGCCCACCCCCGGGCCCGACCTTGGAACGGGCGTCGTAGTCGGCCAGGAAAAAATGCAGTTTCTCGGTCACCGAGCCGGGGCTCATAAAGGCCTCGAACACCTTGCGCACGGCACCGATCCGGTAGCCGGTTTCCTCTTCCGCCTCGGCGCGGATGCGGGCCTCGGGCGCGGCCCCGTCGAGCAGTCCCGCCGCCGCCTCGATCAGCAGCTGCCGGTAGCCATTGACGAACACCGGCATGCGAAACTGCCGGGTCAACACCACGGTGTGGTGCTGGGGGTCGAACAGCAGAATCACCGCGCCATCGCCGCGGTCGTAGACCTCGCGGCTCTGGCGTTGCCAGCTGCCGTCGTTACGCAGGTAGTCGAATGTGATTTTTTTCAGCAGGTACCAGTCGTTCGACAGCAGGCTGGTCTCGGCGATTTTTACGCGCTCGGCAAGGTCAAGCATGATCGGGTTCTTCCTGGTGGGGCGGTGCGATTTATGCTAACGTGCAAAAACATGCAGATACAAGAAAAAACATGCAATGACTAATCTTGGCGTGCAACGCAAAATCCTCATCCTCGAGCTGCTCGCCAGCGACGGCCAGGTTCTGGCCAAGGACCTCAGCGAACGCTTTGGCGTGTCCGAGGACTCGATCCGTCGTGACCTGCGCGACCTGTCCAAGGAAGGCCTGTTGCAGCGGGTGCACGGTGGCGCGCTGCCGGCCTCGGCGGCGGTCGCACCGTTTCGGCGGCGCACCACCCTGGACACCACGGCCAAGCAGGCCCTGGCCACGGCCGCCCTGGCATTGCTGCGGCCCGGTCAAATCCTGCTGATTGATGGCGGCACCACCTGCGCCGAGCTGGTCCGCCAGATTCCCCGCGACCTCGCCCTGACCGTGGTGACACACAGCCCGAGCATCGCAGTGGAGCTGGTCGACCACCCGCGGGTGGAGGTGATCATGCTCGGCGGGCAGTTGTTCAAGCACTCGATCGTCAACCTGGGCGCGGCAACGGTAGAGGCCATGGCGCATATTCGTGCCGACCTGTTTTTTATGGGGGTTACCGGCGTGCACCCCACCGAGGGCTTGAGCACCGGCCATCTGGAGGAGGCCCATATCAAACGGGCGCTGGCTGCCCGCGCCGCCGAGACGGTGGTGATGGCTTCGAAGAGCAAACTCAATGCCGCGTCCAGCTACACCATCGGCCAGCTCGGGTTGATCCAGACGCTTGTCCTCGAGGCGGACAGCAGCCCCGCGTTGATCCGGGAGTTTCAGGCGGCGGGCCTGAGCGTCGTGTTGGCCGCCGCGCCCCCGCCCTGATCGGTGCGGTCGTCCAGCGTCAGGTGAGCAAGGGGCGGGTGCAGAGGCGGGCTCAGGCGCGCTTGATGCTATCGCCAGGGACCGTATCCTTGGCGGCGCGCAGCTCCAGGGCCCCTTTGTTCAATCGGTATACGACGGTCAGCAAGCGCTGGCGCAGCAATCGGTCGTTTAGTTGGTCAAGCGCGCGCATGACTTCCAGCGCCGCCGCTTCGTTGTCGGTGGCGACCGCGCAGAGGGTTCTGCGCAGTGTTCGGGTCGAGTGGTTCACGGGGAAAAGTCCTTTTTTAACAAGCCTGAGGCCTTAGGGCAGTGGCACCAGGGAATAATTCTTCCGTCTGTCCGGCCAGCGACGATAGCCCAGAGTGGCGGGCGGCGCTGAGGGCTCGAGCCTGGCGGAGTCGGCACTGGGCGGTCAGGAAAAGCGCGCGGCGCACGGCGCAGGCCAGCCCCCATGGCGGTTCAGATCAGCGCAGCGGGATGCGTCAATGGCCTGACCAGGTCGATGGCTGACCGCTCGAGGCGGCAATCACCGACAGCCTCAAGCGGTAACGGGGGTCAGCGGCACCCGCGAGATGCGGCCCTGGCTGGCGCGATCCAGCGGGCGGCCCTGGTTTTTCCGGGCCAAGGTGGCGTAGCGCTGGCGAACCTCCAGAACAAGCTGGGCCAGGGCCCGCTTGGTGGTGAAACGAGCCGCGCTGATGGCGTCCAGCTGCAGATAGGTGGTGCCCGCCTGGTCGAACAGGCGAATGGAAATATCGCCTTTGTCGTTCTTCTGGCATTCACAACTGAGCGGGGAAAACGACGCTTCGACGATGCCACGGCTTTCTTCGAATGCCAGCAGCTTGATCATGACTTCACCTCTACGTCCTGACGTGTCCAGCTCCCCGATAGAACGCGCCGCCACGGCGACGCATTCCGGCCCCGGAAGCGTGATCATTGGCCCTTGCCCCTCTTTGAAGGGACCGGTCATGGCAAGTTTCAGTTGCACGACGAGTGGCCGACAGGCCGTCCTGGGCCTCCGCTCACACGAAAAATTCCGCCGGCTGTGAACTGGCCGAGAAGAACGCGCAGCGTGCGCAACGCAATTGCGAAACAGGGCACAGTTACCTGAACGCCCCTTCGGGGGCTGCGTTGTCCCGGCGCCAGTATATGGCTAGCATCGCCCGCTTTACTAAATCAGCCACTCGAACGTCCGGTAGAACAGTATGCCATTGACCCCTCGCCCCCTCCCGCCAACGGCCGCACGCCCGTTGCAACGCCTCGCGGTCCTGCTAACCCTGATGACGGCCTCTACCCTCAGCCTGGCGGCAAACTGCTCGCAGCCACCCGTCAACGGTGGCCTTTACAGCATCATCAGTTTCGGCAACGGTGCTGCCCTGGACATCGCCGGCCGCTCCACCGCGGCGGGGGCCAAACTGCTGGGCTGGGACTACTCGAACAGTCGCCATCAGCAGTTCTACCTGGAGGACCTCGGCACTGGTTACTGGACGATCAGGGCGGCCCACAGCGGCCAACCGCTGGACGTACTGAATTTTTCCACGGCCGAGGGCGGCGCCATCATCCAGTGGCCGGCTACCGGCGCGGCCAATCAACAGTGGCTGTTGAAAAAATCCACCACGGGGGCGTACAACATCGTCTCTCGCCTCAGCGGCAAGTCCTTGAGCGCGTCGGCGAATGCCCGTGGCGCGAGCATCGTGCAGAAAGCCGATCGGGCCCTGGGTTCACAGCGCTGGTACTTCAATCCGGTGGGTGCCGCCTGCGGCAGTTCCACCCAGGTCAACGGCTTCGCCGCCCAGCCCGGTAACGATGGCCTGGCGTCCACCACCGGCGGTGGCGCTGCCACGGCGGTGACCGTCACCAGCTGCGCCGAGCTGATCAGCGCGCTCGCGGCGCCGACGCCCGCGGTGGTGCAGATCGCGGACAAGACCACCCTCGACTGCCACACCGCACCCCGTCCCCAAGTGGCCTGCCCGATCAAGTGCGCGGCGCCCCAGGACAATCCGAACAAGGTGTTCTACCGCGTACCGGTCGGCTCGCAAAGCTGCTCATCGCTCGGCTCGACCTCGGACGCGCTGGTGGCCAGAAGCCGCAACGAAACCCTGATCCGGGTGAAATCCGACAAGACCCTGCTGGGCCTGGGCGCCGCCTCGGGCATCAGTGGCGCGGTGCTGGACCTGAGCAATTCGCGCAACGTGATCATTCGCAACCTGACCCTGGAGGAGGTCAACCCCGAGCTGGTCGAAGCCGGTGATGGCGTGACGCTGAACAACAGCAGCCATGTGTGGCTGGACCACCTGCGTTTCAAGCGGATCAGCGACGGTCATGTGGATATCAGCGCCAGCCGCAACGTCACCCTCAGCTGGAACCAGTTCGACGGCTACAACACTGCGGTGTGCGGCAACCAGCATCACTACACGAGCCTGGTGCAGGACAGCCAGGTCAGCCTGCACCACAACCTCTGGCAACGGGTGTCCGGGCGCAACCCGAAGATGACCGGCCCTGCGACCCGCGCCCACCTGTACAACAACCATTGGCAAGACGTCAGCTACTTTGCCGTGAGCGCGGACGCCGGGGCGCAGGGCAAGCTGGAAGCGAACTTCTTCGAGAACAGCGCCAAGCCCCACTGGAACCAGGGGAACGGCTACCTGGAGGCCAATGTCTCGAGCAACCGCTACACCGGCATCTCGGAAACCGACGCCTACAAGGACACCGGCAGCAAGGCGTTGACGGACACCCCGCTGTACCTCTATCACGCCGACCCGGTCGACAAGGTGCCTGAACTGCTGCGCAACGGTTCCGGCCCGCGCTAAGGCGCGCCACGCCCAGCGGAGGCCGGCCTGGGACATACCAGGTGATGTCGGTGTTCCGCTGACGGTTCGCCCGCCGGGTCAGTCCCGGGCGGCACCGGCGCGCTGCTGGGCCAGGAACACCGGCAGGTCGGTGGTGGGCGGAACGAGCTGATGGTGGTACAGCATGTCGGCCACGTGCCCCCGGTGGTAGGTGCCGTGATTGACCACGTGCAGCAGGATTTCCTGGCGCGACAGCGCACCGCCGCCCCCGCCGATAAATTCGAACCGCACCTCTTCGGCCAGGGCTTGCTCATCCAGGGACTCGGCATAGGCCAGGTACCACGCGTTGATCTCCAGCTGGCAGGCGTGCAGCTCGGCAAACGGCGGGTGTTCAAGCGGGTTGCGCGTCGTATATCCGTGGGTTTCGCCCAGCAGGTGCGCCTGCCAGACCCGGTCCATGGCGTAGGCATGGTGCAGGGTGCGAATCAGGCTGCCGAACAGGATCGGCTGCGGCGCCAGCAGGTCCGCGGCGGGCAGCTGGGCTAGGGTCGACCAGAACAGCGCGTCGGCCCAGGCCTTGTAACGGGTCAATAATCGGACGGTGGTCATGGGCGCTCCGGAGGATTCGAGGGGTAAGTGCAGAATCGGCCCCCGCCAAGCCGGGCATGATCCAGCAGGCACGACACTTTACCTCGAGTCGTTTGGCCGGATAACCACCCGCTGATTTCCGCCGGACGATAGCCCCGTTCCCCAGGAAGGGACTGACTCTCCTGGGGTCCGGACCGCGCAGACCGAGCACAGCGATACTCAGCCAGTCAATCCGGGGCCGGTTGATCCCCTCTCCCCCTCAGGGCGAGGAACACCTCCTGCCGCTCGGCACACCAGGACCGGGCGCGACGCGACTGGGGTTGGCCCCGATGCGCGGTGTTTAAGGAATCAGCCCCAGTCGGCGTTTTTCGGCATCGCTCAAGATGCGCTCGCCGCTCGCTTGGCTGTCGCGGCTACTGACGAAACGCAGGTCCATATGGCCTTCGTTGTTGTCGAAGTAATCGTCGTTGATGGACATCCACAGGTCCATGCCGGCCTCCACCGCGAAGCCGATATTGCTGTACCCTTGCGCGGCGCCGTTTTCACCGTTTCTCATCACCAGTTGCCCGACGTAGGCGTTGGCTCCCTTGTAGGGGCAGCCATCGTCCGCGTCCACCGGGGTGGGCCAGTAGTTGGTTCTGCTGCCGACCGCCCCGGTGGCATCGCAGGTGCGATCTTCCCGTTGCGGGGTGCGGAAGCACCACATCCCCTCGGCGTATAGCTTGCCGTTCTCGGCGACCTTGCCGATGTGCTGCCAGCCTTTGTTGGCGTAAACCCGGGTTTCCATGGCGTCGTTCTCCTGTGTCGATGGCGCGCCCTTGACGTGTTCATGGGGCGTCCAGGGCAAGGCTAGGCAAGCTGCGCAAAACTGTCCAAGCGGCGATTTCCGCTGTGCAACCGAGCGCAGCGGCCGATCGCCGAGGCCGGCGAAGGGATGATCATGACTATTCGCACCTCACCCAACCCGCCGCGTGATGCGCACTACCGGCAACGCGCGTCCATCTGCTGCACCGGGTCGAGGATCGGCTGCGGGTCGACGCGGTGCGCTGGGGCTGGGGCTGGGCACGGTCCTGCAGCCTGTGGACACTCGCCAGACGCGCCCGGTTGCCGCGAAAATCGCCCACCTTGCAGGCGGCCCGCTCCTCTTCGGCGCGAGGGCGCGCCTCCCACAGGTTGCAGCAGCCACAGGTTCACCACCCATATGACGAGCCGCCACGCTTCCCCGGAGCTGCGACGCCCTGTCAGAACCACCAGCGAAGCCCAACGACCAGCGCCGTCTCGTCCACGTCCTCGCCCTCGTCGCGCAACAGGTCGGCCGAGCGGCCATGGGCGCGACGCCAGGTCACGCCGAGATAAGGCGCGAACTGACGAACGATTTCGTAGCGCAGCCGCAGGCCCAGCTCGCTGCTGGCCAGGCCGGCGCCCACCTCCCGCGCCGGGTCATTTTGGCCATAGGCATCGAGCTGGGCGCTGGGCTGCAGGATCAGCCGGTTGGTCAGCAACAGGTCATAGTCGGCCTCCAGACGCAGTCCGGTCTGGCCGCGCTCACCGAGAAAAGCCGTGGCCTCGACGTCGACCCCGTACAGCGGCGAGCCCTGCACCCCCAGGGCCGCCCAGGTCTGCGGCGACCCCGGGCTGAAGTCCTGGCGGACCCCGGCCAGCAGGTCCCACCAGGGCCCGGTCGAATGGCCATAAAGCAGCTGCAGCTCGGCCTCGGTGGAATCGCCCTCGGTGCGCTCACCCTCGGAGCGAAACCAGAGGCGGTCGATATCGCCGCCGATCCAGCCCGAGGCATCCCATGCCAGGCGGCTGCCCGCCGCAGCGTCCTGGTACTCGAATTGATCGAACAGCAGCACCCCATACAGGGCCCTGTCGTGGGCCGCGTGCCCAGGCAGGGTCGGGAACGCGGCCAGACGATCCGCCTCGGTCAATACCGGGATGGGGGTGTTCGGTGGCTGAGGCGCCTGTCCATGGCCCATCTGGCTGTGATCCATCTGAGTGGGGTCCACTCGATTGGAAGGGACCGCGGCAGGCGGTCGGGGGGCCTGCCCGTGACTCATCTGGCCATGCCCCATGGCGGAGTGATCAGCCTGCTCGGCTGCGGGGGCCTGGGCCGCTTGAGCAGGGTGGGCATGCACCTGCGTCTCGGCGGCCAGCGCCAGCGGGCCCGCCAGCAGGCTCAGGCCAACGACCAGCGCCCTGGCCGGGTTTCCGCGCGGCGCAGTAACGGCACGGACTGGGGCGAAATTCATCACGATCGTCTTCATTCTTCCACCCGGACTTCGCGCATCATGCCGGTTTCCATATGCATCAACAGGTGGCAGTGGAACGCCCAGCGCCCCAGGGCATCGGCGGTCACGCGATAACTGCGCCGGGTGCCGGGCGGCATGTCGAGGGTGTGCTTGCGCAGCATAAAACGCCCCTGCTCGTCCTCCAGGTCGCTCCACAGGCCGTGCAGGTGAATGGGGTGGCTCATCATGGTGTCGTTGACCAGGGTGATGCGTACCCGCTCGCCGTATGTCAGGCGCAGCGGCTGGGCGTCGGAGAACTTGACGCCATCGATGGACCAGGCGAATTTTTCCATATGACCGGTGAGGTGCAGTTCGAGGGTGCGGCTCGGCTCGCGGCCATCCGGATCGGCGAAGCGGCTTCTCAGGTCGGCATAGGTCAGCACCCTCCGCCCGTTGTCCCGCAGGCCCACTCCTGGGTCGTCGAGCTTGGTGCTGGGCCGCAGGGTCTGCATATCGACCAGCGGGTTGTCCTGCTCGGAGTTCGGGTGGGCCTGCAAAGGCGCGCCCTCGCCCGTCATGTTCGAGTGGTCCATACCGGCCATGGCGCTGTGATCCATGCCGGCCATGTCCACCGCGACGCCGCTGTGACCCGCATCCATTTGAGCATGGTCCATGCCCATATCCGCCATGCTGAGCAACGGCCGTGGGTCCGGCTCGGGCACGGCTGCGTCAAGGCCTACGCGCTGGGCCAGGGTGCCGCGGGCATAACCGCTGCGGTCCATGGATTGGGCAAAGATGGTATAGGCCTGCTGGTCGGCGGGCTCGACCAGCACGTCGTAGGTCTCGGCCACGGCGATGCGCAATTCGTCGACACTGACCGGCTCGACGTACTGCCCGTCGGCGGCCACCACCGTCATCTTCAGGCCCGGAATGCGCAGGTCGAAGTAGCTCATGGCCGAGCCGTTGATCAGGCGCAGGCGCAGCGTTTCGCCTGGCTTGAACAGCCCGGTCCAGTTGGCGTCCGGGGCCTGGCCGTTGAGCAGGTAGGTGTAGGTCTGGCCATTGACGTCGGCCAGGTCGGTGGGGCTCATCCGCATGCGGGCCCATTGTGTGCGGTCGGCCATCGCCGCCGCCCAGCCCTGGGTGCCGACATCATCGATAAAATCGCCCAGCGTGCGCTTGTGCAGGTTGTAGTAATCCGACTGTTTTTTCAGCGTGGCCAGCACCCGTGCCGGGTCTTCATCGGTCCAGTCGCTGAGCAGCACCACGTAATCACGCTGGTAATGGAACGGTTCGGGCTCGCGGGCATCGATGACCAGGGCGCCGTAGACGCCGACCTGTTCCTGCATCCCGGAATGGCTGTGGTACCAGTAGGTGCCGTTCTGCCGGACCTTGAAGCGGTATTCGTACAGGCCATCGGGAGCGATGCCCTGAAAACTCAGGCCCGGCACGCCGTCCATATTGGCCGGCAGAATAATGCCGTGCCAGTGCAGGGAGCTGGCCTCGCGCAGGCGATTTTTCACCCGCAGGGTCACGGTCTCGCCCTCGCGCCAACGCAGGGTCGGCCCTGGGATCGAGCCGTTGATCGCCATCGCGGTGCGCGGCGTGCCGGTGATATTGACCGGCAGCTGGTCGATGACCAGATCGAAGGCGTTGCCCGCCAGCACCCCGGGTTGAGCCGGCCCCTGCAGCGCCCAGACCGGCGTGCGCCACAGCCCCATACCACCCAGCATGCCGGTGGCCATAAGGCCCTTGATAAAGGTGCGTCGCGACGTGCTGCCAGGCATAGCGGGGTACTCGAACCGTCAGAGAAAACCAGGCGCAGCCATGGGCTGGTCGGTGGTGGGGGCCACGTGCAACGCGGATCCGCGGTGCCACATCGGGATGATGAAAGTGCCACAGATGCACCGCTGGCGTGATTACATTTCTGTCAGGTTGGCGGCGGCGCCGCAGCCCGGCCTTGCGTCTTATTTCCGGGTAACCCCCTGGGCAAGGGCGCTCGGGGATCGTTATGATCCTGGGCCATGACCGCCCACTTGCCCACTCGCTCACCCTGCCCGCCCGGCGCCTGCGATTGTCAACGCGAGCAGCTGCTGGACACCCCTGGCGCCGACCTGCGTGTGCTGTGCCTGACCCGCCAGGAGGAACAGCGCCTGCTCGATCGCCTGGAAAATATCCAGAGCCTGGCGGACCTCGAACACCTGCAACGGCGTATTTATGAGCAGCTGGGCATCCGCCTGAACATCGCCCCGGGCGCCAATGAAGTGCGCAGCATGCGCGGCATCGCCATCCAGATCGACGCCCTGCCGGGCCTTTGCCGTAAGACCCGCCAGTCGATCCCGGCGGCGATTCGCCGGGGCCTGGAGAAAACACCGGAGATCGCCTACCGGCTGCTGGATGCCCATGACCTGTTCGGTGGTCTTTAACGCCGAGGTCCCACCGCTGTCGACGCGGCCGCGGGCATGGGCGATAGTGCGGCCCCGCCCGGGTAGCGGCCGATGCTGTCGCCTCCTTTCGATCAGTCGATCCAGACCTCCACCGAGTGTTCCCTGATGTTTTCCCTGGTTTGCAACGGTGCCGCGCTGGCGCCTCGATGCCCGGTTACGCCGGTACCCTGGTGGAGCTTTGGCAAGACGGTGTTGGCGGCGGTGGCCCTGACGCTGGTGCGCGACGGCCTGCTCGCGCTGGACGATCCGCTGCCCGAAGGCCCCTTCACCCTGCGGCAACTGCTGCGCCATGAAGCCGGGCTGGGCGACTATGGCGCCCTCGCCGACTACCCGCTCGCGGTGGCCCGCAACGATGCGCCCTGGCCATTGGCTGAGCTGCTGCAACGCCTGCAGGCGGCCGGCTTGAACAGCGTGCCAAACGGCGACTGGCGTTATTCGAACCTCGGCTACCTCCATGTCGCCCGCCTGATCGAACGACTGACCGACCTGCCACTGGCCGAGGCGTTGCGCCAACGAGTCCTGGTACCGCTGGGGCTGCCCCATACCCGGCTGGCCAGCACCCGCGCCGACCTGGACGGGGTGGACCTGGGCGCCGTGTCCCGCTACGAGCCCGGCTGGGTTTACCACGGCCTGCTGGTCGGTCCGCTGGACGAGGCGGCACTGTTGCTCGAACGCCTGTGCAACGGGGCGTTGCTGCCCGCCGACCTGTTGCGGCAGATGCGGCAACCCCGCGTGCTTGGCGGCGCCATGACCGGACGCCCCTGGACCGCCCCCGGCTATGGCCTGGGGCTGATGCAGGGGCCGGTTGAGGGTGGCCTGAGCCTGAGTGGCCATACCGGCGCGGGGCCTGGTAGCGTCATCGCGGTCTACCACTGCGCGGTCGGTGACGACACGGCGACCTGCGCGGTGTTTCATGCCGGCGACGACCAGGGCGCCGCCGAGCATGAGGTGGTCAGGCACCTGCGCGCCGCCTTGCTCGCGGGTAAGCCATAAACCGCGAGTGGCGCCGCGAGGTATTCACCGCCCTGTTTCGTCGATCCTCCCCACTCTTGTGGTCTGCGGGCATGGACGCGGAGCGTCCAAACCGGGGTTACCACGCCGGAGCGTGGGAACCATCGAGGCAAAATTCGGCGCGAGCGTCCCGCTCAACTGGCATGCGCCTGACGCCACTGACGGGGCGACCGGCCAAAATGGCTGCGAAAGGCCCGGCTGAAGGCGGACAGGTCGGCGTAGCCGAGCATGTGGGACAGGCGGGTGATATCCAGGCTCGAGGCACGCAAGTGCCAGCAGGCGGTGTTCATCTTCACCTCCTGCAGCAGCTGCTTGAAGCACAGCTGCTGCGCCGCCAGCCGCCGCTGCAGGGCCCGTGGGTGCAGGCCCAATAGCCGGGCGATATCGTCCAGGGCCAAGCGCTGCAAACCCAGGGTCTGGGCGATCAGGTTGCGGACCTGCAGCTCCAGGTGCTGCCCCAGGCCGTCGCGAATGGCGGCCCACCGCGGATCGACGGACGCGCTCGGGATAACCTCAGGCCGGCGCATGGGATGATCGAACAGGGTGCCGGGATAGACCAGGCAATCGCACTCCTGGTCGAACAGCACCTCACAACCGAAATAGGCCGTGTAGGTTTTCAGCGACGAGACCGCACTGTGGGCGAACTCGATCCGCCGTGGGCTGATGTCGCTGCCGCCCAACAGCCGCGCCAGGCGGTGAAAGACCGCCAGCGCCATCTCCCTATACTGCTGGGCCGGGTGGGCGGACAAAGCATGGTCGGTTCGGTAGATGCGCACATGGTCGCCGTACTGCTGCATGCGCCAATATTCCGCCGAGCTGTGCAGCGCCATATGGTTCTGCGCGGCGCCGAAGGCCTCTCGCAGGGAGGCCGCCCGGGTGATCAGCAAACCCAGCACACCGAGCATCTCCAGGCCCTGGTGGCGGGCCACGCGCAGGCCCAGGTCCTGCCGGCCCAGCCGCCTGGCCGCCCGCTCCATCAGTGCCTGCAGCGGCTCGACATCCAACAGGCGGTCGCCGTCCTGCAATTGCTCGAGGCTGAGGGTCGTGCCCTCGAGCAAACCCGCCAGCGCGCTGCCGACTTCCGCCTGGAAACCGGTCAACGCCGCGCTGCGCACTTGATAACGCATGGAGCCAGCCCTTCCGAACCGCGGCCGATGGAACACGCACGGTCGCCAGACTGTCGCCTTATGTCAAGTACCGTAGCGGCCGGCGGCATAGGCTGCAGGCTCGATAACAAGAACCGGGGGTCATGCCATGTACGACATCATTATCAACAACGGTCGTTACTTCGACGGTACCGGCGCCGCCGCGGCGATTCGCAGCCTGGCGGTGCAGGACGGCAGGATCGCCCTGATCAGCCCGCAGCCGATCGACCCCCAGCTCGGCAAACAGCTGATCGACGCCAGCGGGCAATGGATAACCCCGGGCTTTATCGACAGCCACACCCACTACGATGCCGAGCTGATAGTCGCCCCCAGCCTCTCGGAATCGGTGCGCCACGGTGTCACCACCGTGCTGGTCGGCAGCTGCTCGCTGAGCATGATCTGCTCCGAAGCCGAGGACGCCTCCGACATCTTCACCCGCGTCGAGACCGTGCCGCGGGACAAGGTGTTGCCGATCCTGCGCCAGCACAAGACCTGGACCGGTCCGCGGCAATGGGCCGAATTTATTCAGCGCCAGCCCATGGGCCCCAATGTCATCAGCTTCCTCGGCCACAGCGACCTGCGCGTCGGCGTGATGGGCCTGCACCGCTCCACCGATCGCGCGGTGAGCCCCAGCGAGGCCGAGTTGCAAGCCATGGAGCGCATCCTTGGCGAAGCCTTGGACGTGGGGTTTCTCGGGCTGTCGACCATGTGCCTGAAATGGGACAAGATCGACGGCGACCGTGAGTGGTCGAAAAGCCTGCCCAGCACCTATGCCCGCTGGGGTGAAGTGCGCCGCCTGAACCGACTGCTGCGCCAGCGCGGCCGGGTGCACCAGGGCGCGCCCAACGCGGCCAACCCCCTGCAGATCGTCCAGTACCTGGCGCAGGCCATCGGGCTGCTGCGCCGGCCGCTGAAGACCACGCTGATTTCCTGGCTCGACCTCAAGGGCAACCGCACCATCGAACCCATGGCGCGCTTTTCCGCCTGGCTGACCAACCTGCTGGGCGGTGATTTTCGCTGGCAACTGCTGCCCACGCCCTTTGCCATCTACGCCGACGGCATCGATATCATCCTCTTCGAGGAATTCGGCGCCGGCGAAATGGCCTTGAACCTCAAGGGTGAAATCGAACGCAACGCCCTGCTTCAGGACGAAGGCTACCGACGGAAATTTCGCCGTTTCTATGCGCAGAAATTGTCGCCGCGGGTCTGGCAGCGCGACTTCGGCGACGCCACCATCCTCGGCTGCCCGG
Organism: Pseudomonas sp.; assembly: GCF_040514055.1. Classification (GTDB taxonomy): domain Bacteria; phylum Pseudomonadota; class Gammaproteobacteria; order Pseudomonadales; family Pseudomonadaceae; genus Aquipseudomonas. The sequence goes on from NZ_JBEVDL010000084.1 coordinate 45,978, forward strand.
AGGCCGTGCTGGTGGGCCGCAATTTCGCCGAGATCGCCACTGAGCGTGGCCTGCACGTGGTGGACCTGTTTCTCGACCTGGTGGTGCAATACGGTCGCCAGTTGCGCTGGTTCACCGTGATCGGCAACCACCGCGAAGCGGTACTCAAGCGCATGGTGCGCAGTCCCAATAGCCTGATCAGCTTTTCCGACGCCGGCGCGCATATCCGCAATATGGCGTTCTACAACCTGCCGCTGCGCTTTCTCAAACTGGTGCAGGACAGCATCGACGTGGGGACACCGATCATGAGCATGGAACGGGCCGTGCACCGCCTGACCGGCGAGCAGGCTGACTGGCTGGGAGTCGAGGCCGGCAGGATCCGCCAGGGCGACCGCGCCGACCTGGTGGTACTCGACCCCGCCGGCCTCAAGCAGAACCTGGTCCAGGAGAACTGGGCGGAGATGGAAGGCTTCGATATCCAGCGCATGGTCTGCCGCAACCCGGGCTGCGTGCGCCATGTGCTGATCAATGGCCGATTGGCGGTGCAGGACGAACAGGTGATGCCCGAGCTGGGCCGCGAACCGGGCTTCGGCCAATTCCTGGCGGCACGTTAGGCGGCAGGAGTTGCACAGCCCTGCGGCGAGGGCGCTTGCCGGGAGCCCCCGGTCATCGCCAGCGCGAGTCACGGTGCGCAAAAAAGGACACCAAGGGCGGACGCTGGGCGCGGGCAATGATCAGGCCCTAGCGCCTGGTCGCTGCAACAGGGCTGTTGATCACCGCCAGTAAGCGGGGCGTCACGAACCGCTATCGGAGTTGGCCGAGCGTTAGCGAAACGTTTTGCCTCCAACCGGATCCACTACTGAGCCGCACATGACATCAGCCTTGGAAAACCACAGTCGGACCCCACCAGACCGCCTAACCGCTCAGGAGCCTCCCATGAAGTTCGCCCCCTTGCTCGCTGCCCTGCTCGCCGCATTGACCGGCACCAGCGCCCTTGCCGATGCCAGCGATGGCGCCGCTCAACCCTCAGCGCCCAGCGTAGCGCCCCAAGCGCCGAGCCCGCCCCAGGCACCACTGGCGCCGCGAGCGCCCAATGCCCCCGAGCGGCCCGCCCATAATCCAGCCCAAGGCACTGGCGACGCCGAGCCGGCGGCCGAACCCCTGAGCCTCGAGGAGCAACGCCGACAAAGTGGCGAGCGTATGGAAGAGCAACGCACCAGCCCCTGACACCTATTCCGCGCCGCGGGCGTACCCGGCCAGAGCCGACGCCTGCGCGCCCAGCAGTCACACCAAGGGGAGTTGTCCGAAAACGGCCAGTCGCAGGCGCCGATCAGGCTTAAGATGGGGCCATGAACCTCGATCCCCAGCACTGTTATGCCGCGCTGCAGGCGCGCGACGTCCGCTTCGACGGGCTATTTTTCGTCGCGGTCTCGACTACCCGTATCTATTGCCGGCCTATTTGCACGGTGCGTCTGCCGGGCGCTGATCGCTGTACCTATTACCCCAACGCGGCGATGGCGGAGCAAGCCGGCTACCGACCGTGCCTCAAATGCCGCCCCGAACTGGCGCCGGGGGCAGCCGTGGTCGACAGCGTGCAACGGGTCGCACGCCAAGCCGCCGCACGCATCGCCGAAGGCGCCCTGACCGACTCCAGCCTGGACGCCCTGGCCGCCAGTTTTGGTCTGAGCAGCCGTCAACTGCGGCGCACCGTGGAGCGTGAGTTCGGTGTGCCGCCCATCGCACTGGCGCAAACCTACCGCTTGCTGCTGGCCAAGCAGCTGCTGACCGATACCGCGTTGCCGATCACCGACATTGCCTTTGCCAGTGGCTTCGCCAGCGTGCGGCGCTTCAATCATTGCTTCCGCAGCCAGTACCGGCTCAACCCCGGAGCACTGCGCCGGCAGCAAGTGCCGACGCCCCCCGACAGGGGCATCGGCCTGCGCCTGGCGTATCGTCCGCCTCTGGCCTGGGACCGCCTGGTCGCTTTCCTGATAGCCCGCGGCAGCGCGCGAATCGAACATTACGACGGTACGGTCTACCGCCGTACCCTGCGCCTGGGGCGGGAGAGCGGTTGGATCAGTGCCCAACCGCTGCCTGGCAAAAATCAGCTATGGGTCCAGGTCGCCCCCAACCTGCTGAGCGGCTTGAACCAGCTGCTGCCAGCGATCCGTCGCCTGTTCGACCTGGACGCCAACCCCGCGGTGATCGAAGCCAGCCTGTGCCAGGACCCGCAATTGGCCGGTTACGTGACCGCCGCCAGCGGTCTGCGGGTGCCCGGTGCCCTGGAGGGATTCGAGCTGGCATTGCGGGCCGTGCTGGGCCAACAGATCAGCGTGAAAGCGGCCACCACCCTGTTCGGTCGCTTCGTGAATCAGTTCGGCGAGCCGCTACAGACCCCCTTCACCGGGCTGGATCGCCTGCCCCCGACCGCTGCGGCCATCGCCGACGCTTCGCTGCAGCAGTTGGTCGACCAGGGACTGACCGGCAAACGCGCCGCCACCCTGCATGGCCTGGCCCGCGCCATCGCCGATCGGCGTATCACGCTGGACAGCGGCGATGATCCCGAACAGGTGATGCAGGCCCTGCAGGAGCTCCCGGGCATCGGCCCCTGGACCGCACACTATATCGCCATGCGTGCGCTGTCGGCACCGGACGCCTTTCCCCACGCCGACCTCGCCCTGCTGCGGGCCATGCAGCTGCAGCGCGGTGCGCAGCTGCTGAGCCGCGCCGAAGCCTGGCGCCCCTGGCGCGCCTATGCCGCGCTGCATATCTGGAACAGCCTGAACGGCGGAGGATAATCATGACCTACTACTCGCTACGCCCCAGCCCCTTCGGTGAACTGCTGATGCTCGGTAATGGCCGGGCCCTGACCGCCCTGTATATGCCACCCCATCGCCACGCACCGCAGCTCGATACCCCGGCCAGCCTGGACTGGCGCCGCGACGACAGCCTGTTCCATGAAGCCGGACTGCAACTGGACGCTTATTTCGCCGGTCAGCTGCAACACTTCAACCTGCCGCTGGCCGCCACCGGCACACCGTTTCAACAGCGGGTCTGGCGCGAACTGCTGGCGATTCCCTTCGGCGAGACCCGCAGTTACGGTCAGCTCGCGCAACGCCTGGGGATGCCTGGCGCCTCGCGCGCCGTGGGCCTGGCCAATGGGCGCAACCCGCTGTCGATTATCGTGCCCTGTCACCGGGTGATCGGCGCCGACGGTAGCCTGACCGGCTATGGCGGCGGCCTGGAACGCAAGCGTTGGCTGCTGGCCCATGAACAGGCGCACTCGCCCTATCGTTTGAATTGAGCCCTGCCCGGCCCCCGGAAAAACACCTGAAAACCTTGCGGCGCCGGCCGCGAACCCTGAAGCTAGGGTTTTGCAGCCACTGAATGGCGAGGACTGGCCTTGGATTGGCAAACCCTGCTTACCCGCGAACGGCTCGGCAAACCGGTGCACAGCGCCGATGAGCTGGGCCGCAGCCCGTTTCACAAAGACCACGACCGGATCATTTTTTCCGGAGCGTTCCGGCGCCTCGGGCGCAAGACGCAAGTCCACCCGGTGTCCAGTAACGATCATATCCACACCCGGCTGACCCACTCGCTCGAAGTCAGTTGTGTCGGTCGTTCGCTGGGCATGCGCGTCGGTGAGGTGCTGCGTGACGCCCTGCCCGACTGGTGCGCGCCTTCCGACCTGGGCATGATCGTGCAGTCGGCCTGCCTCGCCCACGACATCGGCAATCCACCCTTTGGACATTCTGGCGAAGACGCCATTCGTCATTGGTTCCAGCAGGCTGCCGGGCGTGGCTGGCTCGACGCGATGAGCGAAGCCGAGCGAAGCGATTTCCTGAATTTCGAAGGCAATGCCCAAGGCTTCCGGGTGCTCACCCAGTTGGAGTATCACCAGTTCGAGGGCGGCACCCGGCTGACCTATGCCACCCTCGGCACCTACCTCAAATACCCTTGGACCGCGCGCCATGCCGATGCCCTGGGGTACAAGAAACACAAATTTGGCTGTTACCAGAGCGAACTGCCGCTGCTTGAGCAGATCGCCCGCAAACTTGGCCTGCCGCAGCTGGAAGAACAGCGTTGGGCTCGCCATCCGCTGGTGTACCTGATGGAGGCAGCGGATGACATCTGCTACGGCCTGATCGACCTGGAAGACGGCCTGGAAATGGAGCTGTTGGAGTACGCAGAAGTCGAATCGCTGCTGCTCAACCTGGTCGGCGATGACCTGCCGGAAACCTATCGCCAACTGGGCCCTAAGGATTCGCGCCGGCGCAAGCTGGCGATCCTGCGCGGCAAAGCCATCGAACACCTGACCAATGCCGCCGCACGGGCCTTCGTCGAACAGCAGGCGCAATTGCTGGCCGGCGGTCTGGAAGGCGACCTGGTGGAGCATATGCACGGCCCGGCCAAACGCTGCGTGTTGCAGGCCAAGGCCATGGCCCGGGAAAAAATTTTTCAGGACAAACGTAAGACCTTGCACGAGATCGGCGCTTACACCACCCTGGAAATCTTGCTCAACGCCTTTTGCGGCGCCGCGCTGGAGCAGCATGGGGGGCGCACGCCATCCTTCAAGAATCGGCGCATCCTCGACCTGCTGGGCAGCAATGCCCCAGATCCACAATGGCCCTTGTACCGTTCGTTCCTGCGCATGGTCGACTTTATCGCCGGCATGACCGACAGCTATGCCACCGAAATGGCCCGGGAGATGACCGGCCGTTCCAGCCCGGTATGACCCCATGAGCCAATTGCTGCGCGAGGTCCTCGCCTGGCGGCCCGGACGCCCTGCCTGGGGACCGGCCATGGTGGCCGGTTTTGGGTGCGCGCTGCCGCTGCTGCTCGGCCTGTTCAGCGGGCACCCCGGGTTTCTCTGGGCGGCGGCCGGGGCTTTCCAGGCAGCCCAGGCCAACCCCCTGCACCGTTTTGGCATGTTGCGCCTGATGCTGCTCACCGGCCTGGGCGCCTGCAGCGCCGGCCTGGGCTTCTGGGCAGCGCCGGAGCCGCTGCTGAGCCTGTCACTGTTTGCCGCCTACGGTCTGTTGTTGGCCTGGCTGCAGCGTTTCGGCGCCGAGGCCGGCAAACTGGGCCTGGGACTCGCGGTATGCCTGTGCCTGGGCCAAGGCCAACACGACATCGGTAACCTGAGCAACGCCTCGGCAGTGGCGGCGCTGTTTGTGTTGGGCGGGCTCTGGGTCGCGCTGCTGGCGTTCGGCCTACGCGGCGTGCACGGGTTACGCATGTGGCCGCATATGCCGCGCCTGATCAGCCTGCTCAAGGTATTACGGCGGCATGCGCGGCGCCTGCCCCAGCGACAATGGCGCTGGCACGCGTTGGCCTGCACCCTGACCTTCGCCCTGGCCGGCCTGGTCGTCAACCTGGCCGACTTGCCTCGGGGTTATTGGCTGACCTTGACCGTGGCCACCAGCCTCCAGCTGCAGCTGCAGCTGCAGGGCAGCCTGGTTCGCGGCCTGCAAACCGGCCTGGGGAGCCTGGCCGCGGCCGGCCTGCTGATCTTTTTTGGCCACAGCCTGCAGAGCCCGCCGCTGATGGTCGCCACGCTGTTGCCCTTGATCCTGTTGAGCCGGGCGTTTCAAGCCAACCACTACGGCCTGTTCGTGATGCAGACGACCCTGTGCTTCGTGTTGCTGGCCGAAAGCCTGTCCAAGGATTGGCACCTGGCCCAGGTCCGCCTGCTCAACGCGCTGATCGGCATCGTCCTGACCGTGCTGGTGGCCTTGCTCGTCCACTGCCTTCGTGATCACCTGGAAAAACGCGGGGTGGCCAAGCCAGCGGTAACCCCCTGAGTCGATCGGCGCCGCCGCCCCCAGGCCGCAGGTAAAAGCTGATGCAGCAACGTGCGTCCACTATGCTTGCCCTGCGTGCCGAGTCCGTCATGGAGTAGCAGCCGATGCCCAGCAATACCTCGCCCGCGGAACGGCGTTTCCCCCTGCATGTGCACATCAGCGCGCTATTCACCCTGTTGCTGTTGCTCACCGGCGTAGTACTGGGCCTGTTCAACTACCGGCAGACCAGCGCCATCATCCTCTCCAGCAGCGCCCAGCTGTTCGGCCGTATCCAGCAGGAGGTGCAGCTCGACCTGGAGCGCACCTATACACCGATTCGCCATACCCTTGGCCTGCTGGCACTGCACCCGGCCAGCGACGCCGCGAACCTGTCGCAACGCTTGTCCCTGCTGGCGCCTTTCGCCCAGACGCTGAGCGACAACCCCAAATTGGCCTCGCTCTACCTGGGCTATGAAAATGGCGATTTTTTCATGGTCAGGCGCCTGCGCGAGAGCCAACGGATGGCCTTGCAGGCGCCCTCCGAAGCCGCATTCCAGGTCTGGTCGATCGAGCAGAAGGGCGACGCCCGCGTCGCGCAATTCCTGTTCTTCGATACGGCCCTGCAGCTGATCGAGGGACGGAGTCCGGACAGCGAAACCTTCGATCCACGCGTGCGCAGCTGGTACCAGTTGGCCCGCGACAATGACCTGCAAATCACCACCGCGCCCTATGTGTTTTTCTCCACCGGCGAGATCGGCACCACCCTGGCCCGACGCACACCGGGCAAGGCCGTGCTGGCGGCCGACATGACCCTGGTCGACCTGTCGGCGACCCTGGCCGCGCACAAGGTCACACCCGCCACCGAAGTGCTGCTGTTCGATGCCCAGGGCCGGGCGGTGGCGTATCCGGACAGTACCCGCCTGGTGGTAACGAGCGAATCGGCACAGCTGATCAAGGCCGGCGCGCTCTCCGCCCCCCTGGCTGCGCTCCTCGACCAGCATCTGGCACTGATGGGCCAGGCGCCACGCAACCTGCGCCTGGGTGATCGGCAGTGGGTGGTTTCGCTCAGCCATATCGCCGAGGGCGGCCCTGAAGGCCTTAACCTGGCCTTGCTGGTTCCGGAGGACGAACTGCTGGTGGACGCCTACCGCATCCGTTGGCAAGGCGGCCTGATGACCCTGGGCATCCTGCTGCTGTGCCTGCCGCTGGGCTGGCTGAGTTCGCGCCTGGTGGTCAGGCCCTTGCGCGCCCTGGTGCAGGATGCCGAAGCCATCGGGCGCTTCGACTTCCGGCAGCCCAGTAGCGGACGATCGCCGGTGCTCGAGGTGGATCAACTGGCACTCTCCATGGCGGGCATGAAAAAAACCCTGTCGAGCTTTCTGGAGATCGCTGCCAGCCTGTCCGCGGAGACCCACTTCGAATCCCTGCTCAAGCGCGTGCTGCAGGAAACCGTGGCGATCAGCGCAGCCAATGGCGGCCTGCTGTACCTGGTCGATGCCGACAGCGGGCGGCTGGAGCCTCAGTGCCTGTTTCTCGGTACCACCCAGCACAACCTCGATGCCCACCACGTGCCGGTCTATGCCTCGACGGACGACAATATGCCCGCCTGGTTGCGCCAACCCGCCGCGGGCGGCGCCAGCGCGACGACGTCCCTGGGTTTCGACCAGGCGGGTGACTTTCGCAGCCTGTTGCAGACGCTCGACAGCCCACGGGCGCACCTGCTCGCCACCGGCTTGCACAACCGGCGCGGGGAAACCGTCGGCGTGCTGGTGCTGTTGCACCGCGACAATGGCGATGCGGCGGACCTGACGCTGCATCGCCCCGAGCGCGTGGCATTCGTCGAGGCGGTCTCAGGCGTCGCGGCGCTGTGTATCGACAGCCAACGCCTGCTGGAGAAACAAAAGCAGCTGCTGGACGCCTTTATCCAGCTGCTGGCGGGGGCCATCGACGCCAAGAGCCCCTACACCGGCGGCCACTGCCAACGGGTGCCGGAGCTGACGTTGATGCTCGCCCAGGCCGCCGCCGACTGCGACGAGCCCGCGTTTGCCCACTACCGACCCGGCCCCGAGGAATGGCAAGCGCTGCACACCGCCGCCTGGCTGCATGATTGCGGCAAGATCACCACCCCGGAATATGTGGTGGACAAGGCCACCAAGCTGGAGACCCTGTACGACCGTCTGCACGAAATCCGCATGCGCTTCGAGGTGCTCAAGCGCGACGCCTGGATAGACTATTGGCAGGCGTGCTGCGAGGGCGGTTCGGCCCTGGAACTGGCCGCGCAGCGCGACCGCCAACTGGCCATCCTGGATGCCGAATTCAGTTTTGTCGCGCGCTGCAACCTGGGCACCGAAAGCATGGCGGGGGACGACCAGCAACGCCTGCAGCGCATCGCTGCCCGCCGCTGGACGCGCACACTGGACGATCGTATCGGGCTCTCCTGGGAGGAAAACCAACGCCAGGAGCGCACACCGGCGCCCCCCCTGCCCGTCGAGGAGCCGCTACTGGGCGATCGTCCCGCGCACTTGGTCGAACGCCTGGACAGCGAACGCATGCCCACGGACAACCCCTGGGGGTTCAAGCTGGACGTGCCCGAGTACAAGTTCAACCGCGGCGAGCTGTACAACCTGTCCATAGGACGTGGCACCCTGACCCGCGAAGAGCGTTTTCTGATCAACGACCATATGGTCCAGACCATTCGCATGCTCAGCCACCTGCCCTTTCCACCCCACCTCAAGCAGGTCGCGGAAATTGCTGGCGGGCATCACGAGAAAATGGATGGCAGTGGCTATCCGAAACGGCTGAAGCGTGACGAGATGAGTTTGCCGGCGCGCATGATGGCCATTGCCGACATCTTCGAAGCCCTGACGGCCGCGGACCGCCCTTACAAAAAGGGCAAGCCCCTTAGCGAAGCCCTGGCCATCATGGCCGACATGTGCCGCACCGGACATATCGACCCGGAGCTGTTCGGCCTGTTTCTGGGCAGCGAAATACACCTGCGCTACGCCGCTGCTTTTCTCAAGGCAGAGCAAATCGACGCAGTCGATACCGAGCAACTATTGGAGCGGGCCGGAGTGCGCTGAACCGCGCTGGGCGAGACGAGCGTCGTTGAGGCAGGGCGTGCGGGACGCGTGGCCCGGTGCAGCGGGCCGGTCGAATGACCGGCCGGTGCGGGCCGATGGGACCTTGACCGGAGTGACCCGGTACGCCCACCAGCCGTTCTTCAGAGGCTTCAGGCAACCGGGGTGATGGATTTTTCCGGGTACCAGACATCCATCAGCGGGCTGAGTGTGTACTCGGTCAGCTCTTTGCGACCTTTCAACCAGCTGTCGACCAGGGTGCGCTGCTCTTCGGTGACCGAACCGCGTTTGCCCAGGCAGACCAGACCGTAGTCGTCGCCGCCGATATAGCCCAAGCCGTTGGCCTCGATGGCCTGCTCTTCGAACTGGTCGAGAAAGGCTTCGATGACCTCGTCGGCCAGGTCTTCCTGGTAATGCAGGGTCAGCTCGAATCCGACTTCCTGGAACTCGTCGACACAGAGTTTTTTACGCAGGCGGCGGGAGCGGTTCGTAGCCATGAAAACTTCCTCTTACTCATAAGTGATAACGCGCGGCACTTTAGCAGGTTCGCCTCGGCCTTGCCCGCCTCAGTGCCGAGGGCACCGACGGCAAAGCCGCTAAAAAGGCGCGATACGCTGGTCGCAGAGCGGCCCAGGGGGCAATCGCTTGAGGCATAATGCGTCCCACTTTCCTGGGCCTGATGTGAACTCGCACGCAGATTCAGTTTTATCCGCCCTCGCCTAAAGGGTTTCTGATGCGCCAATTTTGTCGTCGCCTGGCCTTCGCCGGCCTGTTGTTACCCCTCGCCCTGCCGCTCGCCGCGGCCCCGACCCAGAGCCAGCTGCCCGCCAAGGTGCAGCAGGCGCTCAAGGCCAACAAACTGGGCAATAACGCCCTGTCGCTGGTCATGCTGCCGTTGAACGGCCCCGGCCAGGCCACCTTCGTCAATGCCGACGTCTCGGTCAATCCGGCTTCGACCATGAAACTGGTCACCACCTACGCGGCACTCGAACTGCTGGGCCCGACCCATCAGTGGAAAACCGAGTTCTATACCGACGGGCCGCTGAAGAACGGCGTGCTGCAAGGTAACCTGTACCTCAAGGGTGGCGGTGACCCCAAGCTGAACATGGAAAAACTCTGGCTGCTGATGCGCGACCTGCGGGCCAATGGGGTGCAGCAGATCACCGGCGACCTGATCCTGGACCGCAGTCATTTCGTCCAACCGCAGTTGCCAGCCTTCAACGACGACGGCGGCGACGCCAACAAACCCTTCCTGGTGACACCCGACTCGCTGCTGGTCAATCTCAAGGCCCTACGCTTTATCGCCCGCAGCGAAGGCGGAAAGGTGCATATCGCCGTCGAGCCTCCGATCGCCAGCATCAAAATCGACAACCAGGTCAAGGCCCTGAAAGCGGCCAAATGCCCCAGCTGGCCGGACGTGCGCTACAACCCGGTGAGCCAGTTCGATGGCACCACGGTGGTGGTGAGCGGGCAGCTGGCCGACGGCTGCAGCGCCCAGACCTACCTGTCACTGCTCGACCACCCCAGCTATGCAGCCGGAGCCGTACGGGCGATCTGGCAGGAATTGGGCGGCAGCATCCAGGGTCGCGACCGTATCGAAGCCGTACCTGCAAAAGCACGGTTGCTCGCGCGCGCCTCCTCACCGGACCTGGTGGAAGTCATCCGCGACATCAACAAGTACAGCAACAACACCATGGCCCGGCAGCTGTTTCTCAGCATCGGCGCGCAATTTCGTGACAAGGCCGATACCGACGACGCCAAGGCGGCGCAACGGGTGATCCGCGCCTGGCTGGCACGCAAGGGGCTGATCTCGCCCCACCTGGTGATGGAGAACGGCTCCGGCCTGTCGCGCGCCGAGCGGGTCAGCGCCCGGGAAATGGCCATGATGCTGCAAGCGGCGTGGAACAGCCCTTATGCCGCCGAATTCATCGCATCCCTGCCCCTGGCAGCCATGGACGGGACCATGCGCAAGCGCCTCAAGCGCACCGCGCTGGTGGGTGAGGCGCATATCAAGACGGGGACCTTGAACACGGTGCGTGCCATCGCCGGCTTTACCCGCGACAGCAACGGCAACAGCTGGGCGGTGGTGGCCATCCTCAACGATCCGCGGCCCTGGGGCGCCTCCGCGGTACTCGATCAGGTGCTGGTCGAGTTGTACAAACAACCCAAAACCAGCGGCGCCACGGCCCAGCGCTAAAGCACCTTCCCCGCACCAAGGCGTTCAGGCTGGGTCCCCAGCCTGACTAGGTGCGCCCTTATCGCGCCGTCAGGCGCCAGGCGCGATGGATCTTCGGGTTGCGCACGAAATCCGGGTCCAGGGTCGCGGCACTGATCTCCTCGACCGCATAGCGTGCCGCCAGACCCGGATCGAGCTGGAACTTGCGGAAGTTATTGGAGAAGTACAGCACTCCACCGACGGCCAGGCGTGCCATCGCCAGGTCGAGCAATTCAACATGGTCGCGCTGTACATCGAACACTCCCTCCATGCGCTTGGAATTGGAGAAGGTCGGCGGATCGATAAAGATCAGGTCGTACTCTTCGCGATCGGCCGCCAGCCATGCCATGACATCGCCCTGCTCCAGGCGATGGCGATCGGAAAACCCGTTGAGCGACAGGTTGCGTCGGGCCCAGTCCAGATAGGTCTTGGACAAGTCCACGCTGGTGGTGCTGCGCGCGCCGCCCTTGGCCGCATGCACGGTGGCCGTCGCGGTATAGGCGTACAGGTTGAGAAAGCGCTTGCCAGCCGCTTCCCGCTGCAAGCGCAGACGCAAGGGCCGGTGATCGAGGAACAAGCCGGTATCCAGGTAATCCGTCAGGTTGACCAGCAACTTGACCCCGTGCTCGAGCACCTGGGTGAACTGCCCCTGGGCGCCCTGGCGCTCGTACTGCTTGGTCCCGCTCTGACGCTCACGGCGCTTGATGACCACCTTGGCCTTATCGACCCCCAGGGCCTGGGGAATCGCCGCCAGCGCGTCGAACAGCCGCTCCTGAGCCTTTAACGGGTCAATCGAACGGGGGGCGGCATACTCCTGCACATGCACCCAATCGTGGTAGAGGTCGATGGCAAGGGCATATTCAGGCATATCGGCGTCGTACACCCGATAACACTCAATGCCTTCGCGGCGTGCCCACTTACCCAAAGCCTTCAGGTTTTTTTGCAGACGATTGGCGAACATCTGCCCGCCTTCGCTGAGCCGCGCCTGCTCGACCGGCGCCTTTGGTGCCTCCTCGGCGCGCTCGCCACGGTTGCGGGCGCCCGCTTGCAAATTGGCCACCCGGTTATCACTGGCATCCGTGTCAGTCGCCTCGCGCTCGCCCTGACGCTGTTCGGACGAGCGTCGTTCGCCGGTGACGAACTGGTCCGGCAACAGCTTGAACAACAGCAGCTTACAGGGCAGAGCGCCGTTCCAGAATGCATATTGCTTGTGACTGCGAATGCCCATGCGCTTGCCCAGGTCTGGCGCACCAGTGAACACCGCCGCCTCCCAGTTCAGGCAGGCCTGGCGCAAGCGCTCGCCGAGATTCTGGTACAGGTACAGCAGGCTCGCTTCGTCGCCCAGCCGCTCGCCATAGGGTGGATTGCAGATGACCAGGCCGGTCTGGTGTTGGTCCGGCCGTGGCTCGAAGGTAGCCACTTCGCCTTGGTAGACCTTGATCCACTCGGACAAACCCGCCCGCTCGATATTGTTGCGCCCAGGCTGAATCAAGCGTGGATCGGCTTCGTAGCCGCGAATCCACAAAGGCGGTTTGGCCAGGCCGATGTCGGCCCGCACCTGCGCCTCGTCGTGCAGTTTGCGCCACAGCGCCGGTACATGCCCCAGCCAGGCGGAAAAGCCCCAGTAGGGCCGCTTGAGGTTGGGGGCGATGTCGGCCGCGATCATCGCCGCCTCCACCAGAAAGGTGCCCACGCCGCACATGGGGTCGGCCAGCGCCCCCCCGGCGGCGGCGATACGCGGCCAACCCGCACGAATCAGCACCGCCGCCGCGAGGTTTTCCTTCAGCGGTGCGGCCCCTTGCTGCAGTCGATAGCCACGCTGGTGCAGGCTATGCCCCGACAAATCGAGCGACAGGATGGCTTCGCCACGGTCCAAGCGCAGATGAATCCGCAAGTCCGGGTTCAACTTGTCGATCGAGGGACGCTCGCCCGAAGCCGTGCGTAGCTTGTCGACTATGGCGTCCTTGACCTTCAACGCACCGAAATGGGTGTTGTCGATGCCCGAACCGTTACCACTGAACTCCACCGCCAGGCTGCCCGTCGGTTCCAGATGGTCGTGCCAGTCAACGGCCAGGACGCCCTGGTAGAGCGCCTCGGCGTTATCCATGGGAAATCGCTTGAGCACCAACAGTACACGGTTGGCCAGACGCGACCAGAGGCATAGGCGATAGGCGGTTTCCAGCTCGGCGAAACCACGTATCGCCGAGGTGTGCTCGCGAGTTTCCTCTAATCCGAGTGACGTGGCTTCCTCAGCCAGCAGGCCTTCGAGGCCTTTGGGGCAAGTCAGAAAAAGTTCGTAACGGTCCGCCATGGAATATCCAATGCCTTAAGCCAGAGGTGTGTGCCCTAGACGCCGGACAGCACAGCCAAAATAGGTGACAAAAGGTCGCAAGGCGACCCTTCATCGGAATAAATAGTGCTCGCAGTCGCGATTCGTTCGCGATAGCACAGTGCACGCCTGAAACGCCCAATGCCCCGTCCACAAGGCCCCAGCGTGGAAAAACCGTGCAATTTGCCCGAGGCCTTATGGTTTGACTCTGAAAATCCTTACATCCTTATGACAAAACGATCATTCCCAGCGGCCCCACCATTCGATAGAACTCCACTCAGGTCTTGGCCGCAACGGTCTTTGACGCAGGGCCCGTCACGCCGGCAACGGGCTTTACTGGTGGAAGCGTTCCATCAGGCCTCGCTACGAGGCTAACAGGACATAACAGTCAACAAGTGAGGGCAACACCCTATGAGAAGACTTAAGCGTGATCCTTTAGAAAGAGCGTTTTTGCGCGGGTACCAATATGGCATTCATGGCAAATCTCGAGACCTTTGCCCCTTCACCCTCCCATCGGTTCGCCAGGCCTGGATCAACGGCTGGCGCGAAGGCCGCGGCGATAACTGGGATGGGATGACCGGAACCGCCGGCATCCACCGACTCAACGAACTTCACGCCGTCGGCTGATCAGGATCACACCGACTTTATACATGCACGCCCCATCGGGCGGCGGATCTATCCAGGGCTCCCGCGGGAGCCCTTTTCATGGGCGCGGCAACGCAGCGATGGCCTCGACGGCCTCACGAATCAGCGCCGGGCCCTTATAAATAAAACCGGAATAGAGCTGCACCAGACTGGCGCCGGCAGCAATTTTTTCCGCCGCATGGCGCCCCTCGGTAATGCCACCCACCGCGATGATGGGCAAACGCCCGGCCAATTCATCGGCCAACAGCGTGACGATATGCGTGCTTTTATCACGCACCGGCGCGCCGGAGAGGCCCCCAGCCTCATCGCCAAAGGGCAAGTGCGCAACGCCATCGCGCCCCAAGGTGGTATTGGTGGCGATCACCGCATCCATGCCTGCTTCCACCAGGGCTCGAGCCACCTCGCGGGTCTCCTCGTCGCTCATGTCCGGAGCAATCTTGATCGCCAGGGGCACCCGCTTGCCGTGGACCTGGGCCAAGTCTTCCTGGCGCTGGCGCAGGGCTTCGAGCAAGCGCTTGAGCGACTCGCCAAACTGCAAGCTGCGCAGGCCCGGCGTGTTGGGCGAGCTGACGTTGACCGTGATGTAACCGGCGTGGGCATAGACCTGGTCCAGGCAGATCAGGTAGTCCTCCACCGCACGCTCGACCGGGGTGTCGACGTTCTTGCCGATATTGATGCCCAGAACACCCTTGAAACGAGTGGCCTTGACCCGGCCGACCAGATGCTCGACACCACGGTTATTGAACCCCATGCGGTTGATGATGGCTTCGGCCTCAGGCAAGCGGAACAGGCGGGGTTTTGGATTGCCCGGCTGTGGACGCGGCGTGACGGTACCTATCTCGATAAAACCGAACCCCAATTGGGCGAAGCCATCGATGGCATCGCCATTTTTGTCCAGCCCCGCCGCCAGCCCGACGGGATGGGGAAACTGCAGCCCCATCACACTGACCGGGTGCCGCGCCGGCGCCTTGCTCAGCAGCCTATTGAGGCCCAGCCGGCCGCCCGCACCGATCATCTCGACGCTCAACTCATGGGAGGTTTCCGGAGACAGTTTGAACAACAGTTCACGGGCCAGGTTATACATGGGCGCAATCAACTCACGGAGGGAAACGACAGGGCGGCGATTATAGCCGTCCCGGCGCCTTGTCGGCGAGGCGCGCGCGGCCGATCAGCCCAGACGCTGCAGACTGAGCAGTTCGCCAGCGCCATTAAACTCAAGGACAAAGGAACCGTGCACACCTTTGTGAGTCAGAAAGGGCCTAAAATGGTGGGCCGGAAGGCTCACACTTCGACCATCGCGACTTGTCAGCATGATCCGGTTGGCGCGCCCCTGATACACGGCGAGCAAACGTTCGGCAGATAAGGCAATATCCAGCACCAGGCTGGGCATGGAAGCATCCTCAGAGATGAACACTACAATAATGTCACATCACCGGGCTTTGGTTCGCCACCTTCATGACTGGCGCAAAGGCTGTGCAGCCGGCCTGCGGGTCTGCCACACTGGCACAGGTGACCCAGGAGCTCTCATTTGGCCATGAGCCTGTCCGAACAATCCTCTACATTGACATCCCGGCTGTCTGCCCTCGCCCAACGCCTGGGGCTGGTCGGCCGTGTGCCTCGCCAAATATTGGAACGGGCGAGTACCTTGCACCTGCCCTTCAAGGCATTGCCTGAGCTGCGCGACAGCATCTGGTGGAATGCCGGCGCGCCACTGCAGCGCCTGGTGGACCTGCCACGCGGCGCCCTTTCGGGCCCCGTCCAGGAAGACAAGGCCAACGCCCATGCGATGCTGATCAAGGTCGTCGAACAGGAAGGGCGCCAGCTGGCCTCATTCGACCTGAGATTGGTCGACGGGGTCAGTGGTGATTGTGCCAATGAACCGGCCTATGCCAGTTTTGAAGATTACGCCGCCGCCGCGCGCTGCCGTAACGTGCGCATCATCAGTTACAAGGACTTTGTCAAAACCATCAGCCAGGCCCTGCCACGGTTTCTCGCGGGCGACCCGATCAAGCTGTATCAAGCCAGCTGGACCGGCTCACGTACTTATTGGCAAGGCGAACAGCGTAGCGAAGCCTTTGCCTGCGCCGTCGCCTATGCGCGACGGCGAGGCCTGGAAGTCACCCTGCCCGCCCAGGTGACTCGCTACCAGCTCAGCCCAACGGGGCTCAGCATGATTCAGCAGCACTACCATGTACTGGCCATGCCGGTCTCGACCTGGAGCGATCCGGCCTTTATGGGACTGCTACTGGACAATGGCCTGCCCTACGCGCGCCTGTCATTGCTGCGCGCCCCTGGAGCGCCGGAGTTTCTTCTGTTGCCCAAGGACAACCCCGACGCCATGGCCTTGGGCGAGGGGCTACGCCTGGCAGGTGCGCCAGACGTGGTGCGCTACCTGACCGAGCAAACCGTCGGGCGAGAGGGCTGAGCAAGCCGCCCTCAACGCATCAATCCAGGCCAGCTTTCTGCCGGTACACACGTCCCATGGCGGTGAAGTACACGCCCAGGCTCTGCACCTTCAATGCACTGCCCTTGGGACATTTGAACTCCAACGCAAGGGTCCCGCCACCGGGGTCGAGATTGCTGATCGTAGAGGTGCCGAAGGTAAGTACCTGGCGGCCCTGCAGGTGATTAAGTTGAAGCTTGTGGCTGAAGAGTTGCCCATCGGGTTGCTGATACTCGAAACGGACGTATGTACACCCCGAATCCAGGTGGTCGACGTCGAGACGCAATACCGGGGTGCCTCCTTGCATCACCACTTTCAGGTTCCGCCATTCAAGACGCCCCTGGGAGGAAACAAAGGTGCCACCCGTGCCCAGGGGGTCACCCGCAAAGCCGCTGACGGAAAGATCCCGAGCTTCGGGCTGTAGCGCCAAACTATGGGGCGCATGGGTCATATCCGGCATCAGCGGCCTGGAATAACGCTGGTGCAGAGCGCCGACCCCGATTCCAAGCCCGATCAACAACGCCGCCAACCCACAGCTACGCCAGCGGTGGCGGCTGGCATGGAGTGCGCCCAAGCCCAGCGCTGCCAGCAGGGTAAGCGGCAACTCCAGGGCACCAATGCTGTAGCGTTCGTTGTACAGAGCAGGCACATGCACCGCAAGCTGATACACAAAGGCACCGCCAACCAGCCATACCGCCAAGGTCATGCGGCCCGCCCAGAAGCCGATGCAGGCCAACACCAGCAGCAGCACCCGGTAGGCCCGCTCGTTCAGCACTGTGCGCTCCAGCGTGGCCTGGCTGAAGAACAGCAGTGCCCCGACCTTCTGCGCATACATCTGCGCCAGGACCGGTACCGGCATGCCCACCAGTATGGCCTTGGCCACTTGGGTCAGGCGCTTATTGGAGTCGGGGGTCAGGTGACTTTGCTCATCGACCACCATCCAGTGGTCATGCAGCATCCCGTAATAGGGCGGTTCATAGCCTGCCACTATGGGATTGCTGCCGAAATACAGGGCCGCGCCGCTGCCGGTTGCCACCATCGGCAAGTTGAACCGGGCCTGGTTATGGGCGATATAAGCGGCCACACCGCATGCCGCGACCAGATGCACGATCAGGAGTTTCTGCGCGATCTGCCGAGTAGCCCCTCGGCAGCGCCAGATCAGCACGGCGCAGATCAGCAGCGCGGCACCTATCCAATACACGTAAGTCGCCCGCGTCAGGGTCGCCAAAAGCAGCGCCACACCCCCGACGGCCACTGGCCAGCGCAGGCCAGGGCGCTCGCCAATCCTGACGCAGGCCCACAACCAGACAGTGATCAGAAAGAGAAAAGGCGGTTCGCTCAGGGGCGGCAGCATTACCTCGGGCAATAGCGGAGACACGGCATACAACCAGGCCGCCGCCACGGCCGCCGCGGCGCCCGCCAGACGTCGAGCGCTGTCGAAGAACAGCAGCAGTACCAGGCAGGACAAGAGCAGGTTGAATTGCGCGACCCGGTGCGCATCGGCACCCAGCAGCGCCATGTAAATGAACGAACCCGGTGCGACCACCACCACCTCCGGGCTGGCAAACAACGCGACGGGGTCCTGCAGGAAGCGCTCGGCCAGTGGCAGGTAGGTCAGTTGCAAATCCAGGGTGCGGACATCCATTTTGCCGGACCCAAGCGCCAGGAACAGGTGCAGGATCAGCGGCACCAGCAACCCCAGCAACCAGAACAGGGGCCGGCGGCGAATCGAAAAGCGCTCAGACACCCTCGACCTCGCCTATCAGCAAGGGATGCAGGGGCTCAACCGGCGCGCTGGTGATGTCGTAGTGCAGGAAGGCGATCAACAACTGCACGCCCACCAGAATCGGCAGGGCCGCCAGCATCACGGTACCGCTGGTGGCCGGCTCCCCCGTACCCAGGCTCTCGATCCAGTGGCTCAGTCCGAACAAGCCGCCGGACAGCAGAAACAACAGGCCCAGCACGCTATACAGGGAGCCTACATTGAAGTCGCGCAACCAATAGTTGTAGCCATAGCGCCGCACCAGACGCGACAGGTGCTTGGCCATAAACTCCGGTAGCACCGTGCCGATTTTGAGGTTCGACTCCTCGTCGGCATACAGGGCATCCATGGGAATGTCCTTAACCACCGCGCGCAGGGTGTTCAAGCGGAACAGCATGTCGGTCTCGAAGAAATAGCGCCGCTCGAGCTTGTCGAGCGGCAGTTCGCGCAACACCGCGACATGCACCGCGGTGTAGCCATTGGTGGGGTCCATGACCCCCCAATAGCCGCAACTGAGCTTGGACAGAAAAGACAGCATCGCATTACCGAACAAGCGGATCCGCGGCATGTCCTTAAGCGACTCCAAGCGAAAAAAACGGTTGCCCTTGGTGTAATCGGCACGCCCCTCGCCGATGGGCCGGACGAATTGCGGCAGTAAACGCGGATCCATCTGACCGTCGCCGTCGATCTTGACCACCACGTCCATTTCATCGGCGATGGCCTGACGGTACGCAGTGATCACCGCGCCACCCACCCCCTGGTTCTGTGGGTTGTACAACACCCTGACCCGCGGGTCTTGGCAGTGCTGTTGGATCCAGGCGCCACTCTGCTCAGGGCAGGCGTCGTCGACCGCATAGATGCGCGTGACGCTCGCTGGAATGCTGGCCAGCACCTCCAGGACCTGCTGGCGCACTTTGTAGCAGGGAATGGCAACGGCGATTTTCATGACCCATCCTCAGGCGGCGCTGGCCGCTAACGAAACACCCAGCAGAATCAGCGCACCGCCCAGCAAGGTCTTGAGGTGCAGCGGCTCGCCCAGAAAAAAATAGGCCAAGACCGGCACTATCAGAAAGGCCAACCCCATAAAGGGATAGGCCAGGTGCAAGGACGCATGCCGCAGGATCCATACCCACAGCAGGGTAGTAACGCCATACAGCATCAGGGCGGAGATCAGCCAACCGTTGAAGACCCAGCCTTGCCAGCCCGCGGCCTGAGTCAAGCCGGCCGCCGCCTGCTTGAACAGCAACTGCCCCAAGGAGATACCGAACACGCAGAGTACCGTGAGCAAAACCGTCTGCACTGTCATGAGCGACCTATGAATTTTTTGGGAACGCGGGAGGAATGTCGCAGCAGCTGTTTGCACCCTACGACGGGGCTACAACCAGCGGAACGAGCACAAAAGGTGGAAGGCGTCCTTGACCAAGCGTCGAATTCTAACGTCAAGGTTTTGCAGGCGCTAGCCAAAAAGCCCCGCCATGGCCGCCGGGCAAAAGAAACCCCACACGAGGTGGGGTTCCGTTGCCGTCGATTACCCCATCAAGGGGTGCAGGTTCAGTGCGGTCCGCTCTGCGCCAGGTCCAGCAGTTCACGGTTGGCGACCGCATACATGGCGTAGTCGGTGCCAGTAGCCGCACGCAGCTCGGTCAGCATGGCGCGCCAGCGCTCAACCAGCGGGCGGTGCTGCTCCAGCCACAAGGCTACCCGTGCCTCGATATCCGCCGGTCCATCGACCATCTGCAACACCGAGACCGTGATACCACGCTGCTGCCAGTCCAGGTCATCGCGGAAGGCTTCCCGCGCCAGTGCCTGCCAGTTGTTCTCCACTGGCAGATTGGTGATCTGCTGCAGGTACCAGGACAGGTCCAAGGCGCCACCTACCGCGAAGTAGGCCGCTGCCACCTGCTCCGGTTCCTGCCCAGTCACATCCGATGCTTCGATGATCGGCAGCAGGGTGTACAAATGGCTGGTGCCCGCCACCACACGCGCCAACAGCTCGGGCACGCCGGCCTCGACGTACGCCTGGAAGCGCGCCAACCATTGTTCCCGCGCCGGGCCTTCCAGCAGCTCGTCCAGGCGTCCGGCCAGGGTTGCGAGGCGCGGGCCAAAGTGGCTGACGTCGCGCGCCGCATCCAGCTCGTTGCGCCGACTGCGCAGGAACCAGCGGGTCGCCCGACGGCCCAGGCGCATCAACTCATCCATCATCTGCAGCTGCAGCTCGGCCGGCACCTGGTAGTCCAGCGCCTCGATCTGCTTCCACCAGTACGGCAGGCGGAACACGTCACGCACGATCACGTAGGCACCCGCGACATTGGCCGCGCTCATGCCGGTGGACTCCTTGAGTCGCTGTACGAAGGTGATGCCCATGTGGTTGACCAGGTCGTTGGCGATCTGGGTGCTGACGATCTCGCGCTTGAGCCGGTGACGGCGCATGGCCTCCGGGAATTTGCCGGTCAGCAGCGGCGGGAAGGCGGTTTCCATTTCCCGCGCCAGGTACTCATCGTCTGGTACCAGGGATTTGAGCAGCGACTCCTTGAGGTCGATCTTGCTGTAGGAAATCAGTACCGACAGTTCCGGGCGCGTCAGGCCATGGCCATTGGCGATCCGCTCGGCCAGCTGCTCATCCGAGGGCAGGAACTCCATGGGCCGGTCCAGCTTGCCCGCCGCTTCCAGGGCGACGATCAGCCGCTTGTACTCGCCGATGCGCTCGCGCGCGCGGCGCTGCGCCAACGACAGCGCCTGGGTCTGCTTGTAGTTATTGCCCAACACCAGGTTACCGACTTCGTCGGTCATCTCAGCCAACAAGCTGTTGCGCTGTTTGCCGGTCATGTCACCGGCGGCGACGATTTCATTGACCAGGATCTTGATGTTGACCTCATGGTCGGAGCAATCCACACCACCGGCGTTGTCGATGAAATCGGTGTTGCTGGCGCCGCCTTTGAGGCCGTATTCCACCCGGCCCAGCTGAGTCATGCCCAGGTTGCCGCCCTCGCCCACCACCTTGGCACGCAGATCACGGCCATCAACCCGCAGCGCATCGTTGGCCTTGTCGCCGACGTCCGCATGGCTTTCCAGGCTGGATTTGACATAAGTACCGATGCCGCCGTTCCACAGCAAGTCGACGGGCGCCTTGAGCAAGGCGTGGAGCAACTCGGTGGGTGGCAGCTTGTCGGCGCTGATATCGAAGCGAGCCTTCATTTCCGGGCTGATGCTGATGCTCTTGGCGCTGCGCTGGAAAATCCCGCCACCGGCGGAAATCAGCTTGGCGTCGTAATCGGCCCAGGATGAACGTGGCAGGTCGAACAGCCGCTGGCGCTCGACGAAGCTCTTCGCCGCATCCGGGTTCGGGTCGATGAAAATGTGCTGATGGTTGAAGGCCGCGACCATCTGCAGCTTGTCCGACAGCAGCAAGCCATTGCCGAACACGTCGCCGGCCATGTCGCCGATACCGAGCACGGTGATCGAATCCTGCTGCACATCGATGCCGCGTTCACGGAAGTGCCGCTGTACCGAGACCCAGCCGCCTTTGGCGGTGATGCCCATCTTCTTGTGGTCGTAGCCCGCGGAACCGCCGGAAGCGAAGGCGTCGCCCAACCAGAAACCGTAGTCGTTGGCGATACCGTTGGCGATGTCGGAAAAGGTCGCCGTGCCCTTGTCGGCGGCGACCACCAGGTACGGATCATCCTCGTCGTGACGCACGACGTTGGCCGGGGGTACCACTTCGCCTTCCTTCAGGTTATCGGTGATATCCAGCAGCCCGGAGATAAAGATCCGGTAGCAGGCGATCGCCTCGGCCTGAATCTCGTCGCGACTGCCATTGACCGGCAGACGCCGCGGCACAAAGCCGCCCTTGGCACCCACCGGGACGATAACCGCGTTCTTCACCTGCTGCGCCTTAACCAGGCCCAGCACTTCGGTACGGAAATCTTCCTCACGGTCGGACCAGCGCAAGCCGCCACGGGCGACCTTGCCGCCACGCAGGTGCACGCCTTCTACCCGCGGCGAGTAAACGAAGATCTCGAACATCGGCACCGGCTTGGGCAGCTCGGGAATGACCCGCGGGTTGAACTTGAAGCTGAAGTAGCTCTTGTTCTGCCCATTGGCATCGGTCTGGTAGAAGTTGGTGCGCAAAGTCGCCTTCACCAGGTCCAGGTAACGCCGCAGGATACGGTCTTCGTTGAGCACCGCGACATTGTCCAGCGCGCTGATGATCGCCTGCTCCAGACGCAGCTGCTTGTCGGCCAGGTCCTCGGCGGTCAACTTGCGGGCCAGGTAGAAGCGTGTCTTGAACAGGCGCACCAGTTCCTTGGCGATGTCCACATGGTTGAGCAGCGTGCTGGCGATGTAACTGAGGTCGAACCCCAGACGGATCTGCTTCAGGTAGCGGGCATAGGCGCGCAACAGCGCCACGTCGCGCCAGGGCATGGCGGCAGTCAGCACCAAGCGGTTGAAGGCGTCGTTCTCCGCCTCGCCGCCGACGATCTGCACAAAGGCGTCCTGCAGCGTGTCGTTGAGCTGCTGCAGGTCGATGTCCAGGCCACCGCTGTAGGTGAACGCGAAGTCATGAATCCAGAATTCGCGACCGGCGCGGCTGCGCAGACGGTAGGGAAACTCACCCAGCACGCGCAGGCCGAGGTTTTCCAGAATCGGCAGGACATCCGACAGCGCCAGCGGCGTATCGGCGTGGTAGAGCTTGCAGTGCAACTGCTGGGCACCGGCGGTCAGCGGCTGGTAGAAACTCATCACCAAGGGCCGCTGCTCGGACAGGCTGAGCAAATGTTGCATGTCGACCACCGCCGAGTGCGGGGCGAAACGCTCGCTGTAGCCGGCCGGGAAACCGCCCGGGAACTCGCTGAGCACATGGGTGCCCTGGGCTTCGCCGAGGCTTTCGACCACCAGGCTGGCGTAGTCGTCCTTCCACGAGCGGCACGCCTGGATGACTTCTTTTTCCAAGCGCGCCGGGTCGATCTGAACCTTGTTCTTCGGGTCGACCCGCAAGATGAATTGCACCCGCGCCAGCACCGACTCGGAGAAGTAGGTCCAGAACTCACAGTCGCTGGCCTGCAGGCGCTCCATCAGCACCTGCTGGATCTTCAGCCGGGTCTCGGTGGAATAGACGTCACGCGGCACATAGGCCAGGCAGTAGCAGAAACGCCCATAGGGGTCCTGGCGCAGGAACAGGCGCAGCTTGTTGCGCTCCTGGATCTGCACGATGCTGATTACGGTGTGGAACAGGTCGTCCACCGGTGTCTGGAACAGGTCGTCACGGGGCAGCACTTCCAGGACCTGGGCCAGTTCCTTGCCCAGGTGCGCCTTGCTGTCGAAACCCGAGCGCTGACTGATCTCAGCGACCTTGCGGCGGATATAGGGAATGTGGTGCACGCTCTCGGCGTACACGGTGGAAGTGTAGAGGCCCATGAAACGGCACTCTTTGACCACCTGGCCCTGGTCGTCGAGCTCACGAATGGAGACGAAATCCGGGTAAGCCGGACGGTGCACGCGGCTCGGCACCGCGGCCTTGGCGAAGGACAGCAGCAGCGGCTCGCGCAGGTAGGCCACCGCCTGGGGTTCAACATGCAGCTCCTCACTGGACAGGCCAGTGCGCAGCTGTTTGGACAAGCCGAGCAGGGAGCTTTCGTCGTAGACGATGCTGCCACCCGCGGCATCCGGATTGAGGCGGAATTCTTCGTAGCCGAGGAAGGTAAAATTGTTGTCCAGCAACCAGGCCAGGAACACCTTGACCTCGGCCAGCTCGTCGGCGTCGACCTTGAAGCGGCCCTTGTCCAGGCGGCTCAGCAATTCCTGGGCCTTGGTTTTCATCGGCTGGAAGTCGCTGACCGCCAGACGCACTTCGGCCAGCACTTCGAGCAGGGTTTTTTCCAGGGACTTCAGCTCGCCGAGGTTGGCGCTGCGATCGATCTCCAGGAACATCAGCGCTTCCTGCTGGGCGTCCGGTTCGGTGCTGCCCTTGGGCAGGATCTCCAGCAACTCGCCGGCCGCGTTGCGCCGTACGTTCAATACGCTGTTTTGCAGGGTATGGATGCTGTAGCCACGACGGTTCAGCTCCATGCGCACCGAGTCGACCAGGAACGGCAGGTCCGCATGCAGGACCTCCACCGCCGTGTGCGTCGACTGCCAGCCGTGTTTTTCGTAGTCGGGGTTGAACACCCGCACTTCCGGCTGGCTACGATCGAAACGCTCCAACAGGCGCCAGGAGGACAGCGTGCAACCCACCAGGTCGGAGAGTCGGCGCTGGGTCAGTTCTTCGAGAGCAATGATGCCGAAAAATTTTTCGGCGAACAGGCTGACTTGTGGCAATGCTTGTTCGCTGACGTGCTGCGCCAGTGCCGCTTGCAGTTGGTGCTGAAAGTCGGCTTTGCTGGCCGCCGTAAAGAACGCCATGGGTTTGCTCCGTTTTGCTTGTAATTCGACTAGGGCAGTCGCAGGTCATGATCGCGACTTCAACGCTGTATCAACGTTAGTTCAGGCAGCCTGCCTTGCATGCCAAGTGCCTGCACCTTAGTGAGGCGCCACGATCGACCCACCAGTCACATTTCCCGCCAAAGCTTAACGATGCAGCGGCCTGCTGCGCTTGCCGCGCTGCGACATTTTGTTGTGAGGAAAGACGGACGCAGGTGATGAACCGCTCAAGGCCGGGCCCTGAGCCCGCGCCCCCGGGCGGGTTACTGGCGGCAAGACCGCCGGCACGCAGGCCTCCTGTCGGCTCAGGGACGGGTACAGCGACTGACCTGAAGGCTGCCAGAGCCATTTTCATGGCTGGCGGTAAAAGCGTCGGGCGTACGCTCGGTGATCTGCCGCTGCAGGCGATGGGATTGGCGCTCGGTGACGCCGCGCTGGGTCTCCTGGGTCTTGCGCAGCACCAATCGTTCGTCCGCGAACGTCCAGGTACCCTGCTCTTCGAGCACCACCTGCCCCATCATCGACGGGGTATTGGTATAGGACCCGTCGCCGCGCAGGCTGAGTCGCTGCTCGAACAGATCATCGACGCACAGCCAATCGCCGACCAGCCCGGCCGGCGCCGCCTGGATCGGCCACGAGACCCAAGCCGCGGCAAGCGACAACCAGCGCACCGTGCCACACCCCTGTTTTGCACGCGCGCCCCCGGCCCTGCGGCTAACCTTGAGCAGGCCCCTCACTCGAGTTTCTCCAGCACGTATTCGATGGAGCTGCCTTCGATGCTCACCTTCATGCGGCTCGGTGTTTTCTCCAGAACACGCAGTTTGGAATACCCCAGGTCCACCACGTTTTCCTCCAGGGTATAGGGGTCCGGCTGCATATCGCGGCCGCCCGACCAGACGATCCATTGATTACCGGCAAAGGTCCAGCCGTCCTCCCGACCACCATCATCGGCCCCATTGGTCGAGATGATTACCCATTTGCCTTGCAGGTTGTCCTGCGTCACGTCCTGCGCCTGGCAGAACGAGCCCATCAAGGCCAACACCAGCAACACCCATCTGCTCATCTTTGCGCTCTCCTGAAAATACAGTGGTCGAGCTATTGTCCATCCTTCGTAACCCAGGTCACTCCACCAATCTGTCAAGTCGGGGAATTGTAAGCACCTGCCCCGGCCACGGCTGCGGTCAGGTCAAGGGGCGAATGGCCTTGCCGCCCTGGTTCGCGTGGCAGGTCGCAGTTCACAAATCGCCTGCGGGCGAGGCTACGCTCGCACAGCGACCTGTGCGAACATGGGCCGGATTTTTCGCAACCCCCTCGCCAGGACCGGGCATCCGGTAGCCGCGCAGGCGGTTCGACAACAGCGCGATCGCATAGACCACGGATGCAGCACCATGACAGTTTCCTCGGAAGGCTTGAACCACCGTAGCGCCTTGCTCGAGTTGCGGCAGTTTCTTTCCAGTCAGATCCTTGGCCAGGAAAAATTGATCGAGCGCCTGCTGATCGCCTTGCTTGCCGACGGCCATATGCTGGTCGAGGGTGCACCGGGCCTGGCCAAGACCAAGGCGATCAAGGAACTGGCCGAAGGCATCGAGGCGCAGTTCCACCGTATCCAGTTCACCCCTGACCTGCTGCCCGCCGACATCACTGGCACGGAAATCTACCGACCGGAAACCGGCAGTTTTGTCTTTCAGCAGGGGCCGATCTTTCACAACCTGGTCTTGGCCGACGAAATCAATCGGGCGCCGGCCAAGGTGCAGTCGGCCCTGCTGGAGGCCATGGCCGAGCGGCAGGTCAGTGTCGGGCGCAGTACCTATCAGCTGTCACCGCTGTTTCTGGTGATGGCCACGCAGAACCCGATCGAGCAGGAAGGCACCTACCCGCTGCCGGAAGCCCAGTTGGATCGATTCCTGATGCACGTCAAAATCGGTTTTCCGGATGCCGCGGTGGAGCGCAAGATCCTCCAGCAGGCCCGCGGCGAAGCGCTGAACGGCGAAACCAAGCCCGAACACCGCCTCAGCCAGCAGGCGATTTTCGCGGCACGCAAGGAAATTCTCGGCCTGTACATGGCTGACGCCGTGGAGGAATACCTGGTGCAGCTGGTCATGGCGACCCGCACACCGGGCAAATTCGATCCGGAAATGGCCGAGTGGATCGCCTACGGCGCCAGCCCGCGTGGCTCGATTGCACTGGATCGCTGCTCGCGCGCCCATGCCTGGCTGGCCGGGCGCGACTTCGTCAGCCCGGAGGATATCCAGGCGGTGCTGTTCGATGTGCTGCGTCACCGTATCATCCTGTCCTTCGAAGCCGAAGCTGCCGGCATTGATCAGGACCGTGTGGTGCAACGCATCCTCGACGTGGTCGCCGTGGCCTGAGCACGGCCGTCGGCGCCTGGCCATGCAGCCCTGGCCAGTGATTTTCGTATAATCCCGCACGCTCATTCCAGGTCCCTGTAGAACGCCCATGCACACCGCCCCTGCCGAACCGGGAGTCCGCGTCAGCCTCGCCGAACTGCTCGAGATGCGCCACCGCGTGCGCGAGGTGCAGCTGTTTTCCACGCCCAGTCGGCGCAGCCCCTTGATTGGCTTGCACCACTCCAAATTGCGCGGCCGCGGGGTCGACTTCGACCAGGTGCGGGTCTACCAGGCCGGCGACGATGTCCGCACCATCGACTGGCGAGTCACCGCCCGCACCCAGGAGCCGCATACCAAGCTATTCCATGAAGAGCGCGAGCGACCGATCTACATCCTCGTCGAGCAAAGCCGGCGCCTGTTCTTCGGCTCGGGCCTGATCTTCAAGTCGGTCTTGGCCGCCCAGGCCGCCAGCCTGATCGGCTGGGCGGCACTGGCACACAATGATCGTATCGGCGGCCTGGTCTTCGGTGACCTGGAGCACCACGAGATCAAGCCGCGGCGCAGCAAGCAGAGCCTGTTGCAGCTGCTCAGCCGCCTGGTGAAAGCCAATCAGGCGCTGCACAGCGAGCTGAGCGCCGACCGCGACACCTTGGGACTGGCCCTGCGCCGGGCGCGCGAGGTGCTGCGCCCAGGCAGCCTGGTGATAGTGCTCTGTGACGAACGGGCCTTGTCCGACAGCAGCGAGCAACAGCTGACCCTGCTCGCACGGCATACCGACCTGCTGTTGCTGCCAGTCTCCGACCCCCTCGACCACGCCTTGCCGGAAGCCGGGCTGCTGCGTTTCGCCGACCGCGGTGCCCAGCTCGAGCTCGACACCTATGCGCCGGACATCCGCCAGGCTTACCGTGCCCAGGGCGAAGCCCGATCGGCCCGCTGGCAGCGCCTGGCGCAAAAGCTGGGGGTTCCACTGCTACCGCTGGGGACCCAGGCCGGCATGGTCGAACAACTGCGCGATCACCTGAACGCGCAACGGCCGAGGAAGCGCAAATGAACCCGCTCGATCAGCTGGAACCGCTACTGGCGCCCGCGCCTGTCGCCTGGTGGCCGCCTGCGCCGGGCTGGTGGTTTGTAGCGCTGGTGCTGCCATTACTGCTGATGGGCCTCTGGCGGCTGCGCCGTCACGGGTCGAAAAAAGCCACACCGAAGGACCGCCA
The DNA here is from genome assembly GCF_040514055.1 of Pseudomonas sp. Classification (GTDB taxonomy): domain Bacteria; phylum Pseudomonadota; class Gammaproteobacteria; order Pseudomonadales; family Pseudomonadaceae; genus Aquipseudomonas. The sequence continues at coordinate 74,190 of NZ_JBEVDL010000084.1, forward strand.
ACAGGTCCTAGACCCCTTGCGCCAAGCGGCCCTGGACGAGCTCGCCCGCCTGCGCAAACCCTACGACGGCGCCCCCGCTGCGCTCTGGCTGCAGCAGCTCAATGCGCTGCTCAAACGCCTGTGCCGAGCCCGATACCCCGATAGCCATAGCCATACCCTGAGCGGTCGTGCCTGGCTGGCCTTTCTCGACAACCGCTGCCCGGCGGCCGGCCTGACCCGCTGGATGATCCTGGTGGAGGGTGCCTACCGCGGCGAATGCCAGCTGGAGGACAAGGCCGTGGATGGCTTGTCCCAGGCGATCGACACCTGGGTACGCAAACATGTTTGAGTTCGGTTGGCCCTGGATCTTTCTGTTGCTGCCGCTGCCCTGGCTGCTGCGGGCAGTGCTGCCCGCCGCCGACAGCGGCGAAGCGGCCCTCAAGGTCAGCTTCCTGCCCGACCTGGAGAGCCTGGTGAGTCGCCGAGCCCGCCGCCAACTGCCGACCTGGCGCCAACAGGCACCGCTGGTGCTGCTGTGGCTGCTGTTGGTGGTCGCGGCTGCGCGGCCGCAGTGGGTGGGTGAGCCACTGCCGTTGCCCGCCAGCGGCCGGGATCTGCTGGTGGCAGTGGATGTCTCGGGCTCGATGGACTACGCCGACATGCGTTGGCAAGGTGAAGAGGTCAGTCGCCTGACCCTGGTCAAACACCTGATCGGCGACTTTATTCAGGGCCGCCACGGTGACCGACTGGGCCTGATCCTGTTCGGCAGCCAGGCCTACCTGCAGGCACCCCTGACCTTTGACCGCCAGACCGTGCGCACCTGGCTGGACGAGGCGCTGATCGGCATTGCCGGCAAGAACACCGCGATTGGCGATGCCATTGGCCTCGCGGTCAAACGCTTGCGCCAACGGCCCGCCGAAAGTCGGGTGCTGGTGCTGGTCACCGACGGGGCCAACAACGGTGGTGAGATCGACCCCCTGACCGCTGCGCGCCTGGCCGCCGAAGCCGGGGTGCGCATCTACACCATCGGCATTGGTGCCGATCCCGCCCAAGGCGGGGTGCTGGGCATGTTCGGTCTCACCCCTGGCCTGGACCTGGATGAGCCGACGCTGCGCGCCATCGCCGAGCACACCGGCGGCGAATATTTCCGGGCGCGCGATGCCGAAGAACTGCAGGCCATCGAGGCCAGCCTGGATCGCCTGGAGCCGGTGGCCCAGCAGCCGACCCAGGCGCGGCCCGAACACGCGCTGTACAGCTGGCCGCTGGCCGCCGCGTTGTTGCTCAGCGTGCTGCTGGCAGCCCGGACGCTGTGGCCACAACGTCCCGTCTGGCTGACCCGTCGGCCGTTCTGGTCGAGGAGAGCACCGTGATTGCCACCCTTTGGCCCCACTGGTTGCGGCCATTTTGGCTGCTGCTATTGCCGCTGTTGCTATGGCTGTTATGGCGCCTGTGGCACCGCCAGCGACTGGCCGGTCGCTGGCAAGCGCTGATTCCACCAGCCTTCCATGCCGCACTGCTGAGTGGCGGCGACCGCCGCGGCAGTCGCCTGCCGGGTGTTCTGCTGGGACTGGCCTGGTCGCTGGCACTGCTCGCGCTGCTGGGCCCCAGTTGGCAACGGGTCGAACAACCGAATTTGAAACCGGCCTCACCCTTGGTGGTACTGCTGGAACTGACGCCACAGATGCTGGCTGACGACGTGCCACCGACGCGCCTGGAACAGGCCAAACGCAAGTTGCTGGATCTGCTCGAGGCGCGGCGTGACGCACAAACGGCCGTGGTGGTGTTCGCCGGCAGCGCCCATACCCTGGTGCCGCTGTCCGACGACCTGGCCACGACCCGTAATCTGCTGGACGCGCTCAGCCCCTCGATCATGCCTGACCCCGGACACCGTGCGGACCTCGCGGTCGCCAAGGCCCTGGCCCTGCTGGACCAAGGGGCCCAGGGGCAAGGGCAGTTGCTGCTGATAGGCAGTTCCCTGGACGAACAGGAGCGCCAGGGGATTCGCCAGGCCCTGGGCGGCCAGGGCGAGCGCCTGCGCATGCTCGGTATCGGTACGGCCGAGGGTGCCCCCATCCCCCAGGAAAAAGGCGGCTTCCTCAAGGATGCCAACGGCGCCATCTTGCTGCCACGCCTGGACAGCAGTGGCCTGCGCGCCTTTGCCGAGGACCTCGGCGGGCACTACCAACGTGCCCGCCTGGATGACAGCGACCTGCGCCGGCTCGACCTGCTGGGCCTGCCGCAAGCCATGCGCGAAGAAGGCGAACCCACCCACCTGTTGGCGTGGGCCGATCAGGGCCACTGGCTGCTGTTGCCGCTGCTACTGCTGGCCGCATGCGCGGGCCGGCGTGGTTGGCTGTTGTGCCTGCCGTTGCTGTGGCTGATGCCGCAACCCAGCTACGCGCTTGAATTCGCCGACCTCTGGCTGCGACCCGACCAGCAGGGCCAGCGCCTGCTGCAGGCCCAACGTCCCGCGGAGGCGGCGCAACGCTTCGAGGATCCGCAATGGCAAGGCCAGGCGCTCTATCAGGCCGGCGACTACGCCAGCGCCGCCGAACGGTTTGCCCGTGGCGACAGCGCCGCCGATCACTACAACCGGGGTAATGCCCTGGCCAAGGCCAATGCACTGGAAGCGGCACTGGATGCCTATGAACAAGCCCTGGAGCGCCAACCCGACCTGGACCCGGCGCTGAAGAACAAGGCATTGGTCGAGGCGGCGTTGCGCCAGAAGCAACAGCAAGAGCAGCAACAGCAGCAACAGCCGCCCGAGCAACAGCCCCAGGAGCAGCAGGGTCAGGACAAACCCCAGCAGCAACAACCGCAGTCCGGGCAAGGCCAGGCCAATCCGCAGCCGGGTAACGAACCCCAGGGACAGCCCAAAGCAGACGATGCTGCCACGGGTCAGCAACAGCCGTCAGCAGCGCGTCCAGGCGACCCTGGCCCAGACAAAACCCCAGCGGGGCCTGGCAACACCCCGCCCGCTACGACCGACAGCCAACCCGGCAAACCCGGCGAACCCACCTCGGAACCTGCGCCGTCCACCACCGGCACGTCAGGAACTGAGGGCGCGGCGCCTGGCAGCGAGCCCGGCTCGCCCGACGTGGCCACGGGGGAAACACTGCCCGCCGACGGCGAACGCCGCCAGGCCCTGGAACAATGGCTGCGGCAGATCCCGGATGATCCGGGTGAACTGCTGCGGCGCAAATTCTGGTACGAACAGCAACAGCGTCAGGAACAAAACCGATGAAACGTCTGACCGCCCTTCTCTTCAGCGCCCTGCTGCTGTGCGTCTGGGCCGTACCGAGCAACGCGGCGGGTTTTACCGCCAGCGTCGACCGCACGCGATTGAGCGCCAGTGAATCCCTGGAGCTGATTCTGGAGTCGGATGACGCCACCTTGTTTGGCAAACCCGACTTGGCGCCACTGGAGCCGCTGTTCGAGGTGCTCGGCACTCGCCAACTCAACCGCCTGAGCACCATCAATGGCAAGGCCCAGGCCACCACCCGCTGGATGATCAGCTTGCGGCCCAAACAAACCGGCTATGTGATCATTCCGCCCTTGCACCTGGGCGACGCCCAAAGCGAGCCGATCACCCTGCAGGTAGAGGCAAGCAACGGAACGGCGCCGACCACCGACGGCCAATTGGCCCCGATCTTCATCGACGCCAGCCTCGACCAGGAAACGGTCTATGTGCAGGCCCAGACGGTGCTGACGCTGCGCATCTACCACTCGGTCTCGCTCTACGATGACAGCAGCCTGACGCCCTTGCAGATGGCCGATGCTCGCGTCGAGCAACTGGGCGAGCCGCGCACCTACGAGAAAATGATCAATGGCGTTCGTCATGGGGTCATCGAGTTGCGGTATGCCATCTACCCGCAGCACAGCGGCGAGCTGAAGATTCCCGCCCAGGTGTTCAGCGCCACGCCGGTGCAGCGGACCCAGGACGATGAGTTCATGCCCTTCGGCCCACGCCCCGGCAAGTTGACCCGGGTCGAATCGCCGGAAATCCCCCTTATCGTCAAACCGCAGCCGGCCGGCTATCCGAGCGATGCGCCCTGGCTCCCGGCCAAATCCCTGGGCCTTGAAGAACGCTGGAGCCCCGAGCCGGACAAACCCCGGGTCGGCGATTCCCTGACGCGCAGCCTGACCCTTAAGGTCGAGGGGCTGTCCAGCGGACAATTGCCTCCCCTGCCCGCCACCCAGGTGGCCGGCATACGCCGTTACCCGGACCAACCCCAACTGGCCAACCAGGTCGGTGAACAGGGACTGAGCGGCACCCGTGAGGAGCGTGAAGCCCTGGTGCCCAACCGCAGCGGCAGGGTCGAGCTGCCGGCCGGGGA
>NZ_JBEVDL010000042.1:0-8946 GCF_040514055.1 Pseudomonas sp.
GAGGCTCCCGGGTCAACCGATCGACTTGACGGACATCGGCGGTCCGGCGAGGTACGCCGCCATGGAGTCGTCAAGGGCATGCAGCCAAGGCGTGTGGTGGGGCGGCGACTGGGTGCCGGTCATCAGCGAGCGATAGGACTTGTCGCGGTAACCCATGATGTCGTGGGCCTTGTCGTGCTTCCAGTGCAGGAAGGTGTCGTTGACCGCGGCGATATCGAAGCTCGGGTAATCGGTGGCGTCCACCAGCTGCTGGATGTAGGCGCCCTGGAATTCGAACATTTGCTGGTTGGTTTCCAGTGTCTGTTCCCGTGCGTGCCAGTGCAGGCTGTCGGCGATCATCTCGGCCTGGCTCGGCAGCTGGAGGCGTCCGAGGATCACGTCGCGGGCGTACCAGGCCTGGGCGTCGAACATGTTGAACGAGTACCACTGGTCCTGCATGCCGAGGTAGATCAGTTGCGGGTTGGGCTCCCAGAAAATGCCCTTGTACAGGTTCATCGGCCATAGCCGGTTGTCAGTCTTGAGGCACAGTTCGTCCGGCAGGAAGGGGAAGTGGTGTTTGTAGCCGGTGCACAGGATCACCGCATCGATGTGCTTGTGGGTGCCGTCGATAAAGTACGCGCGGTTTTTTTCCAGGCGCTGCAACAGCGGTTTTTCTTCCCAGTTGGCGGGCCAGTCATAGCCCATGGGGGCGGTGCGGTAGCAGCTGGTGATGCTGCGGGCACCATACTTGTAGCACTGCGAGCCGATGTCTTCGGCGGAATAGCTGCTGCCGACGATCAGCAGGTCCTTGCCCTTGAACTCCAGCGCCTCGCGGAAATCATGGGCGTGCAGGATGCGCCCGCCGAACTGCTCGAATCCGGGGAAGTACGGCATCTTCGGCGTCGAAAAGTGCCCGCAGGCGTTGATCACATAGTCGAACTCTTCCGAGGTCCGGGTATCGCTGCCGTGGTCGTGGGCAACCACCGTGAAGCGGCGAGTCTCTTCGTCAAAGGTGACCTGGCGCACCACATTGTTGAAACGGATGTAGTCGCGAACCCCGGCTTTTTCGACGCGGCCCTTGATGTAGTCCCACAGCACCTCCCGGGGCGGGTAGGAGCCGATGGGGCGACCGAAATGTTCTTCGAAGGTGTAGTCGGCGAACTCCAGGCATTCCTTCGGGCCGTTCGACCACAAATAGCGGTACATGCTGCCGTGCACCGGTTCTCCGTGTTCATCCAGGCCGGTGCGCCAGGTGTAATTCCACATGCCACCCCAGTCTTGCTGTTTTTCATAGCAGACCAGTTCCGGGATGGGCGTTCCCTGGTCCCTGGTCGATTGAAATGCCCGCAGTTGAGCCATGCCGCAAGGGCCGGCGCCGATGATTGCTACGCGTGTGGTCATGGTCGTTTCTCGTGGCTGTGAATCGGAAAAAAGGCTCGCTCAGCGAAAAATCACCGTCTTGTCCTGGTTGATGAACACCCGGTGTTCCAGGTGGTATTTCAGGGCTTTGGAAAGCGCCACGGTTTCGGTGTCGCGGCCGATGGCAACCAGCGAATCGGGCAGGTGCGTGTGGTCGACGCGCTGGATTTCCTGCTCGATGATCGGCCCCTCGTCGAGGTCCGAGGTGACGTAGTGGGCGGTGGCGCCGATCAGTTTCACGCCGCGGTCGTAGGCCTGGTGATAGGGCTTGGCCCCCTTGAAGCCAGGCAGGAACGAGTGATGGATGTTGATCGCCCGCCCGGACAACTGCTGGCACAAACCATCGGAGAGAATCTGCATATAGCGGGCGAGCACCACCAGGTCGGTCCGGGTGTCCTCGACGATGCGCATCAATTCGGCTTCCTGGCCGGCCTTGCTGTCCTTGGTGATCGGCAGGTAGATGAAGCGGATACCTTCGCGTTCGGCCATGGCGCGCAGGTCCAGGTGGTTGGAGACCACGGCGGTGATGTGCATGTCCATCTCGCCCTTGCGATGGCGGTACAGCAGGTCGGTCAGGCAATGGTCGAACTTGCTGACCATCAGCAGCACCCGGGTCGGCTGGCTGCTGCAGAACAGTTGCCACTGCATGTCGAAGCCGCCGGCCATGTCCCCCAGATCCTCGCGCAGGGCACCGATATCGCCGGTCACGCCAGTGTTGAAGCGGAACACCGCGCGCATGAAAAACTGCCCGGTGAACTCGTCGTCGAATTGCGCCAGTTCGCTGATGTAGCACTGCTGCCGGGCCAGGCATGCGGTGATCGCGGCGACGATGCCGGACGCTGCCGGGCAGTTGATCTTGAGGATGTAATGTTCGTTGGAGGTGTCCATTGAAGGTTCCCTGATTGCAAGTGAAGGGGCGGCTCAGCCCTTGGCTGTGCGCTTGGTTTTTTCCGGGTCGTCGAAGGGCAGGGCGTGGGTCACGGCGGCGCTTTCCAGGCTGCCGCGCACCTGCAGGGCTATGCCGGGAAGCACGCAGGCAAGGCTCATCCGGGCGATGGCCATGGAGCGTTTGCTCAGGCGCGAATACATGCCGCAGGTGATGACCCCGACTTGCTTGTCGCCCTGCCACAATGTGTCGCCAGCCTCGGCGGCGCGGACGCCTTCGAGCAACACACCGGTGATTTTGAAGCGCTCTTTGCCACGCAGCCGGAAGTGCTCCTCGGCGCCGCGGAAGTCGCGTTTGTCCGGCGAGACGGTAAAATCCAGGCCCATTTCCCAGAGGGTGTCGCCGGCCTTCTGGTCGGCGAAGGGGTACATCTGCGAATTGTCGTAGGGGAAGAACATCAGCGAACTTTCCACCCGCAACCAGTCCAGGGCGGTGAAGGCGCACGGGATGATGCCAAGGCTCGCGCCCTGTTCGAGGATGCTGTCCCACAGCGCCGGGGCATCGGCGGCCTTGCAGAAAATTTCGTAGCCGCGTTCGCCGGTGTAGCCGGTTCGCGAGATCATCACGGGGCGGTCGAACAGGCGGGTTTGCAGGTGATGGAAATAGGGCAGCTGACGGATCCCGGGGACGTGCTCGGCGAGAAAATCCACCGCCAGCGGGCCTTGCAGCGACAGGTCGTGCAGGTCGTCATCGAACAGCACGGCCACCTGGCGACCCTGGGCTGAACGCACCAGCATTTCGTGACCGCTGCCGGCCCCGTGCACCACCATGAACACGTTGGGCCCGGTGCGATAGACGATGCAGTCATCGACGAACTTGCCGTCCTCGTCGAGCATCGAGGCGTACACCGACTTGCCGGGGTAAAGCTTGGCGATGTCGCGGGTGGTGGCCCATTGCAGCAGGCTCTCGGCATGGGGGCCGACGTAGTGGACTTTCTTCAGCCCGGACACATCCATCAGCCCGGCGCGGGTGCGGATCGCCTGATGGTGATCGGCAAGATCGCTGCTGTAGGTCCAGGCCGTGCCCATGCCGTTCCAGTCTTCGAGGTTCGAGCCGAGTGCGCGGTGCCGTTCGGCCAATGCGGAAATACGCCATGAGTGAGCCATGTGAGGATCCTTGTCGAAAAAAAATGGGTGGGGGTCAGGCCTGGTCGAAGCGGCTCAGCCACTCGACCAGGGTCGCTCGGTAACGGCTCATACCCTTGTAGTCGGCGATCGGCTCGGGCAGGTCGCGCAGCACACGGTGCAGGCGGCAGCCCCAGCCGGGCTGGGTGACCAGCTCGTCCATGCTGATCAGGTAGGTGCGGATGCTGAACATCACCGCATTGCTGCGCGGCAGGCGGGCCATCACTTGCAACTCGACCCGCAGATGCACCTGTTGCCCGACGTTGTCGGCGGTGATGCGGCCGCGGTCGGCGCCCCATTCATGGAAGGTCTCGGGGGAAGAATCCAGGCGCGGGTTGATGGTCAGCGTCCAGTTCAGGCGCCGTACCGGCTGCCCCGCCTGCAGGTTGAGCAGGTACTTCAGCGCGCGGTCGAACACACCCATCTGGTGGGCCATCGGTACCGGCGAATGCCACTGCTTGAAACTCATGCCGGCGTCGAAGGCCAGTGACCAGTCGGCCGGGCAGGTGACCAGGCCGGCGTCCATGTACAGATCGCCGTCGCGTTGATCGAGCAGGGCGAAATCCCCCTGCACCTGGCGGCCGATGAACTCCAGCGGCTCGCAGGGCAGGCTCGTGGCATCACCGAACACGAAGCGCTGATCGATATCCAGCAGCTGGTTGCGCCAGTGCCAGTCGTCACCCACACGCTCAAGGCTGAACCACTGCGGATAGTCGGCGGCGAGGTGTTCCATGAGCATCTGCAGTGCATCCCAGGCGGCTACCTGCATATGCGGCATCACCAGGTAGCGGCGCGGGTCCTTGTCCAGCACCAGGGCGCGCTCGGCCATTTCCGAACGGTAATGTTCGTCGATGTCGAAGCCGTGCTGGTAAACCGAGCCGGGATCCCGGGACGTTGCCGGCTCGATGTTCACCGAGTACAGGTAGCTGTCCTCGGTGAAGGGGAATGGGAAACGGCGGATGGCCGTGGGGCTGTTGCGAAAACTGAAGTCGTCTCGATAGCTCTGCACGGGGGTTGCTTGAATGGTCATGGTCGACTCCTAAAGATCCAGCGAAACGCATTGGCCGCGGCCGCGAGAGACACAGGGCATGAGAAAGCCGTCCTGTTCAGCGGGGCTGAGGAAGTTGTCGCGGTGTTCGATGTCGCCGCCCCGGTGGCGGGTCATGCATTGGCCGCAGACGCCGCCACGGCACAGGTTGGGGATCTGCAGGCCGGTCGATTCCAGGGCTTCGAGCAGGCTTTGTTCAGCCCCGACCCGCAGGCGGCGGCCGCTGCGCAGCAGTTCGACGTCGAAGGCCTGACCTGGCTGTGCGCCATTGAAGGCTTCCCAATGCACCCTCCCGGGAGGCCAGCCGAGGGCCGTGGCCTGTTGCCGTACCGCGTCGAGCAACGGTGGCGGGCCGCAGGTGTACACATGGCTGCCCAGCGGCCGGTCGCGCAGGATCCGGCTCAGGTCCGGGCGACTGGCGTAGGTGTGCAATCGCGAACCCAGTCGCTGTTGCAACTCATCGACGTAGGCATCGCTCAGCCCGGGGCGATACAGGTAGTGCAATTCGAAGTGGGCCTGGCGTTGTTCGAGGGCCGCGATGTAGGCCATGAACGGTGTGATGCCAATGCCCCCGGCGATCAGGATGTGCAGGCTGGCGGTCGAGTGCAGGGCAAACAGATTGGCCGGCGGCGAGATCTGCAGCCTGTCGCCGACCCGGACCTGGCGATGCAGGTAGTGCGAGCCGCCGCGGGAGACGTCCTGCAGGCGTACGGCAATGCGGTAGTGCTGGCTGTGCGCCGGGTCGCCGGTCAGTGAATAGGCATTGCGAACCTTGCCCGCCGCCAGCGGCAGGTGAACCTGCACATGACTGCCGGGGGAAAAACCTGGCAAGGGTCCGGCGCATGATTGCAGGGTGAATTCGCGTACCACCGGGCTGAGCATTCTCGCCGCGCTGACCTGCACCTCGAGGACCGCGCTCATGGCCGGGCTCCGGCGTAAGGCTGGTCGGGGTTGGTGCAGACGCCCAGGTATGCCCCCAGGCGCCTGGAAAAGTGCTCGCGCACTTCCAGCCCGACCGCGCAACCGATGCAGGTCACCAGCGGCTCCGGCCCGGCAGCCTGGGTCAGGCCGCAGTGCACGCAATACACCAGGCGCGGGCCGGCAAGCGTGCGGATGATGTCGATCTCATCATCTTCCAGCCCGACGCTGCGGGCCTCGCCATGGATCCGCCAGATAAAGGCCTCGTCGCCCATGATGTAGAGCTGGCTGCCGACGGTGGCACTGCCCAGCATCTGCTGCAGGCGCGGGGTGAAGTCGGCGTTCTCGCCATTGAGCACCAGGGGCTGTTCAAGGGCGCCGACAACGGGGGCGCAGGCCGCCGCCGATTGCATGACCACAAGGTGCCGGGTGGCGGTATCGCGGGGCAGTGGCTGGCGATAGCGCGGGAGGCTGTGAAGTCGGTCCGGGGCGGCGCTGTGTTTATCCGTCATGTGGGCTTTCCTGGCTGATCCGCGCCTGTCGAAAGGCGAGAAAGGTGGCGTTGGACAGAGAATTTGTTTCCTGTTGGGGAAGATACTTTCCTATGGGGAAAATCTTCTCAATCCGGAAAAAGGGCTATGTCTTTGGAGATAAGCCGTGCGCGACACCGGTTCGGGGCATGGAAGTTGCTGGTCTCCCGGTTCAGGGCTGAGCAGCCGGACGGGGGAGTTATCGAGAGTGCGAACACGACCGCAGTGGTGGCCGCTCTGGTGGGGGCGTATCCGCCCCGATCAGGCACGCAGCGTGCGCAGGTTGTTGGCCGGGTTGCCCCTGAGCCAAATGCACGCTGACGGTGCCTTGGCGACTTTTCTGGACCGTTTCGACGCACTGCTGCCCAGCGGCAGACTGAATCTGATCCTGGGCGGCGAAGACCTGGGGCCGGCACGGCGTGCATCGCTTGAGGGCTGTAGGGGCGTGGAACGCTGTCCCTGGCGTGACGGGGCACTGACGGATACGGCTCAAGTCTGTGGCCCTTGCCGGCAGCGGGGCGTGCATCGCCTGCTGTGTGCCTTGTCGCCCAGTGACGATTCGGGCAACGGGGTGTTGCTGCTCGATAGCCCACGACCGGTTCACGCCAGCTGGCGCCCCTTGCTGGAGGAGGCGGCGCAGGCGGTCGGCATCACGGTACGCTTGCGTTGCCACAGCCGTGAGCAACAGCGCAAACAGGCCACGTTCCAGCACGGTGCCCTGGCCCGTGAACTGCACGATTCGGTGGCGCAGCAGTTGGGTTACCTGGCGTTCCAGGCGCACTTGCTGCGCACGCAACCGGGCACGCCTGCGCACGCTACTGCCGTGTTGCAGGAATTGTGCGGCGGCCTGAGCCAGCTGCAACGCCAGGTGCGCGAGCTGATCACCAGCGCGCGCCTGACCATGGACGGGCGCTCGCTGCGTCAGGCCCTGGCCGACTCCGTCGCCGAGTTCTCGCGGCGCTGCATCATCGTTTTCGAACTGGACAATCGCCTCGCCGACGATGCCTTGGGCCCGGAAACCGAACTGCAGATTTTGCAGATCATTCGCGAGGCACTGGCCAACGCGGTGCGCCATTCCCATGCGAGGCATGTGCGCATCGAATTGCGGCAAAGCCAGGACGGCGATATCGCGGTATCCGTGGAGGATGACGGCATCGGCCTGAGCCCGGCGTCGGGGGAGGACAACCATTTCGGCCTGGCGATTATCCGCGAACGCGCCGCGAGCATCGGCGCCCGGCTGACCATTGAAGCGATCCGCCCGCACGGGGTTCGCGTACACCTTGGCCTTTGCCACCACCAGGACCAGCCACAGGGGAGTTTCGATGGACTGCACGACCTTATTACTGATCGATGATCACCCTCTGTTTCGCAAGGGCCTGGCGCAGCTGTTCGGCGCCAGCGATGACTTCGAAGTGGTGGGGCAGGCCGCCAGTGGCCGCGAAGGCATCAACCTGGCCGTGAGCCTGGCGCCGCAGCAGGTGCTGCTGGATCTGCACATGCCTGGCTTGAGCGGCTTGCAGGTGCTCGATGAACTGCGGCAGTTGCGCCTCGATTGCCAGGTGGTGGTGCTCACCGCGTCGATGGATCGCGCCGAGCTGTTGACGGCCCTGCGCCTGGGGGCCAGCGGCTATGTGCTCAAGGAGACCGAGCCCGATGCGTTGTTGGCCTACATGCGCAACTGCCACAAGGGCGCGATCGTCCTGGATTCGACCCTGGTGGCCCTGCTGGCCGATCAACGCGAGTCGGCGCACCGGCCGGCACAGGATCCGGATCCGCTGGACACCGGCAACCTGACCGAACGCGAGGGCCAGACCCTGGCCCTGATCGCAGCCGGCATGAGCAATAAACAGATCGCCCGGGAACTGGGGATCAGCGATGGCACGGTCAAGATCTACGTGCGCAATCTGTTGCAGAAGCTTGGCCTGCACTCGCGCCTGGAGCTGGCGGCGTGGGTCCACAACGGCGCGTCCGTGCGACACGAGGAGCGGCATTAGATGATGGATCGGCCTGAGGCATGTGTGCAGGCATCGTCCTTGCACCTGATGGATCGCTTTCCGGCGGCGCTGCTGGAACTGCGGGATAACGGGCAGATCGCCCACTTCAACCTGGCCTGGGTCGAGCTGATGGATCGGCCGGGGCCGGAGCGTAATCTCGTCGATTACGTGCACCACGAAGACCGTTCATTGTGGCGCCAGGCCCTGCATGAACTGCGCCGGCGCCCCGAGACCTGCTTCAACCAGCGGCTGCGTTTCGTCCACCCTTCGGGGGAACTGCGCTGGTTCGACGTCAGCCTCAGGCGCGGCGCTCAAGGTTTCTATCTGGTGGCCGGGGACATTACCGCGCACAAACGCCGCGAGATCGCCTTGCAGGCCAGCCAGCGCAGCAGCATGAGCCTGCTGGACAGCATGCCCGGGCTGATCTACCGCGGCCGCAACAACCGCGACTGGACCATGGAATTCGTCAGTGCCGGCTGCCTGCAACTGACCGGCTATCCCCCAGAGCGGCTGGTGGACAACCATGAGTTCACCTACAACAGCCTGATCCTGGCGCAGGATGCCGATTACGTCTGGCGCGAGGTGCAATATGCCTTGTCGCGACAGGAACCGTTCGAACTCGATTACCGGATTCGTTGCGCCGATCAGTCGATCAAGCATGTCTGGGAAAAAGGTGTCGGGATCTATGCCGACACCCGGGAAGTGCTGGGTATCGAAGGCGCGATCTTCGAACGCAGCCCCCGCCGCCAGTGACGGGGCGGCTTGCCCCCCGGTGACAGGGGGCCGCGGGCCTCAGGTTGCATTGTGGGCATTGCACCCGGTGTAGTAGAGGTTCAGGCGGTAATCACGACAGCTCGCCAACCCCCTGGGTGCGCTTGCCGAGCTTCATCAGCCCGTAGTAACTGATAGCCGGCACCAGCAGCCCGACCAGCCAGGCCAGGTCCACGCCGTCCAGCGCAGTAGCGATGGGGCCGACATAAAATGTGGT
>NZ_JBEVDL010000065.1:0-29765 GCF_040514055.1 Pseudomonas sp.
AAGGCCACTTTTTCAAGTGGCCTTTTATTGTCTGGTTGCGGGAGCCGGATTTGAACCGACGACCTTCGGGTTATGAGCCCGACGAGCTACCAGACTGCTCCATCCCGCACCGCCGATTCTACAGCGGTACGCCATGCTGTCAACCAATAATTGAATAAAAGTCTTTTTTCTTCAATTACTTAGCGAGACGAGCTGGCTGCTGCCGGGCAAGCAACAGGCTGCCCCGGGGCTTTTGCGGCCGTTATGTCCCTCAGTGTCGAGTGGTATCGGCATGCAATTGCTGACCCGGCGCAGGGCGGCGTGCATCGAGTTCATGGATCTGCACATCGGTGATGTCGCTGGCAACGGTGTCGGCATGCAGCGACTCGATATGGGCGCGCGCCTGTTCGGGGGTCAGCACGCCGGTCTCGGTGCTCAGTTCCAGTTGCTTGGCGCTGCCATCGAGGTTGTAGGTGACTTGAAATGCCTGGAGAGCCATAAGGTGTTCCTTGGGTCGGGGAGGTCGCCGGCTTACAGCTGCTCGATCTGGATGTCGGAAATACCGGTGCTGGGCAACTGGTCGATGATCGCGCTGCGACCGGCCAAGGGGTGTTCGGGCACCCGGAACCCGTGCAACTGGAAAAGCACTTCGGCGGCATCCTCCAGTGACAAGCGTTCGGCGTCGGACAGATGGGTCATGGGCTCGCCCTGGAGCAGGTAACTGATACGAAAGCGCGGGGAGTTGAGCATGGTGGATCCTTGCGAGGGGCTTGTTTTTGAGACCCTGCGAGGCGGGCTTGCGTTGCAAAATTATTTCGCCGGGGGCCATGCCAGCACCTGCCGGCCTGAATCGGCGGGTGTGCCAGGTTGTGCTTGCATTCTGATGGGTGCTGGCGTGGCGGGCGCCGGCTCAGACCCTAGGGGCGCCCGCGACGGCGTCGCGGGCAGTTCAGCGGGGGGGCTGTCAGGGTTGCAGGAACTCGGCGAAGCGCACGCCGGCACCCGTGGGGCGCACATCCTGCAGCCAGGCGTCGCGGTCGGCGGACAGCTCCAGGCTGACGGTGGCTTTGCGGGTGTCCTTGTGGCGCGTCACCAAACCGTCCTGATGGGTGCGCAGGTACAGGGTGGGCACGCGCAGGTGATGCAGCGCATCGGTCTGGGTATGGTGCAGCAGCAGGTGGATAAACTCGTACTGGCCGATGCCCAGACGGCCGACCGGAATATCGAACCACCAGATATTCTTGTTCAGGTTAATCGCGGCGAAATGGCTGTTGTTGAGGCCCAGCACCGCGCCGCCCAACTGCTGGTTGCGGCGCGCGATCGCGGCCTTCTTGTCGACTTTCATGCCTTTACCACTACCTCGAAGTACGAATGGGGGCCCCGCGTGTCACCAGCTACCTGACGGCGCCCGGGCCTGATGCCCCAGGCGTCGCCGACACGGGCGCGATGGCTGGGGATTATCCGCCCTTTGCCCGTTGCTTGTAACGGCCTCAGTGGCTTTTGCCCCAGAGTTGTTCGAGTCGAGCGTCACGCCCACAGCCGTTGCGGTAATAGGCGTAACGCAGCGGGTTTTTGCTGTGATAGTCCTGGTGGTAGTCCTCGGCGGGGTAAAAACGGGTGGCCGGCAGGATCTCAGTGACGATGGGCTGTGCAAAACGTCCCGAGGCCTGCAATGCCGATTTGGAGGCCTCGGCCAGGCGTTTTTCCTCGGCGCTGGCGTAAAAAATGGCGCTGCGGTACTGGGGGCCTTCGTCACAAAATTGCCGGTTGGCGGTCAGCGGGTCGATGGTGGGCCAGAAGGCCTCGAGCAATTTGGCGTAGCTGGTACGGGCCGGGTCGAACTGCACCTGCACCGCCTCCAGATGCCCGCTGGTACCGGATGACACTTGTTCGTAACTGGGGTTGGCCAGGGTTCCGCCGATGTAGCCCGAGGTGGTTGAAAGTACGCCAGGGATTTTGTCGAAGTCCGATTCGGTGCACCAGAAGCAGCCACCGGCGAACACGGCCACGCTGGCCGGCACGGACGAGGGGACCGATGGCGCAGCGGCAGGGCGTGTTTCGGCGGGTTGGCAGGCGCCCAGAAGCAAACCCAGGCCCAGTGCAGCGGCCCAGTGGAGCGCAGAGCCCCGTGCGAATGTGATCTTCACCGTCAACTCCTCAAGGTCGGCAGGCTTTCTGCCCGGGGGATAAAACGCAGGGCGACGCCATTGTTGCACCAGCGCTCGCCACGGGGCGGTGGGCCATCGTCGAACCTGTGGCCCTGGTGCCCACCGCAGCGGATGCAATGGTATTCGGTACGGGCAAAGAAGAGCTTGAAGTCCTGGCTGAAAGCGATATGGCCTTCAATGGGCTGGGTAAAGCTGGGCCAGCCGGTGCCGCTGTCGAATTTATGCAGGCTATCGAACAGTGGCAGGAAACAGGCGGCGCAGAGGAAGGTGCCGTCACCTTCTTCCTTGTTCAGGGGGCTGCTGCCGGCGCGCTCGGTGTCTTCCTCGAACAGTACCGCATAGGCCGCCGGGGACAGCTGTTCGCGCCAGCGTTCATGGGGTTTATCCAAGGGCGTAATAGCATCAGCGGCGACCGCCCGCGGCACGACACTCAGCAACGACAATGCGGGCAATAGGGACAGGCCTTGAAGCAGGGTGCGACGATTCATGGACGGCACTCGACAGAGGGATGCAGCCAATAGACTGCGCAAATCACTTGGCGTTACAGCGACCGGCAGCCGCGTGACCCTAAGTCGCACCCCGGTGCGCGTAAGCATGGCGCAATGAAAAAGCCCCGACCAGGTCGGGGCTTGTACTGCTGGGCTTTCCGGGCGTGCCGGGAATGTTCGAACCATCGCGGTTCGATCAGTATTCCCAGTTCAAGGTCACCCCGCTAAAACTGCTGTAGGCCCGTATCCCGGTATGCCAGGTGCCGGCCGCCGGATTGGCCAAGGTGCACAGTTCGTCGTTGCCATCCTTATAAGGACGGCACGTAAAGGCCGAGGTGGTGGGTTTGCTGCCGGAGCGCACATAGAGGTCGGCATCGCCGCTGCCGCCGCTGATCTTCACCTTGAGGCTGGCGGTACCGGCCGGCACGGTAAAGCTGTGGTAGATCCAGTTGCCCGTGGTCGCTGCCAGGTTGGGGTGGGTTTCACCATTGCCGGGAGGCGTTCCACCGTCGCCCGCGCAACCCTTGGTGGTGATCAGGTCACTGGCGGCCTTGGCCTGGGTAATGCCGAAGCCGTAGTTCACGTCCCGACCCGCCGTGCCGCGGTCCTGTGCCGATGCATTGACCGCATTGCGAATCTGCGGCGCCGTGCATTGGGTATGCTGACTCCAGACCAATGCGTAGACCGCGGAGGCGTGGGGGGTCGCCATAGAAGTGCCAGACTTGTTGCCATAGCCGTTGTTGGGAGTGGTTGAGCGCACGGCCACCCCGGGGGCGGCGATTTCTACGTCGGCGTTGTACTGCGAGAACGACGCCTTGTTACGTGAGCTGTCCACCGCAGCCACCGAGATCACGGACTCGTAGGCTGCCGGGTAGGACAGGGCGCTGTTGCCGTCATTGCCCGCTGCCGCCACGACCAATACACCGGCGTTGTAGGCGGCGTCCATGGCATTGCGCTCGGTGGTCGAGGATCCGGCACCGCCCAGGCTCATGCTGATGACATTCGATCCGGCGTCGCGGCATTGCTGGATCGCGGCTACCAGGTCCGAGCCATAGGCCCAATTGCCAGCGTTGTTGAACACCTTGACGATATGCAGACCGATATTGCCCGACGGACTGACGCCCACCACGCCCAGGTTGTTACCGCCCAGTGCGGCGATGGTACCGGCGACGTGGGTGCCGTGGCCGTTGCCATCTTCGTACCAGTTGCCGGTGTCGTTGCTGCCGTAGCCATCATTGCCCGTGATACCGCTGGACGGCAGGTCCTGGTGGCCGAGGCTGTAACCGGTGTCGACGATGCACACCTTGCGGCTGGCGATATTGCTGTCCGAGACCAGCGGTGCCTGCACCTGGGTAATCCCGTAAGGTACCTCTTCGGCCATCAGATAGCGTTTCGGGTCAAGTTCGATATAGTCAACAGCCGGGTCTTTGCGTAATTGCGCCAGTTGTTGAGTATTTAACCGGGCGACACTGGCGTTGGCCTGAGGCAAGTGCATAAGTGAACTTACCCTGGCTTTCGCCAGTATGCTTTGGGCGGCCGTACTGTTAAATGAGGTGCGTGCGTCAGCGGCGTGGCCGACTTGTCGGCCGGCTAAGTCAGTTTGCGGGGCGAGGGATTTGTACTTGATGATGTAGCGGGGTTCTGCGGGGTCTGCTGCCGAACTTTGGCTGTTGTTACCGTCCTGGACTACAGCGCTGGCGGCGGTGCTGATTAGAATTAATGCGGCTCCAAAGATGGATGCCTTGTTAATGCTCATATTGATCTCTCTCCTAGAGGTTAATGTCCTTAAAACGAACATCAGAACCGTAGAATAAAACTTAAAAATGAAAACAACCGCTCGTCAGTAAATACGGCTTTTAATATATTTTCTTTATTTTTCAGAAGCTTGATGGTGATATTTATTAGATTGTCAAAAATACAGCGCACAAATACCTGATAACTTTGTGTGGGCAGCATGAAATTTGGCGGCGTCAAGGTTGCTAATTAGAATAATTAGTAATAGGTTCCAGTCATTGTGCGTGTTGTTTGGGGCTCGTTGTTTATGGTCAATGCGAACCTTGCCTCGGTGTGCACCGTGACCCATTCCTTGGGGAAAGATGGCGCGCTGTTTGTCGAGTGTTTCGACTGCGCCGGTTAAATAAATACAGGGTGCTACCGTTGTTACCCCTTTACGCAGCGGCAGAGGTCTACAACGTATTTACCCGATCATTCCAATCCTTGGTTGGCTGGTTGCTGAGCAAATATATACTAGCGCGCAGAGCTACTTGCCTGGCGCCGCTGTGTGGTCCGCTTGGGTGCCGCGAGTGCGTTGAACTGCCCAAGGGCGGGGCAGTCTGCCGACGAACGTGGCGGGCAAACGGCGCGGTCAGGGCGCGGGATAGAAACTCTGGAAATCCTCGACGCTGAAGCCGCTGTGCGTGGCGCCGTTGTAAACGAACAGCGGCAGCCCCTGGCCACCCAAGGCGTCGAAGCGCTTGCGCGCCTGGGGTTGCTTGTCGACGTCGTACTCGATGTAGGCGATGCCATTGGCCGCGAAATACCGGCGGGCCTTTGCGCAATAGCCGCACCAACTGGCACCGTACATGACCAGCTTTTTCGAGCTGGCGCTTGCTTGAGGGCGAGCGTCGACAGCGACGCCCTCGACCACGCTGACCGAGCCACCGATGGGCAAGGAGGTCGCAGTTTCGGGCTTGCGGTCGCCGTAATGGGTCCGGCCCTGGGCATCGGTCCATTTGTACAGCTCGGCAGCGCATAAGGGGCTGAGCAGTACCAGTAGCAACGGCAGTAGTTTCATCTGGTTTCCGCGTGAGGCTGGCCCGGTACGACACCCGTTTCGGGCATCACACAATGCAGGTGCTAGAAAGAGGCGGCTGAGCGCCAAGCCGAGGGATTATGCGCGAGCTGCAGCAGCCGTGGCCAGCCATCCGTGCCGGATGGCCTGGTCCGCGCTGAGGCCTCGCCCCTCAAGGGCAGCGAGCCGAAGTATCGGCTGAACGTTGCGTGGTGCTGTCGATACGGGCCCGGTTGCGCCCGGCGTTTTTCGCCAGGTACAACTGCTCGTCGGCACGCTTGAGCCAGTTTTCCGCCGTCTCGTCGCTGTGCAACAGCGCGCCGCCGATCGAAACCGTGACAGGGCCCCCAGGGCCGCGCAGCTCCTTGGCCAATGCCTGTTGCAGCTTGTCGGCGGCGGCGCTGAGGCCGGCCGCGTCGCACATCGGCAGCAATAACAGGAACTCCTCGCCGCCCAGCCGGAACAAGTGATCCTGTTGGCGACACAGGCTCTGGACCAAGTGGGCGAACTCCACCAGCACCCGATCTCCGGCCGGGTGGCCAAATTGGTCGTTGATTCGTTTGAAGTGATCCAGGTCCATCATCAGTACGCCGTACTTTTGGTGGTGGCGGCGTTTGCCCGCCACGGCGCCAAGCAGGTGATGGTCCATGGAGCGGCGGTTGCCGGTGCCGGTCAGCGGATCCAGGGTGGCCTGCATTTGCAGTTGGTCGCGTTGGCGGCGCATGCGGAAGGCAAAGACAAAGGCGAAGCCGCTGGCGGTCAGGCTGGTCACCAGAAACGACAGCGACTGGTACTGCGAGGGGAAAGCGGGGCTGCCGCTCAGCAGCGCATAGGCACTGACGCTGCCCAGCAGTGACAGGGTCAACAGCATGGCCTTGCCAGGGGGGATCATGAAAAAATTGAACAGGACCACTACGTAGATCCAGAACAGGCCGTTGACCCCCAGGTTAATGGCGACTAAAGCGGCGCCAAACGACACGATAATGGCCAGACCCATGCCGGCACGCCGGGTATCGCCAGTGCGCCAGGCGAAGACTACCGCCGCCAGCGTACAGGCCACCAGGATCGAGTCGGTGACTCCCACCAGCACGTTGCCCTGCAGCAGGCGATAAATGGCGTAGGGCGAAATACCCAGGATCGCGAACACACCCATAAAGGTGATGATGGATAACTGAAAATCGTCTTTCAGGCGTTTCAGCATGGGCGGCTCGCTGCCTGATAACTGGGCAAGAGGGGGCGAGGATGAACTGTACACCCCTGACGCGCCAGGCTGTAGGCGCACCGAAGCCGGGTTGGCCAATTCAGCGTCCAAGGACCGCACTGGCGAGCGCCTTTGGCGGACACACCATCGCGAGCAGCGGCTTGCTGCGGCCGTAGCGGGCCAGGCGGTCACTCAACGCGGTAGGTAACGAGCGAGTCGTGGCAAAGCCGAGGCGCTCGTAGAATGGCACCAGCTCGGGGTGGCAAAACAACCAGACCGGCTGGACCGTGCTGGCCAGCACCTGGCGGATCAGGTGGCTGGCGATGGCCTGGCGGCGTTGCAGGGGATCGACCAACAGGGCCGTTAGCCAGAAGCCTCCGTCCAGTGAGTTGAGGCACAGCCCACCCACGATCTCGACGCGCCGTGCGACCCACAGCTGTGCGGTCCTGTTGGCCCGCATGGGGGATCGGTGTTGGCGATAGAATTTATTCAGCAGAGGATGCTCGGCCGAGGACAGCTGGGCGATCCTGACGGGTTGAAAAATGGTTTTGGGTCCTGTGCTGGACATATCGACGGATGATCCGAGGGTGGTGGGCCGGATCGCTCGGGCAGGCGTCGGTATCGGCCGAGTCGCCGCGACCGAGCATACGCGCTCCGGCGGCATACCGTACCCGGCCATCAGTTCTGCGCGGCTTGCTCGGCATCTTGGGTCAGGTGGCCTTGGGAGATGGCCGAGACCACCAGGCGGTTGACCAGCCCCAGGGCCTGCTGGAAAGACGGGTAACCGCTCTTGGCCACATCGAGTTCGGCGTAGGCGGCGCGGTAGCCTTCCGCACGCAACGGGTCGCCATGACTGAGCAGGTAGGGTTCCGCGTACATCTTGTATAGCAAGGCCGTGGCGTGGGGGCTGCCGGCGGCGGCGGAGCGCTCGAGCAGGGTCAGCACCTCGTCGACCTGTGGCCCCTCATGAATGATCAACAGCGCCCGGTAGAAGTCCGCGTCGCCGCGTTGGTCCTGTCCAGACACCCGATCGAGCAAGGCTTTGGCCAGGTCATAGTTGGGCAGGTCACCCGAAGCGATGATCATCTTTGCCTGCAGCATGTCGTTTTGCAGGAGCAGGCGATCGGCGTGACAGGGATCCTGGCTGAGCGGGTCGTCACAGGGCAGGGAGGTGCAGCCGGACATTAGCAGCAGCAGGCCTAGGGAAAACGGTCGAATCATGTCTGTCGCCACCAAGACTGAAGAGAGGCCGAGAGTCGTTCTGACACGGCCACAGCGCAGTTGGTTCTGCGTTGCGCCTGGCGGCTGGTCGGACGCCGCCGTCCCCATAGGCTAGCTGGATTCCTGGTGAGCGGGGCAATGCAGGGCTGCTGCTCGGGCGGGCGGCACTCCCATGCCCCCTTTCCTGGCGGCGCTAGGGACCGTTGACACTGTGCAACGCGGCGTCTGTGCCTAGTGTCCACGGGCTCTGAAGAGGCTCACTGACCTGTGCTTCAGCGTTTGCCCATGGAACGGCGCGTGCCGTTGGGCGCGCGCCCCGGGGTCTTGTGGTGGCTGGATTTATTGCCTTTCTGGTGCCAGGGCTGGCCATCGGTTTTGCCCGGTGCAAAGGCGGCGGGGGAGAAGGGGAAGGTAAAGGCTGCGATGCTGGGTTTTTCGTCCGGAGCCGCGTCAGCGGAAGGCTCGATAGCCTCGCTTGGCTGGCTTGCAACGGGCTCGGCGGCAGGCGCTGTGGGGGATGCGGCAGTGGTATTGGCAGTCATGGAAAGTCCGTGGGGTGCCGGGTGGAAGGTCGAAGGGAACAGGCGGGCACGTCCGACCGCCAGTATACCCGGCCAGGGCGCCTGCTGGCATGCCCGGTGCTTTTTTCCAACGTCCTGCTCACCCTGACCGCTGCGCTCGCAGGCGCCTTCAGCGGTGCTGGCGGGCGAGGATACGGTCCATCACCCAGTCGGTCTTGAGGGCCTCGTGGCCCGCAGCCGGGTGGGGCCGCTCGCCGCGCAGTTGGGCATTCATGGCCAGTACATGGTGCCACTGGATAGGGCTGGGGTGCGCGATGGTCTCGTGCGCGGAGCTGCGTCCTTGCAGCTCGATGGGCGCTTCGTCGAATACCGAGAAGCGAATGCGACCCTCGCTGCCGAGGATTTCCACCTGATCGATCCGCCGATCGACGGCGAAGTTCCAACTGCCCAGGCCCAGGGCACCACTGGCAAAACGCCAGATCGCCACCACCGCATCCTCGGCCGGATAGAGCCCGGCCTGTTGCGCCTTCATTCCCTCGACTTCGACTATGTCGCCCAATAGGAACTGGAATAGGTCGAGCCCGTGGCTGGCCAGGTCGGCGAAGTAGCCACCGCCCGCCACCCGTGGATCGGTGCGCCACCCCGGGCCTTGCCGGTCGTTCGCGGAAGGGGCCTTGCTCAGGTGCCAGGACAACTGCCGAACCTCGCCGATCTGGCCTGCGTCCAGCCACTGTCGGACCCGCAGGAATCGCGGTAGCGAGCGCCGGTAATAAGCAACGAACAGCTGCGTGCCGGCCCGTTCGAAGGCCTGCACCATCTCGCGGCTCTGGGTCGCGTCGAGTGCCATGGGCTTTTCCACGCAGCAGTGTTTGCCGGCGGCGGCGACTTGCAGGGCGTAGGTGTGGTGGCTGTCCGGCGGCGTCGCGACATAGACCGCCTGGACCTCGGGATCGTCGATCAGCGCTTGCGCATCGGTGTACCAGCGGCCGATGCCGTGGCGGCGGGCGTAGTCCTCAACCTGCTCGGCGCGCCGTCCCATCACCGCGACCAGGGCCGACCCCGGTACCTGCTAAAACGCCGGACCGCTCTTGCGCTCGGTAACGTCGCCACAGCCGATCATGCCCCAGCGAATCGCTGCGGTGGCTGGCACTGAGGACGGTGTGCTGGACATGTTGGGTCTTCCTTGGGGCGTACGGCCCGCCGAGCGCCAGGGTCGCGGGGGGACAACTGCTACAGGTTGGGTCCGGGAACGCCCGCCGGTGCCGTGGGCTGCCCGGGTAGCAGGTCAATGGTTTCGTTCAGCGCGGTGATCCGCGCGTCCAATTGGCCGGGGGCCTGTTGCTCGGTCAGGGTACGCACCTGGGCAAGGGCGAGCATATCCTGGGCGGCCTGGGGGTCGCCACGGCGAGCCGCTACCGCCAGCCAGGTGTAGGATTCCACTTCCGGTTCGATGGAGGGGAACTCCCCGGCCAGCACCTGATTGGCATAACGCCGCATGGCCTGCAGGTCGCCGGCGAGAGCGGCCTTTTTAGTCTGTTCGGCCTGGGCTTCGTTATCCAATGCATTGGCTGCAGGCACGGCAGGCGTTGGCGCCGGGCCGGCGGGCGGCGTGACGGTCGACAGGTTATCGGTCAGCAGGGGCGCGGCGGCCGGCACGCTGATGTCGGTCGGCGCAGACCCCGGGGTTGTCGCCAGCGGGCTGTGCTCGGCATGGCCGGGCAGTGCCTGGTAGAAGGTTGCCGGGTTGGCGGGCACCTCCTGTGCCACGACCGGCGGTTGGGCGGGCTTGTCCAGCACGTGCTTGTAAAAGGCCATGGCCGGGGTATCGCCGCCTTCCGACGCGGCCTTGAGCAGCTCGAGGCCACGGGCCGAGTCGTTCAGGTTCGGCGTATAGATGTTGGAATAAAGCAAACCCGCCTCGCGCTGGGCCCGGGTATTGCCCCAGGCCGCTTTTTCCATCAGCCGGGTACCGTAGGCGATATCCAGCGGCACCCCGACGCCCTTGAGATAATGCCAGGCCAGTACCCGGGTAGCCTCCAGGTCACCCAAAGCGTCCGCTTGGCTCAAGTGGGTGAGGGCGGACTGCTGGTCGTGCAGCACTCCGTCGCCGTTCTGGTAGAGCCGTGCCAACTCGTAGTGCGCCTGGGCGCTGCCTTGGTTGGCCGCTTGCTCCAGCGCGACCCGCAGGCCCAGGGTATCGCCGTTGGCACGCGCCTGCTCGGCGGCCTGCAGCGCCTGCTGCCCCGCGGGTACCTGGGCGGGCACATCCCTGATCTGCCCCTGCAAGGGGTGGCCGGAGGTGCTTTGGGCGGACATCACCAGGGGCATCTCATAGCTGACCACCCCGTAGACCGGGTCGGCCGGCACCACGCTTTGGCTCGGCGGGACAACGCTCGGCACCGTCTTGACCGGTTCGAACTGGCTGGCACAGCCACTTAGCAGGGTGGCGGCCATCAGCAGTGAAGTGAAAGCTGTTTTCATATACATAAAGACCAGAGACTGGAAAACGAGTAGGCCCAGGAGCAGCCATATCGGGCACAAGCCCATAGGAACGCGAAAATCCACGTTTTCTCCCGCGGACCCTGCAATTGATTGGGTTTTGCTCCTCAGCGAGCCGCCGCTACGGCGGACGCGGGTGTCGGCAGCGACGGCCGTGGCCAACGCGGGCGACCATTGTAGCCGCCTTGGTCGCCAGACGATATTCGTTGGTCGTGTAAGGGCCTGCAGCGGAGCTTATAGGCCGCCCCGCTGGCGCTGGGAACGCCGCGCGGCCTGGGCAGAACGGTCAGCGAAGGGCCATCAGGCCCCTGTTTGACTCGGAACGGGCCCTAGCCCAGAAGGTCGGCAAAGGCTTTGTCGGCTTCCAGCACCTCGGCCAGCAAGGCGAAGGTTTTGTCCAGGTCCAGGCCTTCGAACAGCGGCCCCTCCAGGCTTTGGCGCGCCTGCGTTGTCGCGCCGCCATGCTGTTTCAAGGCTTCGCAGACCAACACCGCCTGGGCGACGATGCGGGCGAAGCCGTTTTGCGCAGGCGCCTGGGCCGGGCGCGCCTGAAAGGCAATGGCCTGCTGGATCACCTGTGGCAATTGCCAGCGACGGGCCAGTTCGGCGCCGACCTCAGGGTAACCAAACCCCAGCTGCAGGGCTTCTTGCGCCGCGCGCCCGGCAGCGTCCTGGGGCTGGCGGTTCATCTGCGTGGCGAATGCCGGCGCGCCGGTCTGGATCAGCAGTTCCCCGATGTTATGCATCATGCCGCAGGTGAACGCGGTGTCGGGGTCCTGGCCACCCTGTTTGGCCAGCAGTCGGCAGGTACTGGCGACATTGAAGCTGTGTGCCCAGAAGCCCTTGAGGTCAAAGCTCTTGTCGGCCTTGAAGGCGCCGGTCACCGCTGAGGCCAGCACCAGGGTACGCAGGGTATTGAAGCCCAGGCGCATGGCCGCATCCTCGATGCTGGTGGACTCGCGGGCCCCGCGAAAGCGCGCCGAGTTGGCCAGACGCAGCACTTTGGCGGCGATCACCGGGTCGCGCTCGATATTGCGCGCCACGCTATCCAGGCTCGACGCCGGGTTGTTGAACTGTTGGATCAGGTCTTGCGCCACTTTGGGCACGCTGGGCAGATTGTGCAATTCGGCGAACAGGGTCTCGATGTTCATGCAGTCACTCCTTGCCAGAAATACATGCCCAAGAATAGGCAAGTTTGACCTCGTCGAAAGACCGTTCGCCAGGTCGACGCGATCCGCCGCATGCGTGTGATGTCGCGCGGTGCGGGCGGTAATGGTGAGTCCCGGCTCGGCGCGGAGGTGGCCAAGACCCGCAAGAACGGTCCAGTGCGGCCCGCACGCGCTGGGCATAATGGCGATCACCGCCTTTGAGAGTGAACCATGCACCCGGTCGCCAAAGCCCTCTGGTACATCGAAAGCCGTGTCGAGCAGGAACTGAGCCTGGCGCAGATTGCCGACGTCTGCGGCCTGTCGCGCTTTGCCTTGTCGCGGCTGTTCGCCGCCCATGCCGGTTGTTCGGTCATGCGCTATGCCCGCGCGCGGCGCCTGAGCGAGGCGGCGCGACTACTGGCAGCGGGCGCGCCGAATATCCTCGGCCTCGCCCTGGACAGCGGTTATGCCTCCCATGAAGCCTTTACCCGCGCCTTCCGCGAACACCTTGGCCGCACCCCCGAGCAGGTGCGCGCCCAGGCTTCCCTGGATGGCGTGCAACTGATGGAGCCCATTCGCATGAAACCCCTCGAATCGGTCGCACTGGCCGCACCACGCTTCGAACAGGGCCCGGCGCTGTTGATCGCCGGTTTGTCCGAACGTTTTACCTTCGACACCAACGAAGGCATTCCAACCCTCTGGAGCCGCTTCGCCAGGCAGATCGAGACGCTGCCCGGGCGGCTGGGTTGGGTCACCTATGGGCTGTGTTGCAACCCGGGCGAGGACGGCAGTTTCGAGTACCTCGCGGGGGTCCAGGTACGCCGCCTGGAGGACCTGCCGGCGCACTTCACCCGGCTGAAACTGCCTGCCCGGCGTTATGCCGTGTTTACCCATCAGGGCCCTGTCACCACCTTGCACCAGACGGTTCACGTCCTCTGGAACCACTGGTTGCCCGCCTCCGGGCTGCGCGTGGCCGACGCCCCCGAGTTCGAGCGCTACAGCGAAGACTTCAACCCGCTCGCCGGCACCGGGGTGGTGGACATCTGGATTCCGCTCGAGGCCGATGGCCCGCGCTGAGGTGTCGGTGCAGGCCGGTGTGGCAAGGAAAATGGAACTGTCGGCGGGTCGCTGGTTTCTATTGCCCGTCGGTCACCCGCCGACCGGCCTTTACCACCCTATTGCTGGAGAATGTCATGGAAATGCCCAACAAAGACCTAGGCACCCTGTTCGACCAACTGGGGTTGGAATCCGATCCGGCCAGTATCGACGCCTTTATCGCCCGTCATTACCCCCTGGCTGACGACGTCAAGGTGTCCGAGGCACCGTTCTGGAGCGATACCCAGGGCACCTTTCTCAAGGAACAGATGCATATGGATGCCGAATGGGCACCGGTCGTCGACGAGCTGAATGTGCGCCTGCATGCCCACAAGGCGGCTTAGCGGCTGTTTGGGCTGATCCTCCGCAGTGCTCCCGAGGATTGGCCACCGCTCGCGTAGGGTGGATAACGCGTTACCCATCCACCAAGGGTGGATAGTTACGCGTTTATTTGGCTCACGCTTGCTCGGCCAGCGCGGCCAGTCCATTTGCGTCCATCCGATAGGCGATCCACTTGCTGTCGGGGCGTCCGCCGAGGCGCCGGTAGAAGGTCTCCGCGCGTCCATTGCCCCTGAGCACCGTCCATTCCATCTGTCCCGCGCCACGGCTGTTGGCCCAGCGGGCCACCTCGCGCAGCAAGGTCGTTCCCACTCCAGTGCCGCGCGCCTGGGGGGCGACATACAGTTCCTTGAGGACAACCCGGGGACGCAGGTCATAGGTGAACGGGATCTCCAGGACCACGGCATAGCCACACAGGCCGTCGGCCCACTCGGCGACGAACACCTGGCATTGAGCCTGGGGCCCGAGGGCCCGCTCGAGCAGCGCCGGTTCGTCCAAGGCGAACGCCTCCAGATAGTCCTCGAATGCCGCCAGCTCACGCATCAGCACCAGCAGGGCCGGCACGTCCGCCGGCTGCGCTCGGCGGACCCGCGCTGCCCCGCTCAGCAGTCGCATGAGATGCCCGCGCCGGTGGCCAGTGATTGGCCCACGGACGAGACCAGGCTCAGGCCTTCGTCGAGCCAGCCGGTGACTCCGCCGATCATTTCCTTGACCGCATACCCCAGTCCCGCCAGGCGCAGGGCGGCACGGTGCACGCCGTTGCAGTGGGGGCCGGCGCAATAGACCACGAACAGGCTGTCGCGGGGGAAGCGCGCCAGGTAGTCGGCGGTCATCAGCCGGTGGGGAATGTTCAGCGCGCCCGGGACATGGCCCTGGGCATAGGCATCGGGACCGCGCACGTCGACCAGCAGGTAGTCGATCTCGCCGGCCTGCTGGCTGGCCTGCACGTCGGAGCAATCGGTTTCGAAGCTCAGGCGTGCGCTGAAGTGAGCGAGGGCAAGGTCGCTGGCGGCGGCGGGGAACTGGCTGACCAGGCTGGGCATGGGGTAACTCCGGTGTGTTGGGTGTGGCAACCACTGTATCGGCCGGGTGCGTTGGGCTACAGTGGCGGGCAAGACAGTTACTGGGAGTTTTCCGCCAAATTGCCTAAAGACCCTGGATTGGTCGCGGTGCTCGCGTACGACGGGCTCTGCACCTTTGAATTCGGCATCGCCGTGGAGGTCTTCGGCTTGCCGCGTCCGGAGTTCGATTTTCCCTGGTACCGGCACTGCATCGTCGGCCTGGAGCCCGGGCCGATGCGCGCCCTGGGCGGTATCCAAGTGTTGGCCGAGCGTGGGCTGGAAGCCCTGGAACAGGCGGACACCATCGTGATTCCAGGCTGGCGCGACCGGGATGAAACACCACCGGAGGCCTTGTTGGTCGCTTTGCGCGCGGCCCATGGGCGCGGTGCCCGGCTGCTGTCGATCTGTTCGGGGGTATTCGTGTTGGCCGCCAGCGGTGTGCTCGACGGGTGCCGGGCGACCACCCATTGGCGCCACAGCGCCGAGCTGGCGCGACGTTTTCCCGCCATCGAGGTCGACCCGGCGGTGCTCTACGTGGATGCCGGGCAGCTGATCACCTCGGCGGGCAGCGCGGCGGGCATCGACGCCTGCCTGCACCTGGTGGCCCGCGATTTCGGCACCCGGGTGGCCAACAGCGTGGCGCGGCGCCTGGTGATATCGCCCCAGCGTGCCGGTGGCCAGGCGCAGTTTATCCCCACCCCCTTGGCGCCGACCCCGCGCGGGGACCTTGCGCCCTTGCTGGAGTGGGCCCGGCAACGGCTGCAGCAGCCGCTGGAAGTGAGCCAACTGGCCAGCCGCATGGCGATGAGTGAGCGCACGTTCTTGCGACGCTTTCGCGAGGCGACCGGCATGACGCCCAAGGCTTGGCTGCAGCATGAGCGCTTGGCCCGGGCCCGCGAGTTGCTGGAAAGCGCAGACGATCCCCATGAGTCGATTGCCGAGCGCTGTGGCTTTCGTTCGGTGGAGAGTTTTCGCGCGGCTTTTCGCAGTGGCGTGGGACTGCCGCCCGCCGCCTATCGCGAGCGGTTCGGCCAGGGGCGCGGCGGGCGCTAAGGCGTGTGAACAGTGGCCACACGGGCCCCGTTGCCGAAAAAATGGGCCAGGCCCTAGGTGACTGCGTTGGCCAAGGCCGCCCGGCCCAGGGTGAACAGCTCCACGCCGTCCTCGGTGACCGCCAGGCTGTGTTCGAACTGGGCCGAGAGCGCGCCGTCGCGAGTCACCGTGGTCCAACCGTCCTTGAGCACTTTGACCGCGTGGGTGCCGGCGTTGACCATCGGCTCGATGGTGAAGAACATCCCGGGTTCCAGCACGATGCCGGTGCCCCGTTGGCCGTGGTGCAGAACGTCGGGGGCGGCGTGAAACACCTGGCCCAGGCCGTGCCCGCAGAAATCCTCGACGCCCCTGAACCCGGCGGCGCGCACCCGCGCATCGATGGCCGCCCCCACGTCTCCCAGGGTCGCGCCGGGCCGCACCTCGGCGATGCCCGCCAGCAGCGCGGCATGGGCCGTGTCGATCAGCCGCTCGGCCAGTGGCGATACCGGGCCGACCTTATAGGTCCGGCTGCTGTCGCCGTGCCAACCGGCGAACTTGGGCGTGACGTCGATGTTGACGATGTCGCCGGTCTTGAGGATTTCCCGCTCCGAGGGAATGCCATGGGTGACCACCTGATTGACGGAGATGCAGCTGGCATGGCGATAACCGTGGTAGCCGAGGGTGGCCGGGATAGCGCCGGCCTCGCGCATGAAGGCTTCGCAGCGGCGGTCGAGCTCGGCCGTGGATATGCCTGGGCGTACGTGCGCTTCGATAAAATCCAGGGTGTCGGCGGCGATGCGCCCGGCCAGGCGCATGGCGGCGAATTCGTCGGCGTCATGCAGGCGGATCCGTCTGCCGCCGTCTTTTTGGCTCGAATAGCGCATCACTGGAGGCTGCTCCCTGGGCATAGCGCGCGATGGGACGCGCGCAACATGACGTCGATACTGGCGGGGATGGGTTGGTCCTGCAGCAGGAAGGGCTGCACCATGGCAAAGGGGGCGTCGATCAGGGTAAAACGCAGCCGACTGTCGAGGTTCTCGCCAGGCAGGCAGGTGCCGAGCCGCTGCAGGCAGCGATCGAAACAGCCATCCAGGTCGTCCTGTTCCGCTTCCAGGCGCAAACGCAGCTCCGCCGAGAGGTTTTCCTGAAGGGCCGGACACTCCCGGCATTGCAGCAAAAACCGGGCCTGCAGCGGGGCACTGCGGCACCACTGCAGAAACGCGGCCACCGCCAGCCAGGTGTCCCGCTCACCCCAGAGGTCGGCAATCTGTTGCCGGTACTGGCTGCGGACTTTCAGCCAGGCATGGGCCAGCAATTCCTCCCGGGAGGCGAAGCGGTGGTAAAGCGAACCCACCGGTGCGCCTGTTTTACGGGCGATGGCCGCGATCGACACCGCGCTGCCACCGCACTGGGCGGCGAGCTCGATCGCGGCGTCGAGGAACATTTCTTCGGTGAATTTCGTCAGTCTGACCATTCAAATAGAATATAGATTCTATTTGGTGCGGGCAATGCCCGCGCCTATCAGGCAGGTCAGCTTTAGCGAGCCCGCGCCGGGGGGGGGCGGGGGCTCGCCGTGCATCAGTCCAGCAATTCGGCCGGCACGCTGCCACCGTTGTCGGCGAGTTTTTTCAGCACCTGTTTGTGCAGCCAGATGTTCATCTGCGCCGAATCGCCCATCTTGTCTGCGGGGCAGCCCAGTTCGGTGGCCAGCTCCTTGCGTGCGCCCAGGCTGCTGTCGAGCCCGAGCAGCTTGAGCAGGTCGACGATCGAAGTGCGCCAGTTGAGCGGTTGCCCACTGGCCGCCGCCAGGCTTTCCATCTTGGCGGTGACGTCCACCGCGCTGATGGCCTGTGTGGCCGGTGCCGAAGGCGCGGCGCCGGGGGCGGGCGCTTCGGCCGCTTCGGCCTTGTCACCGAAACCCAGTTTTTCCAAAATGGCACTGAACAGACCCATAACGATTCCTCAGGTGGTTGGACGAAAAATTAGCCTAGGCCAAATCCGACGCAGACGTAGCAAACTGCCACGCCCCAGTTCTGAGGGCGGAATGGACTCAATGGTTCCGCCCACAAATGGCAGGTCTGCGGTAGTGCGCTCTGGGCAAAGTGACCCGCGCCTTTCGCCGCCCTCCGATCCACTCGAGTAGACTTTCGTGCCCAGGCGCGGCCTGTGGCCCCATATTCCTGTCAAGAGACGCCCATGCTGCACACCCTGGCGGTGCATAACTACCGCTCGATCAATACCCTGTTGGTGCCCCTGGGACCGCTCAATGTCATCACTGGCGCCAACGGTAGCGGCAAGTCCAACCTCTACCGGGCTTTGCGGCTGCTGGCGGAAACCGCCCAGGGCGGCGTGGTCAATGCCCTGGCCCGCGAAGGGGGCCTGGCCTCGAGTTTCTGGGCCGGCCCGGAGTTGGTGTCACGCCGGATGCGCGACGGCAGCGTGCCGGTACAGGCCACTCAGCGCGATGGCCCGAAACGGTTGCGCCTGGGGTTTGCCGGCGAGGATTTCAGCTACGCCATTTCCCTCGGGCTACCCGAGTCCAACTCCGGGGAAACGCGGGATACGCCGAGTTTTTTTGCCCTGGACCCGGAAATCAAACGTGAAGTCATTTGGGCCGGCGCGGTCTATCGGCCCGCGGCCGTGCTGGTCGAGCGCAAGGGCCCCATGGTGCGCGTGCGTGACGGTCGCGACTGGCGGTTGCTCAGCCAGCACACCGCCAGTTTCGACAGCCTGTTCGCCCAGGTCGGCGGCGACAGCCACTGCCCCGAGGTGCTGCGCTTGCGCGAGCTGATGCGGGGCTGGCGCTTCTACGATCATTTTCGCAGCGACGCCGAGGCGCCGGCCCGCCAACCGCAGCTGGGGACGCGCACCCCGGTGCTGCACCACGATGGCCGCGACCTGTGCGCGGCCTTGCAGACCATCCGCGAAATCGGCGATCCCGAGGCGCTGGACGGTGCCATCGACGACGCCTTTCCCGGTTCGCGGCTGCAGATCGAGGCCTATGACGGGTTGTTCAGCCTGCAGCTGCGGCAACCCGGCCTGCTGCGCCCGCTCAAGGCGGCGGAGCTTTCCGACGGCACCCTGCGCTACCTGTTATTGGTCGCGGCGTTACTTACACCACGACCGCCGACCCTGATGGTGCTCAACGAGCCGGAAACCAGCCTGCACCCGGACCTGCTGCCGGCACTCGGCCGGCTGATTATCCAGGCCGCGCAGCGCAGTCAGGTTTGGGTGGTGTCCCACTCCCGCCGCCTGATCGCCGCGCTGGAGCAGTACCCCGAGTGCCGCGCCATCGTCCTGGACAAGGAGTTGGGTCAGACCCAGGTACTGGGCCAGGACAGTATTCTCGAACAGCCGCTGTGGCGTTGGCCGGATTGAGCACCCGCGCGATGCTGATCCGAAGACCTGCCTGCTAGGTTGGCTACTGCTTCGCGCCGCCATCTGGCCAAGGCGTGCGCACAGGCATCGGCTTGTCTGGCGCGCCGAAAGGCCGCGAGCATTCACGGGGCGCTGTTCGCCCTGGAACGGCAGGGGACGTTAGCACTGCGTGGGGGGGGCGTGGTTCGGGGGACGGATCACGCGGGTCGCGATCCGGAAACGCCTCGGGCCAGTCAGCCTGAGGCGTCCAGTGCCGCGACCGGGGGCAGGGCCCGCGGTCCGGGGTGTTGCGATCAGTCCTGGCGGCTGGTGACTTCCAGCAGGTGATAACCGAACTGGGTCTTGACCGGACCCTGCACGGTGTTTACCGGGGCGCTGAAAACCACGGCGTCGAATTCCTTGACCATCTGCCCTGGGCCAAAGGAGCCCAGGCTGCCGCCGTCGCGGCTGGAGGGGCAGGACGAATTGTCCTTGGCCACTTGGGCGAAATCGGCACCGCCTTCGATGGCGGCTTTCAGTTCATTGCACTTGGCTTCGCTGGAAACCAGGATGTGGCGGGCAGTGGCTTTGGCCATGGGAACAGCTCCTTTTCAAATAAGGCGCAGAGCCTACCGCAATGGCCCTGTCTGTCAAACAGGGACGCCCCCAGGGCGCATGACCCCGGGGACTGCACGACCTCGTGCGACAACCCCGTCATCCCCATTGCGCTGGGGCTGGCGGGCCTGTTTCGCTTACTGCGGATTGAGAAACAGGTCGTTGAACTGGGTGATAAACGGTGTTTCGTTCGGCCCGACGTTATTGCGCAGCGGTTTGGCGATGTCCACCAGCACCTCTTCGTCGGCAGTGGCCAGGGCGGCCATGGTCTGTTCGATAAAGGGCGCCAGCGGCATGGCCCGCGGTTCGTCGTTGCTGTTGAGCAGGTCGGTCTGGACCCAGGGCGGGGCGATCTCCATCACCTGCACCGAGCTGTCCTTTAGCCGGTAGCGCAGCGACTGGGTATAGGAATGAATGGCCGCCTTGGTCGCGCAGTACACGCCGGCCACGGCCAGCGGCACGAATGCCAGCACCGAGGAAACGTTGATCACCGTGGCCTGTTCCTGACGCTTGAGATGCTCGATCAGCGCCGAGGTCATGCGTATCGGCCCCAGCAGGTTGGTGGTGACGGTGGAGACCAGCAGCGCGTCGTCCAGGGCTTCGCCCAGGTGGTCGATCTGCATGATGCCGGCATTGTTGATCAGCACATTGAGGCGCGGATGTTCGGCGAGCAGGGTGGCGGTCGCCGTTTCGATGCTGCGTGGATCGTCCACGTCCAGCTGGATGGCACGCATGCCGGGGTTGGCGGCCAGGGTGGCTTCCAGGTGACCGAGGCGGCGGCCGGCGATGATGACCTGGTTGTCCAAACGGTGCAGGGCTTCGGCCAGGGCCCGGCCAATGCCCGAGCCGCCGCCGGTGATAAGGATGGTATTGCCTGTGAGGTGCATGGGCATGATCTCGCTGTCGTAAGAACGGGGTATGGGCCTGGGTGGACCCTTGGCAACACCGCGGGACCAGGAGTGGTGGCGGTGCTGTTGCGGCCCAGATTAAGCGGGATTAAAATTGGCCTAAAGGTCATATAAGCAGCGTTTTGGGACGCCGCCGGAGAGGGGTTATGCAGAGCGTCGGTGTTGTGGTGTTTCCGCACTTCTATGTGCTGGGTTTGGCGGTGATGGCTGTCTTCGAGACCGCCAATAGGGTGGCCGGTGAAACGCTCTATGGCATCAGCTTGCTGTCCGAACGCGGCGGGCCGGTACCCACCTCGGTCGGCTTCAGCGTGCAGACCGAGGCGTTCGACGCGCGTACCTTCGACACCCTGCTGGTGGGGGCGGGTGAGCCGGATTTCGTCTTCACACCAGTGCTGATGGAGTTCCTGCGCCAGGCGTCGCGCAGTTCCCGGCGAGTCGCGGCGCCCTGCACCGGCGCCTTTGTCCTGGCCGAGGCAGGTTTGCTCGACGGCCGCCAAGCCACCACGCACTGGGCCTATGCCCGTGAGCTGCAGCGCCGTTACCCGCGGTTGAACCTCGATGATGATCGGATCTTTATCGCCGATGGTCCGATCTGGACCTCAGCCGGCATGACCGCGGGCATCGACCTGGCGCTGGCCATGGTCGAGGCCGACCAGGGGACGGAGGTGGCGCGCGCGGTGGCGCGCAACCTGGTCATGTATCACCGGCGTGCTGGCGGGCAGTCGCAGTTCTCCGCCTTGCTGGCGCTGGAGCCCAAGTCCGACCGTATCCAGCAGGCCCTGGACTTCGCCCAGCGCAACCTGAGCAGGCCGTTGTCGGTGGAGGACCTGGCCGAGGCCGCTCACCTCAGCCGCCGCCAGTTCACCCGGGCCTTCAGCGCCGAGACCGGCCAATCGCCGGCCAAGGCGGTCGAGCAACTGCGGGTCGAGGCGGCGCGCCTGATGCTGGAGCAGGGACGCCTGTCCATGGATATGATTGCCCGGGAAACCGGCTTCGCCGACCGTGAGCGCATGCGCCGCGCCTTTATGCGCACCCTGGGGCAGCCGCCGCAGACGGTGCGGCGTAATGCGCGGCTAGAGGCCTGAGCAGCGCGGGTCCGTCAGCCGCTGGCGGGGCATCGCCCCGCCGCCCCGCCGCCGCGTCCCTGCCGCCGGGCGCGGGTCAAGGCGGCCTGGCCCCTGCGCGGGCCCAGGGTAAAACCGCCGCCGCGGTTACTTGGCGATGACCGCCGTCGAACTGCCAATGGCTTTGCCCTCGGTCAAGATGAACTGGTTAGCCTGCTCGTTGGCCTCGCGGGTCAGTTTGCTGTACAGGGGCGCAGCGGCGCTGGTGTAGGCCATCACCGTATCGAAATAGGCGTCCTGCAGGCGCTCCTGCTCGGACGCATCGGTGGCTTTCAGGTAGTTGGCGAACAGCTCGCGCATCGGCTTGGCGTGGGCTTCGAGTTCTGGCGGCAGCTCGGGCAGGGGGGGCGCCACTTCGACTTCACGGAGCACGCTGGGGACTGTCTCGGGGCGCTGCTGCTCGAAATAGCCGGGCACCTCGTTGCGTGTTTCGAAATAGGCGATGTAGTCCTTGGCGGTGAAGATCTTCGCGACAAAATTGCCGCCGAGCTTGTCCGGAGTATGGATCTCCATGGTCTCCGGGAAGGGTTCCCGCACGCCGAGCGTCCACTGTTTATCGATAAACAGGGCACGGGTCAGCTCATGGTTGGCTTCGAACGTCACCCCCTCGATGACGATGGGGGTTTTGATATCGGCGAAATTCTTCGCGTTGGCTTCGTCGGTGATATAGGTCTCACGGGCAATCACATAATCGCTGAGCGTGGGGTTGATCAGGCCGCTCTTGCCGTTGCGATAAACGATGAACTTCACCTCCCCCAATTGTTCGCTGCGCAGGCTGTGCGCGCCGGGTTCCAGGGTCACTTCGGTCGCGGCGTGGGCCGGGACCTCGTACGCGGTGCCGTCGATCTGCAGCTTCAAGGGGGCGCCGGTGGGGTTGTCCACCGAATAGTCCAGGGCTTGACTGCAGCCGATCAGCAGCAGAGGCAGGGCGAGCGCAAGCAGACGTGTTCTCACGGCAGCAAAATCCTTTGGGTAGGGGAAAACGGAGGCAATATTCCGAGCGACTCTAACCCAGGGCGCACCCCATTAATGTGACACCGTGCCGTTTCGTTTCCAGGGCCGGATTCAGTGAGGCTGCGCAGGCGCGTAGCCGCGCTTCAGGGCACAAAGGTGGACGAAGCGGATTCGACCGAGAGAGTGGGCGACAAAAGTTGCAGGCGTTGGCTGCTGGGCGCTGGCGCGGAACTTCCGGGCTGCTGGGCTTGGGCCTGGCGCGTGCGGCCTGGTTTCTAACGGGATCTTGCCATGCTTGCCGGCTGGGATCAGCGGCGGGGTGAGGTCCAGTGTTGCAACTGACCGATCAGCTCGATCACCGCGGCGAGCTCGGCATCCACGGGGCGCAGGCCACCCAGCGCCCGATGGGGTGTTTGCAGCCAGTACCGGGCCTCGTCCTCGTCACCAAAAAAACGTTCGGTAGCCAGGGTCAGCAAGCCGGGATTGATGCTCAATGACCTCAGGCCATGCCCGGCCCCGGAGGGGCGTCGGGTTCCTCCAGGTTGGCGAGGTCGAACAGCGGGTCCAGGCCGTCGTAGGCGCTGCTGGCCACGCGTTCCAGATGGCGGCTATGGCCTGGGCGCCAGTGATTCTGTTCGGCCGCTGTACTCAGCAAGGCGGTCACGGCCTCGACCACGGCGTCGCCGGGCACGGTCTCTTCGGCCAGCAGCCGCTCGCTGATGCGATCCAGCGCCGGTTTGAGGCGTTGCAGCAGGGTCATGCAGTCGCGGCTCAATTGCTGCAGCAGGTTGTCCGCCGCCTGCAGCGCTTCGCGCGGGTCGCTGTCCAGGTGGGCATCGCGCACCGCCTGCAGGCTCAGCAGCGAACCGCTGGGGCCCATGCCCAGGGAGCCGACCATCGACAGGGCCAGTTTGCTGGCCTCGTGCAGGTCCTGGCCGGCCCCGGAGGACACTTCGTTGAAATACAGCTGCTCGGCGGCGCGACCGGCCAGTAGCATCTGGATGCGCGCGCGCAGCTCGGATTCCAGGTGCAGGCGTTTGTCCTCCAACGGCGTTACCAGGGTCACGCCCAGGGCTTGGCCGCGTGGCAGGATGGTGACCTTCTCCACCCGGCCGCAGTTCAGCGCGGCGGCGATAATGGCGTGGCCGGCCTCGTGCACGGCGATGCGGCTGCGGTCGGTCTCCGACAGCGCGCTGGCGCCCACCGGTTGCTCGCCGATGCGGCAGGTTTCCAGGGCGTCGACGAAGTGCCGCATGGTCACCTGAACCTGCTGGGTGCGGGCGGCGAGCAGGGCGGCATGGTTGACGATATAGGCGATGGCCGCCGGGGTCAGGCCCACACTGTTACGGGCCAGCTGGGCGTGGTCGACCGCGCCGCAGGCGGTGATCTTTTCGGCATAGAGGCGAAACAGCTGCTCGCGCTCGGACAGGCTCGGCAGGCCGACGCAGATGCTGCGGTCGAAACGCCCCTCGCGCACCAGGGCCGGGTCCAGGGAGTTGGGGAAGTTGGTGGCGCCGAGCACTAACACGCCGGTATCGGCGCTGAAGCCGTCGAGCTCGGTGAGGAACTGGTTGACGATGCGGTTGCCCTCGCCATCGCTGGAGCGGGTCTGCTCGCTGCGCCGGCCGATGCCGTCGATCTCGTCGATAAAGATGATGCAGGGCGCGTGTTTGCGCGCGGTGCGAAACAGCGACTTGACCTTGTGGATGCCGACGCCGTAGTACATCGAGGAAAAATCGCTGCCGCTGACCTGAATAAAATGCGCCTCGCACTCGGTGGCCAGGGCCTTGGCCAACTGAGTCTTGCCGGTGCCGGGGTCGCCGGTCAGCAACACGCCCTTGGGCGGTCGGGCGCCCAGCGCCGCGAAGGCCGCCGGGTCGCGCAGGTAGGCGGTGACGTCCTGCAGCGCCAGCTTGGCTTCGCCGGCGCCTATCACATCGGCGAAACGCACACCGGTGCCTTTTTTCAGCAGCTGCACCGGGCGCAGTTTCCAGGCTGCCACACCCAGGCCGAGCAGAATCAGCAGCCACAGCGGCCAGTTCCGCTTCAGCGGTTGGTACCAGGGTAGCTCGCCATCGGTGTCGAACAGGGTGACCGGGAACAGGGTGGCGCCAGCACGGCTGTAGTCGCGCAGGATCATTTCGCCGATCCGCCCCGACTGGTCCGCCAGCCAGTAGCGCTGGCCGTCAAGGGTCGAGACGTACACCGCGGTCTGGCTCAGCGCGGCGCTGGCGATGCGACTGCCGCGCATGTCGCTGACCAGGGCCGACAGGTCGCGGCGCTGGGCGGTCCAGGGCGCGGTGGACTGCTCGAGCTCCTGCAGCATTCGGGAGGCGGCATCGCCTTGGGGAGCCGCTACGGGCGGCTGCGAATACCAGTAGGCCGTGCCCGCCGCGGCCAGCAGGGCCAGGCTCAGGGAGGCGGCACCGAGGGCACGGCGGTAACGAGCGAATAACGATTTTTTCATGACGATCCCGGAAGACGCGGACAACCAACGACACCCGGATACCGGGCGGGCCAGGCGGCAAAGAGACTCCGCTCGCGAGAACCACCGGAGACCGGCATTGCCTCGGCACGCGAGTGGATTATCTGTGCGGGCGGCACAAGGTTAAGCGTTCCAAGACGAACGGAATCTCCGTTGGTCGGTAGCTGGGAACTAAGGGGACTACAAAATCAGGCCGTTTGTACCCATTTGCAGCAGGTAAGGGGAGTTGCGCGCCCTCCGGGGCTCGAACGAGCGCAGTGTCATCGCGTTGGCGTTTGGGGCGGATCTACATCGGCCCTGGGTCGGGGATGGGCGCGGGCAGCGGTGCCTGTTTCTCCAGGTTTTCCACCACCTCGTCGGGCAGTGGCGTGAGGGGTGCCTGCTGGTTTTTCGATTCAGGCTCATTAAGGGTGTTGTCGGGGTCGCTCATGGCAATTACCTCCAAAACGGTGCCGGTACCTAGGTATGGGCTCCCCACCGCCGGGCAAGTT
The DNA here is from genome assembly GCF_040514055.1 of Pseudomonas sp. Lineage (GTDB taxonomy): Bacteria > Pseudomonadota > Gammaproteobacteria > Pseudomonadales > Pseudomonadaceae > Aquipseudomonas. The sequence continues at coordinate 25,478 of NZ_JBEVDL010000065.1, forward strand.
CCCTCGGCTTGGCTGGAGGGCGTCTTGTTTGACCACCACCAAGGCTGTGGCGTATGGCAACGGGCGGATCAGCTGCCGGTCTTTTGTGGAAAACCTCGTCGCCTTTTGCCCCGCGCGGACGCGCAATCGCGCATCATAAGGGCAATCGAGTTCCGGGAGCTGTCCATGCGCATCAGGTCAATAATGCTGTGTTTCACCTCCTTGTCGCTGTGGCTGAGCCTGAGCCCCATGGCCAGTGCCGCCGATGAGGCGCAGCTGATTCAGTCGCTGAATGTTTACCGCAGCCAGGCCCAGCGTTGCGTGGACCAGGCGTACGCCGAGCTGCCGCCGCTGGTGCCTGACCCGCGCCTGGTTCTGCCGGTCGAGGGGGTGGGGGATCTGCAGCAGGCGCTGAGTCGCGCCGCGTACCCGATGGTCAACGTTCAGGCCATCCGGCTGTCCGGGCCACGGGATGCGCAGGCGGCCATGGCCGTGCTGCGCGAGAGTTTCTGCAAGGTGGTGCTGGATCCGCAGTTCGTCGACGTCGGGGTCAGCCGTGTGGACCGCGACTGGCGCATTGTGCTGGCGCGCCAGATGCTAGGTGGCGGCCTGGGCGACGGGGCTGCGGAGGGGCAGAAACTGCTGGCGCTGATCAATGTACTGCGCGGGCAGCCACGCCAGTGTGGTAGCCAGTCCTTTGCCGCAGCGGCGCCGCTGGTGTGGAACGCCAGTCTGGCAAGCGTGGCCGACAGCCACAGCCGCGCCATGGCCAATGGCAACTACTTCGACCACCGCGACCGCGATGGCCACACACCCGGCGATCGCGCAGAAATCGCTGGCTACGCTGGCCCCCAAGTCGGGGAAAACATTGCCGCCGGGCGCGACAACGCGACCAAGGTGGTGGACGGCTGGCTGGCCAGCCCAGGGCATTGCGCCAATCTGATGAATCCGCAGTTCGGCGAATTGGGTGCGTCCTATGCGGTCGACCCGCGCAGCGATGCGGGCATCTACTGGACGGCGGTGTTTGGGCAGCCCTGAGAGCCGGGCGGCACAGGTCTTGCGAAAAACCAGAACAGGTAGGGTGGCCTCGGCGCGTGGTTAGCGTCAGCCCGGCGTGTGCCGCCCTGGTCAATCATGGCCAACCGCCACTGTTCGTGTGCCGACCCGCTCGTCAAAAAAAACCAAACGATTTCGGTGGGCTGGGCTCCATGTTCTGTATCCCATTTAAATCCGAGGTGTTACATGAGCAGCACAACCGACAAAATCAAAGGCCATACCAACGAAGCCATCGGTAAAGTGAAGGAAGGTCTTGGCAAGGCGACCGACAACCCGCGCCTGGAAGGCGAAGGTGATGCCCAGCAAGTGAAGGGCAAGGCCCAGCAGCTCAAGGGTGAAGTGAAAGACGCGATCAAAAGCGGTATCGACAAAGCCTGATCGGGTTAAGTCGTATCCAACCCGGCCATTCTTACCGATGGCCGGGTTTTTTATGCCCGCCTCTTGGCGGCGCCAAGGCACTTCGTGGGCGTGCCATCCCTTGGCTGATCGTTCCCAGGCTCCGTGTGGGAATGCCACCTTTGACGCGCTGCGTCCGGAGCTCCAGCAGTCGACCTTAACCAGCCGGCGTGGCAGCACAAGCATAAGTGATCGTTCCCACGCTCCGCGTGGGCATGCCGCCTGTTACGCGCTGCGTCACGGGGTCCAGCCGTCGATTTTTAACCAGGTCGCGTCTGAGCGGTTAAGGATACGTAGGGCGCTCTCGGCGCGTGGTTAGCGCCAGCCCCCGCACGCCATGCCGCGCGCGACAGGGCTAGTGGCTGTAGCCCGGCTTGTTGCGGATGGTCTTGCGCAGATCCTCCGGGGTGATATGGCCGACCACCTGGGTGGCGGCGCTGCCCGGCAAGGGCAGGCCGAGGATATTGCCCTTGATCTTGCCGATCACATGCATCTCGCACGGCTTGCAGTCGAACTTCAGGGTCAGCACCTCGTCGCCGTGGATCAGCTGCATCGGCGCGACCTTGGTGCGCACGCCGGTGACACCCTTGGCCTGTTTGGGGCACAGGTTGAAGGAGAAGCGCAGGCAGTGCTTGGTGATCATCACCGGTACTTCGCCCAGCTCTTCATGGGCCTCGTAGGCGGCATCGATCAACTTCACCCCATAACGGTGATAGAAATCGCGGGCTTTCTGGTTATAGACGTTGGCGAGAAACGACAGGTGCGCCTCCGGGTAGACCGGCGGCGGCACGCTGACCGCCTTGCGACCGCCCCGCGGGTGGGCCGCGACGCGAGCCTCGGTCAGCGCCTCGATGGCCTCGCGGCGCAACGACTTGAGCTGCGAGGCGGGGATAAAGTACGCCTGCGGCGCATCCAGCTCGACTGCCTCGGCGTGGTAAATAGTGGTGCCCAACTGGCCAAGCAGGTCGCGCAGTTGCTCCAGGGCCTGCTCGGGTTTGTTCGCCGCGCCGAAGGGGCCATTCAGGCTGACGCTGGCCTGAATACCTTCCTCGCTGGTGGCGGTCAGTTGCAGGCGATCCTCGCGCAGGGTGATCTTCCAGGCCAGGCCGATACGGCGCTCGGCCGAGGTTTTCTGCAGGGCCTGTTGCCAGTTGTGGTCGAGGTTGCGGTTTAGCGGGTGGTCGGGGCGCAGGCGGCTAAGGGCGGCCGGCATCTCGTTGGGCTCGATGCGGTAGCGCCAGCGTTTCTGGCCGTCGTCCTCGAACTCTTGCTTCAGCTCGGCGATATTGGCGCGAAAGCCCACCACCTCGCGCTTGACCTGCACGTTGAGGCCGTCGCCGTTGGACAGCGGCTCATGGGTCACGGCGATCAGGTCGCGTTTGCCGACCTTTTCCACCTGACCCACCAGCAGGCCGGTGAATGTCGGGGTGTCGAAGGCGCCGATGTCGATCTTGCGGTCGGTGACGAAGTAGTCGGTGCTGCCGCGGTGGAAGGTCTTGTCCGGGTCCGGCACGAAGAAGTGGTCGGTACGGCCGCTGGCGGCACGGGCCAGGTCCGGGCGCTCGGTGAGGATGCTGTCGAGGCGCTGGCGGTAGTAGGCGGTGATGTTCTTCACGTAGCCCATGTCCTTGTAGCGCCCCTCGATCTTGAACGAGCGCACGCCGGCGTCGACCAGGTCGCCGAGGTTGGCGCTCTGGTTGTTGTCCTTCATCGACAGCAGGTGTTTTTCGAAGGCCACCACGCGGCCCTGGTCATCCTTCAGGGTGTAGGGCAGGCGGCAGGCCTGGGAGCAATCGCCGCGGTTGGCGCTGCGACCGTTCTGCGCATGGGAAATATTGCACTGGCCGGAAAAGGCCACGCACAGGGCGCCGTGGATAAAGAACTCGATGGCGGCATCGGTCTGCTCGGCGATGGCGCGGATTTCCTGCAGGTTCAGCTCCCGCGCCAGCACCAGTTGGGAAAAGCCGGCGCGGTCGAGGAACTTGGCTCGCTCCAGGGTGCGGATATCGGTCTGGGTGCTGGCGTGCAGCTCGATGGGCGGAATGTCCAGCTCCATCACCCCCAGGTCCTGCACGATCAGCGCATCGACACCGGCCTGGTACAACTGATGGATCAGCGCGCGGGCCGGCTCCAGCTCGTCGTCATGCAGGATGGTGTTGAGGGTGACGAACACCCGCGCATGGAAGCGGTGGGCGAATTCCACCAACTGGGCGATCTCGCTCACCTCGTTGCAGGCATTGTGCCGTGCGCCGAAGCTCGGGCCACCGATGTACACGGCATCGGCGCCATGCAGGATGGCCTCGCGGGCGATATGCACATCGCGGGCGGGGCTGAGCAGTTCCAGATGGTGTTGGGGCAAGGACATGGCGGCTTCTTCTTTTTTATCGGGCGTGGCATGGCAAGCGCGCATTGTAGCGGGCGAGGCGGCGGGTGGCACCTCCAGGTGCCTAGTGGTTGGGAAACACGCGCCGGGCCTGCGAACGGCTCGTCATACCCGCGAAAGCGGGTATCCAGCGGCCACCACGCTGGGGGATAAGAACGTAGGGGGGAGGTGTTATCCATCCACCCCCGGCTTGGGCGCCAGACGTTGTGCGACAAGGGTCGCGGGGCCGCGCTCGGCCTACAAACACTCGTCATACCCGCGAAGGCGGGTATCCAGGGGCCAATACACTCGGAGGTAAGGCCGTAGGGGGTATTAACCATCCACCACCGGTTTGGGCGCCAGACGTTGCGCGACAAGGGTCGCGGGGCCGCGCTCGGCCTGCAAACACTCGTCATACCCGCGAAGGCGGGTATCCAGGGGCCAATACACTCGGAGGTAAGGCCGTAGGGGGTATTAACCATCCACCACCGGCTT
>NZ_JBEVDL010000019.1:0-3707 GCF_040514055.1 Pseudomonas sp.
CCGCCGATGGCGCCACCGTCACCGGCGATGAAAATGCCCGGCAGACTGGTTTCACCCTGGCTGTCGCGACGCGCGATCCAGCACAGTTGCTGTTCGCTCCAGTCATGTTCGAGGCGCAGCGACCAGCTGATCTGGGTGTTGGGTACCACGCCTTGGTGCAGCAGAATCAGCGAGGCCGGCAGGGTCCGGCGCCGACCGCCACTGGCGAAACTCAGGGCGCTGGCCTGCGCCGTGCCTTCGATCTGCAGATCCCGGGCCTCGCGGAAATGCCTGACCCCGGCGCGTTTCAATTCGACCAGCAATTGCCCGCCCTTGAGCAGGTCACGCCAGCCGCGCAAGGCGCCCGGGACGTTGCGCCAGGCACGCCGCAGATCGCCCCGGCCACTGGTGTCCACCAGCGCTTCGATGGCGATGCCGGCGCGCAAGTATTGCACCGCCAGCAGGTACAACAAGGGTCCGCAGCCGGCCAGCACCACCGGCCCTTGCGGCACCAGCGCGGCGCTTTTGAGCAGGATCTGCCCGGCGCCGGCCGTCATCACGCCCGGCAAGGTCCAGCCCGGAATGGGCATGGGCCGTTCGAACGCACCGGTGGCGATCAATACATGACGCCCGTGCAGGATCTCGGCGCGGCCATCGATCAGGTAATGCACCTGCCGCTGTGGCGTCACTTGCCAGATGGCCGCGTTGGCCAGGTAGCGGGCCCCGCACTGGAGGAATTTCGCGACCAGCGCCGCACCCGCCCCATAGTCATCGCCCAATACGCGGCGGCTGCGCGCATCGGCCTGCCGGATATTGCGATAGATCTGCCCACCGGGGCTGCCCTGTTCATCCAGCACCGCCACCGACAGGCCGTGGCGCGTGGCCTCAAGCGCCGCGCTCAGGCCGGCGGGGCCGGCGCCGATCACGATCAGGTCGACTGTTGGCTTATTCATCGGCGCCCTCCTCGTCGTGGCCACTCTCCAGAAAATCCCGAGCCCCGCGCTGGCGCAGCACACGCATACCCGCACGAACCGGCAGCAGGCACGCCTGACAATTGGCCTGCCCGTCCACCTCCACCAGACACTCGAAGCACACGCCCATCATGCAAAAGGGCGCGCCGGGCCTGCCGCTGACTGCACTGTCGCGGGTATGAGTGACGCCGCTGAGCAGCAAGGCGGCGGCCAGGGAAATGCCTGCGGGCACCGCTAACGACGCGCCTTCGAATTCGATCTGCACGGTGTTTTCCGCCGGGCCCAACGCCCGGAACAAACTGTCAGCCGGCATGGCGCACCTCGGGTTTGCGCCTGAAGCGCTGCAGACTGAAAGGCGCCACGGCCGGCTCGTCATAGTCACCGGCAATCCACGGCGCCAGGCGCAAGGCATGGATCGCCGCCAGGGTCACGCCACTGTGGCAACTGACCACCACTGCCCCCGGGCAGGCCTGCGCAGCTTCGTAGATGGGCAAGCCGTCGGCGCTCAGCACCCGCAGCGCACCCCAGGCCCGAACCAGACGGACCTGGCCCAACCGGGGAAAGCATTGCACCGCGCGCCGGGCGATGTCGGCCATCACGTCGCTGCTGGTACCGTCGTCGAAACCCGCCGACTCATGGGAATCGCCCAGTTGCACCGTGCCTTCGTCGGTCTGGCGCACGTAGGTGGTGGGGTAATGCAGAAAGGGTTTGAGACGCTCGGTCACCAGAATCTGCCCCCGATTGGGGCTCACCGGCACGTCCATGCCCAACTGCGCGCCCAGTTCGCGATTGCCGAGCCCGGCGGCCAGCACCAACTGCCCGGCGTACCAGCGCTGTTCACCGGTATCCAGTTCGAAGCCCGAGCCGTGCTGGCCAATGGCGCGGACCCGCTGGCCATTGAGGATCCTGACCCCGCGCACCTGGCAGGCGGTGTACAGCGCACGCAGCAATTTCAACGGATTGACCTGACCGTCCATGGGCGAGTAACAGCCGCCCACCACCGACGGTCCCACGCCCGGCAAACGAGCGCGCAGTTGCGCTGGATCAAGCAGTTCGAACGGATAATCACCGTGCATGGCGTCGCGCAACCAGCGCAGTCGACGGCTTTCCTCGGCCATCTCCTGCTCACTCAAACACAGCTGGAATCCGCCGGGCTGACGCAGATGGAGGTCAATGCCGCTGTCGGCCTGCAACGCGGCGGCGAACCGAGGCCAAAGCGCCACCGAATCGCGAGTCCATTGCGCATAGGGACTCATCCCGTAGCCCTTGCCCTGGACCCACAGCAGGCCGAAGTTACCCCGCGCCGCCCGATAGGCGTCATCGCCCTCGTCGAAGACGCTGACCTGGCGACCGAGCAGGGCCAGGCCATAGGCAATGGACAGCCCGACCAAACCACCCCCTACGATCATCACATCAGTTTTTTGCATGATTGGCACTGCCGCTCTTTCAACGCCGCGAAATCACCTGCAGCGCAGGCATTACGCCTGAATGATCTTGATGCAGAAGATCCTAGAGCGCTGTCAGCGACTTGAAAAATGCTTTATTTTGCCAAGGTCATGTCTTTTTGTTATGGATATTAGCCAAGGATACCCGCCATGAATCTTCGTCAACTGGAGGCCTTTCGCGCGGTCATCCTCGGCCAGACCGTCACCCGTGCCGCCGAGATGCTGCACATCTCGCAGCCGGCCGCGACGCGACTGATTGCCAGCCTCGAGGAGGACATCGGTTTCAGTTTGTTCGACCGGATCAAGGGGCGGCTGCAACCGACCGCCGAAGCCATGACGCTGTACCAGGAAGTCCAGCGCTCGTTGCTCGGGGTCGAACGCATTGCCCGCACGGCGCAGGACATCCGCAGCCTTAAACGCGGTTCACTGCACATCGCCAGCGCCCCGGCCATGGGGCTTTCATTCCTGCCACGCGCCATCGCCGCGTTCATGGCCGAGCATGAACACGTGCAGATTTCGCTGGTGGTGCACTCCTCGCGCGAGGTCGTGGACCTGGTGGTCGGCCAGCGCTGCGACCTGGGCATCATCGTCCTGCCCAATACCTACCCCAGCCCGCGCGCCGAAAAACTCCTGGCCACCCGCATGCTCTGCGCCCTGCCGGCCAACCATCGCTTGCAGGGCAAGGCCACGATCCATCCCGAGGACCTGCAAGGCGAGGCGTTCATTTCCTACCCGCAATCCATCGCCTCGCGCCAACACATTGACTCGATATTTGCCGCGTACGGGGTCGAGCGCGAACTGCGCCTGGAAACCCAACTGTCGCTGCCCATGTGCACTTTTGTCGAACAAGGGCTGGGGGTCGCGCTGGTCGACGCCATCAGCGCGGTCGAATACCGCGGCAATGGCGTGGTGTTCAGGGCGTTCGAGCCGGCGATCGAAATGGATTTCAGCCTGCTGCTGCCGGTGCAGGGGCCGACGTCGAAACTGCAGACGCGCTTTTTCGAACACATGCAGCACTTCATCGCCCATCAGGTCCCAGCCGAGTATCGGTTCTGAAAAGCACCGGCCAAACACAAAATCCGTGCCCAGCGCAAACCCCATGCAGGAGCCGGCTTGCCGGCGAAGGCGGCCTCAAGCCTTGCATCGACCATGCAGACGCCTTCGCCAGCAAGCCGGCTCCTACAGGGGATTAGCGCCGACCACAATCAATCTATACGCAGGTGATCCCTGTAGGAGCTGGCTTGCCAGCGAAAGCGGCCTCAAGTCTTGCATCGACCATGCAGACGCCTTCGCCAGCAAGCCGGCTCCTACA
>NZ_JBEVDL010000044.1:0-3514 GCF_040514055.1 Pseudomonas sp.
CGGCTACTCGCCGCTGCCTGGACAAGGCCGGCTGGTCCATCGACCAGCTTGACCTGATCGAAGCCAACGAAGCTTTCGCCGCACAATCGCTGGCCGTGGCCAAGGACCTGGAATGGGACCTGGACAAGGTCAATGTCAACGGCGGCGCCATCGCCCTCGGCCACCCGATCGGTGCCTCGGGCTGCCGCGTGCTGGTGACCCTGCTGCATGAAATGATCAAGCGCGACGCCAAAAAAGGCCTCGCCACCCTGTGCATCGGTGGTGGTCAGGGCGTGGCATTGGCGCTCGAACGCGCTTAAGCCAACAGCGTTTAACAGACGGCGCGGGGACCCACGAAGATCCGCGCCCGCCTGGCAAAACACCCGGTACGATTCACGTCGTACCGGGTTCTTTTTTTTGGTCCCTGTAGGAGCGAGCTTGCTCGCGAAAAAATCTGAAAACGCTGCGGGGTGTCAGAACTTCCACGTAATCGTTGACGACCTTCGCGAGCAAGCTCGCTCCTACAAGGTATATGTCGCCCTCATTGGCGCCTCGCATCGAATGCCGGGTTTTGTATACAAAACCCGCCCATCTATAGAGCAAATCATCCCGCAAAATGCTACCGTTGCTGCCACTCACAGGACGGAGAAGTGCGCGTGTTGATGCTTAAACTGCTGGTGATTCCAGGCTTTCTGCTGCTTATTTCCCTGGCCGGCAAACGCTGGGGGCCAAGCGTGGCGGGATGGTTGTCGGGGTTGCCGGTGGTGGTCGGGCCGATTCTGTTTTTCCTCGCCATCGAACAGGGCCAGGCATTCGCCGCCCAATCGGCCATGGCCGCGCTGTCGGCGATGTTCGCCATGATTGCCTTCTGCGTGACCTATGCCCAGGTCGCGCAACGGGCAAAATGGCCACTGGCACTGACGATCTCGTTGCTGGTCTGGGCCCTGCTCGCCGTGATCCTGTCCTTGCTCCCGCCGTCGCTGCCGATCTCGGTGATCGCCGCCGCCATCGCACTGCTGGCCGCGCCGTACCTGTTCCCGGCTGTGCAGCCCATCGTTTCAGGCCCGGCGCCAAAGTCCGACAAACTGCTGCTGCGTATGGTCGCCGGCGCCTTGCTGACCCTCGCCGTCACTTGGCTCGCCAGCACCGTCGGCGATCGCTGGAGCGGCCTGCTCGCCGTGTTCCCGGTCCTCGGTAGCGTGATGGCGGTGTTCTCCCAGCAAACCCGGGGCCCGGCGTTTACCGCGGCGTTGCTGCGGGCGACGGCCACCGGGATGTATTCATTTTCGGCCTTTTGCCTGGTCGTGACCCTGACCGTGCCCAGCCTGGGCCTGATGGGCTTCGGCGTTGGCGTCGCCGTCTCGGTGGCCATGCTCGGCGTCACCCGGCGGTTGCTGGCAAAACCCGCGCCCCAGGCAACACGTTCAACTATTTCGAACGAGTAGCGCAAGAAATCGAGCCTATTTCCTACATGTTTTTCCGGTTGGCCGTCAGACGTCAAGTGGTTACGATTTATCGATGAAGTCAACACCCGGCGCCATTGGAAGGGATGTACTTCATCCAGACAACCGCTGGTTCCGAGCCAAGGTACAGGCAGCCCTGGATGATCCGCGCCCAAACATCCCGCATGATCAAGTGATGGCCGAAATGCGCGCCCTCCTGCAGTCAAAGCGCAACCAGCGCGATGCGGGTTGAGTGGCATCCGGAGGACGGTCCGATCTATCGAAAATCCTGAATTATCTTGGCGACCATAACCTCGTAGCGGCTCTGGAGCTCCATCAGGCTATAGAAACGGTTACATCAGCCCTCCCTGAATATCCCTACCTCTATCGATGTGGCCGACTTCCCGGTACACGAGAAATTGTTGTGCATCCCAATTACCTGGTGGTCTATCAAGTGACGGATCAAATCCAGATCCTGAGTGTGTTACATGCCCGGCAGGAATACCCCTGATTCCGAAGCATCAACGACCGTCCGTTAGCCCATGCTGGAACATCTCGCAGCCCCCATGGGATGATCACGCCCCACCGCGCGACCAACCCTGGAGATTTTGATGTCACTGTTGAGTAAAAAAGCCGTTGTCCTGTTGCTGGCGGCGGCTGCCAGCCTGGGGGCTTTGAATGTGCAGGCGGCCAAGGCCCCTGCAAAGGAGACGGTGCAGGGCCAGAAAGTCTCGATGCTCGACGGCAAGTTCACCTTCACCCTGCCCAAGGGTTTCGTGGCCAACCCGTTGCCCGCCAGCCCCACCGGTGCGAGCGGCACCATGTATTCCAACGAAACCACCAAGACCGTGGTGATCGCCGCGCAGAACAACCTGCCCGAAGGGGTCAAGGTCAAGGACAACGACGGCGAGTTCCTCGACGGCACGGCGGCCGACTTCGACGCGGCGCAACACAAGGCCCTGGCGGACTACAACAAGCTCAGCGAAAAAAGCCTGACCCTGAAGAAAACAGGCCTGGGCGTGCGCCAGGTCGACAGCACCGCCACCCAGGGCGGTGGCATGACCCTCAACACCACGTTGATGGCGGCTTCGGGCAACCACATGACGGTGATTCAGGTCATTTCCCGCCCCGGCGACATGGCTGCCCACGAAACCCTGATCAAGCAGATAGTCAGCGGCAAATGAGCCTCAGGGGTTACGACGCTGCAACCAGGCGCTCAAATCCTGCAATTCTTCGGCACTGATGCTGTGGCCGACACCCTGGTAAGCGTGGAACTCGGGTTCCAGTGACACGCTCTGCAACAGGCTGTTGGCCTCGGTGCCATCGCTGAAGGGAAGACGCTGGTCCGCCGTGCCATGGCCGATGAAAATCGCCAGCGACTGGCGTTTTTCATCCGGTTTCAACTCAGACTTGAGCACCGGCAGAATCCGCCCGCTCAACGCGGCTATCCCGCCCACCGCCTCGGGATGGCGCAGGGCGACTTCGTAGGACATGATCGCCCCCTGGCTGAAACCCACCAGGAACACCTTCTCCGGTTGTGTGTGATATTTCTTCGTCGCCTGTACGACGAAATCCAGCAACAACTGGCCGCTGGACTTCAGGTCATCGGTTTCGCCGTTGTAGGCACCCTCGCCTTTTTTGCGAAACCACTGGTAACTCCCCTCTTGCATCACCATCGGCGCCCGCACAGACAGGTAGTTGTACGCGCTGGGTAACTCATCCTTGATGCCGAACAGATCCTGCTCGTTACTGCCGTAGCCGTGGAGAAAAATCACCAGCGGCTGCTCGCGGGAATCGGCGTTGGCCTGCTCCAGGTACTTGAGCGGCAGATCGGTTTGCAGGGGGGATTGAGCGTGGACAGTGGCGGATGCCAGCAACGTGAACAGAGCGAGAAACTTCAGCATAAACCTTCCTTCACCGTGCGCAGGATTCGGATAGAGCCTAACACCTTCGTCCCAGCGACTCCCACCACCGGCCCGATTACGGAATCAGCCTACAGCAGACAAGGAAAGGTCTTATTTACGCCTGACAACCTCGCGTAGAACCCTGTGCGCGGCATTTTGCCATGCCTCGATCCCCCTGGAACGCGGGCA
>NZ_JBEVDL010000050.1:0-7137 GCF_040514055.1 Pseudomonas sp.
CGCGGCTGGAAGTCGAGCATCAGGGCGCGCATGTCAGGCCACCGCCCGGGACATGACGTACAGGCTGTCGCGTACGGCTGTCCGGTCCTCTTCAAGGGTGCGCAGGTGAACACCCGGCACCTCGGGGTGCGAATCGATGCGTGCCGGCGCATGCAGGTAAACATTCAGCGGGCGGTCGCTGGTGGAGGCTTGCAGCTGGCTTTCACGACCGATCAGCGCCGCCAGCGCGGCATCGCTGTCACTGCTGCCCACCGAACGCACCGAAGCCCAACGCCCTTCCCGCGCCACCAGCAACACGCTGCGCACCGGCTCGGCGACCACAAAGAGAAAATCGCCGGCGTCGAAGCTCGAATCGAAGTGATTGAAAGCGGCCATCAAGTAGGGCTGCACCGAACGCAGCTTCAGGCCTCGGGCGCTGGCCAGCGTCCGCAGGCGCTCAAGCAGATCCTGCGGCAGCGCGGCAGCGATGCGGTCGTAACCCGCAGGCTCGGCCGACAACACCAGGTTCCAGGGCTGCGTCGGCACACCGTAAAGGTCTTCGAAGCACAGTTGGGCGAAGCCACGCAGTTCCTCGGGGCTGTTGATCTGATCGCTCCAAGGCACCAGGCAGAAGCGGCTGAAGTGCCCCGACACGACCACGCTCAACTGCGCACCGGCAGCGGCATGTTCGCCCAGCAGGCGGTCGAGGGTTTCCAGGGCGACAGCCCAGGCATGGAAGCCTTCGTCGATGAAACCGACGCTGCCCAGCCACAGGGTGTCGCTGCCCTGGCGCCGGCCCAGGCCACCGCCACTGGCGCCGAGTACGGCGACAAAACGATCACGAGACAAAAGTGACACGATTGATCTCCTCGAGCGTGGTCCGCCCTTCCTGCACCAGTTCCAGGGCCGACTCGCGCAGCAGGCGCAAGCCACGTTTGCAGGCATGGGCCTTGATTTTCGAAATCGGCTGGCGCTCGACGATCATCTGCCGCAGCTCGTCGTCCAGGTGCAGCAGCTCGGCGATCGCGGTACGCCCGCGATACCCGGTGCCCCGGCAGTGGCCGCAGCCCTTGCCGTGCACGAAGTGGAAATCGGTCACCTGTTGCGGGTCGAGCCCCGAGAGGTGCAACTCGTCATCAGTGGGGAAATGCGGCGCGCTGCAGCTGGCGCAGACCAGCCGAATCAGCCGTTGCGCCAGCACCGCGTTGAGCGCCGAAACCAGGCTGTAGGGGTCGATTTCCATCTGGGTGAAACGGCCAATCACGTCGAACACGTTGTTGGCGTGGATGGTGGTGAACACCAAGTGCCCGGTGAGTGCCGATTGCACGGCAATCTGCGCGGTGTCCGGGTCACGGATCTCACCGACCATGATCTGGTCCGGGTCGTGGCGCAGGATCGAGCGCAGCCCCCGGGCGAAGGTCAGGCCCTTCTTCTCGTTCACAGGAATCTGCAGCACACCCGGCAGTTGGTACTCCACCGGGTCTTCGATGGTGATGATCTTGTCCACGCCGTGGTTGATCTCGGTGATCATGGCGTAGAGCGTGGTGGTCTTGCCGCTGCCAGTCGGGCCGGTCACCAGCACCATGCCGTAGGGTTCGGACGCCAGGCGGCGCAGTTGGCGCAGGGTTTCGTCTTCAAAGCCCAGGGCCTGCAACTGCACGCCACTGACCTTGTCGGCCAGGTCCTGTTTGTCCAGTACCCGCAGCACCGCGTCCTCGCCAAAGATGCTGGGCATGATGGACACACGGAAGTCGATCTGCCGCCCGCTGATACCGATCTTGAAACGGCCATCCTGGGGCACGCGTTTTTCGCCGATGTCCAGTTCGGCCATGACCTTGACCCGCGAGAGCACCTGCTCGGCGAACTCGGTGCCCTGGATCTTGCTGATATTGTTGAGCACGCCGTCGATGCGGTACTTGATCACCAGGCCGCTGCCGGTGGTGCCCAGGTGGATGTCGCTGGCGTGCATCTTCAGCGCATCGTAGAGGGTCGAGTTGACCAGCTTGACCACGACGCTGGCGTCCTCGCTGATGCTGGTCAGGGACAGGCTTTGCAGCTTGTCGATTTCCACCCCTGAGTCGGCCTGGGCATTGAGCGATTCAACCGCGTGAAAGCTTTCCTCGTGGCGGGCCAGGTAGGCCTTGAGATCGTCGGCGTGCACCAGGTACAAAGGCGCGCCGTGCAGGCAGTCGTCGATCCAGGCCAGGCGCGCGCTGTCGAAGGGGTCGGCGAACACGCCAATGACCGTCTCTTCGTGACGCAGCAGGATAAATTCGCGCTTGAGGCATTGGGCCAGGGTGACCCGGTCGAATACCGGGGTGGCCTTGAACAGCGTGTCGGTGTCGAGCACCGGATAATGCAGGGTGGTGCCCAGGCATTCGATGAAGGGCATGGGGGCCAGTTCACACAACACCCCAAGTGCTTCCAGCACCCGTTCGCCGGAAGTGGCCGCGCGGGAGCGGGCCTGGGCCAGTTGTTCACTGGAAAAACGCGACGGTACGGTGTCCAACAGCGCCGGTTCTACGGCTAGGGATAGACGGTCCATGGCATGCTCTCCAACGCCGGGGGCTTTGAGCCCTGTCGACGCGGCGAGCAGTTACGGGGGGTCCGGAACGACTTGTCGCGTCATTACTCCCCGGTGAGCAATTGTTCGTCGTCTGGTGCCATGGAGTTCGAGTTTCTTCGGCGATCCACCAGCACCCAGCTTCCGTCGTACAACTGCAGCGGGAAACTTTCGGTCCTGCTCTGGCGTCGTTCGACGAATCCTGTAGCAGTGTTCGTTCGGCGCTCCATCCCCAGAAGGTCACAAACGGCCCGGGCCAGCTCCGCCAAAGGAAACGGCTTGAACAGGATGTGACTGACTCCAAGTTGCCGGGCCCGCTCACAGACTTCAGCGGTTGGGTGCCCTGTAATCAGTACACAATGACAATTCCTGTTCTGGCGGACTTGTTCGAGAACGTCAAAACCTTCCATATCGGGCAAGCGGTAATCGAACACCATCACATCGGGGGCAAAATCAGCGGCTTCGCCGATGGCTTTGGCACCTTCGTGTGCTATCCGGACTTCCAGCCCTTGCGCCTGCAGGTAATCCTGGAGGTTTTGTGCAAGGAGCTGTTCGTCTTCAACAACCAGTACTTTGTTTAACAAGGTGGACTCCTTGTAACCGCAGGTCCGAATCTCGAACCTGGCAGAGTGCCGCCTCAATCAGGCTAACGCACACTTCATGCCAGGCTCGGCGCGGAAGTTTTCACCACTGCATGTAGTTGATATTCATGAAAAACCTTTTTCGCCCGAGCACACCACCGCGAAGTGCCCCCCAAAGCCGGGGCAAGTGCACGGATTCACCCTGAAGCTTTTCCCCACTATTGGGGAACAAACTTCAATCGTCGTCAATCCGTTCAATTCGATTGCTCGACCGCAGCTGCGCAAGCACTTCGCCACGAATGGCAACCTGTTGCTGTCGAGCAAGGTAAGCCCTGACCATTTCCAGTCCCTGTTCTTCTGAGACATCGGCGGGCTCGCTACGGTTCTGTAAATAAATGAGGTGCCAGCCCACCGGAGTGCGTACCGGCTCGCTGAGGTCACCCGGGGCCATGGCAAAGGCTGTCGCTTCGAATTCACGGAACATGCGGCCCTTGGGGAAATATCCCAGGTCCCCGCCGCTGCTGGCGGAAGCATCCTCTGAAGCACTTTTGGCAATACTGGCAAATTCGGCACCGTTAACGATTTTCAACCGCATGTCTACCAAGCGTAGACGCGCTGCTTCAATTGTCGCGGTATCTGCGCCTTCAGGGACCTTCACCAGGATATGCCGCGCCTGTACTTCCTCGGGCCGGCCCATTTCGCTGCGGTGTTCCTCGTAAAAAGCCCGCACCGCTTTCTCGTCGGGCTCGGCCACCTTGGTCAGTTCGGCAAATACCTGCTGCGCCGCCATGTCACGCCGGGTGTACTCGATGAAGCTGGCTTCGTCAAAACCGGCATCGTTCAGGCGCCGGGCGAACACCTCGGGGCCGCCGATGGCCTGGCGAGCCTGGTCGACCTGGCCCTGCACCTGTGCGTCGCTGATCACCACGCCGCGCTTGACGGCTTCTTGCCACAGCAGTTCCTTGTCGATCAGGGCGTCCAGGGCCTTTTGCCGCAGTTGCTTGTAGGCCTTGGGATTACGAATGCTGCCCAATGCCCGGCCCTGGTCCTCGAGGAACTCGGCGAAATAGCGTTCCAGGCGAAATTCGGATATTTCCTCGCCATTGACCCGCGCCGCGATCGGGCCGGTGCTGGCGTAGCTCACCGGCACCGACAGGGTCAGCAGGAGCAACCAGGTGTTGAGTTTCATGATGAGCCTCCGTTCAGGGCATCGCTGCTATCGGTCTATAGGGCGCTACCAGGTAGAAACGCTGGTCAGGCAGATCCACGGTCACCACATGGGCGCCGCTCAGGCCCAGCCGGCGGCCAGGGCCAAAGCTGATCAAGGGCGTCAGCCCGGTATCGAAGTCGTGCAGGCCTTCGAGGGCGTCGACCAGCTTCTCGCGGCTGGTGTCGCGCCCGGCCTGTTTCAGGCCCTCGCTGAGCAGCAGCATCGAGCTGTAGGCGCCCACTTGCAGCACCGCGTGCTGGCCGCCCAGGCCCTGGTTGGCGCGCACCTGCGTCAGGGCCAGGCGGCCAGCAACGGTCCAGTCACTGGGCACAAACGGATACGCCAGGAACACTCGCCGGGAAAAACCACTGGGCACCTGCAGCAGGTCCCCCGCCACCTGATTCGAGGTGGCAAACAGATACGGCACCTGCCCGGCCACTTGCAGGCGCTCGGCCAGGCGACTGAAACCGGCGCCGCTGCCCAGGTAAAATACCGAACGCGAGCCTAGCGGCACTTCTTCGCTGGCCGGGTCGTAGGCTTGCAGGCGTACTTTCTGCCAGGCGTGATCCTGCAGATACCGGCTCAGGTTCTGGGCCGCAAGGCGCTGGCCGGCTTCGTCCGGATAGGTGATCAGCGTGGGCCCCTGCAGCACTTTGAGCTGTTCGGTGGCGTAGTCGGCCAAGGCGATCAGTTGCTCGCGCAAGCCCGGCAAGGGCTCGAAAATCTGCCGGCTGGCCTGGGCTGTTCCCAGCAGAGACAAGGGACCGATCAGCGGCACGCCGGCGCGTTCCAGACGAGTGGCCAGGTCTGCGTCCAGTGCCGGCACCAGGGGCGCGATCAGGGCGAATACCTGTTCCTGGTCAATCAGGCGGTCCAGCGCCTGCTCGGCACTGGCGCGGTCCGGCCCCGGGTCGAGAATGGTCAGGCGCAGTTGCCGGCCGTGGATACCACCGGCTTCGTTGATACGCGCCACGCTGCCCTTGAGCACCGCCGCCACCGTGGCCCCCTCCTCGCCCAACGGCCCGGAAGCTGGCAACAGCGTACCCAGGTGCACGGTGGCCGGGTCGAGGCCAGGGTCGCGGTCTTCGGCCACGCGCTTGAGATAGGCGGTGAGGTTGCGCTGATCGTTCATCGACAGGACAAACCTGGGCATCGCCGGGTCGAGTCGATTGTCGCCGGGATCGCGGCCTTCCTGAATGGCTTTGGCCAGGCTGGCGTCGGTATAGGCCGGGTAGTCGCGGCCGTTGACCTGTTGCTGGCCATAGGTGCTGCTGAGCCGCGGCCAACTCAAATCCGGTGGTCGCACCCCGCCTTCGGGTCGTCCCACGCCGTCGGCGCCATGGCAATTGGCGCAAGGCAGGCTGGTGGCGGGCAACAGCATCCCCGCCGCACCGACCCGCGCCAGGATGGGCTCGCCACTGGCTGACAGCCCCTCGCGATACAGCCGTTTACCGGCGCTTTCGCTGGGGGTCAGCGGCAGCGCCTGGGCGCCGAGGTGCAGACCGCACAGGAGCAGCAGGCCGAGGACGAGGGAGGTTTTCATGGCGCGCGCTCAACGGCCGACCAGCGGCATTGTCAGCAACTGCAAGCGCTGGGCAATGGCGGCGGCCGGGGCATCGGGACGAATCTTGCTCCAGCGCTTGTTGGCCACGTCACCGACGATCAGTTGCGTGGAGTGCTGTTCCGGGGTCGGCACGATCTGGCCGATGCGCCCCAGTACCAGGTCCATCTGGGCCTTGTCGCCCGTTAGAAAAAGCCAGTGGGGGTCTTCTACCCCTTGTTTCAAGGTGTAAGCCTTGAGTACCGCCGGGGTGTCCCGCAGCGGATCACTGGTAAGGGAGATAAAGGTGATGCCCTCGGCCTTGTCGCCCAGGACTTCGCGAACTTCCTTGAGTTTTTGGGTGATCAGCGGACAGGCATCATTGCAACTGGTGAAAATCACGTTGAGCAGCACCACCCGGTTTTGCAGCGCGTCGCTGTAGAACCGCAGGGTCTGTCCATTCTGGTCCTGCAACGGGGTGTCGGTGAACCAGGTTTTGGCGTCGCGCGTGCCGCTGGCCGGTTGCGCGGCGGGCGTGGCGGGCGTGGCAGGTGCGGGTTCCTGGTGGCCCTCATGGGCAAGCGCCAGCGAGCTGAAGAGGCCCAGGCACAGGCTCAAGGCGATACGGTCGAAAGTCCTCATGGGTGCTGCTCCATGGCAATGGCGGTGTGTTTGGCGTGGGCATTGCGTTCGCCGCTGAGTTTTTCCACTTCGCGGGTGAGCACGGCCGGGTCGGTGAAACCGTAGTAGCGGGTCCAGTGCCGGCTGTTGCCATCGCCCACCAGAATCAGCGGCGCATGGCTTTTCAAGTCGCCGTTGAACGTGCCCAGGCCCTTGAGGGTTTCGGCGACCGACTGGGTAGAGCCGGTGAGCCAGCTCCAGCCGGGGCCGTTCTGGAACGAGCGGGCGTACTCATTCAGCCGCTTGGCATCGTCGCGTTGCGGGTCGATGCTGATCGACACCAGCTGCACCTCGGTGCCGACCCGCGCGCCGAGTTGCTTCTGTACCTTGCCCATGATCGAGGACACCACCGGGCAGACCGTGGTGCAGCTGGTGTAGATGAAACTCATGACCACGATCTTGTTGCTCACCAGGTCTTGTTCCAGGCGCACTGCTTTGCCCGTCTGGTCCATCAGAGCGACGTCGGCGAACTTCACCTGGGCGCTTTCGGAGGTAGCACTTTTGGCGGGCATGTCATGGCCGGCGTGTTCATCCGCCGAATGGGCCATGGCCTGGCTGATGCCGGCAGCAAGCAGGCACAGCG
>NZ_JBEVDL010000021.1:0-3591 GCF_040514055.1 Pseudomonas sp.
CGTGCGCGCAGGCTTGCTGGCCGCGTTCAACGCCGTCGAGCGGGATCCCGGGATCAAGCTGGTGCTGCTGTATTGCCTAGGCAGAACCTTTATAGCCGGTGCCGACATCCGCGAGTTTGGCAAACCCCCGCACGCGCCGATCCTGCCGGACGTCACCTTGTCTCTGGAAAACTTCACCAAGCCGTCACTGGCCGTGCTGCATGGCTCGGTGTTGGGCGGCGGTCTTGAAGTGGCGCTGGCCTGTCATTACCGCATCATCGAGGCCAACGCCAAAGTCGGACTGCCAGAGGTCAAGCTGGGGCTGTTGCCGGGTGCCGGCGGGACCCAGCGGTTGCCACGCCTGGCCGGTGTCGCCAAGGCACTGGAGATGATCGTAGGTGGAGAGCCGATCAGCGCGGCCGAGGCCAAGCGTCACGCCATTGTCGATGAGGTGTATGAGGGTGAGCCGTTGGCCGCTGGCCTGGCGTACGCCCGGCAGTTGTTGGCGCAAGGCGTGCAGCCACGCCGCAGTGGCCATGCCTCGATACCTGCGGGTGTCAGCGGCACTGCCGAGTTGCTCATGGCCAAGCGCGATGAGGTGCAACGCAGCCAGCCAGAGTCGTTCTCGCCGGTACGTTGTATTGCCGCCATCGAAGCGGCGACCTCACTGTCCTTGAGCGATGGCCTGCAGCGTGAGCGCGCGCTGTTCCTTGAGTGCATGGCATCACCCCAACGTACGGCGTTGATCCAGGCATTTTTCGCGCAGCGTCAAGCGGCTAAAGCGGTGGGTCCCGATGCACCGGTTACCCCCTGCACACCACCGGCGCCACTGCTGGAACGCCGGGTCGCCGAAGGCAAGACAGTTGCCGAGCTGGATCAGCAAGGCTGAACAGGTCGCTTGCGGCCAGCCAGCCTGACGCTGGCCCCACCCCCATCGAGGACTTTGCATGGACATCAACTACACCCCCGCCGAACTTGAGTTTCGCGATGAGGTACGCGCCTTCCTCAGCGCTGCCGTACCTGACGACATTGCTGCAAAAGTTCGCCTCGGCAAGCGTCTCGACAAGGAAGACCACCTGCGTTGGCAAGGGGTGCTGGCCAGGCGCGGCTGGTACGCCGCCAACTGGCCGGTAGAGCAGGGTGGTACTGGCTGGAGCGTGGTACAGCGCCACATCTTCGAGGAGGAGTGCGCCGCGTTCGGTGCGCCACGGTTGATCTCGTTCGGGGTCAACATGGTCGCCCCGGTGATCATGAAGTTCGGCAGTGAGGCGCAAAAGGCCTACTACCTGCCGCGCATCCTGTCCGGGGAAGACTGGTGGTGCCAGGGCTACTCCGAGCCGGGAGCCGGTTCCGACCTTGCCAGCCTGAAAACCCGCGCGGTGCTGGACGGCGACCACTACGTGGTCAATGGCCAGAAAACCTGGACCACCCTCGGTCAGCACGCCAACCTGATTTTCTGCCTGGTGCGCACTGACCCACAAGCCCAGCAGCAGCGCGGCATTTCCTTTCTGTTGATCGATATGGCGACGCCAGGCGTCACGGTGCGGCCCATCATCACCCTGGAGGGCGAGCATGAAGTCAATGAAGTGTTCTTCGACAACGTGCGTGTGCCCGTCGCCAATCGGGTGGGTGAAGAAAACAAGGGCTGGACGTGCGCCAAGTTCCTGTTGACCCATGAGCGCACCGGTCAGGCGGGCATTGCCCAGTCCAAGGCAGCGCTGGCGCAACTCAAATCGGTCGCATCTCAGGAATTGCGTAACGGTCTGCCGCTGCTGGATGACCCGCTGTTTCGGGTACAAGTTGCCGAAGTGGAAATGCAATTGATGGCCATCGAGATGAGCACGCTGCGCATCCTCGCGGCCGTGCAGGGCGGTGGTGTGCCTGGGGCGCAAAGTTCGATCCTGAAGATCAAGGGTTCCGAGATTCGCCAGGCGATCAGCCACCTGATGCGCAAGGTGTTGGGCGTGCATGCCTTGCCTTTCGCCGAGGAAGAGCTGGACTACGCCTTTGCCGGTGAGCTGTTGCACACCGACTACAGTGCCGCGCCAGCCGGCCAGTATTTCAACCTGCGCAAGCTGTCCATCTACGGCGGCTCCAACGAAATCCAGAAGAACATCATTGCCAAGATGATTCTTGAGCTCTAAGGAGGCACCCCCATGGACTTCAATCTCAGCGAAGAGCAGCAGATGCTGCAAGACACCGTCGCCCGTTTGGCGCGCGACCGTTACAGCTTTGAACAGCGTGAGCAGTTTTACCGTAGCGAGACGGGATTTAGCCGTGAGTTCTGGAACCAGCTCGGTGAGTTGGGCCTGAGCGCCGTACCCCTTGCCGAGGAATACGGTGGCTTCGGCGGCAGTGGCGTCGACACCCTGCTGGTGATGACTGAACTGGGCCGCAACCTGTGCCTGGAACCTTATCTTCAGTCGCAAATACACGGCGCCGGACTGCTGCAGCAACTGGGCAGCGCGGACCAGCGTGGCCAATGGTTGCCGCAAGTGGCGACCGGTGAGCTGCAGCTCGCGGTGGCACTGGAAGAGCGCCAGAGCCACTATCACCTGCACGATGTGCAGAGCCGCGCCGAAGCCGTCGAGGGCGGATGGCGCCTGACCGGGCATAAATGCGCGGTGGTCGGCGGCCACAGCGCCGGTCTCATTCTGGTCTCGGCGCGCACCGCTGGCGGCGCTCTCGACGAGTCCGGCATCAGCCTGTTTCTGCTGGACCCGCAGGCAGCGGGTGTGCGCCGCCGTGAATACCCGTGCATCGATGGCCCCCGCGCGTGCGACCTGTATTTGGATGGCGTCGTGCTCCAGCACAATCACCTGCTGGGTCCTGCCGGCCAAGCGCTTGCGGCATTGCGTTACCAGCAAGGGCGGGCGGTGGCGGCGCAATGCGCGGAGGCGATCGGCAATATGCAGGAAGCCTTCAGTCTGACGTTGGACTATCTGAAAACCCGTCAGCAGTTCAGCGCGCCGATCGGCAAGTTGCAGGTGTTGCAACACCGCATGGCGGACATGCGTGGCGAGCTGGAATTGGCGATTTCCATGGCCACGCTGGCCGCCTGTATCGCTGACGACCCCGACAGTGACGAACGCAGTCGCGGTCTGGCCGCCGCCAAGTTCATCGTCACTCGCGCCGCCCGGTTCATTGCCGAGCAAGCGATTCAATTGCACGGCGGCATCGGCATGACCTGGGAATACAACCTTGCCCACCATGCCAAGCGTCTGGTCATGCTCAGCCACCAGTTGGGCGACGACGACCATCATTTGCAGGCCTATGCCGATTTGATGCGCAACGCCTGAACACCCTTTACGGCCGGACACTGCGCTGGCGGTCTACTACAGGAACAGATCATGAAAGTACTGGTCGCGGTAAAACGTGTGGTCGATTACAACGTCAAGGTTCGCGTCAAGGCGGACACTTCCGGCGTCGACCTCGCCAACGTCAAGATGTCGATGAACCCGTTCTGCGAAATTGCCGTGGAAGAAGCCGTACGCTTGAAAGAGCAGGGCATTGCCAGCGAGATCGTCGTTGTCAGCGTCGGTCCCTCCACCGCCCAGGAGCAACTGCGCACCGCGCTGGCGCTGGGGGCCGATCGCGCCATCCTCGTCGAAT
>NZ_JBEVDL010000031.1:0-16608 GCF_040514055.1 Pseudomonas sp.
GCGGCGTAACCCACCAAGGCATTATCGTAGGGTGGCGTTAGCCGCGCGCAACGCAGCTCCGACACAGCACGCCGCGGCCGCCGCGCGGCGTAACCCACCAAGGCAGAGTCCAGCCCCACCCGCGAGCAGCCAGATCTTTCGTGAACATGCTCTAGTGCCCACAGGCCCTAAAGACATCGCAACGCCGCCTGGCCTGGCTCAACCTGCCAAGCCTCGACGGAGCCGCACTGTGCGGCGCAGCAGCATCAGGTAGACCGCCAGGTTAAGCAGCAGCACCACGCCACCAAACAGCAGTTGCAGCTGCGGCGTCAAACCGCTGGGGTAGATCAACGGGATCAGGTAGTGCTCGATAAAACCACCCGCATAGCCGGCCTCCCCGGCGGCCTGGCGCAGGCGGTTTTCCAACGGGGTCAAAGGGCAGTACAGGTGCAGGAACTCCACGGCCATGCCCCAGGCCACGGCCGGCAGATGCAACCAGACCAGCCAGCGCCAGCGCAGCAGCGCCACCCCACCGAAGAGCACGAACAGGATAAATAACAGGTGAAAAGCGACCACGCTGTCGGCGGCCAGACGGTAGAACATGGTGATGCCTCTGGGGCGGTGACCATTGGTCAGCAACACGCTGAGCAACGACGCCAGGGGTTGAGAGTCAGTCAGCAAGGGAGCCATTCCAGGCGAAGCGAAATAACCTGAATCTTTATCAGAGCCCCCAGTCGTATTAGGTAGACACGGTCATCACGCGCACTTCACGCATCCCGATGCCCTGTTTCCATTTTAAAGGTTCTGTAAAGGAGTTCGACCATGGGCCTCAGCACTATCCTGATTCTGGTATTGATTCTGCTTCTGGTGGGTGGTCTGCCGGTATTCCCCCACTCGCGCAGCTGGGGTTATGGGCCGTCGGGTATTCTCGGGACCATTCTGATTATCATCGTGGTATTGGCCTTGCTCGGCAGGATCTAGTTCTGATCTTTACCCTGGTACTGGCCTTGCTCGGAAGAATCGAGTACTGATCATTACCCAAGTACTAGCATGGCCCGGTAGGATCTGATCCCGTAGGGACATGCCGAAATAAAAAAAGCCTCGTCACCGACGGGGCTTTTTTGTGCCAGACCGGTTGACCTGGCCCGGCCCTCAGTCCACCACAAACAGCCTGGCGCCAATGGCGGTGGAAGAGCGGTGCGGCTCCGCGTTGTCGGCCACCTGATAGCTCATCCCGGCGGTCAGGACGAACGTGCGGCCATCCTCCAGCTCGGTATGCAGCTCCCCTTCCAGGCACAGCAGGATATGCCCTTTGACACACCAGTGATCGGCCAGGTAACCCGGCGAGTAATCGATCATGCGCACCCGCAGCGGGCCGAACTGCCGGGTGCGCCACTGGGCCACACCGGTGACGCCGGCATGTTCCACGGGCTCCAGGCTCGACCAGTCGGTGGTACCAAAGGGAATGGCGTCGATCTGCATAACGGCTCCTGGGGTGAGAAGAGTTACTAACCCTTAGTGGTCCAACTGGGCATGGCGCGCCAGTTCGACCTCGATAAACGCAGCGATCATCGCACGATAAACCGCCTCCACCACCGCGACTTCGGCGCCCTGCTCCCGCGCCAGCTCGCGCACCTTGGCCAACACCTGCTCGACCCGCTGCGGCGCCCGGACCGCGTCGCTGTCGTGCTTGAACGCCGCCGCCTGGTTGACATAGGCGCCGCGCTCGGCCAGCAGGCCGACCAACTGGCGATCCAGCCGGTCGATCTCGCCGCGCACGGCTTCCAGCGAAGCGCACTCGATAATGCTGTTCATGACTCCTTCCCTTGCACTTTCAAACCGGCCGACCACTAAAGCGAAACGCGGGCGACTTTGCAATGGAAACGCCACAACATAAAAAAGGGCAGTCCAGGACTGCCCTTTTTGATTAACGCCAAGCCCTTAGTGGGCAACGGCCCCGCTGGAGCCCAGGCCGGTCTGCGAGCGGACGAACTGCGGCAGGAACAGCGAACGCTCATTAGCGGCGGAACTGGACTTGTCGGTGATCGAGAAGAACCAGATGCCGGCAAAGGCCACCGCCATGGAGAACAGTGCCGGGTACTCGTAGGGGAAGATGGCCTGGGCATTGCCCAAGACCTGCACCCACACGGTTGGCCCAAGGACCATCAGCCCGACTGCCGTGGCCAGGCCCAGCCAGCCGCCGATCATGGCGCCGCGGGTGGTCAGGTTCTTCCAGTACATGCTGAGGAACAGCACCGGAAAATTGCAGCTGGCGGCGATCGAAAACGCCAGGCCGACCATAAAGGCAATGTTCTGTTTCTCGAACAGGATACCCAAGCCGATGGCCAACACGCCCAGGGCTATGGTAGTCATCTTCGAGACCCGCAGTTCGTCCTTCTCGTTGGCCTTGCCGCCCTTGAGCACGCTGGCGTACAGGTCGTGGGACACGGCCGAGGCGCCGGCCAGGGTCAAGCCGGCGACCACCGCGAGGATGGTGGCGAAGGCCACCGCCGAGATAAAGCCGAGGAACAGGCTACCGCCCACCGCATTGGCCAGGTGGATCGCGGCCATGTTGTTACCGCCCAACAGGGCGCCGGCAGCGTCCTTGAAGGCCGGGTTGGTGCTGACCAACAGGATGGCGCCAAAACCGATGATAAAGGTCAGGATGTAGAAATAACCGATAAAGCCGGTGGCGTAGAACACGCTCTTGCGCGCTTCCTTGGCATCGCTCACGGTAAAGAAGCGCATCAGGATATGCGGCAGGCCGGCGGTGCCGAACATCAGCGCCAGACCGAGGGAAATCGCCGAAATCGGGTCTTTCACCAGGGTACCGGGGCTCATGATGGCCTCGCCCTTGGCATGCACCTTCACCGCTTCGGCAAACAGGGTGCCGAAGTCGAAGTTGACGTGTTTCATCACCATCAAGGCCATAAAGGACGCGCCCGACAGCAGCAACACCGCCTTGATGATCTGCACCCAGGTGGTCGCCAGCATGCCGCCGAACAGTACGTAGAGCACCATCAGAATACCGACCAGGATCACCGCCACGTGGTAATCCAAGCCGAACAGCAGCTGGATCAGCTTGCCGGCCCCGACCATCTGCGCGATCAGGTAGAAGGCCACCACCACCAGCGAACCGCTGGCGGACAGGGTGCGGATTTCCTTCTGCTTGAGGCGATAGGAGGCCACGTCGGCAAAGGTGTATTTGCCCAGGTTGCGCAGCCGCTCGGCCATCAGAAACAGGATGATTGGCCAGCCGACCAGAAAGCCGATGGAGTAGATCAGGCCGTCGTAGCCGGAGGTGAACACCAGCGCGGAAATACCCAGGAAAGACGCGGCGGACATATAGTCGCCGGCAATCGCCAAGCCGTTCTGGAAGCCGGTGATCTTGCCTCCTGCGGTGTAATAGTCGGAGGTGGAATGGTTGCGTTTGGACGCCCAGTAAGTGATGCACAGGGTAGCGCCGACAAAGGCGACGAACATGACGATGGCCGAGACATTCAGTGGCTGGCGCTGGACCGCGCCGGTCAGGGCCTCGGCGGCCAGCAACAGCGGGCTGAACAGGCTCAGCGCGAACAACCCCAGGAGACGCGCGATCATTTCTGCACCTCGTCGAGAATGGCCTGGTTCATGTCGTCGAACTCGCCGTTAGCGCGATAGACATAGATACCGGTGAGGATAAAGGCGGAAAAGATCAACCCTACACCGATGGGGATGCCCCAGGTGGTGGTCGACTCCGGGCTGATCCGCGTGCCGAGCAACTGCGGCTCGAAGGCGATCAGCAGGATAAAGGCCAGGTACAGGCCGAGCATGATGGCTGAGAGTATCCAGGCGAAGCGCTCGCGCTTGAACACCAGTTCTCGAAAACGCGGACTCTGCTCGATCCGCCGGTAGACGCTGTCGTTCATTGTTATTGTCCTCCGCAGCACGGGTTGCTGGTGAGTCCACTCTAGTTCGCCTGTCACGGCGAGCCAGACGACCTTAGTCTTAGTCCTCCGCCCGCGCCCCAAGGGCGCGGCAGGATTTGCGAAGCCCTACTGTAATAGCCCGCTGGGCCCCTGCTACACTCGGCCATCGTCTCCCCAAGGGCTGTGTCCGCATGAAAAAATCTCTCCTCTTCGGCCTCGCTCTGGCGCTGCCATTTACTGCCTGGGGCGACAGCCTCGGTCCGCTGGATACAACGGCCGACACTTCGGCGAAAAGTGCGGCGGCACCCAGCAGTGCCGTGTTGGCGCCTTCAGCCACGAGCATTGTCCTTTCGCCCTTGTCGAGCCAGAAACACCAGGCGCTGAGCAGCGAGCGCCACGAACCCGGCACACCTCAGCGCGTGGGTCTGCGGCGAGACATTCAACCCTTGAGCAGCCGGGTGCTGACCACGGCAGCGCTGCAGTGGAGTCCGACGCCAGACGGTGGTCAGGTAGCGGCCATCAGCATCACCTCTCCCCAGGCGATCAGTCTGCGCGCCGGGATCTATGTCGACGCCCTGCCCGCATCGGCCATCCTGCGGGTGTACAGCCAGCAGTCGAAAGTCCCGATCGAGGCCTCAGGCAGCGAAGTGTTGCAAGCGATTGAAAGCAACCTGAGGGCTGGCGATACCAGTGACGAGGCACACTACTTCTGGTCCGCTCCGGTCACGGGTGACGAAATCACCCTGGAAATCGAATTGCCCGCCGGCATCGCAAGCCAATCGGTAGCGATCAGGATCCCGGCCTTGTCGCACCTGTACCGAGATCCCACCGCCAGTGGCACGCAGAAACGCGACGAGGACAATATTGGTGATTCCGGCACGTGCAATGTCAATTACCAATGCGCCGCCGCACAGGACAACACGCTGGAACAGCAGAGCCGGGCGACCGCGAAAATGGTGTTTGTCGAGCAGGGAGATAGCTACCTTTGCAGCGGCACCCTGCTGAACAATACCAACCAGGACAAGACACCCTATTTTTTGAGCGCCAACCATTGCATTTCGAATCAGACAGTGGCCTCCACCCTGGTGACCTACTGGATGTTCCGGGCGCGCTCGTGCTTCAGCACTGCCGTCGATAACGACAGCAGCATGCTGACCGGCGGAGCTCAACTGCTCTACACCAACGTAGCGAAGGACACTTCCTTTTTCGGCCTGAACAAAGCAGCACCGGCGGGCAGTGCCTTCGCTGGCTGGAATACCAACGTCGCGCTTTACAACCTGAACCAGCGCATCGTCGGCGTCCACCATCCCGCAGGTGACCTGCAAAAGGTCAGCAAGGGTTCGGTGGTCGAGTTTGTTAAGTGCAATGGCACCACCTGCGTGCCCAGCGGACAATCCTCGGCCAGCGCCGTGGAAGTGCAATGGAACACTGGAGTCACCGAGGGCGGCAGCAGTGGCTCAGGGTTGTTCAACGGGGCCGAGCTGATCGCGCACTTGTACGGTGGCGATTCCTCCTGCAGCTTCAAGCAGGGTCGTGACCAATACAGCCTGTTCGCTCCAGCCTACGATGAAGCGCTGAGCAAGTGGCTCAGCCCAGCGCCCATCGTGGAGTTTTACAATGCCGACCTGAAGCACTACTTCATCACCGGCGACCCCAACGAACAGCGTTTTGTCGACAGCGGCCAGGTCGGACGCTGGGTCAGGACCGGCCTGACCTTCAAGGCCGGGGGCAGCACCGCGGTTTGCCGCTTCTATGGCAATAGCGCCATCGACCCCAAGACCGGCACCATGTACGGCCCCAACTCGCACTTTTACACCGGTGATGCCGCGGGCTGTAAACAGCTGGTCGACCTGTACAATCCCAAGGAGCGCAGCTGGAAATTTGAAAGCCTGGACTTCTACACCCGCCTGCCGAGCAAGGACGGCGCTTGCGCAGCAGGCACGCAAGCGGTGTACCGCCTGTATAACAACGGGTTCGCCAAAGGCGAGGACTCCAATCACCGGTTCGTCACCGACGCCAGCGTGATTCCGAAGATGGTCGAGGAAGGCTGGCTGGATGAGGGCGTCAATATGTGCGCGCCCCTGTAAAGTTCTGCTGAGGCGCCGCTCGCCCCTATAGTCGAACATGCTCATAACGGCCGCCCCACACGGGGTAGGCCGTTTTTTTTGGCCTGCTCGAAGGGCGCTCGGCGACTGCGGCCCCGCCAGGCGGCCCAGCAGCGCGCACAGGTGGCACGACGGCAATCCGCTCACGGCTAGTGCACGAACGACGGGCATAAAAAAACGCCGCTGGCCCTCGGGCTCCAGCGGCGTTGTTCGGTCAGTGGCGGATTACTGCAGCCATTCCTTGACTCGTTCAGGGTTGGCATCGACCCATTTTTTCGCCGCGTCGGCCGGTTTGGCGCCCTCTTCGATCGCCAGCATCACCTCACCAATCTCGCTGGGTTTCCAGGTGAATTTCTTCAGGAAGGCGACTACGGTCGGCGCCTTGGCTTCCAGGCCTAGGTTGGCGATGCTGTCGACGTGCTCGGCGGCACCGTAAATGCCTTTGGGGTCCTCAAGGAAGCGCAATTTCCATTTGGCGAACATCCAGTGCGGAATCCAGCCGGTCACCGCGATCGGTTTTTCCGAGCGGATCGAACGTGCCAGTTCAGCGGTCATCGCGCTGCCGGAGCTGGCCAGCAGCTTGTAGTCAAGGCCATAGGCCTTGATCGCCTCGTCGGTCTTGAGCATCACACCCGAACCGGCATCGATACCGACGATCCGGCCGGCAAAGCCGTCCTTCTGCGCTTGCAGGTCGCCGATGCTCTTGGCCGTCACGTACTCGGGAACGATCAGGCCGATCTTGGCGTCATTGAAGTTCGGCCCCAGGTTCACCACCTGATCCTTCATCTTCTCGTAATAGGCGCCATGGGTCACCGGCAACCAGGCCGACAACATCGCATCCAGCTGCCCCTTGGCCACGCCTTGCCACATGATGCCAGTCGCCACCGGCATCAATTGCACGTCATAGCCGAGTTTCGACTTGATCACTTCCGCAGCCACATGGGTGGTCGCCACACTGTCCGACCAACCGTCGACATAGCCGATCTTCAGCGCGGCCTTGTCGGCCGCACCCGACAACCCGGCACTGGCGGCCAGCACCAGACCCGCTCCCAACCCTAGCAAACGTCGCATCTTCATCGTTGCTTCCCCGAAAGTGACGCGCCCGGCGGCTGCCGAGCGATGTTGTTATGTGTGTGCTGTCTTGGTGTGCGCCTCCATCACGCGGTGTCGCACTTGACCTGACTGTCAGCGGAGTACCGACCCTTGGATAATCGACCTGGGGCCAACCCGCCCATGCTCTGGCAACGACCTCGATACAACGAAGAACGACAAGGCGTGCCCGCCGAAGCCGCGAATCGAGCCTTTTGCCATTATCCGCCCCGCTGCCGGCCACACAGTAAGAGCGCTTAACGGGGCGGTCCGGCGCACGGCAGACAGATAAGCTGCAGCTGCTGGTTTATCCCTGCGCCTAATCGGCTAAGATGCCCGACTTTGTTCCTCAGACGCGCCTGACCATGCCCGCCATTCGCCGTTTCCCGTTGTTACCCTACTGCTTAGCCAGCCTGCTTGCGCTGGCCGCCCTTGCCGGACTCTGGTATGGCATCGGCCAACCCGTGGTGCTGGCGGATGCCGCCACCGCGACCCACAAGCTGCAATGCGCGTCCTATACGCCGTTCGACAAGGACCAGTCGCCCTTCGACCAGCCCTTTGCCTTGCGTCCGGAGCGAATGGATGCCGACCTCGCCCAACTGGCCAGTCGTTTTCACTGTATCCGCACCTATTCGGTGACGGGTCTGGAGGCGTTGCCGGAACTGGCGCGCAAACACGGCCTGAAACTGATGCTAGGCGCCTGGGTCAACGGCAACCCGGTCGACACGGCCAAGGAGATCGATGGCCTGGTCAAGGCGGCCAATACCTACCCCGATGTGATCGACGCCGTCATCGTCGGCAACGAAGCACTGCTACGCAAGGAAGTCACCGGCGCCCAACTGGCCGAGCTGATCGCCCAAGTCAAGGCCCAGGTCAAGCAACCGGTGACCTACGCCGATGTCTGGGAGTTCTGGCTGGAACACCCGGAAGTGGCGCCGGCGGTGGACTTCCTGACCATTCACTTGCTGCCCTACTGGGAAGACGACCCCAGCGGCATCGACGAGGCCCTGGCCCATGTGGCGCAGATCCGCCAGGTGTTCGGTAATCGTTTTGCCCCCAAGGACATCCTGATCGGCGAGACCGGCTGGCCCAGCGAAGGCCGCCAGCGCGAAACAGCCCTGCCCAGCCGGGTCAACGAGGCCCGTTTTATCCGCGGCTTTGTCGCCCTGGCCGAGCAGAACGGTTGGCGCTACAACCTGATCGAAGCCTTTGACCAACCCTGGAAACGGGTCAGCGAAGGCGCAGTGGGTGGTTACTGGGGCCTGTTCGATGCTGACCGCCAGGACAAGGGTGTGCTGGCCGGGCCGGTCTCCAACCTGCCGCACTGGGCGTTCTGGCTGACCTTCAGCGGCAGCATCGCCTTTGCTACCCTGCTGCTGGCCGGTCGGCCGGCCTCGACCCGCGCCGCCCTGCTGTTGCCAGTGTTGGCCGCCCTGGGCGGCGCCTGTATCGGCCTGTGGGGCGAATTGGCGCGAGTCACCAGCCGCTTTGCCGGCGAATGGCTGTGGGCGGGCGCGCTGATCGCTTTGAACCTGCTGGTGCTGGCCCACGCGGCGCTGGTCCTGTCGGCCCGCGGCGGCCTGCGTGATCGACTCTACGCCTGGCTGCAGGCCCGCGCGGGCTGGTGGCTGGCGGCGGCCGGTTTCGCCGGCGCCGTTTCGATGCTGGCGATGGTCTTCGATGCCCGTTACCGCAGTTTCGCCAGCGCCGCCCTGCTGTTGCCCGCGCTGGTCTACCTGTGCCGACCGGTGCGCGGCCCGCGTCGGGAAGTCGCCTTGCTGGCCTTTATCATCGGCGCCGGCATCGTTCCCCAGCTCTACGACGAAACCCTTGGCAATCTGCAGGCCATTGGCTGGGCCGCGGTCAGCCTGTTGCTGGTGGTGGCGCTCTGGCGCAGCTTGCGCCTGCCGAATCAGTAAAACGCCCGGGACAAAAAAGGCTGCCCGCGGGCAGCCTTTTTTTGGCCGGCGCGGCGAGCCTCAGTGCACCGGACGCGGCGCGCGAACCAGACGCAAGGCGGCGATCACCAGGGCAAACACCGCCAGACTGGCGCTGTAGAGCACCAGCGCCGGCACCGCGAACAACAGCGCCAGTACCGCCAAAACCCGCCCTGCACGTCCGGGTGCAACAAAGGCGAGCAGCGCACCGAGCAGGCCGGCCCAAGCCAGAACCCGCAGATGGATGATCAGCCCCAGGCCCGAACGCGCCTGGCATTCCCAGCGCGAAGCGTCGGCGACGCAGGCGGCCACCCACTGATTGTCCTCCATCAGCCCGTAGCGCAGGCCATAACTGCCGGCCAGCCACAGCGCCAAGCCCAGCAGCAACAGGATTACAAACAAACGGCGCGACATGCGGCTCTCCCCATCGACATTGAAAAACGGCGCTCAGCATAATCCCCCGCCCGTGGTATGCAAGGCAAAATCGCGCCCGTTACACTGGGCGCTGATTGTTGCAACGAGCTCACCGATGAACCCACGTCGCCTGCTGTGGCTGTGCGCCCTTCTGGCCGGCCTCTGGCTGATCTGGCCCGCGCTGCGGCCCAGCGCGCCCGTACCGGGTGCGCCGCAACCGCTGGCGAGTGGCGCGTGGCGGGTCGACCAGTTTACCCTCACGGCCCTTGAACCCTTTGCCCTGGAGGGCCGTGTGCTCGGCCGCGAGGATTACCGGTTTGACCCCGGCGCCCGACTGTCACCGACCGACCTGGTGATGGGCTGGGGCCCCATGGCCGACCCCCAAGTGCTGCAACACCTGCGAATCAGCCAGAGCAATCGCTGGTACTTCTGGCGCGCGGAGTCCTTGCCGATCCCCCGCCGGGAGATCGAAACCCACAGCGCCAATATGCATTTTATCCCCGCCAACGCCGCGGCCGCCGCCGCCTTGGCGAACACCCGTAGCGGTCAGCGCATCCGTTTCAGTGGGCAGCTGGTCAGTGTCCAGGGCGATGACGGCTTCACCTGGGTCAGCTCGCGCACCCGCGACGACACCGGCAATGGCGCCTGTGAACTGATTTGGCTGGAGCAGCTGACCCCGTTGGAATAGGACGCAGCGCTCTGTCGCCGTTCCACAGCGCAACCAGACCCTGTATTGTCAGTGGCAGGCTGCAATCCAGGCACAACTGCAACTTTGCAGCGAACTAGTGGCACTTCGCCGAGTTATACCTGTCATAGTCCGCGCGCCACTTCTACCACCGAGCACGCTTTGCTCCCAAAGGGATCCAGAAATGCCCGTTTTTTACCGTCTTGCCGGTCTGGTCAGCGCCTTGCTCCTGAGCCTTTCGCTGCAGGCGGCCGACATTGATGCGGCCACCTATGGCTATCCCCTGAGCAACCCGTTCGAAGCAACCATCGCCACCACACCGCCGGAGTTGCGCCCCGAACTGCCCTTGGACGAGGACATCGACCAGGCCGACTACGAGGTGCAGCTGCGGCCCGAACGCGAATTCAGTCTGCCCGACAACTTCTGGCCGGTGACCAAACTGCGTTACCGCATGGCCCGCCAGGACGGTCCGGCACCTTTGATGTTTATCATTTCCGGGACCGGGGCGCCCTATTCGAGCAGCCATGCCGACTACCTCAAGCGCCTGTTCTACGGGGCCGGCTACCATGTGGTGCAGCTGTCCTCACCGACCAGCTACGACTTCATGGCCGCCGCCTCACGGCATGCCACGCCGGGCATTTCCAGCGAAGACGCCGATGACCTGTACCGCGTGATGCAGGCGGTGCGGGCGCAACACCCCAAACTGCAGGTCACCGAATATCACCTGACCGGCTACAGCCTGGGCGCCCTGCACGCGGCATTTGTCAGCCAGTTGGACGAAACCCGTCGTAGCTTCAATTTCAAGCGGGTGCTGATGCTCAACCCGCCGGTCAACCTCTACACCTCGATCACCAACCTGGACCGTCTGGTGCAGACCGACGTCAAGGGTATCAACAACAACACCACCTTCTATGAGCTGGTGCTGAGCAAACTGACCCGCTATTTCCAGCAGAAGGGGTACGTCGATATCAACGACGCCCTGCTGTATGACTTCCAGGAATCCAAGCAGCGCCTGTCCGACGAGCAAATGGCGATGCTGATCGGCACCTCGTTTCGGTTTTCGTCGGCGGATATCGCCTTTACCTCGGACCTGATCAACCGCCGCGGCCTGATCACCCCCACGGGCTATCCGATCAGCGAAGGCACCAGCCTGACGCGCTTCTTCAAGCGGGCGCTGCAGTGCGACTTCGACTGCTACATGACCGAGCAATTGATTCCCATGTGGCGTGCCCGCGCTGACGGCGGCAGCATGCTGCAACTGATCGACCAGGTGAGCCTGTACGCCCTGGAGGACTACCTGAAAAAAAGCAGCAAGATCGCCGTGATGCATAACGCCGACGACGTCATTCTCGGGCCCGGCGACCTCGGCTTCCTGCGCCGCACCCTGGGCGATCGCCTGACCGTCTACCCCCACGGCGGCCATTGCGGCAACCTCAATTACCGCGTCAATAGCGACGCCATGCTGGAGTTCTTCCGTGGTTAAGAAAGTCCTCTCGCTCGCCCTGCTGCTGGGCTGCGCCCAGGTCCAGGGGGCCGACCCGGTCGAACCGGATGGCTTCACCGAGCCACTCAAACAGCTGAAATTCAACCCGGGGCTGGACCAGCGCGAGTTCGAGCGCTCGACCCTCAACGCCTTGAACGTCTACGACCCGTTCGAATCCTGGAACCGCCGGGTCTACCACTTTAACTACCGCTTCGACGAGTGGGTGTTTCTGCCGGTGGTCCGCGGCTACACCTATGTCACGCCGCGTCTGGTGCGCACCGGGGTAAACAACTTCTTCGGCAACCTGGGCGAGGTGCCGAGCCTGGTCAACAGCCTGCTGCAACTCAAGGGGCAACGGGCGCTGAACACCAGCGGGCGGCTGCTGGTCAATACCACGGTCGGCGTGGTCGGCCTGTGGGACGCCGCGACCCGTTTCGGCCTGCCGCGGCAATCCGAAGACTTCGGCCAGACCCTGGGCTTTTATGGAGTGCCTGAGGGCCCCTACCTGATGCTGCCGCTGCTCGGCCCCTCCAACGCCCGCGACACCGGCGGACTGGTGGCCGACTTCACCCTGGAAAGCCAGATCAACTTCCTCAACGTAGCGGAGTTCAGCAGCGACCATCCGGAGGTCACCGTCCTCAAGGTGGTCGATCAGCGGGCCAGCACGGCGTTCCGCTATGGCCAGCTGAACTCGCCCTTCGAGTACGACAAGATTCGCTTTGTCTACACCGAGGCACGCAAACTGCAGATCGCCGACTGAGGCGCCCGGCGCTCCCGGTTACGCCGCTTAGCTGCTCAGCCGGGCCGCCACGATGGGGGTCTCCGGCGCACCGGCCAAGCCGAGAAAGCGTACCAGCGCCTCTTTCTGCGCCATTGCATCCTGGTACCCCAGCTCGATCAGCTCGTTGCAGTAGCCCGGCTCGAACAGCAGGTAACTGAGCACCGCGGCGCCACTCGCCTTGGTCGCGCCGGGGCCGCGCAGAAACAGGCGCATGGCCTTGGGCAATTCGTGGCGGTGGCGGGCGGCGATCATGTCCAGCGGCTGGCTGGGGGCAATCACCAGCACCTCCACGGGTTTCAGGCCCAAGCCACGGGAGGCGATCTCGCTGGGCAGCAAACGGCTCATATGATTGATCCGCTCGAGCAGCTCGATATCACCTTCCAGGTTGTCGATAAAGGTGCTGTTGAGCATATGGCCGCTGATCTGCGCCAGGCTGGGCGGCAGGCCGGTCTGGGTGCGAGGCGCCGGCTGGTTGGTGTTGAGCCCCTGCGGATTGCCGCTGACCCCCACTACCAGCACTCGCGTCGCCCCCAGATGCAAGGCCGGACTGATCGGCGCCGACTGGCGCAAGGCGCCATCGCCGAAGTATTCACGGTTGACCTTCACCGGCGGGAAAATCAAGGGTATGGCGGCGCTGGCCAGCAGGTGGTCGACGCCCAGTCGGGTCGGCACGCCGACCCGACGATGGCGGAACCAGGGGTCGATCGTCGCGCGCCCTTGGTAGAAGGTCACCGCCTGCCCCGATTCGTAGCCGAATGCGGTCACCGCCACTGCTCGCAGCTGGCGCAGGCGCACGGCGGCGGCGATGCCGCTGAAGTCCATTTCCCGGCTCAACAGTTCGCGCAACGGGGCATTGTCCAACAGCGCCACGGGCACTTGCCGCCCCATGCCGAGCAGGCTATGACCGAGAAAGCGCCCGGCCTGGCGCCACACCCCGGACCAGTCGCTGCGGTACACCTGCGACGTGTGAAAGCCCTGCCAGACGGCCGTCAAACGATGGACCGCCTCGGTAAAATGCAGCGCTCCGCACGCCAAGCCAACCGCGTTGATGGCCCCGGCCGAGGTGCCGACTATGACCGGAAAGGGATTGTGCGCCGCGTTCGGCAGCAGGTCGGCGATGGCCGCCAGCACGCCCACTTGATACGCCGCCCGGGCACCGCCCCCGGAAAGGATCAGCCCGGTCACCAACTGGTCACCGCGCACAGCATGATTCATGAGCGCACTCCGAGGTTTCCCGCAGTATAGAGGCCGCCCGTGGCGGGCGCCGCTGTGACCGGTCTAGGCCTTTTTCGGGTAAAGCCTGGGCTCCCCTGGCGGACGGGTCTTGAAACGACGGTGGGCCCACAGGTACTGCTCCGGACACTGGCCGACGGCCGTCTCGATCCAGCGGTTGATGCGCAGACAGTCGGCGTCTTCCACCGGGCCCGGAAAGTCCTTCAGGGCCGGGTAGAGCTGCAAACGGTAGCCCGAGCCGTCCGCCAGGCGCACCTGGGTAAAAGGCACCACCCGGGCGCGGCCCAGCCGGGCAAATTTGCTGGTGGCCGTCACCGTGGCCGCCTGGATGCCGAACAAGGGCACGAATAGGCTTTGCTTGGGGCCATAGTCCTGGTCAGGGGCGTACCAGATGGCCCGACCGCTGCGCAGGGACTTGAGCATGCCACGCACATCGTCACGGTCGATCGCCGTGGCATCCGGGTTATGCCGCTCGCGGCCGCGGCGCTGGATAAAATCGAACAGGGCATTCTTATGCTCGCGGTACATGCCGTCGATGGTATGGCGCTGACTGAGCAAAGCCGCGCCGATTTCCAGGGTGGTGTAATGCAGCGCCATAAGAATGACGCCCTGCCCCGCGGCTTCAGCCTGCTGCAAATGTTCCAGGCCCTCAACCTGGGCCAGTCGCGCCAACCGCCTACGCGGCCACCACCAGCTCATCGCCATCTCGAAAAACGCGATGCCGGTGGAGGCGAAATTGGCCCGCAACAGGCGCTCGCGAGCGGCCTCATCCAAGGCCGGAAAGCACAACGCCAGGTTGCGCGCGGCAATCCGCCGACGCGCGCCGGCCAGCCGGTACATGACCCAACCCAGCCCCGTGCCCAGGCGCAGCAACAACCGGTAGGGCAGCTGCACGATCAGCCAGAGCAGGCCCAGGCCCAGCCACAGGGGCCAGAACCGCGGGTGCAGGAAGTAGGCGCGAAAAGGCGGACGATCCATCTCGGGTTCCGGAAGGCGACTGGGCCGCGCATTCTACAGGACTGCGCGGTGCTTGCGGCCCACCGGGGTTCTCGTTATAAGTCCCGGGGCTGTTTCCTCCAGCGCCGTCTTCGTCCACCAGGGCCCACCAGGCAAATCATGAGTCAAGCTGACCTTCTCGACCAAGAACCCGTGTTTCAGCTCAAGGGCAGCATGCTTGCCATTACCGTGCTGGAACTGACCCACAACGACCTCGAACGCCTGGACCGGCAGCTGGCCGCCAAGGTTGCCCAGGCGCCGAACTTCTTCAGCAACACCCCGCTGGTGCTGGCCCTGGACAAACTGCCGGACAGCGAAGGTGTGGTGAAGCTGGCCGCGCTGATGGCGCTGTGTCAGCGCCATGGTCTGCGCACCCTGGCCATTCGAGCCAGCCGCGCCTCGGACATCGCCGCTGCCCAGAGCCTGGACCTGCCCGTGCTGCCGCCATCGGGCGCCCGCGAGCGCCCGGTGGAGCCCGCTGCCGAAAGCGTGGCTGCGGTGAAACCCGTCGAAAACGTGGAAAAAGTCGAGAAACCCAGCGAGCCGGAGGTCAAACCCACGCGGATCGTCACCACGCCGATTCGTGGCGGCCAGCAGGTCTATGCCCAGGGCGGCGACCTGATCGTGATGGCGCCGGTGAGTGCCGGTGCGGAACTTCTGGCCGATGGCAATATCCATGTCTACGGCCCTATGCGTGGCCGCGCCCTGGCCGGCATCAAAGGCAACCTGCAGGCGCGGATTTTCTGCCAGCAACTGGGCGCCGA
The DNA here is from genome assembly GCF_040514055.1 of Pseudomonas sp. Taxonomy (GTDB): domain Bacteria; phylum Pseudomonadota; class Gammaproteobacteria; order Pseudomonadales; family Pseudomonadaceae; genus Aquipseudomonas. The sequence continues at coordinate 15,375 of NZ_JBEVDL010000031.1, forward strand.
ATTGCTCTCCATCGGCGGCCATTACAAGGTCGCCGAAGACCTGCGCCGCGACCCCGCCTGGGGCCGCGCGGTACAGGTCAGCCTGTCGGGGGACGTGTTGAACATCACCCGCCTTTAACGGATACTGCCGCCATTTTTAAGGATTAGAAAATCCTTTCTTCTTAGGGGTGAAACACCTTGGCCAAGATTCTCGTAGTCACATCCGGCAAGGGTGGCGTGGGTAAAACGACTACCAGCGCCGCCATCGGAACCGGCCTCGCCCTGCGCGGGCACAAAACCGTCATCGTCGACTTTGACGTCGGCCTGCGCAACCTCGACCTGATCATGGGTTGCGAGCGAAGGGTGGTGTATGACTTCGTCAATGTGGTCAACGGCGAAGCGACCCTGACCCAGGCGCTGATCAAGGACAAACGCCTGGAAAACCTCTACGTGCTGGCGGCCAGCCAGACCCGGGACAAGGACGCCTTGACCCAGGACGGCGTAGAAAAGATCCTCAACGAGCTGAAGCAGAATTTCGAATATGTGGTCTGCGACTCGCCGGCCGGTATCGAAAAAGGTGCCCACCTGGCCATGTACTTCGCAGACGAAGCGATTATCGTGACCAACCCGGAAGTGTCCTCGGTTCGTGACTCGGACCGCATGCTCGGCCTGCTGGCCAGCAAATCGCGCCGCGCGGAAAAGGGCGAAGAGGCAATCAAGGAACACCTGCTGCTGACCCGCTACAACCCGCAACGAGTCAGTGACGGCGAAATGCTCGGCGTCGAAGACGTCAAAGAGATTCTGGCAGTCGCCCTGCTGGGTGTCATTCCAGAATCCCAGGCCGTACTCAAGGCTTCCAACTCAGGCGTGCCGGTCATTCTCGACGACCAGAGCGATGCCGGTCAGGCATACAGCGATGCGGTCGATCGCCTGCTGGGCAAGAACGTGGAGCATCGTTTTCTCGATGTAACGAAGAAGGGATTCTTCGAGCGCCTGTTTGGAGGTAGATAATGAATCTTTTTGACTTCTTTCGTGCCAGCAAAAAAGTCAGCACCGCGTCGGTAGCGAAAGAGCGTCTACAGATTATCGTGGCGCACGAACGCGGCCAACGCAGTACACCGGACTACCTGCCAGCCTTGCAGAAGGAATTGGTCGAGGTCATCCGCAAGTACGTCAATATCGGGTCCGATGACGTGCACGTCGCTCTGGAAAACCAGGGCAGTTGCTCGATTCTGGAACTCAATATCACCCTGCC
>NZ_JBEVDL010000077.1:0-106559 GCF_040514055.1 Pseudomonas sp.
ACGCCGAGTTCCTCGGCGATGCGGCTGTTGATGCTGTCCATAAAACCACCTGACAAATTGTGAAAGCAGGCTCGCAGGCGCAGGGATAAAGGCTCGGCGAGTCTGGTTGAGCGGCCTGGCCTGCGCCGCTACCTGGATCAACAGGCTTCCCGTTGACCCGTGAAATCGAACAAATACTGCCGGCGCCTTGAAAATAAAAAGCGGCTGCCGCAGTAATGATCAGACGTTGCCTGACACAAAAGGCCGCGCATTATAACCAGCGTTCGGTCATTCGGGGGCATCAGAGGCTGCAGGCACAATGCCTGTATTCCTGGCGGTGAAGGAAAAATCTGCTAACAATGCACACGGTGCGTATAACGACAGCTACGCCATAATGCGCGCCGAGATCAAAGGAGCATCCAATGAGCAGCACTGCAAACATTGCTGAAGGCGAAAAAATTCTTATCGTTGACGACGATCCTGGGCTCAGCAGCCTGCTGGAACGCTTTTTCGTCAGCAAGGGCTACCGCGCCCGTGCCGTACCGAACACTGAACAAATGGACCGCCTGCTGGCGCGTGAAGTGTTCAACCTGGTCGTCCTCGACCTGATGCTGCCCGGCGAAGACGGTCTGACCGCTTGCCGCCGCCTGCGCACAGCGAACAACCAGATTCCGATCATCATGCTCACCGCCAAGGGTGACGAGCTCAGCCGTATCAAGGGCCTGGAACTGGGTGCCGACGATTACCTGGCCAAGCCGTTCAACCCTGACGAGCTGATGGCTCGCGTCAAAGCGGTCCTGCGTCGCCAGTCGGCGCCAGTGCCGGGCGCACCGGGCAGCGAAGACGAAAGCGTAACCTTCGGTGACTACGAACTGTCCCTGGCCACCCGCGAACTCAAGCGCGGCAACGAAGTGCACATGCTCACCACCGGTGAATTTGCGGTACTCAAGGCCTTGGTGATGAACGCGCGTCAGCCACTGACTCGCGACAAGCTGATGAACCTGGCCCGTGGCCGCGAGTGGGACGCCCTGGAGCGTTCCATCGACGTGCAGATCTCGCGCCTGCGCCGCTTGATCGAGCCCGATCCGTCCAAGCCGCGTTATATCCAGACCGTCTGGGGCGTGGGTTATGTCTTCGTGCCCGATGGCAACAAGTAGATGAGCGGTACCCCCCCTGCCATTCGCTGTGCGCCGAGCGACTGCGTGGCCATAGGCTCCTGCTTGCGGCTTGAGGCTTACCCCTATTGGCTGCGGTCATCATGAAAACCCCACTCTGGTTTCCGCAAAGCTTCTTCGCCCGCACGCTGTGGCTGGTGTTGGTGGTCGTGCTGTTTTCCAAGGCCCTGACCCTGGTTTACCTGATGATGAACGAGGACGTGCTGGTCGATCGCCAGTACAGCCATGGTGCGGCCTTGACCCTGCGTGCCTACTGGGCGGCGGATCCGGATAACCGTGAGCACATCGCCGAGGCCGCCGGCTTGCAGCGGGTGCCGCGGGAGACGGTGCCGACCAGCGAACAGCATTGGCCCTACAGCGACATCTTCCAGACCCAGATGCAGGCCGAGTTGGGCGAGGACACCGAGGTGCGGGTGCGGGCGACCAGTCCGCCGGCGCTCTGGGTTCGCGCCCCACGCCTGGGCGACGACTGGTTGAAGGTGCCACTCTACCCGCATCCCCTGAGGGGCCAGCGGATCTGGAGCGTGCTGGGCTGGTTCCTGGCCATTGGCCTGTTGTCCACCGCAGCGGCCTGGATTTTCGTCCGTCAGCTCAGTGCGCCGCTCAAGCGCCTGGTGTTTGCCGCGCGCCAGCTGGGCCAGGGACGCAGCGTGCGCCTGCCGGTCAGTGACACGCCCAGCGAGATGGCCGAGGTGTATCGGGCCTTCAACCAGATGGCCGAGGATGTCGAGCAGGCGGCACGTGAGCGTGAGTTGATGCTGGCGGGGGTATCCCATGACCTGCGCACGCCCCTGACCCGGCTACGGCTGTCCCTGGAGCTGCTCGACAACGACTCCGACCTGACCGAGGACATGGTCCGCGACATCGAGGACATGGACGCCATTCTCGACCAGTTCCTCGCGTTTATCCGGGACGGCCGCGACGAACCGGTGGAGGAAGTCGACCTCAATGACTTGGTGCGCGAAGTGGTGGCGCCCTACAACCAGCAGCAGGAGCTGGTCCGGTTGTGCCTGGAGCCGCTGCCGTTGTTTGCCCTGCGACGGGTGTCGATCAAGCGGCTGTTGGTCAACCTGATCGAAAATGCCCTGCGGTACGGCGGCAATGCCGTGGAGGTGGCGGCCTCGGTTTCCGGTGGCTGCAGCGCGCCCTATATCGTACTCAGCGTGCTGGACCGGGGTGCCGGGGTGGCTCCTGAGGAGCTGGGGGCGATCTTCAACCCTTTTATTCGTGGTGATCGGGCCCGTGGCGGCAAGGGCTCGGGCCTGGGCCTGGCAATCGTCAAGCGCATCGCCGCCTTGCACGGCGGCAGCGTCGAGTTGCGCAACCGCGCCGGCGGCGGCCTGGAAGCCCGGGTCTGCCTGCCCTTGGGGCTGCTGTTGCCGCGTACGGCGGTCTAGCCCAATGGCGCGGTGTAGCTTGCCTCGAGCACAAGCGGCGGGCTGTCGCTGAACGGTGCGCCGAGACCGCCCTACCGGGTGGGGCTGTTCGCACAACGGCTGGACGCTTGCCACCCTTGCGTGAGCCCTGCCAGACCCGGACCAAACAGCGCCATATCCGCCTAAGGCGCGGTCTGACCCACGGCCAGGCCGGCACGGATGGCGGCCAGCGCCGCTTGATAATAAGCCTTGCCGTCGGCCGACTCGGCGAACTGGGCGAATTCCTCCAGCTCCGGATCGGACAGCTCGCGGTAGACATGCAGTAGCGTGTTGTCGAGGTCGCCCTCCATTTGCTGCATCAGCCGCTGGCGCTGGCTGTCCAGCAGGTCCTGGGCCTGACCGCCGCCAAGCAGGCCGGGAATCATCTGGCTAAGGCTGTCGGCGGCGACGCCGGCCAGCGCCAGGCTTACCTCAGCACCGGCCTCGGTCGCCGGCAAGGCTTGGGCCAGGTGGCGGATCAGCAGGCGCCGGGTGGCGTCGGCGGGGACTCGCGGCAAGCCATTGGCGTGTTGCGCCAGCTGGTCGCGGCGGGTGGCCAGCAGCTCGGCGGCGGTGATCTTGCGTCCCAGGGGCGACTGGAAGAACTGCAAGGCCGGGCGCGGGTCGCTCAGGCTGGCGCGCAGCTGCTGCTGGGCGCGCTGGTCCATGGCCTGGGGTGCGAAGCGTTGATTGCTGTTATCCACCAGCGCTTGGTAGACCGCCGGCGGCAGGCTGTTGCGGTAACGCAGCTGGGCCGCCTGCAGCGCGTCGCTGAAATGCGCCCGTTGTTCCGGCCAGCCGCTCAGTTGATAGAGCTGGGCATGGTCGTCGGCGACGACGGGCAGGGTAAACAGGCTGAAGACAAGGGCAACACAGGTCAAAAGGGCGCGCATAGGGACTCCTGGAAAGACGGCCATTTTCAGGGGCAGGGCGCGCTCTTGTCGAGGCGCAAGCACGACGCTGATAGAATCCTCGTCATGCCTATGGATACCGAACCCCAGTTAGTACGAATCGCCGCCGACCTGGCCGAACAGGGCTGGTCACGGCAAGACCTCTTTCTGACGCCTGATCTGACCCTCGAACTGGCCGCCGAGTGCCATCGGCGTGCGGCGCAAGGCGATTTGAGTGCAGCCGGGGTCGGTCGCGGCGCAGCCCAGGGGCTGCAGGCGGCCATCCGGGGTGACCGTATCCAGTGGTTGGAACCCGGTGAGTCATCCGCCTGCGACCGCTACCTGGCCCGGATGGACGCGTTGCGTCAGGCGCTCAATGCCAGTCTGTACCTGGGCCTGGAGGACTACGAAAGCCATTTCGCCTTCTATCCGCCGGGCGCCTTCTATCGCCGCCATCTGGACCGTTTTCGCGACGACGACCGCCGTGCCGTGTCGGTCGTGCTCTACCTCAACCCGGACTGGTTGCCACAGGAAGGCGGCGCGCTGCGTCTGCACCTGGTGCAACAGGAGTTGGATATCGACCCGCTGGCCGGGCGCCTGGTGGTATTTTTGTCGGCCGAGGTGCCCCACGAGGTGTTGCCGGCGACGCGCGACCGGCTGTCCCTGGCCGGCTGGTTCCGCCGCCGTGGCGACGGTCCTTTTTGACGCTCCCCAGGGCACTACCGCTGAAGCTGTCGATCACGGAGAAACCCATGCACAAGATTCTGGTCAGTCGCTGCCTGTTGGGCCATCGGGTGCGCTACGACGGCGGCGCCCACGGTCCGTTCGACCCCTTGCAGCAGTGGCAGGCCGAGGGGCGGGTGGTCGCAGTCTGTCCGGAAGTGGCGGGTGGCCTTGGCACGCCGCGGCCCCCCGCGGAAATTCCCGGCGGCCAGGGCGGGCAGGTGCTCGATGGCCTGCGCCCGGTCCTGACCGACAATGGCGAGGACGTCACCGCAGCGTTCTGCGACGGCGCGCGGCAGGCCCTGGCGCTGGTGCAGGCCCATGGCATCCGCATGGCGGTGCTCAAGGCGCGGAGTCCCTCGTGCGGCAATCGCGAGGCTTACGACGGCAGCTTCAGCGGCGTCAAGGTGGCGGGCGAGGGCGTGACGGCGGCCTTGCTCAGGCGCGCCGGGGTAGAGGTCTTCAACGAGCAGGAACTCGACGCCGCCGCCCAGCGCCTGGCCCGGCTGGATCTCGAGGGCTGAGCCTGCGCCTGGCCTGGAAAAGGCTCAGCCGCGCAGTGTCTTGACCCCGTCGGCCGTGCCCAGCAACAGCAGGTCCGCGGGGCGCGCGGCGAACAGGCCATTGCAGACCACGCCGACGATACTGTTGATCTGCGCTTCCAGGGCGACCGGGTCACTGATCTGCAGGTTGAACAGGTCGAGGATGACATTGCCGTTGTCGGTGACCACGCCTTCGCGGTAGACCGGGTCGCCGCCGAGCTTGACCAGTTGCCGGGCGACATGACTGCGGGCCATGGGGATCACTTCCACCGGCAGCGGGAAGTTGCCGAGCAGCGGCACCAGCTTGCTGCCGTCGGCGATGCAGACGAAGGTCTTGGCCACGGCGGCGACGATCTTTTCGCGGGTCAGGGCCGCGCCGCCGCCCTTGATCAGCTGCAGGTGTTCGTTGCTTTCGTCACAACCGTCGACATAGAACTCCAGGTCGCCCACCGTATTCAGTTCGTAGACCGGGATGCCGTGGCCGCGCAGGCGCTCGGCGGTCGCCTCGGAGCTGGCGACGGCGCCGTCGAACTCGGTCTTGTGCCGCGCCAGCGCGTCGATAAAGCAGTTGGCGGTGGAGCCGGTGCCGACCCCGACCACGCTCTTGCTGTCCAGTTGCGGACGGATAAAGTCGACCGCGGCTTGGGCCACGGCCTGCTTGAGTTGATCCTGGGTCATGGCGGGCTCCAACAGTAAGGTAGGGGGAGCAGGCTGGGTCTGGGACCCGCCTGCACCCTGAAGGCGGGCATTATAGCCCTATCGGCTAAACCCCCGGGATTCGTATGGTCGTTCGGCGAAGGCCTGAGGTAGACTCCAGGGCTCCCGCAGGCTGGCCGATGAAACCCCGATGCTCGAAACCTACGTCAAGAAGATCCTTACCTCGCGCGTCTATGACGTGGCGGTGGAAACCCCGCTGCAAGCGGCCCCCCAGCTGTCCGAGCGCCTGGGTAATTCGATTTTGCTCAAGCGCGAGGACCTGCAGCCGGTCTACTCCTTCAAGATTCGCGGCGCCTACAACAAGCTGGTGCAGCTGAGCGCCGAAGAGCAGGCGCGTGGCGTGGTCACCGCCTCGGCCGGAAACCACGCCCAGGGCCTGGCCCTGGCGGCCAAGGTGCTGGGCATCAAGGCGACCATCGTGATGCCGCGCACCACGCCGGAGATCAAGATCCAGGGCGTGCGCTCGCGCGGTGGCAAGGTGGTGCTGCACGGCGACACCTTTCCCGAGGCCCTGGCCTACTCGCTGAAGCTGGTCGACGAGAAGGGCTACGTCTACGTCCACCCCTACGATGACCCCCATACCATCGCCGGACAGGGCACCGTCGCCATGGAAATCCTGCGCCAGCACCCGGGCCGTCTGGACGCCATCTTCGTGCCGGTCGGCGGCGGCGGGCTAATCGCCGGCATCGCCGCCTACGTCAAGTACCTGCGCCCGGAGATCAAGGTCATTGGCGTCGAACCCGACGACTCCAATTGCCTGCAGGCAGCCATGGCCGCGGGCGAGCGCGTGGTGCTCAGCCAGGTCGGCATTTTCGCCGACGGCGTGGCGGTGGCACAGATCGGCCAGCACACCTTCGACATCTGCCGGGATCACGTCGACGAGGTGATCACCGTCAGCACCGATGAGATGTGCGCGGCGATCAAGGACATCTACGACGACACCCGCTCGATCACCGAGCCGGCCGGCGCCCTGGGCGTCGCCGGGATCAAGAAATACGTCGAACGCGAGGGCTGTGCCGGCCAGGTGCTGGTGGCGATCGATTCGGGGGCCAACGTCAATTTCGACCGCTTGCGCCACGTGGCCGAACGCGCCGAACTGGGCGAGGGCCGCGAGGCGATCATCGCCGTGACCATCCCGGAGAAGCCCGGCAGCTTCAAGGCCTTCTGCGAGGCCATCGGCAAGCGTCAGATCACCGAGTTCAACTACCGCTATCACACCGACCGCGAAGCGCACATCTTCGTCGGGGTGCAAACCCATCCGGACACCGACCCGCGCGAGCAGATGGTGAGCCAGCTGCGGGCGCAGGGCTTTCCGGTGCAGGACCTGACCGACAACGAACTGGCCAAGCTGCATATCCGCCATATGGTCGGCGGGCACGCGGCGGGGGTCAGTGACGAGTTGGTGTTCCGCTTCGAGTTCCCCGAGCGGCCCGGGGCGCTGTTCAACTTTCTGCAAAAGCTCGGCGGCCGCTGGAATATCTCCATGTTCCATTACCGCAACCACGGCGCCGCCGACGGCCGGGTCGTGGCGGGGCTGCAGGTTCCCGCGGCGGAGCGGGCGCTGGTGTCGGCGGCCCTGGCCGAAATCGGTTACCCCTACTGGGACGAAAGCGACAACCCGGCTTATCAGCTGTTTCTCGGCTAAGTCTCTGGCGGCCGAGCCTAAGCGGGCCGGCCGTTACCCGATTTCTCCACCGACTGGAAGCGCGTCTAAATGGAACACTACAGCCTGCTCAAATGGGCCCACAGCCTGCCGGCGATCTTGCTGCTGCTCGGCGTTCTGGCCCATGCCCTGATGTTGTGGAAGGCCGTGCGGGGTGGCCAGCCGGCCGTGTTGCAGCGCAAGTTGCGGCGCACGCGGCTGATCAGCCTGCCGGTATTGGCCCTGCTGGGCCTCAGCCTGCCGGCCAGTGGCTGGTGGCTGGTGCACCTGGCCGGCTTCCCCCTGAGCCAGACCTGGCTGCTGGCCAGCAGCCTGTTGTTCGTCGTGTTGGTGGTCCTGGTGCTGTTGCTCAACGGCCGCCTGGCCGCCTGGCAGGCACTGGGTGACAGCCCGGCGCCGGCACGCCTGCTGCGTTTCGCCGCTGCTTACAGCGGGTTGCTGGTGCTGGTGCTGCTGGCCATCATGGGACTGATGGGCGCCAAACCCGCCTGATGCGCGTCCTGTTGGTGGGGGCGAGCGGCTTTATCGGCCGTCATTTGCTCGAGGCGCTGGTGGCGGCCGGTCACGAACTGATCGCCACCAGCCGGCAGTTGCCGCAGCCGGCGCTGCCCGGCGTGCACTGGCGCGCACTGGACCTGGAGCGTCTGGCGGTGGACCCGGCGCATTTCCAATGGCCCGAGGGCGTCGAGTTGTTGATCAATGCGAGCGGCCTGCTGAGCCCCGATCCCGGTGCGTTGGCGCGGGTGCAGAGCGACGGCCCCTGTGCGCTGTTTGCCCGTGCGGCGACCGAAGGTGCGCGGGTGCTGCAGATTTCCGCCCTGGGCGCCGGCGAGCAGCCGGACAGCCCCTTTCTGGCCAGCAAGGCGCGCGCCGACGACTACCTGCTGGGGCTGGGCATTCCCGCCCTGGTACTGCGTCCTTCGCTGGTGCTGGGCTCGGGTGGGCGCAGCAGCCAATGGTTGCTGCGCTTGTCGCCCTGGCCGTTGATTCCGCTGCTCGATCGCCAGGCCCGGCTGCAACCGCTGCACGTCCAGGACCTGGTCGGCGCGGTGCTGGCCTTGCTGCGTGAGTGGCCAGAGGCGGCGCAGGTGCTGCCGCTGGTCGGGCCCCAGGACATGACCCAGGGCCAGTTGATCGACCAATTGCGCGCCGCCCAGGGTTGGCCCGCCGGGACCTATGTCGGCCTGTCGGCCGCGCTGCTCGGGGTGGCCGCGGCGCTGGGCGATCGCTTTGGCTGGACGGCGCTGAACACGGCGCTGTTGCGCCTGAGCCGGCGCGATAACCTGGCCGATCCATTGCCGCTGCAGCATGCCTGCGGCTACCGGGCCGCCCCCCTGGCCAGCCGGCTGCAGCACTGGCCCGTGCCGGGCGTGAGCGTGACGGCCGCCATGCGCCCGTTGTTGCTGGCGGCCCTGGTGCTGGTCTGGCTGTGGACCGCGCTGGTCTGCCTGGGGCCGGGGTACGGCTGGGGGCTGCGGATCATGGCCGACGCCGGTATCGGTGGCTGGCCTGCCGCGACGGCGGTGATCGGCGGCGGCCTGCTCGACGGTGTGCTGGGGCTGGGCTTACTGATTGCGCCTTGGCGCCGGCGGGTGCTGCAGGTGCAACTGGGGCTGATGCTGGGGTACAGCCTGGTGATCAGCCTGCTACTGCCGGCCTACTGGTTCGATCCTTTTGCCGGGGTGGCCAAGAACGCCGTACTGCTGGTCGCCACCCTCTGGCTGCTGTGGACCGAGCCACGGCTGCGCCGGTCTCCAGCAACCGCACGGGCCACCGCCGAATGAGCTTCTACCTGCTGCTCAAGACCCTGCATATCCTCTCCGCGACCCTGTTGTTCGGCACGGGCCTGGGGTCGGCCTATTACGCCTTGCGCGCTTGGCGCAGCGGCAACCTGCAGGCCATGGTCGTGACCTTCCGCCACCTGGTCACCGCTGACTGGCTGTTTATCGCCACCAGCGCGGTCTTTCAGCCGCTGAGCGGCCTGGGCCTGGTGTACCTGGCCGGGTGGCCGCTGCAGCAGGCCTGGCTGCAGTGGAGCCTGGGGCTCTTTGTACTGGCGGGGCTGTGCTGGCTGCCGGTGCTGTGGTTGCAGATCCGCCTGCGCGACATGGCCGAGCAGGCGCTGCGCGAGGGCGGCGAGTTACCGCTGCGGGCGCGGCGCTATATGGCGATCTGGTTTGTGCTGGGGTGGCCGGCCTTCGTTGCCTTTATCGCAATCTTCTTTTTGATGGTGGCCAAGCCGGCTTAGCTGATCCGGGCTGGCAGGCCAGCGGCAGGTCAGCGCAGGGATATCACCGGCCAGCCGCGGCGCTCGGCCTCGGCCCGCAGGCTCGGATCGGGGTCGACCGCCACCGGGCGCTCGACCAGGGCGAGCAAGGGCAGGTCGTTGATCGAGTCGCTGTAGAAGCTACTGCCCGCCAGGTCCAGGCCGTTTTCTCGCAGCCAGCGGTTCAGCCGGGTGACCTTGCCGTCCTTGAAGCAGGGCACGTCGGTGGTGCGTCCGGTATAGCGGCCGTCTTGCATCTCGCACTCGGTGGCCAACAGCGTCTCGACGCCCAGGCGCGTGGCGATGGGCGCGGTGACGAAGCGGTTGGTGGCGGTGATGATCAGCAATTTGTCGCCGGCGGCCCGGTGCTCGGCCAACAGCGCCTCACCCTTGGCCAGGACGATCGGCTCGATGCAGTCGCGCATGAAATCCAGGTGCCATTGGTCGAGTTGGGCCATGCTGCTGCGACCGAGGATCTCCAGGCTGAAATTCAGGTAGTCGGTGATATTAAGCCGCCCGGCCAGGTAGTCCTGGTAGAACGCATCGTTGCGCGCCTTGTAGGCCAGGCCGTCGAGAATGCCCCGTTCACAGAGGTAGTCGCCCCAGGCATGGTCGCTGTCGCCGCCCAGCAGGGTGTTGTCGAGATCGAAGAGAGCCAAGCGCACGGTAGTCAGCCTGCCAATAGAGGTGCCGGAGGGCGGCCAGGATAGCGGCTTTTGACGGTCATTCCTATTCCACCGGCGGGCCGCGTTGCCGCTGTCACGGCCTTTGTGGAACAATGCTGGAACATGCGTTTACGAGGTTGTCCACCGTGATTGATTGCGATGGTTTTCGTCCCAATGTCGGCATCATTCTGACCAACGAGGTCGGTCAAGTGCTGTGGGCGCGCCGCATCAACCAAGATGCCTGGCAATTTCCCCAGGGGGGGATCAACGATCGCGAGTCGCCGGAAGAGGCGTTGTACCGCGAACTCAACGAGGAAGTCGGTCTCGAGCAGGAAGATGTGCAAATTCTTGCCTGTACCCGGGGCTGGCTGCGGTATCGTCTGCCTCAGCGTCTGGTGCGTACCCACAGTCAGCCGCTGTGTATCGGTCAGAAGCAGAAGTGGTTTTTGCTGCGCCTGACCTCCGATGAACAGCGGGTGCGGATGGACCTGACCAGCAAACCGGAATTCGACGGCTGGCGCTGGGTGAGTTATTGGTATCCGCTGGGGCAGGTGGTGACCTTCAAGCGCGAGGTCTACCGCCGCGCCCTCAAAGAACTTGCGCCGCGCCTGCTGGCGCGCGACTGACTACGGAGTTCGACCCCGAGCCATGCTCAATACGCTGCGCAAGATCGTCCAGGAAGTAAATGCCGCCAAGGATCTCAAGGCGGCACTGACGATCATCGTGCAGCGGGTCAAGGAGGCCATGGGCAGCCACGTCTGCTCGGTCTACCTGCTCGATCCGGAAACCAACCGTTTTGTGCTGATGGCCACCGACGGCCTGAACAAGCGCTCGATTGGCAAGGTCAGCATGTCCCCCAGCGAAGGTCTGGTGGGGCTGGTGGGGACCCGTGAAGAGCCGCTGAACCTGGAAAATGCGGCCGATCACCCGCGTTATCGCTATTTCGCCGAAACCGGCGAAGAGCGTTACGCCTCCTTTCTCGGCGCACCGATCATCCACCACCGGCGGGTGATGGGCGTGCTGGTGATCCAGCAAAAGGAGCGCCGCCAGTTCGACGAGGGTGAGGAAGCCTTCCTGGTCACCATGAGCGCGCAGCTGGCCGGGGTGATCGCCCATGCCGAAGCCACCGGCTCGATCCGTGGCCTGGGCAAGCTCGGCAAGGGCATCCAGGAAGCCAAGTTTGTCGGTGTGCCCGGCTCGCCCGGCGCCGCCGTGGGCACCGCCCTGGTGATGCTGCCGCCGGCCGACCTGGAGGTGGTGCCGGACAAGGCGGTGGCCGATATCGAGGCCGAGCTGGTGCTGTTCAATACCGCGCTGGAAGGCGTGCGCAGCGACATGCGTACCCTGTCGGCCAAGCTGGCCACCCAGTTGCGCCCGGAAGAACGGGCGCTGTTCGATGTCTACCTGATGATGCTCGACGACGCGGCGCTGGGCAGCGAGGTGACCCAGGTCATCAAGACCGGTCAGTGGGCCCAGGGCGCGTTGCGTCAGGTGGTGACCGAGCACGTCAACCGCTTTGAATTGATGGACGACGCCTACCTGCGCGAGCGCGCCTCGGACGTCAAGGACCTCGGTCGGCGCCTGCTGGCCTACCTGCAACAGGCCCGTCAGCAAACCCTGGTGTACCCGGACAACTGCATCCTGGTCAGCGAGGAGCTGTCGCCAGCGATGCTTGGCGAGGTCCCCGAAGGTAAGCTGGTCGGCCTGGTGTCGGTGCTCGGTTCGGGCAACTCCCATGTGGCGATCTTCGCCCGCGCCATGGGCATTCCCACCGTGATGGGGGTGGTCGACCTGCCGTACTCGAAGATCGACGGCATCCAGTTGATTGTCGACGGTTACCACGGCGAGGTCTTTACCAACCCCAGTGAAGTGCTGCGCAAGCAGTACGCCGAGGTGGTGGAGGAGGAGCGCCAGTTGACCCAGGGCCTCGACGCGCTGCGCGCGCTGCCCTGCGAAACCCTGGACGGCCACCGCATGCCGCTGTGGGTCAATACCGGCCTGCTGGCCGACGTGGTGCGTGCCCAGGAGCGGGGCGCCGAAGGCGTGGGCCTGTACCGCACCGAAGTGCCCTTTATGATCAAGGACCGTTTCCCCAGCGAGAAGGAACAGCTGGCGATCTACCGCGAGCAGCTGGCCGCCTTCCACCCGCTGCCGGTGACCATGCGCAGCCTGGATATCGGCGGCGACAAGGCGCTGAGTTATTTCCCGATCAAGGAGGAGAACCCCTTCCTCGGTTGGCGGGGTATTCGCGTGACCCTCGATCACCCGGAAATCTTCCTGGTGCAGACCCGGGCGATGCTCAAGGCCAGCGAGGGCCTGGACAACCTGCGCATCCTGCTGCCGATGATCTCCGGTACCCACGAACTGGAAGAGGCGCTGCACCTGATCCACCGGGCCTGGGGCGAGGTGCGCGACGAGGGCACCGATGTACCGCTGCCGCCGGTCGGGGTGATGATCGAGATTCCCGCCGCGGTCTACCAGGTGCGCGAGCTGGCCCGCCAGGTGGATTTCCTGTCGGTCGGTTCCAACGACCTGACCCAGTACCTGCTGGCGGTGGACCGCAACAACCCGCGGGTCGCCGACCTGTACGATTTCCTTCATCCGGCGGTGCTGCAGGCGTTGCGGCTGGTGGTCGATGGGGCCCACGCCGAGGGCAAGCCGGTGAGCATTTGCGGCGAAATGGCCGGTGACCCTTCGGCCGCCGTGCTGCTGATGGCCATGGGCTTTGACAGCCTGTCGATGAACGCCACCAACCTGCCCAAGGTGAAGTGGTTGCTGCGCCAGATCAGCCTGAGCAAGGCCCAGGAACTGTTGGCGCAGCTGATGACCATCGACAATCCGCAAGTCATTCACAGCTCACTGCACCTGGCACTGCGCAACCTGGGCCTGAGCCGGGTGCTCAATCCGGCCGCGTCCATCCAGGCCTGAGTCGCTTATGCAGCGCCTGCGGCTGAGCCGAATCGCCGACCTCGGCGTCTCGGCGGCCAGTGCGTTGGTTTGCCAGCGGGAGCGGCTATGGCTGGTGGCCGACGATGCCCTGGATCTGCAGCAATATGACCTGGCAGGCCAGTTGCTGGCGCGTTGGCCGCTGCTGCCGGGCACATTGCCCCGCGAGGCCAAGGCCCGCAAGCGCCGCAAACCCGACTTCGAAGCCCTGGCGGTGTTACCCGACGGAGCGCTGCTGGCCCTGGGGTCCGGCTCCAAGCCCAACCGCCGCGGCGGGTGCCTGTTTCGCGACGGCGGGGTGCGGCTGATCGATCTGGCGCCGCTCTTCCTGCACCTGGAAACCCTGCTGCTGGAGCTCAATGTGGAGGGCGCGGTCGTCCGTGGCGACCGCCTGCTGTTGGCCCAGCGTGGCAATGGCCAGGGCGGCGAGAACGCGCTGGTCGAGCTGGACCTGGCGCAGGCGCTGCGGGACCTGGACACTGGCCAGCTGAGCGCGGCGGCCCTGCTGCGCCTGGTGCCGTTGGACCTGGGCGAGCTGGACGGGGTACCGCTGAGCCTGACCGACCTGGCGCTGGCCCCCGATGGCCGGCTGTACTTCAGCGCGGCGGCCGAGGCGACCGATTCCAGTTACCTGGATGGGGCCTGCATGGGCAGTGTGCTGGGGCGTTTGAATACAGACCTGAGCCTTGCCGACCTGGTCCGCCTTGAACCGCTGGCCAAGGTCGAAGGCCTGGCCTTCGCGCCGGACGGCGCGGTGCTGCTGGTGGCCGACGCGGACGATCCCACAGTGCCGGCACCGCTGTTCAGCCTGTCGCTTGCGGGCTGGGGCGTTGCCTAAGGCGCTTTCGCGAAAACCCCGCCAAAAATAGGTGGGGCGCTTAATCCCCCCTTGGCCGCTTATGCCACGTGGCGGGTGCGGCGTGGTGTGCTAACCGGTTACCCGCCCTACGAAAAAGCGCTTCAGCGAAATCTGTAGCCGATGCGCAGTGCTGTAAGGCTCTGGTCGGGCGGGTGAAACCCGCAAGTTTTCCGTACGACCCCGTGCGGGTTTCGTGAGCCGGGGTCTACGGAAAGCAGCCCGGCGCAGCCCTCAGGGTTGGGCTCCCATCAACCAAGCAAGCCATTCTGCTTGGCCAGCGCCACCCAGCCCGGGTACTCATTCATCAGCAGGTCATAGAGCGCCTCGTCGGGGTGTTCGTCCGGCGAGCTGACCGAGAAGAAGTCGCAGTTGTCCATCAGGCGGCCATCCAGGTCGTCGAGTTTTTCCAGGAAGGGGAAGTCCGAACCACTGGCGCTGGCAGCGGCGCGACCGAACAGGCTGGCTTTGCGGCCGCGGCCAATGCCCATGAACTGCCAGAAGATCGGCTCGTGGCTGGACCAGCGCAGCTGCTGCTCGGTCACCGCCGAATCGCTGGTGGTGCCGTCGGTGATAAACATCACATAGACCGGCAGTGCCGCCTTGTGCGCGCTGGTGCGCGCGCCCCCGCCGCTGTCCGGGAAATAGAACCGGCGGATGCCCTGCATGGCGGCGCCATAGCGGGTATCGAACTCCAGTTTGTGGCGCTGATTGACTTGGCGCACGTAGTCGCGGCTGTTGCCCAGCCCCATGGGTTCGGGTTGGTGGACGTCCTTGCCGAACAGGAACACATCGATCTCGCCATCGTCGTCGAACTGGCAGCCCAGGGCCAGCACGCGCTCGGCAAAGGCCTGCACCTGCCCGGAGTCGTAGAGTTGGGCCATGGAGGCGGAGATGTCCAGGCACAGGCAGACCTTGGCACGGTGGGCGCCCAGGCCTTTTTTCTCGAGGGAGACGGCCGCTTTCTTGACCAGGCTGATCAGGTGCGGGGCTTCCTTCTCCAGGCGTTTTTCCAGGTTGATCCGGGCGCCGGAAGGGGCTGCCGGTGCCGGGGTGGCGCTCGGTTCCGCCGCGACTTCACCCCCAAAGTGCTCGACCAGCGCAGCCAGGCCGCCGTTGAAGCCCTGGCCGTTGACCGAAAGCCGCCAGACACCGTCCTTGCGGTAGCATTCCAGCAGCATCAGCGCCCGCTCGGCGGCGTAGTCGCTGCCCTGCAACGCGAAGCGCGCGGTTTCCAGCGGGCCGTCCAGGAAACACAGGTGGCCGCTGCTGAGCTGCCCCAGGGTCAGCGGCGCATCGACGGTGGCGGTGATCACCAGGCGCTCGATGCTGGCCGGCAACCGCTGCAGGTCGAAGGCGAACAGGCAGCCGCCGCCACTGACCGGTTGCAGGCTGACACCGCCGCAAGGGCTTTTCGGCTGGTTGAAAAACGTCATGTAGCGCTCGTCGGCCAGTTTGCCGGCGGCGTCCAGCCCGAAACAGGCGAAGTCCGGCACGGCGCCCGCGACGCGAGCCTCCAGGCTGATCTGAAAACTCAGGCCGTTGCCGACCAGCTCGGTCAGACGCAGACGTTGTCCACGGGCAAGTTGCATGTCGAGGTCCTTCCGTTCGGGGCGTGGGGCAGGGTGGGTTGCGTCCGCCAGTTTACCTCAGCCCCCTGTTCGAGGGGTGAGCTACAGCGTGTCGAGCAGCGCCGGTTCACGGAGGCGCAGGGCCTGAGTGTTCAGGCTGATGTCGCCCAGCAGCTCACCGTGGGGGCCATAGCTGCGTTCGACGATCTGCCGGGCGCCGTCGGCCTGGACGATCAGCGCGGTGCTGGCCCGGGTGCCGTAGCTGCGGCTGGCGATAAAGACGCTGGAGAGCAGGCGTTCGGTGTTCAGGCCGATGCCGGTGTCCGGCAGAATCCTGTCGTCGGCTTGCTGCGGATCGGCCAGCAGCTCCAGCAGCGCCTGCGGCTCGGGCGCTTGCAGGCAGGCGCGCAAGGCAGCCTTGGCCCGCTCGACCTTGGGCCAGGGCGTATCCAGCTGGGCATTGGAAAAGCCGTAGAGCCCAGCGGATAGCGGCTGTGGCGCGCCTTCCCAGGAGTTATAGAACCATGCCTCGTGACTGTTGCCTGCCAACAGGTTGAAACCGGCATAGTCGTCGGCGCGTTGGCTCAACTCGGCGAAAAACGCCTCGGGCGACAAGCTGCTGGTGAGAAACTGGGTGGACAACTCGCCGCGCGAGCGGCCGATCGGCGGCTGGCGCGGGTCGCGAATATTGGTCAGTGCGGCGAAGCGGCCATCGGCGCCGATGCCCAGCCAGGTACCGCCGGCCTGCAGGTCGCGCCCGGCCAGCAAGCCGGGTGCGTCATCCCAGGGTGCCAGCAGGTCGGTCGGCCGATCATAGAATTCGTCGCGATTGGCGGCCAGCACCAGCGGCTGGGCATGACCAGGACGCCAGGCAAACACGATCAAACACATAGCAGCACTCCTTGAATAGGTCGGACTTCCCTTGCCTCCCCTGGGTTGTCATCTACCCCGGTTGCCGCGCACCCGCACGCGCGTACCAAGCCTACCGTGCCCATGATTTTTTTTCGAGTCTTGTGCGTGGCGTCACAGCCATTGATCGATGTCCAGGTTCGACGTCTCGACAGTCACGTTCGCCGGTGCGCAAGAGGATTGTCCGCCTGGCGCTGGAGCCGCAACGCTGGCTTCCGTTACCATGGGCGTTTTCGCCCGCCGAGGTGCTGATGGAATTTCTCCTGTACATGCTGCTGGGCGGTTGCGCGGGCGTGCTGGCCGGTCTGTTCGGCGTCGGCGGTGGGCTGATCATAGTTCCGGTGCTGGTGTTCAGTTTTGGCGCCCAGGGTTTCGATCCGGCGATCCTCACCCACCTGGCGGTCGGCACCTCCCTGGCCACCATCATTTTCACCTCGATCAATGCGGTGCTCGAGCATCAGCGCAAAGGCGCGGTGCTGTGGCCGGTCTTCGCCTGGATGACCCTGGGTATCCTGGTCGGTGCCGGGGTCGGGGCGCTGACCGCCGCCGCCATCCAGGGGCCGCTGCTGCAGAAGATCATCGGTGTGTTCGCCATCTGCATCGCCCTGCAGATGGCCCTGGAACTCAAGCCCAAACCGGGTCGCGAGGTCCCGGGCAAACTCGGCCTGGCCGCCGCCGGTTCGGTGATCGGTTGGGCTTCGGCCATTTTCGGTATCGGGGGAGGCTCGCTCAGTGTGCCTTTCCTGACCTGGCGCAGCGTCCCCATGCAGAAGGCAGTGGCCACGTCCTCCGCCTGTGGCCTGCCGATCGCGGTGGCCAGTGCCCTGAGTTTTATGCTGATCGGCTGGAACCATCCGAGCCTGCCGGCCTGGAGCCTGGGGTTTGTCTACCTGCCGGCACTGGGCGGCATCGCCTTGACCAGCATGTTCTTTGCCCGCTTCGGCGCGCGCCTGGCGCACAAATTGTCGCCGCGCCTGCTCAAGCGTCTATTCGCCCTGCTGCTGTTTTGCGTGGGCCTGAGTTTCCTGCTTTAAGGAGTCACCATGCTGGCGTACCCCAATATCAACCCAGTGGCCCTGGATCTGGGCCTGATCAAGATTCACTGGTACGGCCTGATGTACCTGGTCGGCATCGGCGGTGCCTGGTGGCTGGCATCGCGCCGGCTGGCGGGCTTCGACCCGACCTGGAGCCGGGAAAAACTCTCGGACCTGGTGTTCTGGGTGGCCATGGGGGTGATCCTCGGCGGTCGCCTGGGCTACGTGCTGTTCTACGACCTGCAGGCCTACCTGCACAACCCCAGCCTGGTATTGCAGGTGTGGAAGGGCGGCATGTCCTTTCATGGCGGTTTGTTGGGGGTGATGTTGGCCACCTGGTGGTTCGGCAAGCGCAACGGCAAGACCTTTTTCGAACTGATGGATTTTATCGCCCCGCTGGTGCCCATCGGCCTGGGCGCCGGTCGGGTCGGCAACTTCATCAACGCCGAACTCTGGGGCAAGGCCACCGACCTGCCCTGGGCCATGGTTTTCCCCACCGACCCGCAGCAACTGGCGCGCCACCCGTCGCAGTTGTACCAGGTGGCCCTGGAAGGGTTTGCGCTGTTCGCCATTCTCTGGCTCTACTCGCGCAAGCCGCGCCCGACCATGGCGGTGTCCGGGCTGTTCGCCCTGAGCTACGGAGTGTTCCGCTTTATCGTCGAGTTCGTCCGGGTGCCCGACGCTCAGCTGGGTTACCTGGCCGGTGGCTGGCTGACCATGGGTCAGGTGCTGTGCCTGCCGATGATCCTCGGTGGCCTGGCGCTGATGTGCCTGGCCTACCGCCGCCAGGGCGCCGCGACCGCCTGAGGTCTGGGACATTGCACACGGGCCGGTCTCTGCCGGCCTTTTTGCGCGCCCCGCGCGCCGCGGCCGCTCAGCCGCGCTGGTGATCGGTCGGCGCTGCCGGTAAAATTGCCCCCCTGCGGCTGCCCAGGTCGTATCACCAGCCTTTACCGAGCCACCGATGAAACCATACCTCGACCTGATGCGCCTGGTGCGCGAAACCGGCACCTTCAAGGCGGACCGGACCGGCACCGGCACCTACAGCCTGTTCGCCCACCAGATGCGCTTTAACCTGGCCGACGGCTTTCCCCTGGTGACCACCAAGAAGTGCCACCTGAAATCCATCATTCACGAGCTGCTGTGGTTTCTGCAGGGCGATACCAATATCCGCTACCTGCAGCAGCATGGCGTGCGGATCTGGGACGAATGGGCCGACGAGAATGGCGAGCTCGGGCCGGTGTATGGCGCGCAATGGCGCAACTGGCCGGCACCCAACGGCGAGTCGATCGACCAGATCAGCCAACTGATCGAAATGATCAAGAAAACCCCCGACTCCCGTCGGCTGATTGTCTCGGCCTGGAATCCGGCGCTGGTCGAGCAGATGGCATTGCCGCCCTGCCACGCGTTGTTCCAGTTCTACGTGGCCGACGGCAAACTCAGTTGCCAGTTGTACCAGCGCTCGGCGGATATCTTCCTTGGCGTACCCTTCAATATTGCCAGTTATGCCCTGTTGACCCTGATGGTGGCCCAGGTCTGCGGCCTGGCGCCGGGGGACTTCATCTGGACCGGCGGCGATTGTCACCTGTACGCCAACCACCTGGAGCAGGCCGACCTGCAGCTGACGCGCGCGCCTTATCCACTGCCGCGCATGCGCCTGAACCCAGCGGTGACCGACCTGTTCGCCTTTCGCTACGAGGATTTCGAGCTGCTGGACTACCAGGCGCACCCGCATATCAAGGCGCCGGTTGCGGTGTGATGGATCCCGCTCAGCCCTCGCTGCCGGTGCTGCTGGAGCTTTGCACGCGGTTTCGCGCCATCCTGGCGAGCGTTCCGCCGCCGCAGCGGCATGCCTCGCTCAAGCGCTTTCCGCACCTGAGCTGTGGCACCACGTCCGAGTTGTTGGGCAGCTATTTGCACGCGCTAGGTTTTGGCCGCTTCGACTACCGCCATGGCAGCCGCGAGGGCATTGCGTCCCACGCCTGGATCCAGCAGGGGACGCTGATCATCGACCTGACGGCCGACCAGTTCGGTCCGCACCTGCCGCCGGTGATGGTGACCCGTGATTCGCCCTGGCACGCCGGCTTCGCGCCACGGCGCAGTTATCCGATCGATATCCCGGCCAGCGACGAGGGCGCCTTGCGCCCGCTGTGGCCCTTCTATCAGGTGCTGCTGGCGCTGTTGCCCAGCCTGAACGGGCGAGCGGCATAAAAAAACCCGCACCAGGCGGGTTTTTTTTTAACGCGGTGGCTTAGACGCCAACGCCGTGGGACGCGGCCAACGGCTGCAGGCCGCCGGCGAAACCCTGGCCGATGGCCTTGAATTTCCACTCGTCGCCATGGCGATAGAGCTCACCGAAGATCATCGCGGTCTCGGTGGAGGCGTCTTCCGACAGGTCGTAACGGGCGATTTCCTTGCCGTCGGTCTTGTTCAGCACGCGGATGTAGGCGTTGCTGACCTGGCCAAAGCTTTGCTTGCGGGCATCGGCGTCGTGAATGGTCACGGCGAACACCAGTTTTTTCACGTCGGCAGCCAGGCCGGTGAGCTTGACGTTGACCTGCTCGTCGTCGCCGTCACCGGCGCCGGTGCGGTTGTCGCCCAGGTGCTCGACGTTGCCGCAGGTCGAGACCTTGTTGTTGTAGAAAATGAACGAAGCGTCGGACAGCACCTTGCCGTTTTCGCCGGTGATAAACACCGAGGCGTCCAGGTCGAAGTCGGTGCCGTCGGTGACCCGCGCATCCCAACCCAGGCCCACGGTGATTTCGTTGAGGCCGGGGACTTCCTTGGACAGGGAAACGTTGCCGCCCTTGCTCAGACTGATAGCCATGCTGGTTTTCCTTTTCAGTTAACTGCCGTTAAACAACGATGCCGTATTGATTGCACATGGCGGCCAGGCCGCCTGCGTAGCCTTGCCCAACGGCGCGGAATTTCCATTCGCCGTTATGGCTGTACAGTTCGCCAAAGACCATCGCCGTTTCGGTGGAATAGTCCTCGGCAAGGTCATAACGAACGATTTCCACATTCGACTCTTCGTTCACCACGCGGATAAAGGCGTTGGTGATCTGGCCGAAGTTCTGCTTGCGCGCCGCGGCGTCGTGAATGGTGACGGTGAACACCACCTTCTCGACGCCGGCCGGGATTTTCTCGAGGTCGATCTTGATGACTTCGTCATCGCCATCGCCCTTGCCCGAGCGGTTGTCGCCAGTGTGTTCCACGGCGCCTTCGGGCGAGCGCAGCTGGTTGTAGTAGATAAAGTCCGCATCGCTGCGCACCTTACCCTGGGCCGTCAACATAAACGCACTGGCATCCAGGTCGAACTCGGCGCCGTCGGTGGCCCGCTCGTCCCAGCCCAGGCCGATCAGGATACGCTTGAGCGTCGGATCGGTCTTGGACAGCGACAGGTTGCCGCCTTTTTGCAGTGTGATCGCCATGATCGGGCCTCCTTAACTATCAGTCTACTTTTCGCCGACTTCGTCCGGCTTTTCCGGGAACATCACGCTGGCGGCAATACCGATCGCCAGCACCACCAACACCACGATCAAGCTGGTATTGGCGTCGATGGACCAGCCTGTATGGAATATGTGGTCAGTTGCGTTCAGTGCAAGCTTGGCCGAGATAAAAAACAGCAGGGCGATCACCGCTTTTTCCAGGTGCACCAGGTAGCGCTTGAGTGCCTCGAGCACGAAGTACATGGTCCGCAGGCCAAGGATCGCGAACATCATCGCCGAGTAGACGATCAGCGGTTCACGGCTGACGGCAATGATCGCCGGCACCGAGTCAAAGGCGAACATCACGTCGGACACTTCCACCACGGCCACGCACAGCAGCAGCGGGGTGGCGAACAAACCGCCCTTGGCGGCCAGGCTGATCCCGGCGTTGCCAGGCTTCTTCAGCTCCGCTTCGGCTTCTGCCCGGGTGATGAAGAACTTGTGGCCATACAGCTTCGGCCAGACCGGGAACAGGCGTTTGGTGGCCTTGTAGGCGATATGGCCCGAGTAGTCCTCGATACCTTCGTCGTCGCCACCACTCTTGAGCATCATTACGGCGGTCCAGGCCACCACCACGGCGAACAGCACTTCGACCCAAGGACCGAAGGCCAGCAGGCCGGTACCGATGACCACAAAGATCAGGCGGAAGATGATCGCGCCGATGATGCCCCAGTAGAGCACCCGGTGACGCAGGTTGTCGGGCACGGCGAACCAGGAAAAGATCGCCATAAAGACAAACAGGTTGTCCACGCTGAGGACTTTTTCCAGGGCGTAACCAGTGATGAACAAGCTGGCCACTTGGGAGCCGTGCTCCACATAGAGGAATCCGGCGAAGGCCATGGAGATGGCCACCCAGAAAATCGACCAGAGGGAGGCGTTGAGCAGGGTGATCGGTTTGTCGCCCTTGTGGGTGACCAGGTCAATGGCCAGGGCCACGATGGCCAGGCCGACAAAGACCGCGATGGTCAGCGGCGGGAAGCCGAGATGGGTGGTTTCCAAGTCAATTACTCACAGATCGAATTCAGAGGGAGAAAGGCCGAGCTCGGTGCAGATGGTGCGACAGGCCGCCTGTTCGCTGCTGTCGAACTGGCCATCGGCATTGCCCACGGCGCAGCAGACGCGCACCAGCAAACGCGCCGCATCGGTCTTGCTGCGCAGGCGGCCGACCAGTTTGAGGGCTTCGGCCCGGCCGATGGACGCATCGAACTCGAACTTGGCGCAGATCTTGTTGAAGGTTTCGATGACCTGGGCCAGGTCGAACACTTTCAGTTCATCCGAATTCTGGATGAAACCGACCATTTTCTGCTTTTCACTGGCGCTGATGTCGCCATCCGCCGCCGCGACCAGGGCGCAGCCCGCCACCACCGCCTCCATGAATTCGCGGTTCTTGAACTTGCCGATTTCTTCCGTCAGACGGGTGCGCGCCGCAGTGGCGTTGGTTTTAAGCCAGTCGAGCATGATCGTTCCTCTCTCGGTAAATGAAGTCAGTCTTTGGAACCGGCGGCCCACCGCATGCCCCAGCCAAAGGCCTGATCGACCTCCTGATGGCCTTTGAAATAACGCACTTGGCGCGACACTTTGACCGTGCCGCCGACGTTTTCCAACAGGGCGATGGCGCACATGTTCATATTGTTGGTGCCTTCGGTCAGTTGCACCTCGATGGGCGGCTGGCCGGGGACGTACAGGGTGATCACGCCACCGGTGTGGGTCCAGTTGGGTGCGCCGTCGTAGATAAAGGCATAGATCAGCACCCGCTTGAGCGAGTCCCACTGGCTGCCATTGATCCGCATCCACTCGCCGTCGCTGACCGCACCGGTGCGATCATCGCCCTTGAGCTCGATAAAGGGCGGGTGCTCGAAACTGCCGAAGGCGTCGCCCAGGGCCTGCACCGCGCCCTTGCGTCCGTCAGCCAGTTCGAACAGGCAACCGACGTCCAGGTCGATGCCGTTGGAACTTTTGCCGAACAGACCCGACAGCAGGCCTTTGCTGGCCTGGGGCGTGCCGCGGTTCCAGTTCAGGTTGATGCGGATTTCGCCGAAGCCGCTGGCGGTTTTTTCCAGGCTAATGCTGCTGCGGGCCTTGTCCAGGGTGATCTTGCTCAGCGACACCGTGTTTTTGGGCGCTGCCGGCCCAGGCGCTGCCGGCTGAGGTGCGGCTGCCGGACTCGGTGCGGGGCTCGGCTGAGCGGGCGCGGCGACGTCAACGCCAAAGTGTTCGGCCAACGGCTGCAAGCCACCGGCAAAGCCCTGAGCGATGCTGCGAAATTTCCAGGCGCCCTGGCGACGATAGAACTCGCCGAGGATCAGCGCCGTTTCAGCCATGCCCTGGGTTGGGATGGGGGCCTCCAGCAAGGTGCCGCCAGTTTGGCCCACCACCAGGCTGAGGCTGTTCAGGGTGGCGAAGGTGGCGCGGTTTTCGTAGATGGTCGCTGTCAGGGCCACCTTGTCGATCGACGGATCCAGGCGTTCCAGCGCCAGGCTGAAGCTGACCTGCCCAGGGGCGGTATCGGTCAATTGCACGCTGCCGTCGGCGCTGGCCTTCTGGCCGTAGAAGATCATGTCCTGATCGCCGCGCACCTTGCCGGTGGCGGTCAGCAAAAAGGCAGACACGTCGATGTCGGCCCCTGCCACCTGCGTAGGGGCGAAACGCACGCTGACACTCAGCGTGCCGCTGGGCACGGCGGCATTGGCGCCCGGCGTCAGGCTGGTCATGCGGGCACGGCCTGGGCCGCCAGGTTGAGCAGGTCCTGCACGGTCCGGCCATTGGTGGGGGTGCCGATGGCGGTCATGTTCCAGCCGCTGGCGGTGCGTTGCAGCGCGGCCATGACCACCCCGGTGTGCGAGCCTTTTTCGCCCAGGTCGAAGCGCGCCAGTTCCTTGCGCGTGGCCAGGTCGACGATGCGGCAATAGGCGTTGGCCACCTTGTCGAAGGTCTGGCCCTGGAACGAGTTGACGGTGAACACCAGGGTCTGCACGTTGGCCGGCAGGCGGTTGAGGTCGACCTGGATGGTTTCATCGTCGCCTTCGCCTTCGCCGGTGCGGTTGTCGCCGGAGTGCTGGATGGAGCCGTCACGGGATTGCAGCTGCTGGAACCAGATATTGTCCAGTACCTGCTTCTGGGCATCGAACAGGATGCAGGAGGCGTCCAGGTCGATCTCGCTGGCGCCGCCCAGCAGCTTGCCGAAAAAGCCGCCGGCTTTGACCGGATCCCAGCCCAGGCCCATGCTTACGGAGCTGAGGCTGCTGGTTTGTTTTTCCAGAGAAATGGTCTGGTTTTTCGCAAGGGAGATCGTCATTGGGGAGTCCATACCGTGGTTGTAGGAAAGAAACCGCATCCGTCAGAGGCTAGACAGGGTCGAGCACAAAACCTGCACATCCAATGAAGGCGTGGCGACCTTACAGCCTAGTCAAAGGTTGCAGCCTGTCGAAACGCGCCGATTGGCCTTCATGGGCCGTAAAATATTAAGATGTTAAATGATCCTCGGTCCGGGCATCCAGCTGACGTTTTTCCAGATGTGTCTTGCCCCAGCCCCCGGCCCGGCTCTTTCGAACGGGCGAGACCGAACGCCTTTTATGCCCTCCTGGCGCGCCGTGGGCGTCTGAACCGCCCGCCGGCCCCTGCCGCACCCGTTAAGGACACACATGATCTGGTTCCTCGAAGGCCAATCCAGCCAGCGCGACGTGATCGAGGCGGCGCGACGTGCACTACCGGCCGAAGTGAAGGTGTACGCCTCCCACCGCCAGCATCGGCCTGAGATCACCGGCCAGGCCGACCTGGCCTGGCGCGAACCGGCCGATGACGCCGAACGTATCGCCTGGGTCCTCGCTCAGGCCCAGCGCCATGGGGTCCGCGTGGTGCTGGCCGGCCGCGCCGGCCAGGCGTTCGAGCCGGCCCGCGCGGCGTTCGAGGCGGCGGGGATCCAGCTGGTCACCGGCGCCCTGTCGCTGGCCAGCTTCGAGCGGGTCGATGACAAGGGGCTGTTCACCGACGCCGCCCGGGCGGCGGGCCTGGCCTGCGCCGAGTCCATAGTGGTGGAAACGGCGGAACAGCTGCAGCGGGCGATCGATCAGCTGGCCGCCTCCGGCCCGGTGTGCGTCAAGCCGACCCATGGCATCTATGGCCAGGGTTTCTGGCGGCTGTCCGCGGACAACGATCCGTTCAGCTGTTTCGCCAACCCCGATTCGCGCCAGGTGCAGACCGCGGCCTTCGTCGACGCCTACGCGCGCTCGCTCAAGCCCAAGCCGCAACTGGTGATGCGCTACCTGCCGGGGCAGGAGTGCTCGGTGGACATGGTCTGCGAAGCCGGCGTGGTGGTGGCCTGGGTCGCCCGGCGCAAGGCCGGTACCGTGCAGCGCCTGGAGCACAGCGGCCCGGCGGTGGAGCTGGCGCTGGGCGCGGCGGCGCAGTTCGGCTGCGACGGTATCGTCAACGTGCAGACCCGCGAGGATGCCGAGGGGCGCCCCTATCTGCTGGAAATCAACCCGCGCCCCTCGGGCGGCATCGGTTACACCGCGCTGGCCGGGATCAACCTGCCGGGCATTTTCGCCACCCGTCGCCTCGGTCTGGCCGAACCGCGCAGCGCCTGGCGCACCGGGGTAACGGTCAAGGCCCTGACCACGGCGGTCGCGGTCTCGGAACCCGCGCTGGAGGATTGAGATGATCAGGCTGACCCCGGGCGCCAATGCGCCGCTGCCCAACCAGCAACAGTGCCTGTTGCGCCTCGAGCGCGGCAGCGAGGACGGCCTGCTGGGCGACTACGCCGGGCTGGCGCTGTTGCCGGTGGACGAACGACGCATGCCCCAGGGGGAGGTGGCGCTGATCCACCGGCCCGATACGTCCTGGCTCAACTGGACCGGACAGAAAGACGTGCTGAGCTGCAGCTGCGCCCTCGGCCAGCTGCCGCCAGTGGTGGAGCGGGTGCTGGTGATTCTCTATGTGTTCCAGGCGGTGGGCCCGCTGCAGCGCCTGGGGCCGGTGACCCTGCGTGTCGACGAGGGGATCGAGTATGTCCATGACCTCGGCGATTCCGGCGAATCGGCCATGGTGCTGGCCGAGTTGTACCGCCGCCAGGGGACCTGGAAAGTCCGCGCCTTGGCCGACGGCTCCGCTTACGGGTTGGCGGCGCTTGGGCGGCGCCTGGGGGTCGAGCTCGACGAGCGCCATCCGCAGCGCGCGTCAGGCGGTTCGGGTGGCGCGGCGGAGCGGCGCAGCTGCACCGGAACCGGCTTCGCCGTGACCTCGCAACATATTCTTACCTGTGCCCATGTGATCGAAGGCGTCGACAGCCTTAGTATTGTCTCCTTTGACGGTCGGCATAGCGCCGAGCTGGTGGTGATGGACAGCAAAAACGACCTGGCCTTGCTGCGGGTGCCCCAGGCCGAGGCGTTCAAACCGGTGCGTTTTCGCGAGGGACTCGGCAGCGAACTGGGGGAGAATATCGTCACCCTCGGTTTTCCCCTGGCGGGCCTGGCCGGTGGCGGGGTGCAGGTGACCCAGGGCTGCGTTTCGGGGCTGTTCGGCCCCTTCGACGACGCCGGATTGATGCAGTTCACTGCACCCATCCAGCCGGGCTCCAGCGGCGGGCCGGTGTTCGACCCCAGCGGCCTGGTCGCCGGTGTCGTGACCTCCTCGATGCGCGATACCCAGAACATGAATTTCGCGGTGAAGAGCGCGCTGGTGCTGGCGTTTCTGGAAGCGGCCGGGTTGCAAGTGGGGCGGGCCCGGCCGGAACAGCCGATGACCACCCCCGAGTTGATCCGTCAGGTGCAGGGTGCGTTGTGGCGGGTCGAGGCCAAGGTTCACTGAACTTCCACCCGCCGCCCGGGCTCTGGTGCCAAGTACTGCCGGGCGCTGTAGGCGTGAGCGTCCAGTCCACATATTGAAGGGAGAACTCCATGAAAGCGTTGAAACGGCTGATGGCCGCGTTGGTGGTGCTGCTGGTCCTGGCCACGGGGGTGGCCCTGGATTACCTGTTGCCGCGTCACGAGGTGGTGTTGGTGACCGGTGTCGAGGTCAAGCGGGTGGACGACGACGGGGTGATCAACGCGGAAAACCCGGCCGATGGCCCGACCCGCGACGTCTATTACATCAACACCGAACACCCGGACACCCATGAGGTGATGGTCTATCGCAACGAAGACACCGGCTGGGGCTTTCCCTGGTATTTCAAGTTCGACTCGGCCGATGTCCAGGCCCGTGCCCAGGGGTTCTCCCGGGACTCCAAACAGCTGGCGCTGATTCGTCATTACGGCTGGCGCATTCAGATTCTTTCGGTCTTCCCGAACCTGGTGTCCGTCGAGGCTACCGACAGCCGGGACGAGCCCTTTGCGGTGTTCAATACCCTGTTCCTGGCGGTCTTGACCCTGCTGGTGCTGTTTGTCGCCTGGCGCCTGAGCCGACTGGTCCGCTCGCGTCGGGCGACCAGCGGCACCACCGTGGTGCCTTGATCCCAGGGCGTCGACCCGACGGTTGGCGCTTTTTACCGTTGCACCGGACGCGCCGCGAGCCCAGCTTGCGGCTCGTTTCGTTTTACCCCGGAATTTTTGCCGATGTTGCTGGAAGATCCCATGACCGATGTTGTTGCTCCGCCGACCCACGACCTGCATGTGCAGCTGGCCAGAGGGCGCCTGGATGTCCAGGTGACCCGTGCCAGTCAGGCGCCCGAAAGCCTGTTCGGCTTTGCCGAGCGGCGTAATCCCAAGCGCGCCTTCCTGTTCGTCTCCAAGGTCCTGGGCCGGCATATCCCGGTGCGTCCGGCGCTGATGGCCGAGAGTTTCGCGGCGCTGGCGCGGCTGATTCCGGCCGACCTGCCAGGCCCGGTGCTGGTCCTGGGCATGGCCGAAACCGCCGTGGGCCTGGGTGCCGGCGTGCACCGCGAGCTCAGCCGGGTACGCGACGACAGCGTCTACCTGACCAGCACCCGCCACCCGGTGGGTACGCCCCTGTTGACCCGCTTCGAGGAAGAACACAGCCACGCCTCGGCCCACCTGCTGCACCTGCCCCAGGACCCCGAGGTGCTGCGCCGGGTGCTGCAGGCGCGCAGCCTGGTGCTGGTCGATGACGAGGCCTCCACCGGCAAGACCTTTATCAACCTGTACCGGGCCCTGCAGGAGGCCGGGTTGAATCGCCTCGAACAGGTGGTCACTGCCACCCTGACCGACTGGTCCCAGGGCGCGGTGCGCCAGGCCCTGGGCGAGCAGGCCCGCTCGGTGGCGCTGCTCGAAGGCGCCTACCAATGGCATGCCGATCCGACGGCCGTGGCGCCGCAGATGCCCCAGGTGGACAGTGTCGCCCGTGGCGACTGGCCGCTGCAGGCGGGTAACGACTGGGCGCGGCTGGGTGTCTGCGCGCACCGCGATACCCTGAGTGCCGGGGTCGAGGTGCGGCCGGGCGAGCGTATCCTGGTGCTGGGCACCAGCGAATACGTCTGGCGCCCCTTTCTGTTGGCCGAGGCCCTGGAGCGACGCGGTGCCGACGTGCATTTTTCGTCCACCAGTCGCTCGCCGATCGCTTTGGGGCACGACGTACAGCATGCGTTGGCGTTTAACGACAACTATGGCCTGGGCATCGCCAACTTCCTGTATAACGTCGCCCCCGGTCAGTTCGACCGGGTGCTGCTGTGCAGCGAAACACCGGCGGCGGCGGTCGATCCGCAGCTGATAGCCGCCCTGAATGCCGAGGTGATAGTCGATGGCCAATAAACGTCCGCTGGTTTTTGTCGACCTGGATGACACCCTGTTCCAGAGCGCCCGCAAGATGGCGGATGAGCCGCGGCACGCGGCCTCGGTTGACCTGCAGGGCGCGGCCATCGGCTTTATGCGGCCGGTGCAGAAGCAATTCGTCGAATGGTTGCTGACCAGCGCCGACGTGGTGCCGGTGACGGCGCGCAGCGTCGAGGCCTACCTGCGCGTGCAACTGCCGTTCAGCCAGGGCGCGATCTGTGCCCATGGCGGCGCCATCCTGGGGCCTGACGGCAGCCTGGAGCCGACCTGGCACGGGCAGATGAGCGAGCGCTTGGCTGGGCACCAGGTGTCCTTGCCGCAGTTGTGCGCCGAGGTGCTGGCGTTGGGCGAGACCCTGGGTATTTCCCTGCGTGGCTGGGTGGTCGAAGAGCTGGGCCTGGCGAACTACGTGGTGATCAAACACAACGAGGACGACGACGAGGTGTTGGCCCGGCTGCTGGTCGCGGTGCGCGAGCGCAATCCGTTGAGCGGCCTGTACGTGCACCGCAACGGCAACAACCTGGCGTTCCTGCCCGAATGCCTGCGCAAGCGCACGGCGGTGCAGGAGTGGATCCGCCGCGATCGCCTGGCGGTCGGCGAACGACCGCTGCTGGGGTTTGGCGACAGCCTGTCGGACCTGGGGTTTCTCGGCGAGTGCGACTGGTGGGGCACGCCCTCCCGTGGCCAATTGGCCGCCGCGGTGATGACCCTGGATGGAGGTGTTCATGCCTGAGGCGCTCGACAGCCCCGTGCTGCACGGCAGTTACCTGGCCGAGGATGTGGAATTCCTGTTGCGGCCGCTGCAGATCGAAATTACCTCGGCCGAGGAGAAGGAGCGGCTGATCCAGTCGCGCCAGCGTCATTACTCGGACATGATCGGCGCCGAGCACCCACCCACCGAAGTGCACCAGGCCCTGTACCAGGCTGCCCTGGCGCAGAACGGTCAGCGCATGGCCGAGGATGTACAGGCGCTGGCCCTCGCCCTGGCCTCCCGCTACCGCGGCGTGGACCTGGCGCTGGTGTCCTTTGTACGCGCCGGCGCGCCCCTGGGCGCCTTGCTGCGCCGGGCGCTGGTGGATCAGGGCCTGACGGTGCGGCATTACGGCCTGAGCATCATCCGCGATCGGGGTATCGACTCGGTGGCCTTGGAGCGGGTGATCGCCCGGCATGGCGCGCCGAACATCCTGTTCATCGACGGCTGGACCGGCAAGGGCGCCATCGCCGGCGAACTGCAGCGCTGCCTGGCGGCGGATGCCCGCTTTGCCGCCCCGCCGCGCTTGGTGACCCTGGCCGATCCCTGTGGCCATGCCTGGCTGGCGCCCTCCAGCGAAGACTGGCTGATTCCTTCCGGGATCCTCGGGGCCACGGTCTCAGGCTTGATTTCGCGGACCATCTGGACCGAGGATGGCGGTTATCACGGTTGCATGTGGTACGAAAACCTGCGTCCCTATGATGTGACCGCGGCCTTCGTCGAAACCCTCGATGCCTTGCGCCGGGCCTTGCCGCCGTCGATCAGCGCCGCCCAGCCGTGGTCGAGCGAGCAGCGCCAGGCCCTGCAGGCGGCCGCTGGACGTACCATCGCGGGGCTGACCGAGCGCTTCGCCGTGGATAACCCGAACCGGATCAAACCGGGCATCGCCGAGGCCACCCGCGCCGTGCTGCGGCGCGTGCCGGAAAGCGTGCTGGTACGCCGGCGCGACGACCCGGATGTGCGGTTGCTGGTGCACCTGGCGACCAGCGTAGGGATCGAGGTCGAGGAAGCCGGCGCGGCATTGGGGCCCTATCGGGCCGTCACCATCATTAAAAGGGTTCGCTAATGGACAGGCTTTCGCCCTACGCCCTGGGGGCCACCTTGTATATGCCGGCGACTCGCCAGGACCTGCCGGAGGTGGTCTTCGCCCAGAAGATCGTCGGCCTGCGCTCCCTGGTGGTATGCCTGGAAGATGCGGTGGCCGAGCTGGACGTCAACGTCGCCTTGCTCAACCTGCGTGGTCTGCTGGAAGAGATCGAGGCCCGCGGTGGTCGGCCGGCGACCGGTCCGCTGTTGTTCGTGCGGCCGCGCAGCGCGGAAATGGCCGCGCGACTGAACGACTGGCCGTTGATCGAGCATGTCGACGGGTTTGTCCTGCCCAAGCTGGGCCTGAACAACCTGCGCGCCTGGGAACTGGCGGTCGCCGCTTCGCACCTGTGCCTGATGCCCACGCTGGAAACCCCGGAAGTCTTCGACCCGGGCGCCATGAGCGAGCTGCGCGCGGCGCTGCTGGCCGGCGATGCCAGGCGCATCATCGCCCTGCGCATCGGCGGCAATGACCTGATGGGCTGCCTCGGCTTGCGCCGCAACCCGCGCACCACGCTGTACAGCACGCCCATGAGCTATGTGATCGCCATGCTCAGCGGCATCATGGGCTCCGCCGGTTTTGCCCTGACCGGCCCGGTGTTCGAGGGGCTGGATGACCTGCAGTTGCTGGAGGAGGAGCTGGCGCTGGACGTGGCCCATGGCCTGGTGGGCAAGACCGCGATCCACCCGCTGCAGATTCCAATCATCCATAGGGCCCTGCAGGTGTGCCCCCAGGACCATGCCGCGGCGCAGCTGATCCTGGCGGCGGAAGCCCCGGCGGTGTTCCAGTTCAACGGCAGCATGTGCGAGCCGGCCACCCACAGCAAATGGGCCCATGCCATGGTGCAGCGGGCCCACTGGCATGGCATCCGCGACGATGCCGGTGGCTGCAGTGGCGTCGACCTGCCCGGCCTGCGCGCGATCCGGGGGGTGGCATGAGCCTGCTGGCCGGCGCGCCGCCGGCGGCCCAGGGCCCGCTGTCGCTGGAGCCGGCGCTGGAGCGGCTGTCGGTGTTCGACTTTGACGGAACCCTGAGCTACCGCGACAGTTTCGTGCCTTTTCTGCGGTTCGCCTTTGGCACCTACCGCTTCGGCCTGCGCTTGACCGCCAGTGGCAGCCCGCGCTACCTGTATGGTGGGGTCAGCCGCGACGTGATGAAGGCGCGACTGATCCGCTCCTTCCTGCGCGGCGTTTCCCTGGACTGGTTCGAGGAGCGCGCCCAGGCGTTCTGCCAGCAGCAGTGGACGCGCATGATGCGCCCCGCCGGCCTGCTGGCGGTGGCCAGCGAGCTGGAACAAGGTAGGCTGGTCAGCCTTTGCTCGGCCTCTCCGGCCTTTATGCTGCGGCCCTTTGCCCAGCGCCTGGGGGTCAACCTGATCGGCACCAACCTGGAAGTGGTCGACGGCCTGCTTACCGGCGAGCTGATCGGTCGCAACTGCCGGCGCGACGAGAAAGTGCTGCGCCTGATTCACGCCTACGGTCCGCTGGAGCAGTATCACTTGCGCGCGTGGGGCAACTCCAGTGGTGATACCGAACTGCTCGCGGCGGCCCAGGAATCCTTCTGGCGGCCGTTTCGCTAGGGGATGATTGACGCGTTTACAACCGCAGGACTGACCCGGGGCACCTGGACGCCCATGGTGGGTTGCGCGGCTTGGTAGCCTGCGCAGAGGCCCGATTCGTTGTCGGTGCTGCAAACCCACCCTACGGACTTGCCTGGATACCTGCCTGCACGGGTATGACGAGGGGGTAGCGAGTTCGTAGGATGGGTTGAGCGCAGCGATACCCATCGAGCAAGTGCCCCGTGGAGAGGGTGCACAAGCCCATGAGCTAGAGCCAAAAACTGCGCAAAAGCTCGCGGGTTGCACCCGCCCTACAAAAGCGCCCGCAGCACCTTCCGCATGGTGTAAACAGCCAAAGCGGTGAGACACAGGCTGTTGGTGAAACGCTCTAGACCCTTAGAACGGTCTCGGTGCGCTTACCTACGACAGCTCGCCGTTAAACCGATCCGGTTTAAGCTATTCGCCGTTGCCCAGCGCCAGGCTCAGCCGGGCCAGCTGTTCCTCGCGTTCGGCCTGTTGCAGGTTCGCCCCGGGATTGAGGGCGGACCAGTCGGGGTGGGCGCGGGCAGTGTGCAGGGGCTGCGGCAACTTGCCGGCGCGCCACCGCGCATCTTGCGCCGGCGCGGTGGTGGGCAGCTGGATCGCCGCCGTCGCGGCATGCCCCCGGGCCTCCAGGGCCTGCAGCAGCTGGCTCTGGCGCACCCCCAGCAGGCGCAGCACGCTTTCGTCCACCGTCAGCTCGCGGCGTCCCTTGACCTTGGCCAGCAGGCGCGCGCCGTAGCCGCGGGCGGTCTGCAAGGCACCACCGGCCAAGGCGCCGGCCAGGGTCGCGGCGCCCAGGGTGATGCCCGCGAACATCAGGTCGATGCCGACCCCCGCGGCCACCCCGGCCGCCACCCCGCCCCCGATATGGATGCCGAGTTGTTTGAGGGTTTCCGGGTTGAACAGGTCGTCGCCCCAGCGCCCATCGAGCAACGGCAGCTCCGCCGTGCGGGCGTCTTCCCGGCGGAAGGCATAGAGCCGCAGCAGCGCGTCCACGCAGCGCTGTTCACGCTGGCGCAGGTCGTTGCGCAAGGCCTGGATCGCCTCCGGCTCCTGTTCGGGCGCGACGCTGCGGCGGCAGGCGGCGGCATCCAGCAGCAGCTCGGCGATCAGCCGCCAGCCGCTGGCGCGACGGGCCTGGCGCTGGCGCTCATGGTCCTCGATCAGCCGTTGCAACCGGGGACGGGCCTGCTCCTGCAGCAGTGCCAGGCTTTCGTACAAGCGGCGTTCGCCGTCCAGCGCCGGGGTCACGCTGTCGAACCGCACCAGGGCATGCAGGCCCAGGCGGGCCAGGGCCTCGCGCCACTCCTCGGCGCGGTGCTGGGCACTGGCGACGAAGTTCAGCACCGGCAGCAACGGCCGGCCGGCCATGGCAAGTATCGCCAGCTCATCGCGGTACTTGGCCAGCACCGGCTCGCGGGCGTCGAGCACATAGAGCCCGGCGTCGCACTCCAGCAATTGGCGCAGCACCTTGGCTTCCTGCTCGAAGCGCTGACGGGCCTCGCTGCCGTCGAGAAAGCGCCGCAACCGGGCGGGGCCGTCCAGCCGTTCGCCCGGCTGATCGAGGCGCTCCAGGTATTCCAGCAAGGCAATGGCATCTTCCAGGCCCGGGGTGTCGTAAAGTTCCAGCAGGGCTTGGCCGTCCACCGACAGGCGCGCGCCTTCGACGTGGCGGGTGGTGCTGGGACGATGGGACACCTCGCCGAAGCCGACGTCACGGGTCAGGGTGCGCAGCAGCGACGTCTTGCCGACATTGGTGTGGCCGACCACGGCCAACCGCAGCGGTTTGTGCAGGGCGGTGTCACTCATGGCCGGTCTCCAGCCAGGCCAGCGGTGCGCTGTCGGCATAGGACAGCCCGAGTGCCTGCAGGGCGGCATGCCAATCGCCCAGGCGCTCGCTGTCCAGCGCCTCGCCCGGGGGCGGGGGCAGCAGCCACAGGCGGGTGAGGCTGGCGCATCGGGCCAGCTCGCCAATCAATGCCAGGGTACCGCGGTCCGGCGAGCGACGTGGATCGCAGGCGATCACCAGGCGCGCGGCGGGAAAACGGCTTAGCTGGTCCAGCAGTTGGCGGCGTTGTTCGCGGCTGTCGAGCACGCCGGCGTCGACCACACCCCGAGGCAGGCTCGGTGGCCAGGGTCGTTCCAGTTCGATGGCGACCAACAGGGCCGCGCCCTGAGCGCCTGCCGAGGAGATGCCCGGCGCACTGGCCAGGGGCGCGCTGGCAGGATCGCTGATGCCCAGGCGCTCGCTGCCCGGCTGCAGCCGCTCGCGCAGCAGGGCGTAACCGGGCAGGCTCGGGTCCAGGCGCAGGGCAGCGCAGCCGCGGCGCCA
The DNA here is from genome assembly GCF_040514055.1 of Pseudomonas sp. Classification (GTDB taxonomy): domain Bacteria; phylum Pseudomonadota; class Gammaproteobacteria; order Pseudomonadales; family Pseudomonadaceae; genus Aquipseudomonas. Next base: position 34,331 of record NZ_JBEVDL010000077.1, read on the forward strand.
GCGCCACAGGCACAGCAGCGCCAACAGCAGGCGCGGCAGCAGGCCATACACCAGCAGCACGCCGACCAGCCATGCCGCCCAGCGCTGCCGCGCGGCTTCGCCAGCCAGCACCTGGTCGCTGCTGGCGCGGATCAGCTCGCTGTCCGGCTGCGGGACGCCCAGCAGCGCCGGCAGCGCGCCAAGGCCGTGGGTCAGGCTGACAAAGGTCTCGCCGCCGAGCAGGGTACTTTCCCAGGCAAAGCCGTAGCGGCGGCTGGCGAACAGCAGCAGCAGGGTCAAGGTGGCGCTCAACAGCGCCACCAGCCACAGGCCATGCACCAGCAGGCCGAGCCCCCAGCGGCCAAGCCGATGGCGTTGCAGCAGCACCAGCAAGGCCGCTGGCAGCTGCGCAGCTTGGGCATCCCGGGCGAATTTGCCGCTCAACCACAGCCACAGGCCTGCGAGGGGCCCGCCCCCGTCACTGCTCAGTAGCCAGCCCAGGGCCCAGCCGAGCAGTAACAGCAGGTTCAGGCCGAGCAGGCTACCCAGGGCCCACAACAGATTGACTGGCCGCGACCCGTCGCCCAGGGCGCTAAATGCCAGGCCCGCACCGCTGAGCACGGCCAGCAGCAGCAAGCCGAGCAGCGCCAGGCGTGCGCCGTGCAGCCAATGCCGCAACGCGGCCAGTTGCCCGTCGCGTTCGGCCAGCCACAGGGCGCGGGTTTGCAGGCGCTCGGCGAGCTCGCCGCCGGCGGCCTGGGCGCGGCGGTTGGCCTCGCTGTCTTCCAGCGGGCCGGCCTGCTCCTCGCGCAGGCGTATGGCCTCGCTCAACCAGAGGCGCTGCAAGGCTGTTGGTGGGGGTACGGCGGCAGGGACAGCGGTCACGCGGACTCTCGCACTTCGGGGCAAGCCTGAGCATACCCTTGCGCGGGCTCCGGGAAAAACCCTAATCCGCCGCGAGCGCGGCACGCCCGGTCTGACGGCGTAACGGCACGCGAGTGCGCGCTAGGGCGCGGCTCGCACGCGCACGGCGATATCGGCCTGATCGGTGAACAGGCCATCGACGCCGGCGGCCAGAAAGGCGCGGATCTCCGTCTCGAGGTCGCCGCGACCGGCCGGGTCGCTGCCTTGGCGCAGGTCGCTCGGCAAAAAGGCATTTTCCGCACGGAAGGTGTAGGGGTGCACCTTGAGTCCCACGGCATGGGCGTTGGCGATGAAGGCCGTGGGCTGTCCCAGGTTGCCGGCGGCGTCGCGGGGGATGATATAAGCCTTGTCCGGACCGACGCCGCTGGCATAACGGGCGATGTCTCGAAGGCCCTCGGGCGTGGCCATGCGCGTATAGGTCAGCGGGCTGCCACGCAGCTGCTGGTCATAGGGCTGGCCGGCGCCAAGCAGCTGCACCAGGCGCAGCCGCGTGAGGCCGCGCAGGGTCTTGAGGTTGTCCACTTCGAAGGACTGGATATGCACCGGTGCCGATGCGCCGAAGTAACCGTTGCGGTGCAGCAGGCGCACCAGGGGTCGCTCCATGGCCAGGCCCAGTCGCTGGAAGTGGCTGGGATGTTTGGTCTCCGGGTACAGGCCGATACGGCGCTGCTGGCTGAGTTGCAGGCTTTTCACCAGGTCGATGATTTCCTGCAGGGTGGGAATTTCGAAGGCCCGGTCCAGGCGCGCATTGCCGGGACGAATCGTGGGGATGCGTTCGATGGCGTGCAGGGTCTTGAGTTCGGCCAGGCTGAAGTCTTCACTGAACCAGCCGCTGAGCGGTACGCCATCGACGCTCTGGGTCCGTTTACGGGCCGCGAATTCGGGGTGTTGCGAGACGTCGGTGGTCAGACCCAGTTCGTTGTCGTGGCGCGCCACCAAGTGCCCGTCCCGGGTCATGACCAGGTCCGGTTCGATGGAGTCGGCGCCTTGCAGGATGGCCAGCGCATAGGCAGCCAGGGTGTGCTCGGGGACATAACCACTGGCGCCGCGGTGGGCGATGATCAAGGGTGCGGTGTGAGTGTCGGTGGGCAGGAGCGTGGCCTGGCTGGGCAGCCCGGCCAGCAGCAGGCAGGCGCCGAGCAGCCAGCGGCTTATGGGCGTACGAAGGTTGAGCGGCATGTCGGCATCTCCTTTGCGAGGTGAACGTCTAAGCCTGCCGCCAGGGGCGTGACGGTTTAACGATACCGCCATATCTTTTTTGCCAGGTCGCGCAGGCTGGCTCCAGCGCCTGGCTCTGGTATCCTGCGCGGCATGAACCCGCCTCGACTTCCCCTCGCCCTGATCGCCGCCTTCGCCCACAACCGTGTCATCGGCCGCGATAACCAAATGCCCTGGCACTTGCCGGCGGACCTCAAGCATTTCAAGGCCATGACCCTTGGCAAGCCGATCATCATGGGGCGCAAGACCTGGGACTCCCTGGGACGGCCGCTGCCCGGCCGGCTCAATCTGGTGGTCAGCCGCCAGCCCGGGTTGGTGCTGGCCGGGGCCGAAGTCTTTGCCTCCCTGGACGCGGCTCTTGAGCGGGCCGATGCCTGGGCCCGCGAGCAGGGCGCAACGGAGCTGATGCTGATCGGTGGCGCCCAGCTGTATACGCTGGGTTTGCCCCTTGCTTCCCGCCTCTACCTGACCCGGATCGAGCTCAGCCCCGAGGGCGATGCCTGGTTCCCCGAGTTCATCGAGGAGCAGTGGCAACAGGTCTCGTGCGATAAGCACGCGGCCACGGCGGATACCCCAGCCTACGCGTTCAAGCAGTACGAACGCTGTCTGACGCCCTGACGCGGGCTAAACCTTTAGCTCGATCAGTTCGGCGCGAAGGTCGCCCTCCTCGAGGTGCAGCAGGCCGAGCGAGATCGGCAACTTGAAGCGCCGCGGCCCGGCGCTGCCCGGGTTGCAATAGAGCACGCCGCCGCGGGTGTCGATCAGCGGTTTATGAGAATGCCCACTGAGCACCAGGTCAATGCCTTCCCGGGCGGGATCGATGTTCAGGTCCTTGAGGTCGTGCAGCAGGTACAGCCGGTGGGGGCCGATTTCCAGCCGCAGGTGCTCGGGCAGCTCGGCCGCCCAGTCCTGGGTGTCGTTGTTGCCGCGCACCGCGTGCAGCGGCGCCAGTTGGCCCAGGGCCTCGAGTATCCGCGGGTGACCGATATCGCCCGCGTGCAGGATCAGTTCGCAGCCGGCCAGGGCGGTCAGTGCTTCGGGCCTCAGCAGGCCGTGGGTGTCGGCGATCAGGCCGATTGTCTTCATGCCGGAGCTCCTCGTGCCAGTCCCGTCATGGGATCGCCGGCTGGATAAAAAAACCCGGCACGCAGCCGGGTTTTTCAGTGCGGTCGACGGTTCAGGGCACCAGTTTGTCCAACAGGGCCTTGTCGCGCACGGCGCCCTTGTCGGCACTGGTGGCCAACAGGGCGTAGGCCTTGAGCGCGGTGGTGACCTTGCGGGGACGCTGCTCCACCGGTTTCCAGCCTTTCTGCTCCTGGTCGGCGCGACGGGCGGCAAGCTCGGCGTCGTCGACCAGCAGGTTGATCGAGCGGTTGGGAATGTCGATCAGCACCTTGTCGCCGTCGCGGACCAGACCGATGGCGCCGCCCGCGGCGGCTTCCGGCGAGGCGTGGCCGATCGACAGGCCCGAGGTGCCGCCGGAGAAACGGCCGTCGGTGAACAGTGCGCAGGCTTTGCCCAGGCCCTGGGATTTCAGGTACGAAGTGGGGTAGAGCATCTCCTGCATGCCCGGGCCGCCTTTGGGGCCCTCATAGCGGATGATGACGATATCGCCGGCCTTGACCTCGTCGGCCAGGATGCCGCGCACCGCGCTGTCCTGGCTCTCGAAGATCTTCGCATTGCCCTCGAAGACATGAATCGATTCGTCCACGCCGGCGGTCTTCACCACGCAGCCATCCTGGGCGATATTGCCGTAGAGCACGGCCAGGCCGCCCTCCTGGGAATAGGCGTGCTCGACGCTGCGGATGCAGCCGTGCTCGCGGTCATCGTCCACCGTGTCCCAGCGGGTGCTCTGGCTGAAGGCGGTCTGGGTCGGGATGCCCGCCGGGCCGGCCCTGAAGAAGGTGTGTACCGCTTCGTCGGTGGTCTGGGTGATGTCCCAGGTGGCAATGCCTTCGGCCAGGGTCCGACTGTGCACGGTCGGCAGGTCGGTGTGCAGCAGGCCGCCACGGGCCAGTTCGCCGAGGATGCTGAAGATGCCGCCAGCGCGGTGCACGTCTTCCATATGGTACTTCTGGATATTCGGCGCCACCTTGCACAGCTGCGGCACCTTGCGCGACAGGCGATCGATGTCGCGCAGGTCGAAATCGATCTCGGCTTCCTGGGCGGCGGCCAACAGGTGCAGGATGGTGTTGGTCGAGCCACCCATGGCGATGTCCAGGCTCATGGCGTTTTCGAAGGCCTTGAAGTTGGCGACATTGCGCGGCAGCACCGACTCGTCGTCGTCCTGGTAGTAACGCTTGCACAGCTCGACCACGGTGCGGCCGGCGCGCAGGAACAACTGCTCGCGGTCGCTGTGGGTGGCCAGGGTCGAACCGTTGCCCGGCAGGGCCAGGCCCAGGGCTTCCATCAGGCAGTTCATCGAGTTGGCGGTGAACATGCCGGAGCAGGAGCCGCAGGTCGGGCAGGCGCTGCGCTCGTACTCGGCGACCTTCTCGTCGCTGGCGTTCTTGTCGGCGGCGATGACCATGGCGTCGACCAGGTCCAGGCCATGGCTGGCCAGCTTGGTCTTGCCGGCTTCCATCGGTCCGCCGGAAACGAAGACCACCGGGATGTTCAGGCGCAAGGCGGCCATCAGCATGCCGGGGGTGATCTTGTCGCAGTTGGAGATGCAGACGATGGCATCGGCGCAGTGCGCATTGACCATGTACTCCACCGAGTCGGCGATGATCTCGCGGCTGGGCAGCGAATAAAGCATGCCGTCATGGCCCATGGCGATGCCATCGTCCACCGCGATGGTGTTGAATTCCTTGGCCACGCCCCCGGCTTTTTCGATCTCGCGGGCGACCAGCTGGCCCATGTCCTTGAGGTGCACGTGGCCCGGGACGAACTGGGTGAAGGAGTTGGCGATGGCAATGATCGGTTTTTTGAAATCCTCGTCCTTCATCCCGGTGGCGCGCCACAACGCACGGGCGCCGGCCATGTTGCGGCCATGGGTGGAGGTTTTTGAACGGTAATCAGGCATGACGTCTTCCTGGGGCTAGTCGGTGGCGCGGCCCTGCGGGTCGCTTGTTCGTCTGTGAGCGCGGGCTGCCCAGGGCCGGCGACTATGGTCGCCTGGCCGTTGGCGTGCACCGGGTGGATGCAGGCCATCGGGCGACAGGGCGCAGCGGGGTGGCCGCGTGCCCTGCAGGGGCTCACTTGCCCGCCGGAGAGTGGATGGCGAGGGATGGCCGATTCTACCCCGCGCCCCGGATGCTGGAAAGGTGAACGGTCGGTCTGGCGCAAGGCGTCCTAGGCGAGCAGCGACAGTCCGGCCGAGGCCAGCAGTAACAGGGCCATGGCCTGGTTGAAGCCCTTGATCCGGGCGGGGCTGTGCAGAAACCGCGCGCTGGCGGCGCCCAGCCAGGCCCATAGGCCGAGGCAGGGCAGGGCGACCAGCAGGAACAGCAGTGCCAACAAGGCGATCGGTAGCGTGCCGTGGCGGAACAGGCTGACCACCGCCAGGGCCATCATCCAGCTCTTGGGGTTGATCAGCTGCAGCCCGGCGCCGGCCAGCAGGCCCAGGGACGGCTGGGGTCGTGGCGCGTCGGCGGCGCTGACGCTGGTCGGGCTGTGGTAGATCCGCCAGGCCAGGTGGGTCAACCACAGCAGGCCCAGTGCGGCCATGACCTGCTGCAGCCGGGGCTGCTGCACCAGCAGCTCGCCAAGGCCCAGGCCGACTGCCAGCAGCAGGCCGCTGGCCCCCAGGCTGGCGCCCAATACGATCGGCAGGGCGGCGCCCAGGCCATGGCGCGCGGCGGTGCCAAGCACCAGGAGATTGGTCGGGCCCGGGGTGATGGAGGCGACCAGGGCAAACAGCAGAAACGGCAGCAGGTGGGACATCAGGCAGGCTCGCGCAGTCAGGGGAGCTCAATCCTGGGGCGTGGCGACCTGGCGGTCTGGAGGATTTGTGCAGCGCCTGCGGTAATCCGCCGGCGTCATCCGGTAGGCCCGGCGGAACCAGCGTCCCAGGTGGCTCTGGTCGGCGAAACCGAGGGTCGCGGCGACCGCGGCCGGGCTGTCGCCCGCCGCCAGCAGGCACCGCGCCTCGGCCAGGCGCAGCTGGATCAGGTAGGCGTGCGGAGCCAGACCAAAGGCCGCCTTGAAGGCACGGGTCAGGCGAAAGCGGTCGACGCCGCAGGCTTGCGCCAGGTCATCCAGGCCGATGTTCTGCTGGCGTTGGGCATGCAGGTAGTCCCGTGCCCGTTGCGCCACTCGCGGCAGGCGCGGGTCCGGGTCGAGCCGTTTACGCCAGGCCAGGTGGCCGGTCAGGCTGCTGAGCAGATGGTCCAGGGCGGCCTGGCGGACGATGCGCAGCTCGTCGTCGTGCAGGGCCTGAAAGGCCATGGCGGTGGCCAGGGCCAAACGACTGTCCGTGCACAGGGTGGCGGCGAAACTCAGGTGCGGGTGTTCGGGGGCATCGTGAAACTGGGCGCGCAATTGATCCACCAGCCACTGCGGGTCGAGGTACAGCGTGCGGTAAGTGAAGCCGCCGGGTTCCGGGGCGTGGCCGTTGTGAATGTCGCCCGGCTCCAGCAGGAATACCCGGCCGGCCGTGCTGAAGTGACGGGTACGCCGGCAGTCGAACTGCTGCACGCCCAGCTCGGTGACGCCCACCAGGTAACTGTCGTGCCAGTGCGGGTCGTAGGCGTGGCCTTCGAAGTGCGCACGAATGGTTTCGATACCGGTTTCGCGGTCCTGGCGCAGGTCGATCCAGTGGCTGGTCATGGTGGGCGGTTAAGGCAGCGGGCGATGCGTTGACCCTAGCAGGGTCACGGGGCGCATTCTGGAAGATTTGTGCGCGGGAGGTCACGGGGGCTGACCTCCCGGCGAATCAGCCGTTGGGCAGCAGGCGTACGGTCATGCTCTTGATATAGCGTGTTTCGGCAATGGCCATATGCACCGGGTGGTCGGGGCCCTGGCCGCCGCGCTCGAGCAACTGGATATTGCGGTCCAGGTGGCGGGCGCTTTGCAGCAGGATGTTCTGCAGGTGGTCCTCTTCCAGGTGCATGGAGCAGGAGGCGCTGACCAGGATGCCGTCCTTGCTGAGCAGGCGCATGGCCGCTTCGTTGAGGCGGCGGTAGCCGGCCTCGCCATTCTTGATGTCCTTCTTGCGTTTGATAAAGGCCGGTGGGTCGGCAACTATCACGTCGAAGCGCTCTTCGGCCGCTTTCAGCTCTTTCAGGGCTTCGAACACATCGCCTTCCACGCAGGCGACCCGCTCGGCCACGCCGTTGAGGGTGGCGTTGCGCTCGACGCCGTCGAGGGCGAAGCCCGAGGCGTCCACGCACATCACTTCGCTGGCGCCGAAGGCCGCGGCCTGCACACCCCAACCGCCGATGTAGCTGAACAGGTCGAGCACACGTTTGCCTTTGACATAGGGTGCCAGGCGGGCGCGGTTCATACGGTGGTCATAAAACCAGCCGGTTTTCTGTCCGCTCATTACCGGTGCTTCGAATTTCACTCCGTTCTCTTCCAGGGCGACCCACTCCGGCACCAGACCGAAGGCGGTGTCGACGTAGCGGGTCAGGCCCTCGGCGTCACGGGCGGCGGAATCGTTCTTCCACAGCACACCGCTCGGCTTGATCACCTGGACCAGCGCGGCCAGCACATCGTCCTTGTGCCGTTCCATGGTGGCGGAGGCCAGTTGCACCACCAGGATATCGCCGAAGCGGTCGACGACCAGGCCCGGCAACAGGTCGGAATCGCCGTAGACCAGGCGGTAATAAGGCTTGTCGAACAGCTGCTCGCGCAGCGACAGCGCGACATTGAGGCGATGTACCAGCAGCGACTTGTCCAACACATGGCGGGTGTCGCGGGAGATCAGCCGGGCGCAGATCAGGTTGTTCGGGCTCAGGGCCACGATGCCCAGCGGCTTGCCCCCTGCGGCTTCGAGTATGGCTTGATCACCGGCGGCAAAGCCGTTGAGCGGGGTGGCGGCGGTGTCCACCTCGTTGCTGTAGACCCACAGGTGTCCGGCGCGCAGGCGGCGATCGGCATTGGCGTTGAGGCGCAGGCTGGGCAGGGACATGGAGGGCGCTCCGGAAAAAAGAGCGCGAGTATACCTCAAGCGCTGGCGCCTTCTCAGGGTCCAGGCGGGCCAGCCGCCCGGTGGCCGCCAGCCGCGTCTGGTTGAGAGCTGGTAGCGACTGCCAATCGGGTCGCCGCCGACCACCACGTCCTGGTCGACCCAGTGCGTGCCGGCATTTTTCAGGTCATCAGCCAGGGCCGCTCAACTCGACGTGTTCGAAGCCGTCGGTCACCAGCACCGCGACTTTTTGCCCTGCAATAAAAGGCTCATGGTCTCTCCTGGACAGTTGAAGACAGAGCCACCGGGTGGCGGCTGCTCACTCGGGTTCCGACCACGCTGGGGGGTAAGATTTCAGGCGGATGTCCCTCGATTGGCGCACGGAATCATCCAAAAAGCCTTGAAAACGATTAGACTGCGCGCCTGACTACGAGCGCCGACATGCAACCAGAAGAACTTTCCGCCGAACAGATCCGCCAGGCCTTGCAAGGCATCACGGTGCCGCCGCAGCCGCAGATCATGGTCGACCTGCAGATGGAGCAGTACATGCCCCATCCGGACCTGAAGATCATCGCCAAGCTGATCAGCCAGGATCCGGGGTTGTCCGGCGCCTTGCTCAAGATCGTCAATTCCCCGCATTTCGGCCTGACCAGCAAGGTCGCCTCGATCCAGCGCGCGGTTAACCTGCTGGGCAGTCGCTCGGTGATCAATATCATCAATGCCCTGTCGATCAAGGGTGAGATGAGCGACGAGACCATCGTTACCCTTAACCGCTTCTGGGACACGGCCCAGGACGTGGCCATGACTTGCCTGACCCTGGCCAAGCGCGTGGCCTGCGAGGCGGTGGACGAGGCCTATACCCTGGGGCTGTTCCATAACTGCGGCATTCCCTTGATGCTGCGGCGTTTCCCCAATTACATGGGCGTGCTGGAAGAGGCTTATGCCAGTGCCAGCGCCGAACGGCGCATCGTCGACACCGAGAATCGCCTGCTCAACACCAACCACGCGGTGGTCGGCTATTACACGGCCAAGTCCTGGAACCTGCCAACGCACCTGTGCGAGGCGATCGCCAATCACCACAACGCCCTGTCGATCTTCAGCGACGACTCCGGGCGCGACGCCCAGTTGAAGAACCTGCTGGCGATTCTCAAGATGGCCGAGCATATCTGTGCCTGCTATCGCGTGCTGGGGGCGCAGGAGGAGGACCACGAATGGGCCAGCATCGAGGGTCTGATCCTCGATTATGTCGGCCTGTCCGAATACGATTTCGTCAACCTCAAGGAAAGCATCCGCGAATTGGGCGTGCGTTGAACGTCGTGCTTGATCGTCACCGCGGATAGGGCGCAGGCTCGCTGCACCCTTGTTCGCCCTCGAAGTCCGTTGTCATGCCTGAACTCCCTGAAGTCGAAACCACCCGCCGCGGCATCGCCCCGCACCTCGAAGGTCAGCGCGTCGAAGCGGTCATCGTTCGCGAGCACCGCTTGCGTTGGCCGATTCCCGAGGACCTGGATACCCGTTTCTCCGGGCAGCGAATCGAGACGGTCGAACGGCGTGCCAAATACCTGTTGATCAAGGCCGAAGCGGGTACGCTGATCAGCCATCTGGGCATGTCCGGCAGTCTGCGCCTGGTCCCTAGCGAGACGCCGGCGGCCAAGCATGAACACGTCGACATCGTGCTCGAGTCGGGGCTGGCGCTGCGTTACACCGATCCGAGGCGTTTCGGTGCGCTGCTGTGGAGCGCCGACCCGTATAACCATGCGTTGTTGCTTCGCCTGGGGCCCGAGCCGCTGACCGAACTGTTCGACGGTGAGCGCCTGCTCCAGTGCTCACGTGGGCGCAGCATGGCGGTCAAGCCCTTTATCATGGATAACGCCGTGGTGGTGGGTGTGGGGAATATTTATGCCAGCGAGGCGCTGTTTGCCGCGGGTATCGACCCGCGTCGTGAAGCGGGCTCGATTTCCCGCGCGCGTTACCTGAAGCTGGCAACCGCCATCAAGGAGATCCTGGCCCACGCCATCAACCGCGGTGGCACCACCCTGCGCGATTTCGTCGGTGGCGACGGCCAACCCGGTTATTTCCAGCAGGAATTGTTCGTCTACGGTCGCGCCGGTGAATTTTGCAAGGTCTGTGGCAGTACGTTGCGCGACGTGCGCCTGGGTCAGCGGGCCAGTGTGTATTGTCCGGGCTGCCAGCGCTGAACGATGATTGAGTTGGCGGCGTACCGAAAAAGGTTGAAAATTCAATCTGCGCCGATTGACGGACTTCACGCTGACAATTGTTCGAGCGCTGTTATAGTTATCAACACCGTACCTAAAAATAGTTGAAGGATCGCATCCATGAACCTGTTTCGCTCAACCGCTGTTGTCTTAGCGCTGACCTCTGGCCTGCTGGCGCTTCCGGCGCACGCGGATGTAGCGGGTGCTGGTGCTGACCCCAAGTACTCCAACGCCAACGCGCCCAAGGCGTGGTCTATGGCTGCCGACCTGGTGATTGCCCGGCCGGCTCTGATCGCCGCCACGGTAATAGGTGCCGGTTTGTTTGTCGTGACGCTGCCGTTCTCGGCGGCAGGTGGCAATATCGGTGAAGCGGGTCATGCCTTCGTGGTGGAACCCGGCAAGGCGGCTTTCGTACGCTGCCTGGGTTGCACCACCAGCGGCTACAAGCGCGACTGACGCTTGGTTGACGGTAAAAAACCGGTCATTCGACCGGTTTTTTTATGCCTTCAACGGGGCGTGGCGGCAGCAACAGCGCTTGGCCGACGCCGCGTGGGTCGCTGGCCCCTTGCACCTGGGCACTGCGTTTATCCCACAGCAGCACCTGCTGGTTACCGTAGCTACGGTCCAGCGCCTTGAGGTGGTGCCCTCTGACCTGCAGCGACTTGGCCTGCTCGGCGTCGAATGCCCCGGGTTCATATTCGATCAGGTCGGGCAGGAATTGATGGTGATAACGCGGTGCCGCCACCCAGCGCTCGATCGGTTGGTCGTCGAGGTACTGCAGGATCGACAACAGCACCATGCTGGGAATGCGGCTGCCGCCAGGCGTACCGAAGGCCGCGAACTCGTCTTGGCTTTCGATAAAGGTCGGACTCATGCTCGACAGCGGACGCTTGCCGGCGGCGATGGCATTGCGTGCGCTGCCGGCCAGGCCATAGGCATTGGCGCCACTGAGATCGGCGGCGAAATCGTCCATCTCGTCATTCAGCAAGACGCCGGTGCCGGGTGCGGTAAAGGCCGCGCCAAATGGCAGGTTGATCGAGAGGGTGGCAGCGACCGCGTTGCCGTCGGCATCGATCAAGGCGAAATGGGTGGTGTGATCATCTTCGTGCCAGGGTTGGGGCAGCTCGGCGCTGGTGCTGGCGCGCGCCGGATCGATACTGCCTGCCAATGCCTTGAGGTAGTCGTGGCCGAGCAAGGCGTCCAGCGGGTTGTCGACGAAGTCCGGGTCGCCCAGGCGGGCGCGGTCGCGATAAGCCCGGCGCAGCGTCTCGACCACATAGTGGCTGCGCTGCAGCGGTTCGGCCTGGCGCCAGGGCAGCTGTTGCAACATGGCCAGGCTCTGGGCGATGGCCACGCCACCGGCCGAGGGAGGTGGCGCGCTGATCAGCTCGCGTCCGGCCTGCAGGGTGAACCGTAGCGGCGCGCGCTCGACGACGCGGTAGGCGGCCAGGTCGTCCAGGGACCAGATACCGCCCGCGGCTTGCACGCCTTTGACCAGGCGGCGTGCGGTTTCTCCCCCATAAAAGCCGGCGCTGCCCTGTTCGGCCAAGCGCTGCAGGGTCGCGGCCAGATCCGGCTGGCGCAGCACATGGCCTTCATCGGGTACTTGGTTTTGGACCAGGAATAATTGAGCGCTCTGGGGGTCGTCGCGCAGCGCCGCCAGGCGGAAGGTGGCGCGCTGACGGTAAACCCGATCGACGGCGAAACCCTGGTGCGCCAATTCGATGGCCGGTGCCAGCGACCGCCGCAGCGGCAGGCGTCCATGGCGTTCGGCCAGGTGCACCAGGGCGGCAGGCAGGCCGGGGATGGCCGCGGCCAGCGCGCCATCGAGCGACAGGGCCGGCTGCACCTTGCCCTCCCGTCGATAGAGGTCGGGACTGGCCTGGAGCGGCGCCCGCTCGCGGGCGTCGATAAAATGGTAACTGGCGGGGTCGTCTGAACCCTGGCCGTTTTTGCGCAGCAGAAAGAACCCGCCGCCGCCGAGCCCCGAGCTGTAGGGCTCGACCACGGCGAGGGCGGCGCTGACGGCGACGGCGGCATCGAAGGCGTTACCGCCAGCCTCCAGCGCACTGCGTCCCGCGGCATTGGCCAGCGGGTGGGCGCTGGCTATGGCGGCCTGCGCGGGTGGGCGGGCCTGGCTGTCGAGGCTGCACAGCAGCCAGAACAGCCCGAGTAGCGCGCCGCGGCCCCGGGTGCGTGGCCGGCACGGCACGGCTCAGGCCTTGCCGGTCAGGATCAGGTATTTTTCCATCAACTGGTCCTGGGTCTCGACATGGGCTTCATCCAGGGGGATGCAATCGACCGGGCAGACCTGCTGGCACTGGGGTTCGTTGTAGTGGCCGACGCACTCGGTGCACAGGTTGGGGTCGATGACATAGATTTCCTCGCCTTGGGAAATCGCGCCGTTCGGACATTCCGGCTCGCAGACGTCGCAGTTGATGCAATCGTCGGTAATGATCAGGGACATGGAGCAGCTCCTGCCGCGGCGGGCGGCTGCGACTGTGGAAAACGGTAGGCGCCAATTGTGCCGTATCGCGCCCGGCAACGCACGCCGCGCTGCGGTCAGGCATCGCCGTGAGGCGGCAGCGGCTTAGCGCTTGAACCGTTCGGTCAGGGCGTCGGCCACCGCAGGGTGGACGAACTTGCTGATATCCCCACCCAGCGCGGCGATTTCGCGCACCAGGGTCGAAGAAATAAAGGAGTATTTTTCCGAGGGGGTGAGGAACAGGCTTTCCACATCGGGCGCCAATTGGCGGTTCATATTGGCCAGTTGGAATTCATACTCGAAGTCCGAGACCGCGCGCAGACCACGCAGAAACGCGTTGGCCCCTTGCTCCTTGGCAAAGTGCGCCAGCAGGGTCGCAAAACCCACGACTTCGACATTGGGCAAATGCTTGGTCACTTCGCGCGCCAGGGCCACGCGCTGTTCCAGGGGAAACAGGGGGTTTTTCTTCGGGCTGGCGGCAACCGCGATTACCACGCTGTCGAACAGGCGCGAGGCGCGCTCGACCAGGTCGCCATGGCCTTTGGTGATGGGGTCAAAGGTGCCCGGATACAACACTCGATTCATCGTGACGTCCTGGCGGAGTCCGTAAGGGACTCGGATGGTAGCGCAGCAGGAGGCTACCGGCCAAGTCGGGTGCCCTGTTCAGCCGCCCCGGCGACCGACCAGGTACAGCACCAGCGCCAGGATCAGGCAGGCCAGGGCGACCCAGTCGACCAGCAGGACGCGGCGCAGCGCCTCGTTGTAGCTGCCGCCTGCGGCCAGGCCTAGAAAGCCGCCGACACTCAGCAGCCCACCGAGCAGCGCCAGCGGCTGCAGGGCGGGGCGCCAGGCAGCGAAAAGCAACAGGGCACCCAGCAGGCCGAAAAGGAGGGCGCGGCTGCGCATCAGCAGCAACAGGTTGGGTTCCTGGAAATCCAGGCCATAGAGTGCCGCCAGGCGCTCGGCGCCTAGCACGCCGGCAAGCGGCAGCATGTGGATAAGGCCGACCGGGACCAGCAGGGCCGAAAGCAGTTTACTGGCCATCTCACGCCACTTGCGCGGTCTTGCCCAGCCGCGTCGCCAGTGCGCTGGCCAGCTGTGCAGTCAGGCCGTAGATCGACAACTGCGGGTTTGCGCCAATGCTGGTGGGGAACAGCGAGCCGTCGTGAATCGACAGGTTTTCCAGCTGATGGTGGCGACCCAGGCTGTCGGTGACCGCTTGTCGCGGGTCTTCGCCCATGGCGCAGCCGCCCATGACGTGGGCACTGCCCAGGCGGGTGCGGTAGGGCGCCAGGTTCAGACTGTCGATCAGGCTGCGGGCCTCGCCCAGGGTCTTCACGTACTGTGCATCGGCGTGCAGCGGCAGCACGCTCTTGGCCCCCGCCGCGAACTGCACCTCGGCCATGGTGTGGAACGCCCGGCGGATGCCATCCCAGGTGTAATCGGTCATCGGGTAGTCGAGCACCGGCGTGCCGTCACCGCGCAGCTCGACCCGGCCCTCGGCGCTGTCGGGGTGAAAGCCATCGCGCATCAGCGCCAGCATGGCGTTGGTGTGCGGCAGTTGCTCCATGCGCAGGGCGTTGTCGATGCCGAAGCGCCCGAGCAGGGTGGCGGTCAGCGCCGGTTGCATGGGCGGTACTTCCAGCTTGTAGGACATGCGCCCGGTCGTGCCCTGGTCCCATTGGAAATGGTCGGAGTAGATCGATTGCGGTGCGCCATAGAAGGGATTGATCACCTGCTCGAACTGCGCCGCGGAAAAATTCACCAGGTGCAGGAAGGTGCGTTTGCCGAGCCGCTCGTGGGGGTCCGGGGCCGCCGAGCGCAGCAGGATGGCCGGGGTATTGATGCCGCCGCCGGCCAGGATGTAATGCCGCGCCTTGACCTGAATGCGCCGGCCGGTGGGTGCCACGCATCGGGCGTCCATGGCCAGGCATTCGAGGCCGTCGACCCGGTTGCCGCTCCACAGCACGCGCTCGACGCGGGCCAGGAACAGCAGCTCGCCGCCTTTTTCCAGGGTCGCGGGGATGGTGGTGACCAGCATCGACTGCTTGGCGTTGGTCGGGCAGCCCAGGCCGCAATACCCCAAGTTCCAGCAGCCGCGGACGTTGCGTGGAATGACTTTCCAGTGGTAGCCCAGTTTTTCGCAGCCGGCGCGAATCACGTCGTTGTTGGGATTCGGCGGGATCATCCAGGGCGCGACACCCAGGCGCTCTTCCATCCTGTCGAACCAGGGCGCCATGTCGGCGACGCCGTGACCGACCACCGCGTGTTCCTTGGCCCAGTGTTCCAGGGTCTGTGGCGGCGTGCGAAAACTCGAGGTCCAGTTGATCAGCGTGGTGCCGCCAACGGCGCGCCCCTGCATGATGGTGATGGCGCCGTCCTTGCTCATGCGCCCGCTGCCCTCCTGGTAGAGGTTGGCGTAGGCCTCGGGCTCGAGCATCTTGAAGTCGCTGCTGGTCTTGAGCGGGCCCTCCTCGATCAGCAGCACCTTGAACCCGGCGGCGCTGAGGATTTCCGCCGTGGTGCCACCCCCCGCACCGCTGCCCACGATGGCGACATCCACCTCGAGGTTCAGGTCCTGTTCCAGGCGCGAGCCGTCATGGGTTTTCCAGCCGCGGGCCAGGCCCTCTCTGAAACTATCGGGTACAGGCATCTGAGATTCTCGTTCTTATGAGTGCAGCAGCAGGGGCGGATCGGGTTAACGTCAGCGATCAGACGCTGGGCGGGCCGGGATAGCCGCAGTGGGCCCAGGATTCCGGGCGTCCGTACCAGCTCATGCTCACCAGTTGCAGCAGCGAGGAATGGCCCATCTGCAGCAGCTCCAGGGAACTGTCCTGCCAGCGCAGCAGAAAAGCGCGAATCGCCTCGGGTTCGGCATTTGCCCAACTGCCCCAGATGCCGGTCAGCGGCCCGCGGGTCAGCGGCGAGCTCAGCACGTCGAACAGCTGCAGGGTCAGCTTGAGCATTTCCGGCGACAAGTGCGCCAGGCTGAAGTCGAGGCTTTCCAGGGTGCCGCTGAGGGCCCTCGGCATTTTTTCGGCGGCCACCGCGCCTTCCAGGATCACCGGTATCAGTGCCCGCAGGACCACCAGGTCAGCCTCGCGCAGCACGTTCATCTGGGCGTAGGGCACGCTGGCCGAGCAGCCGCCGAGGGTCGCCGTCAGGCCGGCGGTGGCCAGTACGGCCGAGCCGAACAGGCCGATTTTCAGCAGGCCGCGCCGGGTCAGCGCGGGATCGATCGATAGGGTGTCTGTCATGCCGGTGCTCGTCGACGCCAGGTGGAGAGAGGAAGGTTCAGCGCACGAACAGCTTGTACACCAGCCGCTGCAGTGCCCGGCCGTAGGGCGGATAGATCAGGCGCGCGGCATTGAAGCGTTGTTTGATAAACACCCCCTTGGCCTTGCTGAAGGTCAGGAAGCCTTCATGGCCATGGTAGTGGCCCATGCCCGAGGGGCCGATGCCGCCAAAGGGCATGTCGTCCTGGGCGACGTGCAACAGGGTGTCGTTCAGGCACACGCCGCCGGAGTGGGTCTCGTGCAACACCCGCTGCTGCTCGCGCTTGTCGTAACCGAAGAAATACAGCGCCAGCGGCCGTGGGCGCTGATTGATATAGGCGAACGCCTGGTCGAGGGAATCGTAGGGCACGATGGGCAGCAGCGGGCCGAAGATTTCGTCCTGCATCACTTTCATGTCGTCCGTCACATTCAGCAGCACGGCCTGGGGCATGCGCCGGCCCTGGGCCGCGGGGTACAGGGGAACGATGGTTGCACCCTTGCTCTCGGCGTCCTGCAGATAGCCGTTGAGGCGCTGCAGTTGACGGTCGTTGACGATGGCGGTGTAATCCGGGTTGTCCTCGAGCGTGGGATAAAAACCCAGGACCACGTTGCGATAGGCCTCGACGAATCCCTGGACCCTGTCCCGGGGTACCAGCACGTAATCCGGGGCCACGCAGGTCTGCCCGGCATTCATGGTCTTGCCGAAGGCGATGCGTTCGGCGGCATCCTGCAGGGGCACCTCATGGGACACGATGGCCGGCGACTTGCCGCCCAGCTCCAGGGTGACCGGAGTGAGGTTCTCCGCGGCGGCGCGCATCACGTGTTTGCCGATACTGGTCGCACCGGTAAACAGCAGGTGATCGAAGGGCAGCCGGGAGAAGGCCATGCCCACTTCCGCCTCGCCCAGGGCTACCGCCACCAGGTCCTCGGGGAACACCTTGGCCAGCAGGGTCTTGAGCAACTGCGAGGTGGCCGGGGTCGACTCGCTCATCTTGATCATCACCCGGTTGCCCGCCGCCAGGGCGCCAACCAGTGGGCCGATGGCCAGAAACAGCGGGTAGTTCCACGGCACTATCACCCCGACCACGCCCAGCGGCTGATAGACCACCTTGGCCGAGGCCGGCTGGAAGGCCAGGCCCACGGCGCGGCGCGACGGTTTCATCCAGCCTTTCAGACGCTTGCAGGCATAGTGGATGCCTTGCAGGCTGGGCATCAGTTCGGCCAGCAGGGTTTCGTCGGCGGAGCGGTTGCTGAAGTCGCGGGAGATCGCCTCGATCAACGCCTTCTGTTCGTTGCGCAATACCGTGCCCAGGGCCTTGAGCCACTGGATGCGCTGTTCGGCGGCGGGCATCGGATGGGCCGTGAAGGCCTCCCGCTGGCGCTGGAACAGCTGGTCGAGCTGGCTGATTTGCTGTTGGCTGTGCTGAAGGTAGGCGATGTCGGCGACCATGGGGCGGCTCCTGGACGGTTCCTGCGGGACGGGTTCCCTGTAAGGCTGGTGGATTTTTAGAGCAATTGCTCTAATCTGTCAAATCTTGCCGCCTGGAGCCTGGCGCAACGGTTGCGGCTTTCGATTATGCTGCGCCCCAAGCAAGGGCCCTGTGCCACCGAGAACCCGCCGAGAGTCCGCCGCGTTATGGCCGCACCGATCAAGACCCGTGAGCGCATCATCCTGGCCAGCCTGGCGCTGTTCAACGCCCAGGGTGAGCGCAGCGTGACCACCAATCACATCGCCGCGCACCTGGGCATGTCCCCCGGCAACCTGTATTACCACTTCGCCAACAAGCAGGTGATCATCGCCGAGCTCTTCGCCCAGTACGAAGGCCAGGTGGATGTGTTTCTGCGCCTGCCCAGTGGCCGGGCGCTGACGGTGCAGGACAAGACCTATTACCTGGAGGCGTTGTTGGCCGCCATGTGGCATTACCGCTTCCTGCACCGCGACCTGGAGCACCTGCTGGAGGCCGATGGCGCGCTGGCGGCGCGTTACCGGGTATTCGCCCAGCGCTGCCTGGACCATGCCCAGGCGATCTACCAGGGCTTCGTCGATGCCGGCATCCTGTTGATGGACCGCGTGCAGATCGAGGCCCTGACCCTCAACAGCTGGATCATCATGACCTCCTGGGTGCGCTTTCTCTGCACCACCCGTGCCGATACCGGCGACCTCAACGAGGAGTTGCTGCGCCGCGGCATCTACCAGGTGCTGGCGCTCGAGGGCGGCCATGTCAGCGCGCAGTCGCGGCCGGCGATCGAGGCCCTGCAGCAGAAGCTGTTCGTGCCCCTGGACGACCGCTTCTACGGTACGGTGGGCTGATCCGGGTTGTGCCTTCGTCTATCGACTAATCTGCCTACTGCGCACATCGCGAGATTGAGCCTTAAGCTGTCATGGGGGGTGCATGTTCGATACCTTGCCCCGTGTTGCCGTACTCCGCAGGGAGCCGGATGCACAGTCGAGCGTTAGCCGGGCGGTGTTTACCAGTGTCGAGGCCCTGCTGGTGCAGCCGCCGTTCGATGTCTTGCTGCTCGAGTTGCCCAGTACCGAGGCCGGGCAGGCCTTGCGCCGCTTGCGCCGAGTCGAGGCCTATCACTTCAGCCTGATCTATTGCACCCAGGAGCCCGATACCTGGGGCCAGGCCCTGGGCGATGGCAGGGCACCGCCCAATCTGGCGCTGCTGGAGCCGTTGTGGCGCCTGTGGCGCGAGCGGCTGGCGCTGTTCAACCGCGGACGCGGCCCCGAACGCCTGGAAGGTCGCGTGCTGGCCTGGTTGTGGTTGCGCCCCAAGGCGCAACTGCGGGCGTTGTGCGATACCGCCTGCGCCCAGCACTATCGCTATCCGCTGATCGAGGCACTGGCCGGCGACGAAGGCTTCAATGCCTATGGCTGGTTACAGCTGATGCAGCAGAAGGCGTGGCTGGAAGCCACCGAGCTGCTGGACCGGCTGCGCCTGTGTGGCAGCTGCGGCTCCGGGCGACTCAATTACGTCGACGTCTGTGCGGAATGCCATGCGCTGGATATCGTCCGCCAGCCGTCCTTGCACTGCTTCACCTGTGGCCACGTCGGCGCGCAGGAGGAGTTTCTCAAGGATGGCGTGCTGATCTGCCCGAACTGCTACAGCCGCCTGCGGCATATCGGCAGCGACTATGACCGTCCGCTGGAAAACTATCGCTGCCGCGCTTGCCAGGCCTTCTTCGTCGATTCGGCGGTGGATGCGCGCTGCCTCGACTGCGGCGTGGTGCACAGCCCCGATCGTCTGCGGGTGCGCGAGGTGCGGCATTTCCAGCTTTCGGAAAGCGGGCGCTTGCGCTGTCGCCAGGGCCTGGAGGCTGGCAGCGCGGCGGATGCCTATTTCCAGCGTCTGAATCTGATGGGCGAGGCCGGCTTTCATGAACTGCTCGACTGGGAGCTGGCGCTGGTCAGGCGTTATGGCGAGCCCGGGTTTTCCCTGCTCGGCCTGCGCGTGGAGAACCTCGATCAGGTGTTCGCCGAGTTGGGCGAAATGCGCGGGCATGCACTGGTCGATGCGCTGGTCGAGCGGCTCCAGCAGATCATCCGCGATACCGACCGCTGCAATCGCAGCAGTGAAGACGTACTGTGGATGCTGCTGCCGCGGACCCCCGCAGTCGGCCTGCTGCGCCTGCAAGAGCGTCTGCTGGAGGGCGCGCAGCAGGTGCAGAAGGATGTCCTGCAGCAGATCAACCTGCGCCTGGTCGGCTTCACCGCTCCGGAGGAGATGCAGGCCGAGGAGAATGCGCCGCTGCTGCTGGCGCGCCTGACCGCAGGGTTGAACTGAACCATGGACCTCCTCGGGCAACTGGCCGATTTGATTAGCGCGCTGAGTGCGCCGGACGGATTGTCGCGGCTGTTTCTGATGCTGTTTCCATATTTCCTGTTATTCGAGCTGCCGCTCAACCTGCTGGTGATGCTCGGCGTGCTGCGCTGGGTCACCCGCCAGCGCAGCCGGGTGCCGTGCCAATCGCTGTATCGGCCGCGGGTGTCCTGCATCATCACCTGCTACAGCGAAGGCATGGACGTGCAGAAGACCCTGCTCAGCCTGTGCGAGCAGACCTATCCGGGGCCTATCGAGATCGTGCCGGTGGTCGATGGCGCGGCGGTCAACCCGGACACCCTGCGGGCGGTGCGCAGTTTCCGGTGCGACCCACTGCTCTACCCGCGTCGCCACCTGCGGCCGATCGCCAAGTGGCAACGCGGGGGACGGGTGTCGTCGCTGAATGCCGGGCTGGCGCTGTGCTCGGGGGAGATCATCCTGGTGCATGACGGCGACACCTCCTTCGACAACAACATGGTCAGCGCCATGGTTCGCCATTTCGAGGACCCCAATGTGCCCGCGGTGGCGGGCAGCCTGCGCGTGCGCAACACCTGGGCCTCGTTGAGTACGGCCATGCAGGCCCTGGAGTACCTGTTGTCGATCCATATGGCGAAGATCGGGCTCAGCGAATGGAACCTGGTCAATAACGTTTCCGGCGCGTTCGGCGCGTTCCGTCGCAGCTTTATCGAACGCGCCGGCGGTTGGGATACCCATACCGCGGAGGACCTGGATATCACCTTGCGCATCAAGAGCTATTTCGGCCGCTACAAGGGCCTGCGCATCCCCTTCGAGCCAGAGGCCATCGGCCATACCGATGCGCCGGTGACGTTTCGCCAGTTCCTGATGCAACGCCTGCGCTGGGACGGCGACCTGCTGTTCCTCTATGTGCGCAAGCACCCCGCCAGCATCACGCCGCGCCTGATGGGCTGGGGTAATTTCATCATGACCCTGGTCAGCGGTTTCTTCTTTCAACTGGTACTGCCGTTCATCATTCTCGGCTATAGCCTGTTCGCCCTGCTGGTGCTGCCCTGGGAGACCCTGGCCTTGCTGGGCACCCTGGTCTACCTGCTGTACCTGCTGATCACCCTGCTGCTGTACCTGTGCATGCTGGGGCTGATTTCCGAGCGGCCCCGAGAGGACCTGCGCCTGGCGGTGCTGGTACCGATCTTCCCGCTGTTTATGTTCATCATGCGCTGCTGGAGTGCAGTGGCCATGCTCAACGAGTGGTTCCGTCGCGGCCATGAGGAAACCAGCATGGCGCCCTGGTGGGTCATCAAGAAGGCAAAGAGGTTCTGAGATGCGGGCAGGCTGGCTGACGACCCTGATCGTGCTGAGCCTGCCGCTGGCGGCGCAGCCGCTGCCCCTGTCGCAGCTGCTGGAGCGCCTCGAGGAGGGTCCGGCACTGCAGCAGGCCGCCCAGCAGCTGCACGCGGCGCAGGCCGAACAGGCGCTGCGCGAGGCCGAGCGGGGCTGGAGCCTGTTCGGCAGTGCCAGCACCGGCGACTACCGCGACCTCGATACCCTCGGTGGGGCGGAAACCTACGATGAATACGTCGGCCAGGACTATCAGCTGGGCCTGCGCTATCCCTTGCTGGGCAGCCTTAAACGGCAGATCGAGGCGGTCAACCGCAGCCGCTCGGCGGTGCAGCAGCAACAGCTGGGATTGGCCCTGCAAAAAGCCGAGCACCGCCTGCTGCTGCGCAGTGCCTATGCCGATTGGTGGGCGGCGCAGGCCGTGCACCAGTGGTGCGGGCAGGTGCAGGCGGTGGCCCGCGACGCGCAGACCAGCCTGGAGGCGCGCTGGCGTGCCGGCTGGCTGCGCACCTCCGCGACCCAGGACCAGCGCAATGCCTGGCGCGTCCTGCAGCGCCAGTGCCAGGGCAGTGGCGGACTGCAGGCGGAGGCCCAGGCGATGCTCGGTCTGTTGGTTCCGTTACCCGCCGAGGCCAGCGCCCAGGTCGAGGCGTTGGCCAGCCAGCCCCAGGGACTGGAAGCCTGGCGCGGGGCGCTGACCGGCCATCCGCGTCTGAACCAGCGCGAGCAGGCCCTGCAGCTGGCCGAGGCGCAGCGGGGTGGTCGCTGGTATGACAGCGTGGACTCCAGCTTCAGCCTGGCGCAGTCACTGCAGGACCGTAACGACTATCGGCGTAATGGCGATGGCTTGGTAGCCAGCCTGGCCTTTGCCATGCCCTTCGATCTGCTCGGTGCCGATCAGGCTCGTCAGCGCCTGGGCGAAGCCAACTACCGCGCGGCACAGCAGGCCCTGGCCGCCGAGCGGCAGCAGTTGCAGTTCAGCCTGTTCAAGGGCTTGCGCGCCTATCGCCAGAGCCTTGAAGGGCTGCAGGCCAGCCTGGAACGGGTACCCCAGGCCGAGCAGCTGTGGCACGAGCGCCGGGCGCGGCGCGGGGTCGAAGGCGAGGAGGGGCTGGTGGCGTTGCTCGAGGCGCAGCGTGGCTATCAGGCGGCGCTGCTCGGGCGGATCCAGGCCTGGCATGCCAGCTGGCTGCGCGAAGCCGAGCTGCGCCTGCTGCTGGACGATCAGCCCGGGCTCGAGGAGCTGCTGGGCGGCGCGCGTCTGCACTGGCCACATCCGGTCAGTGCCGCGACGGGGGCCTGGAGCCAGGGCATGTATATCTGGGACAGCCGCGCCCTGCTCGATCCGGCGCGCCAAGGCAGCGAACTGCAGCAGCTGCGCCGCAGCGGCATGGGCCAGCTGTATGTCGGCCTCTCGGCGGCCCAGGTGCGGGCAGGCAGTCAGACCGAACGCACGCTGGCGGCCTTGCTGCAGGCGGCCGAATCGCAAGGGCTGCGCGTCAGCCTGCTACTCGGCGAGCCGAGCTGGATTACCGAGCAGGGGCGACCCGAGCTACTGGGCCTGCTGGAGCGTTACCGCGACCTGCCGTTCGCCGGTTTGCACCTGGATCTGGAAGTCGAACAGCTGGGCTGGCCGGTCCCGCCTGAGCGCTTGCAGCAGTGGCTGGATACCCTGGCTGCGGTGGCGCGGCGCAGCCCCTGGCCCCTGGCGATTTCCAGCCACCCGCGCTGGTTCGAGGCGACGGCTGCCGATACGCCCTGCATTCCCTGTGGCCTCGGACAGATCGAGCAAGTCAGCCTGATGATCTATCGCCGCGACCCGCGGCGCAGCGCCGAGACGGCGCTCGCCATCGCCGCGCGCTGGCCGCAGTTGCGCTTTCGCCTGGCGCAGAGTGTCGAGCGGGAGCTGGACACCCACCTGAGCTGGAAAGGCGTCAGCGCGGCGCAACTGCAAGCCCAGGTAACGGCCTGGCAACCCGAGCTGTCAGCCGCCGGCATTGCCGGTATCGACTGGCAGGACTGGGAGGATTATCCACGCCAGGGACTTCCATGAAGATTCGCTTTACCGGTGACAAGGAACGCAACCCGACCCAGGAGGCCGGCCTCAAGGTGCTGTATGCGCCGGGCAAGCGCATGGCCTTCCGCCTGCGCTGGTACCTGATCCTGTTGCTGATCAGCAGCCCGTTGCTGTGGTTCTTCGGCCGCCTGGCGGCCGATTACCTGCGGATCGAGGCGCCGGCACAGATCCAGCTGCCGATGGTCGAGTTGCGGGCCCGCGAGGCCGGTACGGTGGCCGAGCTGTCAGTCAAGGTGGGCGATCAAGTGCGGTCTGGCCAGTTGCTGCTGAGCCTGGACAACCCCGAGTGGCGCCTGCGTATCCAGCAGCTGCAGCCCGTCGAGGTGCCGGCCAGCGGTTCGGTGTCGAGGCCAGCGCTGCCGTTTCAGCAGCGCGCGATCGACCTGGCCCGCCAGCGTGTCAGCCAGCTCCAGGCGCTGCTGGCCCAGGGCGCGGCGACCCGTGGCGAGCTGCTCACGGCCCAGGCCGACTTGAATGCCCAGCAGCAGCTCCTGCTCGAGCAGGACGCGCGCCTGCGCACCCAGCGCAGCCAGGCCGAGGGCGATCCGCTGCAGTTGCGGCGCGAGGAGCGCGAGCGGCAGTGGCTGCAATCAAGGCTCGAGGGGTTGCGGTTGAACGCCAGCGAGGACGGTCGGGTCGCCGAGGTATTGGTCGGCCGCGGGGAAAATGTCGGCCCGGGTACGGTGTTGATGCGCCTGGAACGCCCGGTCGAGCCGTTGCTGCTGATTTACCTGGAGCCGCGTTTCGCCGCTTATGCCGCGCCAGGGCAGCCGCTGCAGGTGCGCCTGCCGGATGGCAGCTGGCAGGCCGCGCGGGTGCTGCAGGCGGCCGACAGCGCGCGGCGCTTGCCGGCGGACATGCAGAAACCCTTTACCGTCAGCCAGATGGGCCTGCTGGTGCCGGCTGAGTTCGAGCAGCCGCTGTCGCCGCTGTGGCGGGTCGATCAGTTGCCGCTGAAGGTGCGCTTCCCGCACGACTGGTCGTGGCTCGCCGGTTTCGACGACTGAGCCAGCAGCCACTGCGGGATCCGCCGTTCCAGGTAGTACCCGGGGCGGCGCGGTGTGCCCTCGATAAAGCCGACATGCCCGCCTCGGGCATGCAGTTCCAGTTCGGTGCCGCTCGCCAGTTCCTCGGGCTGCGGCACGCTGTGGGGAAACACAAAGGGATCGTCGGCGGCCTGGATCAGCAGGGTCGGGGTGCGAATCTGCCCGAGAAAAAAGCGACTGGAGGCGCGTCGGTAATAGTCGCCAGCGTCGGTATAACCGTGCAGCGGCGCGGTGAAACGTCCGTCGAACTGCCAGAACGTGCGCAGGTCGTCCAGGCCGCCCAGGTTTTGCAGGGCGGCCAGGCGCTCATGTTGGCCTTCGTGCTGGAAGCGCCGCTGCTTGTCGCGCACATAACCCACCAGTGCACGCATGAAGTGCGCCTGGTAGAAGCGCGACAGGCCCAGGCTCATGCGGTCGGCGCAGTGGTCCAGGCGAAAGGGCACGGACACCGCCACCGCGCCTTGCAGGCCACTGTCGGTGCCGGTCTCGCCCAGGTGCTTGAGCAGCACATTGCCGCCCAGGGAGTAACCCACGGCGTACAGCGGTGCCAGCGGTCGTTGCGCGTGCAGGTGCTCAAGCACGGCGGCCAGGTCCTCGCTGGCGCCGGAGTGGTAGCCCCGGGGCAGCAGGTTGGGCTCCCCCGAGCAACCGCGCCAGTTCACCGCGACGCTGGCCCAGCCCTGCGCCGCCAGCCGTTGCTGCAAGCCCAGCACATAGAGCGAGTGTGAGGAGCCGCTGAGGCCGTGTAGCACCGTGACCAGCGGCGCCTGGGCGTCGTGGGGGCCGAACCAGTCGAGGTCGAGAAAATCGCCATCGGCCAGCCATAAGCGCTCGCGTTGCCGTTGCAACGCCGGGGGCGGCCGGCAGAAGGCGCTCCACACCGTCTGCAGGTGGGCGCCGGGCAGCCACCAGGCGGGTTGGAAGGGCGGCGTCATGAGGGGGACTCTGGTCAGTCGGGGTTCAGACGCTCAGGCTAGAGCCTTTGCTGGCAAAACAGAAGGGCCATTGGCCGGGCGAATGCCGGCCCAAGGCTCAGGCCGTGCGTTGCCACAAGGCATAGAACACCTGGCCAGCCTTCTGCTCGCGGTGCAGGCGCCAGTTACCGGGCAGGCCCAGGCCCGAGGGGGCGTTTTCGCTCTCGGTGTAGATCCACGCCCGTTCGGCCAGCCAGCCTTTTTCCTCCAGCAGCGTGCAGGCCGGCAGCAGCAGGTTCTGGCTGAAGGGCGGATCAAGGAAGACCAGGTCGAAGGGGGTGGCCGGCTGGTTCTCCAAATAGCGCAGGGCGTCGCCGTGCAGCAGCTGGCCGTTGCCGCATTTAAGGGTTTCCAGGGTCTGGCGCAGGCTGGCGATGGCCGCGGCGTTCAGGTCCAGGGCCAGGGCCATGCTGGCGCCACGGGACAGCGCCTCCAGGTACAGCGCGCCGCTGCCGGCAAACAGGTCGAAGACCCGCGCGCCGACGATCTGCGTGGCCAGCCAGTTGAACAGGGTCTCGCGGACCCGGTTCGGCGTGGGACGCAGGCCATGGGCCATGGGGAAGCTGAACTGGCGCGAGCGCCACTCGCCGCCAATGATCCGCAGCTGCCCCTGGCCGCCGTGGGCGGCCTGCCTGGACGAGGCTGGGCGCGGGGTTTGTGGGCTCTTGTCGCGCATCTCAGTGCTCCGGTACGCCCAGGGGCGGTTCGACCAGGGAATCGGTGGGGGCTGGCAGCGGCTTTTGCGCCACGCTGGGACCGGCGGTGACTATGACCAACTGATCGACATTCAGGTGCTTGGCCATGGCCGTCTTGACCTCGTCGACGCTCAGGGCCTGAACCTTGCGCATAAAGTCTTCCAGGTGGGTCAGTGGCAGGTCGTAGAAGCCGATGGCGCCCAGTTGCCCGACTATGTCGGCATTGCTCGCGGTGCTCAAGGGAAAGCTGCCGGCCAGTTCGCGTTTGGCATCGTCCAGTTCCTTGGGCGTGGGGCCGCTGGCCAGGTAGTCACGCAACAACTGTTGCACCAGGGCCAGGGTGCCTTCACTGAGCTCGGCACGGGTCTGCAAGCTGATGGTGAACGGACCGCGGGCCTGCATGGCGCTGAAACCGGAATAGATACCGTAGGTCAGCCCGCGCTTTTCGCGGATTTCGGTCATCAGTCGGGTACCGAAACCGCCACCGCCCAGCACCTGGTTGCCCAGGTAAAGCGCGGCATAGTCGGGGTCCTGGCGGTCAATGCCCAGTTGCGCGAGCAACAGGTGGGTCTGGTTGGACGGAAACTCGATATGCGTCAGGCCGGCCTTGGGGGGGTGCGGTTGAGCCATCTTCGGTAGGGCCGGGCCTTTGGGCAGCGCGGCCGAAACCTGCGCGGCCAGCGCCTGGGCTTCCTCCCGGGAGAGGTCGCCCACCAACGCGATCACCAGATTGCCCGGGGTATAGGCCTGGGCGTGGAACGCCCGCAGTTGCGCGGGGCTGATGCCCGGGATGGACTGCGCCGTGCCCTCGCTGGAGTGTGCGTAAGGGTGCTCGCCGTACAGGCGCTTGAACAGCTCCAGGCCGGCCAGGGTGCCAGGGTTCTGTTTCTGATACTCGAAACCGGCCAGCACCTGGTTCTTGATCCGTGCCAGCGCGTCTGCAGGGAAGCTCGGTTGGCCGAGCACCTGAGCGAACAGCTGCAGGGCCGGCTCGCGTTGCGCCGGGGCACTCAGGCTGCGCAGCGAGGCGACTGCCATGTCACGGTAGGCGCCGTTGCCGAACTCGGCACCCAGGTCCTCGAAGCCTTCGGCGATCGCGGTGACGTCCTTGCCCGGTACGCCCTCGTTAAGCATGGCGTTGGTCAGCATGGCCAGGCCCGGTACCCCGGCGTCCTGGCTGCTGCCGGCGGCGAAGGTCAGGCGCAGGTCGAACATGGGCAGCTGCCGCGCTTCGACGAACAGCACCTTGGCGCCTTCGGCGGTCCGCCAGGTCTGGATGTCCAGCGCGCGGTGGCTGGGGTCCTTGCCGTCCAGCTCGGCCAGGGAATTCAGTGCCGGCAAGGGCGCAGGCGCCGCGGGGGCTTGCGCGGCAGGCGACTGGCAGCCCAGCAGACCACCCAGCAGGGCGGCGAGGACCAGTTGACGTAAGCCGTGGTGCGCGCTCATGGACGGGCCTCCTGGGGCAGAATATGGGCGACGCTCAAGCGCTCGCGGGTAAAGAAGGTGCGCGCGGCCTGCTGGATATCGGCGGGGGTAACGGCTTCGAGCGCGGCCAGCTCCTGGTCCATCAGGGTCCAGGACAGGCCAACGGTTTCCAGCTGGCCAATGGTGGTCGCCTGGCTGGTGATGGAGTCGCGCTCGAAAACCAGGCCGGCGATCACCTGGGCGCGTACCCGCTGCAGTTCCGCCACGGAGGGTGCCTGCTGTTTGAGGTCGTCCAGCTGGCGCCACAGACCGGCTTCGGTCTCGGCCAGGGTCTTGCCTTTCTGAGTATTGGGTGTTGCGCTGAGCACGAACAGGCTGTCGCCGCGGGCATGGGCGTCGTACCAGGACGAGGCACTGGAGACCAGTTCTTCACCGCGTTCCAGGCGTGCCGACAGGCGTGCGCTGTAGCCGCCGTCGAGCAGGGCCGAGATCAGGCGCAGGGCGTGCACCTGGCGGGCGTCCTTGGCGGTGGCCAGGCCGGGCACATTGAACCCCAGCAGCAGGCTGGGCAGCTGGGTTTTCAGGTGCAGGGTCAGGCGCCGCTCGCCCGGCTCGGCCAGCTCGCGCGGCACTTTGGCCGGCGGCACGGCGCGGCGCGGGATGGCGCCGAAGTAACGTTCGGCCAGGGCCTTGACCGCCTGCGGCTCGACATCGCCGACCACCACCAGGGTGGCATTGTTCGGCGCGTACCAGGCTTCGTACCAGGCGCGCAGCTCTTCGACCTTCATGCGCTGCAGGTCGGCCATCCAGCCGATGGTCGGGGTGTGATAGCCGCTGGCCGGGTAGGCCATGGCCTTGAAGCGCTCGAAGGCCAGGGAGTTGGGCTTGTCGTCGGTGCGCAGGCGCCGCTCCTCCTTGATCACCTCGATCTCACGGCTGAATTCCGCCGGAGGCAGGCGCAGGCTGGCCAAGCGGTCGGCCTCCAGTTCGAAGGCCACGCCCAGGCGGTCGCTGGCCAGGACCTGGTAGTAGGCGGTGTAGTCGTCGCTGGTGAAGGCGTTTTCCTCGGCGCCCAGTTCGCGCAGCACGCGGGAGGCGTCGCCAGGCCCGAGTTTTTCGCTGCCCTTGAACATCATGTGCTCGAGGGCATGGGACAGGCCGGTCTGCCCCGGGGTTTCATAGCTGGAGCCGACCTTGTACCAGATCTGCGAGACCACCACGGGGGCGCGGTGATCCTCGCGGACAATCAGCTTGAGGCCGTTGTCCAGGGTGAATTCGTGGGTGGGTTGGGGTTGCGCGGCCAACAGGGGCAGCGGCAAGCAGAGAGCGCCGAACAGCAGGCCGGCGGCGCAGCGGGCAATCGCAATCATCGAGGTTTTGACCTATAGGACGGCCCGCGTGGTCTTAGCGTCGGCGGGCGAGGAGGTGCTAGGATACTCATCCGTTTTACTGGCGGCCACGCCTGTCGGCGCGTCGCACCATGAGATAGCCGTCCTCCATGTTTGGTTCCAACGACGACAAGAAGACTCCAGCCCCCGCTGGAGAACAGCTCCCGGGCGAAAACGCCGAGAAAAAAGGCCTGTTCGGCTGGATGCGGAAAAAGCCGCAGGAGCCCGTTTCGCCGGCTGCCGGGCCGGACGGAGCCCATGCGCCTGCCGCCGCACCCAGCTTGCCGGCGCCTGCCGCGCCGGCATCGGCGGAAGCGGCCCAGCCACTCGAACTGACCGCCACAGCCCAGTACCCGCAAGCCGCCGTACCCGGCGCGCCAGTGGCAACGCCGCCTGCGCCGCCGGTGGCCCCCGCTCCGGAGCCGGCCCCCGTGCCATCTACCACAGCTCCCCAGGGTGTGACGGAAAGCGGCGACGGCAAGGGGCTGTTTGGCTGGATGCGCAAGAAGCCCCAGGACCCTTTGCCTGCCGCCAGCGGCAGCCCCGTGGACATGCCAGCGCCGCGCCAGGCCGCGGCCGTCGTCGTGGCCCCGGCGGTCGAGCCCGCTCCAGCTGCCCCTGGGCCGATTCCGGTCGAGCCGTCGCCGGCGGCCGTCGGGCCTGCAGGCCTGGAAAGCTATTCCGAAGCCCCTGCGGCGCCCGCGCCAGCGACTGAGCCTGCTCCGACGCTCGCTCAGCCTGCAGTCGAGAGGCCCGTAGCTGAGGGCGCCCCGGCTGCGCCTCTGGTGGCCGGCACTGCGGTGGTCGAGACCCCCGCCAAGGCGGGCCTGTTCGCCCGGCTGTTGGGCGGCGCTGAGAGCGTTCCAGCGGCCGAGACGCCGGGCCCTGCGCCAGCCGTCGAGGCGAAGCCCGCAGCGGTCGTCCCGCTCAGCGACAGTCCCGCCGCGAGCCAGGCGGCCGCCACCGCTGAAGAAACCAAACAGGGTTTCTTCAGCCGGCTGAAACAGGGCTTGTCCAAGACCAGCGCCAGCCTGGGCGAGGGCATGGCCAGCCTGTTTCTCGGTAAAAAGGCCATCGATGATGACCTGCTGGACGAGATCGAGACCCGTTTATTGACGGCCGATGTCGGCGTCGAAGCCACCACCCTGATCGTGCAGAGCCTGACCCAACGGGTGGCGCGCAAGCAACTGACCGACAGCGGGGCGCTGTACAAGGCCCTGCAGGAAGAGCTGACCGCGCTGCTGCGTCCGGTGGAAAAGCCGCTGTTGATCAGCGGTGAGAAAAAGCCCTTTGTGATCCTGGTGGTGGGTGTCAACGGTGCAGGCAAGACCACCACCATCGGCAAGCTGGCGAAGAAACTGCAGCTCGAAGGCAAAAAGGTCATGCTGGCGGCCGGTGACACCTTCCGCGCCGCGGCGGTCGAGCAGTTGCAGGTCTGGGGCGAGCGTAACCAGATCGCGGTGATCGCCCAGCACACCGGCGCCGATTCCGCCTCGGTGATCTTCGACGCCGTGCAGGCCGCCACGTCGCGCGGCATGGACGTGCTGATCGCCGACACCGCCGGGCGTCTGCACACCAAAGACAACCTGATGGAAGAGCTGAAAAAAGTCCGTCGGGTCATCGGCAAACTGGACGATACCGCGCCCCACGAAGTGCTGTTGGTACTCGATGCCGGCACCGGGCAGAATGCGATCAACCAGGCCAAGCAGTTCAACCAGACCGTCAACCTCACTGGGCTGGCGCTGACCAAGCTGGACGGTACCGCCAAGGGTGGGGTGATTTTCGCCTTGGCCAAGCAGTTCGGTCTGCCGATTCGCTACATCGGGGTGGGCGAGGGCATCGACGATTTGCGCACCTTCGAAGCCGAGCCCTTTGTCCAGGCGCTGTTCGCCGAGCGGGACCAGCCATGATTCGTTTCGAGCAGGTCGGCAAACGTTATCCCAACGGTCATGTCGGGCTGCACGAGCTGAGTTTTCGCGTGCGTCGCGGCGAATTCCTGTTCGTTACCGGTCACTCCGGTGCCGGTAAAAGCACATTGTTGCGCCTGATCCTGGCGATGGAGCGGCCCACCACCGGCCAGTTGCTGCTCGCGGGCCAGGACCTGGCCAAGATCACCACGGCGCAAATCCCGTTTTTGCGCCGGCAGATCGGTGTGGTGTTCCAGAATCACCAGCTGCTGTTCGATCGCAGCGTGTTCGCCAACGTCGCCTTGCCCTTGCAAATCCTTGGCTTGTCCAAGCCCGAGATCGGCAAGCGGGTGGCCGCCGCGCTGGAGCGGGTGGGGCTGTCCGACAAGACCGAGCTGTTGCCGGGCGACCTGTCCACCGGCCAGCAGCAGCGCGTCGGTATCGCCCGTGCGGTGGTCCATCGGCCGGCCTTGTTGCTCGCCGACGAACCGACCGGCAACCTCGATCCGCGCCTGGCGGCGGAGATCATGGGGGTGTTCGAGGACATCAATCGGCTGGGCACCAGCGTGCTGATCGCCAGCCACGACCTGAGCCTGATCGCCCGCATGCGGCACCGCATGTTGACCTTGCAGCGTGGTCGCCTGATCGGCGACGGGGAGGCCGGCTGATGAGCCGTGAAGAACAACCGGCACAGACCGCCAAGGCGGCCGAGCGGGTCGGCGCTGCGCCGAAAAGCGCCGAGCATTCCCAGGACAACGGCGCGGCGTTTCGCGACCTGCTGCGCGCCTGGCTGGAAAATCATCACTTCAGTTTGATGGACAGCCTGCGGCGCCTGGGCAAGCAGCCGGTCGGCAGTTTTTTCACCTGCCTGGTTATGGCGATTGCCCTGAGCATGCCCATGGGCCTGGCGCTGCTGCTGGACAATGTCGAGCGACTCGGTGGCTCGTGGCAGCGTGCCGCGCAAATTTCCCTGTATCTGCAGATCGACACCGATGACGCCCAAGGCGAAACACTGCGCGCCCAGGTCGCGGCATTGCCCGAGGTCGCCGAGGCGCAGTGGATCAGCCGTGAGCAGGCCCTGGCCGAGTTTCAGCAGCAGTCGGGGCTGGGCGAGGCGCTCAAGGAACTGCCGGAAAACCCCTTGCCGGGCGTGGTGCTGGTCACCCCCCGTGAGGTCGACAAGCCAGGGCTCGAGGCCTTGCGTCAGCGCCTGGCGGAACTGCCCCGGGTGCAGCAGGCGCAGTTGGACCTGCTGTGGGTGGAGCGCCTGACCGCCATCCTCAAGCTCGGCGAGCGGTTTGTCTTCGGCCTGAGCCTGCTGCTGATCCTGGCGTTGCTGTTGGTCATCGGCAACACCATTCGGCTGCACATCGAAAACCGCCGTACCGAGATCGAGGTGATCAAGCTGGTGGGCGGTACCGATGGTTATGTGCGTCGGCCCTTTCTGTATATGGGCGCCCTCTATGGCCTGGGCGCGGGGCTGTTGGCTTGGGGCGTGCTGGTGTTCGGTCTGGATTGGCTGAACGAGGCGGTGGTCCGCCTGGCCGGGCTCTATGGCAGCGATTTCGCCCTGGCCGGCGTGCCCCTGGACGATGGCCTGTCGCTGCTCTGCGGCGCGCTGCTGCTGGGCTACATCGGTGCCTGGCTGGCCGTCGCACGGCATTTGAGTGAACTGGCGCCGCGCTAACAAGCTATTGATTTGATTGATCTTGGGTATTGACAAGGGAACTATTTCGCTTGGTTCCCTGTCCCACGAGGCAATGCTAAACTGCTGCCAATTCGTGAGTCGGAGGATTCGCATGAGCACATCTTTGCAACCTGTACATGCCCTGGTTCCCGGCGCCAACCTGGAAGCCTACGTGCATGCGGTCAACAGCATTCCGCTGCTGACCCCTGAACAGGAGCGTGAGCTGGGCGCCAGCCTGTTTTACCAGCAGGACCTCGAGGCCGCCCGTCAAATGGTACTGGCCCACCTGCGTTTCGTGGTGCACATCGCGCGCAGCTATTCCGGTTATGGCCTGGCCCAGGCCGACCTGATCCAGGAAGGCAATGTCGGCCTGATGAAAGCGGTCAAGCGCTTCAACCCCGAAATGGGCGTGCGCCTGGTGTCCTTTGCCGTGCACTGGATCAAGGCGGAAATCCATGAGTTCATCCTGCGCAACTGGCGCATCGTCAAGGTGGCGACGACCAAGGCACAGCGTAAGTTGTTCTTCAACCTGCGCAGCCAAAAAAAGCGTCTGGCCTGGCTCAACAACGACGAAGTGCAGGCGGTTGCCGACAGCCTGGGCGTCGAGCCGCGTGAAGTGCGCGAGATGGAGAGCCGCCTGACCGGCCACGATATGGCCTTCGATCCAGCCGCTGAGGCGGACGACGACAGCGCGTTCCAGTCGCCGTCCAACTACCTGGAGGATCACCGTTACGATCCCGCCCGTCAGTTGGAGGACACCGACTGGAGCGACAGCTCCACGGCCCATCTGCACGAGGCCCTGGCCGGGCTCGATGAGCGCAGCCGCGATATCCTGCAGCAGCGCTGGTTGGCCGAGGAAAAGGCCACCTTGCATGAGCTGGCCGCCAAGTACCAGGTGTCGGCCGAGCGGATTCGCCAGTTGGAGAAAAATGCGATGAACAAACTCAAGGGCTCGATCGCCGCCTGAGTCTGACCTCCTCGACCAAGACCGCACCCGCCAGGTGCGGTTTTTTTTGCCTTTTTTCTAGGCCGGCCTGTTGCGCCGGGCACAAGGCCTGCCGCGCCTAGATCGGCATCCAGGTCGGCCACCAGTCCGGCCGCGGGGGCTTGAGCTGGTACAGGTAATGACTGCCACCGAGCTGGCGCATCTGCTGGCGAATCCATCCCGCGCGGCGACTGACGTAGCGACTCGGCCGGCTGGCGCTCCACTCGCGGGGGTTGGGCAGCACCGCGGCGAGTGCGCTGGCCTGCTGGCTGGACAGGTAGGGTGCGCCTTTACGGAAGTGATAACGCGCTGCCGCTTCCGCGCCGAACACGCCATCGGCCCATTCGACGCTGTTCAGGTAGACCTCGAGAATCCGCTGTTTCGGCCATAGCAGTTCGATCAGGGCAGTGAACCAGGTCTCCAGTCCCTTGCGCAGCCAGCTACGGTCGGACCAGAGAAACAGGTTTTTTGCCACCTGTTGGCTCAGGGTGCTGGCGCCGCGCAAGGAGCCGCCGCGGTCGTTGTGCGCCAGGGCGGCCTGAATTGCGTCCAGGTCAAAACCCCAGTGTTCGGCGAATTTCTGGTCTTCGGCGGCGATCACGGCGATTTTCAGATCGTCCGGCAGCTCCTCCCAGGGGCGCCACTGGTGATGCAGTTCGAGGGGCGTGCCATCAATCCAGGAAGCCACCTTGCGCTCGACCATCAAGGCGCTGCCGGGCAAGGGCAGCCAGCGCAGGACCAGCACCAGCAGGGCGCTGCCGGCCGCGAACCAGAGCAGCGTTTTGAACAGGCGTCGAAGCAGGGTACGCAGCATGAGGAGGCCTGGGCTGGCGAACGGATTCGGCATTATAACCAGGCCGCCGTTGCGCGCGGTCGGTTATAGCCTCGCCCCCATGGTTGTGGCGCCGCCTTGATCCCGGGCGCGTGGTCGCTCGGAGGCTGGGATGCCGCCGCGTCGCGCGAGGGATTCAGGCGAAAACAAAGTACTTGCGTACCGTCTCGACCACTTGCCAGGTGCCGCGCATGCCGGCCTCGACGATAAAGATATCACCCGCCCTGAGGTGGATCGGCGCCTGCCCCTCGGGGGTGATGATGCAGTAGCCTTCCTGGAAGTGGCAGTATTCCCAGCGGTCGTAGCTGACCTCCCAGGTGCCCGGCGTGCAGATCCAGGTGCCCATGATCTTCTTGCCGTCTTCGCTGGTGTAGGCGTTGAGGTTGACGGTGTGGGGTTCGCCGGCAATGCGTTTCCACTTGCAGGCATCGAGCACCGGTGTCGGCAGTGTGTCCCGCAGGACGGTAATGGGCGCGTTCATGGTCATTCCTGGCAGATGAGGGAAGGCCCAGCCTACTGCAGCCAGGGCGCCGCGAAATGCCTGGGGCCGACCTGCGACGGGTCGCTTTCCGTCATCCGCGGTTGTCGCTCCTGCAGGGTGGCCAGCCGCGCCTTGTCACGGCATGATGGGCTCGGCTTAATTACCCGTGAGCAACCCCTATGGTTCGCCTGTTTATCCTGCTGGCGGCATTTTTTGGTTTTACCGGGGTGGCGTTGGGCGCGTTTGCCGCCCATGGCCTCAAAAGCCGCTTGAGCGCCGAGTACCTGGCGGTGTTCCAGACCGGCGTGCATTACCAGCTGGTGCATGCCTTGGCGCTACTGGCCGTGGGGCTGCTGGCGAGCCCGCTCGGGGGGCGCTGGTTGAGCCTGGCCGGGGGGCTGTTCAGCCTGGGCATCCTGCTGTTCTGCGGCAGCCTGTACTTGCTGAGCGTCACTGGAATCAAACCTCTGGGCATCATCACGCCCTTTGGCGGCCTGGCGTTTCTGGCCGGGTGGGCCTGCCTGGGCGTGGCGGCGTGGCGCCTGCAGGGTTGAGGTTGCGCCTGTGACCGACCGCACAACCTGACTTTGGCGTCAACTGTGAGACGAATGGCGCGCCAGTGCCTTGGTCATCGTCAGGGAACGGGCTAGAATGCCGGCCCCTCCCCAGTTGTGACCGTCCCGTCATGCAGATCCAGTTGAACGGTGAACCTTTCGAGGTGCCGACAGGCCAGACGGTCGCCCAGCTGCTGGCCGGCCTCGAGCTGGCGGGCCGCCGCGTGGCGGTTGAGCTCAATCTCGAGATAGTGCCCCGCAGCCAGCACGCCGATACCTTGCTCAACCCGGGTGACCAGGTCGAAGTCGTGCACGCCATTGGTGGCGGTTAATCCGCAAAACAGGAGATTTCGATGAGCCCCATTCGCAGCGACAAGCCCTTTACCCTGGCCGGCCGTACCTACCAGTCGCGCCTGCTGGTTGGCACGGGCAAGTACCAGGACCTGGAGCAAACCCGGCTGGCCATCGAGGCCTCTGGGGCGGAAATCGTCACCGTGGCGGTCCGTCGAACCAATATCGGACAGAATCCCGACGAGCCCAATTTGCTCGATGTGATCGACCCGACGCGTTACACCATACTGCCGAACACGGCCGGCTGTTATGACGCAGAGGAAGCGGTGCGCACCTGCCGGCTGGCGCGCGAGCTGCTGGATGGCCATCGCCTGGTCAAGCTCGAGGTGCTGGCGGATCAGAAGACCCTGTTCCCCAATGTGATCGAAACGCTCAAGGCCGCCGAAGTGCTGGTCAAGGACGGTTTCGACGTGATGGTGTACACCAGCGACGACCCGATCATCGCCCGGCAACTGGCCGAGATGGGCTGCATCGCGGTCATGCCGCTGGCCGGGTTGATCGGCACCGGGCTGGGCATCTGCAACCCCTACAACCTGCGCATCATTCTTGAAGAAGCCCGGGTACCGGTGCTGGTCGATGCCGGGGTCGGCACCGCCTCCGATGCCACCATCGCCATGGAACTGGGCTGTGAGGCCGTGTTGATGAACAGCGCCATTGCCCACGCGCAGCAGCCGGTGATGATGGCCGAGGCGATGAAATACGCGATAATTGCCGGCCGCTTGGCCTACCTGGCCGGGCGTATGCCGAAGAAGCTGTATGCCAGCGCCTCGTCGCCCCTGGACGGCTTGATCCGTTAACGCCGGCGATCGCTGCATTTTCCCTTGAACAAGAGTCTGTCCATGATCGAATCGAATGAGCCTGCGGCCGCCGCCGAAGATAAAAGCCATCACCGCGAAATCAAGAGTTTCGTGATGCGCGCCGGGCGAATGACCGACGGCCAGCAGCGGGGGCTGGATCAAGGCCTGCCCCGATTCGGCCTGACCCTGGAAGCGGGTGCCGTGGATTTCGATGCGATCTTCGGTCGCAGCGCGCCGCGCACCCTGGAAATCGGTTTCGGCATGGGCCAGTCGTTGCTGGAAATGGCCGCCGCCGCCCCCGAGCAGGATTTTATCGGTGTGGAAGTCCACCGTCCGGGCGTCGGGGCGTTGCTCAACGGCCTCTTGACCCAGAACCTGAGCAATGTGCGGGTCTATCCCTGCGATGCCATGGAGGTGCTGCGGTCCTGCCTCGGCGCCGCCAGTCTGGACCGCCTGCTGTTGTTCTTCCCGGATCCCTGGCACAAGGCGCGTCACCATAAACGTCGCCTGGTGCAGCCGGCCTTCGCCCAGCTGGTGAGGGAAAAACTGAAGATCGGTGGGGTTTTCCACATGGCCACCGATTGGCAGGCATACGCGGAACATATGGTTGAGGTCATGACGGTGGCTCCGGGCTATCATAGTCTGGCGGTCGATGGCCCCTATGTGCCGCGTCCGACGGAACGCCCGACCACCAAGTTCGAGCGCCGCGGCGAACGCCTCGGCCATGGCGTCTGGGACCTTAAGTTCCAACGCGTCGACTGATCTGCAGTTACAGGCTTAACTCGACCGCTGTGCGGTCACCGAACACCCATCAGACCGGGACCACCCGGCGCCAGGACGGCTTCCTCACCTCATCCTGCAGCATTGCTAAAGCTCGGCCTACACTGGCTGTAAGAACAAAAACAGCGGCGCAGCCCCACGGCGCCGCGAGGAGAATGTCGTGTTGAGAAAGTTTGCATTTGTACTGGTCGCGGCTGTTGCCTTGCAGGCACAAGCCAAGGTTGAGCCGGCGCAAGCGTCCCGCCTCGAAAAAGATCTCACCCCCCTGGGTGGTGAGCGGGCAGGCAACGCCGCGGGTACCATTCCCGCCTGGAGCGGCGGTGTGCTCTCGCCACCTGCGGGTTATGAGCCGGGTCGCCATCATTTGGACCCCTATGCCAAGGATGTGCCGCAGTATCAGGTCAACAGCAAAAACCTGGCGCAGTACCAGGCGTTGCTGCCAGCGGGCCTGAAGGCCCTGCTGGAGAAACACCCCGACTTCTACCTGCGGGTGTTTCCCACCCGTCGCAGTGCCTCGATGCCGCAGCGGATCTACGATGCCACCCGGCAGAATGCCCAGAACGCCTCGTTGATTTCCGGTGGTAACGGTGTGGAGGGTGCTGCCGCGGGTATTCCGTTCCCGCTACCTCAGACGGGCCAGGAAGCGATTTGGAACCACGTCATGCGTTACCGTGGCGATCAGGCGCAGGCCGTGACCAACCAGGCGGCGGTACTTGCCAACGGCAGTTACACGCTGCTCAAGTTGGAGCGTGAGGTGTACTTCGTCTATGGCCGTGATGGCATGACCCCGGATGCGTTGAACAACACGCTGTTCTTTTACAAATACAAGGTGGTGGCCCCTTCCAAGCTGGCCGGTTCGGCGCTGGTGGTGCAGGAAACCCTCGACCAGGTGCTGGCGATCCGCAAGGCCTGGCGCTTCAACAAGGGCGAACGGCGCGTCCGTCGGCTGCCGCAGCTGGCACACAACGCGGTGCAGCCGGACACCAACGGCATGGTCACCTCGGACATGACCGATGGTTACAACGGCGCTCCGGACTGGTACGACTGGAAGCTGGTCGGCAAGCAGGAGATGCTGGTGCCGTACAACAGCTACGCCGTGCACCAGAAAGGCATCCCCTACGAGAAGATCGTCAACAAGCACTTTATCAACCCGGAGTTGCTGCGTTACGAACTGCACCGGGTCTGGGTGGTCGAGGCCAGCCTGCGCAAGGGGTTTACCCACCACGAGAAACGGCGCTTCTACCTGGATGAGGACAGCTGGCAGATCCTGGCGGTCGATCTCTACGATAAGGATGGCGAGTTGAGTGGCTTGCAGGAGGCTCATCCGATCAACTACTACGACGTGCCGATGTTCAGCAGCACCCTGGAGACCTACTACGACTTCGCCGGCGAGCGCTATTTCGTCGACGGTCTGGACAATAACGAACCCCCGTACAATTTCAATGTGCAGCTCAGCCCGACCGATTTCACGGCCCAGGCCTTGCGTCGCGAAGGCAACTAAGCGGCTGGATTGCCCTGGTTGAAAAAAACCGCCCTACGGGGCGGTTTTTTATGCACTGATTGTCGAGTGACCGGTGCCGTGTCAGTTGCGATCAGCCAGGACGCCGATCAGGAACAGCACCAGCAGCAACACCGGCGCCAGGGTGTAATTGTTGAAATAGCCCAGCCCCTTGGCCAGCAAGGGAGTGAGAAAGATCATGGCCAAGCCGTAGCCGAGGACACAAAGCAGCACGAACAGCAGGGTGCGCAGCAGAAAATTCAGGCCGCCCACCCGTTGCTGCAACCAGGCATTGATCCCCGGCCCGAACAGCACCAACAAAGTGGCCATGATCGCCAGGGCGATGTCTGACAAATGGCTGCGGCTCCAGCGCGACAAGGTGGCGATCAGGTCGAGAAGCAGGTCCATGGGGGTCCTTGGCTCAGGGCAGAAAGTGCTGCAGCAGGTCATTGAGAAACAGTTGACCCTCGCGGGTGGCAACCAGGCGCGCCGGGTCTGCGCACAACAGGCCACGCGCCTCGGCCTCACGGCGGGCCGCGCTCAGATCGTCGAGGGCGAGGCCGGTGCGTTGAACGAACAGCTCGGCCGCCACCCCGTCGCTCAGGCGCAACACGTTCATCAGGAACTCGAAGGGCAGCTCGGCGGGCTCGAGCAGGCGCTCGCCGGCCAGGAAGTGCTTTTCTGGGTCCAGGTAGTCCTTGGGTAGGCGTGTCTTCCAGGTGCGCCGGCTGCGGCCCTGGGGGTCGCTGAGCTTGGCGTGGGCACCAGCGCCTATGCCGATAAAATCGCCGAAGCTCCAGTAGTTCAGGTTGTGCCGCGCCTGACGACCCGGCCGCGCGTAGGCCGAGACTTCATACTGGGCATACCCCTGTGCGGCCAGCAGCTGCTGGCCGGCTTCCTGGATGTCCCACAGCAGGTCGTCCTCGGGCAGCTGTGGCGGCTGGTTCCAGAACACCGTATTGGGCTCCATGGTCAGCTGATACCAGGAGAGGTGCGTCGGTTGCAGGTCGATGGCCTGGCACAGGTCGGCCAGTGCATCGTCCAGCGACTGCTCGGGCAAGCCATGCATCAGGTCCAGGTTGAAGTTGTCGAAGCCGGCCCGTCGCGCCATATCGGCGGCGCGTATGGCTTCGTCGCCGTTGTGCACGCGTCCGAGCGCGATCAGCTTGCTCGCCTGGAAACTCTGCACCCCTATCGACAGGCGGTTGATGCCCAGACGACGGTACGCGGCGAACTTGGCCTGCTCGAAAGTGCCCGGGTTGGCCTCGAGGGTAATCTCGATGTCCGCGCTAAAAGCGATGCGCTGCTCCACTCCCTGCAAGAGGCGACCCAGCGCCTGGGCGGAAAACAGGCTGGGCGTGCCGCCGCCAAAGAAAATCGAGCTCAGGTGGCGGCCGTGGACATGGCCGAGATCCTGGTCAAGGTCCGCCAGCAAGGCGTCGACATAGGCGTCTTCGGGCAGCACGGCGGCCGCGGTATGGGAATTGAAATCACAGTAGGGGCACTTGCGAATGCACCAGGGAATATGGATGTAGAGCGCCAGGGGTGGCAGCTCAAACCCTGTTCCTGTCCCGCGAGTGGCGGGAAAGATCAGCGCCGGCTCGGTCATGCCAGGCCCAGGCGTTGACGCAGCAGCTGCATGGCGCGGGCCCGGTGGCTCAACAGGTTCTTCTGCGCCGGGGCCAATTCGGCGCTGGAGCAGTTGCGCTCAGGAACCCAGAACAGCGGATCGTAGCCAAAACCCTGGGCGCCCTGGGCCTGGTGCAAGATGCGTCCCTGCCAAAGGCCCTCGCAGAGGATCGGCAGCGGGTCGTCGGCATGCCGCACCAGTGCCAGGGCGCAGACGAACTGGGCACCGCGCTGAGCGTCCGGCACACCCTGCAGCGCCTGCAGTAATTTGGCGTTGTTGGCGGCATCGCCCTGTCCATCGGCATAACGTGCCGAGTAGATGCCAGGAGCGCCGCCCAGGGCATCCACCGCCAGCCCCGAGTCGTCGGCCAGGGCCGGCAGGCCGGACAGCCGCGCCGCGTTGCGCGCCTTTAAAATGGCATTTTCGATAAACGACAGGCCGGTTTCTTCCGGTTCCACAGCGCTGAACTCGCCGACCGAGCGGATGCGCACGGCATCGCCGAGCAGGGCCTGGAGTTCCTTGAGTTTGCCGGGGTTGTGGCTGGCCAGCACCAGTTCGCTGAAAACGGTCATGGTTCGGGAAAGAATTCCTGGGTGAAGTCAAAGCTGTGTGCCGGTTGGTTGCCGACCTGCAGCTGTACGTTGAAACGCAGCACTTCCTGCTGCTCGAAGGGAAACTGGGACAGGTAATAGACCGCCTGGTCCTCCTTGATCATCTTGAAGGTCAGCGCCTTGCTCTGGCCCAGCAGGTTTTTCACCTCGCCGCTGACCTGCGCGGGAACGGCGTGGCCGGCTTGCAGCACGGCGACATTCAGCACGCCTTGTTGCTTGCTGCGCACCAGGCCGGTCGCCGCGGCGATGTCCGGCTGCAGGAAAGCGGAATTGAACGCGCTGTAATGCACGTCCAGGTCGCCAAAGGTCTGCTTGCGTTCGGCCGCAGCCGGCAGGGCCAGGCACAGGGTAACTATCAACAGGACAAGACGACGCATGATGGGGCTCCTCGAATGGCCGACTCGGTCGGCGTTAGACGGCGATTTGCAGGTCCTGCACGCCAGGACCGCTGACGCGGTAGATGCCGATTTCACCCAAGAGATTAGGCCAGAGTCGGCTGGCCCAGCTGTGATGGTGCTGGTGGTCGACCGCCAGGCGGTCGAGCACCCTGACCTGACGCTCACGGCACAGCGCCTCGAAGTCCTGAAAGGTGCAGAAGTGAATGTTCGGCGTGTTGTACCAGGTGTAGGGCAGGAACTCGGAGACCGGCATGCGACCCTTGCTGGCCAGGTACCAACGGCAGCGCCAGTGGCCGAAATTGGGGAAGGTGACGATGCACTGGCGACCGACCCGCAGCATCTCCTCGAGAATTCGGTCCGGGTACTGCACGGCCTGCAAGGCCTGCGTCATGACCACCACGTCGAAGCTGTTGCTGGCGAAATTGCCGAGCCCCTTGTCCAGGTTCTGCTCGATGACATTGATGCCCTTGGCCACGCATTGGGCGATGTTGTCCGGGTCGATTTCCAGGCCATAGCCGCTGACCTGCTTGTGTTCGCGCAGCCAGGTGAGTAGCTCGCCATCGCCGCAGCCCAGGTCGAGTACCCGGCTGCCAGCGGGAATCCAGTCCTGGATGATCTCGAGGTCGGCGCGCATGGGAGTTCCTTAAAGGACGATGCGGTTCATGTAACCGCTGAAAGCTTGCAGATAGCGAGGAATCGGCAAGAGAAAGGCGTCATGGCCCTGGGGCGCATCGACCTCCAGGTAGCAGACGTTCTTGCGCGCGGCCATCAGCGCATCGACGATCTCCCTCGAGCGAGCCGGTGAGAAACGCCAGTCGGTGGTAAAGGAAATCACGCAGAAATCCGCCTGAACCCCGGCCAGGGTTTTCGCCAGGTCGCCGTCGTGAACTCCCGCCGGGTCGAAATAATCCAGTGCCTTGGTCATCAGCAGGTAGGTGTTGGCGTCAAAGCGCCCGGAGAACTCCTCGCCCTGGTAACGCAGGTAGCTCTCCACCTGAAACTCCACGCTGTGGAAGTCGTAGTTGAGCTTTTCGCTTTTCAGGCCTCGCCCGAATTTCGCGCCCATGGCGTCATCGGACACATAGGTGATGTGACCGACCATGCGCGCCAGCATCAGGCCGCGTTTGGGGATTACCCCCTGCTCGAGGAAATGTCCGCCGTTAAACTGCGGGTCCGACAGGATGGCCTGGCGCGCCACTTCGTTGAAAGCGATGTTTTGCGCCGAGAGTTTGGGCGCCGAGGCGATGGCCAGGCAATGGCGGATGCGCGAGGGGTAGCTGATGCTCCATTGCAGGGCCTGCATGCCACCCAGACTGCCGCCGACCACCGCGGCCCATTGCTCGATGCCGAGCCGGTCGGCCAGGCGCGCCTGGCTGTGCACCCAGTCTTCCACGGTCAGTACCGGGAAGTCCGCGCCATAGGGCTTGCCGCTGGCCGGGTTGAGGCTGGCGGGGCCGGTCGAGCCGTTGCAGCCGCCCAGGTTATTCAGGCTGACGACGAAAAAGCGTCGGGTGTCGATGGCTTTGCCTGGACCGATACAGCTGTCCCACCAGCCCGGCTTGCTGTCGCTGCTGCTGTGGTAGCCGGCGGCATGGTGATGACCGGAGAGGGCATGGCAAATCAGCACGGCATTGCTGCGCGTCGCATTGAGTTGGCCATAGGTCTCGTAGACCAGTTGGTAGTCGGTCAGGCTGCGTCCGCATGCCAGGGCCAGCGGTTCGGCGAACTGTGCCTGTTGCGGTGTGACCAGGCCGACGGAGTCTTCGGGGAAGTCAGTGGGCATCGACCCTGCTCGCGCTGTAAGGAGGCGCCAGTCTAAAGAGCGCGGCCGCAGGCAGCAAGCGCGCCGGCCTGGGAGCGGTTCTGCGGCAATACGGTCTTACCCGGCGCTGATGCGGAGCGACCCGGCGCCGCGGCTCATGACGGGTCTCGTGTCAAAGCAGCGTCTGGCGCGACCGAGCAGTTACTCAGCGATGCTGTGGGGCCACGCGGCGCCAGGCAGGTTGACCACCTTGCCCTGGCGCTGGATCGGCGCCGGTCGGCGCAGCGCCCGCAGCATGTCGTTGGCCTGGGCCAGCTGCTGCTCGAGGTCGGTGGTGTAGTGCGCCAGTTGCTGGCCACGCTGACGCGCCAGCTGAGTGTCCTGGGCCAGGGTCTTGAGCCGCAGCATATGGGTCTCCAGCAGCTGCTTGTGCTCCAACGTGTGCTGCATCAGGGGCATCAGGGCGTCGTTTGCCCATTGATTGGCTTCCTGGCGCAGGCGCAAGTGCAGGCCTATGACTTCCTGCACCAAGGTGGCGAAAAAGCGCCGGGTCAGGGCCCGTTGTTCGGTCAGCAGGGTCTTGAACTGCAGGCGGAACTGATCGGCCTTGGCGCGCTGCTGATTCAGCTCACGCAGATAACGCTTGATATTGAACTGCGGCGCATCGACGCCGTGCAGCGGGTTTTCTTCGTTGTGCCGACGGTAAATGGCGGCCACCATCTTGTTGGCCATCCCCGCCTCCAGCTCCAGGGAATGCAAATCGTCCCCCACGCCATTGAAGAACTGCAGAATTGCCTGATTGATGCCCAGGGTGGTCCAACTACCGGTCAGATTGGTACGGACCTGTTGCAGGTGCTCCTCGAGGCGCTCAGGGCGCACGGCACCCCGCAGCAGTTCGCCTTGGCGCTTCAGCAGGCGCTGATTGGTTTTCAGACCGAGCAGACGCCTGTGGTGCTGGCTATGGTCGTCCTTGGTCTTGGCGGTCAACTCGAAGAGCATCTGGCCATTGTCATGCTGGTGGCTGGACAG
The DNA here is from genome assembly GCF_040514055.1 of Pseudomonas sp. Classification (GTDB taxonomy): domain Bacteria; phylum Pseudomonadota; class Gammaproteobacteria; order Pseudomonadales; family Pseudomonadaceae; genus Aquipseudomonas. Next base: position 78,543 of record NZ_JBEVDL010000077.1, read on the forward strand.
CAGTGCCTGCTGCACCCGTACCTTGCTCAGGCGCAAGCTCAACACATGCTGGCTGTTCTGCAACAGTGCCAGCACCTGGTTGACCACGCGCTCCTCGAGCAGGCGCTCCTTCTGCGCGACGATTCGCTCACACAGCAGGTTTTCCAGGGTCGCCAGCTGGCTGCGGTGCAGCAGCGCCGGGTCTTTGCGGACCTTGGCCAGCAAGGCCTGCTTGGCTGACAGCGGCAGCACGTCTTCGCGGGCGATACCCAGCTGCTTGGCCGTGGCGTTCTGCATCTGCTGGATAGCGTTCTGCACGAAGGTTTCGCCGGCCAGGTCATCCCACAGCACATCCACCTTGTTCAATACGGCGAACAGGCTGGTTTGGGTGTCTTCGTCGAGCTGGCGGATATGCTGTTGCCAGACCGCCATGTCGCTGGCCGTCACGCCGGTGTCGGCGGCCAGCAGGAAGATGATCGCCTGGGCACTGGGCAGCATCGACAGGGTCAGTTCGGGTTCGCTGCCCAGGGCATTCAGGCCTGGCGTGTCAAGAATGCGCAGGCCCTGGCGCAGCAGGGGGTGATCGAAGTTGACAATGGCATGGCGCCAGGCAGGCACCAGCACCAGGCCGGGTTTGCCAGCGCTTTCCAGCATGTCCGGGTGGAAGCCCAGCTGGATCGCCTGTTCGACCGGCATGGGTTTGGTTTTGGCGACCTGGGTAAAGGCCTGGACCATGTTGCTCGGGTCGCTGATGTCCAGCGGGATGTTGACCCAGTGCCGCGGGATGCGCTTGAACTGCGCCACGCTGGCCTCGGCCATACGGGTTTCGATCGGCAACAGGCGAATATAGGAGCGTTCCGAGCGGGGATCGAAAAACAGCTCGGTGGGGCACATGGTGGTGCGTCCGGCATGGGACGGCAACATGCGCTGGCCATACTCGGAAAAGAACAGGCTGTTGATCAGTTCGGTTTTGCCGCGTGAATACTCGCCAATAAACGCCAGGGTGATATGGTCGGTGCGCAGCAGGCGCAGGGCTCGCTCGAGCTTGGCCTCCACCGCGTCGGTATTGAGGCGGTTGTTTACCAGCCAGCTGCGGTAGCGGGTGATCTGGCGCATCAGCTCGCGCTTCCAGGCCACGTAGGCGGTGACCTGTTGACTGAGACGTTCCATGCTCATCCGAGCGTTCCTCTGGGCAATGCCCGCTGGGGGTAAAAAAGCACGTCAAAGCCGCACCGAGCGGAGTCTGGGGCGTCATGTCCGATTGCTAGCATTATCCTGGCCCGGGTGTTTGCGTCAATTGAGTGCGCCAAGATCCCGCCTTATGGTCGGTCACAGTGGCTGAGCGGTCAGCTCCAGTATTGCCGGCAGACGCGTGGGCTGGCGAATACGCAGTCGCTTGTGGCGATTGAGCTCGCCACTTTCCAGGCTGATCCGGCTTTTGGCCACGCCAAAAGCCTTGGCCAGAAACACCAGCAGGTGCGCATTGGCTTTGCCGTCCACCGGTGGCGAGGTCAGGCGGATCTTCAGCCGCTCGCCCTGCAGGCCGGCGAACGCATCGTCGCTGGCCTTGGGTTGCAGGAGGCAATCGAGGATCAGGTCAGGCCCATCCCAGTGGTAAAACGGCATTTAAATCAGCAGCCGCAGCACTTCGGGCATCTGGGTCAGGATCATCAAGTTCTGGATCACCAGCATGTCGAACAGTTTCAGCGCCAGCAGGGCGAAGATGGGCGAAATGTCCAAACCACCGAGGTCCGGCAGCAGGCGCCGTATTGGCCGCAGCACCGGCTCGCAGAGCTGGTTGACCAGCTCCACTGCCGGACTGCGGCTGCCCTGGGCGACCCAGGAAAGGATCACGCTGACGATCAAGGCGAAGAAGAACACCTTGGCGAACAGTGCGGCCACACCAATCAGCGACCAGATCAGCAACTGCAGCGGATTGGCCAGTGCGCCATAGGCCAATAGCAGGATCAGGGTCATCAGCACCAATTGCACCAAAATGGCCAGCACCAGGGAGGCGGTGTCCAGTCCAGCGACGCTGGGGATAACGCGCCGCAGCGGTTTGAGCAACGGCTGGGTGGCCTTGACGATCATCTGGCACAGCGGGTTGTAGAAGTCGGCACGTACCAGTTGCAGGATAAAACGCAGCAGGACGATCAGCAGGTAGAGGCTGCCGAGGATCTGCAGGACATAAATGGCGGCGATATTCAGCCCGATCATGTAGTGCTCCTTGATTATTCGCCGAGTTGCACGGCCAGTTGTGCCGAGCGGCGGGCCGCGGCCTCCAGTGCCTGGGCGACCAGGGACTGGAAGTCAGCCTGTTGGAGCGCGTTGATCGCCGCCTCGGTCGTGCCGCCCGGGGAGGTGACCCGGCGACGCAGCTCCGAGGCGTCGACGTCGCTGCGGCTGGCCATCTGCGCGGCGCCCAGGGCGGTTTGCAGGGTCAGTTGCGCGGCGACTTCACGGGACAGGCCCAAGTGCTCCCCTGCGGCGGTCATCGCTTCGATCAGCAGAAAAAAATAGGCCGGTCCGCTGCCGGAGACAGCAGTCACCGCATCCAGTTGTTGCTCGTTCTCCAGCCACAGGGCCAGCCCCACCGCCCTCAGTAGCTGCTCGGCCTGCTGGCGTTGCTCGTCCGAGACCTGCTCGTTGGCGTACAAGCCGCTGGCACCCACGCCTACCAGGGCCGGGGTATTGGGCATGCAGCGGACAATGGCGCGGGGGCCACTGGCACCCTCGGCGAGCCAGCGCTGCAGGCTGTCGATGGTGATGCCGGCAGCAATGGAGACCACCAGTTGCCCAGGCTGCAGATGCGCTGCCAGCGCCAGGCAAACGCTTTTCATGGCCTGGGGCTTGATCGACAGCACGACCAAGTCTGCGGCCTCGACGGCTTGGGCGTTTTCGGCAAACACCTCGATGCCGTATTCGGCGCTGATCCGCGCCCTCTGCTCGCTGCCCGGGTCGCTGGCCCGCAGGGCGTTGGCCGCAAAACCCTGGCTGCGCAGTCCGCCGATCAGGCTGGCGGCCATATTGCCGGCGCCGATAAAGCTGATGCGGGTATCGCTCATATTAATGTTTCCTTAATCAAGGCGAGGAGGTGTAGTCCCGGGCGCCGAACAAGGCGGAGCCGATGCGCACCCAGGTGGCGCCAGCGGCGATCGCGGCTTCCAGGTCCTGGCTCATGCCCATGGACAGGGTGTCGAGGTTCAGGCCAAGGCCTTGTTGTAGCTCACGGACTCGCTCAAACGTGGCGCGTTGCACCAGTGGATCGTCAGTCGGCTCGGGGATCGCCATCAGGCCGCGAAGGTGCAAGCGTGGCAAGTTGCCGATGGCGGCTGCCAGCTCCGCCAGCGCGTCGGGTGTACAGCCGGCTTTGCTGGCCTCGCCGCTGACATTGACCTGGAGGCAGATATTCAGGGCCGGCAAGTGCGCCGGGCGCTGCTCGTTGAGGCGCTGGGCGACTTTCAGGCGATCCACGGAATGCACCCAGTGGAAGTGCTCCGCGATCGACCGGGTCTTGTTCGACTGGATGGGACCGATAAAATGCCAAACCAGGGGCAACTCGCGTAGCTCGAGCTGCTTGTCCAATGCTTCCTGCAGGTAGTTCTCGCCAAAATCGCGTAGCCCGGCCTCGAAGGCGGCGCGAATCGCCGTTGCCGGTTTGGTTTTGCTCACCGCCAACAGGCCAATGGAGGCACAATCACGTCCCGAGGCTTGCGCCGCCTCACGGATGCGCACTCCGACCTTTGCAATATTCTCTGCTATCGTGGACATTACTTGCGCCAGCCGCCTAGGGTCTGCGGCATTCTACCTGCTTGTTTGTCATTAGGGAGTCCCATGGATATCACCGAGCTGCTTGCGTTCAGCGCTAAGCAAGGCGCTTCGGACCTGCATCTCTCTGCTGGTCTGCCACCGATGATTCGAGTCGACGGTGATGTGCGGCGGATCAATCTGCCGGCGTTGGATCACAAGCAGGTGCATGCGCTGATCTACGACATCATGAACGACAAGCAGCGCAAGGACTTCGAGGAGTTCCTCGAGACCGACTTTTCGTTCGAGGTGCCGGGGGTCGCGCGCTTCCGGGTCAACGCGTTCAACCAGAACCGCGGTGCCGGTGCAGTGTTTCGGACCATTCCCTCGAAAGTGCTGAGCATGGAAGACCTCGGTATGGGCGAGGTGTTCAAGAAGATCACCGACGTGCCGCGCGGACTGGTCCTGGTCACGGGGCCCACGGGTTCGGGCAAGTCCACCACCTTGGCGGCCATGCTCGATTACCTGAACAGCAATAAATACCACCATATCCTGACCATCGAAGACCCGATCGAATTCGTTCACGAGTCGAAGAAATGCCTGGTCAACCAACGTGAAGTGCACCGGGACACCCACGGCTTCTCCGAAGCACTGCGCTCGGCCCTGCGGGAAGACCCGGACATCATCCTGGTGGGTGAGATGCGGGACTTGGAAACCATCCGCCTGGCGTTGACCGCCGCGGAAACGGGGCACCTGGTTTTTGGTACCTTGCACACCACCTCCGCCGCCAAGACCATCGACCGGGTGGTCGACGTGTTCCCGGCCGAGGAAAAGTCCATGGTTCGTTCAATGCTGTCCGAGTCCCTGCAGTCGGTTATCTCGCAAACCCTGATCAAGAAAGTCGGCGGCGGCCGGGTCGCGGCCCACGAAATCATGATCGGTACGCCGGCGATTCGAAACCTGATTCGCGAGGACAAGGTGGCGCAAATGTACTCGGCCATCCAGACCGGCGGTGCGTTGGGCATGCAGACGCTGGACTCTTGCCTGAAAGGGTTGGTGGCCAAGGGTTTGATCACCCGCGAGAATGCCCGCGAAAAATCGAAAACCCCGGAAAACTTCTGATCACTGATGCGCACTCCCCGGAGTGCGCTTTGCGCCCGCAGGCGCTGCGAAAATCCTGCAGACCTGTGCGGCAGTTTTTCTGCTAGCGAGAACCCCCTATGGAATTCGAAAAGCTGCTGCGCCTGATGGTCGAAAAAGGTGGCTCCGACTTGTTCATCACCGCCGGCGTACCGCCGTCGATGAAGGTCAACGGCAAAATCATGCCCGTCACCAAAACGCCCATGTCGCCCGAGCAGACCCGGGAAACCGTGCACTCGGTGATGAACGAGCAGCAGCGTCGGGATTTTGCCGAGAATCACGAATGCAACTTCGCGATCAGTGCCCGAGGCGTCGGCCGTTTCCGCGTCAGTGCCTTCTACCAGCGTAACCTCGCCGGGATGGTACTGCGACGCATCGAAACCAACATTCCGACGCTCGATGACCTCAAGTTGCCGGAGGTGTTGAAAAAACTGGCGATGACCAAGCGCGGTCTGGTGCTGTTCGTCGGCGCCACCGGGACTGGCAAGTCGACGTCGTTGGCGGCCATGATCGGCTACCGTAACAAGAACGCCAGTGGTCATATCATTTCCATCGAAGACCCGATCGAATATATCCACCAACACCAGGCCTGCATCGTGACCCAGCGTGAGGTGGGCATCGATACCGAGTCCTTCGAAGTTGCGCTGAAAAATACCCTGCGTCAGGCGCCGGATGTAATCCTGATCGGCGAGGTGCGTACCCGCGAGACCATGGACCACGCGGTGGCGTTCGCCGAGACCGGTCACCTGTGCCTGGCGACCCTGCACGCCAACAACGCCAACCAGGCGCTGGATCGGATCATCAACTTTTTCCCGCCCGATCGGCAAAATCAGGTGTGGATGGACCTGTCGTTGAACCTCAAGGCCATCGTTGCCCAGCAGCTGATTCCCACCCCCGATGGCAAAGGTCGGCGTGCGGTGATCGAAGTGCTGATCAATACCCCCCTGGCGGCCGACCTGATTCGCAAGGGCGAGGTGCATGAACTCAAGGCTTTGATGAAGCGCTCCACCGAATTGGGCATGCAGACTTTCGATCAGGCGCTCTACAGTCTTTATACCAACGGCGAGATCACCTACGAGGACGCGATTGCCTATGCCGACTCGGCGAACGACCTGCGCCTGTTGATCAAGTTGGGGTCGGAGACCGATGGTGACCACCTCAACAGCCTGTCCAAGGGGCTGTCACTGGAAGTCAGCGAGGAAGATCCGGGCCGGCGTTTCCGTTGATCTGATCGAAGCAGCCAGGCCGATCGGCCTGGTTTTTTATGCCTGGCTGCAGAGTGGGGTTTCGCTCAGCGTCCAGGCTTCCCGTAGGACCTGTGCCAGCTGCTCCAGCAATGCGATTCGCGCCTCGACGTCGAGGTAGGCGAGCCCAGCGATGTCCGGTCCTGGCAGTAGCCGATCTGCCGCAGGTGGTCTTGGCAGTTCACTGAGCGCGCACTGGGCGCTGTCCCCCAGCGCGACCACGACCCTGGGCCTGACTTGCTCCAGTTCCTGTGCCAGCCAGTGGCTGCAGGCGGCGCGCTGGGTGGCGGAGGCCGGGGAGGCCGGGTGCGGGGCCTGGCCAAAGGCCCGGCTGCCGGTGAAGTGCTTGACCGCCAGGCTCAGATACAGCTCGGCGCGTGCCAGGCCGGCGGCGGCAAGGGCGAGCTCCAGCCACTGTCCGGCAGGTCCGGAAAACATTTGCCCGCTCAGGTCCGCATGCTCATCCGGCTCGCCAGCCAGGAGAAAAATCCGTGCATGCTGCGGGCCCTCTCCGGGCACGGCACGGGTTGCGTCTTGCCATAGCGGGCAGCGGCGGCACTGGTCGAGCTCACCTGCCGCGGCGCGCTGCGGTTGTGCCTGGTGGGGGGCGATGCGTACCGCATGCCCCGGCCGCAGCAGCAGGGCATTGGCTTGGCCATCGCGCTGGCCGCCGGCTCGGGCCTGGCTCATCAGGTGGGGAATCAGCGGCCCTTCCGGCAACCCCTTCCAGAAGCGCACGGGCATATGGCTTTGCATTACGCGAGGATTCAGTCGGGCGGGGTTGAAGGTGCTTCCATAATAAGCCAGCCAAAGCGCTTCGCCGGGATCCACTTGGCTACGCGCCAGCTCAGCCAGTTCGGCTGGGCAGGGGCGCAGGATGCGCAGTGCTTCGCCGTCCCAAAGCGCCGCGGCCTCGGGTGTGGCGATCAACCAGGACGCTTGGCCCATGCGATCGGCGAAGTGACCCGCCGAGTCTTCCAGTATGTCGTGGGCGGGTTCATGCCAGGCAACGAAGGCCGGTGGGCCCAGCAGCGGGTCACGGGCGCGGAAGCGCAGAAACGCGTGCAGGTGGTGGGCTTCGCGGCGAACGGCTTTCAGCCGTTGGTGCAGCAGGCTGCCGTCGGGATCGCCAGCCAGCATCGCCGAGCGCTCGCCACGGGCGACGCGCCAGAGAATGCGGTACAGCAGTGCCCAGCGGTCATCGCTGCGAAAGCAGGCCGCACGTTCCAGCAGCTCTGGCAGTTCCTTGGGAATGCGCAGGCGCACCGCGGGCAGGTGTTCATGATCGCTGTCGAGGGTGTCGAACAGGCCGGGGGTATCACTGTCGGTTCGCCAGTTTATCCGGTGTGGAGCGATGCCCTGGCTCAACAGCAGGCGCGCTGCCTGGCGCCAACCGGCGAAGCTGCCATTGAAATGCTGCTGGTGCATATCACCACAGCGCCAGTTGTGCAGGGGCGTCTCGAAGCTGCAAGCGCAGAACTGGCGATTCCGTCTGAGCCTGCAGCGGTCGATAGTCCTGGGTCACGATAAAGGGTCTGGCTTTTTCCATGGCGCAGCGCAAACGCACCACATCGGCGTAGCGGATCCGCTGTTGCCGACGCAGCGCCACCAGGCGGGAGGCGCTGAGCATGCCGATGCCCGGTATCCGGGCGATCATCTGCGGCTCGGCGCGATTGAGGTCCACCGGAAACAGCGCCCGATTGGCCAGGGCCCAGGCCAGCTTGGGGTCGATGTCCAAGGCCAGGTTGCCTGGTGTCGCCAGCAGTTCGTTGGCGCTGAAACCGTAGCCGCGCAGCAGGAAATCCGCCTGGTAGAGGCGATGCTCGCGCAGCAGGGGGGGCGGGGCAAATGGGACGCTGGCAGGGCTGCCGGGTATCGGGCTGAACGCCGAGTAGTACACCCGGCGCAGCCGATAGGCGCCATAGAGGGTCTGGGCGGTATGCAGAATGGTGCGGTCGTCGGTGGCATCGGCGCCGACTATCATTTGCGTGCTTTGCCCGGCTGGTGCGAAGCGGGGTGCACGCTTTTCCGCCTGCGCCTCGTCCTCGCCCAGGCGGATCACGCCCATGGCCTGTTTGATCGTGGCGATTTTCTTTTCCGGCGCCAGGCGCTGCAGGCCGCTCTCCGTGGGCAGCTCGATATTGACCGAAAGACGGTCGGCATAACGTCCGGCTTGGGTGATCAGCTCCGGCGCCGCGTCCGGAATGGTCTTGAGGTGGATATAGCCGCGAAATTCATGCTCTTCGCGCAGCGAGCGAGCCACGTGTACCAGTTGCTCCATGGTGTAGTCCGCCGAGCGGATGATGCCGGAGCTCAGGAACAGCCCGCTGATGCAATTGCGGCGGTAAAAATCCAGGGTCAACTCAACCACTTCCTGCGGCGTGAAGCGGGCACGGGGCACGTCGCTGGAACGGCGGTTGACGCAATATTGACAGTCGTACAGGCAGAAATTGGTCAGCAGCACCTTGAGCAGTGCGATACAGCGGCCATCGGGAGTAAAACTGTGGCAGATGCCCATGCCGCTGGTCGCGCCCAATCCGCTTTTGCCCCGTGAGTTGCGCTTCGGTGCGCCGCTGCTGGCGCAGGACACGTCATATTTGGCGGCGTCGGCGAGCACCGTCAGTTTCTCAATCAGCTGCATGGTCGATCCAGATACTGGTCATGCATACAGTATTGGCGTAATCGATCCGCCCCACAAGCACCTGAGGCCATTTTCTGGCGGCGAGCTGCTACAGTCGCCGCTGGCAATCATTTTAGGGGGAGAGTTTATGCAGGCGGTACACAACACACACAGCAAGGTCATGGGTTATCTGCTGTGGATATTGGGTTTTCTGGGCGCGCACCGGTTCTACTACGGCAAGCCGTTGACCGGCACCCTGTGGTTCTTCACCCTGGGTCTGCTGGGCATCGGCTGGCTGATCGACCTGTTCCTGATCCCGGCCATGGATCGCGAGGCCGACCTGCGTTTTAACGCGGGCGCCACCGATTACAGCGTCGCCTGGATACTGCTGACGTTTCTCGGCGCCTTTGGCGTGCACCGTTTTTACCTGGGCAAATGGCTGACCGGTCTGCTGTACCTGTGCACCGGTGGGCTGTTCCTGCTCGGCGTGCTCTACGATTTCTGGACCTTGAACACCCAGGTGTCGCTGGCCAATGCGCAGCGCACCTGAGGTTGCGCTGCTGTTGCCTGGGTAAGCGCTGCCGACTTAGCCGCGGTAGCTGATATGCCCGTCCACCAGGGTGTAGCGCACGGCACCCGGCAGGCAATGGCCGATAAAGGGGCAATTCGTGCCCTTGGAGTGCCAGGTCTCGCCGGCCAGGGTGGAGGCCTGGGGGTCGAACAGCACCAGGTCGGCGGCACCGCCGATGGCCAGACGCCCCGCCGCCAGGCGCAGGGCCTGGGCGGGCCCTGCGCTGAGCCGGGCCAACAGCGTGGGCAGATCCAGCAGGCCATCCTGCACCAGGCCAAGGGCCAGCGGCAGCAGCAACTCGACGCTGCTGATACCCGGCTCGGTTGCCCCGAAGGGCGCCAGCTTGGCATCCAATTCGTGGGGCTGGTGGTGGCTGGCGATGGCCTGGATCACCCCGGACTTGACCGCGGCCCGCAAGGCGTCCCGGTCGGCGCGGCTGCGCAGGGGCGGCTGCACATGGTAGAGGCTGGAAAAATCGATCAAGGCCTCGTCCGTGAGAATCAGCTGGTACAAGGCCACATCCGCCGTGACCGGCAGGCCACGGGCCTGGGCCTCGGCAATCAGTTGCACGCCGCGGGCCGTGGTCAGCTGACTGAAGTGCGCGCGCACGCCGCTCTGCTCCACCAGCAGCAAATCGCGGCTCAGGGCCACCGTCTCGGCGGCCTGGGGAATGCCCGGCAGGCCAAGGAAACTGGCCGTGGCCCCTTCATGGGCCAAGCCGCCTTCGGCGAGGTCGGCGTCCTGGCAATGGAAAATCACGGTCAGGTCGAAGGTGGCGGCATATTCCAGTGCCCGGCTCAGCGTACGGTTATTGGCGAAGCTCGCCAGGCCGTTGCCGAAGGCCACGCAACCGGCGTCGCGCAGGGCCACCAGCTCGGCCAGCTGTTCACCGGCCAAGCCCTTGCTCAGCGCGCCGATGGGGTAAACCTTGGCGTGACCGGCGGCACGCGCCCGATCCAGGATCATCTCGGCCACCGCCGGGGTATCCAGTACCGGGCGGGTCAGGGGTGGGCAGCAGAGGCTGGTCACGCCACCCGCGGCGGCGGCCAGGGTCTCACTGGCTATGCTGCCCTTGCGGCTGAAGCCGGGCTCGCGCAAGGCCACGTTGAGGTCGACCAAGCCCGGGGCGGCCACCAGACCCTGTGCGTCGATCTGCTGTTCTGCCACGAAACCGGCCGGAGCCTGGCCGAGGCCCACCAGGGTGCCGGCTTCCAGATAAAGGTCGGCCACTTGGTCGAGGCCACTGCTGGGGTCGATGACTCGGGCGCCGATAATACGGGTGCGCATCAGTGGGACTCCGTGGGGTTGTCGTGCAGTAGACGCTGGGCGGTCTGCCCGCTCATGGTCATCGACAGCACGGCCATGCGCACGGCGATGCCATAGGTGACCTGGTTGAGGATCACCGATTGCGGGCCGTCAGCCACCGCCGATTCGATTTCCACGCCCCGGTTGATCGGTCCCGGGTGCATCACCAGGGCATCCGGCTTGGCCAGCGCCAGGCGGGCGGTGGTAAGGCCGAACAATTTATAGAATTCGCCCTCGCTGGGCAGTAAGCCGCCGGTCATCCGCTCCCGCTGCAGACGTAGCATGATGATCACATCCACGTCCTTGAGGCCGCTCGCCAGGTCGGTGTAGACGGTCACCCCGTACTGTTCGATGCCCACCGGCAACAGGGTCTTGGGCGCGATGACGCGGATATCCGTGCAGCCGAGTATGCGCAGCGCCAACATGTTCGAGCGCGCCACCCGTGAGTGCAGGATATCGCCGACTATGGCCACCGAGAGGCCTTCCAGGCTGCCTTTGTGCCGACGGATCGTCAGCATGTCGAGCATGCCTTGGGTTGGGTGCGCATGGCGGCCGTCGCCACCGTTGATGATGGCGACGTTCGGGCAGACGTGCTCGGCGATAAAGTGCGCGGCACCCGAGTCGCCATGGCGTACCACGAACATGTCCGCCGCCATCGCCTCGAGGTTGCGCAGGGTATCGAACAGCGTTTCGCCCTTGCTGGTGGACGAGGTCGAGACATTCAGGCTGATGACGTCGGCCGACAGCCGCTGCGCCGCCAGCTCGAAGGTGGTGCGGGTGCGCGTGGAGTTCTCGAAGAACACATTGCATACCGTCTTGCCGCGCAGCAGCGGGACTTTCTTGACCGCCCGTGCACCGACCTCGAGAAAGGAGTCGGCGGTGTCGAGGATCTCGGTCAGCAACTCGCGGGAGAGGCCATCGAGGGAGAGGAAGTGGCGCAATTGCCCCAGCTCGTTGAGCTGCAGCGGGCGCTTGGCGTCGATCGGCGTCATCACGAAGGGTCTCGGGGGGCGGCAGAGGTCGGGGCGAGGGTTTGCAGTTCGAGGGCCAGGGGCGTGGGGCCGAGCAGTTTTACCCGCTGCTCGCCCGGCAGCGACAGGGTGGCGCCGACCACATCGGGTCGGATCGGCAGTTCACGGGCATTCAGATCCAGCAGGCAGACCAGGGTCACGCTGGCCGGACGGCCGTAGTCGAACAGCTCGTTAAGCGCGGCGCGGACGGTGCGCCCGCTCATCAGCACGTCATCGATCAACACCAGGTGCTGGCCCTCGACCTGGAACGGCAGTTCGGAGGGTTGAACCTGGGGATGCAGGCCGCTGCGGGTGAAATCGTCGCGGTAGAACGAGACGTCCAGCACGCCCAGAGCATCGTCGCGCTCCAGGGCCCGCAGCAAGGCCTGGGCGATCCAGACGCCGCCAGTGCGGATGCCGATAAAGCGCGGGACCTCGATGTGCCGGCTGGCGAGATGGGTGTTCAGGGCGGCGGCCATTTGCGGCACCAACTGGCCCGGGTCGGGTAATCTCATGGCGAATCCTCGAGATGGGCTTCCAACCAGCCTTGCAGCAGCAGGGCGGCGGCCAGGGCATCGACCGGGTGGTCCCGGTAGCTGCCGCGCTGGCCCTGGGCCAGGCGCTCTCCCTTGGCGGCATAGGTGGTCAGGCGTTCGTCGTGGCTGTGCACGGGCAGGTTGAAGCGGCCATTGAGCCTGCGGGCGAATTTTTCCGCGCGCACGCTCATCTCGCTGGGGCTGCCATCCATGTTCAGTGGCATGCCGACGACCAGTGCGTCCGGTTTCCATTCGCGCAGCAGGGCCTCGATCTGCGCCCAGTCCGGAATCCCGTTCTGCGCCTTGAGCACGCAAAGTTCGCGGGCCTGGCGGGTGATGGCCTGGCCGACGGCCACGCCGATCTGTTTGGTACCGTAGTCGAAGCCCAGTAGCAGGCGCGGGGATGCCATCAGGCGTGCCCGACTTGCGACGTCAGCAGGCTCAGGTTGACGCCCAGGCGCGCCGCGGCGGCATCCAGACGCTGCTCGCAGGGCAGGTCGAACAGGATATGCGGATCGGCGGGGCAACTCAGCCAGGCATTGGCGGCCAACTCCAGTTCGAGCTGGCCGGCCTCCCAACCGGCGTAGCCGAGGGTAATCAGGTATTTGTCGGGGCCAAAACCGTCGGCAATGGCAAACAAGACATCCTGCGAGGTCGACAGCCCGAGCTCACCCAGCTCCAGGGTCGCCTGGTACTGGTAACCCGCGGGGTGCAGCACAAAGCCGCGATCGGTCTGCACCGGCCCGCCGGTGAAGATCGGCAAGTGGTGGCATGCGGCGGGCGGGGTGCTGTCAGGGCGCAACTGCTCCAGCACATCGGCCAGGTTGAGGCCGTTGGGGCGGTTGATCACCAGGCCCATGGCGCCCTGTTCGTTGTGTTCGATCAGGTAGGTGACGGTCTGCGCAAAGGTCGGGTCGGCCATATGCGGCATGGCGATCAGGAAGTGATGCTTGAGGTAGCTGGGCGCGGTCATTTTCATGAGTGCTAGCTTAAAGCCTCAAGGCGCCGGCATAAAGCCGTACAGGCTGCACACGGGATCAGTGGTGACGAAGCGAGGGCTATTGCGGCTGTTCGCTGGTCAGGGCCGTGCCATAGGCCAGAAATTCCGCGCAGAACGTACTCTGGCGCTGGGCGCTGCCTTCGTTGAGCGAGACGGTTTCGAAGCGCACATTGATGATCTGGCTGGCGCCCAGGCGCTGCGCCTGGGCCTGCATGCGCAGGCAGGCCTCGCGGCGGCCACGTTCGATCAGGGAGTCGTAGCTGTTCAGGCGCCCACCAAAGAAGCTGCGAATCAGCGCCAGAAGACGTTTGAAATAGTCGTCGGCGATCACCACCGAGCCCACCACCAACTGCCCGCGCACAATCGGCTGGTCGTTCGAGGGGTGCCGTTCGCTGGACAGGGAAATGTGCCGCAAAGCGGCTTCATTCAATGTCAGGTGGCGATAGTGACGCTGCTCGGCGCGACGGCCAAAGTACCGGCCAATCAGTAGTAGGCCGAGAAAGACGATGAACTGGATCAGCAGCCCCATGGCTTATTCGACCGTCACGGCAGTGCCGTAAGCCATCACTTCGGCGGCGCCTGCGGCGATATTGGCAGTGGAAAAACGGATATTCACCACCGCGTTGGCGCCCAGGCCTTGAGCCTGCTTGACCATGCGCGCCACGGCTTCCTGGCGGGATTCGTTGAGCAGCTCGGTATAGGCCTTGAGCTCCCCGCCGACGAAATTTTTCAGGCCGGCGAGCAGGTCCTTGCCGGCGTGTTTGCTGCGCACCGTGGAGCCCTGCACCAGTCCCAGGTGGCGGACGATGCGACGGCCCGGAAGTGCTTCGAGGTTGCTCAGTTCCATGGGGGTGTCCTGGTCGGGCCACGCCTTGAGGCGGGTCGCGATGGTGAGTGGAGGGCGGCGCGCAGGCCGCCACGGCGATTACTGGCTTGACAGTCGGTCGTTACGGCCAAAGCGCCAGGTGCGAATGATTTCCACCTGATCGTATTGCTCAGCCAGTTCGCCGGTAAAGGGCGCGAAGGGTGCGGACAGACGCACGATGCGCTTGGCTGCTTCGTCCAGCAGTGACTGGCCGGACGATTCCAGCACCTGCACCTCGTGGAGGGTGCCGTCGCGGTTGATGCTCACCAGCAGGCGCAGGCTGCCGTAGATGCGCTGACGGCGGGCCTGGTCGGGGTAGTTGAGGTTGCCGATGCGCTCAACTTTCTTGCGCCATTCATCGCGGTACCAGGCACTGATGTCGCGTACGGTCGAGGCGGCATTTAGCCGGCTGACCCTTGGCCGCTTGGCGTACTGCTGCTGTTCCTGGGCCAGTTCGGCCTGCAGGCTGGCGATTTCCGAACTCAGTTGCGAGCTGTCGAACTGCGGCGCCGGTCGGCTTTGCGGTTCGGGCTTGCGGTCTTCGGTCTTGACCGGAGTCTGCTGCCGCTGGGGCGTGCGGGTAGCGACCGAGGCTTTGGGCGCTTCCTCGCGGGTGGTCTGGGGTGGTGAAGCAGGCGGTGTCACCTGTTTGACCGTGGAGTCTTGAAAAAGCGCCTCTTCAGAGGTCTTGGGTGCGGCCTTGTGCTCCAGGGTGCCGCTGCCCTGTTGGTTTTCCTGGGCGATAAAATCCGCTTCCTTGGGTTTTTCACCGCTCTTGAAGGTCGAGAGGGTGACGTCCAGTGTCTTGCTGAGCTGGTTGGGGTCCGCGAGGGTGAAGCTCACCCCCAGAATCAGCGCCAGGTGCAGGACGGTGCCCAGAAAAAGGGTAAAGCCCAGCCGGTCCGCCGGGCGAACCCTGGAGGGAGAGAGTGCTGGGGGGAGGGCCGTTGCGTTCATCGCTCAGTCGCGTCAGGTCGAATTGCCGCGCAGTCTGCCGAGCGCGTCGGAAAAAGTCCATGGAGCACTGCGCGCGGTGAGGCCTGGATCAACTCCTGGGCGCCCGGCGCGGCAGTTTAGGGTGTGCGCGCCCCGGCTCAGGCCCGTAGGGCGAGTTTGCCGGCAATCACGTCCATCAGTTGTTCGCCGATCCGGGTGCCGTAAGCGTTGTCAATTTCGCGAATGCAGGTAGGGCTGGTGACATTGATCTCGGTCAGGTGTTCGCCAATCACATCCAGGCCGACGAACAGTAGACCCTTTGCGCGCAGGGTCGGGCCTATCTGCTCGGCGATCCAGCGGTCCTTGTCGCTGAGCGGGCGGGCTTCGCCGCGCCCGCCGGCGGCCAGGTTGCCGCGGGTCTCGCCGGCCGCCGGAATGCGCGCCAGGCAATAGGGCACGGGTTCGCCGTCGATCATCAAGATGCGTTTGTCGCCGTCCTTGATCGCTGGCAGGTAGCGCTGTGCCATGATCTGCTGGGTGCCATGGGCGGTCAGGGTTTCCAGGATCACCGAGAGGTTCGGGTCATCCTCGCGATGCCGAAAGATGGAAGAACCGCCCATTCCATCCAGGGGTTTGAGAATGATGTCACGCTGTTCTTTGGCAAACTGGCGCAGAATGTCTGCTCGGCGACTGACGAGCGTCGGGGGTGTGCAGTGGGGGAACTGAGTGGCGAAGAGTTTTTCGTTGCAGTCCCGCAGGCTCTGCGGGCGATTGACCACCAACACGCCGGCGCGTTCAGCCTGTTCCAGTAAGTAGGTGGAATAGACGAACTCATTATCGAAAGGCGGATCCTTGCGCATCAGGATCACGTCCAGTTCGCTCAGCGGGGCATCGTTTTCAGCCTCCAGCTCGAACCAGTGCTGCGGATCTTCAAATACTTTCAGTGGGCGCATGCGGGCGCGGGCTTCACCGCCGGCCTGGTAGAGGTCCTGTTGTTCCATATAGAGCAGCGACCAGCCGCGCGCTTGGGCGGCCAGCAACATGGCCAGGGAGCTGTCCTTTTTGAAGGCGATGCGCTCAATCGGGTCCATGACGATGCCCAGGCGAATATTCATGGGGTAACTCCTCCGCAAAAGGAATGCGGCAGCAATCAGCTGGCGCGGCTAGACTATGGGGCGCAAGGGTGGCGCCGGTGGACTTCCCGGTCAAGGAAAAACCTTGTGAGTCCGGGGTTTATGGATTGCATGGGGAGAGTGTGCTAAAAAGGCCCGGCGATTGGGTTGCGGCCCGGCGCTGATAGGGCCTTCGGCACACTGGTTTTAACGCAAAAAATAACGACTCACCGAGGCTATGGTAGGGCGAACATGGAACAGCATTCCGAAGGTTTGAGGGTCATGGTGATCGACGATTCGAAGACGATTCGTCGCACGGCGGAAACCCTGCTAAAGAAAGTGGGTTGTGAAGTCATTACGGCCGTTGACGGCTTTGATGCGCTGGCCAAAATTGCCGACACTCACCCCAATATTATATTTGTCGACATCATGATGCCGCGACTCGACGGCTATCAGACCTGCGCCCTGATCAAAAACAATAGCGCTTTCAAATCCACCCCGGTGATCATGTTGTCCTCCAAGGACGGCTTGTTCGACAAGGCCAAAGGCCGCATTGTCGGTTCCGATCAGTACCTTACCAAGCCCTTCAGCAAGGAGGAGTTGCTCGGTGCCATCAAGGCCCATGTGCCCAACTTCACCCCGGTGGAGCAAGCATCCTGACGTCCGGCCGCCAAGCCGGTAACGCCAATACAGAATGGGAAACACCATGGCTCGAATTCTAATTGTTGATGATTCGCCGACCGAGATGTACAAGCTGACCGCTATGCTGGAAAAGCATGGCCATCAGGTACTCAAGGCCGAAAACGGCGCGGACGGTGTGGCCCTGGCTCGCCAGGAAAAACCCGATGCGGTGCTGATGGATATCGTCATGCCTGGCCTCAACGGTTTTCAGGCGACCCGTCAGTTGACCAAGGACGCGGACACCAGCCACATCCCGGTGATTATCGTCACCACCAAGGATCAGGAAACCGACAAGGTCTGGGGCAAACGTCAGGGTGCAAAAGACTACCTGACCAAGCCGGTCGACGAAGAAACCTTGTTGAAAACGCTGAATGCGGTATTGGCCGGTTAAGTCCGCGCTTTTGCCTCGATAAAAACCATAAAGAAGGCCCTTGCCGGCATGTCGGACGCGCAGACTCCCTTTGAGCTTCTTCTCCAGATCGACCAGCGCTGTCGGCGCCTGGCGGCTGGCTTGCCTTCGCAGCAAGCGGCTGTGCAGACCTGGAGTGGCATTGGGTTTCGCATGGGCGAGCGTTTGTTCGTCGCGCCGATGGGGGAGGTCGGTGAAGTGCTGCACGAACCGCGTTATACCTTGTTGCCTGGCGTAAAAGGCTGGGTCAAGGGCGTGGCCAACGTGCGCGGGCGCTTGCTGCCGGTCATGGACCTCTGTGGTTTCTTCGGCTCGGAATTGTCGCCGTTGCGCAAGCAACGGCGTGTTTTGGTGGTGGACCACCACGAAGTCTTTGCCGGCCTGACGGTCGATGAAGTCTTCGGTATGCAGCATTTCCCGGTGGACGCCTTTTCCGAGCAGCTTCCTTTGCTCGAAGCGGCCATCGAACCTTTTATCCACGGGGTTTTCCAGCGCGAACAGCCCTGGCTGGTGTTCAGTCCACATGCGCTGGCACAGCATCAGGGCTTTCTCGATGTGGCGTTCTAAGTGCTTTTCGGTTGGGTCGGCGTTGCCGGCCTTTTGGCGTGACATGGGAACCGTAGTGCGGTCGGTCCAGGCGGGGGCCAGATAATGAAAAAACTCAACACAGGCAATCTATTGGCTGGTATGCGCAGTAGCACGCTGATCGCCGGACTGTTTATAGTCCTGATCGTTTCCATCGTGCTGTTGTTCGCTAACTTCGCCTACATCAACACGCAGTCCAACTACGACACGGAATACATCAGTCACTCCGGTGAGCTGCGTGTACTGTCCCAGCGTATTGCGAAGAACGCCACCGAGGCGGCAGCCGGTAAAGCGGAAGCTTTCGGCTTGCTCAAGGACGCGCGTAATGACTTCGAAAAGCGCTGGAATTTCCTGGTCAAGGGTGATGAAAGCACCGGCCTGCCGCTCGCGCCTGAAGTGGTGCAGCCACAAATGGCTGGCGTGCAAAAGGACTGGGACAGCTTGCGGCAGAACTCCGACGCCATTTTGGCCAGCGAGCAAACCGTACTGTCGCTGCACCAGGTAGCGGCGACGCTCGCCGAAACCATTCCGCAGCTACAGGTCGAGTACGAGGAAGTGGTCGACATCCTGCTGGAGAGTGGTGCACCGGCTGCCCAGGTTTCTGTGGCCCAGCGTCAATCGCTGCTGGCAGAACGTATCCTCGGTTCGGTGAACAAGGTACTGGCCGGTGACGAAGACTCGGTACAGGCCGCCGACATGTTTGGTCGTGACGCCAGCCTGTTCGGTCGGGTACTGAGCGCGATGATCGAAGGCAACGCTGCCATGGAAATCTCCAAGGTGAGCGATGCGGAAGCCCTCGAGCGTCTGGCGGAGATTTCCGAGCTGTTCGAATTCGTCTCCGGTTCGGTGGACGAAATTCTCGAAACCTCGCCGGAACTGTTCCAGGTGCGGGAATCGGCCAGCAGCATCTTTACCGTGTCGCAGACCCTGTTGGACAAGGCTTCGCAACTGGCGGTCGGGTTTGAAAACCTGGCGGCCGGTCGGGCCTTGAACACCCTTGCCGGTTATGTGCTCGGCTTGCTGGCCCTGGCTTCGATCATCCTGATCGGCCTGGTCATGGTACAGGACACCCGCCGCCGTCTGGGTGAGACCGCCGAGAAGAACGAACGTAACCAGGCCGCGATTTTGCGACTGCTGGACGAAATCGCCGACCTCGCGGACGGTGACTTGACGGTAGCGGCCACGGTAACCGAAGACTTCACCGGCGCCATCGCCGACTCGATCAACTACTCGATCGACCAACTGCGCGACCTGGTTGAAACGATCAACCTGACGGCTGTGCAGGTAGCGGCCGCGGCCCAGGAAACCCAGGCCACGGCGATGCACCTGGCGGAAGCGTCGGAGCACCAGGCCCAGGAAATTGCCGGTGCCTCGGCGGCGATCAACGAAATGGCTGTGTCGATTGACCAGGTATCGGCGAACGCCTCGGAGTCCTCCGCGGTAGCGGAACGGTCGGTAGCCATCGCCAACAAAGGCAACGAGGTGGTGCACAACACCATCACGGGGATGGATAACATCCGTGAGCAGATCCAGGACACCTCGAAGCGAATCAAGCGCCTCGGTGAGTCGTCCCAGGAGATTGGTGACATCGTAAGCCTGATCAACGACATCGCCGACCAAACCAACATCCTCGCACTGAACGCCGCGATCCAGGCCTCCATGGCCGGTGACGCGGGTCGAGGCTTCGCCGTGGTAGCGGACGAGGTACAGCGACTGGCGGAACGTTCCTCGGCGGCAACCAAGCAGATCGAGGCGCTGGTAAAGACCATTCAGACCGACACCAACGAAGCGGTTATCTCCATGGAACAAACCACCTCCGAGGTGGTACGTGGAGCTCGTCTGGCACAGGACGCCGGTGTGGCACTGGAAGAAATTGAGAAGGTATCCAAGACCCTCGCGGCCTTGATCCAGAACATTTCCAACGCTGCGCGGCAGCAGGCCTCTTCGGCCGGCCATATTTCCAACACCATGAACGTGATCCAGGAGATCACCTCGCAGACGTCCTCCGGTACCACGGCAACGGCCAAGAGCATTGGTAACCTGGCCAAGATGGCCAGTGAGATGCGTAAGTCGGTTTCCGGCTTCAACTTGCCGACCGTCCGGGATCAGGTTTAAGCGAAGGGAGGTGCGGTCGCCTGGAAGGGCGGCCGCCATACGGCCATGAGCGAGGGGGACGGCATGCAGCCAGGCGGCGTCTGGGCCTTGAAGCCTCTGGTCGATATGTCAGCGGCCGAGTTTCGTGATTGGCAGACGTTGCTGGAGGAACGTACGGGTGTGGTGGTCAACCAACAGCGCCAGGCGTTTCTGCAGACCAATCTGAGTGCGCGGATGCGTGAAGTGGGGGTGGCCGACTATGCCAGTTACTACCGGCAGGTCACCGACGGGCCGCGTGGTGCGGTGGAGTGGTCAACACTGCTGGATCGTTTGACCGTTCAGGAAACCCGGTTTTTTCGTCATCGCCCCTCGTTTGAGGTGCTTGAGCAGTATTTGCGTGTGCGTTTGGCTCGTGAAAACGAGCGAGACGAAAATCCTTCGCCCTGGGCGCTGTGGAGCGTCGGTTGTTCCAGTGGCGAGGAGCCTTACTCGATGGCGATCAGCGCCGCGCAAGTCCGGCGCGACGCGGCCCGTCCCGACCTGTTTGGGGTCACCGGGACCGATATCAGCCTCAATGCATTGAACAAGGCGCGCGAAGCGGTCTACGGCGCGCGCAAGCTGGATCAGATGGACATCGACCTGTGTGAGCGCTATTTCGAGGCGCAGGCAGATGGCAGTTTCAAGGTGATTCCGAGCCTGGCGGCACAAGTGTGCTGCGCCCGGCTCAACGTACTGGAACTGGCCAAGGCGCCAATGTCCGGTATGGACGTAATTTTCTGTCAGAACTTGCTGATTTATTTTCGCCGCTGGCGTCGCCGCGAGATCCTCAACCGCCTGGCTGAATGCCTGGCACCGGGTGGTCTGTTGGTCGTAGGAGTGGGGGAAGTGGTCGGTTGGCAGCATCCGGAGCTGGAACCGGTGGCTGACGAGCGAGTGCTGGCGTTTACCCGCAAGGGATAGGGCAGAGCCTAGTTTATGAGTGGAGTGGCTATGGGTGATCGGCACGATTATGTCGCCCTGGAGTGGGTCAAAGGCGAAATCGCAGAGACTCTGAAACAGGCGCGGCATGCCCTGGAGGCGTTCGTCGAGAACCCGCAGGACTCGACCCGCATGCGGTTCTGCCTGACCTATGTGCACCAGGTTCATGGCACGTTGCAGATGGTGGAATTCTACGGTGCAGCCTTGCTGGCCGAAGAAATGGAACAGTTGTCCCAGGCCTTGATGGAAGGCCGTGTCACCAACCAGGGCGAAGCCCTGGAAGTGCTGATGCAGGCCATCCTGCAGTTGCCGGTGTACCTGGACCGGATCCAGAGTGCGCGCCGCGACCTGCCGATGGTGGTTTTGCCGCTGCTCAACGACTTGCGTGCCGCCCGTGGCGAAAAGCTGCTCTCGGAAACCAGCTTGTTCTCGCCGGACATGTCGGGCCGCACGCCGGCTTTGTCCGTCGAGTCACTGGCGCAATTGCGCACCGCCGAACTGCCGGTGTTGCTGCGCAAGTTGCGCCAGATGTTGCAGATGGCGCTGGTCGGGGTGATTCGTAATCAGGATCTGGGCACCAACCTGGGCTATATGGCCCGGGTATTCGCGCGCCTGGAAACCCTCTGCAAGGAGGCCCCGCTCGGGCCCCTGTGGCAGATCGCGTCGGGTATGGTCGAAGGCCTGGCCAATGGCAGCGTGGTCAATGGCACTTCGGTGCGGACCCTCCTGCGTCAGGTGGACAAGGAACTCAAGCGTCTGGTCGAGCAGGGTGCGGACG
The DNA here is from genome assembly GCF_040514055.1 of Pseudomonas sp. Taxonomy (GTDB): domain Bacteria; phylum Pseudomonadota; class Gammaproteobacteria; order Pseudomonadales; family Pseudomonadaceae; genus Aquipseudomonas. The sequence goes on from NZ_JBEVDL010000077.1 coordinate 100,133, forward strand.
GTATCAACCAGCCGGCCCCCGACGACCTGGCGAAAAACCTGCTGTTCTATGTCGCCAAGTCGAGCGCCGAATCGCCGCGTATTCGCGTGCTCAAGGAACAATATCGTCTGGCCGAAGCGCTGCCGGACGCCGATGTGGTGGATGAGGAGCGCGCCCGCCTGGCGGGTCCGGACCGCGACGCTATGCGCTCGGTGGTGGCCGCCCTCTGTGAAGAGCTGGTGCGGGTCAAGGACAGCCTCGACCTGTTCGTGCGCAGCGACCGGCAGAAAGTCTCCGAGCTGGACAGCCTGTTGGCACCGCTCAAGCAGATCGCCGATACCCTGGCGGTGCTGGGCTTTGGCCAGCCGCGCAAGGTGATAGTCGACCAGATCGACGTGGTGCATAGCCTGTCGCTGGGCCAGCGCGAGGTCAACGATGCAGTCTTGATGGATGTGGCTGGCGCGCTGCTCTATGTCGAGGCCACCTTGGCTGGCATGGTGGGTCAGGCGGACGACCGCGGTCGTGAAGAAAGCCATCTGCCGACCACCGATGTGGCGCAGATTCACCAGTTGGTGATCAAGGAAGCGCGCAATGGCCTGGAACAGGCCAAGGACGCGATCATCGAGTTCATTGCCTCGCAGTGGAACCACGAGCACCTGGCCCGGGTGCCCGAACTGCTGACCCAGGTCCGTGGCGGCCTGGCGATGATCCCCTTGCCCCGTGCCGCGGCCCTGTTGAATGCGTGTAACCGGTATATCCAGGAACAGTTGCTGGCGCGCAAGGCCGTGCCCAATTGGCACAACCTGGATACCCTGGCGGACGCCATCACCAGCGTCGAGTACTACCTCGAGCGCCTGGCTGAAGACCATGCCACTCAGGGCGACCTGATTCTCGATGTGGCCGAGGAAAGCCTGGAAACCCTGGGTTATCCGCTGCAGGAAAAGCCCTCGATTCTTGACCGTGTCGAGCCCGTGGAAGAGAGCATCGCACCGCTTGCGAACCCGATGGACGATATCGAGGTGCTGAGCGACGAGCCCGTCGAGCCGTCACTGGTTGCCGAAGCGCTGGACGCGGCCGAGCTGCCCCCTGTCGATTCGCCAGCGGATGGGCTGGATAACTGGACGTTCGAGGCGCCGGCCAGTGAGCCAGCAGAGCTTGACCTGGCCACCCCGTCGTCGAACCTGGCAGTCGACGCAACACCTGAGTCAGTGCCGTTCGACGAGGAGCTGAGCGGTGAATTTGCCAGTTTGGCCGATACCGCCGAGACAACGCCTGCCACTGTTTCGTTTTCGCCTGACAGGGAATGGGACCTCAGTGCGCCCCAGGAGCTGTCCGTCGACGCCGCGGATTTCAGTTTCGATCTGTCGACCCCGCTCGAGCCCGAGTCCTTGGCCCCAGCGCCCGAGGCGGTTCCGGTTGCCGAACTGCCTTCGCTGGATGAAGAGCTTGCATTCGACGCGCTGGACAGCGACAGCCCGGCCCAATGGGGCGAGGCTGAACTGGCCGGCATGGACCTGCCCGAGGTCGAGCTGCCCAGCCCACCTGTGGCACCTGAGGTGGTCCCGGCCCCGGAGAAGCCACTTTCGCTGGCCGATGTGATGGCCGCGCCGGTGCAGGCGATCAACCCGCCGGCCCATGATGTGCCGCCCAGCCTGCTGCCGCCGCCGGCCGATGAAGAGCCGGTGGACGAAGAGCTGCTGGAAGTCTTTATCGAAGAAGTCGGTGAAGTGCTGGAGACCATCGGCGTGTTCCTGCCGCAGTGGCGCAGCAACACCGAGAACAAGGACGCGTTGATCGAAGTACGCCGTGCTTTCCATACCCTCAAGGGCAGCGGCCGTATGGTCCGTGCCTTGATCATCGGTGAACTGGGCTGGTCCATCGAGAACCTGCTTAACCGCGTGCTCGATCGCAGCATCCTGCCGGGCGATGAGGTGCAGCAGGTCATAGTTGACGTCGTCGCCTTGATGCCCGCATTGGTGGATGAATTTGCCGCCAAGGCCCAGCGTCAGCGTAATGATGTCGATTGCCTCGCCGCCACGGCGCATGCGTTGGCCAGGGGAGAAGAGCTCCCAAAATTTAACGCCCCGGCTCAGGAGCAGGCAGCCGCGTCTGTGGGCGAACCTGTGGCTGCCCCGGTAGTTCAGGCTATAGCGGTGCCTGACGAGGAAGCGCTGGATCCGCAGTTGCTGGAGATCTTCCGCAACGAAGCCGAAACGCACCTGGACACCTTGGTGGGTTTTCTCGCCGACTGTGCCCAGACGTTGCCACAACCGGTCACCGATGACCTGCAGCGCGCGCTGCATACGCTTAAGGGCAGCGCCTATATGGCGGGCATTCTGCCGATTGCTGAAATCGCCGCGCCGCTGGAGAAATTGGCCAAGGAGTTCAAGGCCAATCTGGTTGACATGGATCTGGCCGAAGCGGAATTGCTGCACACTGCGGAGCAACTGTTTCGGGTCGGCGTTGAACAACTGGAAACCCAGCCGTTAGCGCCCATTCCCGGCACCCTCGAGTTCTTCGAACGGGTCCAGCAACTGCATTTCGATCGTCTCGAGGCCGCCGATGCGGCCCGTCAGGGCGACAGCGGCGAGAGTCGCGATCCGCACCTGATCAGCATTTTCCTGGCTGAAGGCATGGACATCCTGTTGGATGCGGAGGACCTGCTTAAGCGCTGGCGTGAACACCCCTCCGAGCGGCAGGAGTTGTCCGCTCTGCTGGACGAGCTGACCACCCTCGGCCGTGGGGCCGAGATGGCCGAGCTACCGCAGATCGATGAGCTGTGCCAGGCACTGCTCAGCCTCTATGGGGCTGTGCAGGATGGCCGTCTGGCCGTTAGCCAGCGTTTCTTCGAGGAAGCCGAAAGCGCCCACGAAGCGCTGATCAGCATGATGGATCAGGTTGCCGCCGGGCTGCAGGTATCGGCCCAGCCGAACCAAGTTGCCGCGGTGCTGGCGCTGCTGGACGAGGCGTTTAATCCAGCCATGCTGGCACTGCTGGAGCCCGCTGCGAGCGCCGCCGTCCAAGTTGTCGAGCTGGACGCCCCTAGTGCTGAACAGCAGTGGAACGAATTGGCTGGTGCCGCGACCAGCGAGCCTGAAACCGTCGAACCATCCCCTGTCGAGCCGTCGCCAGTACTGGTGAGTGAGCCTTGGCCCGATGCGCCGGTTGAGGATGCCGAGGAAGCTGTGGTTCACGAGGCCCTCGATGAGGAAATGGTCGAAATTTTCCTGGAAGAAGCGGTCGACATCCTGGAAAGCGCAGGTCAGGCGCTGGACCGTTGGCTGGGTGAGCCGGACAACAATCGCGCGTTGCTGTCCCTTCAGCGCGATCTGCACACCCTCAAGGGGGGCGCGCGGATGGCCGAGATCAAGCCTATCGGCGATCTGGCCCACGAACTGGAGTCGGTCTACGAAGGCTTGGTTGACCGTCGCTACAGTTATTCCCCGGCGCTGACCGGTTTGCTGCACCAAAGCCATGACCGCCTGGCCACCTTGCTCGACCAGTTGCAGGCCCGTCAGCCGATGCGTGCACCGACTGACCTGATCAAGGCGATCTTGGCCTTTCGTCATGGCGACACCTCCAGTTTTTTGAGTCAACCCTCGTCCGTAGAGATTGACGACCTGTCCACGTCAGCGGCTGTGGACGCGGGTGAACCCCTGGCCGATCGGGCCTGGGATGACGCGCAAGTGCAAGCCTTGCCGACCCTGGACCTGGACGAAGAGCCCCTGAACCTGGACGCGCCGGGCGTGCCCGCGGCCGAGTCGGTCGAGCTGGCGCCACTGCAGTGGGACGAACCGCTGTCGGAAGCCTTGCCGACCCTGGACCTGGACGAACAGCCCCTGAACCTGGACGCGCCGGGCGTGCCTGCGGCCGAGCCGGTCGAGCTGGCGCCAATGCAGTGGGACGAACCGCTGTCGGACGCTTTGCCGACCCCGGACCTGGACGGCGACACGCCGAGCCTGGATGCACCGACTGAGCCAGTGACCGAGTCGGTCGAACTGGCGCCACTGCAGTGGGACGAACCGCTGCCAGAGGCCTTGCCGACCCTGGACCTGGACGGCGAAACGCCGAGCCTGGATGCGCCGAGCGTGCCCGAGGTCGAGTCGGTCGAATTGGCGCCTGTGCAGTGGGACGAACCGCTGCCAGAGGCCCTGCCGACCCTGGACCTTGACGCAGTTGATGCCGCTGCCATATTGGATAGCCCGCCCGAGATAGCCGACGAGCCCGCAGTCGAGCTCGAAGCCGTGCAGTGGAATGATCCGGAGCCGCGGCTCGCCCCGCCGAGCCTGTCCTTGATCGATGAGCCCGACGAGCCGGAGTCCCTGGCGCTGAGCCCCAATGCCCTGGATGACGAGCGTGATCCGGAGTTGGTCGAGATTTTTCTCGAGGAAGGGTTCGATATTATCGACAGCTCCACCGCCGCCTTGCAGCGCTGGATGAGCGACACCAATAACACCCTCGAAGTTGAGTCCCTGCAGCGAGACCTGCACACCCTCAAGGGTGGTGCACGCATGGCCGAAATCCGCGAGATCGGTGACCTGGCCCATGAGCTGGAGTTCCTCTATGAGGGATTGGGCGATGGTCGCTTGCGCGCCAGCCCAGTGCTCTTCGACCTGTTGCAGCGTTGCCATGACCGTCTGGCGCAGATGCTCGAGGCGGTACGCGACAAACGCGGTGCGCCCAGTGGCGACGCGCTGATCGAGACCATCAAGCGGTTTCGCGCCAACCCCGACGAACAACTGAGCATACCGTCCAGCGTTGCACTCAAGGCGGCTCCAGCACCGCAGTCCGCGGACGTCGATGCCGAGGAAGATATTCTTGAAATCTTCCTCGAGGAAGGCGACGACCTGCTCGAGGCGATGGAAGCGGCGATTGGGCGCTGGGAAGGCAATCGTACCGACGCCGCCGCGGTTGACGATATGCTGCGCATTCTGCACACCCTCAAGGGTGGTGCTCGTCTGGCGGGGCAGAAGCGTCTCGGCGACCTGACCCATGACCTCGAACAGCATCTGGCCGAAGCGCAGCAGCAAGGCGCGCCCTGGCCGGACAGCCTGTTCGTCGATGTACAGTCAGGTTTCGAGGCGCTGCAAGGCGAACTCGATCAGCTGCGCGTGCGGCTGAACGAAGTGCTGGCGGTGGATGCCGCCGAGCCGCGTGAGCTGCCTGTCGAATTGCCGCCTGAGCCGGTCGTTCCAGTTTCAAGCCGATTGCTTAGCCCGATCGTCGCAGCCAGCGAAGTGCCGACCACTGCCCTGGTGGCCAAGGTCCTGCCCTTTGTCCGGCGTGCCGAGGAGGCCGCCCTCGAGGCGGCATCGCGGCGAGCTCCGCAGGAACTGGTCAAGGTGCCGGCTGAGTTGCTCGAAGGCCTGGTCAACCTGGCCGGTGAGACCTCGATCTTTCGCGGTCGCGTCGAGCAGCAGGTCAGCGACTTCGGTTTTACCCTCGGCGAGATGGAAGCGACCATCGACCGGGTCCGGGACCAGCTGCGTCGTCTGGATATCGAAACCCAGTCGCAGATCCTCAGCCGTTACCAGGCGGAGGCCGAACGGGCCGGGTACGAAGATTTCGACCCTCTGGAAATGGACCGTCACTCGCAGCTGCAGCAGCTGTCGCGTTCGTTGTTCGAGTCCGCGTCCGACTTGTTGGACCTGAAGGAAACCCTGACTGCGCGTAACCGCGACGCGGAAACCCTGCTGTTGCAACAGGCACGGGTCAATACCGAGTTGCAGGAAGGCCTGATGCGTACACGCATGGTGCCGTTCGAGCGAATGTTGCCTCGGTTGAAGCGCATCGTCCGTCAGGTCTCCAGTGAGCTGGGCAAGGACGTGGAATTCATCGTCGGCAACGCTGAAGGCGAGATGGACCGCAATGTGCTCGAACGCATGGCGGCCCCCTTGGAACACATGCTGCGCAACGCGGTGGACCATGGGCTGGAATCTACCGAGGCACGCATTGCGGCGGGTAAGCCGGCGCAAGGCACGATTACTCTGGATCTGTCGCGAGAGGGTGGCGACATCATTTTCGACATCCGCGACGACGGCGCCGGCGTGCCGCTGGATGCCGTGCGCCGCAAAGCGATCAAGCGGGGTCTGCTGGCGCCCGACAGCGATATCAGTGACCGCGACGTGCTGCAATTCATCCTGCAGCCGGGGTTCTCGACAGCGGAAAAAATCACCCAGATTTCCGGGCGTGGCGTCGGCATGGACGTGGTCCACGAAGAAGTGCGCCAACTCGGCGGCAGCATGAGCATCGATTCGGTGCCGGGGCAGGGCGTGCATTTCCGCATTCGCCTGCCGTTCACCGTGTCGGTCAATCGGGCGTTGATGGTGCAGTGCCTGGATGAGCAATATGCGATCCCGCTGAACACCATCGACGGCATCGTCCGGGTCCTGCCCAATGAGCTCGAAGGGCATTACCAACTCGATCCACCGGCCTACCAATACGCCGG
>NZ_JBEVDL010000045.1:0-3974 GCF_040514055.1 Pseudomonas sp.
CCTGGGTCGCCTCGTCCGGCGCTTGCGGGTGGGCCATGAAAATCAGCTCGGTGCGCAGCAGACCGATGCCTTCGGCGCCCTGCTCCACCGCGCTGGTGACGCCGGCGCTTTCGCCGATGTTGGCGAACACTTCGACGGCGTGACCGTCGGTGGTCAACGCCGGTTGATGGCGTTGCTCGGCGGCGGCTTTCAGGCGTTGTTCGCGGGTGTCGCGCTCTACGGTGGCGCGTTGCAACGTGGCGGCATCAGCGTCTACATGCAGGCGACCGCGCTGGCCATCGATCAACAACGGCGTACCCGGCGCCAGCAGCAACACCGCGGCACCGGCGCCGACCAGCGCTGGAATCCCCAGGGCCCGTGCCACAATCGCGCTGTGGGCGGTGGCGCCACCCCGGGCGGTGAGAATGCCGGCGACCCGGGTCGGATCAAGCCGCGCCACGTCGGACGGACCGACTTCGTCCATCACCAGAATGTACGGTTGTTCAGGTTCACTCAGGGTTTCGACACCACTGAGTTGCGCCAGCACCCGTCGACCGATATCACGCAGGTCGGCGGCGCGCTCGGCGAGCAGGGCGTCCTGCAAGGATTCCTGTTGCCGGGCGGCGGCTTCGATCACCGACATCCACGCCGCTTCCGCGCTTTCGCCCTGCTTGAGACGGGTGTCGACTTCATCGGTCAATTCCGGATCGTCGAGCATTTCCTGGTGGGTGATAAAAATCTCGCGAATCGCCTTGGCCTTGCTGCGCTCGATCAAGCCGCCGATGTCCTGACGCACGTGCGCCAATGCTTGCTTGAGACGCTCACGCTCGATGCCGGCGGATTCTCCGCGCAGCGGGTAATCGATGGTTTGCAGCACCTGGATATGCGCCGGGCCGATGGCGATTCCCGGGGCGGCCGCGATGGCCTGCACCAGACTGCCGGACGCCGGGGCGAGCAGCACCTGGGCCACCTCGACAATCTCTTCACGCGGCTGACTCATCGGTGGCAGCGGCTCGACTTCTTCACCAAGGCCTTCTTCGATGGCGGCCAACAAGGCGGGCAAGGCGTCGGCAGCAATGCCTGGCTCGGCGATGATTTCCAGCACCTGGCCACGACGGGCGCCGAGGCTGAGCAGTTTGCTCAGGCTCTTGACCGACACCGCGCTGTCCTGGCCATCGACGATGCGGACACGAATCTCACCCTCAAAACTCTTCGCCAGTTGCGCGAGGATTTTCGCCGGACGGGCATGCAGGCCGTGGGCGTTGGCCAGCGTTATGCGCGCGCTCGGCCAATCGGCTGGCAGCTCACCACCCAGCACTTCCAGCACGGCGCGGCAACTGGTGGCGCGGCCTAACTCATGGCCGCGACCTTCTATCAGCAACGCACACAGCCGTTCGAGCAACGCTTGATGGGCCTCGCCAAGACTGGCCAGACAAAATAAACCGTTCAGCGGTTGGCCGAGGTAACGCAGCGGTTTGTCCGGGGTGACGAACGCCAGGCCCGGGCGCTTGACCGTTTGCTCACTGTGCAGCCACCACAGGCCATCGCCCAGCGGCAGCGCTTCAACCTGCTGCAACACGGCGGAGAAACCGTTGCTGACGCAGTCGGCCTGACGCAGCAAACGCGCGCCGCGCCAGACCAACTCCTCGAAATCTTCGGCGGCAACGCCCAGGCCGATCATCTGCGCATCCAGCGCCAGCTCCTGCGGCGCCCCTTGCAGCAATTTCAGCAGGGCCTCGGCGGAACCGGCGCGGCGCAAGGCCTGGCCCAGATCAGTTTCACCGAGGGCACGGGTCAGCAGTTGCAACAGGCGCAGGTGTTCGTCGGACTTGGCGGCAATACCAATCGCCAGGTAGACAATCTGTCCGTCGCCCCAGTCCACGCCGTCGGGGAATTGCATCAGGCGTACGCCTGTGGAAAACACCTGATCGCGGGTTTCGGGCGTACCGTGGGGGATGGCAATACCTTGTCCGAGAAAGGTCGAGCCCTGGGCTTCGCGTGCCTGCAAGCCGGCGAGGTAGCCCTCGTCAACCAGGCCATCGGCAACCAGGTGCCGGGCCAGCAGTTGCAGCGCGGCGGACTTATCCACAGCCGACTGGCCCATGGATATCTGCTCTATGGTGAGCTCGAGCATGCTTTCTCCTGTTGGCACCCTTGGGGCGCCAGGTATTGTTTTTGAATGATTCAGCTTAGGCCTTTGTCTTTAAACAATCTTTGGTGGTTTCGCGGCAGAACCGGCCAAAGCAGCCATTAACGTAGAAAATACGCTTGCTGAATCGTTTAATCTAGAGTGATTGGCACGTTACTCGATAATGTTGCATCGTTGAAGCCCAACTTGTCGGATGCGTTGTGACAAAGGTCGCCTGCCTGAATCGGGTAGGATTGGTGAAAATGTCGAGGCTAGCTCGAGAAAACAAGGAATAGCGGGTTGAAACTCAGTGATATAGCCCAGCTGGCCGGTGTGTCTGTCACCACCGCCAGCTACGTCATCAATGGCAAGGCCGAACAGCAACGCATCAGCAGCGCTACCGTCGAGCGCGTGCGCGCGGTCGTCGAAGAACATGGCTTCACGCCTAATCCCCAGGCGGCCGGTCTGCGCAGTCGCCACACCCGGACCTTGGGCTTCATTCTGCCGGACCTGGAAAACCCCAGTTACGCGCGGATCGCCAAGCTCCTGGAACAAGGTGCCCGGGCGCGTGGCTATCAGCTGTTGATCGCCAGCTCCGACGATGCACCCGACAGTGAACGGCAACTGCTGCAACTGTTCCGCGCCCGTCGCTGTGATGCCCTGATCGTCGCCAGTTGCCTGCCGCCGGGCGACGACAGCTATCGCCTGCTGCAAACCAAAGGCATTCCGATCATCGCCATCGACCGGGTCATGGAGCCCGAGTATTTCTGCTCGGTGATCAGCGACGACCGCGAGGCCAGCCTGCATCTGACCCGGAGCCTGCTTGATCCGCTGCCCAAACAGATCGCCTTGATCGGTGCCCGCCCCGAGTTGAGCATCAGCCAGGAACGGGCCGCCGGCTTCAAGGAGGCCTTGATCGGGTACGACGGCGAGGTCCTGATCGAACACGGTGATTCGTTCAGCCGTGAATGCGGCAAACAGTTGATGGAAGAATTGCTCCAGCGCGTAGGGCATTTGCCAGAAGCCCTGGTGACCACGTCCTATGTCCTGCTGCAGGGCGTGTTCGATGCATTGCACGACTTCCCGCTGAAAACCCGCCCGCTGCGCCTCGGCACATTTGGTGACACCCAGTTGCTTGATTTCCTGCCGCTGCCGGTGAATGCCATGGCGCAGCAACACCAATTGATTGCCGACAAGGCACTCGCGCTCGCCCTGGCGGCCATCGAGCAATCCGATTACCAACCCGGTGTGCAGGCCATCGCGCGGACGTTCAAACAACGTATTCGCCAGGACTGAGCCATGGACCTGATCGACACCCACACTCACCTGGACTTCCCCGACTTCGACGCGGATCGTCAGGCGCTGATGGCCGAAAGCCGCGCACTCGGGGTGCGCCAGATGGTGGTGCTGGGGGTTTATCAGGGCAATTGGCAACGTGTCTGGGACCTGGTGCAAAACGATCCGGACCTGCATGCGGCGTTCGGTTTGCACCCGGTGTATCTCGAGGATCATCGTCCCGAGCATCTCACCGAGCTGGGCGACTGGCTGACGCGATTGGCTGGCCATCGCCAGTTGTGTGCGGTGGGTGAGATCGGCCTGGACTACTTCATCGAAACCCTGGATCGCGAACGTCAGCAAGCGCTGTTCGACGCGCAACTGCAACTGGCGGTGGATTTCCACTTGCCCGCGCTGATTCATGTGCGCCGCAGTCATGCGGCCGTGATTGCCACGCTCAAACGCTTCAAGTTGAAACGCGCCGGGATCATCCATGCGTTCGCCGGCAGCCAGGAAGAAGCCCGCGAATACATCAAGCTCGGTTTCAAGCTCGGTCTCGGAGGCGCGGCGACCTGGCCCCAGGCACTGCGCA
>NZ_JBEVDL010000012.1:0-57604 GCF_040514055.1 Pseudomonas sp.
CCAAGGTATCCTTGCGATTCCGCGGCCGTGAGATGGCCCACCAGGAGCTGGGGATGGAACTCCTCAAGCGAGTTGAAGGTGACTTGCTCGAGTACGGTTCGGTCGAACAGCATCCTAAGATGGAAGGACGCCAACTGATCATGGTCATCGCCCCGAAAAAGAAGAAATAACCACCAGGGCACGGCAGGCCTTGCGGTTATGTTTATCAACTGAATGCGGAGTATCCGAACATGCCAAAGATGAAAACCAAAAGTGGCGCTGCGAAGCGCTTCTTGAAAACGGCCAATGGCTTCAAGCACAAGCACGCTTTCAAGAGCCACATCCTGACCAAAATGTCTACCAAGCGTAAGCGTCAACTGCGCGGCAGCACCATGGTGCATCCGTCAGACGTACGTAAAGTAGAGCGCATGCTGCGCGTTCGTTAATTTCGGTCAAGGTTTAGAGGAAGTTACTCATGGCTCGTGTTAAGCGTGGTGTCGTCGCTCGTCGTCGTCACAAGAAAATTCTGAAACTCGCCAAAGGCTACTATGGTGCACGCTCGCGCGTGTTCCGCGTTGCCAAGCAGGCAGTGATCAAGGCAGGCCAATACGCCTACCGTGACCGCCGCCAGAAAAAACGTCAGTTCCGCGCCCTGTGGATCGCCCGTATCAACGCAGGCGCTCGTGTCAACGGCTTGTCCTACAGCCGCTTTATCGCTGGCTTGAAGAAAGCTTCGATCGAGATCGACCGCAAGGTGCTGGCTGACCTGGCAGTGAACGAAAAAGCGGCGTTTGCTGCGATTGTCGAGAAAGCGAAAGCCGAACTGGCTTAAGTCCCCGACAGTCACCGGGTTCGCCCGGTGCTAAATGCTACTAATAGGGGAAGAGCCTTACAGCTCTTCCCCTATTTCGTATCTGGAGTCTAAATAATGGAAAACCTGGATACGCTGGTCGCGCAAGCGCTGGCGGCCGTGCAACACACCGACGACGTCGCTGCCCTGGAGCAGCTGCGCGTGCATTACCTTGGCAAGAAGGGTGAGTTGACCCAGGTGATGAAGACCCTGGGCCACCTTACCGCCGAGGAGCGGCCCCAGGCCGGCGCCTTGATCAACGCGGCCAAGGAAAGCGTGCAAGAGGCCCTCAACGGCCGTAAGCACATGCTGGAAAGCGCGGCGCTGAGCGCCAAGCTGGCGGCCGAACGCCTGGACATCAGCCTGCCGGGCCGTGGCCAGACCTCCGGTGGCCTGCACCCGGTGACCCGCACCCTGGAACGGATCGAACAATTCTTCACCCGGATTGGCTACGGCATCGCCGAAGGCCCCGAGGTCGAGGACGATCACCATAATTTCGAGGCGTTGAACATCCCCGGACACCACCCGGCGCGGGCGATGCACGACACCTTCTATTTCAACGCCAACATGTTGCTGCGCACCCACACCTCGCCGGTGCAGGTGCGCACCATGGAAACCCAGCAGCCGCCGATTCGCATCGTCTGCCCGGGCCGCGTTTACCGCTGCGATTCGGATATCACCCACTCACCGATGTTCCACCAGGTCGAAGGCCTGCTGGTCGACCAGGACATCAGCTTCGCCGACCTCAAGGGCACCATCGAGGAGTTCCTGCGGGTGTTCTTCGAGCAGGACCTGGGCGTGCGTTTCCGTCCGTCCTTCTTCCCCTTCACCGAGCCCTCGGCCGAAGTCGACATGCAGTGCGTGATGTGCAGCGGCAAGGGTTGTCGCGTGTGCAAGCAGACCGGCTGGCTGGAAGTGATGGGCTGCGGCATGGTGCACCCCAACGTGCTGCGCATGTCCGGCATAGACCCCGAGCAGTTCCAGGGTTTTGCCTTCGGCATGGGCGTCGAGCGCCTGGCGATGCTGCGTTACGGCGTCAACGATTTACGGCTGTTCTTCGACAACGACCTGCGATTCCTCGCGCAATTTCGCTAGGCCCGCACCCCGAATTCTAGGAGAACAGCAGGATGAAATTCAGTGAACAGTGGTTGCGTGGCTGGGTCAGCCCGCAAGTCTCCCGTGACGACCTGGTGGCGCGCCTGTCCATGGCCGGCCTGGAAGTCGACAGCGTCACCCCGGCCGCCGGCCAATTTAGCGGCGTCATCGTGGGCGAGGTGCTGAGCACCGAGCAGCACCCCGATGCCGACAAGCTGCGCGTGTGCCAGGTCAGCGACGGCAAGGACAGTTTCCAGGTGGTCTGCGGCGCGCCGAACGTGCGCCCGGGCCTGAAGATACCCTTCGCCCAGATCGGCGCCGAGCTGCCGGGCGACTTCAAGATCAAGAAAGCCAAGCTGCGCGGCGTCGAGTCCAACGGCATGCTCTGCTCGGCCTCCGAGCTGCAGATCAGCGACGACAACGATGGCCTGATGGAACTGCCGGCCGACGCGCCGGTGGGCCAGGACATCCGCCAGTACCTGGAGCTGGACGACGTCAGCATCGAAGTCGACCTGACCCCCAACCGTGGCGACTGCCTGTCCCTGGCGGGCCTGGCCCGTGAAGTGGGCGCGCTCTACGCCGCGCCGGTGACCCGTCCGGTGGTCGACGCGGTGGCGGCGGTGCACGAGCAGACCTTCCCGGTCGACGTCTCGGCGCCCCAGGCCTGCCCGCGTTACCTCGGCCGCGTGGTGCGCAATGTCGATCTGAGCCAGCCGACGCCGCTGTGGATGGTCGAGCGCCTGCGCCGCGCCGACGTGCGCAGCATCGACGCGGTGGTCGATATCACCAACTACGTGATGCTCGAACTGGGCCAGCCCATGCACGCCTTCGACCTGGCGCAGCTCAAGGGCGGCATCCAGGTGCGCATGGCGCAGCCGGAAGAGAAACTGGTATTGCTCGGTGGCCAGGAAGTGGCCCTGCGCGCCGACACCCTGGTGATCGCCGACCAGCAACGCGCCCTGGCCATCGCCGGCGTGATGGGCGGCCAGGCCAGCGGCGTCAGCAGCGAAACCCGCGACCTGTTCCTCGAAAGCGCCTTCTTCGACACCATCGCGGTGGCCGGCAAGGCCCGCTCCTATGGCCTGCACACCGACTCCTCGCACCGCTTCGAGCGCGGCGTCGACTGGCAGCTGGCCCGCGAAGCGATGGAGCGCGCCACCGGCCTGCTGCTGTCGATCGTCGGCGGCGAGCCGGGCCCGATCAGCGAAGTGGTCAGCCAGGAACACCTGCCCAGCGTGGCCCCGGTGACCCTGCGCGCCGCGCGTATCGAGCAGATGCTCGGCCTGGCCCTGGACGGCGCCGAAGTCGAGCGCCTGCTCAGTGCCCTGGGCCTGGGCGTGACCGCCGAGGGCGCCGGGCAGTGGCGCGTCAGCGTGCCCAGCCATCGCTTCGACATCAGCATTGAAGTCGACCTGATCGAAGAGCTGGGCCGCCTCTATGGCTACAACCGCCTGCCCGTGCGCTACCCCCAGGCGCGGCTGGCGCCGCAGCCCAAGAGTGAGGCGCGTGCCGAGCTGGGCGCGTTGCGCCGGCTGCTGGTGGCCCGCGGTTACCAGGAAGCCATTACCTACAGCTTTATCGATCCCAAGTGGTTCGAGCTGTTCAGCCCCGGCACCGCGCCGTTGCTGCTGGCCAACCCGATCTCCGCCGACATGGCCGCCATGCGCGCGTCCCTGTGGCCGGGCCTGGTCAAGGCGGTGCAGTACAACCTCAACCGCCAGCAGACCCGCGTGCGCCTGTTCGAAAGCGGCCTGCGCTTTGTCGGCCAGCTCGAAGGCCTGAAGCAGGAAGCCATGCTCGCCGGCGTGATCTGCGGCAGCCGCCTGCCCGAGGGCTGGGCCCAGGGCCGCGATGCGGTGGATTTCTATGACCTGAAGGCCGATGTCGAGGCCCTGCTGGGTTTCGCCGGCGCCCTGCAGGCGTTCACCTTCGTGCCCGGCGAACACCCGGCGCTGCACCCGGGCCAGACCGCGCGTATCGAGCGGGAAGGGCGGCTGGTCGGTTTCGCCGGCGCGCTGCATCCGGAGCTGGCCAACAGCCTGGGCCTGGACCAGCCGCTGTTCCTCTTCGAGCTGGTGCTGGGCGAGGTGATGCCGGGACGTTTGCCGACGTTCAGCGAACTGTCGCGCTTTCCCGAGGTGCGCCGCGACCTGGCGCTGCTGGCGGACCGCGACGCGCCGGCCGAGCCGATCCTGCAGGCGATTCGCGAAGCGGCGGGGGAAAACCTCACGGACCTCAGACTCTTTGACGTGTATCACGGTAAAGGTATTGATCCGCATAGAAAAAGCTTGGCCGTCGGCTTGACCTGGCAGCATCCATCACGCACTCTTAATGACGATGAGGTGGCCAGTATTACTAAAAACATCCTCATTACACTGGAAGAAAGGTTCAACGCCACGTTAAGGATGTAGCGTATGGGGGCCCTGACGAAAGCTGAAATGGCTGAGCGACTCTATGAGGAGCTCGGCCTGAACAAGCGGGAAGCCAAGGAGCTGGTGGAGCTGTTTTTCGAGGAAATCCGCCAGGCGTTGGAGCTCAACGAGCAGGTCAAATTGTCCGGTTTCGGCAACTTCGACCTGCGCGACAAGCGCCAGCGGCCCGGACGCAACCCGAAAACCGGTGAAGAGATCCCGATCACGGCGCGCCGTGTGGTCACCTTTCGTCCAGGGCAGAAACTCAAGGCCAGAGTCGAGGCATATGCTGGAACCAAGTCATAACGACGAACTGCCGGCGATACCTGGTAAACGCTATTTCACCATCGGTGAGGTCAGCGAACTCTGTGCGGTGAAGCCGCACGTCTTGCGTTACTGGGAACAGGAATTTCCGCAGCTCAACCCGGTCAAGCGACGCGGCAACCGGCGTTATTATCAGCGGCAAGACGTGCTGATGATCCGCCAGATCCGCGCGCTGCTGTATGAGCAGGGCTTTACCATCGGCGGGGCGCGCCTGCGCCTGTCGGGGGACGAAGCCAAGGACGACACCACCCAGTACAAGCAGCTGATCCGGCAGATGATTGCCGAGCTGGAAGACGTGCTCCTGGTGTTGCGAAAATAACTGCCAGCTTTTGAAAAAAACCTTCCACATATCAAAAGCTTAATGTATAGTCGCTGCACTTTCGGCCACAACCGGAAGTAGATTCACGCCTAGTCGGGGCGTAGCGCAGCTCGGTAGCGCACTTGCATGGGGTGCAAGGGGTCGAGTGTTCAAATCACTCCGTCCCGACCATTTATTCGATGATCAAGCCCGTTCAGCAATGAACGGGCTTTTTCATGCGCGTGTGATTTACCTGCCCTGCCAGCGTCACGCCTGCCGCCACTTCGTGATTCCCATAACGGCCCCACGCCAAGCGTGCTGACCCGCCGCGCCGCGCCAAACCACGTAGGGTGGCCTCGGCGCGCCCACCACGCCCGCCCCAACCGCCCACCCAGGCCATGCCGCCTCGCCGCAACCGCCGATCCCGGACGAGCCCACCGCCCCCACCCAAATCGCCCGCGTCCTCGTTCTCGCCCTCGTCCCCGTAGGATGGCGGTGAGCGCAGCGATACCCATCGACAGCGCCGCAATCCGATCGATCGTGCCAACGCTCCCGCGTGGGCACGCTTTCTATGACGCTCCGCGTCAGCTCATTGTTGGCACCAGCCTGAACGCTGGCTGGCCCAGCTGGAATTGTGCACAGGGTCGACTGGATATCACGGATTTATTGCTGCACTGGCAGCGGACAAAAGCAGGCGATTGAAGCGCGCTTTTCAGGGATGACGAAGGGCGACGGTTTTTGGAGGCGGCTGCAGTATGCCGAGCCCTTACAAATCAGCAAAACCTGACCCTGCACGCAAAATATAACCGTGTACGCTGGCTATTAGCCTTTACCCACGTGGTCGAGGTGGATACTGTGATGGGAATCGCAGGCTAGGCCTCCGAGCGGCTGGGCCTCTCTAGTACGGGGCGTTGCGCTGCAAAATGTTTTTTTGAGTACCTGCCAATTGCCTCCCTTAGGATGCCGGTAGGGACTGGCGGCCTCTAACGTTGGGCCAAATATGGCTTGTGTTAATCAGTCAGGCAGGGACGTCATCACATGGCTGTCGTTAAGGAATGGGGTTAATGGACAAGAAGTCGCTTTCCGAGCGGGACATCTGCAGCAAGTACATCGCCCCAGCCGTCCAGCAAGCGGGCTGGGATATGCACAAGCAGGTCCGTGAGGAGGTCAGCTTTACCAAGGGCCGTATCATCGTCCGCGGCAAGTTGCATACCCGGGGCGAATCCCGTCGTGCTGATTTCATCCTCTATCACCAGCCCAACCTGCCTATCGCCGTGATCGAGGCGAAGGACAACAAACATTCGCTCGGCTCCGGCATGCAGCAAGCCCTAGGTTATGCTGAGGCACTGGATGTACCCTTCGTGTTTTCCAGCAATGGTGATGGTTTTTTGTTCCATGACCGCAGCGGCACAGGAGGCCAGGTAGAAACCGAACTCGGTCTCGATCAGTTTCCCAGCCCCAATGAGCTGTGGCAGCGTTACTGCCAGTGGAAGGGTTTGGAAGGGGTGGCTCGGCAAAAGGTCGAATCACCCTATTACGATGATGGCTCCGGACGCATGCCGCGTTATTACCAGACCAATGCCATCAACCGAACCGTCGAAGCGGTGGCCAAGGGTCAATCGCGCATCCTGCTGGTCATGGCCACCGGCACCGGCAAGACCTATACCGCTTTTCAGATCATCTGGCGGCTGTGGAAGTCGAAGCAGAAGAAACGCATCCTCTTCCTCGCCGACCGCAATATTCTGGTCGACCAGACCAAAACCGGCGACTTCAAGCCGTTCGGCCAGGCGATGACCAAAATCGCCAAACGCCAGATCGACACGTCCTACGAGATCTACCTGTCGCTCTATCAGGCCGTGACCGGTAACGAAGACGAGATGAACGTTTATAAGCAGTTTTCCCGCGACTTCTTCGACCTGATCGTAATCGACGAATGCCACCGCGGCAGTGCTGCAGAGGATTCGGCGTGGCGCGAGATTCTTGCCTACTTCTCCAATGCCACCCATGTCGGTCTCACCGCTACGCCGAAGGAAACCAAGGAGGTTTCCAGCATCACTTACTTTGGTGAGCCGGTGTACAGCTACAGCCTCAAGCAAGGCATCGAAGATGGTTTTCTCGCGCCCTATAAGGTGGTGCGCATTGACTTCGATAAGGACGTGCAGGGCTGGCGACCGCCAAAGGGCATGCTCGACAAAAATGGCGAGCTAATCGAAGACCGTATCTACAACCTCAATGACATGGATCGCACTCTGGTGATCGAGGCGCGCACCGAGCTGGTGGCGAAAAAGGTCACCGAATTTCTTAAGGCCACCGATCCATTTCAGAAGACCATCATATTTTGCGACGACATCAACCATGCCGAACGCATGCGTCAGGCCCTGGTCAACCTCAACCCTGAACGGATCAAGGAAAACCGCAAGTACATCATGCGCATCACCGGCGATGAGCAGGAAGGCAAGGCCGAGCTGTTCAATTTCATCAACCCGGAAGAGCGTTACCCAGTCATTGCCACCACCAGCAAGCTGATGACCACCGGCGTCGATGCCCAGACCTGCAAGCTGATCGTACTCGACCAGCACATCAAGTCCATGACCGAGTTCAAGCAAATCATTGGTCGCGGCACCCGCATCAACGAGGACTTCGGCAAATACTGGTTCACCATCATGGACTTCAAAAAAGCCACCGAACTGTTTGCCGACCCGGCCTTCGATGGTGAGCCGGTGGTGATCTATGCCCCGGAAGGTGAAGACTCACCCGTGCCGCCAGACAGCCCCCTTGAGGATGAGGACGGCATCATTGATGGCGATGGCTGGTTGCCCGGAGGTGACGAGGTAGATGACACAGCGAGCGGCAGTAAACGTACCCGATACATCATCGACAACCTGCCCGTGTATGTGATTGCCGAGCGTGTGCAGTATTACGGACCGGACGGTCGACTGATCACTGAGTCGCTGCACGACTACACACGCGCCTGCGTGCAAAAGCACTTCGCCTCGCTGGATGATTTCCTGCGCCGTTGGAGTGATGCCGAGCAGAAGAAAGTGATTATTGAAGAAATGGCCGCCCAAGGCGTGATGTGGGAAGCGTTAGCCGAGGAAGTAGAAAAAAAGCAGGGTAAGGTACTGGATCCATTTGACCTCGTTTGCCATATCGCCTTCGACCAGCCGGCGCTGAGCCGCCGTGAGCGCGCCGAGCAGGTGAAAAAGCGCAACTACTTCGCCAAATATTCCGGCGCGGCACGCCAGGTACTGGAAGCGCTGCTGGATAAATATGCAGATACCGGCGTCGAGCATATCGAGGACATCAAGATCCTTCAGCTCGACCCCTTCAGCCAGATTGGTGCGCCTATCGAGCTGGTCAAGGCCTTTGGCGGCAAGGCCGGTTACAGCAAGGCCATCCATGAGTTGGAAAATCAGCTCTACAGCGGCGAAATAAGCGCCTGACAGGCGCGTTGACAGCAACCAGGCCCTCCCAGCAGACTGTCCTTTGTCCATAGACAGTGGACGGAGAAGACATTTCATGATGAAAGGCCAAGACATTCTGCTACTGCTCAAGCTCGCCAGCCTGGAAAACCAGCCGCACTCGACCGAGCAGGCTGCGGAGCATTTCTCCATGCGTGCGCTCGAACAGTCCACCGGCATCAGCAAATCCGAAGTCAGCAATGCGCTCAATCGCTGCATTGCCGCCGGCCTGGCCAAGCTGGAGCGGGGCAGCGGCATACCGCGCACCAATACTCGCGCCCTCAACGAGTTTCTCGGCCACGGCTTGAAGTACGTTTTCCCGGTTCGCCCCGGCCCGATCGTGCGCGGCCTGGCCACCGCTCACGCCGCGCCGGTGCTGGCCGGCAAGCTGCTGTCGGGCGGTGAGCATATTCATGTCTGGGAAGATGCCCTGGGTAACGACATGGGGCAGGCGGTGGAGCCGTTGTTCAAAAGCGTGCCCGGCGCGGCGCGCCAGGATAAGGCGCTTTACGCCATGCTCGCACTGGTGGACGCCATTCGCCTGGGCAATGAGCGTGAAGCCAGCCTGGCCAGAACCCTGCTGGAGCAACGGCTGCGAGGCGAATCCGATGGTTGCTGAATGGCGTATCCAGGAGCAGATGCTGCAAACCGTGGCCGATGCACTGGGGCCGGAATTGCTGCGTCAGGTCGCCTTTGTCGGCGGCTGCACCACCGCGCTGCTGATCACCGATGCCTTTGCTCGCGAAGCGGTGCGCTTCACCGAAGATGTCGACGTCATCGTCCATGTCCTCGGTTACGGCAAATGGCAACGCTTGCTTACCGAACTGCGCCAGCGCGGTTTTCGCGAGTCCCCCGAGGACGACGTCATCTGCCGCATGCGTCTGCCCAACGCATTGATTGGCCGTGATTTGCTGGTCGATTTTATGCCCGACGATGAAGCCATTCTCAATTTCACCAATCGCTGGTACCGTGATGCTCTGCAATGCGCAACCGATCATGCACTGCCTTCCGGTACCCTGATCCGCGTCGTCACGCCCAGCTATTTTCTCGCCACCAAGCTGGAAGCCTATCGCGGCCGCGGACGCAACGATCCGCTGGTTAGCCGCGATATCGAGGATATCCTGGCCGTGGTGGACGGGCGCGACAGCCTGCATGCCGAACTGGCCCAGGCCGAGCCGGCCCTGTGTTACTACATCGCCCAAGCCATCAGCGCGTTGCTCGCCCACCGCGACTTCGCCTACGCCGTGCAATCCGCCGCCCGCCAGCAGCCGGCACGGGAAGAACTCATTTTTCAGCGCCTGGAAGCCATCACCGCGCTTCCAGCAGCCCAGTAACGGAAATCAGCATGTCCATCAGCTCAACCATCAAATCCATCCAGGACATCATGCGCAAAGACGTTGGCGTCGATGGCGACGCCCAGCGCATTGGCCAGCTGGTCTGGCTACTGTTCCTGAAGATCTTCGATGACCGTGAGCTGGAATGGGAGCTGATGGATGACAACTACCGCTCGCCGATTCCCGAGAGCTGCCGCTGGCGCACCTGGGCCGCCAACCCGGAAGGCATGACCGGTGACGACCTCAAGGGCTTTATCGACAACAACCTGTTCCCGCAGCTGCAGAACCTGCACGAGTACAGCAGCACACCATCGGCCTTCGTGGTGCGCGGCGTGTTCGAGGACGCCTACAACTATATGAAGTCCGGCCAATTGCTGCGCCAAGTGGTCAACAAGATTCAGCAAGGCGTGGACTTCAATAAAGCCCAGGAACGCCATGAGTTCGGCAATCTCTACGAACAACTGCTGCGCGATTTGCAGAACGCCGGTAACGCCGGCGAGTTTTACACCCCGCGCCCGGTCACCGAATTTATGGTGCGCATGGTTGACCCGCAGTTGGATGAGAAGGTGCTGGACCCGGCCTGTGGCACGGGCGGCTTTCTCACCTGCGCCATCGAGCACAAGCGCAGCCGTTATGTAAGAACCGCCGAGGACGAACGCACTCTGCAAGCCAGCATCTTCGGCGTGGAGAAAAAACCGCTGCCGCACCTGCTGGCCACCACCAATATGATCCTGCACGGCATCGAGGTGCCCAGCCAGATTCGCCACGACAATACCCTGAGCAAACCGCTGATCAGCTGGGGCCCGAGTGAACGGGTGCACTGCATAGTCGCCAACCCACCGTTTGGCGGCATGGAAGAAGACGGCATCGAAACCCACTTTCCGGCCGCCTTCCGCACCCGCGAGACCGCTGACCTGTTTCTGGTGCTGATCATGCAGCTGCTCAAAGACGGCGGCCGCGCCGCCGTGGTGCTGCCCGACGGTTTTCTGTTTGGTGAAGGCATCAAAAGTCGGATCAAGGAAAAGCTGCTGACCGAGTGCAATCTGCACACCATCGTTCGCCTGCCCAATGGCGTATTTGCGCCCTATACCGGGATCAAGACCAATTTGCTGTTTTTCACCAAGGGCAGCCCGACCCGAGAAACCTGGTTCTATGAGCATCAGTACCCGGTGGGGGTGAAAAACTACAGCAAGACCCGGCCCATGCGTGTCGAGGAGTTCGAGGTCGAGCAAGCCTGGTGGGGCAGTGCCGAGGACGGCTTTGCCGCCCGCGTCGAAGGCGAGTTCGCCTGGAAGGTCAGCGCCGACGAACTCAAGGCGCGCAATTACAACCTCGACTGCAAAAATCCGCATATCGGCGAGCAGGTCAGCCACGACCCGGACGAGTTGCTGCGCAACTACGACAGCCTGCAAGGCGAGATCGGCGACCTACGCGACCAACTGAAAGCGGTTCTGACCGAAGCCCTGGAGCGCCAGGTATGACGGCGTTGCTCACCGACAACCTGCCGCTGCTGGCCGGTGCACCCAATGGCGTTAAAAAACTGCGTGAGCTAATTCTGGAATTGGCAGTGCGCGGGAAGTTGGTGGCGCAAGATCCGAATGATGAACCGGCCAGTGAGTTGCTGAAGCGGATTGCGGCGGAAAAGGCGCGACTGGTGGAAAAGGGTGAGATCAAAAAGCAGAAGCCGATGGCAGCGATTGCTGAGGAAGAAAAACCATACGATCTGCCAGATAGCTGGGCGTGGGTAAGGCTTCCAGAAATCTATTACTCGGTCTCGGTCAGCGGGAATAAATTGCTGTCCTCTCAGATTAGTGAGGAAGGAATTTTTCCTGTCGTCGACCAAGGGAAAAAGTTTGTTTCTGGCTACACAGACGACGAAGCTCTATTGATTCGCCTCCCTGGCCCAGTTGTTGTGTTTGGTGATCACACGACTGAACGGAAATACGTCGACTTTGATTTTGTCGCTGGGGCTGATGGCGTCAAAATTCTCAGGCCAGTTCTGCTAGATGAGAAGTTCTTCTGGTGGCATCTAGTTGGTTTAAAGCTAGAAGGCAGAGGATATGCACGGCACTTCAAAGTTTTGAATGATGCTTTCTTTGCGTTGCCTCCCAAGGGCGAGCAGTCGCGCATCGTCTCCAAAGTCGACAAACTGATGGCCTTGTGCGACCGCCTGGAAGCCCAGCAGGCCGACGCCGAAGGCGCCCACGCCCAACTGGTGCAAGCCCTGCTCGACAGCCTTACCCAAGCCAGCGACGCGACCGACTTTGCCGCCAACTGGCAACGCCTGGCCGAACACTTCCACACCCTGTTCACCACCGAACCCAGCATCAATGCCCTCAAACAAACCCTGCTTCAACTGGCCGTGATAGGCAAACTGGTGCCGCAAGACCCCAGCGATGAGCCGGCTGGTGAACTACTCAAACGCATTGCCGATGAAAAGGCGCGACTGGTAGCCGAAGGCAAGCTCAAGAAGCAGAAGCCGCTGGCGGAAATCACCGAAGCAGAGCTGCCATTTGGGATACCAAACAATTGGGCTTGGTCAAAACTCGGAGAGTTAGCACTCAACACAGAATATGGCCTATCTGAGAAAACCTCTGATCTACAAGACGGCGTGCCTGTTCTGAAAATGGGGGATATTCAGAGCGGCCAAGTTGTACTCGACGGACAAATGAAAGTCAGCAAAGCAACAGAGGGTTTGCCAGAGCTTTACCTTGAGCCAGAAGACCTGCTCTACAACAGAACAAACAGCGCTGAGTTGGTCGGCAAGACTGGGCTGTTTTTGGGCCCTGCGGGTGAGTTTACCTTTGCGTCCTACCTGATTCGTATCCGCTGCCTGAAGAATCTGTTTTCTCCGGCATATCTCAATATATCGATGAATGCTCCAGGCTTTCGTGAGAGCCAGATAAACCCACATTTAAAGCAGCAGTGTGGGCAGGCCAACGTAAATGGAACAATCATGAAGAACATGATGGTCTCGGTTCCACCAGTGGCCGAACAAAACCGTATCGTCGCCAAAGTCGATCAGCTAATGGCCCTCTGCGACCAATTGAAAACCTGCCTAACCCAGGCCCGCCAGCTTAACGAACAGCTGGCCAGCACCCTGGTCGAGCGCGCCCTGGTCGAGGATCGCAAAGAGGTTCCAGTAGCCACGGATCGGAAAGCCGCGCGCACCCTGCTTGCCGCCGAAATTACCCATCAGCTTCACGGCCTAAAGACGTTCGGCCAGCGCAAGCTGCAAAAAGTGATTTATCTGGCCGAGTACGCGGCCAAGATATCCGCCATTCAAGGAGACTACCTGCGCGACGCTGCCGGGCCCCATGATCGCCAGCTGATGAACCAGGTCGAAGGCGAGCTGCAAAACCGCCAGTGGTATGAGCGCATCGAGCGCGAGACGGTTGGTTATGCCTATCGGCCCTTATCTGCAGCGGGGCAGCATCGGCAGGCGTATGAAAGCACCTGGTCGAGCGATGAGCGCGCCAGCATTCAGCAGGTGATCGAGCTGATGCGCGGCTGGGATACCGATCGCTGCGAAAGGGTTGTGACCCTGTATGCCGCCTGGAACGACTTCCTGCTGGAGGGCAAAGCCGTTTCCGACGAGGCGATAGTGGCGGAGGTAATGTACGCCTGGAACGACACCAAGCTGCGTTTTAGTCAGAGCGATTGGCTCGCGGAACTCGCCGAAATGAAGAAAACCAACCTGCTGACGCCCACGGGCTTCGGCAAACCTACTCTGGGCGGCCTGCAAACCCTACCTGGTCTTCATTAAGCAAAACTCCTTTTTCGTAGCACTGCTAGCAGTAGAGGACCGCATGCCCATCAAAACTCAGATTTGGACCGTGGGTGTGCAGCCTGCGCCGCTCAGACCGGCTCAGCTCGCCAGTGAGCAATTGCTGGAGGAGATGATTGTCGCCGCCCCGGCATTGCTGTCAGATGACTGGATGCTGATCGGTCGACAAGAGAGTACAAACCATGGCGGGCGCATCGACCTGCTGGCCATGGCGCCGGATGCTTCGCTGGTGCTGGTTGAACTCAAACGCAACCGCACCCCACGTGAGGTGGTGGCGCAGGCATTGGATTATGCCTCCTGGGTAGAGCACCTGGCGGCTGAAGATATCGCCGCTATCTATCAACGCTTTAAGCCAACGGGCGATCTGGCTGCTGATTTTCGTGCGCGATTTGGCCAGCCACTGAACGTCGAAGAGCTCAATCAGAGTCATCAGATCGTGATAGTGGCGGCCGAACTGGATGCCAGCAGCGAACGTATCGTCGCTTATTTAAACGAGCGCGATATCGCCATCAATGTACTGTGCTTTCAGGTCTTCCATTTGGGGGAGCAGCCTTTAATCAGTCGCACCTGGTTGGTCGATCCCATCGATGCGCCGCAGCTCACTGGCACCAGCAAACCAGGCGCGCCGAGCGAGCCTTGGAACGGCGAGTACTACTGCTCCTTTGGCCATAGCAGCGCGCGCTCCTGGAGCGACGCCCGGGAGCTGGGTTTTATCTGTGGCGGCGGCGGGACTTGGTACAGCAACAGCCTGAAAATGCTGTCTCCGGGCGACCGCGTTTGGGTCAATGTGCCGCAGCAGGGTTATGTCGGTGTGGCGAAGGTCACTGGTTATGCCTCCCCAGCAGCGGAATTCTTTGTGGCCTATCAAGGCCGAGAGATACCCGTCTTGGAGCTGGCCCAAGGCGGCAGTTATCACCGCGAATTTATCAACGACCCTGAGCGTTGCGAGTATTTCGTGGCGGTTGAATGGCTCTACAGCCTGCCGTTAGAGCAGGCCGTAAAAGAGGTCGGTCTGTTCGGCAACCAGAACACCATTTGCCGCCCAACCACCCCGAAATGGCGTTGGACGGTGGAACGGCTTAAAGAGCGCTTTGGGGTTGATTGATCCGTCTTGGTTACTCAATCGCTTCGCAAATAGCTTCAGCGCACACCCCTGGCTCAGGCACCCGGCAGCAGGTAACGGGCTCCTAAGGTACCGACTGGCGGGGCTCGCGACGCGTAGTGGCGCCAGCTGCATTCCCACGCGGAGCATGGGAACGATCCGAGTCGCCTCGGCTTCGATATTTGCCCGGCAACGACCTGGCGGATAGATGTTGTTATCTGTTGGTATAGATATATTTACCGATGGTTAACGGTTGGTGTCCCGACTTTCGTGCTCTGAGACAGATCAATCAGCGTGTGCAAGAGCCGATTGCTGGTGGTCGAGTGATGCTGGGGGAGACGGCAGCGTATTCGCCCCCTTGCTTAACCAGCCGCCATCAGAGGCACGCGGCCAATGGCAACCGGCGAGCAGCGGGGATTGAGCGTGCCATAGCCCTCACGTGCCTGGATAAAAGCATGCTCAACCCCGGTACACCGCTTCAGCGATCCTCAAGTGGATACCAGGCGTTTCAACCATTCCAGCAGTACCGTCGGCAGCCGTTCGGGTTTGCTCAGCAGCGCGTAGTGCCCGGCGCCGAACACCTGGGGCAGGTAGTGGGCGGCCTGGCGGTCGATGGTCAGGCAGAAGGTCGAGATGCCCTGCAGGGTGGCCTCGGTGACGGCCTGGCGCATATCTTCCACGCCGTAGCGGCCCTCGTACTCATCCTGGTCGTTTGGCTTGCCGTCCGACAGCAGCAGTAGCAGCCGATGGCGGGCGGCCTGCTGCAAAAGCCCGCTGCTGGCATGGCGGATCGCCGCGCCGGCGCGGGTGTAGTGCTCGGGCTCCAGGGCACTGATGCGCAGCGCCACCTCGTTGCTGAAGGCCTCGTCGAACCGTTTCAGGGTACGCACTATCACCGCGTCCGGCCCTTCGCCGGAGAAGGCCTGCACGGCGTAGGGCTCGCCCAGCCCTTCGAGGGCAACGCACACCAACAGCAGCGCCTCGCGCTCCACATCGATGACCCTGCGGTTAGCCGCGACCCAGCCGTCAGTGGAGCCGCTGACGTCGATCAGCAGGGTAATGGCCAGGTCCCGCTCGGCGCGGCGGCGACTCTGGTAGAGCCCCTCTGCCAGCGAGCCGCCGGCCCGGTAGTCGGCGTAGCTGTCGACATAGGCTTGCAGGTCGACTTCATCGCCCTCCAGCTGCCGGCGGCGCGTGACCCGGCGGGCCCGCAGCAGCTCAAAGCGCTGCTTGATCTGCGCCAGCAGCGGGCGGTGCTCTTCGAGGGTCTTGTCCACCCAGTGCTGGGCGCCGGGCAGGTTGGGCAGCAGCCGCACGGTGGCGCCGGGGTGCCGGTAGTGGCCGCCGCGCCAGTCCCATTCCGGGTACTGCAAGCCCTGGCCGTCGGCCTTGGCGCGCTTGAGCTGCTGGGCGGTGTTGGCGTCGGGCGGGTCATCGGAGTTCAGCACTTCCTTGGGCGTACCCGGCGTCGCGACCAGGCGTGCCTCGGGCAGCTCGGCGAGCAGGTCGGCGTATTCGTCGGCGCTGGTCTGCTCGTCCTGGTCGACCGGCCGGGTCAGCCCCAAGGGGTCTTCGGCGTGCGGGTGGGGCTCATCGGCCTGCACCATAAAAAGGCCGTCGTCGTGTTTATCTTCATCTTCCGTCTCCTGGCGAATCTCGGGTCGCCGCGCCAGCCGGGCGCTGCGCGGCCGTGGCGCATTGGCCGGGTCGGGCTGGTGGGGGGACGCGGCGGTTTCCAGCAGGGTGGCGTGCTTGTCCGCTGGCGCAAGGAGGGTGCCCGTCCAGCCGTCCCGCAGCAGGGGCGCGTTGCCAAGCGAACGGTCGAGCGCCGACAGGCCGAGGCTTGCCAGCACGGATTCGGCCAGCTGCAGGGAGTGTTCGGGCGACTCGCTAAGGGGCAAAGCGTCGGGCCTGTGCGTGCCCGGGCTGGCGAGCAAGCAGCGCAGCAGCCCTTCGAGGCGCTGGCGCATGGGCGAAAACGCCGCGAGCGGCGGCCGCTGCCGCAGTGCGTCCTGGCGCAAGCGCTCCAGCGCCGCGCTCAGGCCCGGCAGTTGCCGGATCAGCAGCGCGTCCACCGCCCAGGCTTCCAGCAGCAGGTAGGCATCGGCCAGCAGCGCGGGTAGCGGCGCGCCCAGGGCGTCGGCGCTGCCGCGCTGCGCGCGCAGGGCCTGTTGCAGGGCCATGACCCGGTAGCGCTCGCTGCCGCGGCCGAGGTCCTGGATGCCCGAGTCCGCCGGCAGCCACAGGCGTTGGCCGTCCGTGGCCGCAATGGCCTGGCATAGCCAGGGATGCTGGGTGCGCCGAAAGCACCGCGCCAGCAGGGTCGGCTGGGCCGGTGGCTGGGCGATCCGGATCGGCCAACTGCTGCCGGTCACGGCGGTGATCAGCAGGTCCAGGCGCGGGGCCATGTCGGCCAGGGTCACGGTGACCGGGCCCTTGGCCAGCGGGTGGTAGCGGCGCCACAGCCGCTGCGCGAAGACAGTGGCGTGGCGCGCGGCGTCGCTGACCAGTTCTTCGGCTTCAGCCATGGTCCATCGACTCAGTGCCTGCCCGCGGCCGACTCACACAAAGGTCGCTTCCACCAGGTCGCGCAAGGCACTGACCAGGGTGGGTTCGTCGGACAGCGGCGAGACAATGGCCGCCTGGCAGGCCTGGCGCACCGGGATGCCGCTGAGCATCAGGCTGGCGGCGGCGATCAATAGTCGCGTGCTGGGCACCTCCGCCAGGCCACGGTCGCGCAGCTGGCGGATGCGCCCGGCGAGGCTGACCAGGCCGCGGGCCATGGCCGGCTCCACGCCGCTTTCACGCTGCACGATCAGCGCCTCGTGCTCCGCCGCGGGAAAGTCCAGGTCCAGGGCCACAAAGCGCTGGCGGGTGCTGGGCTTGAGGTCCTTGAGCATGCGCTGGTAGCCGGGGTTGTAGGACACCACCAGCTGAAAGCCCGGGGCGGCGCGCAGCGTTTCGCCGGTCTTGTCGATCGGCAGCATGCGCCGGTGATCGGTCAAGGCATGCAGCACCACCACCGTGTCCTGGCGGGCCTCGACGATTTCGTCCAGGTAGCAGATGGCGCCTTCGCGCACCGCACGGGTCAGCGGCCCGTCCTGCCAGACGGTGCCGTCGTGGCGAATCAGGAAGCGGCCGATCAGGTCGCTGGCCGCCAGGTCGTCATGGCAGGCGATGGTGATCAGCGGGCGGCCGAGGCGCCACGCCATATGCTCCACCAGGCGTGTCTTGCCGCAGCCGGTCGGGCCCTTGAGCATGACCGCCAGGCCGCGGCGATGGCACTGCTCGAACAGGGCGATCTCGTTGCCGGCGGGCTGGTACCAGGGCCCGTCGCCTGACGGGCACGCCGTCGGGTGGGTCACGCTGTGCTCCATGCCCATCCTCAGGCGCCCTTGGCCGCGGGCGCGGCGCTCGGCAGCGGGTCGTGTTCGGTGATTTCAAAACGCGGCCGGTAGCGGAAAAAGTCGTAGATAAACAAGCCCACGCCGATGGAAAACAGACTGGCGGTGGAGATCAGCATGATGAAGTGGACCTGGATCTTCAGCTGCACATCCAGATAGCCCATGCCCATGATCCGTTCCAGGTAAACCTGGCCGATGCCCGCCGTGGCGAAGGACAGGGTCATGCCGAACATGCCGGTCAGCTGCAGCCAGAACGCCCAGTAGCCCAGGCTGTTGCCCTGCTCGGGGCGCTTGTCGGTGAGCGAGGGCAGGGCGTAGGTGATCATCGCGAGCACGATCATGGCGTAAGCGCCATAGAAGGCCGCATGCCCGTGCATGGCGGTGATCAAGGTGCCATGGGTCCACTTGTTGACGCTCGGCCAGGTATGGGCCAACCCCAGCAGGCCGGCACCGAACAGGGTGAAGATGGTGCTGCCCAGCGTCCAGTGCAGCGCCAGGGCGTTGGGGTGAGCCATGCCCGAGCGGCGCATGGCGCTGTAGGCGTACATCGCCCTGCCGACGATTGCCAGGGGCTCGAGCGCGCTGAAGAAGCCGCCGATCGGCAGCCAGTAATGGGGCACGCCGACCCAGTAGTAGTGGTGCGCGGTGCCGAGGATGCCGGCGATAAACACCAGGCCGACTATCACATACAGCCACTTTTCCATCACCTCGCGGTCGGCGCCGGAGAGGCGGATCAGCAGGTAGGCGAGGAAGGCCCCCATGATCATCATCCACACCCCTTCGACCCACAGGTGAATGGTCCACCAGCGGTAGAAGATGGAAACCGTGTAGTTCTCGTAGTGCAGCAGGGCCGGGAAAAACAGCACGGCGGAACTGACCAGGCCCAGCAGCAGCACGCCTTCGGTGGTGGTGAAACGCCCGGATTTTTTGATGGTCATGCCGATGTTGTAGATAAAGATCAGCATGCAGATCACGATGGCGATCTTGTGCGGCAGGGGCTGCTCCAGCAGCTTGTTGCCGGTGCCATAGCCAAACAGGTAGCCGATCACCGCGGTGACCCCCATCAGGGTCCACAAGCCGAGCTGGATATAGGCCAGCCGGGTACTGTGCAGCTCGGTGCGCGACTCGTCGGGCACCATCCAGTAGGTGGCGCCCATAAAGCCGGTGAGCACCCAGACGATCAGCAGGTTGGTGTGGATCACCTTGGTGACATCGAACGGCAGGATGTGCAGCAGTGGGTCCGGTCCCAGGTACTTGGTGGCCGAGAGCAGGCCGAACACCAGCTGCAGCCCGAACAGCACCATCGCCACGGCGAAGTACCAGTAGGCGACCGATTGTGATTTATAGCGCATGAGTGAACCCCTGCATGTCCGTGCTGCGATCCCTGGGCACCGCGATCATTTGAAGGTGGCCAGGTACTGAACCAGTTGCTCGACCTGCTCGTCTGTCAGCGACTCGCCGTAACTGGTGGGCATAAACGAAACGCCGCCCGCGGAATACATCTCGCCGGGATGCAACCAGGCGCTGGGCGAGACGATCGACTCGCGGATAAAGGCTTCGACTGTCTCGGCCTTGCCCTGGTAGGCCGGTGAGTCAAGGGTCTGCTGCGCCCGGGCGACCAGGCCGGCCTGGGTGGGGCCGGCCAGGTTGACCCCGGGGGCAATGGAGTGACAGGCATTGCAGGCGGGGACCGCCGAACGGAACAGCGCCTCGCCGAGCGCGATGGGGTCCGCGCTGGCGGTGACAGGCCGTGCCCCGGGCGGCGTCTGCTCGGTGGTCGGGTCCGGGCCGGACACATTCTGCTGGGCGATGGTCAGGTTGGTGCCGGGAATCGACGAGCCGGTGACCAGGATCGGCCGCGGCGGCCAGCCCTGGTTATCGACGTTGGCCACCCAGTCGAAGAAGGCGATCAGGTCGTCGATCTCCTGGTCCTGGAGGTTGGGGTTGGGCATCAGTCGGCGGTGACGCTGTTCGTCGTAGAAACGCTCGGGCGCCTTCAGAAACGCCTTGAGGTAGGGCGCGCCGCGCAGCTGGGAGATCTTGGTCAAGTCGGGCGCGTAGTAGGCGCCTTCTCCGAACAGGGTATGGCAGTTGATGCAGTTGTTGGCGTGCCAGACATCCTTGCCGCGCGTCACGGCCGGGGTGATCTTGTCGGCGTTGGTCAGCGTGGGAAACTGGCGGTGGCTGTCGATCGTCATCCCGAGAAACACCAGGGCGGCGACGCCGGTGGCGATAATGGCGAACGAGCGGGTTTGTCGTTTGTTCATCGTGGGCTCCGGTCAGACGCCGATACCGGCCCAATGGACGGTACCCATGATGCCGGCGTAGAGGATGGCGGCGGCCATGAGTGCCAGTACCACAAAACTGAGAACTCTGAAGAATGTCACCAAGGCAGTGCTCCTTCTGGGTGGCTGACGCCCTGGGGCGTTGCGCGCAGGCGGTTGAACAGCGGCCGGCGTGGCGGATGCGGCGTTAACAGCAGGCGCGCCGTGCTCGCTTGCCACAGCTAGCGTCGTGTGCGACCCCGGCCTTGCCCGCGCGGCCTGGCCGGCCTGTCAGGGCTAGGGTTCGGTACCGCGCTTTGCGGCGCTCTTGCGCTGGACAGTGACCAGCACCACGGCATCGGTCAGCGCCCGTAGCGCATGCTCGACATGCCCGGCCAGGTAGAGGTGGTCATTGGGGCCCATGGGCTGCCAGGCACCTTGCGCCTGGACTTCGATCTCGCCCTGCAGGCAGATCAGGGTGATGGCGCCCGCCACGGCATGGGCTGGGATATGCTTGCCGGCGGGCAGGCACAGGCGCATGACCTCGAGTTCGGCGGTACTGACGATGGCCTGGGACTGCAGCGTCGAGGCCAGCGGATGCGCGAGGAGGCTAACCACTTCGCCTGATTGGGCATGGTGCAAAGCCATAGGGTGTCAGCCATCGGTGCGCGAACCAGGAGGGTAGCTCAGCAACGGCGATGCGTCGAACGGGGGGGGCGGCTTCCAGCCGGTCAGCCCGCGGCGTGTTTCAATTGCCGGCAGCTGTTCGGTGAGCCGTACAGTCG
Organism: Pseudomonas sp.; assembly: GCF_040514055.1. Taxonomy (GTDB): domain Bacteria; phylum Pseudomonadota; class Gammaproteobacteria; order Pseudomonadales; family Pseudomonadaceae; genus Aquipseudomonas. Next base: position 21,095 of record NZ_JBEVDL010000012.1, read on the forward strand.
CCTCGCCCGACCTGGCGGTGCCCCGGCCCTCCGCTGCTGGCCCCGTCAAGCAAAGTGAACCGAGGCCGGCCAACTCACTCCAACGCTGATGGCCCGCTACCGGCACCCATGCTTCGCCCGCCATTGACCTGTCCGCCGCGCCACCGGGGCATCGGCGGGGCCTATGGGTTTGGTGCCCCGTGGCGATTTTCTCTGTAGTCTGTGCAGGTTTCGAGTCCTGTTGCGACCGTTTGAATGACCCCCTTTTCAGGAGCATATGCACATGGCAGTACTACAACAACGCACCCTTCAAGCCTTGGGGCAATCGCGGGAAACGTTGATCACCCATTGGCTGAGCGATCTGGAGGCGAGCGGTGCCACCCGCAATCTCAAGGCCGATGACCTGAAGCAGCAGGCCAACGATTTCCTCTCCATGCTGACGGCGGTGCTGGAGAAGGGCGTCGCGCTGAATATCGTCGGCGCGGAATGGGATGAAACCCGATTCTTTCTCGAAAAACTGTCGCAAAGTCGTGCCCTGGCCGGCCAGGACTCGCAGCAGACCGCCAATTTTATTTTCTCCCTGAAGGGCCCGCTGTTCGCGCTGTTGCAGCGCCTCTACGTGGAAGAGCCGGCCTTGTTGGCCGAACAGCTGTGGGTGTTGTCCCAGTTGCTGGACAGCCTGGGCCTGCACACCGTGCGCACCTTCCAGAAATCCCGCGAGGCGGTCATCAAGCGCCAGCAGGAAGAGTTGCTGGAGCTGTCGACGCCGGTGGTCAAGCTGTGGGACGGGGTCCTGGCCCTGCCGATGATCGGCACCCTCGACTCCCAGCGCACCCAGGTGGTGATGGAGTCGTTGTTGCAACGCATCGTCGACACCGGCTCCGAAATCGCCATTATCGACATCACCGGGGTGCCCACCGTGGACACCCTGGTGGCACAGCACCTGTTGAAGACCGTCACGGCGATTCGCCTGATGGGCGCCGACTGCATCATCAGCGGCGTGCGTCCGCAAATTGCCCAGACCATCGTGCACCTGGGCCTGGACCTGCAAGGCGTGGTCACCAAGGCCAACCTCGCCGATGCCCTGGCGTTGGCGTTGCGGCGTCTGGGCGTGACCGTTACCAAGGCGGTATAGGCCATGGAACGTATTCCCATATTGCAGATGGGCGATTTCCTGCTGGTCACCATCCAGGTGGACATGCACGACCAACTGGCCCTGACGCTGCAGGACGACCTGTCCGAACGCATCAGCAAAACCTCGGCGCGCGGCGTGCTGATCGACATCTCGGCGCTGGACATGGTCGACTCCTTTATCGGTCGAATGATCGGCATGATCTCCGGGCTGTCACGCATCATGGACGCGGAAACCGTGCTGGTCGGCATGCAGCCCGCGGTGGCGATTACCCTGGTCGAGCTGGGCATGAACCTGCCCGGCGTCAGCACCGCGTTGAACGTCGAGCGGGGCATGCGGCTGTTGCGTGAGCGGGCGTCCGCGCAATGAGCGTGCGCAGCAGCGGCACCCAATCGATTCAGATCGAGCAGGACGTGGTGCTGGCCCGCCAGCTGGCGCGCAAGCTGGCGCAGGAGTGCGGCATGCGGCTGATAGACCTGACCAAGCTGGTGACCGCGGTCAGTGAGCTGGCCCGCAACACCATGGTCTACGGCGGTGGCGGGGACATGGACTGGTGCATTGTCGACGAGGCCGCGCGCACCGGGCTTCGCCTGACCTTTCGCGACGAGGGTCCGGGCATCCCGGACCTCAAGCTGGCCATGACCGATGGCTGGACCTCGGGCGGGGGCTTGGGCTTGGGGCTTACGGGGGCCAAACGGCTGGTGGACGATTTCGAGCTGGAAACGTCCGCGGGCGCGGGCACTCGAGTGACGATCACCAAATGGACCTGATACTGCGCAGCAGCCTGACGCGTGTGGAGCCCATCGAAGACATCAGCCAGGTGGGCCATGCACGCCGGGCCGCGCAGAAACTGGCGGAGGCCCAGGGCTTCAATGCCAGCGAAGCCGGCCGGGTGGCGTTGGTCACCACCGAGCTGGCCAGCAACCTGCTCAAGCACGCGGGCCGTGGTGAGCTGCACCTCAGGGCGCTGCCGGCCGCGGGCAATGAGGTGCAAGGGGTGGAGGTGATCGCCATCGATCGCGGGCCAGGCTTCGATCTCCAGGCCTGCCAGCTCGACGGCTACTCCACCCAGGGCACCAAAGGCATTGGCCTGGGTTCGATCCAGCGTCAGGCGGACGTCTTCGACATCTACACCGACAGCCGCGGCACCGTGCTGTTGACGCGCTTCTATCCGCGCGCCTCGGCCTTTCGCGATGTGCGTTTCGGGGTGAGCCAGCACTCGCTGCACCATGACCCCGCCTGCGGCGACCTGTGGGCGCTGGCGATCCGGGAGCGTTCGGTCAGTGCCCTGGTCATCGACGGCCTCGGCCACGGCGTGGAGGCCGAGAGCGCCTCGCTTGCCGGTGCCCAGGTGTTCTACCGCGACCCTTTTGCCAGCCCGCTGTTAGCCCTGGATGACATTCACCACGCCATGAAGGGTACCCGCGGCGGTGCCCTGGCCCTGGCCCAGTACGATGCCGGCAGCGGGGCGTTGCGGTTCGTCGGTATCGGCAACATCGGCGCCACGCTGATCGGCGATGAAAAAACCCGCGGCCTGGCCTCACACCCCGGCATAGTCGGGCTGCAGTACCGGACCACCCAGGTGTTCGACTACCCCGAGTGCACGGGACAGTTGCTGATCCTGTTCAGCGACGGACTGCAATCGCGCTGGAATCTTCGTGATTATCCAGGTCTGATGTTTCGTCACCCTGCGGTTGTGGCCGCCGTGTTGCAGCGGGATTTCTGCCGCGGCCGTGACGATGTAACTGTTCTGGTGATTGCCCTGGAGGCCCTCGATGGCTGAAAACCTTGACCTCGACCCCGCTGCGACGGCGGCGGAACTGCAGCGATTGCGGGACGAGGCTGTGGCCCTGCGGGCTGAACTCGATGAAACCAACCAGGGTGTGTTGGCGCTGTATGCCGAGCTGGATACCCAGGCGGATCAGTTGCGGGAGGCGTCCGATCTGAAAAGCCGCTTTCTGTCCTATATGAGCCATGAGTTCCGCACGCCACTGAGCTCGATCCTGAGCATCGCCAGCCTGCTGCGCGACGAGCTGGACGGTCCGTTGAGCCCCGAACAGCACAAGCAGGTGGCGTTCATCACCACGGCCACCCGTGAGTTGAGCGACATGGTGGACGACCTGCTGGACTTGGCGAAGATCGAGGCGGGGCGCATCAGTATCTCGCCGGCCTGGTTCGATATGTTCGACCTGTTTTCCGCCCTGCGTGGCATGTTCAGGCCCATTGTCGACTCGTCGACGGTGGACCTGATTTTCGAGGAGCCGCTGGGCTTGCCCCGGCTGTACACCGACGACAAAAAGCTTGGGCAGATCCTGCGCAACTTTATTTCCAACTCGTTGAAGTTTACCCAGCAGGGTGAGGTGCGGGTCTGCGCGACCCTGGAAAACGCCAACGAAATCCGCTTTTCCGTCAGCGACAGCGGCATTGGCATCCCCGAACATTTGCACGGTACGCTGTTCGAGGATTTCTCCCAGATCGACTCGCCGTTGCAGAAGCGCCTGCGCGGAACCGGCCTGGGCCTGGCGCTGTGCAAACGCTTTGCGCAACTGCTCGGCGGCAGTGTCGGCTTGAACAGCACGCCTGGCGTGGGTTCGACATTTTTCGTGATCATCCCGTTGGCGGTCGCTGTGGAGAGTGACGATGAAGCGTGACATCCGGCTGCTGATCGTCGATGACAATGCGGCGACCCGCTACGCATTGCGTCGGCGCATGGAACGCCACGGTTATATCGTGGAGGAGGCCGGCACCGGCAACGACGGCCTGGACATGATCGCTGCCGCCCTGCCGGATGCATTGATCCTCGACGTCAACCTGCCCGACATGAGCGGCTTCGACATCGTTCGTCAGCTGCGCGCCGACCCGCGCACGGCGCTGCTGCCGGTGGTCCATGTGTCCGCCGCCTCGATCCAGACCGGCGACATCATCACCGGCCTGGAGGCCGGGGCGGACGCCTACCTGGTGCACCCGGTGGACCCCGACGTCTTGCTGGCGACGATCAGAACGTTGTTGCGGGTAAGGGACACCGAGCACGCCCTGCGCGACAGCGAAAACCGCTTTCGGGAAATTTTCGTCAATGTCTCGGCGCCCATCGCGGTCATCGATGGCGAGCTGAAGGTGCATGAGTGCAATCAGGCCTTTGCCCAGCTGATTGTCCAGGATGTGGCCCATAGCGACCTCGGGCGTTGCTTTGCCGAGGATCAGGAGGGGGTGATAGCCGGCCTGCGCGCGGTGTTGACGGCCGGCGAGCGCTGGAAGGGCACCCTGAGCATGCGGGTCAAAGGCGAGGTGCGTGAAACCGAGTGGCAGATCTCGCCCTACCGCACGCCGGGCCTCAGCCTGGTGTTTGTCGAGGATGTCACCGAGCACCGACGGCGCGAGCAGTCGCACCTGCAACGCCTGGACAGTGTCAACAGCCAACTGGCCCACGAAGTGGCTGAACGGGCGCGCACCGAAGCCCAGTTGCTGCAGGCGCAGAAGATGGACGCCATCGGCAAGCTCACCGGCGGTATCGCCCACGACTTCAATAACCTGCTGACCGGGATAGTGACGGGTCTGGAACTGATCAAGAAACGAACCGAAAGCAATCACCCGGAAAAAGTGCTGAGGTACGCGGAGGCGGCGCTGTCCTCGGCCAAAAGCGCGGGCGCGCTGACCCATCGCCTGCTGGCGTTCGCCCGGCAACAGCCCTTGGATGCGCGATCGGTCGACATCAACCTGCGTGTTCGTTCACTGGAAGATCTGCTCAGCCGCACCATCGGCAAGCGCATTGCCCTGAACCTGGCCTTGACCTCCAAGAACGCCGTGGCGCTGGTTGACGCCGGTCAGCTGGAAAGCGCCTTGCTCAACCTGGTGATCAATGCGCGGGATGCCTTGCCCAACGGCGGCAATATCTGGATTTCCACCTTCGAAGCCTATTCCCACGGCAATCCGAAGCTGGCCGATGGCGCGTACGTCGCGCTGATGGTGCGCGATGACGGCGTGGGTATCGAACACGAGGTGATCGACAAGGTCTTCGACCCCTTCTTCACCACCAAAGCCATCGGCCAGGGCACGGGGCTTGGCCTGTCGACCATCTATGGTTTTGCCCGACAGTCCGGCGGTGACGTGCGTATCCGCAGCATGGTCGGACATGGCACGGAAGTGACCCTGATGTTGCCGGCGGGCGATCATCAGGCCGTCTTGGCGCCGTCCCTGGAGCCGCAGGCGCTGCAGGGCCTGGGCGAGCATATCCTGGTGGTCGAGGACACTGACTCGGTACGCCTGCTGGTGGATGAGGTGCTGGTCGACGCCGGGTATCGCTGTACCCAGGTCGCCGATATACATGCGGCGTTGCGCTTGCTCGAGGAGGATCACTCCATCGCGCTGCTGTTGACCGATGTCGGCATGCCACATATGAACGGCCGAGAGCTGGCCACCCAGGCGCGGGTATGGCGTCCCAGCCTGCCGGTGCTGTTTATGACGGGTTATGCCGAGAACGCCGTGAACCGCCAGCATTTCCTGGCGGAGGGCATGGACATGATCGTCAAGCCCTTCGACCTCAATGAGTTTTTGGCGAGCGTCAGAAAGATGCTCGATGGCGCCCCGGGCCCACATTGAGCTGTGCTGAGGGTGCGCCGGGGGGATAAAGCCTCCGGCAGTTGGCCCGGGCGCGGCTGGTCCTGCACCGACGCGCGCCCTTCAGGTCCAGGGACGGGCGCCGACGGCCGCCCGTCTGCTCTCAACGGTCAGCGGCCCGCCAGCCACAACCCCAGGGTCGTCGCCAGCAACACCAGCAAGGTCAGGCCATGGGCGATCTGCCGCAGCAGGCGTTGGCGGCCCAGGATGCCGACGCAATACAGCAGGCGTGCGCCGACAAAGGTGACCGTCACGCCCATCAGCCAGGGCTCGCCCGCCTGGGTGGCGGCCTCCAGCAGGTACAGCAGCACGATAAACAGCAGCGACTGCTCGAGCGTATTGCCATGGGCGCGGATCGCGGCGGTCAGCGCCGGGTTGCCGCCGTCGCCGAAGCTGACCCGGTGGCGCAGGCGCAGGCGTGACACGTTGAGCGACAGGCCGATCAGCAGCAGGGACAGCAGCGCGGCGGTATGGAGGCTGTAGGGCATAGGTTCACTCAGGGTCGGGGGGCGCTGTTACGGGCGCCCAAGGGGATCATGGTCAGGGTGATCAGTATGATCAGCGTGCTGTACCAAACCGGGTAAACGCTAAAAGTGTCTGTGTAGTAAAACATAAGCAGGTTGAGTACCAGGAGAATCGCGGTGAGCACGGCGGCGTAGCGCAGTTCCTGGCCGGGGGTGCGCTTGCCGATTACCCGGCCGGCATAGAACAGCAGCGCCGAACTGAGCACCAGGTCCAAGGCCAGGTAGAACGGATGGCCGGCCAGCGCGGTCATAAAGGTGACATTGGTGATATCCAGGCCCAACGCCAGGCCATAGCCGTAGGTCAGCACCACGCTGAGCAGTTGGCCCAGTATCAGGTAGATGCACAGCCCCAGCAGCAGGCCGCTGATGGGCTTGAAGGGCCGGGTGGTGGTCGTTTGCAGGTCGGTTTCGGGTGTTTGGTAGGGGTCCATGGGGCTTCCTGTGGGGGCGGGTACGCAGCTCCAGCCGCGCGCGGCCTCCACGCTACGGGGTGGCGAATAAAAAGTCACTGCCCGACGTTGGCCTGCTATTGCCATGCGCGCCCAGGATCAGTCGCATTCCGTGCCGGGCTCAGGCTGCCTAGGGCCTGTAGACACCATGTGCCAGTGTCAATGGCCCTTGGGCTTCGGCCCGTGCCTACGAGCAGGGGCGCCTTGGTAGGGCGGGAGAATCCCGGGCATTTATCCGCTTTTCAGCCCCGCCGGGCCTGCTGAATACAGCGTTGGGTCAAGCCTGTGCAGGGGGGCGATTTCGCCAGGATTCGCGGGCGCTGCCGCCCTACAACGGACAGTGGCCCGCGCCTGGTCTGGAGCCCTTTTTTGCGGCAAGGCGGCGCGTGTGGCTAGTTTCCACCGACCCTAGCGCTTTTCCCGGCATCCGCCCGCCCGTCCGCGTGGGTTACGCCACGCGACGGCCACGCTGGGGTTTGTCGGAACAGCTTTGCGCGCGGCGAACGCCACCCTACGAGAAACGCGCCTGCGCTGGCGCCGAAGCGCTGCACAACCTGCTGGCGATCAGGTTCAAACGGTGGACAATGCGTTATCGGCCGAACAGGGCGAGCAAACCCTCGGCCAGGGTGCCGCGCCAGTTCAGGTAGTCGTGGCCGCTGGCCCATTCGCGGTGGTGCACCTGGTACCCCTTGGCCTGCAGTACGTCGCGCAGGTGGCGGTTGGTCTCGAGGATGCCCAACTGGCCGTTGCCCGCCTCGAACAGCCCGGCCTCCAGGTAGAAACGCACGGGCAGGCGGGGGGCGCCGACGAACGCGCGGGTCAGCCATTGTGGCTCTTGGCCTGCGGGCGCCCACCAGTAGGAACCGGACTGGCTGAGCACGTTGCCGAACAGCCGCGGGTGCTGGAGCGCCGCGTAGCTGGCAGCCAGGCCGCCGTAGCTGGAGCCGGCGATTACAGTGCGTGCCGCCGGCACGCTCAGCCCCTGGGCGGCCACCCAGGGTTGCAGCTCCTCGGCCAGGAAACGGGCGAACGCCGGGTTGGGTGGCAACTCGACGCCCCGGGTCGCCATGCTCGGGTTGTCGATCAGCACCGCGGCCATGGGCGGCAGGCGTCCGGCGGCGATCAGGTTGTCGAGCAGGGTCGGCGTCGGCACCTTGCCCAGGTAGGCCTCGGCGTCGAACAGGTAGAGCAGGTGGTTGTCCGCCGCGCCGGGGCGATAGCCGTGCGGCCGGTAGAGGTACACCGTGCGGCGGTTGCCGAGCAGGCGGCTGTCGAACACGTGGCGCTCGACGCTGCCGCTTGGCACCTCGACGTGCTTGTCATTCCATGGCTGCGGCGGCGCCCGATCCAGCTCCAGTAGCGAGTCGTACTGGAAACCGTCCAGCCCCTTGGCCGGGTAGGCCTGGGGGTTGAACGGGTCGGCCTGGGCGGTGGCGAGAATGGCCCGCCGCCGTGTGCCGGGGTCGGCATTCAGCTCCGGCACGTCTGGCGCCAGCTGGTACGACAGCCGCGTCTCGCGGGGCAGGCGGAAGGTCACGAACCAGATATCCGAGTTCCCCAGGCGGGCGAGTTCGGCATGGTCGTAGCCGGGGCCGCCGAACAGCCGCACGTTGCGCTCGGCCCCGCGCCAGAGAAAGGTCACCCAGGCGTCGCGTTCGTCCAGTGGCTCGATCAGCGGCGTGCCGGCGGCGCGCACCTGCTCCCAGAAGGCCGCGCTGTCGCCGCCCGCTGCCAGCTCCGCCTGCAGGGCGCGCAGCCGTGGGCTGTCCAGCGCCGGTGTCGGCGAGCGTTGCGCGGCCAGCGGGGTGACCGCCGACAGCTGCAGGCGGTACGCGGCCCCCGCCGCGCCCTGCAGGCGCAGGCGGTAGTCGGCGCTGTGCGGCAGCACCAACTGGAAGGCCCGGTGTCCCGCCTCGCCGGCCACCAGGCGGCGCAGGTGCCGACCGTTGGCGTCCTGCAGGTCGAGCTGCACCGCGGCGCCGGGCAGCTCGCCGCTCAGGTAGTCGCCCTGGGCGAAGCGCAGGTGCAGCGCATGGGCGCCTTGTCCGTCCAGTTGGCCTTGGTAGTCGCGTACTGCGTCCCCGGCCTGGGCGCCAAGGCCCAGGCCGAGCAGCAGGCCGGCCAGCAGCGGCAGCCGGCTTACCATGCGTAGTTGACGCTGGCGGTGAGGGTGCGGCTGGCGCCGTAGAAGCAGGTGTCCGCTGCGGCGCAGGACGCGGCATAGACCTTGTCCGACAGGTTGCTGGCGTTGAGCTGCACGGACGCGCCGTCCAGGTCCGTGGCCAGGCGGCCGAGCTCGTAGCCGAGCATGGCGTCGAGCAGCACCACCGAGTCGACCTGGTAGCCGTTGTACTGGTCGCCGTAGCTGGAGCCGATATAGCGCACGCCGGCACCGGCGGAGAGCCCGGGCAACAGGTCGTCGGCGAATTGGTAGGTGGCCCACAGGCTGGCCAGGTTCTCCGGGGTACGCGGCGGCGCCTTGCCTTCCACGCCGGGGCGGGTGGTCTTGGTCACTTCCGGGTCCAGGTGGGTGTAGGCGGCCACCAGTTCCAGGTTGTCGGTCAGGTTGCCACGAGCTTCCAGCTCGACGCCGCGGGTGCGGATGGCGCCGGTCTGGCTGGCGAAGAAGCCGCTGTCGTAGGTCACCACGTTTTCCTGGGTCAGGTCGAACAGGGCCAGGCTGAACATCGCCTCGCTGCCCGGCGGTTGGTACTTCAGGCCGATCTCCGCCTGCTCGCCGGTGGTCGGCTCGAAGGCCGGCTCACCCGGTGCGGGCGTGCTCAGCACCGGCTCGAAGGAAGTGCTGTAGCTGATATAGGGCGAGAAGCCGCTGTCGAAGGCGTAGAGCAGGCCGGCGCGGCCGGTGAACTGGTCGTCGCCGAGGGACGTGCGGGTGTCGGCCAGTTGGTCGTCGGTGCGGGTGCGTGCGCGGTCCTGGCGGCCCCCGAGTAGCAGGTTCCAATTGCCGAACTCGATCTGGTCCTGCAGGTACAGGCCCAGCTGATCGGCTCGCTGACGGGTGTCGGAGTTCGGCGTGAGCGGGCCTACCGTCACCCCATAACGGGGGGCGTAGGCATCCAGCGGGTACTTGCCGGCATAGCCGAAGTCGCGGTCGTCGCGCGCGTCGCGATGGCTGCGCTTGTAGTCGAGGCCGCTCAGCAGGCTGTGGCTCAGCGCGCCGGTGGCGAAGTCGAACTGCAGCTGGTTATCCAGCACCACCTGCTCCAGCTCCTCACGGCTGTCCGCCGGGATGCGTTGCAGGGTACGGTCGTCGCTCATAAACAGGAAAGTCAGCTGCTTGTAGTGGCCTTCTTCCTTCAGGTAACGCAGGTTCTGGCGGAAGGTCAGCTGGTCGTTGAAGCGGTGCTCGAACAGGTAGCCGAGGGACGACTGCTCGCGCTCGGACTGGTAGAAATCCGGGTCGCCGATATCCAGGTGCCGCGAGATGCGCCCGTGCGGGCCGGCGTTGGCCACGCCGTCGGTGGGCCAGAAGTTGCGGTAACCGGCCTCGGGGTCGTTCTGGTAATAGGCCAGCAGGGTCAGGCTGGTGTCCTCGGTGGGCTGCCAGGTCAGCGAAGGGGCGAAAGCCTGGCGCTCTTCGTCGATATGGTCCACTTCGGCCTGGCCCTGGGACAGCAGGCCGTTGAGGCGATAGAGCAGGGTGCCCTGTTCGTCCAGCTGGCCATTGAGGTCGAAGCCGCCGCGGCGCTGGGAGTCGCTGCCAACGCCGAGCTGCACGCGGTTCTGCGCCGCGGCCGAGGGGCGCTTGCTGGTCAGGGCCAGCAGGCCGCCCGGGTTGGCCTGGCCGTAAAGCACCGAGGCCGGGCCGTGGATCAACTCGATCCGCTCGAGGAACCAGGGGTCGACCTGGGTGTAGGACTCGCCGCCGGTGCTCAGGCCGTCGAGGAAGGTGGGTGCGTAACCGAAGCCGCGCACATAGACCTCGTCGACCCGGTGCGAGGAACCGCGGTAGTCGGCGAAGGTGCCGCCGCTGTAGCGCAGGGCCTGGGTCAGGTTGGTGACCGCTTGGTCGTCCATCTGGTCGCGGGTGACCACGGAGACGGACTGCGGCGTCCTGATCAGCGCCGTGTCGGTCTTGGTGCCGGCAACGCTGCGTTCGGCCAGGTAGCCCTCGATCGGGCCGGTGGCGCTCTGCTCGCGGCCGACCACGGTGACACTGTTGAGCTGCACCGCGGCGCCGCTGTCCGGCTGCGGCCGGATCACATAGACCGCGTCGCCGCTGGGTAGCGCTTCCAGGCCCGAGCTCTGGAGCAGGCGTTGCAGGCCCTCGGCCACCGGCCATTGGCCTTGCAGGCCGGCGCTGTACTTGCCGGCGGCCAGCTCGGGGGGCAGGGCGAGGCTGACGCCGGCCTGTTCGGCGAAGCTGGCCAGGGCGCTGCCCAGGCTACCCGGGGCGACACTGTAGCTGCGGCTGGCGCTGGCGCGCTCGGCGGCCTGCACGGCGTTGACCGCGAAGGGGGCGGCGCTCAACAACAGGCTTAGCAGACCGTGGCGCACGGTGCGGACGCTGGGGCGCAGGCGGGCGGCCGGGCGGAAATGACGTGAGAACATGATTCGACTCGTGATGGGTTGGCAGGGGTTCTGCTGCCTTGACACGCGAGCCGGCCAAAGGGGACAGCCGGCCGTAGGTTTTTTTATTTTTTTATCCTTTGCTCAGGCCGGCAGGATCGCCACCCAGTAACGCGTGCGATAGACCACCCGTACCGGCAGCACCTGGGCCAGGCTGTCCAGCACCGGCGTGCTGTTGTCCAGCTGGAAGGTGCCGGACAGGCGCAGGCCCGCCACTTCGGCGGCGCAGGTGACGTAGCCGCGCCGGTAGCGCTGCAACGCCGCGGCGAATTCGTCCAGGCGCCCGTCTTGCAGTTGCAGCACGCCGCGGGTCCAGGCCTCCGGCTGGCCCTGCAGGGCCTGGACCGGGCCGCTTGCCCCGCCGTCGAAGCGCACCTGCTGGCCGGCCTGCAGCTGCAGCGGCGGCTGGGTGCTGTCGCGCAGGCGCAGCTGCAGCTGGCCTTGCAGTACCGCCACGCGGGTGGCGTCGCCGTCCAGGCGGATATCGAAGCGTGCCGCCTGGCCGCCCACGCAGCCGTGCTCGGTACGCACCAGGAAGGGCTGCGCCTGCGCCACCAGGTCCAGCAGGGCCTGGCCCTGCAGCAGGTGCAGCTGGCGGCAGTCGCTGGAGTAGGCCAAGTCGAGCGCGCTGGCGCCGTTCAGCTGCAGCTGCGAGCCGTCGGCCAGCGCGACGGTGCGGCGCTGGCCGTGCGCCGTGCGGTAGTCGGCCAACCAGCCCTGGGCGCTGGCGCCGCGATAGCTGGTCCAGCCCAGTGGCAGGGCGACGCCGGCGAGCATCAGGGTCTTGAGCAGGTCGCGGCGGTTGACCCGCTGGCGCCTCCCGAGGGCGGCCATGCCCGGGCCGGCCGGCAGCTGGCCGAGCCGCTGGCAGATATGCAGGGCCCGCTGCCAGGCCGCCTCGTGGTCGGCGTGGCTGGCCCGCCAGCGGGCGCAGGCCTCCTGTTCGTGGCCGCTGGTATCGGCTGACTGCAGCTGCACGAACCACTGGGCGGCCTGGTGGATCACCTCGGGATCGAGCCCCGTGCTCATGCCAGCGCCAGCATGCAGTGGGCCAGGCCCTGGGCCACATAGCGCTTGATGCTGCGCTCGCAGACGCCCAGGCGCTGGGCGATCTCGGCGTAGCCCAGGCCTTCCAGCTGGGCCAGCAGAAAGGCCTCGCGCACCCGGGCGTTGAGGCCGTCGAGCAGGGCGTCGATCTCGGCCAGCGCCTCGAGCATCAGCTGCTGTTGCTCCGGCCCCGGGGCCTCGGCCTGCGGCAGCAGGGCCAGGGCCTGCAACCAGGCACGCTCCAGTGATTGGCGGCGGTAGTGGTTGAGCAACACGCGCTTGGCGACCGTGGTCAGGTAGGCCCGCGGCGTTTGCAGCAGCTCCAGGCGCAGCGCCTGCTCGCGGCGGCCGACCGCCAGCAGCACGCGCACGAAGGTGTCCTGCGCCAGGTCCGCCGCCTCGCAGGCATTGCCCAGACGCGACGTCAGCCAGCCCTGCAGCCAGCCGTGGTGGTGGTTATAGAGCGAGCCGACGGTGTGGTTGCGGGTATCGAGCGAGGAGGCGGGCGGCACGGCATTCACTTATGCATATAAGAATCATTATCAATGGTAGCGTTTTAGCCACGACCACGGCAATGGATTCCAGGTGCGGAAATGGCGGTGAGCAGCCTGCTGTGCGAGCTGCCTAGGTCAACCGCGTTCGATACGCGTTGGTGGTGGGGCGATACCCGACGTGGGGCGCTTTTAAGCGCCAGGATGAGTTCCGGCCCATCGGCCTGGTCATTGCGGACTGCCGATCTGTGCGCGGCTTTGGTCTGTGCAAAACACAGCATCATTGCCGCTCGCACCCTCGGGGCAGGGGCCAGCCCGTGGCGGGGCGGATGTCTTTTAGCCCCTCGGGGATCCGGATACGCGGCGTACCGGGGCCAAGGCGTTTTTCCAGGGCCCGCACGCTAAGCAGATAAGGGTCCAGGCGATCCCCCAGCCCTTCGCCGTGGGGAATGTACCAGGCGATTACGCTGGCTTTGCCGCCAAGGGCATCGTGGCTCAGCAGCACTTTCCAGAACGCCTCGGGGGTGCGCAGGCCGTGGGAGTCGAGGAAAAAATCATTGGCAAGGTCCCGCCCGTGGTTGCCATAGACAACCCCGCCGATCACCTCCAGGGGGCGGAGGTCCCGATAGCATTCGGCAACCAGTTCGGTGGCGTACCAGGTGCGGCGGTTGTAACCGGCGTATTGCGGCACCAGGTTGGGCATCTGGTTGGCTTCCCGTAAGGCGACCGGATCGTTGTCCATCTGGTTGGCCGGGACCAGATGGCCGACATCGAAACCCGGGTGCACGGCGTTGTAGCGCTGCGTCGAGCGCTGCTGTCGGCAACCGGCCGGGAACGCGGGGTCGAGGCGGTAGGTGTCCAGCCGTTTCAGGTGGCCCTTGTCGTAGTCCAGGTGATATTCAAAACGCTGCGGTTCGCCGCGTACGCAGTCGTACCACAGGGTGAACTGGCGGTAGCGGATCTCGGTGAGTGCGCCGCCCAGCGCTACCGAGGGGGCCCTGTAAGGCGTGCAGGCGGCGAAGAGCAAGGCCGTCAGCAGGATGCCGCTACCGGCTCGAGCTGTACCGAGTGGCCGGTCGAGTGCCGCGCCCGCGCTGCGGGCCAAGGCCCGGGTCTCGGAAGAACCAAATACCGGGTTCCGGGCGATCCGCTTGCCGTTGCATAGGAGACGTTTCGCTGATTCGATCAACGATTTATGGTGACAATCCCTGTCCACAAAAGCACCCCAAAAGGGTTGCCTGGCCGTCCTGGCCCGCTTCGAGCCTTAGCTTAGTAGGATGGGTTAATGGCGCAGCCGCTGAGCCGCTGAGCGCCGGCAGTATCGACCGCCATCTGACCCAACGATGGTGAAGATTGATGGGTATCGCTGCGCTCGACCCATCCTACGAGGGTGCCATGACGGTTGGTATTGGTAGGGTGGATGGCGGCTTGTCCATCCACCGGAGGGTATGGTGGTGGATGTTATTCACGTACCTGATGGGTATCGCTGCGCTCAACCCATCCTACGATTGAACGACGCGACGAGGCCGCCCTACGTGCGCATCGAGCCGGGCCACCGGGGGCCGAGTGGGGTTAGTCGATATTCGCCTCGATTTTCTTCCCCATGCTGATCCGGGGTTCGATCACATAACCCAGGGCGGCGTAGAACGCCGTGACGCTTTCATTGGTCGCGAGGATTTGTAGGTTGATTTTCATGCAACCCTTGGTGCTCAAGGCCGCTTCGGCGTGCCGTATCAAGGCGCCCCCCACGCCCTGGTTGCGGTGCGCGGGGTGAACGGCCACCGAGTACAGCCAGCCGCGATGGCCGTCGTAACCGGCGAGCACGGTGCCAATCACCCCGGTGCCCGCCAATGCGACGAAAAACAGCCCGTCTTCCATGGCGCGCTTTTTGTCGATGGACAGGCTCGGGGTGTTATGACCGGTTTGTTCGCCGAATGCACTGCCCCAGAGAGCAGTCACGCCTTGGCGATGGTGAGCGTCGGAATAGGTGGCAATCACGTGCATGGCAGGGCTCTGGAATGGGAGGGTCGAGGCTAGCGATGGGCGCCAGGGCTGTCCAGCCCGGCATGGCAGGCGCGGCGTAGGATGGGTTAGCGGCGCAACCGGTGAACCGCCGAGCACCGACCCTGTCGACCGCCGCGTAACCCATCGATGGTTACGCCTGATGGGTATCGCTGCGCTCAACCCATCCTGCGAGGGTGCATGCCAGCGGGCGGTTTGCGGGCGGATGACAAAGGGCTTGTTCCCCAGGATGAATGCCAGCCACCGCGCGTCACTGGACCTCGATCACCACCTTGCCCTTGGCTCGTCCCGTTTCCACATAGGCCAGGGCCTGTGGGGTCGCCTGGAAGGGGAAGACCTTGTCCAGCACCGGGCGTATCACCCCGGCCTCGATCAGCGCGGCGATCTGGCGCAATTGGTCGCCGCTGGCGCGCATAAACAGGAATGAGTAATTGACCCCATGGGGTTTGGCTTTTCTGCGGATGCCTAAGCTCAACAAGCGCATGACCAGTTGGAAAAACCCGGACAACTTCGCGCGCTTGGCGAACTCCAGGTCGGGCGGGCCGGATATCGAGATCAGCAGGCCGCCGGGCTTGAGCACGGCCAGGGATTTTTTCAGGGTGTCGCCGCCCAGGCTGTTGAGCACCAGGTCGTAATCGCGCAGGGTTTTTTCGAACGCGTCTTTCTGGTAGTCGATGACGATGTCGGCCCCGAGGCTTTTCATCAGGCCGATATTGGCCGCGCTGGTGGTGGTCGCGACGGTGGCGCCCAGGTGTTTGGCCAGTTGGATGGCAAAGGTGCCGACGCCTCCAGCGCCGGCATGGATCAGGACTTTCTGGCCTTTTTTCAGCTGGGCCTTTTCCACCAGCGCCTGCCAGGCGGTCAAACCCACCAGCGGGATGGATGCCGCCTCTGGCATGCCCAGCGTTGCCGGCTTGAGCGCCAGGGAGTCCTCCTTGACCGCGATAAACTCGGCAAAGGTGCCGATACGGCCGTCGTCCGCCCGCCCATAGACCTGGTCGCCCACCTTGAAGCGCCGTGCCTGGGCGCCCACCCGGGTCACCACGCCGGCCAGGTCGTGACCGAGGATCAGCGGCATGGGGTAGGGCAGCAGCAGCTTGAATTCTCCGTCGCGGATCTTGGCGTCCAGGGGGTTCACGCCGGCGGCCTGTATGCGGACCATGACCTCGTGTTCGCCCAGCGTCGGCTCCGCTATCTCCACCGCCTGCAGCGTCACCTGTTTGCCGTACCCCTGGATCGCAAAAGCTTTCATTGTGTTGGACCTGTTTATGCTGAATGGGCTGCGTTCAGGAAACGCCTGGGGGCGAGCAGTGCTGGAGCGGGTATTGGCCTGGCGCGGCGACCGCACCCTTAATCTTCGCGTCCGAGGTTCTGGCGAATGCCGCGGTCGAGCACGGCGGCCTCGGCCAGCAGCGCCTCGCGGCAGGCGAAGTGCGCGTAGACGCCGCCAGGGGTCAGACCCGTCTCCCGCAGGATCTTGGCGACACCGGTACCGCCGTAGCCAGTGCGGCGGATGGCGTCAATGACAACGTCCAGGATGCGCTCGTGGCTTGCTTGAGGCCGGGTCGGGTGTGTTTGATTGTTTCCATGATAGTCATCATATATAGGGTTCGGCGCGCTCGGCAATCTGTGGTTTGCTCGTTGCGACCTGTGGTGGGCACGCTTGAACGGGGGCATTTCGCGGGTGCTGTGGTCATCGCGGCGCCCGTCCGCGTGTGAATGCCGCGCGGCGGCTTCACCTGGCCTTGGATCGTTGGATCGTTCCCACGCTCCGCGTGGGAATGTCGCCTGGGACGCTCCGCGTCCCGCCACCGGGCAGGCCACCTGGCACCGTAGGATGGGTCGGGCCGCGCAGGTTGAGCGCAGCGATACCCATCGTATAACCCCGGCGAGCTAACGCGGAGCGGCGCGCCGAGGCCGCCCTACGAAACGCGCTTGCGCGGGTTTGCAGCCTTGCGGGCGATGTTCGAGGCCGAGGTCGAAAGGGCGGACAGGGATAAGACGAAACGCTCAGTGTTCCAGCGCCAGGGCGAACAGCGCGGCCAGGACGTGCTCGGTGGCCGGTTCCAGGGCACCTTGGCGGTGGGCGATGCCCAGGGGCCGCCACAGCGCCGGCGACAGGCTGCGCAGGGTGATTCGCGGGTCGGGCGGCGGCGAGCCGCTTTCATGGGGCAACAAGGCGGCGCCATAACCGGCGGCTACCAGGCTTTTGATCGCGTCGTTGAAGTTGACCTGGATGCGCGGCCGAGGCGCATGGCCGGCGGCGGCGAACCACTCGCCGGTCACCTTCGACAGCTGGGTGCTGGGCTCGTTGAGGATCAGGGGTCGCTGCGCCAGCCAATCGGAGCCAAGGGGCTCGGGAGCGTCCCAGGCCGTGGGCACGAAGGCCAGGATCGGATCGCGGCGCCAGGGGCTGACCCGCAAGCCGGGCGGGGCGACCTGGGGCAGCGCGACCAGGCCGATGTCCAGGGTGCCGGCGGCCAGACGCGTGATGGACTCGCCGGAGGTCAACACCTGCGCCTGCACGTCCAGGCCCGGGTGCGCGCTACGCAGGTTATCCAGCACCTGGGGCAGCAGAAAGGCCAGTGCCCCGGTCGATGCGCCCAGCCGTACGCGGCCCGTCAGGCCCAGCACCTGGCGTTGCACCTCTTCCAGGGCCAGGTCGGCGTCGGCCAGCAAGCGCCGGGCGCGCTCCAGCAGGGTCGCGCCTATGGGCGTCGGCTGCACCTGGCTGCGGGTGCGGGTCAGCAAGGGCGCGCCGATCCGTGCCTCCAGGTCGGCGACATGCAGGCTGATGGTGGGCGGCGACAGGTGCAGCGCCCGGGCGGCGGCCGCAAAGGAACCGAGGTCGGCGATGGTGACCAGGGTGCGCAGGCGATCGAGGTTGAGTTCGCGCATCGTTCAGATTTTCTGATCTAGAGCGTCATTCTATTCAAATTTTCTTTTAGTCAGTGAATTGGAATGCTAGGGGCCTCTTCGATCCCTTGAGCATCTGCCAAATGAGCCAACCCCTTGTATTTATCGACGGCGACCAGGGCACCACCGGCCTGCAGATCCATGCGCGCCTGGGCGGGCGGCGGGACGTGCGGCTGTTCGCGTTGCCCGCTGAATCGCGTAAGGACGCCCGGTTGCGCGCCGAGGCGATCAACAGTGCGGACATTGCCCTGCTGTGCCTGCCGGACGACGCCGCACGGGATGCGGTGGCCAGCATCCGCAACCCGGCTGTGCGGGTCATCGACGCCAGCTCCGCCCACCGCACCCATCCGGACTGGGTCTATGGCCTCGCCGAACTGAACCCCGGCCAGGCCGGGCGGATCGCCCAGGCGCGGCGGGTCAGCAACCCGGGTTGCTACCCGACCGGGGCCATCGCCTTGCTGCGCCCGCTGATCGCCGCCGGCCTGGTTCCGGCGGATTACCCCTTGGCCATCCATGCGGTGTCCGGCTATTCGGGTGGCGGGCGCAGCGTGGTAGAGGGCTACGAAAACTCCGACGCCCAACCGGCCTTGCGCCTCTATGGGTTGGCGCTGACCCACAAGCATGTGCCGGAAATCCAGCAACACGCCGGCTTGCTCGAACGCCCGGTCTTCGTGCCGGCCTATGGCGCCTACCGGCAGGGCATAGTGCTGACCGTCGCGCTGCACCTGGGGCGGCTGGCCAAGGGGGTCGACGCGGCCCGTTTGCACGGCTGTCTGGTCGAAGCCTACCAGGACGCCCGCCATGTCCAGGTCGCACCGTTGCAACCCCAGATGGCCGAGTTGGACCCGCAGGCGCTCAATGGCACCGATGGGCTGCGTCTGTCGGTACATGGCCACCCCGACCACGGTCAGGTCCTGCTGGCGGCCGTGCTCGATAACCTGGGCAAGGGCGCGGCCGGTGCCGCGGTGCAGAACCTGGACCTGATGCTGGCCTAAAAGTGATCCGTAGGGCGGCCTCGGCGCGCTGTTTCGCGACAGCTCGCCGGCATTTCTGCGATGGGTATCGCTGCGCTCAACCCATCCTTCGAGCTACCCAACGCCAGGCTGCCACGTATCGCGGGTTTCCTGAAGCGATTGGTTTCGCCCTGACGGCGAGTCACGTTCTCTTTGCTCGCGCAAAGAGAACGTAACCCAAGAGAAAGCGCGCCCGGTATCCGGGTCTGGCTGCGCCAGACGTCCTTCGCTCCGGTGCGTCACCGGGGGCCGGCTTACAAGGGCCATCCCTGGCCCTTTAAGCCTCTCGCCGCCTCCTTGCGGCTCGTCCCCCTGCGCCACACCTGTACTCGGCCTGCTGACGGGGTGTTGCCTCCTCGCCGCGCCACGCCCCAGCATCCGTCCCGGAGCGATCCGTAGGGCGGCCGAGGCGCGTTGTTCAGCGACAGCCCGCTGACGTTCTGCGATGGGTATCGCTGCGCTCAACCCAGCCTACGAGCGTCCGGGTCAGCCGATGGCGGGACGCGGAGCGTCCCAGGGGGCATTCCCACGCAGAGCGTGGGAACGATCAACGACGTAGGGCGGCCTCGGCGCTCCGCCCTGCGACAACCCGACAGCCGACGGCCGACGGCCTCGGTATGCTGTATATATCCGAAAAGAATTAATAAATTATTTATTGGTATTTATTGTTATAAAAATACCGGCGTACGCTTAGCCCATCCCGTCCATTGATTACGACAGTGAAGCGTCCATGAAACCCATCGACAACGTTATCGACTTCACCACCTTCCGCAAGCGCAAACACGCGCAGCAGCTGGCTCGGATCATGTGGGAAATGTATGCGCGCAACCTTGGCCTGCAAGCGGCGCAGTGGGCGCAGCTGGCCCCCTCGACCGAGACCCGTCACGCGTGAGCGCGGGGGAGTTCTCGCGGTTCCTGGAGACCGCGAATGAGGCGGTGCTCGAGCTGGGCCCGTTGGATTCCCAGGATGAAGACCCGATCTGCGAGCATGTCGCGCAGAACCTGCAACGCCTGCGTGGCAAGCGCCACCTGTCTCTCGACGCCCTGGCCCGCCTGTGCGGCGTCAGTCGGGCGATGCTCGCGCAGATCGAGTCTGGCCGCAGCGTGCCGTCGATCAAGGTGCTGTGCAAAATCGCCAAGGGCCTCAAGGTATCGGTTGCGGCGTTTCTCGAGCACCGCGCCTTCGAGGGCGTGGCGGTGCTGCCCGCCAGCAGGAGCCGGCGCCTGGTCAGTGCCAATGGCGTCTCGGTCAGTCGCGCGCTGTTTCCCTTCGACGTGGCGCGCCAATCGGAATTCTACGAACTGCGCCTGAGCCCCCTTGGTGAAGACGAGTCCCAGGGCCACGGTCCCGGCGTGCAGGAAAACCTGGTGGTAGCCCAGGGCGTACTGGAGATCAGCGTCAACGAGGAGCGTTACCTGCTGTCAACCGGCGACTCCATCCTGTTCTACGCCGATCAACCCCATCGCTACCGCAACCCCTCCGACAGCGAGGCGGTAGCCTACCTGGTGGTGACCTATCCCGAGCGCCTCGACTGAACGCCGGGCACAAAAAAGCCCGGCGGGATAAGCCGGCCGGGCTTTTTGTCAGGCGCTAACCGATCAGCAGGTGCAGCACATCAGCGGCATGCCGTTGCAGCTCATCATCATCGGCATGCTGCAGTCGTTCATCATTTTCATCATCAGCGTGCAGCAGCTTTTCATCATGTCCATGTTCATGCCGGCCATCGGCATGATTTTACACAGCATGCCGTCGGTCTGGACCGTGCACTCCATGACGCACTTCATCGAAGGCATCGGCATGCCCATCATCGGCATGGGCATCATGCTGCTCATCATCGGCATCGCCATGCTCGTCTGGGACATGCACAGCATGCTCATGTTGCCGCAGTGCATCATCATCGGCATGCCGCAGTTCATCATCATCTGCATCATGTCGGCGCTGTTCTTGAACATGCCCATGTCCATGCCGGCGGCCGGCATCATTTTGCACAGCATGCCGTCTTCGAGCATTTCGCAGCTCATGGTGGCCATCATCATCGACATGCCCATCATCGGCATATGGGTGGTCATCGGCATTGGCATCTGCATGGCGTTCATCATTGGTGTATCCCCTGAGGTTTCGAGAGTTGGGTGTGAAGCTGTTGGGGCGGATTCTAAGGATTGAGCGGGGCCAGGCAAGGTGGGGGTCCAGCAGCGGCGCTGCACGCCCTGGCATGGAAAGCGACAGGGATTCGGCAGGCCTGTCCGTTGCGACAACAGATTGTCCGTCAGGGCGGACAGGCTGATCGTGGCATTGTCGATTGGCCGGTTATGGATATGTAATTGCGGTCTATGCAAATAACTTGCTGAAATAAACGTTCTAAGCGGCGCAATGGCCGTTGTCAGGCGCCGCGGTTGCGCCTCGCGGGTCGGTTTGCTCAAATGCCCGGCGCATCATTTCTCGACACAGGCAGTCCCGAACCATGTCCACGACCCCAGTCCAGCACCCCTTCGACGCGGCCATCGCGCTGCAACCCCAGGAAGGCGGCGCTTTCACCGGCCATATTTCCAGCGCTTACGCCAATATGGTGGGGCCCTTTGGCGGGGCGATCGCGGCGACCCTGCTCAATGCCGTGCTGTCGCATCCCGAGCGGCAAGGCGATCCGGTCGCCATGACGGTGAACTTCACGGCGCCGATCGGCGACCAGGTGTTCGAGGTGCAGGCCCAGGTCGCCCGTACCAGCCGTTCCACCCAGCATTGGACCCTGACCTTGACCCAGCAGGGCAAGATCGCCACCACGGCGACCGTCATGCTGGCGTTGCGTCAGGACAGCTGGTCGGGTGCCGATATCCAGATGCCCGTGGTGCCGGCCGCCAGCGCGGTCGAGCCCCTGGCCACCGCGGGTTACCCCGGATGGGTCAAGCAGTATGACTTGCGCGTGATCCAGGGCGGTTTCGCGCCGCGTGGCACGCCCCTGGAGGAAGGGGACTCGACCACGCAGCTGTGGGTACGGGACAAACCCGAGCGGCCGCTGGATTTCCTGTCGTTGATGGCCCTCAGCGATTGTTTCTTTCCGCGGGTGTTTATCCGCCGCCAGCAGATGATGCCAGCCGGCACCGTCTCCATGACCACCTACTTTCATGCCGACGCGCAGGCGCTGGCGAAGGTGGGGCAGGATTCGATCCTCGGGGTCGCCCGCGGGTTCAAGTACTTCCGCGGTTACTTCGATCAAAGCGCCGAGCTCTGGAGCGCCACCGGCGAGCTGTTGGCCACCACCCAGCAATTGGTGTATTTCAAGGGCTAGGGCCGGGCGCGGGTATAAGAAAGACGCAACGCGGAGTGTCGCGGGTGGCATTCCCACGCGGAGCGTGGGAACGATCAAAAACGCAACGCGGAGTGTCGCGGGCGTCATTCCCACGCGGAGCGTGGGAACGATCCATGCCTTGGCGCGGGCATGCGGCGCGAAGGAGTGAAGAATCAAAGAGTCAACCACCCTGGGCCAATGCCTGGCGGTGGGTGGATGCGGTCTCAGATAGGGAGTGTTGCATGGCGTTGTTGAGTCTTGATTCGATGTCCCAGGCATTACCGGATGCGTGGATGTCTCGTGTGGTCGGGCGGGTGGGTGACTCGAACATCAAAGTGTTGCGCATGGATGAAATGCCCTCGGCGGCGGAGGTGCATGACTATAACGAGGGGCTGTTGGTCATCTCGGGGCAGCTGATGCTGGGTGTCGGAGACGAGGTCATACGTGTGGCGCAAGGACAGCTGTACCTGGCCGAAGCTGGCGTTGTCCACGCGGTATTGCCTGGTAGCCAGGGGACCTTGGTGATCTTCGACAGCCAAGAGTAAGCCAGGGGGCGCGCATCCCCGCGTGAGGCCATGGAGCGATCCATAGGGCAACCTGGGCGAAGGGTATCACTGCGCTCCACCTGCGCGGCCCGACCCATCCTACGGCGACCCTGGGCAGCGCGTGGCCTGCCCGCTGGCGGGACGCGGAGCGTCCCAGGCGGCATTCCCACGCGGAGCGTGGGAACGATCATCCTCGCTCGCCACGCGTCGCACCGTATGTCCTCAGCGGTACAGCCAGGGCTGCAGCGCCTCCAGGTTGGCCACCACAATCTGCTGAGCGCTGGCCTTGGCATGCACCTTGGTCGCGTCGATCTGGAAGCGTTGCAGCACGTACTGCACCAGCGCGCCGCGGCTCTCGACCCGCAATTGGCCGTCACGCATGCCGTAATCGGTCTCGATAATGGCCCGCTGCTCGGCGCTCAAGCGTGGATCGGGGGCGATGATCACCTGCACCGCCGTGTTCCAGCCGTGGTCTGCCTCACGGCCCTGGGCGGCGTCGCCGTCCTGCAATTGGGGATCGCCGCGGAAGCGACTGAGTACGAAATCCCGATAGTCGCGATTTTTTTCGCAGTAGGCGCGCACATGCCAGCGCATGCCGGTGTAGACCAGGGTGTGCGGCGCGATCAGGCGCCCCTCCGGCGCGGGGGTGGTGAAGGACACATAGTCACACTCCAGGCGCAGGTTCTCGCGGCAGGCTTTCAGGATTGGCCGCAGGATCTCGGGAAGCACCGAGCGGTCCGGCACCTGCAGCACCTCGGTGTGGGCGTAGGCCAGCGCCAGGCCTTCGACATGCGGGGCGCGTTCGTGGCTTTGGTTAAGCAGGTGCAGGTAGGCGCTGGCGCTGTCGTCGATAAACAGCGGGGTGAAGGCCTTGCTCGGGACGTAGCCCTTGAGGTGCTTGTCATACTCCAGGTTATTCGGCGCATGCTCGGTGATATAGGAGTTGATGTCCTTGGACGCCTGCTGGCGACTGATGCCGAAACTCTGGGTCAAGTGATTGGTGGTCAGGCGGCCCTCCCACCAGGCCACCGTTTCGATCAGGCGATAGCGCAATGCCAAATCCCAGCGTACGGATTCAATCGCCTGTTTGCGTTTCATCGCCTCTCCTGCCGGTGCACGTAAACTCGATGGATATGTCCATTGAGACTACATATCTCGGCGGTCAGCAACAAGGCGAACGGGGCCGCGCCCACGGGCCTTATTTCAGCGCCTGCTCTTCGATGCGGTCGGCTTCGAACAGGGTCTCCAGCTCGGCGCGGGCTTCCCGGGCGCTTTGCAGCAGGGCGGCGGCATCGTCGTAGACCAGGTGCTGGGCCTGCAGTGCCTCCTCGTCATGACGCTGGAAGCGGCGGATCCGCGCGCTGGCCTGTTCTTCGCTGAGGCCCAGGCCGAGCAGTACCAGGCGGCTCATTTCCAGGCTGGAGTGGAAGGTCTCGCGCACCGGCAAGGCCTCCAGGTCGAGCAGGCGGTGCACGTGCTGGCGGTTGCGGGCGCGGGCGATGATCTTCATCTGCGGGTACAGCTGCCGCACCAGCTCGGTGGTCTTGAGGTTGGCCTCGGGATCGTCGGTGGCAATGATGAAGTATTCGGCGGCCTCGGCCTTGGCGGCGCGCAGGATCTCCGGACGCATGGCGTCGCCGTAGAAGCTCGGCATATGCCCGAGGCTGCGGGAGAATTCGATGGACTCCACCGCCGTGTCCAGCGCCACGAACGGCACCTGCTGCGCGCGCAGGACCCGGGCGACTATCTGGCCCATGCGGCCCATGCCCACCAGCACCACGCGGGGGGCGTCGCTGTCGATGTCGCGGTACTCGGGCGGCACCACTGGCGCGACCGGGGCCGGTTTACGCAGGCGCGAGAGCAGCAGGACCAGCAACGGGGTCAACGCCATCGACAGGGTAATGGTCAGCACCAGCTGCGCATGCAGGTGGGCGCTGAACAGCCCCTGGGTGCGGGCCATGCCGAACAGCACGAAGGCGAACTCGCCGCCGGCCGCCAGCACCATGCCCAGGCGCAGCGCGCTTTGCCGACCCAGGCCGCCGGCCAGGCGGGCGATCCCGTACAGCAGCGGCAGCTTGAGCAGGATCAGCAACGCGGTCAGCGCCAGCACGGCCAGCGGCTCCCTCAGCAGCAGGCCGATATCGGCGCTCATGCCCACGCTGATAAAAAACAGGCCGAGCAGCAGCCCTTTGAACGGCTCGATCTGCGCTTCCAGCTCGTGGCGGTATTCGGAGTCGGCCAGCAGCAACCCGGCCAGGAACGCGCCCAGCGCCATCGATACCCCGGCCTGTTCCATCAGCCAGGCGGTACCGATCACCACCAGCAGGGCGGTGGCGGTGGAGACTTCGCTCAGGCCAGTCTTGGCGACGATGCGAAACACCGGACGCAGCAGGTAGCGTCCGCCGATCACCACCAGGGCGATGCTGCCCAGCACCCGCAGCCACTGGCTCACGCCGCTGCTCTCCGCCCCCGCCAGGCCCCCGCTGAGCAGCGGCACCATGGCGATCAGCGGGATGGCGGCGATGTCCTGGAACAGCAGGATGGCGAAGGCCAGGCGCCCGTGGGGGCTGCCCAGTTCCTTGCGTTCGGCCAGGCCCTGCAGCCCCAAGGCGGTGGACGACAGCGCCAGGCCAAAGCCCAGCACCACGGCGCTGTTCAGCGGCTGGTCAAAGCCCTGCCAGGCGATGGCGCCGAACACCAGCGCGGTCACCAGCACCTGGGCCAGGCCGACACCGAATACCGCTTTGCGCATCACCCACAGGCGCCGGGGCGACAGTTCCAGGCCGATGATAAACAACAGCAGCACCACGCCCATTTCCGACAGCAGGCTGACGCTCTGCGGTTCGTCGATCAGGCCCAGCACCGAAGGCCCGATCAGCACCCCGGCCAGCAGGTAACCCAGCACCGCGCCCAGTTGCAGACGCTTGGCCAACGGCACGATCAGCACCGTCGCCACTAAAAAGACCAGGGTGGCCTGCAGCAGGTTGCCTTCATGGGGCATGGGGTTTTCCTTGTGGCGATAAGGGATGATCGAGGCAGGCACGCGCTAGTCCGCCGCGGCCGGGAACGCGCGGCGGGTAGTCGTGGACGGTGCCGGTCGACGCTGGCAGGTCGGCGGTTTTGCCATATTTTATGGGATTTCCGTCGGCCATTGGCGGCTGATTGGTTGTCGGCTGCCGCGTCCAGGCAGCGGGCCGGGAAGGGCGCTTGCCGGGCTGCCGGCGCGAATGGGCTGCAGGTTGCGGCAGACCGTTGGCGAAGGCTCGAGCCGAGTCGGATGGCGCTCCCCTGTTGCCGGGGTACGGGCGCCCGGCGTCGGTTCGATCCCGCCGCGACCGCGGTCGCGGCGGAATGTGCTTAGCGGTTGGCGGTCAGGGCCGCGTAGCCGGTCATCAGGTTGGCGTAATCCGGGATATGGTTGGCGAACAGGGTGCCCAGGCCTTCGACATCGTTGCGCCAGTCGCGGTGCAGCTCACAGGCCAGACCGAACCAGCTCAGCATCTGCACGCCGGCTGCTGCCATGCGGCTCCAGGCGGCGTCGCGGGTCACTTCATTGAAGGTGCCGGAGGCGTCGGTGACGACAAAGACATCGAAGCCGGCCTCGATCGCCGACAGTGCCGGGAAGGCCACGCAGACTTCGGTGACGATGCCGGCGATGATCAGTTGCTTGCGGCCGGTGGCCTTGATCGCCTCGACGAAATCGGCGTTGTCCCAGGCATTGATCTGGCCCGGGCGGGCGATGTAGGGCGCTTCCGGGAAGGTTTTCTTCAATTCCGGCATCAGCGGGCCGTTGGGGCCGTTCTCGAAGCTGGTGGTCAGTATGGTGGGCAGCTTGAAGTATTTGGCGAGGTCGGCCAGCGCCAGCACATTGTTCTTGAACTTGTCCGGGTCGCTGTCGCGCACCAGGGACAGCAGGCCGGTTTGGTGGTCCACCAGCAGCACGGCTGCCTGGGACTGGTCGATACGCTTGTAGGGAATACTCATGGGTGACTCCTGGTTGCTAAATGCCCGCCACCCCGGGGGTGGTCGGGCGGGGATGGGGAATGGCAGCTTGCCGCGCATTGCGCCCGGGGCCCGACAGCGCCTGGCAGCATTTTGTCTGCGCGCCAGCGCCAGTTGGGCCATTAGCGTCGGGCCCGCAGGCCATCGCGTGGCTGTTGCGCTTGCCAAGCTGCTCAGCGCTGGCCGGTGGCTCAGGGGCGGCGAGCGTCGGGTTTAGGTTGTTGCCTGGGTCTGGTCCTGCACAGATACAGCAAGTGTTTGTTATTTATGAATAAACTATAATTTCTGGTATCTGGGCAGGAGGCGGCCAGGGGAAAAGTGGGTGCCCGTGTCGACGCCCCCAGGTGCGCTCAGTCAGGGGCCATCTGGCCAAACGTGCCCGCCTGGAAATCGCTTATGGCCTGCTCGATTTCCGCCTGGCTGTTCATCACGAACGGCCCGTAGCCGACAATCGGCTCCTCGATGGGGTCGCCGCTGAGCAGCACCAGCTGTGCCTCGTGGCTCGCCTCCAGCAGCACCTCGCGGCCGGCGCGGTCGAACAGGGCCAGTTGCGCCTCGCCGAGCAGCTGTTTGCCGTTGACCCGCACGCTGCCGCGCAGCACCACCAGCGCCGTGCTGCGTCCCGGCTCGAGGTCCAGGGTCAGGTGCTTGCCGGCCCTGAGGCGCAGGTCCCAGACATCCATCGGCGTAAAGGTCCGCGCCGGGCCGTAGTGGCCGGCAAACTTCCCGGCTATCACCCGCAGGCTGCCCGCGCCGCCGGCGAGTGGCACCACGGGAATGTCAACGGCGAGCAGGGTCTGATAGCCGGGCGCGGCGCGCTTGGCCTTCGCTGGCAAATTGACCCACAGCTGCAGCATTTCCAGGGTACCGCCGGTGCGGGTGAACTCATCGGAATGGAATTCCTCATGCAGGATGCCCGAGGCGGCGGTCATCCACTGCACGTCGCCTGGGCCGATACGGCCACCGCTGCCGGTGGAGTCCCGGTGCTCCAGTTCACCCTGGTAGACCAGGGTCACGGTTTCGAAGCCCCGGTGCGGGTGCTGGCCGACGCCGCGCGGCCGCGGCGCGGGGGCGAACGCATGAGGACCGGCGTAGTCGAGCAACAGAAAGGGGCTGATGTGCTGGCCCAGACTGTCGTAGGAGAACAGCGAGCGCACCGGGAAACCGTCGCCGACCCAGTGCGAGTTGGGGTTGCTGTAGATGCCGAGAATGTTTTTCATGACCTGCTTCCTGACTGTATGGACGCAGGGTAGGGTCGCGACCGGCGGGGCGGTAGCCAGGAAAAATGGCTTGCAGCGTTCTATTTTGGGAACGATAGAGGCGGTAGCTCGCGCTGGGGATGCAACCGCCCGGCACTGGCCGAGCCCGCCGCGGCACGCCTTCGCCTGCGCCCGGTGTTTTTGTTGGTTGGCTCTAGATCGGGCCTATTGATGGCGCCTTAATCCCTTTGGCAACAGCCGCGGGTGCCTCTGCGGTCTCCATCGGCCATCTTGGACTGGGTTCGCGGGGCGCGGATAAGTATGCTTGGCGTTCTACCCGGAGAACATGGATGGACGATCTCAACGACCTTTATTACTTTGCCCAAGTGGTCGAGCACCGCGGTTTTGCCGCGGCGGGCAGGGCGCTGAACATTCCCAAGTCCAAGCTGAGCAGGCGTATTGCGTTGCTCGAGGAGCGCCTGGGGGTGCGTTTGCTGCAGCGCTCGACACGGCATTTTTCGGTCACCGACACCGGCCAGGCCTACCATCGGCACTGCCTGGCCATGCTGGTGGAAGCCCGGTCGGCCCAGGAAGTGATCGAGCACGCCCGCTCGGAGCCCCAGGGCCTGGTGCGCATGAGTTGCCCGACCACGTTGCTGCACTACCGGGTGGGCGACCTGCTAGGACGTTTTATGCTCGAAAACCCGCGGGTACAGGTCCAACTGGAGGCCACCAACCGCCGCGTCGATGTGATCGCCGAGGGCCTGGACCTGGCGCTGCGGGTGCGGTTTCCACCATTGGACAACTCCGAGTTGGTGATGCGCACCCTGGTCGAGAGCCCGCAACGGCTGGTCGCCAGCCCGCTCTTGGTGGCGCAGCACGGACTGCCGCTGCGGCCCGCCGACCTGGGAGCCTTGCCCAGCCTTGATTGGGGGCCGGACTGCGATCACCTCTGGCGGTTGCAGGGGCCGGATGGCGCCACCGCCGAGGTGGTGCATCGACCGCGATTGGTTACCGACGACATGACGGGTTTACGCCTGGCGGCCCTGCAAGGGGTCGGGGTGGTGCAGTTGCCGCATATGGTGGTCGACCAGGACCTGCAGCACGGACGCCTGCTGGAGATCCTGCCGCACTGGGTGCCGCAGACCGGTATCGTGCACGCGGTCTTCCCTTCGCGCCGCGGGGTGCTGCCCTCGGTGCGCGCCCTGATCGATTTCCTCGCCGAGCATATCGGGATCTAGGCCCTGGCGGTTTTGCACCTGACGCACTGCGCGGCAGCGCTTGGCGTAGGAGGCGCAGCCTGCCCTCGCGCATACATAACGGGCGCAACTCTATCCACAATAGCGCCGCGTTGACTCTCCACGTTGGGGGCAGGGCAAATGTGCCACTGCCATTGTCATTCCCGGGTAATCCGGCGAGTGCCGCAAGGACACTTGGGTGGCCATGACTGGAAATCCGATAAGGGTCATAACTTATAAGTCAGGCGGAAGTTGCGTCAGTCCATGTTCGTGGTTTGCTGTGTGGTATATCCGGAGAAATTATAGCCACTGGCTATTTTGTCCGACGAAATACTAAATTCGATATTTTTGATTTTGTAGCGGGGGCCTGATTATTTTCGATGAAAAAACATGAGCGTCTGAGGAACTTTCGATCAGGGCCATTATGCCTGTCGGCAGTGCGCGGTCGGTTGACGCTGCCCGAAAAGTGAACGATTTTCCAATCATGGGCGAAGCTCCAGTTAAATCAATCAATTGCATAGGAGGTTCACTGCGCTGTGGCCGTCCGTAGGCTGGCGATAGCTCTAGATAGGCAGTTCTGAGGCATAACTGCTTGCACCTTTTTGGTGCCATTCTAATGAGTAAACGTTATAAGTGTTGGGTGGATTGTTGATTGTAACCGCGTC
Organism: Pseudomonas sp.; assembly: GCF_040514055.1. Lineage (GTDB taxonomy): Bacteria > Pseudomonadota > Gammaproteobacteria > Pseudomonadales > Pseudomonadaceae > Aquipseudomonas. The sequence goes on from NZ_JBEVDL010000012.1 coordinate 50,805, forward strand.
GAGCTCTGCTATACCCTTTGAGTCCAAGTTGGCGGCAGAGTTAATCGTTCAAAGTTGTTGAACTGCCCGTATCGTTCCTCTGGGATAATCGATAATTGATCGTTAATTGTCACCTTGCTCAGCGTCAAGTTGCGCGTCTTGGCGCGGCCCACGGCTGCTTGATCGTTAATGTCCGAGAGGTGGAGGCACGCACTTGATGGTGTGGGCGGGCTGGGTAAGTTGCGTCTTGTTGGTGGTTCGGTGGGCGTTTCTCATAAGCATAAACAGTGCGATCCACGAGGGGTCGCGTGGATATATAACCAGGGACGGTTGAGTTATGCACGAAGTGGCAGTGGAGCCTGCGCTCCCCTCGTCGAATGTTTCCCCCCGCGTCTCCCCGGCCGTTGCCAGGCTGTCCTTCGCGTTGCTCTGGCTGAGCGAGACCGCCTTCGATCTGGGCACTACCCTGGCCAGTTTCGCCATCGGCGTGTGGATTTTCGCCCAGACCGGTTCGTCCCAGGACTATAGCTTCTCGGTGCTGGCGGCCGCGGCCGCGGGCATGCTGATGACCCCCTTTGCCGGCGCCTTCGCCGATCGCCATGACCGCCGTTGGGTGGTGCTGGGCTGCGACGTCGCGGCCATCCTGTGCACCTTCGCCGTGGTCCTGGGTCTGCTCGGCGAGCGCCTGGGCGTCGAGGCCCTGTACCTCTATGCGGCGCTTTCGGCGGCGCTGGCGGCCGTGCGTCGGCCGGCCATTCGTGTGGCCATCAGCAGTTTCGTGCCCAAGGAACGTTTCACCCAGGTCGGCGGCCTGACCGGTGTCTCGCGCGCCATCGTGCAGGTTGGCGCGCCCGCGGCATCGGGCTTTCTGATGGGGCATTTTGGCCTGCAGTCGGTGCTGGCGGTGCAGCTGTGCCTGTTGACGGCCGGCGCCTTGCTGGTGTTCAGCGCGCTGAACCGCGCCGGCGGGACGGCCCGGGGCGGAGCGCTGGCGACCCCCGCGGACTCGTTCTGGAACGGGGCGCGCAGCAGCTTCTCCGGTGCCTGGAGCTACCTGCGCGAGCAGCCACTGATGCAGCTGTTGCTGCTCTATGGCGCGCTGGTGCAGTGCCTGATGGTGCTGGCCACCACCTTGCTCACCCCCCTGGTGCTATCGACCCATTCCACCGATGTGCTCGGCCTGGTGATGTCGGTCGGTATCGTCGGCGGCCTCGCCGGCTCGATGCTGGTGGCGACGCGCCTGATCCGTCGTCGGCTGATGCGCTGGGTGTTGCTGTTCGACGTGCTGCAGTGCGCGGCCGTGCTGGTCGCCGGGCTGACCACTTCGACCCTGATCTGGTGCCTGGCGGCCTTCGCCTGCCTGTTAGGCGGCAGCACCTCGGTCGCCTGTTCCTGCGCCCTGTGGATGCGCAAGGCACCGCTGGAGCACCAGGGCAGTGTCTTCGCCCTGCTGGGTGCCTCGAACCTGCTGGTCATGTGCCTGGTGCTGCTGGCCGGCGGCTACCTGGCCGACCAGGTGCTCGAACCGGCCCTGCTCGAGGGCGGCGCCCTGAGCGCCTCGGTTGGCAGCTGGTTCGGCACCGGCAAGGGCCGCGGCATCGGCTTGTTGTTTTTCCTCAGCGGCGCTGTCGGCTTGCTGCTGACCTTGGCGGCGCTGGCCAGCCCGCGTCTGCGCCAGTTGGACCTGCTGGTGCCCGAGCGGGCGGAGGCCTGACCCGCTCCTCAGCCAACCGAATCGGCGGCCCTGGCGACCGCCTTCCTTCTTCTCGCTTATCACCACGGACGGTTCACAGTCATGAGTAGCGAAGTCGTTTTTCCATTGAGTTCCCCCCAGCAGGCGGTGTGGTTGGATCAACTGCTCGCGCCGGACCTGCCGTGTTACAACATCGGCAGCGCGGTGCAGGTGGACGGACCCCTGGACCTCGATTGCCTCGAGGCCGCCATCGTCCAGGTGGTCGAGCGCCACGAAGCCTTGCGCATCCAGCTGCACGGCCATCCCAGCGGCTGCGGTCAGACGTTCTCCGGGTCGGCCCTGGCGGTGCTGCAGCAGCTGGACTTTTCCGCAGACCCCGACCCCGAGGCCGCTGCCTGGGCGCAGATGCGCCAGGCCTTCGGCACCCCCTTTGCCCTGCAGGGCGAGCGCCTCTGGGCCATGCATTGGCTGCAGGTCGCCCCGCAGCGTGGCTACTGGCTGGCCGTGTTTCACCACCTGGTCGCCGACGGCATGACGGTCTCGCTGATCGGCCAGCTTATCGTGCAGGCCTACAACCGCTTGAAGCGCGGCGAGTCGCTGGCCGGGGATCCGCCCGAGCCGGCGCAGTACCGCGACTTCCTGGCGCGGGACGCCGAGTACAGCGCCTCCTGGCGTTACGGCCAGGACCGCGACTTCTGGTTCGAGCGTTTCCACGGGCTGCCCGCGCCGCTGTTCGAGGACGGCGCGGAAAAGCGCGGGCGCGGCGAGCGGCGGTTCGGCCAGCAGGTGTGGGAACTCGAACGCGGCGATTATACCCGTTTGAACCAGGTGGCCGCGGAGCTGGGCGGCTCCTCCACGTCCTTGCTGCTGGCGGTGCTGGCGATCTATTTTTCGCGGTTTTTCAACCGCAGCGAGGAGCTGGTGATCGGCACCCCGGTGCATAACCGCACCGGCGCGCTGCAGCGGCGTACCGTCGGCATGTTCTCCGCCGCGGTACCGGTGGGCATCCAGATCGAGCCCCGGCGTTCGTTCGCGTTGACGGTCAAGGCGGTCGCCGCCGAGCTCAAGCGTTGCTATCGCCACCAGCGTTTCCCCCTGGCCGAGATCCATCGCCACCTGCTGGGCGGAGCCAGCGACCGGCGTGGCCTGTTCGAGGTGTCGCTGTCGGTCGAGGGCTTCCCCGGCGACCTGCTGTTCGAGGACGGCGTGCGTACCGCGGTGTTCCCCTTGCACAACGGCTACGAACGCCAGCCACTGGCGATCTACGTGCGCGACCACGAGCAGCACCAGCCGGTGCGCATCGAATTCAATTACGACCCGCAGGTCCTCGACCCGGAGGCGATGGCGGACCATGTGCGGCGCATCGCGCAACTGACCCTGGCGGCGCTGGAGGCACCGCAGACGCCCGTGCAGGACCTGCCGCTGATGGACTCGCTGGAGCGCCAGCGGGTGCTGCAGGACTTCAACCGGCCTCGACTCGAAGCGGCCGCGACGCCGCCCGTGCATCGGCTGTTCGAGGACCAGGTGGCGCTGCGCCCGCTGGCCATTGCCCTGGAATACCAGGGCCAGCGGCTGAGCTACGCGATGCTCAATCAGCAGGCCAACCAGTTGGCCCGGCACTTGCGCGGCCTGGGCGTGCGCCCCGACGATCGCGTGGCGATCTGCCTGGAACGCGGCCCGGCCATGGTGCTGGCGCTACTCGCCACGCTGAAGGCCGGCGCTGGCTATGTACCGCTGGACCCGCTCTATCCGCGCGAACGTCTGCAGCACCTGCTGCACGACAGCAGGCCGCGGGTGCTGGTGTCGCAGCTCGCCCTGGACCCGCACCTGGCCGCGCCGCCAGCGTGCGCGCGGGTAGTGCTGGACGCGTTGCCCTGGGTGCAATCGCCCTGGTCCGATGAGTTCGCGACGAACCTGGATGACGGCGGGCTGGACCAGGCGCACCTGGCCTACGTGATCTACACCTCGGGGTCCACCGGCACGCCCAAGGGTGTGATGGTCGAGCACCGCCAGCTGGCGCGGTTGTTCAGCGCCACCCAGGCCTGCTTCCAGTTCGACCATCAGGACGTCTGGACCCTGTTCCATTCCTTCGCCTTCGATTTTTCGGTCTGGGAACTGTGGGGCGCCTTGATCCATGGCGGCAAGCTGGTGATAGTGCCGCAGGCGACGCGCCTTGGGCCTCACGCCTTCCACCGGCTGGTCTGCGAGCAAGGCGTGACGGTGCTGAACCAGACCCCCAGCGCCTTTCGCCAATTTATCGCCGCCGACCAGGCCGCCGCGCGCCGCCATCGCCTGCGCCTGGTGATCTTCGGGGGCGAGGCATTGACCCTGGGCCACCTGAAACCCTGGTACGCCCAGGCGCACAACCAGGCCACGCGCCTGGTGAACATGTACGGCATCACCGAGACCACGGTGCACGTGACCTACCGGCCGCTGGTGCCGGCCGATGCCGAGCGGGTCGGACCCAGCCCCATCGGTGTGCGTATTCCCGACCTGCAGCTGTACGTGCTGGACCCACTGGGCCGGCCGGTGCCGATCGGCATGACCGGCGAGCTGCATGTCGGCGGCGCGGGGGTGGCGCGCGGTTACCAGGGCCTGCCGGCTCTCAGCGCCGAACGCTTTCGCGACGACCCGTTCAGTGCCGTGCCGGGAGCCCGGCTGTACCGCAGCGGCGACCTGGCGCGCTGGCGCCAGGACGGCGACCTGGAGTACCTGGGGCGCAACGACAGCCAGGTGAAATTGCGCGGCTTTCGCATCGAGCTGGGCGAGATCGAGGCGCAGCTGGCGCGCCTGGACGGGGTGCGCGAGGCCGTGGTGATCGCCCGCGAGGACGATCCCGGTCAACCGCGCCTGGTGGCTTACCTGGTGGCGCAGCCGGGCGACGAACTTGTGCCGGCCGAGCTGCGCGCGGCGCTGTCCGCGGTGCTGCCGGAACATATGGTGCCCGCCGCCTATGCGGTGTTGCCGGCCCTGCCGCTGACGACCAACGGCAAACTCGACCGCCAGGCCCTGCCGGTACCGGACCAGCAGGCCCTGGTACAGCGCCTTTACCAGGCGCCCGAGGGCGCGCTGGAACAGACCCTGGCGCGGCTCTGGGCACAGCAACTGGGGGTCGAACGGGTCGGCCGGGATGATAATTTCTTCGAGCTGGGCGGCCACTCGATACTGGCGGTGCAACTGATGGAACGCCTGCATCAGCAGGGACTGCAGGCGGACATCCGCAGCCTGTTCGCCGAACCGACCCTGGCCGCCCAGGCGCGGGCCATGGCGCTGGCCCAGGCGGAGGCGGGCGAACCCGCGGAGGTGCCGGCCAACGGCATCCCGCCGGGCTGCCAGGCCATAGTGCCGGCGATGTTGCCGCTGGTTCAGCTGACGGCTGCGCAGCTGCAGCTGATCGCCGGCGCGGTACCGGGCGGCATGCCCGCGATCCAGGACATCTACCCCCTGGCGCCGCTGCAACAGGGCATCCTTTTCCATTACCTGCTGCAAACCGAAGGCGATGCCTACGTGCTGCCGGCGGCCCTGCGCTTCGACAGCCGAGCGCTGCTCGAACGTTTTGTCGAGGCGCTCAACCGGGTCATCGCGCGCCACGATATCCTGCGCACCGCCGTGCTCTGGGAGGGCCTGGACGAGCCGGTGCAGGTGGTCTGGCGGCAGGCCCGGCTGGACCTGCAGACGCTGGCGCTGGACCCGGCCGCGGGGCCGGTCCAGGCCCAGCTGGAGCGCCACGCCGATGCGCGCCGGGTGCGCCTGGATATTCGTCGCGCGCCCATGCTGCAGGCTTTCGCCGCCTTCGACGAGGCGGGTCAGCGCTGGCTGCTGCACCTCCTGCACCACCACCTGACGCTGGACCACAGCACCACCGAACTGGTGCTGCAGGAAGTGCTGCTGGTGCTGCAAGGTCGTGAGGCCGAATTGGCCGAGCCGGTAGCCTTTCGCAGCTTCGTCGCCCGCGCCCGCCAGGGGCTGGCTGAAGCCGCCCACGAGGCATACTTCCGCGCCGCGCTCGGCGATCTGCAGGAGCCGACCGCGCCCTTTGGCCTGCTCGACGTGCAGGGCGACGGCTCCCAGGTGCGCCAAGCCCGCGCGACCCTGCCGGCCGAACTGGCGCGGCGTCTGCGCGATCAGGCCAGGCGCTGTGGCGTCAGTCCCGCCAGCCTGTTCCACCTGGCCTGGGCCCAGGTGCTGGCCCAGTGCACGGGGCATACCGACCTGGTGTTTGGCACGGTGCTGTTCGGCCGCCTGCAGGGCGGCGCCGGCATCGATCGGGCCATGGGCATGTTTATCAACACGCTGCCACTGCGCGTGCGGCTGGGCGAGCTGGATGTCCAGCTAGCACTGCAGCACTGCCACCAGGCACTGCTGGCGCTGTTACGCCATGAACAGGCGCCACTGACCCTGGCCCAGCGCTGCAGCGGGCTGCCGGCCGGCACGCCGCTGTTTAGCGCCTTGCTCAATTACCGCCACAGCCAGGCACCGGCCAGCGAGGAGCGCCAGCTGATCGAGGGTATCCATTACCTGGGTGGGCGTGACCTGACCAATTACCCCTTCAGCCTGTATGTCGATGATCTCGGCGCGGATTTCATCCTCACCGCCGAGATTCACCAGTCGGTGTCGGCGGCACGTATCCTGGCCTTTACCCAGCAGGCGCTGGAGGGCCTGGTGCAGGCCCTGGAACAGGCGCCGGACACGCCGCTGCAGCAAGTGAGCGTATTGCCGGCCGGGGAACGTCAACGGCTGCTGCACGATTTCAATGCCCGTGAACAGGCCCGTTCGCTGCCGCCGCTGGTGCACCAGGCGGTCGAACGCCAGGTCGCCGCGCACCCGGCGCGCACCGCCGTCGAGCTGCACGGCGCTTGCCTGAGCTACGCCCAGCTCAATGCCCGCGCCAACCAGCTGGCGCGCCAGCTGGTTGCCCTGGGCGTCGGTCCCGATCAACCGGTGGCGGTTTGCCTGACCCGCAGCCTGGAGCTGGTGGTGGCCTTGCTGGCCACCCTCAAGGCCGGCGGCGCCTATGTGCCGCTGGACCCGGCCTACCCGGACGAGCGCCTGGCCCAGCTGCTCGGCGACAGCCAGGCACCGGTGCTGCTGACCCAGCAGGCACTGGTGTCGCGGCTGCGGCCGCAGA
>NZ_JBEVDL010000023.1:0-81300 GCF_040514055.1 Pseudomonas sp.
CCGACCAGGAGGGCGCGCCGCTGAGCGAGGTCAGTCTGCAGGCCTTCGGTAAAACCGTGCAATGCATCGAGCGGGCATTGGCCAGTTTTGCCAAACGCGGACGCTGAGCTTTCCGCTACAATCGGCAGCCTTGTTACCTGCGAGGCCTATTGCATGTCCGCCTTCTCAAGCCTGCCCCTGGTGATCGAACCGGGCGACCTGGCAACCCGCCTGGACAGTCCCGAACTGATCCTGGTCGACCTGACCAGCAGCGCCCGTTATGCCGAAGGCCACCTACCTGGAGCCCGCTTCGTCGACCCGAAACGCACCCAGCTCGGCGCGCCGCCAGCACCCGGTCTGTTACCGCCGCTGGCGCAACTGGAGACCCTGTTCGGCGAACTGGGGCACCGCGCGGACGCCATCTACGTGGTCTACGACGATGAGGGCGGTGGCTGGGCAGGTCGCTTTATCTGGCTGCTGGATGTGATCGGCCATCACCGTTACCACTACCTCAATGGCGGCTTGCCTGCCTGGCTGGCCCAGCAGTTGCCACTCGCCACGGCGGTACCGGCCAGCGCGGACGGCCCGGTGACGCTGCAGTTGGACGACGCGCCAACGGCCAGCCGAGAGTACCTGCTGAGCCGCCTGGGAGCCACCGACCTGGCAATCTGGGATGCCCGCACAGCCGCCGAATTCCGCGGCGAGAAAGTCCTGGCCGCCCGTGGCGGCCACGTGCCGGGGGCGGTCAATCTCGACTGGACCCTGGCGATGGATCCGGCGCGCCAGCTGCGCTTGCGCCAGGACCTGCTGCCCCTGCTCGAACAGTTGGGCATTAGCCCGGACAAGGAGATCATCACCCACTGCCACAGCCATCACCGCTCCGGCTTTACCTACCTGGTCGCCAAGGCGCTGGGTTACCCGCGGGTGAAGGGCTATGCAGGTTCATGGTCGGAATGGGGCAATCACCCCGACTCACCGATCGAACATTGAACGCGACACCTTCCCCGCCAGCCACTGACGAACCCACGCCATGACCACTCTCAAACAGCGGCTGTTCATCTTCAGCCAATACCTGCTGCCCCACCACTTGCTCTCTCGACTGATCGGCTATGCCGCCGACTGCCGAATCAGCGGTTTCAAGAATCGCCTGATCAGCTGGTTCGCCCAGCAGTACCAGGTCGATATGCGCGAAGCCCTGGTCGAGGACCTGCACGCGTACGAACACTTCAATGCTTTTTTTACCCGAGCCCTCAAGGACGGTGCCCGACCGCTGGATGACAGCCCGGGCGCAGTGCTGTGCCCGGCGGACGGCGCCATCAGCCAGCTGGGCGCCATCGAGCACGGACGGCTGTTTCAGGCCAAGGGCCACAGCTTTACCGCGCAAGAATTGCTGGGCGGCGACAGCCAGCGGGCGCAGGCCTTTCTCGGCGGCACCTTCGCCACCGTGTACCTGTCGCCCAAGGACTACCATCGGGTGCACATGCCGCTGACCGGCACACTGCGCGAGATGGTGTATGTGCCGGGCCGGCTCTTCTCGGTCAATCAGACCACCGCCGAAAACGTCCCTGGGTTGTTCGCCCGCAACGAACGCGTGGTCTGCCTGTTCGATACCGAGCGCGGACCGATGGCGGTCGTCCTGGTCGGCGCCATGATAGTGGCGAGCATCGAAACCGTCTGGGCGGGACTGGTGACGCCACCCAAGCGCAGCCTCAAGACCCTGCGCTACGACGAAGCCGCACGGGCGCCCATTACCTTGGCCAAAGGGGCTGAGCTGGGTCGTTTCAAGCTGGGTTCGACCGCCATCGTACTGTTCGGTCCGGACCAGGTCGCCTGGCATAACAACCTCGGCGCGGGCAGCGCTGTGCGCATGGGCCAGGCGCTCGGCCAGGCGCACAGCTGATGCCCAGAGGGCATCGCGACTGAACGTATCGGCCTTGCCCCCGGTCCAAGCTGCACGCTTGCCAGCCAGCATGCGTCGCTGGCACGACTGGCGGCGGGGCCGCCGGGATGCTGCTAGAGTAGGGGAAACCCTAACCTGCAGTGACACCGAGAAAAACAGGCAGCTCGCTTGACCCCCCTGCGCCGTTGGAGCATCCGAGTTACATGGAAAAACACAGCCCGCACTTGCTGCTGCGCGTTCCGACCCCGACTCAGCAAAGCTTGTCCTATTGCGAGCCCAGCCCCCGCGACCTGAAACGCTGGATAGCCGGCCTGCCCAAGGCCAATCTGGGGGAAATGGCGCGCCAGCTCTACCAGAGCCTGGTGGAACTCAATCAGCTGGTGACGCCTGCGGACAATCGCCTGCAGTTGCTGGAACTGCTGCGCTCCGAGGTCTATTTCGTCTGCAAGCACCTGGAGCGGCATTTCCTCAACCAGGCCATTGTGCTCGACGAACGCCCGCGCAAGGTGGCCAACCTGTGCCAGGCCCTGCAGAACCATTTGGCGGTGGGCTACAAGCTGATCATCGCCCAGGAGGCCGTCCGCCCGGTGCGTGACCGCTCCCCCTTGCTGACCGCGGCCCTGCAGCGAGCCACGCACTGCTTGTGCGGCCCCTTGATACGGGCCAGTCAACTTTATTGTCCGGTGCCTGAGGGTTTGTGGCTGGAGTTACACCAACTCTATCAACTGGCACGCGAGCGCAACCTGCAGCAGGTCGTGGTGCGTGACACCCTGGCGCTGCACACGCCCGGGCTGAGCGTCGAGCAAACCTACCTGGTGGCGCTCCTGCTCGGCTGCGCCCGCTGCAACCAGATGCGCCAGAACGGTATCGCACGCCTGGCCGAGATCCTCGAGCCTTGGAGTGCGCTGGTCACCTTGCAGGCCGCGACCGAGGCCTCCAGCCTATTTGCCGTACCGCCCCAGGTTGATGGTCCGCCGCGCTACAAGTCGCTGTTTCAGGATGCGGAACTGCCAAACCTGCTGGGGATCGACCCCCAGCGCCTGGTCGACGCGCTCAATGACTACCTGGCAATGCCCGCCGAGACACGCAGCAAATCCCAGCTCTTGGTTCCCGAAGGTTTCAGCCTGGACCTGCTGCAGCACCTGAGTTCGGCCTGGGGTGACATTTCCGAACGGACCTTCCAGCGCAACCCGGGCCAGGGCAGCCTGACGCTGTGTATTGGCATGTCGGCCCTGCACTACTTTCTCGCGGGACGCAAAAGCTTCAACGAGGTGTTGCGTAGCCCGGAAAAAACCAAGGCCGCGGTATTCAAGTCCGGTATCTCCGGCGGGCCGGATGTGTGGTCGAACGCGTTCGACGCCCAACCCGTTACGAATTGGGAAAATGGCCTGCCCTTCGAGGAGATTCAATACAACCACGCGCCCGGCAAGACTTCCGACCCGGACGACGGCGCTGCCGTAGAGAGCATGCCGACCTTCGTGCTGCCGATTGTCAACCACAGTCCCGGAGGCTATTGCCTGTCCTGGCCCAAAGAGGTGCCCAGTCAATTGCAAGCGGGTGAATTGCTCGGCATCCAGGACAGTCCGGAACAAGGCTGGAGTGTCGCGCTGGTACGCTGGATTCGCCAGGTCCGTGGGGGCGGCACGCAGATGGGCATCGAACTGGTTGCACCCTATGCGCAGCCCTGCGGGCTGCAATTGCTGCGCAAGGCCGAACAAAACAGCCAGATGCTGCGCGCCCTGCTGCTACCGGCGATCAACGCCATCTCCAGGCCAGCAACCGTGATTACCCCGCGCCTGCCCTTCCAAGAAGGCAACAAGGTGTTGGTGAATCTGGGGGGCAAGGAACAGCGGGCGATTTTAAGCCACCGGCAAACCAGCACGGGCAGCTTCAATCAGTTCGAATACCGCAGCGTAGACGAGCAGCCGGAGCCCGTGGCCGGGAAACCCGTCACAGCTCCAGCAAGCGCTGGTGAAGCGGGCGAGGAAGACTTTGACTCACTCTGGAAGTCGCTGTAGATTGCCAGAACTCCCATTTGTCGCCTTTTCGCGCCCGTTCGGCGCAGTCTAAGTACCCGCCATGGCCCTCGAAAAGAAAACCATCAGGCTTCTGATTCTCGAAGACTCGCAAAACGAGGCTGAACGCCTCGTCAGCCTGTTTCGCAATTCCGGCCGCGCCACTCGCGTGCACCGGCTGACGTCCAGCGATGACCTGGCCAATGCGCTGCAGCAGAGCTGGGACCTGATGATCGCAGCCCCCAGCAGCGAAAACCTTGACCCCAATGAAGCGATCACGGCCATTCGCCGTCAGGCCAAGGATATTCCGTTTATCCAACTGACCGAGGGCAACGATTCCGACGCCATTACCGAGGCCTTGACTCTTGGTGCCCAGGATGCCCTCCCGCAAGGTGAAGACGAGCGCCTGGTATTGGTCGCCAACCGCGAGCTGGCCAATCTGGAGGAACGCCGCGCGCGCCGCGCGGCCGAGGTGGCATTGCGCGAGACCGAGAAACGCTGCCAGTTGCTGCTCGACAGCTCGGTCGATGCCATCACCTATGTCCACGATGGCATGCACATCTACGCCAACCGCGCCTATCTGGAGCTTTTTGATTACCAGGACGCCGACGAGCTCGAGGGCATGCCGATGATCGACCTGATCGCCCCGAGCGATCAGGCGAGCTTCAAGGACTTCCTGAAAAACTACCATGGCACCGACGGCAACGCCGAGCTCACCTGCAACGGCCTGAAGGCCGATGGTCAGGACTTCGTCGCGCGCATGAGTTTCTCCCCAGCCACCTATGACAGCGAACCCTGTATCCAGGTGGTGATCCGCGCTGAAACCAGCAATGCGGAACTGGAAGAGCGCCTGCGCGAAATCAGCAGCCAGGACCTGGTGACCGGGTTGTTCAATCGCAGTTACTTCCTGGAGTTGATGGACAGTGCCGCCGAGCGCGCGGTCAATGCCGGGCTGCCATCGAGCCTGGCCTATATACGCCTCGACCGCTATTCCAGCCTGCTGGCAGGGATTGGCCTGGCAGGCATCGACCTGCTGCTCACCGACCTGGCCAACCTGCTGCGCAGCCACTTCGACAGCGACGCGCAACTGGCGCGCTTCGGCGACGACGTTTTCGGTGTACTGCAGCCCGGCCTGACACCCGAGAAAGCGCAACCGGCCATGGTCAGCCTGCTGAAGAAAGTCGAAGGGCACCTGTTCGATGTCAGCGGCCGGACCATCCAGACCACCCTGTCGATCGGCCTGGCCGGCCTCAACGAAAAAACCCCGAAAGCCCAGGAAGTGGTCGATCGCGCCCATCGCAGCGCCGACGAATTGGGCGATGGCAACGGCCTGAAGATCTTCAACCCGGCCGACGAACTGGCGGCAGCGGCCAATCGCGGCAACGTGGTCGCGATGGTGCAGCAGGCCCTGGAGAACAACAGCTTCCGCCTGCTCTTTCAGCCGATCATCAGCCTGCGTGGCGACAGCCATGAGCATTACGAAGTGCTGCTGCGAATGGTCAACGGCCAAGGCCAGGAAGTGCCGCCCATCGAGTTCCTCGCGGCGGCGATGGATGCCGGCCTGGCAGAGAAGATCGACCGCTGGGTCATCCTCAACTCGATAAAGCTGCTCGCCGATCATCGCAGCAAAGGCCATCAGACCTGCCTGTTCGTCCACCTGTCCAGCGCCAGCCTGCAGGACCAGACCCTATTGCCCTGGCTCAGCGTGGCGCTCAAGGCTGCCCGCCTGCCCTCCGACGCCCTGGCGTTCCAGCTCAGCGAACCGGACGCCATTGCCTACCTGAAACAGGCCAAGGCACTGACCCAGGGCTTGGCGCAGTTGCACTGCAAGGTGGTACTGAGCCAGTTCGGCTGCTCGCTCAACCCATTCAACACCCTGAAGCACTTGAGCATCGACTTTGTCAAAGTCGACGGCTCGTTCTCCCAGGACCTGACCCAGGCGGAGAACCAGGAAGCGCTGAAGACCCTGCTCGACAGCCTGCACGCCCAGGCGAAGCTGACGATCGTGCCCTACGTCGAAAGCGCCAGCGTGCTGGCGACTCTCTGGCAAGCCGGCGTCAACTATATCCAGGGCTACTACCTGCAAGGGCCCAGCCAATCGATGGACTACGACTTCTCTGCGGGAGACGAATAACGCTGCAGCCCTCGGAGTCGTAAAAAAACCGCCTACCGGCGGTTTTTTTGCTCTGGCGCTCACGCCAGGACAGCGGCGTGCGCCCCGTTCAGACCTGGCCGTCGCGGTCGCGGCAGCCCAGCAGGTAGAGGATACCGTCCAACCCCAGGGTCGAGATCGCCTGCTTGGCCGACTGCTTGACCAGCGGTTTGGCGCGAAACGCCACGCCAAGGCCGGCAATCGCCAACATCGGCAAGTCATTCGCCCCATCCCCCACGGCGATGGTCTGCTCCAGGCTGAGCCCCTCGCGCGCCGCCAGGTCGCGCAGCAGATCGGCTTTGCGCTGTGCATCGACGATAGGCTCCAGCGCCACGCCGGTGACCCGCCCATCGATAATCTGCAGTTCGTTGGCGAAGACGTAATCGATACCCAGTTTTACCTGCAATTGCTCGGCGAAGTAACTGAAGCCGCCTGACAGGATCGCCGTCTTGTAGCCCAGCCGCTTGAGCTCGGCGAACAGGGTTTGCGCCCCCTCGGTCAGGCGCAGGGACGCCCCGACCTGGACCAGCGCCGCTTCGGGCAGCCCTTTGAGCAGTGCCAGGCGCTCCTTGAAACTGGCGCGAAAATCCAGCTCGCCACGCATCGCCCGCTCGGTGATCTCAGCCACTTGCTCGCCAACACCGGCGACCTTGGCCAGTTCGTCTATGACCTCGGCCTCGATCAACGTGGAATCCATGTCGAACACGGCCAGCCGACGATTGCGCCGGTACAGGGAGTCCTGCTGGAAGGCGATATCGACATTCAACTCCTGGGCTACGCGGAGAAATTCCGCGCGCAAGGCGATGGGATCGGCAGGTTCGCCACGCACCGAAAACTCAATGCAGCCCTTGCTGAGTTCGGCCGGCGTATCCAGCGGCATGCGCCCGGAAAGCCGGTCGATGTGATCGATGTTCAAGGCATATTTGGCGGTGATCGCGCTGACCCGCTGCAGTTGCTCGGCCGTGACCTTGCGCGTCAACAGGGTGACGATATGCCGGGGCTTGCCTTGCCCGCTCACCCACTGCCGGTAATCCGCCTCGGACACCGGCGTGAAGCGCACTTGCTGATCGAGCTTGTAGGCGGTGAACAGCACATCCTTGAGCACCTGCGAGGCCTGTTCGGCCCCCGGAATCTCCACCAGGATGCCGAACGACAGGGTGTCATGAATGACCGCTTGGCCAATATCGAGGATATTGACCCCCCCTTGCGCCAGCACGCCGGTGATGGCGGCCGTCAGGCCGGGCCGGTCTTCGCCAGTGATGTTGATCAGGACGATTTCGCGCAAAGCGCACCTCCCAGGATAAAGAAGGCGGCCATTCTACCTGCTTGTGCCGGCACGGCTACCCTCTTGCGCCGGTGTCGATCTGCCCGCGGCGGCGTGCAATCCCGACCACGGCCCGGCTTTTCGTCCCGCTTTACCGCTTCAAGCCTTCATCCGTGGTGGCGCGTTCCGTATACTGCGCGGCAACTCCATTCTAGAAGAGCCGAGCCCTGTGAACCGGCCTGCGCCCGTCAAACCCGATAACGTCTTCCTGCTGATCTTCCACGCACTGCGCCAGCGCCGCGTGCCCCTGGTCCTGCGCATCGCCAGCCACAGCCTGTTGCTGGTGGCGCTGGCGTTGCTGATCTATGCCTGGGTCATCGGCATGCAGTTCAAGCAGGCGATGCAGCAGCAAGCCGACGCATTGGGTCAGAGCCTGATTGTGCAAACAGCGTCCTCGGCCACCGAGCTGCTGGTGTCCAACGATATTCTCAGCCTCAATGTCCTACTTAATAATCTGGTGAAGAATCCGTTGGTGGCCCATGCCGCACTCTATAGCGTGGACAACCGCATTCTCGCCGAGGCGGGCGCGCGCCCCAAACAGGGCTTGCTCGGCGAAGCGGAGGGGCTGTATTCGACCCCCATCACCTTTCAGGAAGTGATTGCCGGCCACCTGCGCCTGAGTCTGGACATGCAACAGTTCCAGCAGCCAATGACCATCAGCCTGCAGAGCATGGGGCTGCTCAGCCTGATCCTGCTGGCCCTGACGCTGTCGCTGAGCATGCGCCTGGGGCGATACATCTCCACCCCGCTGATGGAGCTGCGCCTCTGGTTGCGCGACCCGGACGACCCGGCGCCCGGGGCCGCCCGCCAGGACGAGATCGGTGACTTGGCGCGTCAGCTGCAAACGCGCCTGGTGCCACCCAGGCCTGAGGTCGAACAGCCGTCCGAACTGGACGCCAGTGCGTTCGAGGAGGAGACGGACGCGCCCCTTGAGCTCGAAGGCAGTGACGACGACCCAGGGTTCGAGATTCGCGACCTGCGCGACCCCTCGTTCGATGCACCGCTCGAAGCTCCCCTTCCGCGTAGACCGTCCCCCGCCCTGGGCGACGATGACGACCCCTTCGCCGAATTGCGCCACGAGTTCGAAGACCCCCTGCCGGCGCCGATCGTCGAGGTGCCGCCGGTCATCACTCGACCAGTGCATGCGCCCGCCATACCCGGTGAGCCACAACGCAGCGCCGTGCTGGCGATCCAACTGGGCGCCCAGGAACAGCTGCGCCGCCTGCCGCGGCTGCGCCTGATGGACCTGCTGCAGCGTTATCGCGACTGCCTGGATCAAGCGGCGGCGCTGTACCAAGGCGAACTGCATACCCTCAAGGACGGCAGCAGCCTGATGCTGTTCCACAGCCGCGACAGCGGCGCGGACTACCTGACCCACGCCCTCTGCTGCGGCGAACTGATGCGCGCGCTGGGTCATGCCCTGCAAATCGAAGTGGCCGACAGTGGCATTACCCTGCAATTGCAACTGGGCTTGACCCAAGGGCAAGACTTGCTTCAGCTCAGCCAGGGCGACCTGTTGCTCAGCGACACCGCCCAGGATGCACTGGCGCTCTCGCAGCACAGCCGCAATCTGCTATTGGTCGAGCGCAGCATCGGTGACGACCCACTGTTGCGCGAGCGCGTGCGCATTCGCGCCATCGCCAGCCCGGAAGGCGCGTGCTGCGTCGAGCGCCTGCTGGAGCCCTATCCGTCGTTGCTGGAGCGCCAGCTCGCACGCATGCACGAAACCCCAAGGGCCTGATGACACAGGGCACACGGCCGCGCCAGCCGCCACAGGAGGGCGAGATCGGGCAGGAGTCGCGTCGCTTGCCCGAGCCAATACTGCCGTACCGTGCCCCCGCAGGCCCTGGGCATCCATGACCACCCTGATCAGCCACCCACTGCCGATACTGGCCCTGGGACTGGCGCTGGGCAGCCGCATCATCGGGCCCCGGCTGATGCTGGCGGGCGCCCTGCTGGCCTGCCTGCCGGACGCCGATGTGCTGGCCTTCAAGCTGGGTATCGCCTATGCCGACCCTTGGGGCCATCGCGGCGCCAGCCATTCCCTGCTGTTTGCCGCCGCCTGTGGCCTGCTGCTGGCACTGGGCAGCCGCCTGCTGCGCACGGGGCCACTGAAAGCCGGCCTGTGGGGCTTTCTCGCCTGCGCATCACACGGCGCGCTCGACGCCCTGACCAATGGCGGCCTGGGAGTCGCCTTCGCCTGGCCCTGGCACCACGAGCGCTACTTCATGCCGTGGCGACCGATTCAGGTGTCGCCTTTTATCAACGGTTTTTTCAGCACACGCGGGCTGGCCGTGCTGCTGTCCGAGGTACGCTGGGTGTGGTTGCCCTGCCTGCTGCTGGCTGCCGCCGGCCTGGGCCTGCGGCGCTGGATCGGGCCCCGGCAAAACCCCTACTGACGGGCGCTACCGGGTTCCGGACAGGGGTTAGAAACGAAACACCTCTAGGTTGTTACGCACCGGCTCGGCCAGCGGTGCCTGCGACGGTGGCGTCGCCCGCTGCCGGGGACGGGCCGGCGCCGGCTTGACCGGCACCTCGGCCACCACCGAACTGGCCAACGGTACGATCGCCTGCGCCAGTTGCTCCACCAGGCGCTGCAGCACCACGCTCTGAGCCCGCACTTGGTCGGCGATCGCCGCCTGGTGAGGCTCCTCGATCCGCACCAGGCGGCTCGCGCGCAACTGCCCGGCCTTGTCCAGCACGCGCCACTGCGCCTCGAGCACCGCCGGATGCTGGGGGCCGGAATCCAGCCGGGTAATGCTCAGCAGTACCTGCAACTGCGGGACAAAACCGCTCGGTGCCGGCGCCAGCACCAGTCGCTGGCTGTCCAACCGCCAGGCCAGCTGGCGCAAGATCTGCTGGTCGATATCCGCCGCCAGATTGCCGGCCCAACTGGCATCTGTCGTAGCCACCAGGCTGCCATCGGGCTGGCGCTGCAACAAGGCTTCGCGCTGCAGGTAATCCGCCACCGAAACCGGCCCCAACACCAGCGCCAGCCCTTCGGCCTGCTGCGGCACACCGACTTCGCCACCGCTCAGCTGGTACAGGGGCACCGGCTGGTAAGCGGTACAGCCAACCAGCCCGAGCACTCCCAGCAGCAGCGCCAAGAGGGAAAGGCGACTTCGTATCATGACTGTCTTCACCCTGTTTTCGGTCCTGCTCCGGGGCCGCCAACGGCGGCCCGACATCCCAACCACGCACCAGGCGCAGGCCCCACGCCAACGCGGCGGCGTATCATCCGCCAATCCGTCGCATGACTCCAGCCTTCCCCACCCTGAACGACGGCGAACCGTCCACCGGCCTTAACCGAGGGCCTCCACCAACAAGCCGTCGACGCGCTGGAAACCGCGCGGCAGCTTGTTGCCGCGCCGGCCACGCTCGCCCTTGTAGTGCTCCAGATCGTCGGGCTTGAGTGACAACGTGCGCTTGCCGGCCTGCAACACCAACGTGGCACCCGTGGGCAGCACAGCCAGGTCGGTCAGGTATTCTTCGCGACTGGCGACCCGCTCGCCCGGGATACCGATGATCTTGTTACCCTTGCCCTTGCTCAACTGCGGCAAGTCGCTGACCTTGAACAGCAGCAGCCGCCCCTCGCTGGTCACCGCCGCCAACCAGTCCTCCTCTCGTCGTGCCAGGGGCCGTGGCGCCATCACCCGGGCCCCGGTGGGCAGGCTGAGCAAAGCCTTGCCGGCCTTGTTCTTGGCCTGCAAGTCCTCGCCCTTGACCACGAAACCGTATCCGGCATCGGAGGCCAGCACATAGAGTGCATCGTCCTCGGGCAGCAGCACCCATTCGAAACTGGCCCCCGGTGGCGGCGTCAGCCGCCCGGTCAGCGGCTCACCCTGACCGCGGGCCGAAGGCAGGGAGTGGGCCGCCAGGGAATAACTGCGCCCGCTGGAATCGATAAACACCGCAAACTGGTTGGAGCGCCCCGGCGCGCCGGTCTTGTAACCGTCACCGGCCTTGTAGGACAGGCCGGTGGCATCGATCTCATGGCCCTTGGCGCAGCGCACCCAGCCTTTCTCGGAAATCACCACGGTGACCGCTTCGGTGGGCAGCAATTCGGTTTCCGACAGCGCCCGTGCCTCAGTACGGGCGACGATGGGCGAGCGCCGAGCATCACCATAGGTCTCGGCATCGGCGATCAGTTCGCTGCGCACCAGGTTCTTCAGTTTCTTCTCGCTGCCCAGCAGGGCCTGCAGCTTGGCTTGCTCCTTGGCCAGGGCTTCCTGCTCGCCGCGGATCTTCATCTCTTCCAGCCGCGCCAACTGGCGCAACCGGGTGTCGAGGATATAGTCGGTCTGCTCCTCGCTCAGGCCAAAGCGCGCCATCAGCACGGACTTGGGCTGATCCTCGGTCCGGATGATATGGATCACTTCGTCCAGGTTAAGGAAGGCGATCAACAAACCTTCCAGCAACCGCAGGCGCTTCTCCACCTTGTCCAGGCGAAACTGCAGGCGTCGGCGCACGGTGCCGATGCGGAAGGTCAACCACTCGCTCAGCAGGCTGCGCAGGTTCTTGACCTGGGGTTTGTTGTCCAGGCCGATGATATTGATATTGACCCGGTAGCTCGACTCCAACTCGGTGGTGGCGAACAGGTGCTGCATCAGCTCGTCCAGGTCGATGCGGTTGGAGCGCGGGATGATCACGATGCGACAGGGGTGCTCATGGTCCGATTCGTCGCGCAGGTCGGCGACCATCGGCAGCTTCTTGGCCTGCATCTGCGCGGCGATCTGCTCCAGCACCTTGGCCCCCGAGACCTGGTGCGGCAAGGCAGTGACCACGATGTCGCCATCCTCGATGCGGTACACCGCGCGCATGCGCACCGAGCCCTTGCCGGTTTCGTAGATCTTCAGCAGGTCGGCGCGCGGCGTGATGATCTCCGCCTCGGTGGGGTAGTCCGGGCCCAACACATGCTCGCACAGCTGTTCCACCGTGGCGCCGGGTTCATCCAGCAAGCGCACGCAGGCGCTGGCGACTTCCCGCAGGTTGTGGGGCGGCACGTCAGTGGCCATGCCCACGGCGATTCCGGTGGTGCCGTTGAGCAGCAGGTTCGGCAGGCGCGCCGGCAGCACCGCGGGCTCGTCCAGGGTGCCATCGAAGTTCGGCACCCAGTCCGCGGTGCCCTGACCCAGTTCGGTCAACAGGACTTCCGAGTAACGGGAAAGCCGCGCCTCGGTGTAACGCATGGCGGCAAAGGACTTCGGGTCGTCCGGCGCGCCCCAGTTGCCCTGGCCATCGACCAGGGTGTAGCGGTAACTGAACGGCTGGGCCATCAACACCATGGCCTCGTAACACGCCGAATCACCGTGGGGGTGAAACTTGCCGAGCACATCGCCCACCGTGCGCGCCGATTTCTTGTGCTTGGAGTCGGCGTCCAGTCCCAGTTCGCTCATGGCGTAGACGATGCGCCGCTGCACCGGCTTGAGGCCATCGCCGATATGTGGCAAGGCGCGGTCCATGATCACGTACATGGAGTAGTTCAGGTAGGCCTGTTCGGTGAAGTCAGCCAGGGAACGGCGTTCTACGCCATCCAGGCTGAGGTCGAGGGTATCGCTCATGGGACTCTCATGGGGTCTGGCGCAGCACCAGGGTGCCGTCGCGCTGAGTAAATTCGAGTTGTTTCAAGGCACTCATGCCCAGCAGCACCTCATCGCCGTCCATGCCGGGGACGATTAGGGCGGTCACGTCGTCCAGGCGGATCGCGCCCAGCTGCAGCTGCCGCACCCGGGTGCGGTAAGCCGCGGCGCTGCCATTGGCGGTGCTGATTTCGACTTCGGCGCCGGACGCGAGCCCCAGGCGCGCGGCCAACTCACCCGGAATCGCCATATCGGTGGCACCGGTGTCAAGCATCAGGGTCACCCGCTGGCCGTCGATCCGGCCATCGAGCAGGTAATGCCCCTGGGGATTGCCCAGCAGACGCACCTCGCTGTACCCCTCGCCCCGAATTGACTCGGGCGAAGCGTTGGGGTTATGCCGGGCCTGCTCCCAGCGCCCCAGGAACAGGGTCGCCAAGCCCAGCGCGGCGACCCAGGCGAGAATCCAGAACAGCCGCCCCGCCAGCTTGCCGGGCGCGCTCACAACGCCGCGCCCCAGCCCGCGACCGGCGCGGCGAAGCGCCAGACGAAGGGCCGCACGTCCCCATCGGCACGCGCATGGCCGCCGTTATCCAGGCCGATCCAGGCGCCCTCGGCGTCCACCCACAGGGCTTCAGCCGTGCCATGGGGTTGGTGGTAACTGCGCGTCTCGCTCAACGCGGTATCGGCGAACGACCAGCAACGCTCCACCGCACCGGTCTGCACGGAGCGCCGGCAGACGGTATGGGCCAGACGCTCCAGGGTGAAGAGTTTGTCGTCGAACCAGGCCAGGGCGGAAAAATCCCGCGGCTGCCGGCGCCCCCCCAACGCGGCGGGCCCCTGCTCCCGACCGCCTTCGCTGAGCAGCACGCAGCGCTCGTCACACTGCCAGCGGTCCTGCTCGCTGCGCAGTTGCAACAAGCCGCGGCGCTGACGCTCCGCGGCCAACCACAGGCGCTCGCCCGCGGGGTCGATGGCCAGCCCTTCGAAACCGGCGTTGAAGTGCAGCAACAGGCCACTGGCGCGGGCCTGGCGTGTCAGGGTAGCGGGCAGGGTTAACCACTGTGGCTCGCCGATCCGCGGCAGGCGCAGCACCCCCAGGGCCGTCTCGCTGGCCAGGTAGCGGTTGCCGGCCGCATCGCAGGTCAGGCCTTCGAAATCCAGCTGACCGCCGCGAAACAGGCCATTGACCCGGTTTACCGTTCGTAGCCCCCAAGGTGAGCCACTGGCCGGTGCCGGCGGCGCGGCGAAGCGCTCGACCTGCGCCAGCCAGCTGATCGCACCCGCCTCCAGGCGGTAGAGCCGATCGTCCTCGCGGTCAGACAGCGCCCAGAGCGCGCCGTCGCACCAGGCCAGGCCCGACAGGTTGCCGGCCGCGATCCCGTCCACCGCACGGTCCTCCAGCAGCCGCAGCGACTCGAGCTGGGCCCAGGCGCCGAACGGCGCGGCCAGCAGCAGCGCCGCCAGCAGCCAACGCATCAGGCCAGCACCTCCGCCAGGTCACCCTTGGACTCCAGCCAGCTCTTGCGGTCACCGGCGCGTTTCTTCGCCAGCAACATGTCCATCAGTTCCTCGGTCATGGCGAAGTCCTCCAGGGTCAGCTGCACCAGACGCCGAGTATTGGGGTCCATGGTGGTTTCCCGCAGTTGCGGCGGGTTCATCTCACCAAGCCCCTTGAAACGGGTCACCTGGGGTTTGCCGCGACGCTTTTCCGCCACCAGGCGCTCCAATATGCCGTCGCGCTCACCTTCGTCCAGAGCGTAGAAAATCTCCTTGCCCAGGTCGATGCGGTACAAGGGCGGCATGGCCACATAGACATGACCGGCGTCCACCAGCGGACGGAAATGACGCACAAACAGGGCACACAGCAAGGTCGCGATGTGCAGGCCGTCGGAGTCCGCGTCTGCCAGGATGCAGATCTTGCCGTAGCGCAGCTGGGTCAGGTCGGCGGCGCCAGGGTCGACACCGATGGCCACCGCGATGTTATGCACCTCCTGACTGGCCAGCACCTCCCCGCCGTCCACTTCCCAGGTATTGAGGATCTTCCCGCGCAACGGCAGGATGGCCTGGAACTCCTTGTCCCGCGCCTGCTTGGCCGAACCGCCGGCGGAGTCACCCTCGACCAGGAACAGCTCCGAGCGCATCGGGTCCTGGCCGGCGCAGTCGGCCAGCTTGCCGGGCAGCGCCGGGCCCTGGGTGATGCGTTTGCGCTCGACCTTCTTGCCGGCCTTGAGACGTCGCCCGGCGTTGTTGATTGCCAGCTCGGCCAGCTGCAAACCCAGCTCCGGGTGCTGGTTGAGCCAGAGGCTGAACGCATCCTTGACCACGCCGGAGACAAAGGCGGCGGCCTCGCGGGACGACAGGCGCTCCTTGGTTTGGCCGGAAAACTGCGGCTCCTGCATTTTCATCGACAGGACAAAGGCGATCCGTTCCCAGACATCCTCGGGCGCCAGCTTGACCCCCCGCGGCAGCAGGCTGCGGAACTCGCAGAACTCGCGCATGGCGTCCAGCAGGCCTTGGCGCAGGCCATTGACATGGGTGCCGCCCTGGGCAGTCGGGATCAGGTTGACATAACTTTCCTGGACGCTGTCACCGCCCTCGGGCAGCCACAACAGCGCCCAATCCACGGCTTCCTTGTTGCCCGCCAGACTGCCGCAGAACGGCTCGTCGGGCAGCCGCAGGCTGTCGGCCACGGCGTCCACCAGGTAGGAGCGCAGACCATCCTGGTAGTGCCATTCGACCTTTTCGCCACTGGCCTTGTCCTCGAAACTCACCGCCAGGCCCGGACAGAGCACCGCCTTGGCCTTGAGCACATGTTTGAGGCGACTGACCGAGAACCGCGGCGAATCGAAATATTTGACGTCCGGCCAGAAGTGCACGCTGGTGCCGGTATTGCGCTTGCCGACCGTACCGACCACCGCCAGGTCGCTGGCCTTGTAACCGTCGGCGAAACTCATCTGGTATTCGCTGCCGTCGCGCTTGACCGTCACTATGACCTGGGTCGACAACGCATTGACCACCGATATGCCGACGCCATGCAGGCCGCCGGAAAACTGGTAATTCTTGTTGGAAAACTTGCCACCGGCATGCAGCTTGGTGAGGATCAGTTCGACACCGGGCACCCCCTCCTCGGGATGGATGTCCACCGGCATGCCCCGCCCGTCGTCACTGACCTCAAGGGAGTTGTCTTCATGCAGAATCACTTGCACCGACTTGGCGTGACCCGCCAGGGCCTCGTCGACGCTGTTATCGATGACCTCCTGAGCCAGGTGGTTGGGCCGGCTGGTGTCGGTGTACATACCCGGGCGCTTGCGCACCGGATCGAGCCCCGACAGTACTTCGATGGCATCGGCGTTATAGGAACCGGCACTCATGCGGCGGGCCCTGTCCGTCGTGCGACCGGGTCGCCCCGGCGCTGCGTCGGTCCCCGCTGATCTGCAATCACCAAAAGGTCTCTCCTCATTTCTGTACATCGCATGCGGGGCAGCGTCTTGCCAAACTGGATCCGAAACGGACCGCCCTTGTCACACCGTTACGGCCGGCAGGCGGAACCCGGCAAAGGCCAGCAAGGCCGGCAGGCGCTCGGCAAACCCCTGAAAACCGTGATCACCACCGGCCTGGATACGCAGCGCACAGCGCTGGTAGTAGGCCTGGGCCTGGCGATAATCGAGTGTTTCATCAGCCGTCTGCAGCCACACTTGATAGCGCAGCGGATCCTGCGGCGGTGGTACTTCCAGCTCGGCCAGGGCCTGCACATGATCGGCCGTCAGGGTCCAGCGTTCGCCACTGTACAGATTGCACTGCGGCCCCAGGCGACCGTCGAACAGGCGGTGCGGGCTTACGGCGGGATTGATCAGCAAGGCCTTCAGACCATGACGCTCGGCCAAGTGGGTCGCATAGTAGCCGCCCAAGGAACTGCCGACCAGCACTGGCCGTCCCAGGGCGCTGATCGCCGCATCGAGCTGGGCCATGGCCTGGCGCGGGTGATGATGCAACGCGGGCACCTGCAATTGGCTGGCCCAACCCTGGGCGGCGAACAGCTCAATTAGCTGACGCGCTTTCTGGGAGCTGGGCGAACTATTGAAACCGTGCAGATACAGCAAACAAGGGCGATCAGCGGGCACGCGGGCGGCTCCTTCGGCAAGCCGTTGAAAAGGTAGCGAGTGACGGCTAGACAAGGCGAAATCCGTCGCAAAGGCGGAGTTTACACGGAGTAAATCAGCAGTTTGAGACTGAATTCAACGCCGGATAGCCTAGGACCTGTGGACACAACTGCAAAGCGGAGCACGGCGCTCAGCCACCGAGACCACCTCAGTAGCCCTTGATGGTGTAATCCACGTCGAAATGGATACCGGTGACCCGGGAAACCCCGGTTTCCAGACGCCCATCGGCGTGCAGGCGCAACCAGCGGTAGCCCGGCGACTCGGTGTCGACCTGAAATTCCTCGCTGCCCGGGGCGAACTGCACACACGTGGACGGCGAGGCCAGCAGACGAACGCCTTGGCGCTGCTGGTCGAATTCCTGGTGGATATGCCCCCACAGCAGCGCTCGTACCTGAGGAAAGCGATCCAGCACGGCGAACAGCGCATCGGGGTTACGCAATCCGATCGGCGCCATCCAGCGACAGCCGATGGACACCGGATGGTGGTGAAAGCAGATCAGGTGATGACGCTCGGGCGCCGTACTGAGTGCTTGCTCCAGCAACTGCAACTGCGCTTCGGCCAAATGACCGGGCACCGCACCGGGAATGGAGGAGTCGAGCAGGACGATGCGCCAGCCACCCAGATCGATGACCGGCTCCAGCAGGTCGCTTCCGGCACAGGCGGCCTGCATGGCCGGCAACTCGTCGTGGTTGCCCGGGAACCAGCGCGCCGGCGCCGGGATGGCCGCCGTCAGGCTGCGAAAGCGCTCGTAGGAAGCCAGCGAACCGTCCTGCGACAGGTCACCGCTGGCTAGCATCAGGTCGACCTTCGGCTGCTCCTCGAGCACCCGCTCGATCACCCGCTGCAAGCTGTCCTGGGTATCCATGCCCAGGAGTCTGCCATCCGCCGCGGCGAACAAATGACTGTCGGACAACTGCACCAGCAGCACCGCGTCATCGGCGAGAGAAAGGGGCGAGCTCGGCAAGGCCGTCTCCTAGGGACAGAATCTTATGAATTATGGTGGCTTAAACGCCTCAGGGTAAAGTCGAGAAACGGACACAGGTCACAGTTGAGCTTCTGGGATACGGGAAGGCCCGTGGGGCACCGGTGGTTCTGCGCAAGCCACCTCGCCGTAAGCGACGGGATAGAGCCCCCCTAGCGGACCGGTTCCAGCTCATGGCCGCAGGCCAGGCAATGGCTAAGCCATTCTCCAAGAAACAGGTTCAGTTGGGTCTTTTCATCCGGCTGGTACATGGCGGCGTTGGGGTAGGGATAGATGCCGCGAAAGCGCCGGGCGTTTTCAGCACCGATCACCTCAGCCATCCGCGCATCGTGATACACCCGCACCTCCAACTGCGGCACCGGCAGCCAGGGCAGGCTATGCTCCTGTCGCACCTGCAACGTGGTGGTGTAGGGGCAGTTTTCCAACACATCCAGAACCAACACGCCCCACCGATGCTCGCCCTGGCTCAGCGCCACCCGGCGCGTGCCCTGGGCGCCACGCATGTCCGGCAGCAGGCGCAACAGCCGCGCGTAGTTCGCCTCGCAGGCAGCCTGCAGCTCGCGCAGGTCGACCCGGTAGCGTTCGCGCAACAGGTTCACACCCAAGCCTCCCGCACCTGGTCGCGGTTCAACGCCAGCCATTGCAAGGCGATGATGCTCGCGGCGTTGTTAATCCGGCCGTCGGCCATGGCCTGCAAGGCCCGTGCAAAGGGCCAGACATGGACCTGGATATCCTCACCTTCCTCCGGCAGCCCGTGAATGCCACCGACCCCGCTGCTGACGCAGCGCCCCAGGTAAAGGTGGACGAACTCATTACTGCCCCCCGGCGACGGAAAATAGGCGGTGATGGGCAACAGCGCGCTGAAGCTCAAACCGGCTTCCTCCTCGGCTTCGCGGTGGGCGACCTCCTCCGGCTGCTCGTCCTTGTCGATCAGCCCCGCCACCAACT
Organism: Pseudomonas sp.; assembly: GCF_040514055.1. GTDB lineage: Bacteria > Pseudomonadota > Gammaproteobacteria > Pseudomonadales > Pseudomonadaceae > Aquipseudomonas. The sequence goes on from NZ_JBEVDL010000023.1 coordinate 19,040, forward strand.
CGATCAGCCAAGGGTTGGCACATTTGTCCATGGCGCCGACGCGAAACTGCTCGATCATCACCACCTCGTCACGCTGCGGATCGTAAGGCAGCACACAGACCGCATCGTGGCGCACAAAAAGTTCGCGACTGATCAGCGGCCCCATGCCTCCGGCGAACAGCTGGTGGCGCAGGTGCAACCGATCGAGCTTATAGAAGCCGCGAAAGCAATTCTCCCGCTCGACCACATCGACGCGTTTGGGCCCAGCGTCGAGCGTTTGGGCAACAGGGGAAAAGGACTCAGCCATGCACGCCTCACTGATTTGCGCTTTAAGGACCCCTCGGGTCCTGGGTTGGTATCATCCTAACGCGCCCCTGCGCCGGCCGCAGCCCCTTTCCTGATTCGTTGGAGGCTGCCAGGATAACCGGCACTCGAACCGCACCGAGCCCGGCGAACTCCCGGCGCCACGCGCAGTCCAAGCCGCTTACTCGCGCACCACCGCCCGTATCAAGGACTTCCATGCCGTCTTATCCGCTTTTTGCCCTGAGCACCCTGGTCCTGCTATTGAGCGCCTGCCAAGGCGTGCCTGGCGGCCCCGCACCGGTCGCCGCGCACCGCACGGCATGGGAGCAAAAACAGCCCGGCTGCGCGGGCGACAGTTGCCCACTGGTCAATATCGACACCCTGACCTTCCCCGACGACCCGACCCTGACCGCCCTGACAGAGCAAGCGCTGCTCACCATGACCCGTGACACGCCCAAAGCACCGCTGCCCCCCTCGCTGCGCGCCTACGAACAGCAGTTCCTCAGCCACGCCGAGGCAGGCTGGAGCAGCTATCTGCAAGCCAAGGTACGCGAGCAGCATGACGACCTGGTGATCATCGAGCTGTCCAGTTACCTGGCCACCGGCGGTGCCCACGGCATGCCAGGGCGGGGATTCCTCAACTACCAGCGGTCCCGGCAGCAGGTGCTGAGCCTGCAGCAGATGCTGCTACCAGGGCAGGAGGAGGCGTTCTGGAGCGCCGTACAACTGGCCCATCAAGCCTGGCTCAAGGCCGAGAAACTCGACCAGGACAGCGCGTTCACCGGCAACTGGCCGTTCCAGCGCAGCCCCAATATCGCCCTGACCCGAGGCGCGCTGAGCCTGAAGTACGATGTCTATAGCATCGCGCCGTACGCCATGGGCCACCCCGAACTGAAAGTGCCTTACGCCCGCCTCAAAGGCATCCTCAAACCCGAGTTTTTCCCGCACCCCATATGAGTGCGCAGTTCGCGTAGCCAAGCCCGGAACGGACCCCGGGCGCAGGCCGCGACAGGCTTCGGACGAGTGGCCAACCGCTCGGGAATTGCGGTATTTCGTAGTCAGAAAGTGCCGCTATACTCGCGGCGGGACCTGGTACAGGTCAGATATCAATCACACATGGAGGTGCAGCGATGAGGGCTTCTGAGCTCATCAGTCTGTTACACCAGTACACGCCCGATACGGACATCCCGGTGTCCTTCACCGACTCGGCCTTCAGCTCGCCACCCGGCCTTCAGGTCGCCAGCTGTTACAGCGACCAGAGCACCCGCTGTTACCAGAACATCGTCGAGTTGGCCCAGGACGGCCTGCTGGTGATCGACCCGATGGGCCGCATCACCTATATGAACCCCTTTATGCTGCAAATGACCGGCTACCAGATGGAGGAAGTCATCGGCCAACCCGTGGGCCGCTTGCTCTCCACCGAGCTGAGTGAAGCCGCACTCTGCCAACCGCTGCCCGGCGACACGGCGACCCGTCACTCCCTGCGCATCCTGTCCAAACAGGGCCGCATCTATTGGGTGCAGATGACCGCGACGTCCATTCCCAGCGCCGATAGCCAACCGCGCGGCAGCATGCTCAGCATCACGGACCTGACCCATCGCCAGGTGCATGTCGACAAGGTGCAGGATCAAGAGCACCTGGGCACCAAAGTGGAGCGCATCACCACTCAGCTGGACAGCCTCAAGGCATTGCGCGTCAACCTGCTGGACGAGTACCAGGCACTGGAAACCTGTCCGCGCGTGGCGGCAACGCCCTACTGGCATTTGCAGCGTTACCTTTACCTGATCCGCCCGCAACGGGAAGGCAAGCGCATCCGCGAATACATCGGCTCGCAACCCGAGCGCATCAACGACGCCCTGGCGGCGGTGCGCCGCGAGCAACGCTTTCAGGAAGTCAGCCGGGAGCTGCAACAAATCGAGGGCCAGATTCGCACGGCCACCTTCAAACTGGACAGTTTTCTCTGGGAATTGGCCCAGGTACCACCCAATCTTCATAAACTTGTGAGCTGACAACAAACACCCCCCAAGGCTCCCGCCAAAAAAACCTGCAAGCCCCAAAAAAGGGCGAGCAGGTTTTTTTTCGTCCCGATTTCGCGCATGCAAAATAAATAAAAGCTATATATATCAATGATTTAATAATAACAAAATTAATGACAAACGTTTGTCGCTGGTCCTTGTTGTGCCATTAAAACGCTGAATAGGATGCGCGCTCCATTCAGCTGCGGTGATGAAGGACTATTAAAATGACCGATGCACAGACAACCCTGGGGCGTACGGAGTACTACCGGGAGCTGACACTACGCAATGCCGGTTTTATCGAAGAGGCCGAACAACAGGGGCTGCGCGACGCGGTTATTTTGATCGCCGGCTGCGGCTCCACCGGCGGCAGCGTGATCGAGCTGCTGGTACGCAGCGGCGCCGAACGCCTGATCCTGGTGGACAACGGCAGTTACGACCTGAACAACGCCAATCGCCAGAACATGGTGCACAACGATGTGGGCCGTTCCAAGGTGCAGGTGTTCGCCGAGCGGATCCTGCAGATCAACCCTTACCTGGAACTGCAGACCCACGGCCATGGCATCACCCCGGACAACGTCGAAGCCTTGGTTGCGCAAGCCGATGTGGTAGTCGACGCGGTGGACGTCACCGGCCGCGCCGGCCTGGAAATGAAGTTCCTGTTGCACCAGGTCTGCCAACGCCAACGCAAACCCGTGGTTTGCGGCTATGACATGGCGGCAGCGCAATACATTCCAATCTTCGACTACCGCAATGAAGAACTGCGCGTGCTGGACGGCCAACTGAGTGCCGAACAAATCGCCACGCTGGACCCGCTGCAGGCCTGCACCTTCCTGATCCCCACCCAATGCATTCCCCTGGAGATGTACGCCGAGCTCGACCGGCACCAGGCCGGCAAGGACTACACCTCGCAACTGGGCATCGCCGCCCACCTGTTCGGCACCCTGGCCACCGCGCTGATCATCGACCTGATCAACCGCAAGCCGGTGCGGCATGCGGTGTATCTGGATGTCTGGGAGCTGATTCGGCTGCGCGACGAGGCTGCCCAGCAACGCCAGCTGGACGCGGGTCGCGAGGGCCTGGCCCGCTGGCGGCAACAACCGCCCGGCAAGCCGGACGCGTTTTTCCTCGACCGTTCCGTGGCCCAGTACCAGCCACCCCAGCTCAAGGACCTGAGCCGCTACGGCGATTGGCTGATCGACGAGCGCGCCGGCCTGTATACCTTCGCCATCCCCCATGACCGCCTGGAGCCGGCCTTGACCCGCCAGCTGCTGCGGTTCGCCTTTGTGCACTACGCCAAGGTCGGATTTATCAACCCACGGACCGCAGCGCTGCAGCAGTTGCACGCCGAACCCGAATCACGCCTGGCCGCCGAAGACGTGCACATCGTGCTGGTCAGCAGGGCCAACTACCAGCTGCTGGCCTACTCCACACTGAAGGCGCCACTGGCCCAGGGCCTGACGTTCAACGATAGCCAACGCCCCTGGTTTGGCGTCGAAACCGCCTTTGGCCGCGACCTTTACCAGGCCGTCGACGCATTGCAGTCACTGCCGGTCGAGCAAGTACGAGAGATCGGTCGCGTCACCAAGGCCAGCGTCGAGGATCCGGTGCTGGCCGCCAAGGTCGGCCTGTTGTTGCTCAGCGCTTACCGCAAGCTGCTCACCGCCGCCCATTCCGGCATCAGCGCCATGGTCGGCGATGGTGAGCGCGACGTGACGCTGCGCAACCTGCGCCTCTTCGGCTTCAACCCGACCATTCTCCCGGCCCGGCCGGCGTGCATTCCGGCCGACCACCTGTACGCCCACCGCTACCAGGGGCGTGAGGTGTTTCCGTTCTGGCTCGACTTGTCGCGCCTGGACCACGCCTGGGCGGACGTGGTGGAAAAACTGCTGGACCTGGACGGCGAAGACTTCCTGAGTCAGCTGCGCCTGATGAAAACACAAAACACCATGGAAATAGGGGTTTGAGCATGCAGATCACATGGAGTGAGCACCAACGCGCGATTCGCGCCCGTTATCAGACGGTGGGCCATGAACTGGTGCGTCCGACCGCCGGCCAGCGCGACAGCAGCCTGTCGTTCGATCGCGAGCTGTGGCGCAACCTGGCGCGCAGCGGCCTGTTCGGTGTGCATATGCCAACCGCCTACGGCGGCCAGGGCCTGGGGATCTGGGAATTCGCCGCGGCCCTCGACGGCTTCGCCGAGGGCTGTCAGGACATGGGCATTCTGGTGTCTTTCGTCGCCCAGGTGGCCCTGGTCCAGGCCGGCCTGCTCAGCTATGGCAGCGAGGCCCAGTGCCAGCGCTGGTTGCCGGACCTGATCAGCGGCGAAAAAATCGGCTGCTTCGCCATCACCGAGGCCACCTGCGGTTCGGATGTACGGGCACTGAAGCTGTCGGCCAGCTACGCGGCCACCGGCTACGTGTTGCAAGGGCAGAAATGGAACATCACCAATGCCCCGGTAGCCGACCTGTGCATGACCTTCGCCCGCCTGGAGGGCGCCGGCGCCCAGGCCATCACCTGTTTCATGACCGAGACCGACAAGCCAGGCATTACCCAATCGGCGGCCTTCGAGCTGCTGGGCAACCGTGGCACGCCGATCGGCAGCATCGATTTCGAACACGCTGCCCTGGACCTGGACAGCGTGATCGGCGGTGAAGGCCAGGGGCTGCGCGTGCTGTATTTCGGCTTCCTGGTCGAGCGCGTGTTGACCGGACTGATCGTCACCGGCTGCGTGCAACCGCTGATCGACGAATGCATTGCCTACAGCAGCAAGCGCCTGGCCTTCGGCAAGCCGATCAGCGACAACCAGTACGTGCAGGGACACATCGTGCAGATCTACACCCAACTCGAACTCCTGCGCAGCGTGTTGCTGCGCGGCCTGAGCGCTCTGGAGCGCGGCGAGGACTGCTCCAAGCTCGCCTCGATCATCAAGATCCTCGCGTCCGAGGCCCTGCACGACGCCTGCCTGACCGCGATGAAGATCCACGGCAACTACGGCTACCGCCGTGATCATTACTTCGAACGGCTGCTGCGCGATTCGATCGGCCTGTTTTTCGCCGGCGGCACCATCGAGATCCACAAACACGTGATCTGGACCAACCTGCTCGCCGAAGCCCAGGACCGCAGCAAGGAAAAAACCGATCTGCGCCTGGACGCCTACCAGGCGCGTACCACCGAAGGAGCTGCCGCATGAAAGCCCGCGCCCTTGGCCTGCTGGCCTGGATGCTGCACCGTCCCTGGCTGATGCTGGGCATCCTGCTGGCCATCACCGCATTGGCGATCGTCAGTGCCGGCCGACTGGAAATCAACAGCACACCCTACATGATCGACAAGAGCCACCCGAGCCGGATGGCAGACAGCGACACCAAGAAGTTGTTCGCCAACACCGGCGAGCAGGCGTTTGTCGCCCTGGAAAATCCCCAGGGCAATATCTTCAATGCCCAAAGCCTGGCCCTGGTCAGCGAGCTGACCCGGGCGCTGCAGGGCATCAACCTGGTGCAGCCGGCCGACACCGACAAACTCACCGCCCTGCTGGCTGACGAGGGCCTGCGCACCGATGTCGAGGCCATCCTCGACAAGGGCCTGGAGCCCAGCGACATCACTCGCCTGAATGCGCTGAAGGGAAAACTGGCGGCCAGCGGCGCCCTCAGCCACACCCGGGAAGCCTGGCTCGACAGCCTGCAGACCCGCCTGGTACCGATCCGCAAGGTGCGCAGCCTGGTCACCCTGGAAAACATGCTGACCCTCGACGGCGCCCTGGATGTGCATCCGCTGATGCCCAGCCTGCCCCGCGACCAGGCGGGCCTGGACGCCCTGCGCCGGGAGGTGCTGGAGAACCCGCTCTACCTCAACGGCCTGGTTTCGGCCGATGGCAGCGCGACCACCATCCAGGTCGAGTTCAACCTGGCCCAGGACGATTCACCGGCCATGCTGCAGGCGTACGAAGCGATAGTGGCGATCACCGATCAGGTCAAGGGCGACGACCGCATCTACCTGAGCGGCCCGCCGATGATCGCCTCGCAGACCGCCTCGAACATGGAGAAGGACAACCAGACCCTGCTGCCCGCGGTGCTGCTGGTGATCCTGCTGGTGTTGTTCGTCAGTTTCGGTCGCCTGCAAGGGGTGATTGCACCGCTGCTGATCGCCATTTTCAGCCTGATCTGGACCCTGGGCCTGATGGCCGCCTTCGATGTGAAACAGAACATCATCACCTCGATGATGCCGGTGTTCATCATTTCCATCGCCGTGTGCGATGCCATCCACTTCCTTTCGGACTACTACCGTCATCTGCCGACCAACCCCAAGCGCCAGGATCGCATCGACGCGGCCTATGCCTGCATGTCGCAGCTGTTCTGGCCGATGTTCGTCACCTGCATGACCACCCTGGTGGGTTTCTTCTCGCTGGCCTGGACCGATGTCACCTTTATCCTCGAGTTCGGCATTTTCACCGGCTTCGGGATTTTCTTCGCCTGGGTCATCACCGTGGTGTTTCTACCCTGCATCGTGATCCTGTGGAAATCCGAACCGCCCCGCTACGGCCTGCTCGTCAGCACCACGCTGGACCGCCTGATCGCCGGCCTGGGCCGTTTCGCCCGCTTCGGCAAACAGCTGGCACTGGGCATGCTCGCGCTGATCGCCCTGAGCAGCTGGTTCGTGGTGGAAAACCTCAAGGTGGATAACCAGGTCATCGGCTACTTCGAGGCCGACAGCCGGATTCGCCAGGACGACGCGGCGATCAACGCCAAGTTCGGCGGCACCACGCCGATCAGCGTGCTGGTCGAGAGCCAGACCGTGGACAGCTTCAAGCGTCCCGAAGTAGTGCGCGCCATCGATAAAATTCAGCAGCACCTGCGCGAACAGGCCCTGGTCGGCTACACCTACTCCTCGGCCGACTTCGTCAAACGCTTGCATCAGGTGACCCGCGACGAGTTCTCCGCCGAACAATATCGCCTGCCCGACGACCTGAGCGGCACGCTGCTGGCGCAGTACTACCTGCTCTATGAAAACGCCAATGGCCGCGACCTGTTCGATGTGGTCGACCGGCGCTTCCAGAACGGCCGGGTTCTGGCGATCCTGCACAGCGACCGCTCCTCGGAAGTCAGCCAGGTGATGCAGGACACCCTGGCCTATGCCAAGGAGGTGCTGCCCGCCGGGATGACCGTCCGTGTGGCCGGATACGGCGAGATCCTGGTGGCTACCACCGACGCGGTGGTCTGGGGCCAGATCAACAGCATCCTGTCGTCGCCGCTGATCATCATCCTGATGGTCATGGCCATGTTCCACTCGATCCGCCTGGGCTTTGTCGCCCTGCTGCCGCTGGTCTTCACCCTAGTAGGCATCTGCGTGCTGATGGCCTTGACCGGTGCGGACCTGGATATCGGTACCTCGATCATCGCGGCGATTTCCTTCGGCATCGGCATCGACTACGCGATCCACGTGATCGCAGCCATGCGCAGCAGTCACGGCACGACCCAGGAAGCCACCCAGTATGCCCTGCAGCACTGCGGCAAGCCGATCCTGATCAACACCCTGGCCCTGGGTCTGGGCTTTCTGGTGCTGAGCCTGTCGGGCTACCAGGCGCTGGTCAACCTGGGCTACTTCATTTCGCTGACCATGCTGTTCAGCGGTGTGTTTGCCCTGCTCGCCCTGCCGGTCTTCGTACCGACCCGGGAAAGCGAGCGCTTGGCGCCCCACGGCAGTCCCGCCAATGCGTAAGTTTCCTCTATTGCTGGGCCTGGGCGTCAGCCTGGGCCTGGCCAGCCTGTCGGCCCGGGCCGATGACTGGCTGGCATTGACCCTCTACCCTGGCGGCAGCGTCTACCAGGCGTCCCATCTGCAAAAACTGGTGGCGGCCACCGAAAACCTCTGGACCCTGCGCGATAGCCAGGGGCAACCGCCGCTCGCGGCCCTGGACAGCCTGGCGAGCACCAACGCCATCGCCGTCCAAGGCGACGACGTGCGCTTTCGCCGGCTGATCGAAACCCGCGAACTGACCCCGGCCGGCCTGCAAACCCTGGCCGGCCTGGTGGATCACCACCCGCTGCTGGGACCGCGCCTGGTCAGCGGGCAAAAGGACGGCACGCACTTCTGGTTTCGCCTGGCGCACCCCTACAGTCCGGCCGAACAGGGCGAACTGCTGAACCGCTACGCCGGCCAACTGGCCGGCGCCTTCGGCCAGCAGTGCCGGGTCAAGTCGGGCGAAACAGGGGCCCTGGCGGGCCTGAGCCTGACCGAGTGGGAAATGAGCGCCGGCAAACGGATACCGCCGCCGGCCGACACCCTCAAGCAGTTGCAGGCCCTGGCCAGCCAGCTGCGCCAGCAGATGCCGCTGGTCTACTCGGCCGCCGACCTGCTGGGTTACCTCAGGCTGGTGCTCAACGGCGAGCCGGGGCTGCCAACCAGCGGCGACGAGGTCGCGCAGCTCTACATGATCGCCGAAAGCGTGCGCAGCCGTGACCTGCAAGCCCTGGCGCGACCGGACTTCAAGCGCCTGAACCTGGTGGCGCTCGGCCCCAAGCCGGGGCCGCCAGCCCCCGGCATCGACGGCTACCGCTCCACCACGGCGGCCTCCTGGTCCGCCAGCCCCAGCAGTTACCTCATCGTGGATTGCCGTTAAGGAGTTTTATATGCGTCCGTTTTTTTGCAGCCTGGCCTTGCTGCTGGCGTTTCCAGCCCTGGCCGATGCTTTCAACCCCACCGAAATCATGCAGGCGGTCCGCGACCGCGATGAAGGCGCGGATCGCCGCTCGGAGGTGACCCTGGTGCAGACCATGGCCGACGGTTTCGTCCGCGAGCGCATGCTGCTGATGCACGAAAAGGAGTACGGCGCGGAACGTAAGTCGACCCTGTACTTCACCGCCCCCAGCGACACCGCCGGCACCGGCATCCTGATGCACAGTTATGCCGAGGCCGCGGCCCGCGAGGACGACCAATGGCTGTACTTGCCGGCCCTGCGCAAGACCCGGCGGATCGCCACCAACTCCAAGGAAGGCCCGTTCCTGGGCACCGACTTCTCCTTCGCCGACATCGAACGCATGCGCGTGGCGGACTACCAGTACACATACCGGCGCAGCGAAGAACTCAATGGCCGGCCGGTGCATGTGATCGAGGCGACCACCGCCGACGGCCTGGAGAACCCGCGCACCGGCTACAGCCGGCGGCTGGTCTATATCGACCAGGAACGCAAACTGATACTGCGTGACGAGTTCTTCCGCGGCGGGCGCCAGATCAAGACCTTCGAAGTGCTCGGGGTGGCCGAGGTCGAGGGCTATTGGACAGTCACCGAGTCGCTGATGAGCAACCTGGTGGAAGGTGGCAAGACCAAGCTGGTGCGAGCCCAGGCCGACTACAACCTGAACTTGCCGGACAACGACTTCACCGAACGCGCGCTGCGCAATGGCATTCGCTGATGCGGGCGTTGTACCCGGCCCTGCTGGGCCTGGCCGCCCTGGGCTGCCTGCCGGCGACGGCGGCGCCCAGCATCAGCAGCCGCGGCCACCTGGAGGAACGCTACCACGACAATGTCACCGGCACCGGCAGTTCCGGGCATCGCCTGGAAGCCGTGCTGGAGACCCGCGCCAGCGAAGGCGACTGGACCCTCGACTCGGTGCTGCTGGGCCGCTATCGCAGCCAGTACCGGGACGCCGGCGGGCGGCTGGAAGACAAGATGGCCGAGGATCTGGACCTGCGCGAACTCTACGTCACCTGGGCCGGCGAGCGCTGGCAATGGCGCCTGGGGCAGCAACAGGTGGCCTGGGGACGGGGTGATTACTTTCGCCTGGTGGATGTGATCAACCCCCTCGACCTGCGCGAATTCCTGTTGCCCTACCTGGACGACTACTCCCTCGGCCGGCAGACCCGGCCGATGGCGCTGGCCGAATTCTACGGCGACAGCATGGAGCACCAATGGATACTCGCACCGCGGGCGCAGAAAACCCGCTACGCGCCCACGGGGGCGGATTTCGCCATGCCGCTGGTGCCCGATGGCCTGCCCGACGAGCATGACGACCATGAACGGCCGGACGTCGGCTGGCGCGGCAAGACCCTGGTCGAGGGCACCGACCTGGATTTCTACCTGTTCGACGGCCTGAGTCCCGATCCGGTGTATCTGATGGAAGACGGCCGGCAAGTCGAGGGCCAGCGCCGGCGCAGCCTGGTTGGCAGCTCGTTCGCCCGCCCCCTGGGCCAGTGGGTGGTGCGGGGCGACCTGGTGCACCTGTTCCATGAGCCGCTGCAGACCCCGGAGGGCGTCAAGGACGTACCGCGCAGCGCCGCCCTGCTCGGCCTGGACCTGACCAAGAACGAATGGACGGTCAACCTGCAGGCCACCGTCAGCCACCGTCACGGCGCTCCGGACAGCCTGAAACACCCCACCGGCTACGAGGCCTCGGCGGCAGTCCTGAAAGACTGGTCGAAACAGCGCCTCAACGCCGAACTGCTGTGGCTCTACAACCGCCAGGACCAGAGCAGCCAGATGTTCAAGGCGGCCCTGGGCTACCGCCCCTGGAACCAGTGGCACCTGGAAACCGGGGTGATCGGCTTCAGCGGCGGACAGGCCAGCCAATACGGGCAGTTCGACCAGCAGGACCGGGTCTATCTGCAGGTGCGGCGGGACTTCAGTTTCTAGGCGGGATGCCCGGTTCGCTCGACGTACCGGGCTCGGGTTGATAAGAAAACGCCCTTCGAAAAACCTTTCAGTCATGGCTGCAGGCAGGGCACGCGCGCTCAGACCGTCATACCCGCGCAGGCGGGTATCCAGTGCCCTACAAGGTGGATGGATAAGGCGTCCTCCACCCTCCGCGAGTCGGCACTTGGGTATTCATGCCGGTCAGGCTGGCCAGTCGGGGGAGCGTCGGCGTGCTGGTTCTCCAGCGCGGCTGAAGGCCTCGTTCAGGAACGCAGTTCCTGGACGCGGACCCAGGCAAAAAAAGCGCGTCCGGGCAGTACCCGGACGCGCTTTTTTCAGTGCGCCCCGCCAGGCGGGCGTTACACCTTATGGTACAGCTGACTGCCCTGGGCCTTGAACTCGGCGGCCTTGGCCTGCATGCCCTGCTCGGCCTCGGCCCCCAGGTCGAGGGCGGCGATGCGCTGTTCCTCGGCGTAGACCCGCACCTCCTGGGTGATCTTCATCGAGCAGAATTTCGGCCCGCACATGGAGCAGAAGTGCGCGACCTTGGCCGAATCCTTGGGCAGGGTCTCGTCGTGGTAGGCACGGGCCGTGTCCGGGTCCAGGCCGAGGTTGAACTGGTCCTGCCAGCGGAACTCGAAACGCGCCTTGGACAAGGCATTGTCGCGGATCTGCGCGCCCGGGTGCCCCTTGGCCAGGTCCGCCGCGTGGGCGGCGATCTTGTAGGTAATGATCCCGGTCTTGACGTCATCCTTGTTCGGCAGGCCCAGGTGCTCCTTGGGCGTGACATAGCAGAGCATCGCGCAACCGAACCAGCCGATCATGGCGGCGCCGATGCCCGAGGTGATGTGGTCGTAACCCGGGGCGATATCGGTGGTCAGGGGGCCGAGGGTGTAGAACGGCGCCTCGTCGCAGCACTCCAGCTGCTTGTCCATGTTCTCCTTGATCAACTGCATGGGCACATGGCCCGGGCCTTCGATCATGGTCTGCACATCATGTTTCCAGGCGATCTTGGTCAGCTCGCCAAGGGTTTCCAGCTCGCCGAACTGCGCCGCGTCGTTGGCATCCGCGATCGATCCCGGACGCAGGCCGTCGCCCAGGGAGAAGCTGACGTCGTAGGCCTTCATGATTTCGCAGATGTCTTCGAAATGCGTGTAGAGGAAGTTTTCCTTGTGGTGCGCCAGGCACCACTTGGCCATGATCGAACCACCCCGCGAGACGATACCGGTGACCCGCTTGGCGGTCATCGGCACGTAGCGCAGCAGCACGCCGGCGTGGATGGTGAAGTAATCCACGCCCTGCTCGGCCTGCTCGATCAGGGTGTCGCGGAACAGCTCCCAGGTCAGCTCCTCGGCGGCGCCATTGACCTTCTCCAGCGCCTGATAGATGGGCACCGTGCCGATCGGCACCGGCGAGTTGCGGATGATCCACTCGCGCGTCTCGTGAATATGCTTGCCGGTGGACAGGTCCATCACCGTGTCCGAGCCCCAGCGGATACCCCAGGTCAGCTTGGCCACTTCTTCCTCGATGGAGGAACCCAGGGCGCTGTTGCCGATATTGCCGTTGATCTTCACCAGGAAGTTGCGGCCGATAATCATCGGCTCCAGCTCGGTGTGGTTGATGTTGGCCGGAATGATCGCGCGACCGCGGGCGATCTCGTCGCGGACAAACTCGGGGGTGATGATCTTCGGCACGCTGGCGCCAAAGCTGTGCCCGGCGTGCTGCTGCTCCAGCAGCCCCGCGGCACGGGCCACTTCCAACTTCATGTTTTCGCGGATGGCGACGTATTCCATCTCGGCGGTGATGATGCCCTGGCGGGCATAGTGCATCTGACTGACGTTGGCGCCGGGCTTGGCGCGGCGCGGGCTGTTGACGTGGGCGAAGCGCAGCTTGGTCAGCTCGGCATCGGCCAGGCGCTGCTGACCGAACTGCGAACTCAGGCCCGGCAGCCGCTCGGTATCGCCACGGGACTCGATCCAGGGCGAGCGTACATCGGCCAGCCCCTGGCGCACGTCGATGATCACGTTCGGATCGGTGTAGGGGCCGGAGGTGTCATAGACCACCACCGGGGCGTTGATCTCGCCCCCGAAATCGGTCGGCGTGACGTCCAGGCTGATTTCGCGCATGGGCACGCGGATATCCGGCCGCGAGCCGGTCACGTAGATTTTTTGCGAGCGGGTAAAGGGCTGGACGGATTGCTGGTCGACCTGGGCACTTTCGCTCAGGTTCTTTTGTTGTTGTGTGCTCATCGGGAAACGCTCCACGGAATCAGCCAAAGCCTGGACGGCATAAGGGCGGCATGAATTGTCGGAGCGAGAAACCTGAGGGGGGCGTGCAGAGTGCACCGTGGCCGGTGCCAGAGGACTCGCCAAGGGCGAGCAATCTTGTTCCCTACGCAGGCGCTAACCTGATCAGGTTCAACGGGATCCGGAATTATCCGATCTCAGCCTTCACTCAAGGCACCCCGACAAGAACCTCGCCAGTCTAATCAAGGCGCGCCCAGAAAACCAACCTCGGGGTCAAAAAAACCGACCGACGCGTCGGATAATGACGACCCGCAACCACGGCGATTGTTCCCGACGGGCAACATAGCTTGTTGCAAACTGGCCGGCCAGGACCATCAGCCTGCTTGACCCCCCAAGCGGCGGGACTTAGCCTTGCGGGTCTTATCCGCTGCTTATCAAATCAGGATTGCCCCAATGCTGCGCAGACTCTCGCTGGCACTCGCCGTGGCCGCCGCTTCCAATGGATTGGCCTGGGCAGAAGAAGCCCCCCTGTCGGCCCGGACGGACTTGATCACCGTCTATCAAGAGGCTGCCAGCAATAACGCCGACCTGGCCGCCGCCCGCGCCGACTACGAGGCCCGCCGCGAGGTCGTGCCCCAGGCCCGCGCCGGCCTGTTGCCTAACCTGTCCGGTGGCGCCGAGCTGAACAACACCCGCACCGAGCTGGACCAGCCCGCCAGCAGCAGTTCGCGCAGCGGCATGGTCTACCAGGCCAACCTCAGCCAACCGTTGTTTCGCGCCGACCGCTGGTTCCAGCTCAAGGCCGCCGAAGCGGTCAGCGAGCAAGCGGCCCTGGAGCTCTCGGCCACCGAACAGAACCTGATCCTGCAGAGTGCCGAAGGTTACTTCTCGGTACTGCGTGCCCAGGACAACCTGGCCGCCACCAAAGCCGAAGAAGCTGCGTTCAAGCGCCAGATGGACCAGGCCAACGAGCGCTTTGACGTGGGCCTGTCGGACAAGACCGACGTGCTCGAGGCCCAGGCCGGCTTCGACACCGCGCGGGCCAACCGCATCATCGCCCAGCGCCAGGTGGACGACGCCTTCCAGGCCTTGATCACCCTGACCAACCGCGAGCACAACGCCCTCGAAGGCGTGCTGCACACCCTGCCGGTGCTGGCGCCGACGCCGAACGACGCCAAGGCCTGGGTCGACACCGCGGCCGCGCAGAACCTTAACCTGCAAGCCAGCAACTATGCAGTCGACGCGGCCGAAGAGACCCTGCGCCAGCGCAAGGCCGGGCATGCCCCGACCCTGGATGCGGTGGCCAGCTACCGCAAGGGCGACAACGACAGCCTGGGCTTCAGCAACAGCGATGCCAGTGGCCTGAGCGGGCGTTCCTACGGCAGCGACGTCGAGCAACGCACCATCGGCCTGCAGCTGAACGTGCCGCTCTACAGCGGCGGCCTGACCAGCTCCCAGGTACGCGAGTCCTATCAGCGCCTGAACCAGACCGAACAGCAACGGGAAAGCCTGCGCCGCCAGGTGGTGCAGGACACCCGCAACCTGCACCGCGCGGTGAACACCGATGTGGAACAGGTCCAGGCCCGCAAGCAATCGATCATTTCCAACCAGAGCGCCCTGGAAGCCACCGAGATCGGTTATCAGGTCGGTACCCGCAATATCGTCGACGTGCTCGACGCCCAGCGCCAGCTCTACAGCTCGGTGCGCGACTACAACAACGCGCGGTACGACTACATCCTCAATAACCTGCGCCTCAAGCAGGCGGCCGGCACCCTGAGCCCCAGCGACCTGGAAGCCCTGGGGACCTTCCTCAAGTCGGACTACAACCCGGATACCGACTTCCTGCCGCCGGACTTGGCCAAGGCCGCCGACACCCGGCTGAAAAACCAGGCCGACTTCTAAGGTCGTCGCACCTCGGCAGAACCGGCTCGGACTGGAAAGCCCGGGCCCCAGTTCCGCCGGAATGCTCGCCGGGCACCTGCTTCGCCGGCACCCGGACCGCGGATCAAACCGGCAACAGCCGCCCCAGGCCGTCCAGCAACCGATTCAGCGCCCCCTGGTTGGCCCGCACCACGGCCAGCCCGGCCTGGGCCCGGGCGTGGGTGGCGGCCGGATCGGTCCAGGCCTGTTGCAGCGCCAGGCTCAGCGAGGCCGCATCGGTCACCTCCTGCAAGGCGCCAGCGGCGCGCAACAGCGCGGCGATCTCGAGGAAATTGAACAGCTGCGGACCACTGAGCACCGGCTTGCCCAGGGCCGCCGGCTCCAGCAGGTTGTGCCCGCCACTGGGCACCAGGCTGCCGCCGACCAGGGCGATATCGGCCAAGGCGTAGAGAAACAGCAACTCGCCCATGGTATCGCCCAGCACTACGCCAGTGGACGCCCCGACCGGCTCACCCAGTGATCGCCGTGCAGTGGCAAAGCCGCTTTGGCAGCACAACTCGAACACCCCGGCGAACCGCTCGGGATGGCGCGGCACCAGGATCAACAAGGCCTCGGGTTGCACGTGCCGCAGCCGCCGGTGCGCGTCCAGCACCACTTCGTCTTCCCCGGCGTGGGTACTGGCGGCAATCCACAGTGGCCGCGCCGTCGCCTGCCAGTCCGCCCGCAGCGCCGCGGCCCGCAACGGCAATTGCGGGTCGATGGGCAGATCGAACTTGATCGAGCCGGTGACCTCGACGCAGCCTGGCCGCGCGCCCAAGGCGCGAAAGCGCTCGGCCTCGGCCTCGCTCTGCACCGCGATCCAGCTCAGCTGGGCCAGCATCGGTGCGGTCAGGCGGGCGAAGCGGCCATAGCCGCGGGCCGAGCGGGCTGAGAGTCGTGCGTTGGCCAGCACTACCGGGATGCCGCGCCGGGCACACTGGTGGATATGGTTGGGCCACAGCTCGGTTTCCATGATGATCGCCAATTGGGGGCGTACCCGCTCGAGGAAGCGGGCCGCCGCCCAGGGCAGGTCATAGGGCAGGTAGCAATGCTGCACCGAGTCGCCAAACAGGGCGCGGATGCGCTCGGAACCGGTCGGCGTCATGCAGGTGACGGTGATCGGCAGTTGCGGATAACGCGCCTGCAGGGCGCGGATCATCGGCGCGGCGGCAATGCTCTCGCCCACCGAGACCGCGTGCACCCAGATGCCGCCGGGAGCCAACGGCGGCAGGCCGAGCGCCAGGCGCTCGCCGAGCCGCTGCCGGTAGGCCGGCGCGCGCCAAGCACGCCACAGCAGACGCAGGGCGATCAAGGGTAGGCAAAGGTGAAACAACAGGCTGTAGAGGGGTCGAGTCATGGGGCGCCAGTGTACTGGGTTACGCGCGCCAGGCGAACCCGCCAGGCGCCCCGCACCAGCGTGACAGGTATCAACCCAGCGCCCGCAGCTGCTCGGCAAACCGCTCGCCCAGCCAGCGCGCGGCCGGCCCAGGGGGCTCGTCGCGGCGCCAGACCAGCTCCACCACCAGCGGTGGCGGCGTCCAGTCGCTGACCAGTTCCACCAGCAGGTTGCGGTAGGTCGGGTATTGCACCACGTGGCGCGGCAGCCAGGCCCAGCCCAGGTTGCGCAGCAGCAATTCGGCCATCACATAGAAGCTGTCGGCGCGCCAGACCTGCGGACTGATCTGCTCGGCGCCCGGGTAATCACTCTGCAGCGGCGCGATCATGACTTGCCGATGTTGCGCCAACTCACGGCGACCGACCCGACCGTGTTGGGCCAACGGGTGACCGACCCCGCACACGGTGACCAGCTCCACGCTGCCCAGGCCGCGACGTTCCAGTGCTGTGGGCATGCCTGCATGGTGGAACAGCAGGCCCAGGTCGGCGCGGCGCTCGACCAACTTGCGCGCCACATCGCCCTGGGCGGCACTCGCCGTCTGCACCTCCAGGTGAGGAAAACGCTGGGCCAGTGCCACCAGGCTGTCGAGCACCGGCTGATAAGGCATGGCCTCGTCCTGGGCCAGGCGCAGGCTAAGTTCTTCGCCGCGCACCAGGCCGAGCGCCCGCCCCTCCAGCCGCTCGCACTGGCGCAGCACCTCGCGCGCCTCCTCCAGCAAGGCCCGTCCGGCGTCGGTCAGGTGCGGTTGGCGGCCGCTGCTGCGCTCGAACAAGAGCACGCCCAGGTCGGCCTCGAGCAAGGCGATGGCGCTGCTGACCGCCGACTGCACCCGCTTGAGCTGGCGGGCCGCGGCGGAGAAGGAGTGCTGCTCGGCAACGCTGACGAATAAGCGCAGCTGATCGAGGTTCCACTGCATAACCTATCTCCTTGATAGATAGGTAATCACTTTACCCCATCGGCCAGTGCCTTAGAATCGGTGCATCACCCAGGAGTGTCTGTCATGTCCGGTTACCTCTACCTCACCGTTGCCATCGCCGCTGAAGTGGTCGCCACCACCTCGATGAAAGCCATCGACGGTTTCAACAAACCCTTGCCGCTGTTGCTGGTGATCGGCGGCTATGCGATCGCCTTCTGGATGCTGACGCTGGTGGTGCGCACCATCCCGGTGGGCGTCGCCTACGCGGTATGGGCCGGTCTGGGCATCGTCCTGGTAAGCATCGCCGCCGCACTGATCTACGGTCAGAAACTCGACCTGCCGGCGGTGCTCGGCATGGGCCTGATCGTTGCCGGCGTGGTGGTGATTCAGCTGTTCTCCGCCAGCACCGGGCATTGAATGAAGCAGCAGCAAGCGGCAAGCCATCAGCCGCAAGTAAAAGCCTGAAGCCGGCCGTTTGCAGTTTGCAGTTTGCAGCTGCCCTTACCGCTTGAAGCTTGAAGCTTGAAGCCGCCCCAAAGGCTTATACTGCCCGCCCGTTTCCGATCAAGGCGGCTCGCCCTTATGTCCCACCCCCTTTCCACCGATGTGCTGATCGTCGGCGGCGGCATCGCCGGGCTCTGGTTGAATGCACGCCTGCGCCGCCAGGGCTTCGCCACGCTGCTGGTGGAAAACGCGACGCTGGGTGGCGGCCAGAGCCTCGCCTCCCAGGGCATCATCCATGGCGGCGCCAAGTACGCCCTGCATGGCGCCTTGAGCGGCGCCTCCGAGGCCATCGCCGACATGCCCCGGCGCTGGCGCGATGCCCTGGGCGGTGACGGTGAGTTGAACCTATCCGGCGTTCGCCTGCTCTCGGATGCTCACTACCTGTGGTCCCCCGGCACCCTGGCCGGCAACCTCACCAGTTTTTTCGCCAGCAAGGCGGTGCGCAGCCGTGTCGACCCGGTCAAGGGCGCTGACTTGCCCGCCGCGCTGCAACACCCCAAATTCAAAGGCAAGGTCTACCGCCTCGACGAGCTGGTGCTGGACGTCCCCAGCCTGATCGCGCGCCTGGTCGAGCTGGCCGGTGACAGCCTGCTGGCCGCCGAGCGCCTCGAGCCGCTGCACGAACAGGGCGAACTGGTGGGCTTGCGCATCGACGGGCGCGCCGTGCAGGCGCAACGCATCGTACTCAGCGCTGGCGCCGGCAACGCCGCGCTGCTCAGCGAACTGGGCCTGAGCCAACCGGCCATGCAGCGCCGCCCCCTGCACATGGTGCTGGTCAAGGGACCCGGACTCAAACCCCTGTATGCCCATTGCCTGGGCGGCGGGCCGAAGCCGCGGGTCACCGTCACCAGCCACCCCGCCGCCGACGGGCAATGGGTCTGGTACCTCGGCGGTGACCTGGCCGAGGCCGCCGGCGTGGCACGCGACGCGGCTGCGCAGATCCGTGCCGCCCAGCAGGAGCTGGCCGACCTGCTGCCCTGGATCGACCTGAGCACGGCCCAGTGGGCGACATTGCGCGTCGACCGCGCCGAGCCGGCACAATCCGGCCTGGTGCGCCCCGACAACGCCTTTCTCAGCGAGCAGCAGCGCTTGCTGGTCGGCTGGCCGACCAAGCTGGCCCTGGCACCGGATTTCGCCGACCGGGTGCTGGCGGCCCTGGCCCGCGACGGCGTGCAGCCCGGCAGTCATCCGACACCGCTCGACGGGCCGCGGCCCGCGCTTGGCCAGCCCGTCTGGGAGACCCTGCTGCCATGACCGCGACCCTCCACGACCTGTGGCGCCCCTTGGGCAGCAGCGGCCTGCGGGTCTCGCCCCTGGGCCTGGGCACGGTCAAGTTGGGCCGCGACCAGGGCGTCAAGTACCCTCAGGGCTTTCGCATTCCGGACGACCAGGAAGCTCGCCAACTGCTGGACCTGGCCCGCTCGCTGGGCATCAACCTGATCGACACGGCGCCGGCCTACGGCCGTAGCGAAGAGCGCCTCGGCCCACTGTTACGCGGCCAACGCGACGACTGGGTGATCGTCAGCAAGGTCGGCGAGGAGTTCGAGGCCGGCCAGTCGCGCCACGACTTCAGCGCCGCCCATACGCGCTTTTCCGTGGAGCGCAGCCTGCGCCGTCTGGAAACCGACTGCATCGACCTGGTGCTGGTGCATTCCGACGGCAATGACCTGGCGGTGCTGCAGGACAACCCGGTGTACGACACCCTGGCGGCGCTGAAGGCGGAAGGCAAGCTGCGCGGCTTCGGCTTCTCCGGCAAGACCGTCGAGGGCGGCCTGCTGGCGTTGGAGCGAGGCGATTGCGCCATGGTCACCTATAACCTCGGCGAGCAGGCCGAGCGGCCGGTATTGGACCGCGCCCAGGCGCTCGGCAAGGGCATCCTGATCAAGAAAGCCCTGGCCAGCGGGCATCTCTGCCTGAGCCCCGGTACCGACCCGGTACGGGCCAGCTTCGAGCTGCTGTTCAGCCATCCCGGGGTGGCCAGCGCCATAGTCGGAACCATCGATCCGCTGCACCTGTCCCATAATGTCAGCACCGCCGCCGCGGTACTCCACGCCTTGCCCTAAGGCCGCCACCGCGGCCCCCTCCCAGGAAGGAGCCGCCATGCCGCGCATTCTCGTCCGCAAGGACCCCGGCACATTCAAGACCCTGCCCTTGCTGGTCGACGCCAGCCCCGAGGGTCTGACTTACCAGGGCCGCGGCATGCCGCTGAATTTCAAGCAGATGCTCGACCGTCGACGGCCGCTGCAGATCGCCGACAGCCAGCGTTTCAGCCAGGAACTGGCCAACCTCGGGGTCTCGGTGCGCCTGACCCTGAACTGGCAGGGCCGCGACTATTGGCTGCTGGTGCGTCAACGGCGACTGGATCGTGGCGACGATGTGCTCAAGCTGATCTCCGGCTACGTGCCCGCCCATGAGCTGAACCTGCCCTTGCTCACCGCCATCCAGGAAGTCGCCGAGGAGTGCCTGCTGGAAACGCCGGAAGGCTGGCTCGGCGGACGTTTTGGCCACACCTGGCTGCCAACCCCCTACGCCGGGCCGCTGCGGTATCGGGAGACGGCGCACTTCGATCTCAGCCCGTTGTCCGGCGCGGCACGGCCGGTGCGCTGTGGCGCCATGCCATTGCTGGAGCGACCACGGGCCTATGTCCACCTGCCGACCGCCTCGCTGCAACTGATTTACGACCTGCGCCTGACGCTGCCCAAGGACACCCGTGAGCTGAGCTTGCTGCACGTCGACGAACGCCTGGAGGCCAACCAGTTGGTGACCCGGCTGGACCGCGCCCGACCCGACCTTTACCTGATGCCGTTGGAGCAGGGCAAACCCTGCGCCGCGCTGTTTACCCTCACCCGTGGCCAGCTCAAGCCGGCCAGCACCCGCGGCCGCTGGCTGGCCGAGAGTTTCGCGGCCCAGGACGGTTGGCTGGTCAGGGACGAACGCATCAGCTGGAAGCAATGGTGCGCGCAACAGCAGTTGTCCGAGTTGGCGCCGCGTAGCCGGCTCAAACGCCTGATGGACAAAACCCGCAGCCTGCTGAAGCGGGCTTGAGCAGGCGAGCGAACGCCGCAGCCTGGCGGCTCACAGCGCTGAAGCGGCTACTGCCCGCGAATTTTCTCGACGATGGCGGTGGTCGAGCTGTTTTCCACCAGCCCCAGGACCTTGACCGTGCCGCCATAGGCGCGCACCAGGTCGGCGCCGACCACCTGATCGATGCCGTAGTCACCGCCCTTGACCAGCACCTCGGGCTTGATCAGCTTGATGAGCCGCTCGGGGGTCGGTTCGGCGAAGCTCACCACCCAGTCCACCGCACCGAGACCGGCCAGCACCGCCATGCGCCGGTCCACCGAGTTGATCGGCCGCCCCGGCCCTTTCAACCGACTGACCGAGGCGTCGTCATTGATCGCCACCACCAATCGATCGCCCTGGGCGCGGGCCTGCTCCAGGTAGGCGACATGGCCGGCATGCAGGATATCGAAACAGCCGTTGGTGAAAACGATGCGCTCGCCATGGGCACGGGCGTCCTCGATGGTGCTGAGCAGTTGATCGGGGCTCAACACGCCGCGCTCGGAACCTTGCTCGCGCTGCACCGCGCGCCGCAGTTCCGGGGCACTGATGGCCGCAGTGCCGAGTTTGCCGACCACAATGCCGGCCGCCAGGTTGGCCAACGCCACGGCCTGGGGCAACTCCTCGCCCGCCGCCAAGGCGGCAGCCAGGGTAGAAATCACCGTATCCCCGGCACCGGTCACGTCGAACACTTCCCGCGCGCGGGCCGGCAGGTGCAGCGCTGGATGGTCCGGACGCAGCAGCGTCATGCCGTGTTCGCCGCGGGTCACCAGCAAGGCGCCCAGCTCCAGCTCCAGCATCAGTCGCGCGCCACGGCTGACCAGCTCGGCCTCATCCGCGCAGCGCCCGACTATGGTTTCGAATTCCGCCAGGTTCGGGGTGATCAAACTGGCACCGCGGTAGATGCCGAAATCCGCGCCCTTGGGGTCGGCCAGCACGGCAATGCCGCGGCGCCGTGCCGACTGGATCAGTACCTGGTGATTCTGCAGCGCACCCTTGCCGTAGTCCGACAGCACCAGGACCTTGATCCCGTCCAGCAAGGCCTCGACCTCGGCGGCCAGGGCCTCGGCGTCGGTGTTGAAACGCTCCTCGAAGTCCATGCGCAGCAGCTGCTGGTGGCGGCTCATGACCCGCAGTTTGACGATGGTCGGCTGCCCGGCGATGCGCTGGAAACGGGCGGTGACACCCGCCGCGGCCAAGCTGGCGGCGAGGCTGTCGGCCGCCTCGTCGACGCCGGTGACGCCGACCAGCGAGGCCGGCGCGCCCAGCGCGGCGATGTTCAGCGCGACGTTGGCGGCGCCACCGGGGCGGTCTTCGATCTGGTTGACCTTGACCACCGGCACCGGCGCTTCCGGTGAAATCCGCGAGGTACCGCCATGCCAGTAGCGGTCGAGCATGACATCACCGACCACCAGGACTGGGGCCAGATCGAAACGGGGCATGGACAACTTCATCGGATCTCCGGGGCGGCGAAAACGCCGCGGATCATAACCCAGGCCAGGGCGGCGCGTCAGTGACGCCCGCCGCCCGGCGGATTGAAGGTCGGCCGGCCCGGCTCAGGAATCGAGCCGCCGAACCCAGAACAGTTCATGCCGGCGCACCGCCTTGCGAAAGAATTCATCCTCGCCGGTGGCCGGCCAGCGGCGCCCGGCCAGCAGGTATTGGCACCAGCGGCGCAGACGCTTCTTCAACGCCAGGCGGCCCTGCAGGTCGTGCTGCATGGCCAGCGCCATGGCCTTGTCCAGGCGCTTTCCGGCGTCCAGGCCGGGGCTCCACAGGCCGTCCGCCGGCAGGGGCGTCAGGGCGGGCGGCAAGGCGATGCCGAACCCCGCCGGCCCCATGGGCCAGCGATCGTTGTCGTGCAGGTGATTGGCATACAACAGCAGCGTTCGTGGTCGCCAGTCGCTGCGCTCGATGGCTTGCAACAGGGCCTGGGTCGCCGCCACATGATCGCTGTGGGGATCCAACTGGGGATGCGGGGTGACCACCACCTCCGGGCGAAAATGCTCCAGCAGGGCCACCAGATCGGCCACCAGGTTGTGCCAGCTCGGCACGCCATCCCGATCGCCGGGCAGCTGCAACGGGTTGTGCTGGCGCACCGTGCGGGTATCGGCCTGCTGCGACTCACGTGAGCCGAAGCCACGCTCGGGCGCCTGGGCCATGGCCGCCAGCTGCAGGCAGTAGTGCCCCAACTGCACGCAACGCGCCTGCGGTATCCCACCCCAGAGCGGCACCGCCAGGCTGTCCCAGGCCCGCAAGCGACCCTTCAGGCGAGCCGCGGCGGCGGGGTCCAGGCCCAGGCGCTGGTAGGTCTCGGCCTCGATCTCGCCCTGGGTCAGGGTGACGATGCTGGCCTCGGGGCAGCGGCTGTATTGGCCAAACGCGGCCAGCTCGGCGTCGTCGGCATGGGGCGCGATCACCATCAGCCGTTGCTGCGCATAGTCGGGGTTGGGCAGCACGTACAGGGTGGCGTTGTCCGGCAGGCGGCAAAAGCGCCCGCGCAAGCGCAGCTCGCCACGCCCCAGGGCCTCGAACTGGCCCGACAGGTTGAGGTAGCGCTGGCCGGAGACGCCGCGCTCGAAATCCTGGCGATCGTCGCCGATCCACACCTGGGGATCCCAGCAGCGGCCCAGCCAGCCGCTGCGCAGGCGCAGTTGCAGGATCAGGGTGTCGGCCGCCAGCAGGTCGCTCGGGACCCGCAGCCAGCCATCGGCCAGTTGCACCGGCACGGCGGTCGCCGGGTCGCCAAAGCGGTACTGGTAATCATCGCCCGGGGAGTAAAACAAATGATCGGCGAACCAGGCTTCATGGGCAACCCAGCCCAGCCCCAGCAGCAGCGGCACCAGCCAGAACGGACCGAACCAGCCCGCGAGCAGCAGCAAGGGCAACGCGGCCAGCAACACCAGACGTTTTTGCCGCCGATGGCGGCGCAGCAACTGCTGTTTACGGTCGCTCATGGCTATACCTGATACACCGGCACGCTGTGACACCAGCGGTCCTTGTATTCGCGGTCGGCTCGGCCGAAGGAGTACCGCAGCGGTTTGCCCAGCGCCCGGGCGTCTTCCCAGGCGGCCTGGGTGTTGACGAAGCTCAGCACACTGCCGGGGCTGAAGTCGCGGGTCAGCGGATCGACCCCACCGTTGATGTACTCCAGGGAAACCCACTCGGGCGCTTCGACCCGGTACAGCACCTGGATGGCGATGGGCGCCTCGGCGAGAAACACCACCGAGCCGGTCATAAACTCACGCAGCAGGCCAAAGACCTCGACCAGGTGCGCCTTGCCCGGCGCCTCGAACTGCCAGCGGCGTTGGAACAGGTCGGCGTACATGCTTGCCTGCTCGGCCGGGCTGAAGTCCAGCATGGGTCGCAACACCCCGCCCGCCTCTTCCAGCAGGCGCTGTTCCCGGCGCTGGTTGTAGCGAAATTTCTTCGAATAGTCCTCCGGCGCACGGGCCAGGGCCAGGCCCTCGGCTTGCGATCGCAGGGTGGCAACCCGTCCGGCATTCAGCGCCGACACGTAGCGCATGCGCTGGCGCACCGGCACACAGGCATCGGCGGCCACCGGCAGGATGATCTCGGCATTGCCCAGGTCGAACAGGCCACGTCGGCCGGTCTTTTTCAGCACATCCTTGGACAGCGCCAGGTGCCGGCCCCAGCAGGGCAGCGCCGCCTTGACCTCGTCCTGGTCGAGCCACCCCAGATAGCGCACCGGCAGGCCGGCCAGGCCGGCCAGGCGCGCGACCACTTCGGGGTGAGTCGCCAGGCTGCCACCGTAGCGCTGCCAGGCCTGGGCGTAGCTGCTGGCGTCGATTGGCGTCCAGCCCCGTTCCCGCCAGCCCCGCCAGGCGTTCAACATGCCGGGCCAGCACCTTTGCCGAACAGCACCCGGGCCTCGCTGTCGCCGGTCGCTGCGCTGCCCACTGCGACGGGCACGTCCTCGAACTGGCGGGCGTGCAGCCGCGCGTAATAGCCGTTCAGCGCCAGCAGCTCGGCGTGGCTGCCGCGCTCGACGATGCGCCCCTGGTCCATCACCAGGATCAGGTCGGCTTTTTCAATGGTGGTCAGGCGGTGGGCGATCACCAGGGTGGTGCGGCCCTTCATCACCTCGTCCAGGGCTCCCTGGATATGCCGCTCCGACTCGGTATCCAGGGCCGAGGTGGCTTCGTCCAGGATCAACAACGGCGCATTTTTCAGCAAGGCGCGGGCAATTGCCAGGCGCTGGCGTTGGCCACCGGACAGCAGCACGCCGTTTTCCCCGACCAGGGTCTGGTAACCCTGGGGCATGCGCTCGACGAATTCAGCGGCGTAGGCCGAGGCGGAGGCCCGCTGGATATCCTCCAGCGGCGCGCCAGCCAGGTCGCCATAGGCGATGTTGTTGGCCACGGTGTCGTTGAACAGAGTCACCTGCTGGGTCACCAGGGCGATATGCCGGCGCAGGTTGCGCAGGCTGAAGTCTTCCACCTCCACCCCGTCGAGCAGGATCTGCCCCTGTTCGTGGTGGTAGAAGCGCGGAATCAGGCTGGCCAGGGTCGACTTGCCACTGCCGGAGCGGCCCACCAGGGCCACCATCTGCCCAGGCTCGGCGACGAAACTGATGTCGTCGAGCACCGGCCGCTCGCCGCCCGGGTAGGTGAAGCTCAGGTGACGCACCTCGAGCCGGCCGCTGACCGCGTCGCGCTCAACGGTGCCCTGGTCGACCTCGGCCACTTCGTCCAGTTGCTCAAAAATGCTTTCGGCGCCAGCCACGCCTTTCTGGATGGTCGAGCTCACTTCCGACAGTTGCCGGATAGGCTTGGGCAACAGGCCGGCCATGGTGATATAGGCCACCAGGTCGCCCACCGATGACTCGCCGCGCAGGTAGAGCACCAGGAACAGCAGCGACGCCATGGCGATATAGATCACCAGCTGCAGCATGGGCGTGTAGATCGCCCCGGTACGGGTCATGCGCAGCTGGCGGTCAGTGTTGCTCTGGCTGGCGCTGAGAAAACGCGTCTGCTCGTAGGTCTCGCCGCCGAAGCTGCGCACCACCCGATAGCCCTGGATGGTCTCCGAAGCCACATGGGTGACATCGCCCATGGCCACCTGGATCTTCTTGCTCTGCTTGCGGAATTTCTTGCTGGCAGTCCTGACCATCAGCGCAATCAGCGGCAGCACCGCGACCATCACCAGGGTCAGGCGCCAGTTCATCCAGAGTAACGAGGCGAACAGGAAGATCACCGTCATGCCTTCGCGAATAACCACCTTGATCGCATCGGTTGCCGCACCGGTGACCATGGTCACGTTGAAGGTGATGCGCGAGATCAGATGGCCGGAATTGTGGTTGTCGAAATAACGGTTCGGCAGTACCAGCAGCTTGTTGAACAAGGCCACCCGCAGGTCATGCACCAGGCCGAGGGAGACCTTGGCCAGGAAGTAGTTGCCCAGGTAGGAACCGACCCCCTGCCAGGCAGCGATCAGCACGATCAGCAACGGTACCGCCTGCAGCAGCCGCAGGTCGCGCAATACCGGGATGGCCGGAAACAACACGGCCTGGGGATTGGTCAAACCATCGACGAAGTATTTGAGCATGTAACCCAGCATCGGCTGGGTCGAGGCAAACATCAGAAAGCCAAGGATACTCAGCAGGAAAAGCCCGGCATAAGGGCGCACGTAGCCAAGCAGACGGAAGTAGATCTTCAAGCTCGAAGGGCTTGCGCTGAGACTGGAGTCGGTCATATCACGCGGCGGCAATCCAAAAGGACGCTGACTTTAGCACAGCTTGCGCGTAGGGCCGGCAGTCGACAATCACGCCGCGCCGCGGCGATACCCTCAGGCGAAATTAAGCGGCCATTACGTTAGTATGCCCCGTCATTTCCCCATCGGCTCGCCAGCATGCATTTCAGTGGTCTTCATACCTGTTCGAATCGGGCATTCGACCTCATTTGCCTCTGGGTATTGCCGATCGGCTACCTGTCATTGCTGGCCGCGCTGTTTCTGCTGCCCGAACGCAGCCTGCACCAGAAACTGTTCTACGCCACCTTCAGCATTCCAGCCTTGCTGGCGCTGTGCTTGCGCCCCGCGGAATTTCTCAAGTTGCTCAAAGAGCCCATCGTCATCGGCTTTCTGCTGTTCGCCGGCTGGGCGTTACTTAGCCTGGCCTGGGGCGGAGGTGACGAAGCAGGCTGGAAGCTGAGCAAGCGCCCGCTGCATACCCTGATGCTGTTTTTCGGCTGCTACCTGCTGCTGCGCCATCGCAGCGAAAGCCTGCAACCAGTGCTGCTGGGGGCCGCGCTGGTGGCCCTGGGCACCTCGCTGTACAGCCTGATCGGCTTCGTCGCGGGCGACTACCACCCCGGCGATCGACTGATCGGCTCCGGGGCCCTGGACAATCCGCTGCTGAGTTCGCACCTGTTCGGTTTTTTCTGTGTCTACTGGCTCAGCCTGAGCCTGACCACCCGCCGCCCACACTTGCTCTGGCTGAGCATTCCAGCCTTGGTGGTGATGTTCGCCGCGGTGGTCGCGACCGGTTCGAGGACCCCCCTGGTGGCCCTCAGCCTGGCAGCGCTGTGGCTCAGCTTTATCTGCTGGCACCGGGGTTCGCCGCTGCTGATCGCCGCGTTGTTGTTGACCGGCACAGTGTTCCTGCTGCTGTTCCCCGAGCTGATCATGACCCGCGGCGACTCCTACCGGCGTGACCTCTGGCAACTGACCCTGGGCAAGATCGCCGAACACCCCTGGATCGGACATGGTTACAGCGCCAACCTGAGTCTCGACCCGGGAACCGGCTACGCACTGCGCGAACCGCATAACTTTGCCCTGGGTGTGCTGTATTACGTCGGTATCCTGGGCCTGCTGCCCTGGCTATTCGTGCAGGCCTGGGCCTTGCTCGCCAGCTGGCGCCAACGCGCCCAACCGCTGTTTATCCTGGCCTCGACCTGGCTGGTGTTCGGTATCGGTGCCGGCCTGACCGAAGGCGGCGGGATTCTTTCACGCCCCAAGGAGCACTGGTTCCTGCTGTGGATTCCCCTGGCACTGATCGCGGCACTGTGCATCGCCAACCGCCACCGACGATTGCTCAACTACCCGGTGACCGAGCTCAGCGTGGCGGCTGCCGAGCAGCTGTGCGCCCACGCCCTGGTCATCGAGGCGGATGGCTTGGGCCCCAAGGTGCTGCGTCTGTCCGACGGCAGCTTCTTCAAGCTGTTCCGCCGGCGCCGCTGGTTCTCCTCCGGCAGCTTCAATCCTTACGCCGAACGCTTCGCCCTCAACAGCGAGCACCTGCGGGCGCTGGCCATCGCCACCCCGCAGGTATTGGGTCTGTACCGCCTGAAGGACGGCAGCACCGCCGTGCGCTATCAACCCCTGCCTGGGCAGACCTTGCGCCAGACCCTGCAGGCACTGCCAGGCCCAGCCGAGCGCCAGGCACTGGTGCGGCGTTTCGGTGAATTCCTCGGCACGCTGCATGACCGCGGGGTGTACTTCCGCTCACTGCACCTGGGAAACGTATTGATCATGGCGAACCACGAGTTCGGCCTGATCGACCTGGCCGACATGCGCATCCTGCCGTCGCCGCTGAGCCGGGCCTTGCGCCAGCGTAACCTGCATCATATGCGCCGCTACCCGCAGGAGCGGATCTGGTTGTTCCAGGAGCATGCCGAAGCGTTGCTCAGTGGCTATGCCGAGCAGGCGTCGCGCCGCGCCACCGAACACCTGCGCACCCAGATTCGCCGACTCGGCAATGACGTCGAGGCGGCGGCGCCGTGAGCCAGTGGATCCTTCACCCGCTGCTGGCCGTGGCGGTCTATGCCTTGGCCCTGCTGTGCGCGAGTCTGCTGCTGCGTTGCATGCCGGCTATCGCCAGGTCCCTGGACAGCAACGGCTCGGCCCGTTTTGCCAGCATCGACGGTTTACGCGGCTACCTGGCCCTCGGGGTCTTTATCCACCATGCGGTGATCACCTGGTTCTACCTGGACAGCGGACAGCTTGCCGTACCGCCGAGCAATTTCTACGCGCAGATCGGCGTGACCAGCGTCGCGCTGTTTTTCATGATCACCGGGTTTCTGTTCTGGCACCGCCTGTTGGAACAGGGCGACCGGCATGACTGGCTGGCCTTTGCGGTGTCGCGGGTGTTCCGCCTCTACCCGCTGTACCTGCCGCTGCTGGCGGTGGTATTGATCAGCGTATTCTGGATGCAGGACTGGCGATTACACGAGTCGCCCTGGGCCGTGCTCAAGCAGGTACTGCTGTGGCTTAGCTTCGATCGACCGGATATCAACGCCTACCCGCACACCGGCATGCTGATCGCCAATGTCACCTGGACCCTGAGCTACGAAGTGTTCTTCTACCTGGCCCTGCCGCTGCTGAGCCTGGTTTTCCTCAAGCGCGGTCCCTGGCCGCAGGTGCTGTTGTGCCTGGCCGGCATCTACCTGCTGTACCAGCTGATCGGCTGGAACCACTCGTTGAAAAAACATTACCTGGCAAGCTTCCTCGGCGGTATCGCAGCCGCCTACTGGGTCCGCCGCCCGGCCCTGGTCGACTGGGGACGCTCGCGCCTGGCCGGGGCGCTCGCGCTGCTGGCGCTGCTGGTGGTGATGACTGCTTTTCGCAAAAGCTTCGCGCTGGTGCCGCTGCTGCTGCTCGGACTGTTCTTCGCGATCGTCGCCTCGGGCAACCGGCTCTTCGGCGCCTTGCAGCCCAGGGCCCTGCGCTGGCTGGGGGAGATCAGCTACAGCACCTACCTGCTGCACGGATTCGTGCTGTGGCTGGTAGTGCAACGCCTGCCGCTACTGCTGCCCTTCGATATCCGCCCGCCACTGCCCTACCTGGCGCTGCTGGCGGGCGCGACCTGCCTGCTGGTGCTGCTGAGCAGCCTGACCTTCCTCTATCTGGAGAAGCCCGGCATGGCCGCCGGCAAACGCCTGATCGGCTGGCTCAGGCGCCGACAGCCCTCCCCGACGGCCGTTGACGAGAACCTGCGGCACCCTTGAGAGCACGGCGGCGAACGGCAGTTCCGCCGAGCGCTGCTTCAGCCTCGTTCCCGCGGCCCGCACATACGCAGCAGGCCGCGCAGGGTCTTGCGGTTCCAGGCCCGCAACGGAATTTGCCCCAGCAGCTCGCGCGCCAGGCCACGGTCACGGTTGGCGGTCTTGAGGAACATCGAATTGAGAAACTTCAGGCGCACTTCGTCGTAACGCGGGTGATCGCTGAACAGGGCATAAGAGCGCAAGATGTTCTCGATCATAAAGCGGTGGTTCTTGTAGGAGTTGGTCGCGTGCTTGCGGTAGCGCGCCATCACCACGCCCAGCCCGTCGATAAAATAGCCGGCGCGGGTGATCTTCAGCTCGATCAGCAAGTCTTCCAGGCGGATCTGCGGATCGAAACCGCCGACCTTGTCCAGCGCTTCGCGGCGGATCAGCAGGGTTGGCGCTGGCGGATAAGGCTTGCGCTCGAGAAACATGTCGTCGAAGTCCAGGCGCCGGAACGGCACGTCGCGGCGCTGACGCTTCTCGGGAAAGAGCTGGCCCTGGGCATCGATCAACTCGATATTACCCGCGCAAATGCCCACCTCGGGCTTGCCCTCCAGGTAGGCGACCTGGGTGGCGATACGTTCGGGCAGCATGATGTCGTCCGAACCGAACGGCGCGATCAGGCTGCCCCTGGCTCGCGCAATCGCGGCATTCAGCGTGTGGGTCAACCCCTGGTTCGGTTGCACCTGGAAATCGAAGCCGTGCTCGGCCTGCAGGCGGCGAATCCGCTCGACACTGTCGTCGCTGGAGCCATCGTCAATGACCAGCAGCTCGATATGCGGATAACTCTGGCCCAGCACGCTGAGGATGCTCTGCTCGATATAAGGCCCGTGGTTGTAGGAGGCGATGATCACGCTCACCAAGGGCGACGACTGGCTCATGCAGGCTCCTTGCGCGCCAGGCTCAGGCGGGAATCGATCAACTGCAGGTAGGCACGGCGGAAGACCTCGATATCATGTTCGCGCTGCAGGTAACGGTAGGCCTGCTCACCCTTGGCCTGCAATTGTGCATCCGAAAGCCCCAGGTAGCTGTCCAGGGCATGGCTCAGTGCTGCCACATCCCTGGGCGCCACCGCCAGGCCATCGGCGCCCTCGATCAGCGGCAGCATGGCCGGCACGCTCGAGGCGATCACCGGCAGATGCCCGCTCATGCCCTCGAGCAGGGCCAGGCCCAGCCCTTCGGCCAGCGACGGCATGGTCCACAGGTCGAATGCACGGACATAGCGCAGCGCGTTCTCGCGAAAGCCGAGCAGGTGCACACGGTCCTGCAAACCGAGACGCTGCACCTCGGCTCGCAGGCGCGCTTCCTCGCGTCCCTTGCCGATGATCGCCAGCTGCGCGGTGGGGTACTTGTCCTTGAGCGGGGCGAAGGCCTGCAGCAGGTAGATATGGCCCTTAACCGGCACCAGGCGGCCCAGGGCGCCGATCAGCCGCGCGCCCGCGTCCAGTCCGAGCTGTTGGCGCGCGTCGTCCCGACTCAGCTGCAACGCCTCGGCCTG
Source organism: Pseudomonas sp. (assembly GCF_040514055.1). Taxonomy (GTDB): domain Bacteria; phylum Pseudomonadota; class Gammaproteobacteria; order Pseudomonadales; family Pseudomonadaceae; genus Aquipseudomonas. Next base: position 50,508 of record NZ_JBEVDL010000023.1, read on the forward strand.
GGGGATATCGATGGCGTTGGTAATGGCCACGGTATTGGCATCGCTAAAACCACAGCCGCAGTCGAGCAGGTACTGTTTCACCGCCGGGGAAACCCCGACAAAACACCAGGCGCGGTCGATCAGCTTGCGGGCCTGGCGCCGCCGGTAATAGCGGTCGTACTCGCCGAAACCATGGGAAATGCCAATGCACAGCGGCACCTTCAACCAGCGATTGAGCTGCAGCAACATGTTCACCGGTTTGAAGCGGTTGCAGATCACCACGTCGAAGCCTTCCTCGCGGCAATAGCGATACAACCGCCACATGGCGCGCAGGCGCAAGCCCTTAAGCTGCTTGTCGGAAAAACGGAAGTACAACGAGCGCTCGGCCCGACTGACCGGCTCGCCAGGCCCTGGCTCACCCCGCAGGAACGCCGCCACCACTTCGAAACGCTCGGTCGGCAGCGCCTTGACGATCTGCTCGGCCAGGTCGGCGAAGTCGTGTGCCTTGACGTTGTAGTCCGGCTGCAACTGCAGCACCTTGACCCTTGTATTCATGACGGTCCCTGCTCGAAACCCTGGGCACTGATCGACCAGGCGCCGCTCGCGGCAAAAACGCTGGAGGCGGCCAGTGCCTCGGGCGACAACGCGTCCCAGGCCTCGCGCTTCCAGACGATGAAGTGAAAATAAGGAAACTCGCGCGCGCCGTCGCGCTCGTTACGCAGCGAGCCTGGCGCCCAGAACCAGCGCTGGGGAAAGTTACGGCTGCCATCGAGCCAGTCGATACGTCCCAGCGGAGTGCTGAAGGCCTCGACGAACTCGCTGCGCCGGTACCAGGGATTGAACCGCCCCAACCAGCGCTGCAGGCGGGGCGGCAGGTTCTTGTGGCGCAGGAACAGGCGGGTGAAGGCGCCCTCGTCCAGGGCCTGGTGCTGGGGATCGCAGAACCGCTCGCGCCAGCGCGGGATACGCTGGAACGCCGTGCGCATGCGCTCAGTGTTGCGAATCAGGCACAGGTGCCCCGACACCCTTCGCGCATGGGTGGAGTACAGGTCCTTGTCGCGCAGCCGGGCATCGGTGAAATAGCCGCGCAGATTGCCATAGACCAGGTCGATATCACCAAACCCCCAGAAATCATAGCCCTGCAGCTCATCGGCATGGATCTGGCCGAAGGCCGGGCGGATATCGCACAGCTTGTACGCCTGCCGCGGCTGGAAATCGATGCCCAGGGTGCGGCTGACCTGCTGGCAATACTCGGGAAAACCCATGGGGATCACGCGCACATTGGCCGGGCAGTTTTCCAGCGGCGCGCAGTCGCTGTAGAACAGCCAGTCGATATCGGGATTGTGCCGGCAGCTCTCGAGGAAAAACGCCATCCAGAACGGCCACTGGCCAAAATAGGGCATCAACAGGCAGATGCGCGGTGAATCGTTCATAACCTGCCCCACGGGCCTCCCGAATAAGATCAGCGATAGCCTTGCGGATTTTGGTTTTGCCAACGCCAGGCGTCCACCAGCATTTGCCCCAGGCCGCGCTCGGCTTTCCAGCCCAGTTCACGCAGTGCCTTGTTCGGGTCGGCCCAGCTGGCGGCGATGTCGCCGGCGCGGCGCGGACCGATCTGGTACTGCGCGGCACAGCCGGCCGCCTGCTCGAACGCCCGCACCACCTCCAGCACCGAATGCCCCTGGCCGGTGCCCAGGTTCCAGATGTGGCAGCCTGGCTGCCCGCAGAGGAATTCCAGGGCCCGCAGGTGCCCCGTGGCCAGGTCGACGACATGGATGTAGTCACGCACGCACGTGCCGTCCACTGTCGGGTAGTCGTTGCCGTGCACCCACAAGCACTCGAGCTTTCCGATCGCCACCTGACAGACGTAGGGCAGCAGGTTATTCGGCACTCCCAGCGGATCCTCGCCGATCAGCCCGCTGGCGTGGGCGCCAATCGGATTGAAATAGCGCAACAGACCGATCGCCCAGCGCGGGTCGGAGCGCTGCAGGTCCTGCAACAGGTGTTCAACCACCAGCTTGCTACGCCCGTACGGATTGGTCGGCTCGACGGTTGGACAGGCCTCGCTGACCGGCATGCTGGCGGGCTCGCCGTAGACGGTTGCCGAGGAACTGAAGACCAAGCGGAAGACCCCGGCAGCGGCCATCGTCTGGCACAACGTCAGGGTCCCGGCGACGTTGTTGGAATAGTATTCCAGGGGGTTGTCGAGGCTCTCGCCGACGGCTTTCAAACCGGCGAAATGCAGCACCGCATCGATGGGTTCGGCGGCGAACAGCTGTGCCAGTAGCGCCGCATCCCGTACATCACCTTCGACGAAGCGCACCTTCCGGCCCGCCAGTTGCTCGACACGGCGCACCGCTTGCAGGCAGCTGTTGGACAGGTTATCGAGCACCACCACCTGGTGCCCGCCCTCGAGCAGTTCGAGCACCGTATGCGAACCGATATAGCCGGCCCCGCCCGTCACCAATACATTCATCTGAGCCCATCCACACCCTTGCTAATCGAAGGATCAGCGTACCGCCCCGACCCTACTGCGCGCCCATGACGATCCGTCAGGCGTTCGGCTCAACCCACCAGCGGGCAACCATCGGCAAGCGCCAGAACGCCTGGCTGACCGCGTGATCGGAAAACCGCTCGAGCAAGCGGCTGTCCATGGCCGCGACGCAGGCCCGGCGCTGGCGCTCGTCGAGCTGCCCCAGGTGCACCAGACCCTGGGCAAGGGCGGCTTCGTCCCCCTGGGGAAACAGGATACCGACCCCTTCCACCACCTCCCGCGCACCACCGCAGGCACTGGCCAGCAGTGGCGTGCCGGCGGCCATCGCCTCCAGCAACACCATGCCGAAGGGCTCGTGGTCGGAACTCAGGGCGAACACATCGAAGGCCTTGAAAAAACGCCGCGCCTGGGGGACCTGGCCGAGAAAATACACCTGTTTGGCGATGCCCAGCTCGCGCGCTTGATCCTTCAGTGTCTCGTCCAGGCGACCGCTGCCGAGGATCGCCAGCAGGCTGTTGTCCGGCAAGCCCGGCAGGGCCGCGGCGAACCCGCTGAGCAGGCTGGCCTGGTCCTTGTCCGGATGCAGGCGACCGACGTTGCCCACTATCCAGGCGTCTTCCGGCAACCCCAACTGACGACGCGCCACCCGCCGTTCAAGCTGCTCGGCGCGCAGACGGGCGATATCGATGCGGTTATACAGGGTTTCGATGCGCTCGCCGGACCAGCCCGGCAGGCGCTTGCGCAAATCGTCGCGCACTGCGTCGGACACGCCGAGCAGGCTCAGGCGGCGGCTGAAAAAACGGGCGAACCATTGGCGGGTGCGGCGTCGATAATCATCGAAGGCATGGTGCACCCCGATCACCGGCAAGCCCGTCGCCAGCAGCGCGATATACACCGGCTTGAAGCGGTGGGCGATGCAGAAACGGAAATCCCGCGAGCGGGCGATCTCGCGCAGGTCGCGGATGGCGGCGAACTTTAGGCCACGCACCTGGGCCGAGCTGTACTCGAGGAACAACACCTCGTCGCAGGCGCAGGCGAGCGCGACTTCGGGGTCCGGCGCGCCGGTCAAAAAGACCGTGGTCACCTTGTACGGCGTGCCCTCGAAGAGTCGCGCGTACTGACGCGCGCAGTCGAGGAAAGGGCCGTCGTAGCCGTGGCAAAATTGCAGTACACGAGGTTCAGCTGATCGAGTCATACCCGTCCACACCTTCCTTCAGCACCAGAATATCTTCCATGATCAGGTACTGCAGGTCCGAACCGAAGAACATGTTCAAGGCGTCGGTGGGCGAGCAGATCATCGGTTCGCCGCGACGATTGAGCGAGGTGTTCAGCGACACCCCATTGCCGGTCAGGTCTTCCAGCGCCTTCATCATGTCGTAGTAACGCGGATTGAAACGCCGCTCGAGCACCTGGGCGCGCGAGGTACCGTCCTCGTGCACCACTTCCGGCACACGGCTTTTCCATTCGTCCGCCACCTCGAAGGTGAAGGTCATAAAGGGCGCCGGATGATCGACCTTGATCATCTGCGGACCGACCGTGTCCAGCATCGACGGACAGAAGGGGCGCCAGCGCTCGCGGAACTTGATCTGTTCGTTGATCCGGTTGGCCACGCCGGGAATGCTCGGACAGCCGATGATCGAACGCCCACCGAGGGCCCGCGGGCCGAATTCCATACGCCCCTGGAACCAGGCCACCGGATTGCCACCGACCATGATCCGGGCAATGCGCTGGGGCATGTCGTCGATACGCTTGAATTGCGGCTGGTTCGGATGCCGGGCACAGGCGGCGATCACGTCCTCATTGCTGTAGGACGGGCCGAGGTAGACGTGCTCCATCTTCTCCACCGGTACGCCGCGCGCATGGGAGACATAGGCGGCAGCCCCCACCGCGGTGCCGGCGTCGCCCGAGGCGGGTTGCACGAACAGCTCCTTGACGTGGGGCAACGCGATGATCTTCTGGTTGAGCTTGACGTTCAGCGCGCAACCGCCGGCAAAGGCGATCTTGCCGGTCTCGCGCAGGATGTCGCCCAGGTAGTGCTCCATCATCTGCAACGCCAGCTTCTCGAACAGCGCCTGCATGCTGGCGGCATAATGAATATAGGGGTCGTCGGCGATATCACCGACCCGCTTGGGGCCCAGCCAGTCGATCAGCTTCTTGGAGAAATAAAAGCCCTTGCCGTTTTCCTTGTAGCGCCGCAGCCCGATGACGTTGGCGTACTCGGTGTTGATCACCAACTCGCCGTTCTCGAAGCTGGCCAGGCGCGAAAAATCGTACTTGGAGGCATCGCCATAGGGCGCCATGCCCATCACCTTGAACTCGCCGTCGAGCATCTCGAAACCGAGGAACTCGGTGATCGCGCCATACAGCCCGCCGAGCGAATCCGGGTCGAAGAACTCCTTGATCTTGTGGATCTTGCCGTGTTCGCCGTAGCCAAAAAAGGTGGTGGCGTACTCACCCTTGCCGTCGATCCCGAGGATCGCGGTCTTTTCCGTGAAGCCGGAGCAATGGTAGGCGCTGGACGCGTGGGCCAGGTGGTGCTCGACCGGCTCGATCTTGATTTTCTTCGGATCGAACCCCAGCTGCTCCAGGCACCAGACGATCTTGTTGCGGTAGCGCTTGTAGCGCCGGTTGCCCATCAGGATCGCGTCGAGGGCTCGGTCCGGGGCGTACCAGTAGCGCTTGGCATATTGCCAGCGCGCCTTGCCGAACAGGCTGATGGGAGCAAAGGGAATGGCCACCACATCGACGTCCGCGGGGGTGATGCCCGCCTGCGCCAGGCAGAACTTGGCCGACTCATAGGGCATGCGGTTCTTCGCGTGCTTGTCGCGTACGAAGCGCTCCTCTTCGGCGGCCGCAATCAACTTGCCATCGATATAGAGCGCCGCGGACGGGTCATGACTGAGGGCGCCGGATAGGCCGAGAATCGTCAATGCCACTGGTAGAACCTCTCAAGAGCAGCCCCGTGCGTCGGGCTGCAGGTAAACGCAGAATTCGTGTCGCTCACGCCTGGGTCGCGGTACCGGCCCCGGGGGCGGCGGACGGCAGACGCTGGTCGAGCAGACGGTGCAGGGCCGACGTGGTCGGCCAGTTGCGCAAAAAGCGCGCCCGATCCCGCGCGTAGGCACGGGCAAAGCCACGCTCGCCGGTGTGCTGGCGCATGGCATCGAGGTCGATCAGGGCCCAACGCCCGTTCTCGCCCTCGCTCTGCCAGAGCAGGTTATACCCCTTGAAATCCCCATGGCTGATGCGCTCGCGGCGCAGCGCGGCAAACAGTGCATCCAGCGCCAGCAGGTCGCCCTCGGGCGGCGTACCGTCCACATAAGGCGCAAAGTGTTCGATTATATCGTGCCCGGCGGCATATTCGGTAATCAGGTAGGCACGACCGCGCAATCCGCACCAGCGCCGCTCCAGAACGGCCAACGGACGGGGTGTGGCGATGCCCAGCAGCTGCAGGCGATGGCCTTCGCGCCAACTGTGCCAGGCCCGACTGGGCCGCCAGAAACGCTTGAGCCAATGGCCGAGACCCTTGATGTTGTAGCGCTTGACCACCAGCGGCCAGCCGCCAAGCTCGACCCGGGCGACGCTGGCGGCGCCACCGGTCTTGTACAGGTGGCCCTGGTCGGTGGCGCGATCGAGGTCGGCCAGCAGCGGCCGCAGGGTCGCCTCGACGTCCCGGCAGACCACCCGCAAACCAAAGGCACCGATCCGCGCGCTGAACAGGCTGCAGTCTCGCCCGACCTTGCGCAGGTAATCGCCCAGGCGCCAGCGACGGACCTTGGCCACGGCCTGCAGCAGGGCCTCCAGCGGCAGGCCATGCGCGCCGTTGACCAACAGGTAGTGCACCAGCAGCTCTTCGATAAAGGGTTCCAGTTCCACCGGCAGTTGGGCGAAAAAGACGCCCAGGTTCTCCAGTACCCGCGGCAGCGACAGTGGCTGGCCCGGCACCTCGGCGCGCACCCCGCCGCCATCGACCAATACCAAGCGGCCCTGATGACGCAGCAGGTTGTCCAGGTGCAGGTCGGCCTGCCACAGCCCACGGGCGTGCAGCCCGGCGATCATCGCCAGGGCCTCGCCCAGGACTGCGCCCTGGGGCTCGCTGAGCGGCACGGCCGTGGCCACGGCCTGCCAGGCCTGTGCCAGGCTGTGGGCGTCGTCGAGAAATTCGAACAGCAACCAGGCGCCCTGCCCGGGGGCCTGCCCGGCCTCCAGCAGCGCCGGGGTCGGCAGGCCTTGCTCGGCCAGCAGTCGCGCCCCCAGGTGTTCACGGCCGAAGTGACGGGCCGCCTTGGCCCCCACCAGCAGCTTGGCCAGCACCGCCCGCCCCTGCCAACGCGCCAGGCCGACGTAGCGCTGACCGGGCAACACCCGCAGCCAACGCTCGAACTGCAGGGCACCTGCCGCCCCGGGCAGCTCGACCGTCAACGGCAGGTCGGGCTGGCGCCCGGCCTGACTCAGTTCGGCGAGCCTCATCGGCGCACCGCCTTGGCCTGACGACGCCTGGACAAGCGTCGCAACCAGGCCTGCAGGTCCTCGGCGTCGCCCAGGTAGGTGGCCAGCAACAGCTGCACCTCGTCATCACTCCAGGCGCTGGCCCGCCGCAGCAGCGGCTCCAGGTCCTTGATCCGGTCGTAGCGCCCCAGGCGCAGCGGCCGGGTCTTCTCCAGGTCGATCAGGCAGGCCCGCCAGCGCTCGTCCTGCTCACGCAGGAAAATATGCTTGGGGTAGAAACAGCCATGCAGCTGCCCGGCACCGTGCAGCGTGCGCGCCAGCTCGCCACAGGCGCGCACTATGGCCTGGCGCTGGCCCGGCGGCCGCTCGGCCCAGCCTTCCAGCAGCGTGTCCAGGTCCTGCCAATCATCCAGGGCCCGGGTCAGCAGCACCGCGCAGGGTTCGCCGTCGATCTGCCGCTGAGCAAAAAACGCCGCCTGCAGGGCGGGAATTCCCAATCGCTGGTACTGGCGAATGGTGCGCAGCTCGCGGGCGAAGGTCGGTTCGCCACAGGGCCGGCGCAGGCTGCGGGTCAGGTAATTGCTCTGGCGTTTGAGGTAATAACAGGCCTCCTCCAACTCCAGCCGATAGACGCTGCTCCAGCCGCCCCGCCCGGTATTGGGTGCGTCCACCGCCACCAGTTGCAGCGCCCAGAGGGCATCGAAATCGGCCAGGCCGTGACGCTCCAGCAGCGCGCGGTCGCCCGCGGCGATAAAGTCCTTCATTCGCGCCCCTCGAAAAAGCCCAGCACTTGGCGGATCCAGCGTTTGTCCGCCGGCGCCAGACGCGCATGGCCGCGGTACTGCAGGTAGAAACGCAGGCGCTGGCTGTTGGACAGGTGACGTTTGGCCAGTTTGTCCAGGCATGCCAGGTCCTTGATCATGCGGTAGCGCAACAAGGGGCCTTTCCAGAACGCGCCCGTCGGGCAATCGATCAGGAATAGCCGCCCGGCCTGGTCGACCAGCAGGTTGCGCCACTTGAGGTCGTTGTGGGTGAAATGCTGATCGTGCAGGGTTCGCGTGGCCCACGCCAGCTGGCGGCTGACCTTATCCACCCAGGCCCGGTCGGCCAGGCGTGGATCCCCGCGCTCCGCCAGCAGGGCCAGGTCCAGCGTCCCCTCCAGCTCCCGGGTGATCAAGGCGCCGCGGACAAAGGTGCCGGTGCGCCGTTCCAGGCCCCAGGCCACCAGCGGTGCGGTGGGGACGCCCCATTTGGCGAAGCTCTTGAGGTTCTGCCACTCGGCCTTGACCCGTGGCCGACCGACCAGGCGGCGCAGGCCCTTGCCGGCACCGACATAACGTTTGACGTAATAGCGCACGCCATCGCGCTCGACCCGGACCACCTCCGACAGCGGGTCCTTGGTCAGCCGCTCGCCCTGCAGGGCGAACACCGCGTCCAGGCTGCCGAAATCGGCGGCCAGGGCGTCATAGGCGGGATCCAGGTACCAGCCGGCCATCAGAGCGCATCCCCGTAACGCTGCTTGCGCGCGTAGAGCTTGGCCGCCTTGGCCTGCAGCCAGGCCAGCAGCGCCGCCTCGTCACGCAGCAACTGGCGCAGCGGCTGCTGGAAATACCCGCGCAGAAACCGCAACTCGTCGCGTCGGGTCAGGCCGATATCCAGGGCCGAGAAATACAGCGCCGCCAGGTCCTTGTCACGCCAGCGCCGGCTGATGCGCGGGCGGGTCTGGGCGCGGTGCAGGTCGATCAACGACAGGCGCAGATCACCCGGCGTCACCGGGCGGTCGGTGTGCAGCAGGAAATGGCAGATATAGCAGTCGCGGTGGTTGACCCCGGCGCGGTGCATGGTGCCCGTCATGCGCGCCACCTCGGCGATCAGCGCCCGCTTGAGTGCCGGCGCGGGGGGCTGCTGACGCCAGTCCAGGCTGAAATCTTCCAGGCTGACGGTGGGTGCCAGCTCCTCGGTGATAATGAAGGAATGCTGCTGGGCCGGGTTGCTGCCGCGCGCGCCGAAGGCCACCGCGGTCATGGTCGGCACCCCCGCCGCGTGCAGGCGTTCCAGGGCCTGCCACTCCTGCGCGGCGCCCAGCACCGGCAGCTTGACGGTCAGCAGGTTCTTGGCGATCTCGCCCCAGCCGATGCCACGGTGAATCTTGACGAAGTAGCCGCGCCCCGCCACTTCGGTACGCAGCGTGCGGCGCCCCTCCAACTCCCGGTACACCTGCCCCTGCAACCGCTCGACCTCGACAAAGGGATCGGCCCCGGCCCACAGGCTCCTGAAGGGTTCGGCGAGTATCGGAATCATGCGGCCTCGCAACTGAAATAGGATAGAAAGCGGTCGGGGTCGCAGGCGCGAACCGGAGTCTGGAGTTGTCCGCCACAACGTGCCCCAGGGCTGGACGCGCGGCGCCAGCGATGACGCCCATTCCCTTCCAGGAGGCCGAGCGCCAGCGTCGTGGAGGGGGTCGAGCGGCAAGGATGCCGCGAGAGCGGCGATGGGCCAGGGACGGCCCTTCGCCGCGGGCCCGCGGAACGTCGCCGGCGCGAGGGAACCCCGCCGCAGGCGGGGCCGGATGCAGGCTGTGCTTTCTCTTGGGTTACTTTCTCTTTGCACAAGCAAAGAGAAAGTGACTCGCCTGACCAGGCGAAAGCTCTGTGCTGGAGCCGCGGTCCGTTAGCGCCGCAGGCATAAATGGCCACTGTCACGCCCCCTCCCGCACAATCACATCCGCCGCCCGCTGCGGCATCGAATAGAGGTCGGCGCGGTCGGCGAAGGCCAGGCCATTGCGGGCCCAGCGTTGGCGGGATGCGGCATCCTCGAGCATCTCGGCCAAGTGGCGGTTCAAGGCCTCCTGTTCGAAGGGCGCGGGCAGTACCCGACCGGCGTCGGCTTCGGCGATATAGTGGGCATAGCCGCACACCGCGGTGACCAGCACCGGCAAGCCGGCGACCAGCGCCTCGAGCAAGACGGTACCGGTGTTTTCGTTGTAGGCCGGATGAATCAACAGATCGGCACCGAGCAGAAAACGCGGAATATCGCTGCGCCCCTTGAGGATCTGCACCTGCTCGGACAGGCCCAGGGCCTTGACCTGCAACAGGAAGGGCCGCGGTTCGTCCTGACCGATGACGATCAGTCGGGTGCGTTTTTTCAACGCCGGCGGCAACGCGGCCATGGCCCGCAGGCTGCGGTCCAGGCCCTTGGTCTTGAACCCCGAGCCGATCTGCACCAACAGCAGCTGATCGTCGTCCAGGCCGAATTCCTGGCGCAAGCCGGCGCGAACAAGTGGCGCATCGGCCGGCGCCCGGCGGTCGGCGGCGATACCCGGCGGCAGCAGGTGGAAGCGTTCGGCGGGGGTGCCGTAATGTTTGACGAACAGCGGCTGCTGCACCTCGGAAATCATCAGGATCTCGGTGCGCGATTCGGGGGCGAACACCGCCCGCTCGTAGTCGGCAAAATGCCGGTAGCGGCCCCAGCGCCGGTACAGGCCATTGCGCAGGGTCTGCGCCTTGTCCTCAAAACAACCGTCGGCGGCGTAGTAGACGTCCAGCCCCGGCATCTTGTTGAAACCCACCACCCGATCGACCGGACGTCGGGCCAGGTCGGCCTGCACCCAGGCGGTGAGTTTTTCGTTGCGCCTATGGTTGAACAGCGCCTTGACCGGCACCACCACCACCTCGAAACCGGCCGGCACCTCGCCCTCCCAGATCGGTGTGTAGACCCGCACCTGGTGACCACGGGCCTGGCACTCCAGGGCAATGCGCATAAAGTCGCGCTGCAGGCCGCCGAAGGGGAAATACTTGTACAAAATAAAGGCCAGTTGCATCACACGAGCACCTTGCTGAAAGAGGGCGCGATCAGGCGCGGCGCGAAGCGTGCACCGCGCCCGCCCCAGGGGCTGACCGCGCAAGGCCGGATGTCCCTGTGACCGAAGGGTACCGCGCCGCTCATGCGTTCACCTCGGTCTGCAACAGCCGGTCCAGCGCGCTCGCCACCGTGTCGGGCAGCAGGTCGTCGAAACAGGGCCGCTCGCGATCGCCGAGCCCGGCGTGCGGGCCGCTGGCGCACAGGTGCACCTGGCCGCGCCCGTAGGCGCCGACCCGCCCCGGCAGCGTCGGGCCGTACAGTGACAGCGTCGGCACATCCAGGGCGGCGGCCAGGTGACCCAGCCCGGTGTCCACCGCGACACAGGCCCGGGCCCCGGCGATCACCTTGGCCACCCCGGCCAGGTTTAGCCGCGGCAGCACCGCGGCATGCCGCAACCCGGCCACCAGGCGCTCGGCGCGGGCTTTTTCCAGGGCATTGCCCCAGGGCAGGCGGATCGCCCAGCCCAGGCCATCCAGGCGTTCCGCCAGCTGCCGCCAGTAGGGTTCGGGCCAGTGCTTGCTGGCCCAGGTGGTGCCATGCAGAAACACCAGATAGGGCGTCGGATGGGCGTCGGCCAATTGCCGACGGTCCAGGCCGTAGTCGCCCAGGCCGACGGGCAACGGATAACCCAGGGCCTGGGCGAACAATTGGCGGGTACGCTCCAGGGCGTGCTGCTGGCGAGGGACCCCGTACGTGTGGTCATAGAACCGGCACGCCAGCGGCTCGCGCGCCGAGGCGGAATCGAAACCGGCCACCGGCGCCTTGACGTAACGGGTCAGCCAGGCGCTTTTCAGCAGGCCCTGGGCGTCTATCACCAGGTCGTAGGGGCTGTCGCCGAGGCGCTGTTTGCAACGGCGCCACTCACCCGAGCGAAAGGTCTGCCACAGGTGCTTGCGCCAGCGGCGAATCGCCACCGGGATCACCTGGGCCACCGCCGGGTGCCAGGCCGGGATCTCGGCGAAGCCCTCTTCCACCACCCAGTCGAAACGGATACCGGGGATCGCCCGACTCGCATCGGTGAGCGCCGGCAGGCTGTGGATCACATCGCCCAGCGAGGAGGTCTTGACCAGCAAGACCCTCATGCGCCGACCTCGAGCGGATCACCCACCAGGCGCTGCAGCGCATCGAGCACGGCCACCGGCGGCAACTCGCGCAAGCAGTTGTAATGACCGAAGCGGCAGGTACGGTCGAAGCAGGGGCTGCAGTCCAGGCCCAGGCGCACGATCTCGACCTGCTCGGCCAACGGTGGGGTGAACTGCGGCGAGGTCGAGCCATAGACCGCCACCAGCGGCCGCTCCAGCGCCGCGGCCACATGCATCAGCCCGGAATCGTTTGCGACCACCGCGCGGGCGGCAGCCAGCAGGTCGATGGCCTCGGCCAGGCTGGTCTGCCCGGCCAGGTTGGCCACTTCCTCGCGCAAGCCGGGGATCAGCCGCAAGCGAATCTCCTCGCCAACCCCGTGGTCGTTCTTCGAGCCGAACAGCCAGACCTGCCAGCCGGCGCGGATCTTCGCCTCGGCCACCTTGGCGTAATGCTCGCTGGGCCAGCGCTTGGCTTCGCCGAACTCGGCGCCCGGACACAGGGCCAGCACCGGTCGGTCCAGGCTCAAACCGAAGCGCGCCAGCGCGCTGGCCTGGCTGGCCGGGTCGATCTGCAAATGCGGACGTGGATAAGGCTGAGGCAGGGTGGCGCCGGGCTCGAAGGCCAGCGCCATAAAACGCTCGATCATCAGTGGGTAACGGGCCTTGTCCAGCACGCGGATATCGTTGAGCAAGCCGTAGCGCAACTCGCCGCGCCAGCCGGTACGCTGCGGGATGCGCGCGAACATTGGCACCAGGGCCGACTTCAGCGAATTGGGCAGCAGGATCGCCTGATCGTAGCGGCCGAGCAGGGAGCGTCCGATCCGCCGGCGACCACTGAGATCAAGCACCCCGTGTCCCAGGGGAAAACTCAACGCCGCCCGCACCTCGGGCATGCGCTCGAGGATCGGCCGGCTCCACTCGGGCGCCAGCACGTCGATCGAACAGGCGGGATGGCGTTGTTTCAGACACTGAAACAGGGTCTGGGCCATCACCATGTCGCCGACCCAACTGGGCCCCACGATCAATATGTTCATCAGAGCAGCCTCAGGCCGCAAGCCCAACACGACCAGCCAAAGCCGCTCGAAGCGCTTGCAGCCTGCCGTGTGTGGCGTGCCGCTTATTTAACCAATGTACGCCACTCGGCACGTGCCGAGGTCTTTCCGGTAACCAGATCGAAGTAGGCGGTCTGCAGCTTTTCGGTCACCGGCCCACGGCTGCCGGCGCCGATCTGGCGACCGTCGACGTCGCGGATCGGCGTGACTTCGGCGGCGGTGCCGGTGAAAAACGCCTCGTCGGCGATATACACCTCGTCGCGGGTGATGCGTTTTTCGATCACCTCGATGCCCAGCTCGCGAGCCAGGCTCAGCACCGTGTGGCGGGTGATGCCGTTCAGGCAGGAGGTCACTTCCGGGGTGTAGAGCACACCGTTCTTGACCAGGAAAATATTCTCGCCCGAGCCCTCGGCCACATAGCCCTCGGTGTCCAGCAACATGGCCTCGTCGGCACCGCCGGCGATGGCTTCCTGCAACGCCAGCATCGAGTTGATGTAGTTGCCGTTGGCCTTGGCCCGGGTCATGGAGATGTTCACGTGGTGGCGGGTAAAGGAACTGGTGCGCACCTTGATCCCGCTCTTCAGGGCCTCTTCGCCCATATAGGCGCCCCAGCTCCAGGCGCCGACTATCACGTGCACCTTCAAGCCGGTGGCGCGCAGGCCCATGGCTTCGGAGCCATAGAACACCATGGGGCGGATATAGGCGCTGTCGAGGTTGTTCTCGCGCACCGCGATACGGGTTGCTTCGTTGATCTCGTCTTTGCTGAACGGAATCTTCATGCCCATGATATGGGCCGAATCGAACAGCCGGTCGGTGTGCGCCTGCAGACGGAAGATCGCGGTGCCCTGGGGCGTCTCATAGGCACGCACGCCTTCGAACACGCCCATTCCGTAGTGCAGGGTGTGGGTCAGCACATGGGTGGTGGCGTCGCGCCAAGGCACCAGCTTGCCGTCATACCAAATCACCCCATCACGATCGGCCATCGACATCGTTCAGCTCCTTAACCAGTTGTGCACGGCGCCCACTGGGCGCTCGGCCCGGGCAGTGGAGGCACACCCGCAGGTGCGCCGACTCGCGTCTTTCTCAACTCAATCCCAGCTCGGCCCAGATTCGCCGCACCTCGCGGCGCTCGGTCTGGAACTGCTCGGCACCGACGATACCCGGTTGCTTCTGCAAGGCCAGACGGTGGGCGGCGGCGCGGTAGGCCTTGTAGGCCTCCTGCAACAGGCTGGCCTCGGCGGCGGACATCAGCCCGACGCGTTCGAGGCCTTCCAGAATGCGGATATTATCGGTGTACTGGAGCAGCGACGGATGCTCGTGCGACCACGCCAGGGCCGCGTATTGCACCATAAATTCGATATCGACGATACCTCCGGCGTCCTGCTTGAGGTCGAACGGCTGCCCCGCCTCGAAGGCGTTCGCCGCGGTGCCGGCCAGCGTGGCGCGGCTCCCCAGGTTGTCGCGCATCTTCGCGCGCATGTCGCTGACCTCGGTACGCAGCTGCTGGACCTCCCGCGCCCGCCCGAGCACCTGGGCGCGCACCTGCTCGAACGCGGCCTGCACCCGCGGGCAGCCGACCAGCACCCGGGCGCGCACCAGGGCCTGGTGCTCCCAGGTCCAGGCCTCGCTCTCCTGATAGCGCTGAAAGGCCCCGAGCGAGCTGACCAGCAGCCCCGAGGCACCGGAGGGACGCAGGCGCATATCGACGTCGTACAGCTGGCCGGACGGGGTCTGGGCGGTCAGCAGGTGAATGATCCGCTGCCCCAGGCGGGTGAAGAACTGCGCACCATCGATGGGCTTGGCGCCGTCGGTTTCGGCCTGCGGGTCGCCGTCGTGGATAAACACCAGGTCCAGGTCCGAGCCAGGCCCCAGCTCCAGGCCGCCGACCTTGCCATAACCGACCACGATGAAATCGGGGTCGCACAGGCTGCCGTCGGCCCGCCGCGGCGTACCGCTGCGCGCCACGGTCTGCTGCCAAGCCAGGGCCAGGACCTGTTCGAGAATCGCCTCGGCCAGCCAGGTCAGGTAGTCGCTGACCTTCATCAGCGGCAGGCTACCCGCGATTTCCGACGCCGCCACCCGCAACCCATGGGCCAGCTTGAAATGCCGTAGCGCCTCCATTTGCTGCTCGAGGTCGTCCGTCGGAATGCGCATCAGCCGCTCACGCAACTCGGCGGCCAGCTCAGGCGCCTTGGGTGGGCTGAATAGCCGCCCTTCGTTGAGCAATTCGTCGAGCAACAGCGGAAAACGGGTGATCTGTTCGGCGACCCAGGGGCTGGCGACGAACAGCGTCAGCAGGCGCTGCAACGCCGAGGGGTTTTCACTCAGCAACACCAGATACGCGGAGCGCCGCGCCACCGCCTCCACCAAGGGCAACACGCGCTCCAGCACCAGGTCCGGATCATCGCGCTCGACCGCCTGGGCCAGCAGTCGCGGGATAAAGGCATCCAGGCGCTCGCGCCCGAGGCGCTGCATGGCCCGCACCTGATTGCCATTGCGCAGCCCGGCCAATCGCTGCCAGGCCGCCTCGGGCCGGGCAAAACCGGCCTCGCTCAACTGCCGGCAGCCCGCCTCCTCGTCCAGCGAGGCCTCCCACAACGGCAACCACTCGGCGCTGGGGCACAGTTCGGGGAGTACACCCTCCTCCTCGTCGGGATCGGCGATCACCTGGCGAAAATGCCAGTCGATACGACCACGCCAGGCCATCAGGCGCTCATGAAAAGCCGGCCAGCTTTCGAAGCCGAGCATAAAGGCCACCCGCGCGCGGTCCTCCTCGCCGTCGGGCAACATTTGCGTCTGACGGTCGTCGATGGCCTGCAGGGCGTGTTCGGTGTAGCGCAGAAAGGCGTAGCCGTCGCGCAACTCGGCAACCACTGCGGGTGGCAGGTAACCCTGGCCCTCGAGGGTGGTGAGCACCTTGAGCAACGGCCGCTGTTGCAGGCTCAGGTCACGGCCGCCATGGATCAGCTGGAAAGCCTGGGCGATAAATTCCACCTCACGAATACCGCCGGCACCGAGCTTGATGTTTTCCGCCATGCCTTTGCGCCGCACCTCCTGCTGGATCAGCAGTTTCATCGCGCGCAACGCCTCGATGGCGGAAAAATCCAGGTAACGCCGGTAGACGAACGGCCGCAACAGCTCCAGCAGTTGCGCGCCCGCGGCCTGATCGCCGGCCACCACCCGCGCCTTGATCATGGCGTAGCGTTCCCAATCGCGCCCCTGGTCCTGGTAGTACTGCTCCAGGGCGTTGAAGCTGAACACCAACGCGCCCGCCGAGCCATAGGGGCGCAAGCGCATGTCCACGCGAAATACGAAGCCGTCGACGGTGATGGCATCCAGCGCCTTGATCAGCCGCTGGCCCAGGCGAATGAAAAATTCCTGGTTATCCAACGGGCGCTTGACCCCCTGGGTGTCGCCGCCCTCGGGGTAGGCGAAGATCAGGTCGATGTCCGAGGACAGGTTCAGCTCGCCGGCCCCCAGCTTGCCCATGCCCAGCACCACCATGTGCTGGACCTCGCCGGTGCGGCGGCCGATCGGCGTGCCGAACTGGCCGCAATGGCGCGGGTAGAGCCAGGCATAGGCCTGGTCGATACAGGCGTCCGCCAGGTCGGAAAGATCGCGGCAGGTCTCTGCCAGGTCGGCTTGACGCGTCACGTCGCGCCAGATGATGCGCAGCTGCTGGCGGTTGCGCCAACGCCGCAACAGGGTGCCCAGTTGCGCCTCGTCGGCGCACTCGAGCAGCAACGCGGCCAGTTCGGCCTGCAGGGTGCCCGCCGGCAACGACGCCTCCAGTCGACCCGAATCAGCCAGCTCCAGCAGCATCGCCGGATCGCGCAGCCCCTGCTCGGCGACGAAATCACTGGCCGCGCAGACCCGCTCGAAGGCGGCCTGGCGCTCGGCCGGCCACGCCTGCAGCCGGGCCGGGGCATCGCCCGCGAGGGTGGCTACGGCAGCTTGGAACGGCACGCCGGCACGCTCGGCGAAACTGGCCAGAACAACCGGCAGGGTGACAAGCGGCGGCAGGCTCATGATCTATCCTGTGAACGGCGCACTGAGCCGCCGGGACAAAAGCCGGCGGTCGCGCGCTGTAGTTTTACTACTAGAGAATGTGTCGAGGGTGCTGAATCCATCGTCGATTTGTAGTAAAACTACACAAGGCCGGTGCCACCCCCGGTGAATCCAAGAATTTACGCTGCCCACGTACAACGTCGGCAACGATTCCCTGGCGACCGATTCTGGAAGCCTTTCCGCCCTGGAGCAAGCCATGCAAGACCTCGATCCCGTCGAAACCCAGGAATGGCTGGACGCCCTCGAGTCTGTCCTCGACCGTGAAGGCGAAGACCGCGCTCATTACCTGATGACCCGCATGGGCGAGCTGGCCACCCGCAGTGGTGCGCAGCTGCCCTATGCGATCACCACGCCGTATCGCAACACCATTCCGGTCACCCACGAAGCACGCATGCCTGGCGACCTGTTTATGGAACGCCGCATTCGCTCCCTGGTGCGTTGGAACGCCTTGGCCATGGTCATGCGCACCAACCTGCAAGACCCCGACCTGGGCGGTCATATTTCCAGCTTCGCCTCCTCGGCGACGCTCTACGACATTGGCTTCAACTACTTTTTCCAGGCCCCGACCGACGCCCACGGCGGCGACCTGATCTACTTCCAGGGCCATGCCTCGCCAGGCGTCTACGCCCGCGCCTTTATGGAAGGACGGATCAGCGAAGAGCAGCTGAACAACTTCCGCCAGGAAGTCGACGGCAAGGGCCTGTCGTCCTACCCGCACCCCTGGCTGATGCCGGACTTCTGGCAGTTCCCCACCGTCTCCATGGGCCTGGGGCCGATCCAGGCGATCTACCAGGCGCGCTTTATGAAGTACCTGGAGCACCGCGGGTTTATCCCGGAAGGCAAACAGAAGGTCTGGTGCTTCCTCGGCGACGGCGAGACCGACGAGCCGGAATCCCTGGGCGCCATCGCCCTGGCCGGACGCGAGAAACTCGATAACCTGATCTTCGTCGTCAACTGCAACCTGCAGCGCCTGGACGGCCCGGTGCGCGGTAACGGCAAGATCATCCAGGAACTGGAAGGCGTCTTCCGCGGCGCCGGCTGGAACGTCAACAAAGTGGTCTGGGGCCGTTTCTGGGACCCGCTGCTGGCCAAGGACACCGACGGCATCCTGCAACGCCGCATGGACGAAGTCATCGACGGCGAGTACCAGAACTACAAGGCCAAGGACGGCGCGTTCGTCCGCGAACACTTCTTCAACAGCCCGGAACTCAAGGCCATGGTCGCCGACCTGTCCGACGAGGAGATCTGGAAGCTCAACCGGGGTGGCCATGACCCCTACAAGGTCTATGCCGCCTACCACCAGGCCGTCAACCACAAGGACCAGCCGACCGTGGTCCTGGCCAAGACCATCAAGGGCTATGGCACCGGCGCCGGCGAAGCGAAGAACACCGCGCACAACACCAAGAAGGTCGATGTCGACAGCCTGAAGAAATTCCGCGACCGCTTCGACATTCCGGTCAAGGACGACCAGTTGGAGAACCTGCCGTTCTTCAAGCCCGAGGCCGACAGCGCCGAAGGCAAGTACCTGCTGAAGAAACGCGAAGCCCTGGGCGGTTTCGTGCCGCAGCGCCGCGCCAACAGCTTCAGCATCCCGACCCCGCCGCTGGAGACCCTCAAGGCCATCCTCGACGGCTCGGGCGACCGCGAGATTTCCACCACCATGGCCTTCGTGCGGATCCTCTCGCAGTTGGTCAAGGAGAAGGACATCGGCCCGCGTATCGTGCCGATCATCCCGGACGAAGCCCGTACCTTCGGCATGGAAGGCATGTTCCGCCAGCTGGGCATCTACTCCTCGGTCGGCCAGCTCTACGACCCGGTGGACAAGGACCAGGTGATGTTCTACCGCGAGGACAAGAAGGGCCAGATCCTCGAGGAAGGCATCAACGAGGCCGGCGCCATGTCGTCGTTTATCGCCGCCGGTACGTCCTACAGCAGCCACAACCAGCCGATGCTGCCGTTCTACATTTTCTACTCGATGTTCGGCTTCCAGCGCATCGGCGACCTGGCCTGGGCCGCCGGCGACAGCCGCACCCGCGGCTTCCTGATCGGCGGTACTGCCGGACGCACCACGCTCAACGGCGAAGGCCTGCAGCACGAGGACGGCCACAGCCATATCCTCGCCTCGACCATCCCCAACTGCCGCACCTTCGACCCGACCTATGGCTATGAGCTGGCGGTGATCATCCGCGAGGGCATGCGCCAGATGACCGAAGAGCAGCAGAACGTCTTCTACTACATCACCGTGATGAACGAGGCCTACACCCAGCCGGCGATGCCGGCCGGTGTCGAGACGGGCATCATCAAGGGCATGTACCTGCTCGAGGAAGACAAGAAGGACGCCGCCCACCACGTGCAGCTGCTCGGCTCGGGCACCATCCTGCGCGAAGTCCGCGAAGCGGCGAAGATCCTGCGCGAGGACTTCGGCGTCGGCGCCGACGTCTGGAGCGTCACCAGCTTCAACGAACTGCGTCGCGACGGCCTGGCCGTGGAGCGCAGCAACCGCCTGCACCCGGGCCAGAAGCCCAAGCGCAGCTACGTCGAGGAGTGCCTGGGTGGCCGCAAGGGCCCGGTTATCGCCTCCACCGACTACATGAAGCTGTTCGCCGACCAGATCCGCCAATGGGTGCCGGTCAAGGAATACAAGGTGCTGGGCACCGACGGTTTCGGCCGCAGCGACAGCCGCAAGAAGCTGCGCCACTTCTTCGAGGTCGACCGTCACTTCGTTGTCCTCGCGGCGCTCGAAGCCCTGGCCGACCGCGGCGATATCGAACCCAAGGTGGTGGCCGAGGCCATCGCCAAGTTCGGTATCAACCCGGAAAAACTCAACCCACTGGACTGCTGAGGAGACGCATTGTGAGTGAATTGATTCGCGTACCCGATATCGGCAGCGGCGAGGGCGAGGTCATCGAACTGATGGTCAAGGTCGGCGATCGCATCGAAGCCGACCAAAGCCTGCTGACCCTGGAGTCGGACAAGGCCAGCATGGAGATCCCCGCGCCCAAGGCCGGGGTGATCAAGAGCCTGAAAGTGAAACTGGGTGACCGCCTGAAGGAAGGCGACGAGTTGCTCGAGCTGGAAGTCGAGGGCGATGGCGCCGCGCCGGCCGCCGCCGAGGCCGCTCAAGCACCGGCGGCCCAAGCCGAGCCAGCCCCGGAAACCGTAACCGCGTCCGTTGCTGCCGCCCCCGCGGCGGCGGCCAGCGAAACCCTGCAGGACATCAAAGTCCCGGATATCGGCTCCGCGGGCAAGGCCAAGATCATCGAGCTGCTGGTCAAGGTCGGCGACCGGGTCGAAGCCGACCAGTCGCTGCTGGTGCTGGAGTCGGACAAGGCCAGCATGGAAATCCCTTCGCCGGCCGCCGGCGTGGTGGAAAGCCTGAGCGTCAAGCTGGACGACGAGGTGGGCACCGGCGATCCGATCCTGACCCTGCGGGTCACCGGCGCCGCGCCGGCCCCGGTCGCAGCGCCAACTGCGGCCGCCGCAGCCCCGACCGCCGCCGCATCAAGCAGCGCAACGCCGCCGAAACCGGCAGCCGCCGCCCCGGTCGCGGCTGAACCCGCAGCGCCGGCCAAGGACGGCGCCAAGGTCCATGCTGGCCCGGCCGTGCGCCTGCTGGCCCGGGAGTTCGGCGTCGAACTGCAGGCCCTGGCCGGCAGCGGCCCCAAGGGGCGCATCCTCAAGGAAGACGTGCAGGTTTACGTTCAAGCCATGCTGCAGAAAGCCAAGGCGGCCCCGGCCGGCGGCGCCAGCGGCGGTGCCGGCATTCCCCCAGTGCCGGAAGTCGACTTCAGCCGTTTCGGTGAAATCGAAGAAGTGCCGATGACTCGCCTGATGCAGGTCGGTGCCGCCAACCTGCACCGCAGCTGGCTCAACGTGCCCCACGTGACCCAGTTCGACAGCGCCGACATTACCGAGCTGGAAGCCTTCCGCATCGCCCAGAAGGCCGTGGCCGAAAAAGCCGGGGTCAAGCTGACCGTGCTGCCGCTGCTGCTCAAGGCCTGCGCCTTTCTGCTGCAGGAACTGCCGGACTTCAACAGCTCGCTGGCGCCCTCGGGCAAGGCGATCATCCGCAAGAAGTACGTCAATATCGGCTTCGCCGTCGATACCCCGGACGGCCTGCTGGTGCCGGTGATCAAGAACGTCGACCAGAAAAGCCTGCTGCAACTGGCGGCCGAAGCGGCCGAACTGGCGGAAAAAGCCCGTACCAAGAAACTCTCCGCAGATGCCATGCAGGGCGCCTGCTTCACCATTTCCAGCCTGGGGCATATCGGTGGCACTGGCTTCACGCCGATCGTCAATGCTCCGGAAGTGGCGATTCTCGGCGTGTCGAAAGCGACCATCCAGCCGGTCTGGGACGGCAAGGCGTTCCAGCCCAAGCTGATGCTGCCGCTGTCGCTGTCCTACGACCACCGGGTGATCAACGGTGCCGCCGCGGCGCGCTTCACCAAGCGCCTGAGCGACGTACTGGGGGATATCCGCACGCTGCTGCTGTAAGGACGGCGTTTCGCTGATAAAAAAACCCGCCTTCTGGCGGGTTTTTTTATCAGCAAGTCAACGCCAGGAACGCGGGCGGACGACCTCAGCGCAGGTTGTCGGCGATCGCGCGGATTTCCTCGCGGTGGCTGCCAATCAAGGTCAACTCGCCATTGTCGCCGATAAAGTCCAGCGGTGGCAGCAGCTTGCGGTAGGCCGACAGGGTCCGCAGCGGCGGCAGTTCAGTTTCCGGCTCCAGCCGCTTGATCGCATGGTACAGGCTCAGGTTGACCAGGTCGGTCAGCTCGATGGCGCGGCCATTGACCAGGGTCCAGTTGCCGGCATCGCGAATGACGTTGACGTACTCCTCGTCCACCGCCCATTTCTTCAGCAGGATGATACCCAGCGAGCTGCCGTATTCGCGGCACAGGCTGTGGTAGGCCGCCAGGGAAGGGATCACCGGCTCGTCCTTGAACGCCGACAGCACCGCCAGGGTGCCCACTTCGCTGAGCAGGCTGGCAAGCAGCGCGTGCTCCGGCTGGGTATGCCCGACCAGGCGCGCCAGGAACGCGCACAAACTGGCCTTGAGGATCAGTCGCTCCCAGGCCTGCATAAAGAGCTTTTTGTGCGCCGGGCTGTGCAAGGTGAACAAGCTCTTGATGCTGTGAATCATGGTGACCCGGTCGACCTGGGCCAGGCCCAGTACGCGCAAGACGTCGAGCAGGGTCTTAGGCGGGCGCCGATTGGTGCGCAAAAAGGAGCTGGAGGCGGTTTTCATCAGCAGGGCACTGAGCGCCGGATCCTTGCCGATCAAGGTCGCCAGGCGGGCCAGGTTCACTTCGTCAGCCGACAGCGCGCGACGGATATCCAGGGTCAGCATCGGCAGGCTGGGCAGCTGCTCCTCGCCGCACATCAACTGCGACACCACCCGCCGGTACAGCGAATAATCCGATTGCAACGCGCCCACAGTCACCTCCCAGCTCAGCCATACGCCACTTCAGGCAAAGATAGCGTATTGCCATCGCCGTACCGGCGACAATTTCGAGCCAGCCGCCCGACGGTCATCGGGCGAGGGCTCAAGGCACGGACAACTGTGGTCGCTCAGTTTTTTTGCAGGTTGCGAATCAGAAAGGACATGGCCTTGGCCAGTTCCGCCGCGCCCTTGTGGTCGCGCAGTATGCTCACCCAGGGGCTACCGTCGGCAGGGTTATGCAGCACGCAGCTGTTACCAACGGGCGGGCACTCGTAACGGATAAAGGGGTCTAGGCCGAATACCGAAAGCCGTTGGTTGCTGACCTTGCGCTCGTTACCCTGCTCCGCACGCAGCTCCTCGCGCACCAGCAACTCGCCTGGCTCACCCAGGGCCAGCTGGTAAGTGCGGTCCTGGCGCTGGGGCTGACCGACCTGGTAGCCAGCCTTCAAGGCGTAAGTCTTGAGCAGGTCGTTGCAATGGGCGAGCAGTGCCTGGCGCTCGTTCGCGGTCAGGTACAGGCTTTTCAGCTCGGCCAGATAACGGCCCTGTTCCTGGCCGTCCAAACCCGCGGGCGTTTCCGCCGCCAGGGCCGGCATCGCGGCGGTCAAGGCGCCAAACAGCACTGCCGCACTCAGTTGTCTTGTCAGTCTCAGCCGCATGATGCACCCTTGCCTAATGCCATAGTGAAGAGGGCCGACGCCCTAACCCGGTCAGCATACTGGAAGCGAGCCGCCCGATGAAAAGCTATCCCGATGCTGCCAGCCGTCCGGCGGCCGAGGTTGTGACGCAGTTGCCAGTGCCATCCCGGCTCGGCATGTTGCGCTACGAACGCCTGAACGAGGCCAGCTGGGCATTACTCTTTCTCGACCCCGGCTGCGAACAGCAGTTCGGCTTGCCGGCCAGCGAGCTGTGCGCCCTGATCGGCACGCCCTATGCCAGCCTGATGGAACCGGCGACACGCTACCCGCTGCACGACGCGATCCAGCAACAGCTTGGCGACGGCGGCGCGCACTACCAGGTGCGCTATACCCTGCACACGCCGCACGGCCCGCTGAGCCTGCTGGAAACGGGCGAGGCCTTCAAGCAACACGGCCGGCCGCTGTTGCGCGGTTACCTGCTGGTGCTCGACACCCCTCAGCCAGACAGCCAGGCGACCGCGGCCGTGCATGCGCAGAATGCGCAGCTCAAGACCTCGCTGGAGCTTTACCAGCACTCCCAGGCCGACTACCTGCAACACCTGATCCGCTCACGCGCCCAGCAAAGCCTGATCGTGCGCTTGGCCCGCCATCGTTATACCAGCAGCGACCCGCTGCAGGAGGCCGCCGAACTGATCACCCTGGCGGCCTGCGACACCTATCAGGTGGCCCGGGCCGGCATCTGGTACCTCCGCGATCAACAGTTGCAACCGGTGGCGCTGTACCGCTGCGACCTGAGCTGCCATGAGTGCCCCGAGGCTATCGACGTCAGCCGCTTCCCGCAGTATCAGGAAGCGCTGCACAGCGGCCGGGCCATCGACGCCCATGACGCGCAACTCGACCCCCGCACCCGCGAGCTGACCAGCGATTACCTGCAACCCATGGGCATCACCGGCATGCTCGACGCCAGCATCCGCGTCGGCGGCGAAGTCATTGGCGTGCTTTGCCTCGAACATATTGGCGCGCCCCGGGTGTGGCACAGCGACGAGATCGCCTTTGCCGGGG
This sequence comes from Pseudomonas sp., assembly GCF_040514055.1. Classification (GTDB taxonomy): domain Bacteria; phylum Pseudomonadota; class Gammaproteobacteria; order Pseudomonadales; family Pseudomonadaceae; genus Aquipseudomonas. The sequence goes on from NZ_JBEVDL010000023.1 coordinate 74,639, forward strand.
AGCTGGCCGACCAGTTCGCCCAGGTACTGGTCAACCAGCAACGCCGCAGCGCCACCAGCGCCCTGCACCTGTTCCAGCGGGCGGTCGAACAAAGCGCCAGTGCCTTTCTGCTGGTCGACCGCGACGGTCGGGTCGAGTACGTCAACCCGAGCTTCACCGCGATCACCCTGTACAGCGCCGACGAGGTCCAAGGCCGCCACCTGTCGGAGCTGCCGGCCCTGGAGAACCTCAGCCAGTTACTGTTCGACGCCCACTCCAGCCTGGTGGAGCACAACAGTTGGCAAGGTGAGTTCAAGAGCCGGCGCAAGAGCCTGGAGCCCTACTGGGGCCAGCTGTCGATCTCCAAAGTGCACGGCGAGGATGGCGAGCTGACCCACTACATCGGCATCTACGAGGACATCACCGCAAGCAAGAAGGCGCAGCAACGCATCGAGAAACTGGCGTACAGCGACAACCTCACCGGGCTGGGCAACCGCTATGCCTTTATCCGCAGCCTGGAGGAACGCTTCGCCCGTGACAGCGTCAGCCCGCTGGGGTTGTTGCTGGTGGATATCGACAATTTCAAGCGGATCAATGACAGCCTCGGCCACCAGACCGGCGACAAGCTGCTGATGTGCCTGTCCCGCCGGCTGCGCAACAGCCTGCGCCCTGGCGGTGTGCTGGCACGCTTTGCCAGCAATGAATTCGCCGTGTTGCTGGACAACACCGACCTGGAAGCCGCACAGGGCATCGCCGAGCAGGTGCTGCGCACCCTGGATAAACCGCTGTTCGTCGACAACCAGCTGATCAGCGTCACCGGCTCGGTCGGGCTGGCCTGCTCGCCCCTGCACGGCCAGGAACCGCAGACCCTGATGAAGCACGCGGGCCTGGCCCTGCACAAGGCCAAGGCCAACGGCAAACACCAGGTGCAGGTATTCACCGAGGCGCTGACCGCCGAAGCCAGCTACAAGCTGTTCGTCGAGAACAACCTGCGCCGGGCCTTGGCCCAGGACGAGCTGGAGGTCTACTACCAGCCCAAGCTTTGCCTGCGCAGCGGACGACTGCTGGGCGCCGAGGCCTTGCTGCGCTGGAACCACCCGGAAAAAGGCATGATCCGCCCCGACCAGTTTATTGCGGTCGCCGAGGAAACCGGACTGATCATCCCCATTGGCAAATGGGTAGCCCGCCAGGCTTGCCGCCTCAATCGGCAACTGCAGAGCCTGGGCCTGGGCCCGCAACAAGTGGCGATCAACCTCTCGCCCAAGCAATTCGCCGACCCGGACCTGGTGGGCTCGATCGCCGCCATCCTCCATGAAGAGCAGTTACCGCCCGGGCTGCTGGAGCTGGAGCTGACCGAGAGCCTGCTGCTGGAAGCTACCGAGGACACCCGGCATCAACTCAGCCGCTTGAAAAGCCTGGGCCTGACCCTGGCCATGGATGACTTCGGCACCGGCTACTCGTCACTCAGCTACCTGAAGAAATTCCCCATCGACGTGATCAAGATCGACCGCAGTTTTATCAAGGATATCCCCGACGACCAGGACGATATGGAAATCACCGCAGCGGTGATCGCCATGGCCCACAAGCTCAAGCTCAAGGTGGTGGCCGAAGGCATCGAGACCGCGGCGCAACTGGCCTTTTTACGCCGCCAGCACTGCGACGTGGGCCAAGGCTATCTGTTCGATCGCCCTATCGCCGGCCAGGAACTGATTGCCCGCCTGCGCCGCTATCCCGCTCGTCCGACGGACTGAACGCGTGAACGGGGCCCAGCACCTTCGTGACTCACAGCGCTGCCCCCCACCCGACTGCCCCCAGGCCATTCCAGCCGTACCAGTAGCGCCGAATCGGGTGTAACCTCTGGGCCATTCGCACGTCCATATCCCATATGCCCGACTTCCCGCTTCAGGAGATCCCCATGACCCTGCGCTCCGAAATCCTCGTCAACAAAGCCGAACTGCCCACCGCGGCCCAGGCCCTGCCGGGGCGTGATACGCCCATGCCGGTGCCGAGCGAACATTTCGTCAACGGCCATGCCCTGCAGGGGCCTTTTCCCGCCGGCCTGGAGCAGGCGGTGTTCGGCCTGGGGTGTTTCTGGGGTGCCGAGCGGCGCTTCTGGCAACAGCCGGGTGTATGGTCCACCGCGGTGGGCTATGCCGGCGGCCTGACCCCCAACCCCACCTATGAAGAAACCTGCTCCGGCCTGACCGGCCACACCGAAGTGGTGCTGGTGGTGTTCGATCCGGCGCTGACCAGTTATGCCGCGCTGCTCAAGGTCTTCTGGGAGTCCCATAACCCGACCCAGGGCATGCGCCAGGGCAACGACCAGGGCAGCCAGTACCGCTCGGCCCTGTACTGCACCTCGGCCGAGCAACTGGCCACGGCACAGGCCAGCGCCATGCAGTTCCAGGCCGAGCTGGACAAGTCCGGGTTTGCCGCCATCACCACCGAGATCGCCGAGGCGCCTGCCTTCTATTACGCCGAGGCCTACCACCAGCAATACCTGGCGAAGAATCCAGGCGGCTACTGTGGCCTGGGCGGCACCGGGGTCTGCCTGCCGGCCTGAGGTCGGTGAGTCACGGGTGGCCGGCGCGCGCATCGCGCCAGCCACAGGGTCCCTTGGCCATCACCCCAGCTAAACTGCCCTTCATATCCCTGCACCCACGAGCCCGGCATGCCCGAAACGCCCAGTTATATCAGCCCCGAGCAGCTCTGCGTCGGCCTCTATATCCAGCTCGAGCTGGGCTGGTGGGAACACTCCTTTGCCTTCGGCAACTTCAAGATCAAGGACGCGGCGCAGATCAAGGCGCTGCGTGAGCTGGGCCTGCAACGGCTGCGCTACGATCCGGCGCGCAGCGACTGCGAACCCCTGGCGCTGAGCCAGGAACCTAAGGACAGCGCGCCGCCGAGCGAGCCGCCCACGCCCAGCCCCGAGCAACTCAAGGCGCTCAAACGCGCGGAGAAATTGCGGGTGCTGCGCAAGCGAGTGGCCGAGGTCGACCGCAAGTTCGTCGAGACCAGCCAACGCGCCAAGGCCCTCAACCAGACCCTGCGCCAGCAGCCGGAGGAGTTGCTCAAGCAGGCCGGTGCCGTGGTCAGCGAGCTGGTCGACAGCGTCCTTGGCGAAGACGGCGCGGTGCTGCACAGCATCAATGGCAAGGCGTCGGACAACGCCTACTACCACCCGCTGAACGTCACCGTGCTGTCGTTGATGCTCGGCCGCCAGCTCGGCTACGACAGCGAGGCCTGTCACAGCCTGGGCCTGGGCGCGTTGCTGCACGACCTCGGCAAGCTGGAGATCCCCAGCAAGGTGCTGCTCAAGCCACCACCGCTGACCGGTCCCGAGCAAAAGCTGCTGCAACTGCACACGGTGTTCGGCCAGCGCCTGGGCCAGCAGCTGATGTTCGATGACGAGGTGCTGCGGATCATCTACGAGCACCACGAGTACTGCGACGGCAGCGGCTATCCACGGCAGCTGCACGAGGCGGCGATCGGTCGCCTGAGCCGGGTGGTCAGCATCACCAACCATTTCGACAACCTGTGCAACCCGCTCAACCCCCGTGACGGCCTCAGCCCCCACGAAGCCCTGTCGCGGATGTTCGCCCAGCAGCGCTCGCTCTTCGACGAGGTGGCGCTCAAGGCCTTTATCCGCTGCATGGGCATCTACCCGCCCGGCAGCCTGGTGCAACTGGAAGACCAGCGTTATGCCCTGGTGCTGGCCATGCACCCGACCCTGCCGACAAAACCCACCCTGATGCTCTACGACGCCCAGGTGCCCAAGGAAGAAGCGCTGATCCTCGACCTCGAGCAGGAGCCGACTCTGGCCATCGCCCGCAGCTTGCGCCCGGCGCAACTGCCTCCAGAGGAACGCGACTACCTCAATCCCCGCCAGCAGTTGTCCTACTACGTCGATCCGCGGCGCACAGGGCGTTAGAGTATTTTCACCAAACGCATGTGTGCCACCGTTTTGGCGGGTTACGCCACGCTTTCCAGGGTGTCGCCGGCCTGCACCACATAGCTGGTGGGGGTGCGCCCGGGAGTGTCGGCGGAAATCGGGTCGAAGGTGTCGCTGATCTTCGCCGGTATCACGCTGCCCACGCTGGCCAACTCCGCACCGCGGTAGTAGACGTGGTTCTGCGCCGTGCCATTGGCCTCGCGGCGAGTGGTCAGCTGGCCCTCGCGGTTGGCCCCCAACTGGCGGACAAATTACAGCCCCCCGTGCCCACCACCTGCAGCAGCTCACCACCGTCGCTGTAGCTAGAGGTGCTGCTGCCCGGCGCACCGCCCCGATTAAATGACCGATTAAATGACTACGACCCCTTTTGCTACATGACAGGAGGAATATATATTTTCCCGTCAGGATCTGAAACATGAACAAAGACCATATTTGGATCCATTGTTTCAGCCCCCTTTAATAGAAAACTAACAACCCACCCTTTTTTCTCTATGCCTACGGATAATTTTCGATCCCTGTAAAATGCGTCGACGGAGCTCTTTACAAATTCATAACCTCGTTTCTCCAGCTCAGTTATTGCTAACTCTTTTGCGTCACTTTCTGTTATCACAACAAGCTCTCCCAATCAATTGTGCCACACCGAAAAGCCTCTTCTAAATCTCTCATATATCTAACCGCACCCATTTTCTCTGGATAGGAAAATCTATGCCGACTCTCATAAGTCTTATTGAATACATGTACGCGATCCACGAACACCACCTATTAACCACTGGGTGTTTCGTTTAGCGAGGCAGGGTTGGCGTGCAGTTCCACGGCAGCAGCGCGTCGTAGTCCTCTACGCTGCTGGCCTGAGGCAGGCGTTTGAGGACGTGGCGCAGGTAGGCGTAGGGCTCCTGGCCGTTGGCCTTGGCGGTTTCCACCAGGCTGTAGAGCTGGGCGCTGGCGGTGGCGCCCCGAGGCGTGTCGCTGAACAGCCAGTTCTTGCGGCCGATAACGAAGGGCCGGATCGCACGTTCGACGGCGTTGTTGTCGATGGGTAAAAAGCCGGCTTCGACGTAACGTTCCAGGCGGCTCCAGTTGCTGGCCAGGTAGCCCAGCGCCTTGCCCAGGGCATTGTGCGCAGTGACCTGGGGCTGGGTTTTCTCCAGCCAGGCGCGCAGCTGCGTCAGCAGCCGCACGCTGTGCTGTTGTCGCCCGGCCTGCCGGACGTCGTCGCTGGCCGCCTTGAGCTCGCGCTCGATGCCGTAGAGCTTGTTGATCAGGCCCAGGGCGATGTCGGCACGCCCGGTTTTGCCCTTGGGCTGCACCTTTTGCGCGTCGATGAATTTACGCCGTGCATGGGCCCAGCAGGCCAGGCGTTCGACACCGTCCTGCGCGGCCACGGCGCTGTAACTGGCATAGTCGTCGGTCATCAGGTAGCCGCGGTAACCCTCGAGCAGGTGCAACGGCACGGCCTGCGCGCGACTGGATGCATAGTCGAAGAGGATCACCGGCTTATCCGGCGGCCCCCCCGTTTGCACCCACATCCAGGACGGGCTGCTGGGGTCTCGGTCCGGTTCTTTCAGGACCTGGACACGGGTTTCGTCGCAGTGGATCACGCGGCTGTCGAGCAACCGGTCGCGCAGCAGGTTGAGCAGCGGTTGCAGCTGCTCGCCGCACTGGATCACCCAGCGCGCCAGCGTCTGGCGGGACAGCGCGAGGCCGTGACGGCTGAGCACCTGTTCGAAGCGGTGCAGCGGGAGACCGTCGACGTATTTGGCGGTCAGCAGCGTGGCCAGCAGGCTGGGACTGGCCAGGCTTTTCTAGATCAGTTGCGCCGGCTTGTCGGCGGTCACCGGCGCGGCTTCGCAGCCCCGGCAGCCGTAGGTTTTACGGATATGGCGGATCACCCGGATCTGCATCGGCACGATCTCCAGCTGCTCGCTGGTGTCCTCGCCGATGACGTGTTTGCGGCACCCGCAGGCACAGGTCAGCTCATGCTCGGGCAGCTCGTGAAGAACCTCAATGCGCGGCAGTTCGGCCGGCAGCGGCCGGCGCTTGCCACGACGCGGGGTGGGCGCAACGACCTCTTCAGCCTCATCGGTCGCGACTTCCGGCGCCGCTTCGGCCAGGCTTTCCGCTTCGTTAAACATCGCCAGTTGTGGCGAGTCCGGATCGCTGCCCTGCTCGGATTTACGGCCGAACAGGCGCTGCAGCAACAGCGCGTTTTGTTCGCGCAGCGACTCGATTTGCCCGTCCTTGGCCGTGAGTGCCTTGTCCTTTTCCGACATCTGCGCGCTCGCCGCCAGCAGCAACTGCTTGAGCAGAATCGGGTCGTCAGGAAGGGGATCGGGCACGGCAATCATGCCGTGGATTATACCGAATCAGGCCACGAAGCGCGGACTCAACACCTGGTGCGGGCGGTTGCGCCAGAGGTCGAAACCGTCCAACAGCCAGTTCAGTTCTTGAACCGTCAGCACGATCGCATCCTCTTGATCCTCTGGCGCCGTCTTGAAGCGCTCGGCGTCCAGGCGCTTGAGCCACAAGCAAAAACCGTTGCGCTCCCAATACAAGATTTTCACCCGGTTGCGGGCGCGGTTGAGGAAGACGAACGAGCGAAAGGGGTCGGAGTCTGAGTGATCCCCACAAAAACTCGCGACCGCTCAAACGCTTGGGCTTGAAGACGTCTGCATGGGCGAGCACCTTGGTTGTCGCCAAACACACCAAGCTCCCGTGATCCCCATGCAGACCG
>NZ_JBEVDL010000043.1:0-4309 GCF_040514055.1 Pseudomonas sp.
GGCCAGGTCATACCGTCCCCCGAGCAGCACTCCACCCAGTTGATCGTCGGTGACGTGGCGAACAAGCGCTGGAGCAAGATCCGTCCCGATGCCCCGGCCGCCGCCATTGCCCAGCGCTTGCAGTTGCTGGCAATGCCCGTGGCCGGCCGTTGAGTGCGGGCCATGAGAAATGCCCTGATCCTCGGCCTGCTTATCCTGGGTGGCATCAGCCTGAGCGCCCAGGCGTTATCGCTGACGCCCAGCGAAAACGCCGGCAAACGGCTGTACCGCGAAGGTGTATCGGCCAGCGGTGAGCCGATCATGGCCCGGATCGGGGCGGCGGGCATGCTGCTGCCGGCCACCAGTCTGCCGTGCGCCAACTGCCACGGCAGCGATGGCCTGGGGCGCCCGGAAGGCGGGGTGCGGCCGCCGGATTTGAGTTGGTCGCGGCTGACCAGCACCTACGGTCAACAGCAGGTCAACGGGCGAGCCTACCCGGCCTACACCGAGGGCACGTTGGCCCGTGCGATCCAGGAGGGACGCGACCCGGGCAACAACCGGCTCGATGCGGCGATGCCGCGGTTCGTGCTGTCGATGAGCGATCAACGCAACCTGACGGCGTACCTCAAGCGCCTGGCCGATGAGCGCGATCCGGGCCTGAGCCCCGACAGCCTGCACTTGGGCACCTTGCTGCCGAGTACTGGCGTGCTGGGCGAGGAGGGCCTTACCGTGGCGGCGGTGCTCAGGGGCAGCGTGGCGCGGATCAACGAAGCCGGGGGGATTCACGGCCGGCAGGTGCGCCTGACCATCCTTGACCCGGGGCCCGACCGTGCCAGCGCCGAACATGCGCTCGACCAGTTGATCGAACAGGAACAGGTTTTCGCTTTGGTCGCACCGCTGGTGCCAGCGCTGGATGCGGAGCTGGCGCCGCGTCTGGAACAGGCCGGCGTGCCGCTGATCGGGCCGCTGTCATTGCAGGGCACGGCCCAGGCCAGCCGACAGATTTTCGAACCGCTGCCGGGGCTGCGTGAACAGATGATCGCCCTGGCCAACTACGCCGCCACCAGCCTGCGCGTACTGCAAGGCCCCACGCTGATCGCCTACCCGAACGAGCCGGGCCAGCGTTTGGCAGCCGAGAAACTTGCCCAATACCTGCAGGACAACGACTGGCAGAAAGTGCGCCTGCAACCCTATGAATCGGCGCAGGACGAGTTGCCATTGGGCTCGCGCTCGGTGTTCTACATGGGCAGCAGCGGCGGTTTCAGTCGCCTGGCCGAGCGCTTGCAGACCGCAGGCCAGGTGCCCTACCTGTTCGCCGCCTCGAATCAGGTGGCGGGGGATCTGTTGCAGGTGCCCAGCGGTTTTTCCCGGCGGGTGTTCCTGGCCTACCCCTTCGTGCCCAGCGACTGGACGATGACCGGGCGCACTGCCCTGACGCAACTGCGCGAGCGCCAGAAGCTCGGCGGCGAACACGCGGTCCTGCAGGTCGGTGCCTACAGTTCGATGATGCTGCTCAGCGAGGGCATGAAACAGGCGGGGCGCGATGCCAGCCGGGAAAAACTGATCAGTGCCCTGGAAGCCCTGCACGACTTCGATACCGGCCTGACCCCACTGATCAGTTTCGGGCCGGGTCGACGCTTGGGCCTGAACGGCGCCCATGTGGTCACCGTGGACCTGCCAGACCAGCGCTTCTATCTGGTTGCCCCCTACAAACCCATTGCCGCCACGCCCTGATCCGGAGGCCGAAGATGAAACTTGCGACTGTGTTGGTGCTATTGACCCTGTGGGTGCCCGCCGCGTTTTGCAGCAATGGCCCGGCGGTGGCGAGGGTCAATGGCGAGGAAATTTCCCAGCTGCGCCTGGAGCGTTATTTCGCCGAATACCTGGAGGATCAGGGCCGGGCGGTTGCCAGCATCCGCAGTCCCAGCGCCTACAAGCAGCTGCGCAAGGCGGCGCTGGACGCCCTGATTGACAAGGAGCTGCTCTGGCAGGAAGCGGTCAAGCGCGGGGTGGTGGTCAGCGATGCCACGGTGCACGACCAGGTGGCCCAGACCCGCCAGGCCATGGGGGGCGCACAGGTGTTCGCCCGACGCCTGGAGGACGCCGGTTTCGATGAGGCCGGCTACATCGAATACACCCGCCGTGATCTGGCGGCGCAACAGATGTTTGCCGAACTCACCAAGGCAGACGCGCCGGACGAAAAACAGGTGCAGGCGTTTTATCAGGAGCACCGCGCCGAAATGAGCCGGCCCGAGGAGATCCAGGTCAGGCATATCCTGATCAAAGTGCCTCAGGGGGCGGATGCTTCCACAGTCGAGGCCGCGAGACTACGCTTGGAGGCGATGCGCACCACGATTCGCGACGGTGCCGATTTTGCCAGCGTCGCCCGCAGCGGTTCCGAAGACGCGTCGGCCAGCGCAGGCGGCGATCTGGGGTACTTTACCCGGGGGCGCATGTTGCCGGAGTTCGAAGCCGCGGCCTTTGCCCTGGCACCCGGTGCCGTCAGCGAGCCGGTGCGCACGGCGGTTGGCTGGCATTTGATTCAGTTGCAGAACCGATTGGAGGCTGCCGATGTCACACAAGAGCAGGGACTTGACATGGTTCGGGCTTACCTTGCCCGACAGAAACAGGTCCAGGCTCGTCTGCAGGCCCTGGCGCAGCTGCGCGCAAGCAATCGGATCGAACGGATTGACGACGAGTGAGCTTTCCCCAACTGTGGGGGAAAAGCGTCGATGCGTATCCGTTCGCTTTCCCCCGCTTTTGGGGGGTGGGGCATATGGGCGCAAAGGCATTGCTTTTAAATTCAAGGACATGAATACATAAAATTACCGGCACTCAGCCTGGCATGAAGTGTGCGTTAGACCTATCAAGGCGCGCACTCCGCCAGGTTCGGAACTCGGACCTGCGGTTTCAAGGAGTCCACCTTGTTAAACAAAGTACTGGTTGTTGATGACGAACAGCTGCTGGCGGAAAACCTCCAGGGTTACCTGCAGGCGCAAGCGCTGGAAGTCCGGATTGCTCACGACGGTGCGCACGGAATCGCTGAAGCAGGCGATTTCGCACCCGATGTGATGGTGTTCGATTACCGCTTGCCCGATATGGAAGGCTTTGAGGTGCTCGATGCCATCCGCCAGAACAGGAAGTGTCATTTTGTGCTGATCACGGGGCACCCCACCGCAGAGGTTTGCGAAAGGGCCCGGCAACTGGGAGTCAGCCACATCCTGTTCAAACCCTTTCCGTTGGCGGAACTGGCGCGTGCAGTACTTGACCTTCTGGGGCGCCAGCGCGAACCCAAAGCGGGTGTGAGCAGTAGCGAAGGCTTTGTCGAACGACGCCAGAGCAGGATCGAAAGTTTCCCGCTGCAGTTGTACGACGGTAGTTGGGTGCTTGCAGATCGCCGACGAAGTAACTCGGCCTCCACAGCGCCAGACGACGAACAATTGCTCACCGGGGAGTAATGGCGCGACAAGAGGTTCCGGCATCCGCCGCAATTGCTCGCCGCGCCGACAGGGCTCTAAGCCCCGGGTGTTGGAGAGCAAGCCATGGATCGTCTTACCCTTGTCGTCGATGTGCCACCGCTGGATTGTGTACCGACCCGGTTTTCCAGTGAGCAATTGGCCCAGGCCCGTTCCCGGGCCGACAGTTCCGGCGAGCGCATGCTCGAAGCCCTCGCGGTGCTGTGCGACTTGGCCCCCATGCCTTTCATCCAGTGCCTGGGCGCAACCCTGCATTACCCGGTGCTCGACACCGACAGCCTGTTCCAGGCCACTCCGGTGTTCGACCGGGTCACCCTGGCCCAATGCCTCAAGCGCGAATTCATCCTGCTGCGTCACGACGACGCGGTCATCGGCGTGTTTGCCGACCCCTTCGACAGCGCCCGCCTGGCCTGGATCGACGACTGCCTGCACGGCGCGCCGCTGTACCTGGTGCATGCCGACGACCTGAAAGCCTACCTCGCGCGTCACGAAGAGAGCTTCCACGCGGTGGAGTCGCTCAACGCCCAGGCCGACGGCAACACCGAGATCGACACTCTGCAAAGCCTGTCCCTGACCAGCATCAGCGAAGACTCGAGCGTGGTGGTCAAGCTGGTCAACTCAACCCTCTACGACGCGCTGAAGATGCACGCCAGCGATATCCACCTGGGCACCACCGGCAGCGGCCTGGTGATCAAGTACCGCATCGATGGCGTGCTCAACAACATCAGCAAGATCCAGGGCAACGAATTCGCCGAGCAGGTGATTTCCCGGGTCAAGGTCATGGCCGAACTGGACATCGGCGAAAAACGCGTGCCCCAGGACGGTCGCTTCAAGATCGGCATCAGTGGCCGGCA
>NZ_JBEVDL010000099.1:0-93762 GCF_040514055.1 Pseudomonas sp.
CAAGCGACTTGTTTATCCAGCCACTTCAACCACTTGCGCTTCACTTCAGCCTGGGCTTCCGTGTCAGCGGGAGGCGAATTCTACAGCGTTTCCAACCGCTGTCAACCTCATCCTGCAACCGCTTTCACTTCATGTCCCAACTCGCCAACCGGACTCTACCACCACCCTGTCGACCCGCCGCATTCTACGCGATCTACACCGCTTAGCAACCCCTCTTTTTAAGCTAACTGCTTGATTTACAAGCCGTTTTCCGAGATGTTCACGCCGGAAGAGGTGCGCATTATAGGCCCGCCAGAACTGCCGTCAAGGCCTATTTCCAACCAATGCCGCTTCTTTACCCCAGGCCACTCCTTTTAGCCTTGGCAGCCGCCTATTAATTAATAGGAGGATCGCGTGATAACAGCAAGAACGCCCTGGAGGCGGCGTAGATCAACCCCTCATCCCTATCGGCCGGACGAGCCACAGGAAGTGCAGCAACCCCAGGCCCAACATGACATATACCAACCCATGCAGTGGTTTCCCGCGTCGCACTGCCTTTTGCAAGGAACTCAGCGCCAGCAGCAAGCCCACAAAGCCCCCCACTCTATAAGGGGGCTGGCTCAAGTCGCTCGGCAACTGCCCCATATTCATCCCGATCAAAACACGGCACAGGCGCCCAGGGAAAACCCCAGCCAGGGAATGGCCATCGACCATCCTTCCACGCAGCGCAGATAGGTCCGGCCAGGACATGAGGCTTGGTCAGCTCATCTATACCGTAAGTGCCAGCCTTTCCTACCTCCCCCTCGATCACTAACTGCCAGGGCTCCTTTTTGAACCCCAAGGCATGACGTGCCGGATCGCCCTTATCGGTGCCGAACGCATAGAAGTTGTTGTGGTGATGGGTGGCATCGCCGCAAGGCGTAAACGCCTCTATCGACGGACCTGCCTGCCATTGCGCAGACTTCGGTTTATCGCCGAAGCAGACGGCTACGGGCCCTGCCCCATGGGCCCAGGCCGCCATAGCGAATAACGCCTGTGGATACCATGCGCATGGCCGCACCGGCGCGCATGGCTAGAGGCAACAGGCCTAGGTACGCCGACTCCCACAAGGCCCCAGGCACGTAGGTCAGCATGACCACTGCGCGACTATGGCGGCTTGACGCACCAATAGACCGCGGAGGCCAGGCGAAATCACGTCACTCAACCGTTTTACGGCGACGCAATTGCAACAGGTATTGCACCGGCCCCGAGGCGGCGTAGGCGAGGAAAATCAGCAGCAGGATCCGCGGCGGATCGCTGAACACGACTGCGAACACCAGCACCACCACCAGAATCGCCACGAAGGGCACGCGCCCCTTGAGGTCCAGGTCCTTAAAGCTGTAGTACTTGATATTGCTGACCATCAGCATCCCGGCAGCCGCCACCAAAATGGCGAATACCACGACAATAAATACCGACATTTCCGTGCCCTTGACCCCCAGATCACTGAAGGCCCAGACCGTACCAGCCACCACGCCAGCCGCCGCCGGACTGGCCAGGCCGATAAAGTAACGCTTGTCGGCCGTGCCGACCTGGGTATTGAAGCGCGCCAGGCGCAGTGCAGCGGCCGCCACATAGATAAAGGCAACCATCCAGCCCACCTTGCCCATGCTGCTCAACGCCCACTCGAACGCCAGCAAAGCCGGCGCCACACCAAAGGCCACCATGTCCGACAAGGAGTCATACTCGGCACCGAAGGCGCTTTGGGTATTAGTCAGGCGCGCCACCCGACCATCCAGGCCGTCGAGCACCATGGCGACGAACACCGCGGCCGCCGCTACGTAGAAGTTGCCGTTCATGGCATTGATGATCGCGTAGAAACCGGCAAACAGGTTGCCAGTAGTAAATAGGTTGGGCAGCAGATAAATACCGCGATGACGGACCTTGCGCCCTTCGGCGTCATGTCCTTCTTCAATATGCTCATCGATCGGCAGCAGGCTTTCTGCATCGGGGGCCACGACGGGCTCCTCTGGACGTTCGTTCATGAACAACACCTTGCGACTGGTTTCGAGGTTCGACCTGGACCGGCGACACGGGTTCGTTCCCGGCCGCGGCGAATCAGGCTTTATAGCAGAAGCCGGGCAGCGCCCATAAAAAAACGCGGCCTAGGCCGCGTTTTTTCGAGTGCCTGCGGACTTAGTTCTTGCTCTTGTCGACGATCTTGTTCGCCGAGATCCAAGGCATCATCGAACGCAGCTGCTCACCTACTACTTCGATACCGTGCGCGGCGTTGTTGCGGCGCTTGGCGGTCATCGACGGGTAGTTGGCAGCGCCTTCGGCGATAAACATCTTGGCGTACTCGCCGTCCTGGATGCGCTTGAGTGCGTTGCGCATGGCCTGACGGGACTCGGCGTTGATGATTTCCGGACCGGTCACGTACTCGCCATACTCGGCATTGTTGGAGATCGAGTAGTTCATGTTGGCAATGCCGCCTTCATACATCAGGTCGACGATCAACTTGAGTTCGTGCAGGCATTCGAAATAGGCCATTTCCGGCGCATAGCCAGCTTCGACCAGGGTCTCGAAACCGGCCTTGACCAGTTCGACGGTACCACCACACAGAACGGCTTGCTCACCGAACAGGTCGGTTTCGGTTTCATCCTTGAAGGTGGTTTCGATGATGCCGGTACGACCGCCACCCACACCCGAGGCGTAGGACAGGGCGACATTCTTGGCATTGCCGGACGCATCCTGATAGATGGCGATCAGGTCGGGAATACCACCGCCCTTGACGAACTCGGAGCGCACGGTGTGACCCGGGGCTTTCGGTGCGATCATGATCACGTCCAGATCGGCCCTCGGCACCACCTGGTTGTAGTGGATGGCGAAACCGTGGGAGAAGGCCAGGGTGGCGCCTTTCTTCAGGTTCGGCTCGACTTCGTTCTTGTACAGCTGCGACTGGAACTCATCCGGTGTCAGGATCATTACCAGGTCAGCGGCCGCGACGGCCGAAGGCACGTCAGTGACTTTCAGGCCATGGGCCTGGGCCTTGGCGACGGTAGCGGAACCCGGACGCAGACCGACGGTGACATCAACACCGGAGTCCTTCAGGTTGCAGGCCTGGGCATGCCCCTGGGAACCGTAACCGATGATGGCGACCTTCTTACCCTGGATGATCGAGAGGTCGCAGTCTTTGTCGTAAAACACTTTCATGGAATTCCCCTATTGATACTAGGCCGCTCGGGCCATTCGCTAAATGATTAGATGCTCAGTACTTTGTCGCCGCGGGCTATGCCGGTGACACCACTGCGGACGGTTTCCAGAATCGAACTGGTGCCGACGGCCTGGATGAAACTGTCCAGCTTGTCGGTCGTGCCGGCCAACTGGATGGTGTAAACGCTGCTGGTGACATCGACGATCTGCCCACGAAAAATATCCGTGGTGCGCTTGATCTCGGCGCGCTGAGCACCGGTGGCCTTGACCTTGACCAGCATCAGTTCGCGCTCGATATGGGCGCTTTCCGACAGGTCGACCAGCTTGACCACTTCGATCAGCTTGTTGAGGTTCTTGGTGATCTGCTCGATCACCTCATCGTGGCCAACGGTGGTCAAGGTCAGACGCGACAGGGTCGGGTCTTCGGTCGGGGCGACGGTCAGGCTTTCGATGTTGTAGTTGCGCTGGGAAAACAGACCCACGACGCGGGACAGGGCGCCCGGCTCGTTTTCCAGCAACAGGGAAATGATGTGTCGCATGGTTTAGGTCCGCTCCGTCTTGCTCAGCCACATGTCGCGCATCGCACCGTCTTTGATCTGCATCGGGTAGACGTGCTCGCTGGTGTCCACCTGGATATCGAGGAACACCAGGCGATCCTTCATCGCAAACGCCTGCTCCATCATCGGCTTGAGATCCTTCAGCTCGGTGATGCGCATGCCGACGTGGCCATAGGCCTCGGCCAACTTGACGAAGTCCGGCAGCGACTCCATGTAGGAATGCGAATGGCGGCTGCTGTACATCATGTCCTGCCATTGGCGGACCATGCCCAGGGCACCGTTGTTCAGGTTGACGATTTTCACCGGCAGCCCGTACTGCAGGCAGGTCGACAGCTCCTGGATGTTCATCTGGATGCTGCCTTCCCCGGTGACACAAGCCACTTCCTCATCGGGGAAATTCAGTTTGACGCCCATGGCCGCCGGAAAGCCGAAGCCCATGGTGCCCAGGCCGCCGGAGTTGATCCAGCGATTGGGCTTGTTGAATCGATAGTACTGGGCGGCGAACATCTGGTGCTGGCCCACGTCGGAGGTGACGTAAGCGTCGCCGCCGGTGACTTCGCTGAGCGTCTCGATCACCGTCTGCGGCTTGATGACGCTGCCGTCGCCCTTGTCATAGGGAAACATGCCACGACTGCCGCGCCATTCCTCGATCTGTTTCCACCAACCCGCCAAGGACTCCTTGCTCGGCGACTCGCCGATATCCTTGAGGATCGCCACCATCTCGGTCAGCACGCTTTCCACCGGACCGACGATCGGTACATCAGCCTTGATGGTTTTGGAGATCGACGCCGGGTCGATATCGATATGGATAATCTTGGCGTTCGGGCAAAACTTGCTCGCGCCATTGATCACCCGATCATCGAAACGCGCGCCCACCGCCAGAATCACATCGGCATGGTGCATGGCCAGGTTGGCGGTGTAGCTGCCATGCATACCGAGCATGCCGAGGAACTGGCGATCGGTGCCTGGGTAACCACCCAAGCCCATCAGAGTGTTGGTCACCGGCAGGTTGAGCATCTGCGCCACTTCGGTCAGCGGTGCCGAGGCATTGCCCATGATCACGCCGCCACCGGCATAGAGGATCGGGCGCTTGGCCGCCAGCAGCATTTCGGCGGCCTTGCGGATCTGCCCGGAATGCCCACGCAGGGCCGGGCTGTAGGAGCGCAGCTTGGCCTTCTTGGGGTAGACGTACTCGAATTTCTCCGCCGGGTTGGTCATATCCTTGGGGATATCGACCACCACGGGACCGGGACGGCCGGACTGGGCGATGTAGAACGCCTTTTTCATCACCTCGGGAATTTCCGACGGGTGCTTGATCATAAAACTGTGTTTCACGATCGGCCGGGAAATACCGATCATGTCGGTTTCCTGGAACGCATCGGTGCCGACCATGGTGCTGGGCACCTGGCCCGACAGCACGACCATCGGAATTGAGTCCATATAGGCGGTGGCGATGCCGGTGATGGCATTGGTCGCACCGGGACCTGAGGTCACCAGTACCACGCCGGCCTTGCCAGTAGCACGGGCATAACCGTCAGCCATATGGGTGGCCGCCTGCTCGTGACGCACCAGGATATGGGTGACTTCCGGTTCCTTGAACAAGGCATCATAAATATGCAGGAGGGCGCCGCCGGGGTACCCATAGATATGCTTAACGCCTTCGTCACGCAGAAAGCGGACGACCATTTCAGCGCCAGATAAAAGCTCCACGTTGTTCACCTCTAAAACGCCAGAAAACCGCCCGCTGTGGGACGGCCTGAAATAGGTTTACTGCCAGCAGAGCATGAGCGACGGTGGTCGCCGACTACGTCAGCTACTACTGAGCAAGTATTGGGAGAACCCCTAAGTGTTGCGGGATTTTCCCACCCAGCGCGAGGTAACGCGTTGCGGGTGTAACAAGGTCGGCACGGGTATGCGCCTCATGTCTGCTGAGCTAAAGCCTGCTTGCGGCCGACTCCACTACAGCGAACGATGAATTGTTGGGAATAGCCCCGCCCAAGTCAAGTCATCCGTAACGTATTCTTCAATCGGTTGCTGTGACACAGCGCAGGATGACGAGACCCCAGTTTTGGTTATAGTAGCTACCTAGGTTCTGCAGCTAACAGAAGGAAAGAGCATGCGACGCACTATTCTCACCGGCAGCCTGCTGCTTGCCCTGAGCGCCAGCGCGATGGCCAGTCAGGTCTACAAATGGGTGGACGCGCAAGGCAATACGCATTTTGGCGCGCAACCGCCGCAGGGGCAGGCGGCCACCGAAATCAATACGGTTATCGCTCCGCCCAAGGCACCTGCCGCAGCACCCGCGACCCCTGCAGCCGGGGTGGGCGCGGACGACCCGGAGCAGAAAGCGCTGGATGAAAAGGTCAAAAAAGAAGTTGCCATCAAGGAAGTTGAACGCAAGAAATACTGCGAAAACGTGCGCGGCAACCTGGCCCAACTGCGCAACAACCCAAGGGTGCAAGTAGAGGACAAAGGTGAAACCCGTCGCCTGACCGAGGAAGAACGCCAGGCCCGCATCGCCGAGAGCGAAAAGGGTATCGCCGAGAAGTGCAAGTAACGTCGCTTTCGACCACGGGGCCCGCTAGAAACGGGCCTGCATCAGGCGATCGAACTCTCCCAGCGCCGTCAACAGCCTGCCCGCCTGGGGGAGACGCTCGGCAAACGCCAACTCAGCCATCGCCTGGATACCTGAGGCAGAGGGCAAAGCCCCCCCCGCAGCCAGCAACGCGCCCATGCGCGGCAGAAGCACCCATTGCAACCACTGCTCCAGTGCCAGACTGTCCACACAAAACGGGGCATCACTGGCGAGCGCCTGAGCGCTGGGTGGCGCGACATCCCACCAACCCTGCTGACGCAGCTCACGCTCGATCAGCAGGAGATTATCGGCCAGCAAAGGTCGACGCGGATCCATCAGAGGTTAACCCTGGCCCGTTCACGGGCTTGCGCCGCGCCCGCCGGGTCGCCCTGGCGCTCACGTGCCTGGCCGATCAACGACCAGAGGCTGGCCTGCAAGGCCGGACGCCCGTTGGCATAGGTCAAACCACGCCGTGCGAACTGCTCCGCCTGGGCGGCATCGCCCTGGGCCAGACGCACCTCGGCCAACCGGTAGAGCACCTGTGGTTCTCGGGGCGCGATGCGCTGGGCGCGCTCCAGGCTGGACGAGGCGCCATTGAGGTCGCCTCCGCCTTGTTGTTGTTGAGCGGTGGTCAACAAGGCCAATACCGGGCCATCAAGCTGCTCGTCAGCGGCCAGCGTACCACCGGAGGGCACACCGTTCGGCATGTTCGGGGCGATCACGCCACCTGGACTCATTGGCGCGCCGTTGCCCGGTCCCGGAACGATCGGGCCTGGCGTGATGGGCGCGGCGGCGCCAGCGGAGGCCGGATAACGCTGAATCGGCGCAGTACTGTTACCGGCGCCCGGTACCATCACCACCACGCCCGAGTCCTCAGGCAGTGCTCGCGGCACGGCCACCGGCGCACGGTAAGGCGAGGAGCCGCCGCCCTCCTGCTCCTCGGAAACGGAAGCACCCGCCTCCACCACCGGAATCGCACCCCGCTGGGCTGTCGAGCAGCCGGCCAGCAAAGTTGTGGCCGCCAACACGGGAATCCACCATCTAGTCACATTAGACCTCTCATTCTACCCAGCCCTTGACCCAATCCATCACGGAATCCACTGGTGCTTGAATCCCGCAGGCGCCGCCGGGGGTCGGCTCGCTGCCGCGAATATACGGCATCTGTATGGCGTTGGTGCAGCTGGGATCCGAGCCCTGACCATTGCTCGGGTCGATCCAGGCCTGCACCACATTGTCCGGCAACGGCATGTCCAGCGGCAGCGGGTCGGCCTTGGCCATAAAGCCAGTCCAGACCTGCAGCGCACCGGTGGCACCGGTCAACGGTGTCGGGCCATTGTCATCGCGCCCCAGCCAGACCACCGCCAGCAGGTCCTGGCTAAAGCCGGCGAACCAGCTGTCGCGCGAATCATTGCTGGTGCCGGTCTTGCCGGCCAGGTTCAGCGCCGCGGGCAACTGACTGTAGACCGACCGCCCAGTGCCTTCGCGCATGGTGCGTTGCATGGCGTTCTGGGTCAGGTAAATGGCGCCCGGATCGAAGCGCTGCTGGATCTGGAAGGGGTAGCGCTTGAGCGGCTCACCCTCAGCGGTCAGTACACTGCGAATACCGCGTAATGGCGTATTGAATCCACCGCTGGCGATGGTCTGGTACATGGTCGCCACCTCCATGGGACTCAAGCCCCCGGCCCCCAGCAACATCGACGGATAGGCTGGCCACTCCCGGACCACCCCCAGGCGCTCCAGGGTTTTGAGTACCGTAGGCACGCCCAGTTCCAGGCCCAGCTTGGCCGTAGACAGGTTGTAGGATTGGGCCAGGGCCTGGTACAGGTACACACTGCCATGGGCCTTGCGGTCGTAATTTTGCGGGCGCCACACCTGGCCGTCCTGACCTTTCACGGAGAACGGCTCGTCCGCCAACCAACTGGTCAGGGAATACTGGCTGGGACGCTCCAGGGCAGTGAGGAAAATCGCCGGTTTGATCAACGAACCGATCGGGCGAACGGCGTCCAGCGCCCGATTGAAACCGGCAAAGCGCGGCTGGCGGCTGCCGATCAACACCTGCACTTCGCCGGTTTCCGGATTGGTCACCACCACCGCAGCCTCGACCTCGTCCACGCCCTTGCGCCCGGACAGGCGCTTCAGGCTATCGCTGAGCGCGGCCTCAGCCTTCAGCTGCAGAATGGGATCAAAGCTGGTGAAGATACGCAGGCCTTCCTCGGTCAGGTCTTCCTCGCGGTAATCCTCGCGCAACTGACGTTTGACCAGGTCCAGAAAGGCGGGAAACGAGCTGTCGGCCAGGCTGCCACGCTGGGTCACGCCAAGCGGCATCAGTTTGGCCGCGGCGACTTCTTCGGCGCTGGCCACGCCCTGCTCGAGCAATACATCGAGCACCACGTTGCGCCGTTTGAGGGCTTGCTCAGGGTTGCGTCGCGGGTTGTATACAGTCGGGCCCTTGACCATGCCGACCAGCAGCGCCACTTGGTGCAACTTGAGCTCGGCCAGCGGCTGGCTAAAGAAATACTGACTGGCCAGGCCAAAACCGTGCACCGCACGCTGCCCATCCTGGCCGAGGAACACTTCGTTCAGGTAGGACTCGAGGATGTCATTCTTCTCGTAGTGCAGCTCCAGCAGGACCGCCATCATGGCTTCGGTCAGCTTACGCGTCAGGCTGCGCTCATTGGTCAGGTAGAAATTCTTCACCAGCTGCTGGGTCAGGGTGCTACCACCCTGGCGCAATTGACCGGACGACGCGTTGATCCAGACCGCGCGGGCGATGGATTTGGGCGATACCCCCAAGTGGTGGTAGAACTCCCGATCCTCGACCGCCACTAGGGTTTCCAGCAGGTAGGGCGGCACCTGGTCCAGCTTGATCAGGATACGGTCTTCGTGGTGCGCCGGGTACAGACCGCCAATCAGCATGGGTTCGAGCCGTGCGACCGCCAGCTTGGCGCCATTGGCCTGGGTCAGGCCGGCGACATAATCGCCGGAAAAACGCACCCGCACCGGTTGCGCGGGCTCGGCGCCTTCATAAAATTGAAAGCCCCGGGTGTACAGGTCAACGTTGCCGCCGCTCACCACTGCCGCACCCGGACCACTGACTGCGCTTTCGCGTCGGTAGCCCAAGGCATCGAGCTCAATGAGGAAATCTTCCTTGGACAGCTTCTGCCCCTCGAACAGCTCCAATGGCCGAGCGTAGACCTTGGCCGGCACCGTCCAGCGCTTGCCGGAAAACTTCTCCTGCACCACCGCATCGAGGTACACGGCGAAGCCGGCCAGCACCACCAGCCCCACCAGACCGAGCTTTAAAACCCAGCCCAGCCAGGTACGAAGGCCGCCGGAACGGGGTTTGGAACGCGAACGAGAAGTGCGGGGACGAGTCATGGCGGCGCATTATACGCACTTTGCCCCCGACCGACAGGCGCGCACCAACGGTTTGCACGGCGCGACTCAGCCGCCATAATGCGGCCTTCCATTTGCCTGACTTCCAAGGAACCACCGTGAGCCAGTCCCTGCTTGCAGCCCTGCAGAACCCGGCCCTCTACCCCCACCCGGTGGAAGGTTTCCAGGTCATCGAGACCCATATCTCCTGGGTGCTGCTCACCGGCCCCTTCGCCTACAAGCTCAAGAAACCAGTCAATTTTGGCTTTCTCGACTTTACCGACCTGGCGGCACGACAGCATTTTTGTCAGGAAGAACTGCGCCTGAACGGGCGCCTGACCCAGGACCTGTATTTGGACGTACTGCCGATCACCGGCAGTGCCGAGGCACCGCAGCTCAATGGCGATGGCCCGGTCATCGAGTATGCGATCAAGATGCGGCAGTTCCCGCAGAGCCACCTCCTCGGCGAGATCCAGGCCCGTGGCGAACTGTCCGATCAGCATATCGATGCGCTGGCCCAGCAGATTGCCACCTTTCACCTGAACACGCCGACCGTCCCCGTCGAGCACGAGCTGGGCACACCGGAAGCGGTGATGGCGCCGGTGCGGCAAAACTTCGAACAGATCCGCCCGCTGCTCAAGGACAAGGCCGACCTGGTGCAACTGGACGCCTTGGAGGCCTGGGCCGAAAGCAGTTACGCCCGCCTGCTGCCCTTGCTCGAGCGGCGTAAAGCGCAAGGCTTTATCCGCGAATGCCACGGCGACATCCATCTAGGCAACGCCGCGCTGATCGACGGCCAGGTGGTGCTGTTCGACTGCATCGAATTCAACGAACCCTTTCGCCTGACCGACACCACCGCGGACAGTGCCTTTCTGGTCATGGACCTGGAAGATCGCGGGCTCAAACCCCTGGCGCGCCGCTTCCTCAGTGGCTGGCTGGAACACACCGGCGATTACGACGCGCTGGAACTGATGAACTTCTATAAAGCCTACCGCGCCATGGTACGGGGCAAGGTCAGCCTGTTCAGCCTGGGGCACGAAGCGGATGCCGTGCAGCGTGCGGTGATTCTGCGTCAGTACCGCCGTTACGCCGACCTCGCGGAAAGCTATAGCGCCATACCGTCACGCTTCCTGGCCATTACCCACGGGGTCTCGGCCGTCGGCAAGAGTCATGTGGCCATGCGCCTGGTTGAAGCGCTCGGGGCGGTCCGCCTGCGCTCCGACGTCGAGCGCAAGCGCTTGTTCGGCGAACAGCCCGCCGGCACCCAGGGGCATTTGAACAGCGGCATCTACGACCCGGCCGCCAGCAGCAGCACCTACGACCGCCTGCACCAACTGGCCGAAACGGTACTGCATGCCGGCTTCCCGGTGATCATCGATGCCACCTACCTTAAACAGGCCCAACGTCAGACCGCCTGGCAAGCGGCCGAACACACCGGCACCCCGTTCCTGATCCTTGACTGCCAGGCGCCCAACGAGGTGATTGCCGGCTGGCTGGAGCAGCGCCAGAACGACGGGCGCGACCCCTCGGATGCCACGCTGGAGGTGATCCAGGCGCAACAGGCCAGCCGCGAACCGCTGAACGAAGACGAGCTGTTGCACAGCAAACGCGTCGACACCCACGACAGCGCCAGCCTCGACAGCCTGGTTGCGCGCATCCGTACCCGCCTGCCCGGCCTTTAAAGGCACCCGCGCACCGCGCAGAGCGCGGTGCGACTTCTATACTGCCGGTGATACCTTCACCGGACCCCTTGCCATGAGCCTGCCGCGCCAACTGGATCATCCGCTGTATCGCCTGCTGCACAACGACGATATTGTCGCCTTTAACCAACAGAAACCCACCTCGGGCCCGATCGATCTGGTGGGCGGCGACTTTCGCGGCATCGACCTGCGCACCTTGCAGGCCGAACGCATCGACTTCACCGATGCCTACTTTCGTGGCGCTGACCTGCGCGGCGTTGACCTGCGCCAGGCGGCGCTGGAGGGCGCCAGCCTGGCCCATGCGCAGATATCGGGCGCTTACTTCCCCGCCGAACTGAGCGCCGACGAGATCCTGATGTCGGTCAATTTCGGCACCCGGCTGCGTTACCGGACTCGTCCATGAGCGACGTGGTCGCGCTGTTCGGAGCGCGGACGCAGGCCTATGCGAGTTTCCGACCGCACTACCCACCGGCGCTCTTCCACTGGCTTGCCGCCCACAGCCCCGCGCACCGCTGCGCCCTGGACATTGCCTGTGGTAACGGCCAGGCCAGCGCCCCACTGCTCGAACACTTCGATCGGGTGCTGGCTTGCGATGCCAGCCTCGAGCAGCTGCGCGCCATGCCGGACGCCCCCAGGCTGAGCCGTTTCGCCGCCAACGCCGAGACACAGCCGCTGCCCAGCGCCTGCCTCGACCTGATCGTCGTCGCCCAGGCCTTGCACTGGTTCGCCACCCCGGCTTTTTTCTCGGAAGCCGCGCGACTGCTCAAGCCCGGCGGCCTGTTCTGCGCCTGGTGCTACGGGCTTATGCGCATCGAGCCACTGCTCGACCGGGTGATCGAGCAATTTTACCGCGTCACCCTGGCCGGCCACTGGCCCCCGGGGCGCGCCAGCGTGGATGCCGGCTACCGCGACGTCCAGCCGCCCTTCCCGCGGCTGCAACCCCCCACTTTCGCACTGCAGGCGCAGTGGAGCTTCGGGCATCTGCTGGGCTACCTGCGCACCTGGTCGGCCGTGCAGCGCTGGGAGCAGATGCACGGGCGTGATCCACTTGCCGAGCTCCACGAGCCCCTGCGCCAGGCATGGGGCGATATCAACCGGCCACGCCTGGTCCACTGGCCGCTACACTTTCTCATGGGTTTTCCCGCCGGCCAGCACCTGATGCACGGAGGCTGAATGAATGATGAATTGCAGCACTTGAAGAACCTGGGCAAGACTTCGGCCCAATGGTTGCATGCAGTTGGCATCCACAGCGCCACGGACTTGAGACGCCTGGGCGCGGTAAGCGCCTACCGGGCGGTGCGCGCGCGGGGTTTTCGGGCTTCGCGAGTGCTGCTGTATGCCATAGAAGGCGCCTTGCTCGACATGCATTGGAATGACCTGCCGGCCGCCCACAAAGCCGAACTGAACCTGCAACTCGAGGCCGGCGCCGCGCAGAACAAGAGCTAGCTCACAATCTACACGCCCCAGGATTTACGCCAAGGCGCTAGGCGCCTATCGTGAAAAGGACGTTCGTGTATTCTCGTCACCTGCCAGTTCAAGGAATCAGTGTATGTACTTACTCGGGGAGCAACCGGCCTACGCCGATCAGCTGATCAATCGACTGCAGAGCATCCCGTCTCAACTACTGGAAGGCTTGAGCCCGGCCGGTGCACCCTTGCTGCTGGAACGTGTCGAAGACCTGGCCCAAGTCCTGCCGAGCAACCAGTTGTTTATCATCGAGAATGGCCTGCTGCATGCCTTGGTCGATGGGCGACCGCTGTTTTACCTGCAGGAAGGCGACCTCGTGGGACTGCGCCAAGGGATCGAGCTACCGAGCTGCCGATACACCAGCGAAGAACCTCTGAGCCTGATTCCCTACGCGCGCAGCGACGTGTTCAAACACATCTACGCCGATGAACAGCGACAAGAATTGTTCATTCAGTACCTAATTGGTCACACCGCGCTTTTGTCGGACGCATTGGCCCGCCTGAAACAACCGGAAATTCGCCCCGCCACCGGCTTCCAGCATTTCGCCGCCGGCGAGGAATTGATCCACCAAGGTGATGAAGCAGACCATGTCTTTATCATCATCGAAGGCTATGCCGAGGCCTACGTCGATGGACAAAAAGTCGGCGACGTCCAAAAGGACGAGATTTTCGGCGCCATGGCGGTGTTCACCCGGGAAAAACGTAGCGCCACCGTACTGGCCAGCGAGCCGTGCACGGTCATGGTGATCCCCAAGGAGCAATTTCTCAGCTTGATGCAGAGCAACCCGCGGATCGCTCACAGCCTGATCGAAAGCATGGCCCGCAGGATCGACCTGCTGAACAAGGAAGTGACCCAATTGCGCCTTCCGTCCGTTGCCGGGTAAGCGCTCTGCCGCGCCATCAACCCGGCCCAGCGCCGGGTTTTGTGCATCTGGGCAACGCGTTTGGACAGCGCCAAAAAAAGTGCAGGATGAAAGCTTGACATCGAAATGAGAATTGTTATTATTATCACAACTGGTCGCGAGATCAGTCGATAAGCTAAAGAGACCATTCAGTCGGAATCTTCAGGTTATCTCCTCATCAGGCTAAACACGGTTATTTGACCCGGCTCACACCCGGGTCTTTTTTTGTCCGCGGTTTGGCATCCAGGCAACGCCTTACGCCGCTGGCACCGAAGCGCGCAAGGCGCGGTTACCGCCGCTTCTCTTCGCCACATACATCGCCTCATCGGCCAGCTGCAGCAGGCGCTGCTCCTGATCGCCATGCTCCGGGTAAAGCGCCATGCCGATGCTGGGCAATACCGACTGCTGATAGCCGCCCAAGTCAAACGGCTGGTTAAGCGCGTTGCGAATCTTTTCCGCCAATGCCCAGGCGTGCTCATCCAGTTGAATACTTTCGAGCAAAATGACGAATTCGTCGCCGCCAATCCGCGCCACGGTGTCCGACTCCCTCACACACTGGCGCAAGCGCAGTGCGACCACTTGCAGCAACAAGTCGCCGGCAGCATGCCCGCAGTTGTCGTTGACCTCCTTGAACTTGTCCAGATCCAGGTACAGCAGCGCCAGACGACCCTGCTCGCGCCGCGCGCGAGCCAGGGCAGTGCTCAGCCGGTCGGCCAGCAGCGCGCGATTGGGCAGGCCCGTCAGGGGATCATGGCGAGCGATAAACTGCAGGCGACTATGCAACTGCTTGCGCTCGATGGCATCGGCAATCTGGGTCGAGACGAACTGCAGCAGTTCCTGATCCTGGGCGCTATAACTGGCGCCACCGGCATAACCCTGCAGGACCATGGCGCCGATGGTGCCGTTGCACGACTGCAGCGGCACACCCAACCAATAGGGCGACTGTTCGACGGCGCCCGCGGCCAGCCGCGATTCGGGTGTCAGCAACAGGGTCTGGCCCGTACGCATCACCTGGGCACAGGCCGTATTGGCGTCGAGCCGATGGCTATGCGGTACCTGCCCTTGGAGGTCGACGTGATAGGCCGACCGCAGCTCACCCGAAGCCTCGTCGTAGAGCATCACCGAGAAATTATCCGCGGGCAGCAACTCACCGACGATCTGGTGGATACGCTGGAAGAGCGCCAACACATTTTCACTGGCATGGGCTGCTTCGGAAATCCGGTAGAGCGCGGCCTGCAATGACTCGGTGCGCTTGCGCTCGGTGATGTCTCGCGCGACCGCCACCCGCACCTGATCGGCCTCGGACCAGCGCGCTGACCACATGATGTGCACGACATGCCCGTCCTTGTGCAGGTAGCGGTTCTCGAAACCGCTCTTGGACTGTCCAGCCACCACCTCGGCGGCCGCTTGGCGCGTTTTGGCGTGATCCTCGGGCAACACCAGGTCGAGCATATTGCGCCCCACCAACTCGTCTGGCGTATAACCAAAAATCCGTTCGCAGGCGGCACTGACCGAAACGAAACGCCCATCCATATCGACCACGCAGATAGCGTCGAGCAACAGGTCGACGAAACTGGCAAGTGGGAGGGGCTGTGGTTTGTCTGTCACTCGCGCGCACCCTGTGCTGGGGCAAAGCGCCCCTGCTGTCGGCGCGCCTATCGCCCAACAGCCCGTCGCCGATCCTGGCGGGCGCGGCAAGCGCAATTTTCGGGACTGCCGCAGTTACAGCCTAGCTTGGATTGCACCTGGCGTTATGGCAATAGGCTATTTCTTTGTCACGGGCCCCGCCGTAGCCCAGCGAAACCAACCCTGAGGACCACGGCAGGGGTTAGGCGTCAGAGACCGATGACCGCTTCCAGGGTCAACTGCACCATGTCGTGGAAATCCTCCTGGCGCTGCTCGGCGCTGAGTTTTTCGCCTTCCAGAATATGGTCGCTGACGGTCAGCACGGTCAGGGCCTGGCGGCCCAGTTCGGCGGCCACGCCATAGAGGCCGGCGGCCTCCATTTCAACGGCGAGGATGCCCATGCGGGTCATGCGCGCGAACAACTCGGGATCCGGCTCATAAAACAGGTCGGCGGAAAACACGTTACCTATATGCACCGCCTGATTGCGCGCCTCGGCCACCTGCACCGTGCGCGCCAGCAACCGATAATCGGCAAGGGCGGCAAAATCGAAACCGGCCAGGCGCTTGCGATTGACCATCGAGTCGGTGGAAGCACCCTGGGCGATCACCAGGTCGCGCACCCGCACGCCGGTCTGCACCGAACCGCAACTGCCGACCCGCACGATACGCTGCACGCCGTATTGGCTGAACAGCTCGTGGGCATAGATGGACACGGACGGGATGCCCATGCCCGAGCCCATCACCGAGATGCGCTGGCCCTTGTAGTGCCCGGTGAAGCCAAGCATGTTGCGCACGCCATTGACCTGCTGCACATCGCTCAGGTAGGTCTCGGCGATCATCTTGGCCCGCAACGGATCGCCCGGCATCAGGACGGTTTCGGCAAACTCGCCCACCTGGGCGCTGATATGGGGTGTGGCCATCAGGAACGACGCTCCGCATTATTAAGAAAGGATTGACCATGGCTACAGGGCGCCAGGTCGAAAAACGCGGCCAGGGTCTGGCCGATGTCGGCGAAACTGCCCCGCTCGCCCAAGCTGCCGGCGCGCACGCCCGCGCCATAGGCCAGTACCGGCACATGCTCGCGGGTATGGTCGCTGCCTGGCCAGCTGGGATCACAGCCATGGTCCGCCGAGAGCAGCAGCAAATCGTCCGGCCCCAGGGCCGCCAGCAACAGCGGCAACTGTCGATCGAACGCCTCCAGCGCCTGGGCGTAGCCGGCGATATCCCGGCGATGGCCATAGAGCATGTCGAAATCGACGAAGTTGCTGAACACCAGGCACCCCGAGGGCGCCTCGGCCAGGGCCTGCAAGGTGCTGTCGAACAGCGCGTCGTTGCCATCGCCCTTGTACAGCCGGCTGATCCCGCGGTGGGCGAAGATATCGCCGATCTTGCCCACGGCGAACACCTGACCACCCGCCTCGCACAGGCGGTCGAGCACGGTCGGGGCCGGTGGCGGTACGGCATAGTCCCGGCGGTTGCCGGTGCGCCGGAACGTCGCCGGGCTGTCGCCCGTAAACGGACGGGCAATGACCCGACCGATGTTGTAGTCGTCGCACAGCTCGCGGGCGAGCAGGCACAGGTCCAGCAGCCGCTGCAGACCAAAACTGTCTTCATGGGCAGCGATCTGGAACACGCTGTCGGCCGAGGTGTAACAGATGGGTTTGCCCGTGCGTCGGTGTTCCTCGCCCAGCGCCTCGAGGATGGTGGTGCCCGAGGCGTGGCAATTGCCGAGGATGCCCGGCAACCCGCCACGGCGGATCAGCTCATCGAGCAGCGCCGGCGGAAAGCAATTTGTCGGTTCACTGAAATAGCCCCAGTCGCTGAGCACCGGCACCCCGGCCATCTCCCAGTGACCGGACGGCGTGTCCTTGCCGCTGGACAGCTCACGGGCATAACCATAGGCACCGTGCGCCGGCTGTTCAGCGCTGAAGCCAGGCGGGTAGACCCCGGCGCTGAGCGCCGCGGCATGGCCCAGGCCCAGCGCCGCCAGGTTGGGCAGTTGCAGTGGCCCGTGGCGCTGGCCATTGTCAGCCTCGCCGCGGGCACAGGCCTCGGCGATATGCTGGAAGGTATTGGCACCGACATCACCGAAGCGCTCGGCATCGGCGCTGGCACCGATGCCAAAGGAGTCGAGCACCAGCAGCAAGGCTCTTTTCATGGGTTCAGCTCCTAGAGGCGCTCACTGATCAATTCACGGGCCGTCGGCTCGCCGTTACCCAGGACATAGGCCGCGCGCAGGGATTGTTCCGCCCGTTGCGCCGCCTCGACGTCACGGGCATGCACCAGCGCCAGGGGCCGCTCGGGACCCACCGCCTCGCCCGGCAGGGCCAGCGCACTGAAACCCACCGACCCGTCGATCATATCTTCCGGCCGACGGCGCCCACCACCCAGGCCGATCACCGCCACGCCAATGGCGCGGGTATCGATCTGCTGCACCACCCCAGGCTGTTCCGGGTAGATCGGGTGGACCACCGGCGCCCAGGGCAGGTGCTGCCAGGGTTTGACATGCAAGTCGGCAGGACCGCCAAGCGCCTCGACCATGCGCAGGAAGCGTTGCAACGCTTCGCCGCTGTGCCAGGCGGCCAGCAGGCGCTCACGGGCGGTCGCCAGGTCCGGCGCCAGGCCGGCGGCCACCAGGCTTTCCTCGGCCAGGGCCAGGGTCACTTCCCACAGGCGCGGGCTGCGCACCTCGCCCTTGAGCAGGGCCAGGGCTTCCTCCACTTCCAGTGCATTGCCGGCACTGCGCGCCAGGGGCTGGTTCATGTCGGTGATCAGCGCGCGGGTCTTGACCCCCGCGCCATTGGCCACGGCGACGATGCTCTCGGCGAGGGCATGGGCCTGGGCCGGGTCGTTCATAAAGGCGCCGTTGCCCACCTTGACGTCCATGATCAGCACGTCCAGGCCGGCCGCCAGTTTTTTCGCCAGGATCGAGGCGGTGATCAGGTCGATGGACTCCACCGTGCCGGTCACGTCACGGATGCCGTACAGGCGCTTGTCGGCCGGGGCCAAGTCAGCCGTCTGGCCGATGACCGCGCAGCCGACCTCGGCCACCACGGCCCGCAGCCGCTCAGGATCCGGCTGGGTGCAATAACCCGGGATGCTCTCGAGTTTGTCCAGGGTGCCGCCGGTATGGCCCAGGCCACGCCCGGAAATCATCGGCACGTAACAGCCGCAGGCGGCCAGCAACGGCGCCAACACCAGGCTGACCAGATCGCCGACGCCACCGGTGGAATGTTTATCCACCACCGGGCCGGGAAGGTCCCACTGCAGCACTTGGCCGGAGTCGCGCATGGCCTGGGTCAGGGCGATGCGCTCCTCCAGGGTCATGCCCTTGAGCAACACCGCCATGGCGAAGGCCGCCACCTGGCCTTCACTCAAGCTGCCGTCCTGGATGCCTTGGACAAACCGCTGGATGTCCGCCGCGTCGAGCACCAAGCCATCGCGTTTTTGCCGAATCACTTCCTGAGCCAGCCACATATCAATATCCCTCCGCAGTGGAACCCGGAGCGCCCTGCCCCAGGTGCGTCAACAACTCGTCCAGCAGGCTCGACGCGCCCAGGCGCAGATGCGCCGCGCTGACCCAGTCGGCCCCCAGTGCGTCGCCAGCCAGCTGGATATAGGTTTTCGCGTCGGCCAAGGTACGTATGCCCCCTGCCGGCTTGAAGCCAACCCGGCCACCGCGCTCGGCGATGGCGGCCAGCATCAGCCGCGCCGCGTGCTCGCTGGCGTTGACCGTCACCTTGCCGGTGCTGGTCTTGATAAAGTCGGCACCGGCGTCGATGGCATCCAGGCTGGCCTGGCGAATCAGCTCAGGTTCGGCCAGCTCACCGGTTTCCAGGATGACCTTGAGCAACGCACGCTCGCCACAGGCCTGTTTGCACGCCCGCACCAGGTCCCGCCCGACCTGCCGGTCCCCACGTCGCAAGGCCGTGTAGGGGTAGACCACGTCCACCTCGTCGGCACCCGCCAACACTGCGGCCAGGGTCTCTTCGGCCGCACCTTGGACATCCGCCGCGCCGGCCGGGAAGTTGGTCACCGTGGCCACGCGCACCTGCGTACCACCCAGGCTGTCGAGCGTCTGGCGGGCCAGCGCGACGAAGCGCGGATAGACGCAGACGGCGGCCACCGCACCGGCCGGGCTCAGGGCACGGCGGCAGAGCGCGCGGATCCGTTCATCGGTATCGTCCGCATTCAGGGAGGTCAGGTCCAGCAGGCCGATCGCCTGTTGGGCCACTAGTCGATCCAAGTCCATCGGGAGTCTCTCGGCAGTGGAACAAAAGGGTAGCCGCCCCACCCTCGCAGGCTACGGGGCCAGCCGTGGTTTTCTTAGAAGTTATATTTGACGGTGTAGATGGTCGCGTTCTGGTAAGCCTCGGGCGTGCCGAGCTTGTTGACCGAGTAACGGTACTGCACACCGGCGGTCACCTCGGACAGCGGGTGCCACCAGAGCGCCACGGCACCGTTGTTGCCCAGCGCGTCGGCCGTGCCATTGACATAGTTCTGGCTCAGGTAGTCGTCGTCGCGCTCGAAGGTCATCTCGTGCCAGTTGGTCAGGCTGAACTTCTGCTCCAGGGCCTGGAAGTCGTAGCCGGCGACCCAGCCGAGCATATAGCCATTCATGCCGGTATAACTGTTGCTGTTGACATGGGCAGCGCCGAGGAACGGCTTGACCCACAGGCCATTGTCGAAGGTGTGGCGATAACCGAACCCGAGGATCTGGTCCTGTTCGCGTACGTCGAACCCGTAGTCGCGAAAATCGTAGACATGCAGGTAGACCGAGAACGGCGACTCGCCCAGGTATATGTGCGAGGTCACCTTCGCCGCGCTGCGCAAGTTGTCGCGGCCATCCTGCTCGCGGTGATCGTTACCCGGGTTTTCCAGGTCGGCGAAACCGTAGAACTCGCCCCATGTGTAACCCACGCCGCCCTCGAGCTCGAGGAAGAAAAAATCGCCCTTGGCCGCGTTGCTGGCGGTGCGCTCTTCAGTGCCCTTTGACCAGTCCAGGTAATTGAGCGAGACATTCCGAAAGGACCATACCGGGTCCAGTGCGTCGGCCCGCGCGGCGGCACTTGCCAGGGTCGACACGGCCAAAGCGCAGAGGGTCAGGGCCGAATGGCGAAAAAAGCGATCAAGGGTCTGCAGCACTGGGCTCTCCTTTTTAGAATTGAGTTCTTCAACGATAGGGTGAGGACGCTACCGGCTCGGCGCGGACGGCAAGGGCCGCCCGCGCGGCGGTCTCACAGGCTGACGAAAACGCCCGCCAGCGCGGCGCTCATCAGGTTCGACAGGGTGCCGGCCAGCACGGCCTTCATGCCCAACTGCGCCAGTTCATGGCGACGGTTGGGCGCCATAACACCCAGGCCACCCAACAGGATGCCCACCGACGACAGGTTGGCGAAGCCGCACAGGGCAAAGGTGACGATCACCTGGGTCTGGTTCGACAGCACCTGCACACCGCTCTCCAGCGCCTTGACCGGGTCGACGTAACGGGCGAAATCGATGTAGGCGACGAACTCGTTGAGCACCAGCTTCTGGCCGATAAAACTACCGGCCGTAATTGCCTCGGCCCAGGGCACGCCCAGCACGTAGGCCAGGGGCGCGAAGACATAACCGAGCAGGCCTTGCAGGCTCACGCTGGGGTAGCCGAACCAGCCACCGACCCAACCAAGCAAGCCGTTGAGGACGGCGATCAGGGCAATGAACACCAGCAGCATGGCCCCTACGTTCAGCGCAAGCTGCAGACCACTGGAGGCACCGCTCGCCGCGGCATCCAGCACGTTGACCGGCTTTTCCTCGTCCGCGTTGTCAATGTCGCTCGGGTCGTCCTTGGGCGTGCCGGTTTCCGGCTCCATCAATTTGGCCATCAGCAAGCCGCCTGGCGCCGCCATAAAGCTGGCCGCGATCAGGTACTTGAGCTCGATGCCCAGGCTGGCGTAGCCGATCAACACCGAGCCGGCCACCGACGCCAGGCCGCCGACCATCACGGCAAACAACTCGGAACGGGTCATGTTCGGGATAAAGGGCCGCACCACCAGGGGCGCCTCGGTCTGACCGACGAAGATGTTCGCCGTCGCCGACATCGACTCGGTACGGCTGGTACCCAGCAGCCAGCGCAAGCCACCGCCGAGCACGCGAATCACCAGGCTCATTACGCCCAGGTAATAGAGCACGGAGATAAAGGCACTGAAAAACACGATCAAGGGCAAGACACGCAGGGCGAAGATAAAACCCTGGCCGCCGAACACCTCGAACATCTTGTCGCTGGTCAAGCCGCCAAACAGAAAGGTGATGCCCTGGTTGGCGCATGCTTGCAAGGCCGACACGGCGTCCGACAGGTGGGTGAGGATGTCCTGACCGGAGGGCACATAGAGCACAAACGCGCCCAGGCTGGCCTGGATCAGAAAAGCACCGATCACGGTGCGCGGGCGGATCGCCCGGCGATTGCTGGAAAAAGCGATGGCAATCAGCAACAGAACCACAATGCCAATAACACTCATGGCGTAACGCTCCCGAAAACAGGGGAAATCAGAAAGAGGACCGACGCGTGCGACGCACCGAGGCGAGGCTCAGGCGCCGCTCAAAGGGCAAAGGCCCCGGGCAACAGCTCATCGCTGCGCCAGGTCTTCAACTGCGTCTCGTCGCTGCCACAGCAGTACACCGGGCAATCCGCCGACAACAGTTCACTGATCACCTGCCGGCACGCGCCACAGGGGCTGATGGTCGCCATCTTCGGCGCATACACCATCAACGCCTGGAAACTGCGCGGCTCATGGCCCTGGCTGATGGCCGCGAACAAGGCGCTGCGCTCGGCGCAATTGGTCAGGCCGTAGGAGGCATTTTCGACATTGCAGCCGCTGATGATGTCGCCCTCGGCCGTCAGCAGGGCCGCCCCCACCGGGAAATCCGAGTACCGGCAATAGGCATGTGAGGCAGCCTCTTTGGCGGCCTGCAGCATGGACGCCAGCCGTGTCGTTGAAGCCCCTGGTCCACTCTTATTGTTCATTGACGCTCCTGATCTACATTGGCAACCTGTCTCTTCAGGCAACAACAGCAAAAGCTGCGCCAACTGCCTATAAATTCAGTAATTACCTGATTTTATTATTATTTTTGGCATATATCTGCCAATAGCGGCGGTTATCTCCGCGCAGAGAGTAGCCTAGCTTGCACCAAAAACAAAAAAAGCTGCCAGTAAGGACAGCTTTTGGTGCAAGGCGGCACTAAACCACAGACAACAACTCGCCTAACCTCGACGCGGTCACGAAATGATCAGCGGCAAGGGCCGCCCGGCGGGCGCCGGGCGTTGACTGAACTTAGGTGGGGGTCAACGCCGCAATGCGGCGCAGTGGTCCTGGGCGGGCAGCGCAGCGCTGTACCAGACGAAATCGGCTTGCGCGGCCGTGACCGGCTTGCCGACCTCGGCCAGTATCAGCACCCGCCCCGTCGCTGCACCCAGGTCTGCCAGGTGCAGGGGCACGCCCAGGTCGCGACGGCTGTGAAAGGCTCCGGCCAACAACAGCGCTGGCGCCGGGGCGGCCAGCAGTGCCTCGGCCATACGCCGGTCGCGTTGTTGCTGCACGGCGAGCATCGCCGGCAGCTGCGCCTCGGGCAGCAGGCCACAGTGGGAGTGCCGGATATCCTCGAGCAGCGCCGTCTGCACCGCAGGCGCCGTCGACGCGGCGCCCGGCAAGGCCGACGGCTGCCGGTAAACCTGCAGCATCTGCGCCCGACTCAGGTTGGCCGCCCGCACCGGATAAGGCTGGCGCAGGGCGTACCCCAGCAGCGGACCGTACAGCGACCAGTCCCAACCGGGCTGCCAGCTCAACGCCCCCATCAAGTCCGGCGGCGGCTGGCCGTCACGGGAGGCCGCCTGGGCCAGATCGACTCGCGCCTGCTGGTCGGGGCCGAGCATTTCCAGCAACAGGCTGCCGGTCGGTCGCTGTTGCGCCAGGCCGCGCAACAACCAGAGTTGCAGGGCATGGTGATCGGGATTGTCGTGTTGCTCGCCAATCAGCACCCAGGGCGCCTCGGCCAGGGCCTCGACCAACTGCGCCGGAGTCAGCGTGCGGTCATTGCGCAGATCGCGGATCTGCCCCAGGTCGGCATGATCGCGGCCCTCGGGGCTGAGCCAGGCCGGAGGTGGCAGCAAGGCCGCGCCTTGGCACGCGGTCAACAGTGCACAAAGGCCCACCACTAACATTCGCATACGAGCTCCCTGTCCGCTCAACGCGCGACTATCAAGGGGTGGCCGCGCTCGGGGTGAACCTGCACCAGCACCTCCAAACCGAAGACCGCGTACAGCGGTGCCGCGCGCAACACCTGCTGCGGGGTACCCAGCGCCTGGGGCCGGCCGGCCTGCAGCAGCAAGAGCCGGTCACAATAGCGGGCGGCCAGGTTGAGGTCATGCAGTATCACCAGCACCGCCGCACCGCGTTCGGCAAATCGGCACACCGCCTGCAGGATGGTGTGCTGGTGCAGGGGATCGAGCATGGAGGTGGGCTCGTCCAGCAATAACACTTGGCCCTGCTCGCCGGGCCAGAGTTGGGCCAATACGCGGGCCAGGTGCACCCGCTGGCGTTCGCCCCCCGACAGCGCCAGGTAACTGCGTCCGATCAGGTGCCCGGCATCGGCCGCGGCCAGGGCCTCGGCGACAACCTGGCCATCGCGCTCGCGGCCGCTGGCATGGGGCAAACGTCCCAGGGCCACCACTTCCTCGACCCGAAAGGCAAAGTCCAGGGTCGACTGCTGCGGCAACACCGCCAGACGCCGCGCCCGCGACGGACCGCTCCAGGCCGACAAAGGCTTGCCGTCGAGCAGCACCCGCCCTTCGGCCGCCGGCAGTTCACCGCACAGCGCGCCCAGCAACGTGCTTTTGCCCGCCCCATTGGGTCCCAGCACGCCCAGCACCTCACCCGGCTGCAACGCCAGGTCGATACCCGCCAGGACGGTCTGAGTGCCCCGGCAGACCTGCAACTGCTCCGCGCACAGCATCAGACTCGACTCCGCAACAGCAAATAGATGAAAAAAGGCGCACCCAACATCGCGGTGACGATGCCGATCGGCAGCTCCGCCGGCGCCAAAGCCAGCCGCGCGATGAGGTCGGCGAACAATAGCAGGCTGGCGCCGGCCAACGCCGACGCCGGCAGCAGTACCCGGTGGTCGGGCCCCACCAGCAGACGCACCAGGGGCGGCACCACCAGGCCGATAAAGCCGATCATACCGGCGGCCGCCACCGCGGCACCCACCCCCAGGGCGGTGCAAAACACCAATTCGCGCTTGAGCCGCTCCACCTCGAACCCCAGGTGGCGCGCCTCCGACTCTCCCAACAACAGGGCATTCAGCCCGCGTGCCCGCCAGGGTAACCACAGCGCCACCGTCACCGTGACCAGCAGCAGCGGCCAGAGGCGCGCGTAACTGGCGCCATTGAGGCTGCCCAGGTTCCAGAACGTCAGGCTGCGCAAGGTGGCATCGTCGGCCAGGTAGGTGAACAGGCCGATCACCGCGCCGGCCAGGGCGGTCAGGGCAATGCCGGCCAGCAACATGGTCGCCACGCTGGTACGACCGTCGCGCCGCCCCAGACGGTAGACCAAGGCGGTCACCCCCAGCCCACCGGCGAAGGCGCAGATCGACAGCAGATAGGGCGCGACGGCCGGCGGCAGGCCACCCCAGGCGCTGCCTCCGACTATGGCGATGGCCGCCCCCAGGGCCGCGCCACTGGAGACTCCGACCAAGCCGGGATCGGCCAGCGGATTGCGAAACAGCCCCTGCATGGCCACCCCCGACAGCGCCAGCACGGCGCCCACCGCCAGCCCCAGCAAGGTCCGTGGCAGGCGGATCTGGCCGAGGATCAACTCCGCCTGCTCGAGCCCCGCGCCCTCCAGGGGCAGGCCGAGCAGGCGTAAGGCGGCCTTGGCGGTACTGAGCAACGGCAGGTTGACCGGCCCCAGGGCCAGGGACAACCAGAGCGCCAGCAGCAGCAACACGCTCAAGGCGATAAACAGGCGGCGCGGCTGAACAGCAAGGGTCATGGTTGGCTCGTGGCGGTGGCGCTCAAGGCGTGGCCCGCAGGATAAAAGGCGTTGGCCAGCTCCGCCAGCGCCGCGGGTACGCGCGGCCCCAAGCCCCCCACCAGCAAGGTCGGGTCCAGCGACAGCAAACGCCCATCACGGGCGGCGCGGGTGGCTGCCAGTGCCGGGTTGTGCTTGAGCAATGCTTCCCGGGCCGCCGCGCCCTGCAGGCTGCGGTCGGCGAAAATCACCACGTCGGGATCCAGGGCCAACAGCGCCTCGCTGGACAGGGCCTTATAGCCAAGGTGAACGGTGAGGTTGCGCCCACCGGCCCGCCCGATCAACCAGGTCGCCGCCGTGTCGCGGCCCGCCGCCATGGGGCTGGCCCCCGCATGCCCGAGCAGCATCAACACGCCCGGCGTCGCCTGCTTGGCCCGCGCCGCGTCGACCCAGGCGGCCTGCGCCTGCAGGCGTCGTTGGAACTCGGTCCGTGCCTGGCTGGCCCGCTGCGGCGCGCCGAGCAGGTCGCCGAGGCGCTGCAGGTTGCTGGCCAAAGTGGCCAGGTCGGCCCGGGCCGAGAGGGTTTCGATGCGCACGCCGGCGCCACGCAACTGCTCCAGTACCGGCGGCGGGCCCATCTCCTCGCTGCCCAGCAGCAGGTCGGGGTGCAGGGCGAGAATGCCCTCGGCGGACAACTGCCGCTGATAACCGATGCTTGGCAGCGCCTTGAGCGACGACGGATGCTGGCTGGTGCTGTCGACCCCGACCAGGGCGCTTTCCCCGCCCAGCGCCACCACCCACTCGCTAAGCCCCCCACCGGCGCTGACCCAGCGCTTCGTCGCGGGTTCGGCCAGGGCCGGCAAGGTGAGAGCGGCCGCGCAGAGGCCGGCGAGAAAACGAGTCAGACGCATAGGGGGAATCCATCGCAAGAAGGCAGGGGAGCGGCAGTGCCGCCCAGCCGATAAAAATCCCGGCGCGCAGCCGGTCGGTCCGCATCCGCCACGACACTCGGGCCGCAGCGGCACAACCGGGGTTAGACCGCCTCGACGGCCACGTCCAGGGGGGCCGCGGCTTCAGCCAGGGCGCGCCAGTCCGTACGTTCGGGCACGCCCGGTTTACGCGCGCCAAACAGCTGCACGATCAGCTCGCCCTCGGCATCGAAGGCTTCCCAGCTGGTGATGATGCCGTCGGTGCTGGGCTTGCGCACCCGCCACAACTCCACCACCGACTGG
The DNA here is from genome assembly GCF_040514055.1 of Pseudomonas sp. GTDB lineage: Bacteria > Pseudomonadota > Gammaproteobacteria > Pseudomonadales > Pseudomonadaceae > Aquipseudomonas. The sequence continues at coordinate 26,609 of NZ_JBEVDL010000099.1, forward strand.
GTTTTCAGGTGCAGGTTGAACAGCGGATCGAGCACGTTGAACCAGCTGTCCATCCAGCGCAGGTTGTGCACCGGGCCACTGTGGATCTGGATGCAATGACGGTTGCCGACAAACACCATGATCGGCACCCCGCCCACCCCTGCCGCCTCCAGCAGCTTCGGCAACTCGCTCGGCGCCAACGGCTCGGCCCACTCGGAGCCAGCCAGGCGCAAGGCCTGGGTACGTTGCGCACCGTGTTTTTTCAGCAGGGCGAAAAAATGGTGGGTGTCCTTAAGCGTCGACCAGCCGACCCGCAGCGCATCGATATCGATACTGCCGTCAGCGGCCGGCGGCTCACGCACCGCCAGCGGTGCCAGCTCCAGCGCGCTGCTTTGCTGCGGCGCGCGAAAACGCTCGAGCAACGGCGCCCAGGCCTCGAGCTGGCTGTCCTCGGTCAAATACACCTTGTGCACCGCGTTCCCCTGACGATCGAACACTTGCACACTGCGTTGGGGGCCCTTGGCGGTGGTTTCCTCGAGGGCGAACACACTGGACCAGCCACCGAGGAACAGCCGCAGGTCGATATCGGCCGACACCACCAGACCCATCTGCCCGCTGACGGTGACCTCGCGGTAGTGCCCGCGGCGCTCGTGCACGCAGTGCTCATTGCGCGTCAGGGCCATCACCAGGCCCAGGTCGCCCAGGGCCGGCAGCAGGTCCGCCCAGTCCGGACGCAGGCGCACCGCATCGGTACCCAGGCGGCTGGCCATCAGCTCGGCCTCGCTGACCGCCAGGCGTTCTGCCGCATCCCGTGCACGCAGGCGCGGCTGTTCGGCGCGCAGCACCTGCCAGGCCAAAAAAAGGTCGTTGCTCGGCGCGGCGGGCTGGGTCTGTAGGCTCATGTTCGATCTCCTGAGTGAAGGGTCAACGGCTCGCCGTCAGGGCGAATTCGATGGGAATGTGTACGCGGCTCGGGACGCTGCGCCCGGCATCGGTTTCCGGACGAAAACGCCAGGCGGCCACGGCTTGCAGCGCCGCCTGGTCGAGGCTGGCGACCCCCGAGGAACGCAGCACTTGCAGCGCCCGCTGGCGGCCCTGTTCATCCAGACGCACTTCCAGCACCACGGTGCCGCGCTGGTTGCGCCGGCGCGCCTGAGCCGGGTAGCGCGGCTGCAGCGGCGGCGCGAGGAAAGCGGGCGCCTGACTGAATTTTTCCGCCGGGGGCGGCGGCGCAGGACTGGTTACCGACGGCGCTGGCGCCGCTGCGGCCCTGGCGCGAATTGGGGCTGCGCCAGCCGCTGCCACGGGTGCCGGCCTGGCGGGGGCTGCGGCGGCCGTAGCGACAGGCTGCCGTCGAGCCGGGCGCGCTACGGCAACCGGGCGCACGGCCGCGGTCGGCGCGGCGGATGCCGGTGGCGACGCTACGGCCTGGGCATGCTCGACCGCCGCCGCTGGCTTCGACGCTGTTGCGGGCGCCTGCAAGGGCGCCCAGGACACCAGGCTGACCTGCATCGGCTCCGGGCCTGGCGATGCGATCCCAGCCGAGCTCGAGGGCAGGCGCAGCAGCTGGCTGGAGGCCGCATGCAGCGCCAGCGAAAGCAGCAGAAAGAGGGGCAATCGGCGCATGTCGGGCCCGGCATAAAACAAGTTAATCTATATGATAATAATTTGCATTCGCATGTCAAGATCGTTAACGTCTGCCGCCGACGCCAACCGATGGCCATAGCAGCCACTCGCCTTCCACGCTCAAGGAGCCCCCGACATGCCCTCACGCCCGCCTTTCGCTCGCCGCCCCTGGCTGGCCTTGCTGCTGCTCTCCCCAACCCTTGCGCTGGCCAGCGAAACGGAAAAGGAGCCTGCCACCCAGTTCGACAGCATCACCGTGACCGCCACCCGTAACGAGCAAACACTCGACCAGGTGCCCAGCACGGTCTCGGTGCAGACCGAGCGCGACATCGACCAGGGCATGGTCAAGAACATTAAGGACTTGGTGCGTTACGAACCCGGCGTGTCGGTCAGCGGCACTGGCAGCCGTTTTGGCCTGGGCGGGTTCACCATTCGCGGTATCGGCGGTAACCGGGTGCTGACCCAGGTCGACGGTGTGTCGGTCCCGGACGCCTTCACCTTCGGTCCCTTCCTCGACGCGCGGCGCAACTACGTAGACGCGGACACCCTGAAGCAGGTGGAGATCATCCGCGGCCCCGCCTCCTCGCTTTACGGCAGCGATGCGATTGGCGGCGCGGTCAGCTTCCTGACCAAGGATGCTGGCGACTACCTGGACGAGGGCGACGACTTTTACACCCGCCTGAAAACCGGCTACGACAGCGCCGACGACAGCTGGCAACGCAGCCTGACCCTGGCCGGACGCCAGGGCCCACTCGACGGCCTGCTGCACCTGGGTCGCCGCGACGGCCATGCCCTGGACAGTCACGGTGGTCAGGGCGGCATCGGCAGCGCACGCGAGCAGGCCAACCCCCAGGACTACAGCGCCGACAACCTGTTGGCCAAGCTGGGCTGGGACTACGGCGAGCATGACCGCCTGCAGTTGACTTACGACCGTTACCAGGACGACGCCGATACCCGCTTGCTCAGCGACTACAGCACCAGTGCCACGGTGCGCACCTCGGATGCCACCGACAGCACCGACCGCGAGCGCCTGAGCCTGCTGCACCGTTTCGAGCTCGGTGGTCCACTGGCCGACCGCGCCGAATGGCAATTGAGCTACCAGGACAGTCAGATTCGCCAGCAGACCGAGCAGCAACGTTTCAGTGCCGGGCGGCCGCGCCTGCGCAACCGCGATTCGAACTACCAGGAACAGCTGTGGAGCCTGAGCAGCAAGTTCGACAAGCAATTCGACACCGGCGCGGCCCGTCATCAACTGATCTATGGTGTCGACCTCAAACGCCTGGACAGCTCCGACCTGCGCCGCGGCAGCGAGGTCTATGCCGACAGCGGCAGCCCGGTGCCCGCGGCGCCGGGCGATGAAACTTTCCCGCTGAGCGACTTCCCGGACCCGACCTCCACCGAGTACGCGCTGTTCGCCCAGGACAGCATCAGCCTCGGCCGTTGGACCCTGCTGCCTGGCCTGCGTTATGACCACTATGAAATGAAGCCGGAGGTCAGCCGCGAATTCCTCAACAGCCAGCCGATCGACACCGACCCGGCCGACTATAGCGATCACGCGCTGTCACCCAAGTTTGGCCTGACCTATCAGCTGGACGACGCCCACAGCCTGTACGGCCAATACGCCGCCGGTTTTCGCACGCCCAATGCGGTGGATATCTTCGGCGAATTCGTCAACTTCGCCCGGGGTTACCAGACCATCGCCAACCCCGACCTGGAAGCGGAAACCAGCGACAGCTACGAGTTGGGCCTGCGCGGCAAGTATCAGGTCGGCAGCTTCGGCCTGGCGCTGTTCTATAATCGCTACGAGGACTTTATCGAGCAGGTCACCCTGGCGAACGACCCCACCGGCAATAACCGCATGACCTTCCAATACCAGAACCTGGACCGGGTCACCATCCGCGGCGCCGAGGCCAAGGGTGAATTGTTCCTCGACCAGTTCGGCCTGCCCGCCGGCACCCACCTGCGCGGCGCTCTCGCCTACGCCCGGGGCGAGGACGAAGGCAGCGGCCAGCCGATCAACAGCATCGACCCGCTCAAGGCGGTGTTCGGCCTGGGCTACGACGCCCCCTCGGGCGCCTTTGGCGGCGAGTTGAACTGGACCTTGGTGTCGGCCAAGACGCGGGTCGACGATACCCAACTGGCCGGTCAGTACCAGCCCTCCGGCTACGGCACGCTCGACCTCACCAGCTACTGGCAGGTCACCGAGCAGCTGTCGCTGAATGCCGGCCTGTTCAACCTGACCGACCAGCAGTACAGCCAGTGGGGCGATGTGCGCGGCCTGACCGAGAACAGCCCGAGCCTGAACCGTTATACCCAGCCCGGGCGTAACGCGGCGCTAAACCTGATCTGGGAGATCTAGTGGCCTGTTTGGTTAGTGGGTTAACTTAAGTTCGAATGCCTGGGGTTCTGAGACAAGGCGCTGCGACGAGTCATAGTCCGCTATGGCGAGGAGCAGCAACGCCGTATCGGGACGTCAGGCGGCGAAATTAACTAATCGAACTAGGCAAACAGGCCACTAGGCCTTTGGCAAACCCAGGCGGTGCGCGATAATGCGCACCTGCCCGGGAGACTGCGATGAAAGCCCTATGTACCCCCGCGGAATTGGCCGAAGGCCAGAGTCGCGGTTTTGTGCTGGACGAGGTGCGCCTGCTGGCCGTGCGCAAGGATGGCCAGGTCCATGCCTACCTGAACCGCTGCCCGCACCGCGGCATTCCCCTGGAGTGGCTGCCGGACCAGTTCCTCGACCACAGCGGCAGCCTGCTGCAGTGCGCCACCCACGGCGCGCTGTTTCTGATCGACTCCGGAGAATGCGTGGCCGGCCCCTGCGCGGGTCAGTCGCTGACCGCCCTGGCCTGCCGGGAAGACGCCGAGGCGATCTGGGTGACACTCTAACCCAGCGGCTGTAAAGCTTCTGGATACCCGCCTGCGCGGGTATGACGAGGTCTGTACATTCACCGCGGTCACCACGAAGACCGGAACCCTGGTGCTGTGAAGCCTCTGGAGACTCGCCTGCGCGGGTATGACGGGGTCTGTTGATTCACCGTCGTCCCCAAAACAAGCTAGAGAATCACCTCGAGGCGATGGCTGACTCGCACCTGTTCGGGCGACAGCTCGGCGCCGTAGGCCAGCACCTCGACCCCCGCGGCCACTGCTTCACGCAACGCGGCGGCATAGCCCGGATCAATCTCCTCGGCCACCCGCACCGCCTCGACGCCCGACAGATTGACGCAATACAGCTGCACCGCGCGAATCCCCTGGCGCGCCAGGTGCGCCAGCTCGCGCAGGTGCTTGGCTCCGCGCAGGCTCACCGCATCGGGGAAGGCCGCTACCGGCGAATCGGCGAACCCCAGGGTCACGCTCTTGACCTCGACGAAGGCCGGCGCGCCATCATAGTCCAGGCGAAAATCCACCCGGCTGCGCTCCTGACCATAGGCCACTTCGCGCCGCAGGCTATCGAAGCCGGCCAGTTCGCCGATGATGCCCGCGTTGAGCGCCGACTCGATCAGCCCGTTGGCGCGCCCGGTATTGACGCAGGCCAACCGCCCCTGGGGCGTTTCGCTCAACTCCCAGGTGCCGGGCAATTTACGCTTGGGGTCGTTGCTGCGACTGAACCACAGCCGTCCGCCCGGGCTCATGCAATTGAGCATCGAACCGGTATTGGGGCAGTGGATGGTCAGCCGCTCACCCGCGGCGGTCTCGATATCGGCCAGGAAACGCTTGTAGCGCTGTACCAGCCGCCCTTCCTCCAGCGCGGGAACAAACTGCATCAGGGCCGCCAGCTTTTCAGGCCGCGGGCCAGGCGTTCGACCGCCTGCTGCAAACGCGGCAGACTCTGGGTGTAGGCGAAGCGCACATGGTGACCCGCCTGGTAGTGGCCGAAATCCAGCCCCGGGGTAATCGCCAGGTGTTCGGTTTCCAGAAAATGCCGGCAGAAGGCAAAGGCATCGCCGCCAAAGGCACGAATATCGGCATACAGGTAAAACGCGCCCTCCGGCTCCACCGCAATACCAAAGCCCAATTCGCGCAGGGCCGGCAGGAGGAAATCGCGGCGACGACCGAATTCATGCCGGCGCTCCTCGAGAATCTCCAGGGTAGCCGGTTCGAAACAGGCCAATGCGGCGTACTGGGCCATGCTCGGCGCGCTGATATAGAGGTTTTGCGCCAGCTTCTCCAGTTCCGGTACCGCGGCGGGCGGTGCGACCAGCCACCCCAGGCGCCAGCCGGTCATGCCGAAATACTTGGAGAAGCTGTTGAGCACAAAGGCCTGGTCGTTCACTTCCAGCACGCTGGTCGCGTCCTGCCCGTAGGTCAGGCCGTGGTAGATCTCGTCCACCACCAGGTGGCCGCCGCGCTGATCCACCGCGCTCGACAGCTCCGCCAGCTCGGCGCGCGACAGCAAGGTCCCCGTGGGGTTGGCCGGCGAGGCGACCAGGGCGCCGACGCTGTCGGCATTCCAATGTTTGGCCAGCAGTGCGCCGTTGAGCTGGTAGCGCTCCGCGGGCCCGACCGGCACCAGCTGCGCGGCCCCTTCCACCAGTCGCAGGAAGTGCCGGTTGCAGGGGTAGCCGGGGTCGGCCAGCAACCAGTGCTTACCGGGATCGACCAACAGGCTGGTGGCCAGTAACAGCGCGCCGGAGCCGCCGGGCGTAATCAGGATCCGTTCCGGGTCTATGCTCAAGCGGTAGCGCTGTTGGTAAAATCCGGCGATGGCCTGGCGCAGTGCTGGCAGGCCACGGGCAGCGGTATAGCGCGTATGGCCATTGGCCAAGGCGGCTTGCCCGGCCGCGACTATGGGCGCGGCGGTACTGAAGTCCGGCTCGCCGATTTCCAGGTGAATGACGTCGTGACCCTCGGCCTGCAGTTGATTGGCGCGCGACAGCAGCGCCATCACATGGAAGGGCTCGATGGCGCGACTGCGTGCACTGTAGGATGTGGCCATGGGCCTTCCTTAATGAGGAACCGGGCCGCGGATTCTAACCAAAGGGCCGGGTAAACGGCAGCAACCTCGACAACCGGGAGTGGCGCGCCCCTAGTCGATCTGGTAAGTTCGCCCGCTTGCAGCCGCAGGGCCGGCAAAAAAGACGGTATCGACTTATCCTGCGCAGTGATTAGAAAGACTAAGAGGCGGTCATCCATGCCCACCAAAGCAAAAGCAAAGAGCACCTCACTCAACCGTGGTTTCGAACCCTATAAAGAAGTAAAGGGCGAGGAGTACATGAGTGACCCGATGCGCGCCCACTTCACCGACATCCTCAATAAGTGGAAGTTGGAACTGATGCAGGAAGTCGACCGGACTGTGCATCATATGCAGGACGAAGCGGCGAATTTTCCCGACCCAGCCGACCGGGCCAGTCAGGAAGAAGAGTTCAGCCTGGAGCTGCGCGCCCGCGATCGCGAGCGCAAGCTGATCAAGAAGATCGACGAGACCCTGCAGTTGATCGAGGACAACGATTACGGCTGGTGCGATTCGTGCGGCGTCGAAATCGGCATCCGCCGTCTCGAGGCCCGTCCGACTGCAACCCTCTGCATCGATTGCAAGACCCTCGCTGAAATCAAGGAAAAGCAGATCGGTTCCTGATTCAGGCAGCGATTGAACAACGGGGCGCTTAGGCGCCCCGTTTGCATATGCGCCGCTCTGTGGCGAGCAACCCGCATCGACAGCCCCGCGCCCTTGTAGCACAGTGACCCCCATAGTCCGTTACCGACCCTGCCGATGACCCTCCCTGCCTACACCGGACGTTTTGCGCCCACCCCCAGCGGTTACCTGCATTTCGGTTCGCTGGTCGCCGCCCTGGCCTCCTATCTGGATGCCCGTGCCCAGGGGGGCCAATGGTTGTTGCGCATGGAAGACCTCGATCCGCCCCGAGAGGTCGAAGGTGCCCAGGCGGCGATCCTCGACACCCTCGGCGCCTACGGCCTCGAGTGGGACGGCGAGTGCATCCGCCAGAGCCAGCGCCATGCGGCCTACGCCCAGGTGCTCGAGCAGCTGTTTCGCCAGGGCCTGGCGTATGCCTGCCGCTGCTCGCGCAAACGCCTGGAGCCCTATGGCGGCGTCTATCCGGGATTCTGCCGCGACGCTGGGCATGCCGCCGACGACGCCGCCATCCGGCTGCGCGTGCCGCAGCTGAACTACGGCTTTAGCGACCGGATCCAGGGCGACTTCAGTCAGCACCTGGCCGGGGACGTCGGTGATTTCGTTATCCGCCGCCGTGACGGACTGTACGCCTATCAACTGGCCGTGGTGCTGGACGATGCCTGGCAGGGCGTGACCGATGTGGTGCGCGGCGCCGACCTGCTCGACTCGACGCCCCGCCAGCTGTACCTGCAGGAGCTGCTGGGGTTGCGTCAACCACGCTACCTGCACGTGCCGCTGATCATCCAGCCCGACGGGCATAAACTCGGCAAGTCCTACCGCTCCGCGCCGCTGCCCACCGACCAGGCCGCCCCCTTGCTGGTCCGTGCCCTTCGCGCCCTGGGTCAGAAGCCGCCAGCGCAGTTGACCCGCGCGGGGGCTCGCGAAGTACTGGCCTGGGGCATCGCGCAGTGGGACGCCACGGCCATCCCGCGCAGCCGCGCCCTGGCCGAGGCGCAGTTGGAATGAAGCAGCGATAAGCTTCAAGCCGCAAGCTTCAAGTAACAGGCGTTACCCCTGACCCTGCCCTTATGACTTGCAGCTTGTAGCTGCTCTCCTGCACCATCGCCCGATTATCGACACGGGATCCGCCATGTACATCTACCGACTGGTCCTCCTCCTGGTGGTGGGGATCTACCTGTTTTCCCCGGCCATCATGGACTGGTGGATAGACCCCAACGGGGCCTGGTATCGCCCCTACCTGCTGTGGCTGATCCTGATCGTCGTCACCTTTATCCTTCAGAGCCAGCGCGATGCCGATGAGCTTTGACCCATGGCTCCCGGCAAGCGTCGTTCACCCTGATGATGATCGCCCGCGGCACCGTCCTTTACCTTTATTCGCAGAGTCCAGCCGATGCTGACGAGCTTTAGCCTGAGCCAGCTGATGCTGATCAGCGCCGCCTACCTGTTGGTCCTGTTTGGTGTGGCCTGGATCAGCGAACGCGGCATCATTCCCCACTGGCTGATCCGTCACCCGCTGATCTACACCCTGTCGCTGGGGGTTTATGCCAGCGCCTGGGCGTTCTACGGCACGGTCGGCCTGGCCTACCAGTATGGCTTTGGCTTTCTCTCCAGCTACTTGGGGGTCTCCGGGGCCTTTCTGCTGGCACCGGTGCTGCTGTACCCGATCCTGCGCATCACCCGCACCTACCAGCTGTCGTCGCTGGCCGACCTGTTCGCCTTTCGCTTTCGCAGCACCTGGGCCGGCGCACTGACCACCCTGTTTATGCTGGTCGGCGTGTTGCCGCTGCTGGCGCTGCAGATCCAGGCGGTGGCGGACTCGATCGGCATCCTTACCCGCGAGCCGGTGCAGCAGCGGGTGGCCCTGAGTTTTTGCGGCCTGATCATCCTGTTCACCATTCTTTTTGGTGCCCGCCATATAGCCACCCGGGAAAAACACGAGGGCCTGGTCTTCGCCATCGCCTTCGAATCGGTGGTCAAGCTGGTGGCCCTGGGGGGGATCGGCCTGTATGCCCTGTATGGCGTGTTCGGCGGCCCGCACCAACTGGAAATCTGGCTGCTGCAGAACCAGGCCACCCTGGCGGCCATGCACACCCCGCTGCAGGAAGGCCCGTGGCGCACCCTGTTGCTGGTGTTCTTCGCCTCCGCCATCGTCATGCCGCACATGTACCACATGACCTTTACCGAGAACCTCAATCCCCGCGCGATGGTCAGTGCCAGTTGGGGCCTGCCGCTGTTCCTGCTGCTGATGAGCCTGGCGGTGCCGCTGATCCTCTGGGCCTGCCTGAAGCTGGGGGCCACCACCAACCCCGAGTACTTCACCCTGGGCCTGGGCATCGCGGTCAACAGCAAGGCGCTGGCCCTGATCGCCTATGTCGGTGGCCTGTCGGCCTCCAGTGGCCTGATCATCGTGACCACCCTGGCGCTGTCGGGCATGGCCCTCAACCACCTGGTGCTGCCGCTCTACCAGCCACCGGCCGAAGGCAATATCTACCGCTGGTTGAAGTGGACCCGCCGCGCCCTGATCATCGCCATCATCATGGCCGGCTACGGGTTCTACCTGCTGCTGGGCGCCGAGCAGGACCTGGCCAACCTGGGCATAGTCGCCTTCGTCGCCACCCTGCAGTTCCTCCCCGGCGTACTCTCGGTGCTGTACTGGCCGACCGCCAACCGGCGTGGTTTTATCGCCGGCCTGCTGACCGGCATCGTGGTCTGGCTGGTCAGCATGCTGCTGCCGCTGGTGGGCAACCTGCAGGGTTTTTACCTGCCGTTCTTCAACGTCATCTATGTGCTGGACGACACCAGCTGGCACTTGGCGGCCATTGGCTCGCTGGCCGCCAACGTCGTGGTGTTCACCCTGGTGTCGCTGTTCACCGAAGCCAGCAGCGAGGAAAAAAGCGCCGCCGAGGCCTGCGCGGTGGACAATGTGCGGCGCCCGCAACGGCGTGAACTGCTGGCGGTGTCACCCCAGGAGTTCGCCGCTCAGCTGGCCAAGCCGCTGGGCGCGAAAACCGCCCAACGCGAAATCGAGCAGGCCCTGCGCGACCTGCACCTGCCCTTCGACGAAAACCGTCCCTATGCCCTGCGTCGCCTGCGCGACCGCCTGGAAGCCAACCTCTCCGGGCTGATGGGCCCCAGCGTGGCCCAGGACATAGTCGAGACCTTCCTGCCCTACAAATCCGGCAGCGAAGGCTATGTCACCGAGGATATCCACTTTATCGAAAGCCGGCTCGAGGACTACCACTCGCGCCTCACCGGCCTGGCCGCCGAACTTGACGCCCTGCGTCGCTACCACCGGCAAACCTTGCAGGAGCTGCCCATGGGCGTCTGCTCGCTGGCCAAGGACCAGGAGGTGCTGATGTGGAACCGCGCCATGGAGGACCTCACCGGCATCCCCGCGCAACGGGTGGTCGGTTCTCGCCTGGGCGCCATTGGCGAGCCCTGGAACGCCTTGCTGGAAGGCTTTATCAACCTGCCTGACGAACACCTGCACAAACAACGCCTGGCGCTGGATGGCCAAACCCGCTGGCTCAACCTGCACAAGGCGGCCATCGACGAACCCCTGGCGCCCGGCAACACCGGCCTGGTGCTGTTGGTCGAGGACCTCACGGAAACGCAGATGCTCGAGGACAAGCTGGTGCACTCCGAACGCCTGGCCAGTATTGGCCGCCTGGCGGCCGGGGTAGCCCACGAGATCGGTAACCCGATCACCGGTATCGCCTGCCTGGCGCAGAACCTGCGCGAGGAGCGCGAGGAGGATGGCGAGCTGAGCGAAATCAGCAGCCAGATCATCGAGCAGACCAAGCGGGTCTCGCGCATCGTTCAGTCGCTGATGAGTTTCGCCCATGCCGGTGGCCGCCAGCAGGCCGACGAGGCTGTCAGCCTGGCCGAGGTGGCCCAGGACGCCATCGGCCTGCTGTCGCTGAACAAGCGCAGCATCGAAGTGCAGTTTTTCAACCTTTGCGACCCCGAGCACCGCGCCGAAGGCGACCCGCAACGCCTGGCGCAGGTGCTGATCAACCTTCTGTCCAATGCCCGTGATGCGTCGCCGCCGCGCGGCGTCATACGGGTCAGGAGCGAAGCCTGTGAGCACACCGTGGACCTGATCGTCGAGGACGAGGGCAGCGGCATTCCCAAGGCCATCATGGATCGCCTGTTCGAACCGTTTTTCACCACCAAGGACCCGGGGGAAGGGACGGGCCTGGGGCTCGCACTGGTCTATTCGATCGTGGAAGAGCATTATGGACAGATAACAATCGACAGCCCGACAGACCCCGGGCACCAGCGCGGCACCCGGATTCGGGTGACGCTGCCTCGGCATGCCGAGGCAACGCCCGCCGCGATTTAACAGCGACCAGAGACTGTCGAGAGACCGAATTTAATGCCTCATATCCTGATCGTCGAAGACGAAACCATTATCCGCTCGGCCCTGCGCCGCCTGCTGGAGCGCAACCAGTACCAGGTCAGCGAAGCCGGCTCGGTGCAGGAAGCCCAGGAGCGGTTCAGCATCGCCAGTTTCGACCTGATCGTCAGTGACCTGCGCCTGCCCGGCGCGCCCGGCACCGAGCTGATCAAGCTCGGCCAGGGCACCCCGGTGCTGATCATGACCAGCTACGCCAGCCTGCGTTCGGCGGTGGACTCGATGAAGATGGGCGCGGTCGATTACATCGCCAAACCCTTCGACCACGACGAAATGCTGCAGGCAGTGGCGCGCATCCTGCGCGACCGCCTGGAAAACAAAGGCGACCGCAGCGCCCCCGCCACCCGTGGCGCCGACAAGGGCGACAAGGGCGACAAGGGCGCGGATGCCAGCAATGGCGAGATCGGCATCATCGGCTCCTGCATCCCCATGCAGGACCTGTACAGCAAGATCCGCAAGGTCGCGCCCACCGACTCCACCGTGCTGATCCAGGGCGAATCAGGCACGGGCAAGGAGCTGGTCGCCCGCGCCCTGCACAACCTGTCCCGCCGGGCCAAGGCGCCGATGATCTCGGTGAACTGCGCCGCGATTCCGGAAAGCCTGATCGAGTCGGAATTGTTCGGCCATGAAAAAGGCGCCTTTACCGGCGCCAGCGCCGGTCGCGCCGGCCTGGTCGAGGCGGCCGACGGCGGCACCCTGTTTCTCGACGAGATCGGCGAGCTGCCGCTCGAGGCCCAGGCTCGCCTGTTACGCGTGCTGCAGGAAGGCGAGATCCGCCGCGTTGGCTCGGTGCAATCGCAGAAGGTCGATGTCCGCCTGATCGCCGCCACCCACCGCGACCTGAAAAGCTTGGCCAAGGTCGGCCAGTTCCGTGAAGACCTGTTCTACCGCCTCCATGTGATTGCCCTGAAGTTGCCGGCCCTGCGTGAGCGCGGGGCCGACGTCAGCGAGATCGCCCAGCTCTTCCTCACCCGCCAGGCCACCCGCATGGGTCGCAGCGACTTGCGCTTCGCGCCGGATGCCGAGCAAGCGATACGTCAGTACTCCTGGCCAGGTAACGTGCGGGAACTGGAGAACGCCATCGAGCGCGCGGTGATCCTCTGCGAGAGCCCGCAGATCAGCGCCGAGTTGCTGGGGATCGACATCGAACTGGGCGACCTGGTGGATGATGACTTCCTCGGCTTGCCGCCCCAGCAAGGCAGCACCAGCAGCAACCATGAGCCCACCGAGGACCTGTCCCTGGAGGACTACTTCCAGCACTTCGTCCTCGAGCACCAGGACCACATGACCGAAACCGAACTGGCACGCAAGCTGGGCATCAGCCGCAAATGCCTGTGGGAACGCCGCCAGCGCCTGGGGATCCCGCGGCGCAAGACCAGTGCCGCCACCGGCACCTGACACCGCGATCGACGCCACGGCTGCGCAGGCCGTGGCTCGGATCGCCCGCGCGGTCTCCCCCGACACAACGCTAGCGAAATATGCCTTCTTGCCGCGCTGATACCTCCTGAGCTGACAGCGACGGGCCGCCAGCGCTGACCACGCCACTGCGAGTTGAGTTCCCCAGCGCTGTTACCGCGCTCACACCTCGTAACAAAGCCGGGTCTAATGGTAACGGGAAGAGCGCCATTTTCGACCGCAACCGGCACAGCAAAATTCGCCAAGCCCTTGTTTTATAAGGATTCACAAAAACTGGCACGGCTCCTGCTATTACTTCCGTACAACAACAATAAGAAGCACGGCCCCTACAACAAAAATAAGACGTATCGACTCCAGCACAATAACTACAACAACGCGGAGGCGCAGCTAACTGATTCTTTTGGAGAGGAATTGCCTAAGGGGCTTGCCCCACGACCAGGCCGAGAACAATAAAACTGCACCCATGCAGTGCCTGAACTGGTTGAGTCGCACGACAATGGCAGCGTCAGCATCCAAAAAAATACGTTTGCTCTTGACTCCCTCATTGGGAGATTTTCTCGAAGCCAGAGGCTTACGGGAACGGACCGACAACAAAAACAACAGGTCCGACATAATAATAAAAACAAAGCACGCACCTACTTGGGGGGGAGCCTCGGCTCCCCCAGTAGCTTCGCCAGACACCCCTCGCCACGTACACCTTCCCCCCGACTCAATGCTAGAATCCGCACCTACCCTGCGGTCATTTGTTCTGCTGGCCGACCATTTCGTCAAACAGTGCATCCCATGCTGAAAAAGCTGTTCCAGTCTTTGCGTTCACCCTTGCGTCGCGCCAAACACGTTCGCAGCACGCCTGAAATCCTTAGCGCGCAGCAGCATCCGCTGCGCCGCGGGCAATTCAGCCGGTACGCGGTGAGCGTGGTCGAACGTTTGCAAAGCGCAGGCTACCAGGCCTATCTGGTCGGCGGTTGCGTACGTGACCTGCTGATCGACATTGACCCCAAGGATTTCGACGTGGCCACCAGCGCCACCCCCGAACAGGTCCGGGCAGAGTTTCGCAACGCCCGGGTGATCGGCCGACGGTTCAAGTTGGTGCATGTGCACTTCGGCCGCGAGATTATCGAAGTTGCCACCTTCCGCGCCAACCATCCCCAGGAAGGTGATGACGACGAAGACAGCAACCTGTCCTCGCGCAACGAGAGCGGCCGGATCCTGCGCGACAACGTCTACGGCAGCCTGGAAGACGATGCCCAGCGCCGCGATTTCACCATCAACGCGCTCTACTTCGACGTCACCGGCGAACGCATCCTCGACTATGCCCGCGGCATGCACGATATCCGTAACCAGCAGATCCGCCTGATTGGCGACCCTGAGCAGCGTTACCAGGAAGACCCGGTGCGCATGCTGCGCGCCGTGCGTTTCGCCGCCAAACTGGATTTCGAGATCGAGCCGCACAGCGCCGCGCCCATTCGCCGCCTGGCACCGATGCTGCGTGAAATCCCCTCGGCCCGTCTGTTCGACGAGGTGCTCAAGCTGTTCCTGGCCGGGTACGCCGAGTACGTCTACGAATTGCTGATCGAGCTGGAGCTGTTCGAACCGCTGTTTCCGGCCAGTGCCGCAGCGCTCAAGCGCAACCCGGAGTACACCGACAAGCTGATCCGCCTGGCCCTGGCCAGCACCGACTCGCGGATTCACAAAGGCAAAACCGTCACTCCCGCCTTCCTCTTCGCCGCGCTCCTTTGGCCGGCGCTGCCGGCGCGGGTGCTGTTGATGCAGGACCGCGGTATGCCGCCGATCCCCGCCATGCAGGAAGCGGCGCATCAGCTGATCGCCGAACAGTGCCAGCGCATCGCCATTCCCAAACGGTTCACCATCCCGATCCGCGAGATCTGGGACATGCAGGAACGCTTGCCTCGTCGCCAGGGCAAACGCGCCGACCTGTTGCTGGAAAATCCGCGTTTCCGCGCCGGCTACGACTTCCTGCTGCTGCGCGAAGACGCCGGCGAAGACCTCGGCGGGCTGGGTGACTGGTGGACGGATTATCAGGACGCCACCGACAGCGAGCGTCGCAGCATGATCCGCGACCTGGGCAGCAAGGAAGACGCCGTTAACGGTGCGCCTCGTAAACGCCGGCGCAGCGGCGGCGCCAAACGTAAACGCAGCACGCCCAGCGGCGAATGAGCGAACGGGTCTATATCGGCCTGGGCAGCAACCTGGCCGACCCCCTGGCGCAATTGCGCCAGGCCCTGGCCGCGCTGGCGGCCCTGCCCGCCACCCAGCTGCATCGACACTCCGCGTTTTACGCCAGCGACCCCCTGGGTCCCGCCGACCAGCCGCGTTACGTGAACGCCGTGGCCGCGCTGGATACCCGGCTGGAACCCCTGGTTTTGCTCGATGCCTTGCAGGCGATCGAGCAGGGTCAGGGGCGCACGCGCAAAGCCGAACGCTGGGGCCCGCGGACCCTGGACCTGGATATCCTGCTGTTCGGCGAACGTTTGCTCGACGAACCGCGCCTGATCGTTCCCCACTATCATCTGCAGGCACGGCCGTTTGTCCTCTACCCCCTGGCGGACATTGCGCCAGAACTGCAGCTGCCCGATGGTCGCCGCCTTACCGAGCTGTTGCAGGGCTGCCCTTTCGTGGGCCTGGAGCGACTCTGAGAGGGGCCCATGCCGAGGTAACGCCGGTAACCAGGGGTAACACCCGCAATTGACTTCAGCCTTCCCCATCACGACTATAGGCGTCCCGCTGCCCCGAGCCGGTGCACCGGAGAGGCTGCCGGGCGTTACCGGCATCCCCGTTAACCCGGCAGGACCTAGGTCGATAAGGACACTTCCCCATGCCCGACATTACCCTGACCACTTTGCAAAGCCTCAAGCAGAGCGGCGAAAAAATCGCCATGCTCACCTGCTATGACGCCACTTTCGCCCAGGCCTGCTGCCAGGCCGGCGTGGAAGTGCTGTTGGTGGGCGACTCGCTGGGCATGGTCCTGCAAGGCCATGACAGCACCCTGCCCGTCAGCCTGGTGGACATGGCGTACCATGTCGCCTGCGTCAAGCGGGGCACCCAGGGCGCGCTGATTCTCGCCGACCTGCCCTTTATGGCCTACGCCACCGCCGAGCAGACCCTGCACAGCGCCGGCGCGCTGATGCAGGCAGGCGCCCATATGGTCAAGCTCGAAGGTGCGGCCTGGCTGGCCGAACCCATTCGCCTGCTGGCCGAGCGTGGCGTACCGGTCTGCGCTCACCTCGGGCTGACGCCCCAGGCGGTGAACCTGCTCGGTGGCTACAAGGTCCAGGGCCGCCAGGAAGCCCAGGCCCGGCAGATGCGTGCCGATGCCATTGCCCTGGAGCAGGCAGGCGCGGCCATGCTGTTGCTCGAATGCGTGCCCAGCGACCTGGCCACCGAGATCACCCAGGCGGTGAAAATTCCGGTGATCGGCATCGGCGCTGGCGCCGGCACCGACGGTCAGGTACTGGTCCTGCACGATATGCTCGGCCTGTCGCTGACCGGTCGCACCGCCAAATTCGTGAAAAATTTCCTCGACGGCCAACCGAACGTCCCCGCCGCGCTGGCCGCTTACGTACGCGCGGTCAAGGCCGTGGCCTTTCCCACCGCCGAACATGGATTCTCTGCATGATCACCGTCCACAGCGTCCGCGAACTGCGCGCGGCCGTCGCCCATGCCCGCGCCGAAGGCCGTTCGATCGGTTTCGTGCCGACCATGGGCAACCTGCACAGCGGCCACGCCGCGCTGGTGGAAAAAGCCGGCCAACGGGCCGACTTCGTGGTCGCCAGCATCTTTGTCAATCCCTTGCAGTTCGGCCCCAGCGAAGACCTGGCGACCTACCCGCGGACCCTCGTCGCCGATCAGGAAACACTGCTGGTTGCCGGCTGCCACCTGCTGTTCGCGCCGAGTGTCGCGGAAATGTACCCGCAGGGCATGGACGGGCAGACCCGCGTCAGCGTACCGGGGGTGTCCGAAGGCCTGTGCGGTGCCAGTCGCCCCGGACACTTCGAAGGCGTGGCCACGGTGGTGAGCAAGCTGTTCAATATGGTGCAACCGGATGTCGCGGTGTTCGGCCAGAAGGACTTCCAGCAGTTGGCGGTGATCCGCGCCCTGGTGCGCGACCTCAACCTGCCGGTGCAGATCATTGGTGAACCGACCGTACGGGCCGCCGATGGCCTGGCGCTGTCATCGCGCAACGGTTATCTGGACGAAGCCCAGCGGGCGATCGCCCCGACGCTCTACGCCACCCTGCAACAACTGGCAGCCGCCATAGACGCGGGCGAGCGCGATTTCGCCAAACTGGTCAAAAGCGGCAAAAGCCAGCTGAAAAAAGCCGGGCTACGCCCGGACTACCTGGAAATACGTGAAGCCGATCAACTGCGCCCTGCCGGCAGCGACGATCGCCACCTGGTCATCCTGGCGGCCGCCTACCTGGGCAGCACCCGGCTGATCGACAACCTGGCCTTCGAGGTGGCAGCGCCACACTGAATCTTGCTCGCCCAGTAGGGTTCGGGCACACTCTGCCGCCGTCTGTGGACCGTCAAGGAAACCGCCATGCACGCCATCATGCTCAAGGCCAAACTGCACCGTGCCGAAGTCACCCACGCTGTGCTCGACTACGAAGGCTCCTGTGCCATCGACGGCGACTGGCTGGACCTTTCCGGCATTCGCGAGTACGAGCAGATCCAGATCTATAACGTCGATAACGGTGAGCGTTTCACCACCTACGCCATCCGTGGCGAGGCCGGGTCGCGGATGATTTCGGTCAACGGCGCCGCCGCGCACAAAGCCAAGGTCGGTGACCGCGTGATCATCTGCGCCTATGCTCATTACGCCGAAGCCGAGCTGGCGAACTTCAAGCCACGCATGCTCTACATGGCGCCGGGCAACCAGCTCAGCCATACCAGCAATGCGATTCCGGTGCAGGTCGCTTAAGCCCCCGCAGCGAAAACTTCAAAGCCCGGAACACTCCGGGCTTTTTACTGTTCAAAGGTTGCTCGTCAATAAGGAAGCGCAAGCCCATGGCGTACTACCAACACCCGCTCGACGTCACGGCCCTGCCCTCCTGGCAGGCACTGCGCCAGCACCGCGAAACCATGCAACATTTCAGCATGCGCGAGGCCTTTGCCGGCGATCCCCAGCGGTTCAAGGAGTTCTCGCTGAGTGGCTGTGGCCTGTTCCTCGATTATTCGAAGAACCTGATCACCCCCCAGACCCGCGAGCTGCTGGTCAGCCTGGCCCGTGAAGTGGGCCTGGATCGCTCGATTCGCGCGCTGTTCGACGGCGACCTGGTCAACGCCTCGGAGTGCCGCCCGGCGCTGCACACGGCCTTGCGCCGGCCGGTGGGCGAACGCCTGACTGTGGCCGGCGTCAACGTGATGCCCGAAGTGCACCGGGTCCTCAACCAGATGACCGAACTGGTGGTGCGCATCCACGACGGCCTGTGGCGCGGCTATACCGAAAAGCCCATCACCGACGTGGTGAACATCGGCATCGGTGGCTCCTTCCTCGGACCGCAGCTGGTTTCCGAAGCCTTGCTGCCGTTTGCGCAAAAGGGCGTGCGCTGCCATTACCTGGCCAATATCGACGGCAGCGAGTTCCATGAGCTGTCGGCCAAACTGCATGCCGAAACCACGCTGTTTATCGTGTCGTCGAAGTCCTTCAACACCCTGGAAACCCTGAAAAACGCTCAGGCGGCCCGTGGCTGGTACCTGGCCCAGGGCGGCCCGGAAACACAACTGTACCGCCACTTTATCGCCGTCTCGAGCAATCGCGAAGCGGCGGTGTCGTTCGGCATCCGCGAAGAGAACATCTTCCCCATGTGGGACTGGGTGGGCGGACGTTACTCCCTGTGGTCGGCCATCGGCCTGCCGATCGCCCTGGCCATCGGCATGTCCAACTTCAAGGAACTGCTGTCCGGCGCCTATGGCATGGACCAGCACTTCCAGAGCGCGCCATTCGAAAGCAACATGCCGGTGCTGCTGGCCTTGCTGGGGATCTGGTATGGCAATTTCTGGAACGCCCAGAGCCAGGCCATCCTTCCCTACGATCACTACCTGCGCAATATCACCAAGCACCTGCAGCAATTGGACATGGAGTCCAACGGCAAGAGCGTGCGCCAGGACGGCAGCCCGGTCAGCTGCGAAAGCGGCCCGGTGATCTGGGGCGGGGTGGGTTGCAACGGCCAGCACGCCTATCACCAGTTGCTGCACCAGGGCACCCAGCTGATTCCAGCGGACTTTATCGTGCCGGTGGTCAGCTACAACCCGGTGGCCGATCACCACCAGTGGCTGTACGCCAATTGCCTGTCCCAGAGTCAGGCGCTGATGCTGGGCAAGACCCGCGAGGAAGCCGAACAGGAACTGCGCGCCAAGTCATTGCCCGAGGCCGAAGTGCAGCGCCTGGCGCCGCACAAGGTGATCGCCGGCAATCGCCCGAGCAACACCCTGGTACTGGAGCGGGTCAGCCCGCGTCGCCTCGGCGCACTGGTCGCCCTGTACGAGCACAAGGTGTTTGTGCAGAGCGCCATCTGGGGCATCAACGCGTTCGATCAATGGGGCGTGGAACTGGGCAAGGAATTGGGCAAGGGCGTCTACCAGCGCCTGACCGGGTCCGACGAGCCGGCTGCCGAGGACGCCTCGACCCAAGGCCTGATCGACTACTTCCGCGGTCGCCACCGCGGCTAGGGCCAACAGGCCCCGGTGCCACGAGCCCTTGCCCGACAACCTGCCGGGCAAGGGACTCAGGGCGCGGACACGGCACCACGCAAAAAACGCCCTAACGGCAAAAGCGCAAACGGTATTCGCTGGGTGTCACCTGCAGCCCTTGGACGAACGCCCGTCGCAGGTTGTACTCCGAACCGAAACCGCTCAACAGGGCGATGCGCTTCAGCGAGATTGTCCCGCCTTCGAGCAGTCGGCAGGCCGCCTCCAGACGCAGTCGCAGCAGGTACTGGGCTGGCGTCATGGCCAACTCGGCCTGGCAACGGCGGTGCAGCGTGCGTGGCGATACCGCGACGGCTTGCGCCATGAGTTCCACATTCAACGGCTGCTGCAGCCGCGACTTGAGCCAGGCGCTCAAGTCGGCGATCAGCCCGCACTCAGGCGCCGTCTGCGCCAGCAACTCGGCGCTGAATTGGCGCTGTCCACCGGCCCGTTTCAGGTGCACCACCAGCTCCTTGGCCACCCGCAGGGCCAACGCCCGGCCAAGGTCTTCCTCCACCAGGCTCAGGCACAGGTCGATACCGGCGGTCACGCCGGCCGAGCTGTAGATCGGACCATCCTTGATAAACAGCGCGTCGTCGAGCACCCGAACCTTGGGGTAATAACGCCGCAGGGCCGCAGCATAACGCCAGTGGGTGACGGCCGTGCGGCCATCCAGCAAGCCCGCCTGGGCCAGCAGAAAGGCTCCGGTGCAGACCGAGCAGCAGCGCGACGCACGCGGGGCGGCCAGGACCAGCCAGCGCAACAGGCTGCCCTCCGCAGCGGCGGGCAAAACCCCGAACCCTCCAACGAGGATCAAGGTGCAGCCCGCCAGGCTGTGGGGCTCCGGCAGGGGCTCGCTGAGCACCGCCAGCCCGGCGCCTGACTGCACCGCCCCGCCCGCGACCGAAACCACCCGCACCCGATAGGGTAGCGGCGCTGGCTGCAGGGTCGCGGCCGCGCTGAATACTTCCAGCGGACCGCTGGCATCCAAGAGCTGGAATGCGGGAAAGATCACCACCACCACCGAGTGTGGGACCGCGGTTGACAAAGGTGCGAGCGACATAAGGCCCCCTGGCCGGGCAGATTGGCAGATTTTCACTGATGAATGTCATTTACGCCAACTGGCTGGCGCGGAGGCTAGGCCTCAGCGGCGGCACCGGCCCGGCGCCGCGCTTTCCAGGAGAATCGAGCGATGCGCCAGTTATGGCTACTGTCGGGAGTGTTATGCGCACTGGGCGCGGCGTTGCTGACCTCAGGCGCGCGGGAAACCGCAGGCGGCAATGGGCTGCTCGCGTCCGAGGCACACACTGCTGTCCTTACGCGTTACCAGCCCCGCTTCGGCCGCAGCCGTCCGGTGGTCGCGGTGATCGGTGAGAACCGCATGACCGAACTGATCGACTATGTAGTGCCCTATGGCATCCTGCAGCAATCCGCGACAGCCGACGTGCTGGCCGTCGCCACCCGGGAGGGCCCGCTGCACATGATGCCGGCCCTGCGATTCGAGGCGCAGGCCACGATAGAGGACTTCGACCGGCGCTTTCCCGAGGGCGCCGACTACCTGATAGTGCCGGCGGTGCACCACAGCCAGGATGCGCAGCTGACCGGCTGGGTGGCCGCCCAGTACGGCAAAGGCGCGACCGTGATCGGCGTGTGTGACGGGGTACTGGTACTGGGCCACGCCGGCCTGCTGCAAGGGCTGCGTGCCACTGGTCACTGGTACTCGGAAACGGAACGCCGGAAGCATTTCCCCGGCACCCGGTGGCACAGTAACAGCCGCTATCTGGTTGACGGCCGGATCGTCACCACCAGCGGCGCCGCGGCGGCGGTCCCGGCCTCCCTGGCACTGGTCGAAGCCATTGCCGGCACCGCCAGGGCGACTGAGGTGGCACGGGAGCTGGGTGTCACCGAATGGTCCAACATCCATGACAGCAGACCCTTTCGGCTCAGTCTCGAGGATTACTACGGCGCCGCCCGCAACCTGCTGCTGTTCTGGCGCCATGAAACCCTGGGCATCGCCGTGGCCCCCGGGGTCGACGAAATCGCCCTGGCGCTGACCGCTGACGCCTACTCACGCACCTACCGTTCCACCGCCGTCAGCCTGGCCACGTCGCGCGCACCGCTACTGACGCGACGTGGGTTGCGCCTGCTGCCGGACAGTAGGCCGGGCAGCGAAGAGCAGCCTGACCGCCTGCTGCCGGCGCTGGATCCGGCACACCCCATCACCGCCTTGGAGCTAACCCTCGGCGCCATCGCCAGGGAGTATGGCGAGAGCAGTGCACGTTTGGTCGCCCTGCAGTTGGAATACCCCCGCGCCCTGCCGTCGACGTCTAACAACGTGCCAGCACTTGAACCGGGTGCGCGCTTGGGTGCACCCTAATCGGCTTGTGGCATCACAACAAAAAAGGACCCGCCATGCTCGCCATCACCCAGCACCCCGTCGCCGAAGCGGTACGCCAACGGGCGCACTTGGACAACGACGACTACCTGCGCCTGTACCAGCAATCGGTGGATCAACCGGAAATCTTCTGGGCCGAACAGGCCCGGGCGTTCCTCGACTGGTCCAAACCCTGGGACAGCGTCTACCAAGGCGACTTGCTGAATGGTCAGGGGGCCTGGTTCAAGGGTGGCCAGCTGAACGTCAGCTACAACTGCATCGACCGCCACCTGGACAGCCGCAGCGAGCAGATCGCGATCATCTGGGAAGGTGACAACCCCAGCGAGTCGGCGCAGATCACCTACAAGAAGCTTCACCATCACGTGTGCCGCCTGGCCAATGTGCTGAAAAGCCGCGGCGTGAAAAAAGGCGACCGGGTGTGCATCTACATGCCCATGGTGCCGGAAGCCACCTACGCCATGCTCGCCTGCGCCCGTATCGGCGCGGTGCACTCGGTGGTGTTCGGTGGTTTCTCTCCAGACGCACTGCGCGACCGCATCCTGGATGCCGACTGCCGTACCGTAATCACTGCCGATGAAGGCGTACGCGGTGGCAAATACGTCGGGCTCAAGCGCAATGTCGACCAAGCCCTGAAGAATTGTCCGGACGTCAGCACCGTGCTGGTGATCGAGCGCACCCAGGGTCAGGTCGACTGGACGCCCGGACGCGACCTCTGGTACCACGAGGCCCTGCACCAGGCCAGCGCCGACTGCCCGCCGGAGCCAATGGACGCCGAGGACCCGCTGTTTATCCTCTATACCTCAGGTTCCACCGGCAAACCCAAGGGCGTATTGCACAGCACCGGCGGTTACCTGCTGATGGCCGCCATGACCCACAAGTACGTGTTCGACTACCATGACGGCGATATCTACTGGTGCACTGCCGACGTCGGCTGGGTCACCGGTCACAGCTATATCGTCTATGGGCCACTGGCCAATGGCGCCACCACCCTGGTGTTCGAAGGGGTGCCGAACTACCCGGACGCCTCGCGTTTCTGGCAGGTGATCGACAAACACCAGGTGAATATTTTCTACACCGCGCCCACCGCCCTGCGCGCCCTGATGCGCGAAGGCGACCAGCCGGTACTCAATACCTCGCGCAGCAGCCTGCGCTTGCTTGGCAGCGTTGGTGAACCGATCAACCCCGAAGCCTGGGAGTGGTACTTCCAGATAGTGGGTGAGCAGCGTTGCCCGATCGTCGACACCTGGTGGCAGACCGAAACTGGCAGCATCATGATCACCCCGCTGCCCGGCGCCACCTTGCTCAAGCCAGGCTCGGCGACCCGCCCGTTCTTTGGCGTACAACCGGTGCTGCTGGATGAACAGGCGCAGGAAATCGAGGGGCCTGGCAGCGGCGTACTGGCGATTAAGGCCAGCTGGCCGAGCCAGATCCGCAGCGTCTACGGCGATCATCAGCGAATGCTCGATACCTACTTCAAACCCTATCCCGGCTACTACTTCACCGGTGATGGCGCACGCCGCGATGAAGACGGTTACTACTGGATCACCGGCCGGGTCGACGACGTGATCAACGTGTCCGGGCATCGCATCGGTACCGCCGAAGTGGAAAGCGCACTGGTGCTGCACGACGCGGTGGCTGAAGCCGCGGTGGTCGGCTACCCACATGACCTGAAAGGGCAAGGCATTTACGCCTTCGTCACTGCCATGCATGGGATAGAGCCGGACGACGCGCTGAAGAAGGAACTGCTGGCCCTGGTCAGCAAGGAGATCGGCGGCTTTGCCCGGCCCGAACTGATCCAGTGGGCACCCGCGCTGCCCAAGACCCGCTCAGGCAAGATCATGCGACGCATCCTGCGCAAGATCGCCTGCAACGAGCTGGACAGCTTGGGCGACACCTCGACCCTGGCCGACCCCTCGGTGGTCGACGGGCTGATCGAGACGCGACTGAACCGCTAAGCATCCGGGCCTGGCGCACCGCTGAACGGTGCGCCGGTAGCTGCCACTTGGCACCAGCAGCAGCGGTTGAATCCTTATGGATCTCGCCCAAGAACCGTTTCGATTTTTTATCTGTTCGCCTGTAACGAGCGCGTGATACCGGCGTCGGCCCGTTCTGAACTCCGCTTTGGCGTTGACACCCAGTAAAGGGACTGGCCAACGTATCGAACAGCCCATAAGAATTATTGGCAAAGATGCGTAACACCGCACTCGTCAGGTGTCAGCGGATCCGTATGCCTCGAGCAATCGACACATGAAAATGCCCCCGGTCCAACAACGTCTCACGAGACAGGGTTCAGCCGTGGCGAAAAATCCGTACAAAATAATAGTACGACCGGCCTTTGCCCCGAGGATTACGCTCAACGAAAACTTGAAGGTCCGCGTAAAATCCCCGGCGCCACCAGAAAATATCAGCTACCAGGTAACGTCGCTGCTGGCTGCTGGTAATTGCCATCGTCCCCCCTCGTTGCAGCAACCAGGGCGGGATTAAGCAACCGTTGTCTGCTCTGGAGAGCAGCCGGTATAGTCGAAACCATGTGATAACGAACAAGGCACTAAAATGATCGATCGTGAAACCGTCATCTGGGCTTATCGGCTGATTTTAGGGCGCGAACCCGAGAGCGAACAGTCGATCACCTTCCATCAGCAGCATAAGGACAGCCTCTCCCTCAGAAAATCGCTGCTGGAAAGCGACGAATTCAGGCAACTGCAGCCTGGCACCCGCCTCCCCCAGGAGCCTGTAGCATTCCCCAACTGGAACGCAGTGCATGTGCCAAAAGTGGTCTTTCTGCATTGCCCCAAGACCGGGGGCACCACCTTGCACGACCTGCTGAGGCAGGCGTTCGCCGACGAGCAAGTCTGCCCGGAGCGTTTCAACGGTTTGAAAAATATGCCGGCAGGACAACTTCTGCAATACCGCTTTTTCTCCGGTCACTACGACCTGGTGTCCTGCCAACTGATCCCAGGTGAGAAACGGATCATTACCTTTCTGCGCGAACCAGTTGCGCGCCTGCTGTCTCTTTACAATTTTCTCAGGGCCCATCGCCCGGAAGTGGTGGAGCGTAATGAGTGGGCGTTGGCTCGGCTGGCAATTCAGCTCGATGCGGTGGCTTTTTTCAGACACCCGAGTGTCCGAATGCACCCCTATCTGAATAATGGCATGACACGGACATTGGTCGACAACCTGCCGATCGAAGTCTGGCCAGTTGTGGCGCAAGACCTCGTGCTCACCGATATTTCTGCAAAGGCCGACATAGCCCTTAAGCGTCTTCAGGAAATGACGGCGTTTGGCCTACTTGAGCACTACGACGTTTCAGTTCGATCGATCTTTACCTCACTGGACTTGACCGTGCCCAATAGCATCCAGAAAAAAATGGTGCTGAACGACATCACAGGTGACCCTGGCAACTACAGGATAACGGAGCGTGCGCAACTGACGCCGCAGTTAGCAACGGTACTGGAAGAACTCGTGAGTACCGACAGACACCTCTACCTCCACGCGCAGATGCTGTTCAGCCAACGCAATAGTACTGCCCAAGCCTAGCTTGGCGGCATCGGCAAAACGCTTTTTAAGCGATAGTGATACAGACTCCGCGGCCTTAGCACACCCCTAACGCCCCGCGACAAAAGCAGACATCACGAAAAACACCTAGCGCTCTGAAACTGATTTTTCAGCGAGTGAGATATTTCTTAATAACCATTCACTAAAAGAACTTGCAACAAATGCAGCTCCCTCAGGCGTCAAATGATGGGTATCGTACATTATCGGGCCACCTTCGCTGCCAAAAACTTTGCAACCCATAGCGGCCTGACAAATAATATCAAGCGGATTGAAAAAATAGACGTTATTTTTACCAGCACTTTTCTGCAGTTCCGAATTAACACGAACAGACTTTGGATCGATAAAATGCCTAGCAGCCCATTCGATACCGTTCAGCGTCTGGTGCTTCATGAAAATACTCGTGCTGCTGGCCAGCATATGCTTTTGCCCGACCACAATGATAGGCGCCGTTGAGGACTCACGAATTTTTTCAATCGTTGCGGGCAAGTAACCAACAAGGTACTCCCACCAATACGGGCTTAAAATTATAAGATCGGCGGTTTTCAGTCGCTCGACAGCGAATCCTTCCGCTCGCGGCACCTCACAATCCTTTCTGGCCGTCTTAGTTTCGAGAAAAATCTTGTTCTCGATCGCATAAAACCGTTCTAGTTTTTCCGCATCGACAACCACTGCTCCGCACATAAAGGGAATATGATATACGGTAACCTCCGCATTGTTGGCAGCCAATACACTGGAGGACTCAATGACGTTGAGCATATCGGCAGCTTGAGAGTCACCGAGCAAATAGACATTCCTCTTTCCCGGCCCAACGACATTATTTGGCGGCAGGGCTTCCCATCGAGCCCATACATATTTCAGATTATTGATATCGTAGCGAGTTAGGAACTGCTCGCCATCTTTGAAACGCCATGCCCATCCCTTATTAGCCCAAGCGTGGGCAGCCGGCAAGATAATCATTAATGAAAAAACAGCGACACCCACCCCAAATGTACTCACACCCAGTATCTTCCAACCTCTCTGAACCTGCCTAAAGGGTCTCTCAACCCAAAAATACAGGATCAGCGACAGCCCAAAAGTCGCAACCAGCAAACCTAGCTGTTCGGCAAGCCTCAGCTGCTGGTCCGTTATATATTTATAGAACACCACGAGCGGCCAATGGGTCAGATAAAGTGAGTAACTGATCAGGCCGACTCCAACGCATACACGAGAAGCAAGCACACGGCCCACAACGCCCTCTTGGCCCGCGTAAATCACCAGTGCAGCCCCGACACAAGGAACGAGTGCATTGGCACCGGGAAAGCGTGTTAGTTCGTTGAACGCGTAAATAGCGTAGCCAATCATCACGATTCCAAAAACGCCCAGTGCCGCCTTCGCACGGGCGGGTAGCGCATGCAGGGATTGGCTCCAGAACAGCAAGGCGCCGACTACGAACTCGAATACACGCAACGGCATCAGATAATAAGCAGCCGACGGAGAGCTGCTCAGTACGCGCTCGCAAGCCAGCAGACTGGCCACTCCAGCCAGCGCCATGAGGACTGGGAACGATTTACGTCCAAGCGTCTTATAAAGCAGGACAATACATACCGGCCAGATTAAATAAAATTGCTCTTCAACCCCTAACGACCAAGTATGCAGCAGCGGCTTAAGCGTCGCATCCGTATCGAAATAACCACTTTGCTGCCAAAAGAAAATATTCGAAAGAGAAAATACCGAATACACCAGTGAACCAGACAGTTTCTCCAGGTCTTCTGGTGCCAGCACAAGCGCACCGCAAAAAAACGTGCCTACCAAAGTGGCAAAAAGCGCGGGAAATAACCTGCGCACACGTCGCCTAAAAAAACGTGAATAGCTGAAAGCCCCACGCTCCACCTCAGAAAAAATAAGACGGCTAATCAGAAAACCACTGATGACAAAGAATACGTCAACCCCGACAAAACCGCCGGAAAAACCTGCCACCCCAAAATGGAAAAAAATGACTGAAAGAACCGCTACGGAGCGCAGACCATCAATTTCCGGATTATAGATCTTTTTCAACTCTAAAACTCTTCCTGATCATCTCAACGTAGAAAATTCAATGCTTTATAAACAGATGCACTTGCCTTAAGCCCCGCATACAAATCGCTCTATAAAAAAAACTCATATTCAGACTCTAAGCGAACTGAACCGCTCATTGTAATTCCTGTAACACCTGACACTTCATAGCGTGGCAGAGCGCAGCTGTGAATGGTAGCAGGCCCCACCGCCCATGCCTAGTCACAGCCCCGCGCCAGAAGATGCCATAGACCGGTATATTTTTAACGAATTCCGTTATAGGTAGATACGCATTACTGCCGTGCCGCAGCCGTAGTGGTCCTATCTGCGTCCACGCTAACTGTCGCTGCCCTCTTCGTGGTTACCTCAAAAAACCTTGAGCCTAGCGTTCACTGAACACACCACAAATTCACAATACGCTAATCACCAGAGAACGAAAATTTCAAAAATGGCAAGCTATTGCGAACCGCAGCCTCTACGCTCATGGGCATATTTCCAAGGCTATTCGTTGACGCGCGTGCCGGCAGTAGTCATGGACAGAAATGCCCGCCCTCCCCTTTGCGCTGGCTTTTCAACTAAATAGTAGATGATTGCAGAGAGAGCAACCACCGCAGCAAAGCTCGCGGCCAAGGCTATTGACAATCCGAAGCGCGGATAAACAAGGCTGCTGATTGCGAAACCAAATGGCAAATGAATTAAATAAAGGGAGTAGCTAATTTTTGCAAAAAACCTGACTAGGCCATTATTTTTTATTGCACAATTAGCATATATCCACAACGCCGAAATACAGATAAACAGTGCATAGGCAACCTGTGTAGTGTGGGAGCCAGGGGTGGGGATTTTCTCTGGATGGGCAATACCGAAATTTAGGATCAATGCAACCCATGGCGCAACTCCCAATGCAGTGGCGGTGCTCATCGCTATGCGCCCACTCCAGTTGAAATAAATTACCATGCCTATTGAAAATATCGGAAAAAATGCACCTAATAATGAAAAAACACCGAATGGCCAAGGCAGGAAATGGGGATGAACCTTTCCGATATATGTCAAGAGGATCGACCACCCAGTGAACAACAAGATTGTTAACGCCGGCTTTGCTTTTAACCATGGCAAAAATACCAATATGTGTGCGTAAAAAAGCAGCTCAATGGTGATGGTCCAACCGACATCCAGGACGGCTTTTTTTGTAAGTCCTGTAGAAACTCCAAACGCGGAAAGCACTGCATCGGTATACCCTATGCCAATGGCCCCATCAGTCAACCCCGCGGCGACAGCTTGCTTCACCAATAATACAGTTGCACCCACCGCCACAAAGAGCGCGGGGTAAATTCGGAATAGCCGCTTTACTAGAAAGCTCCGCGATTTTCGGAAAGACTCGTATGGGTAACGATAAATCCGCTAATCATGAAAAACAAAGCCACCCCCAGGAAACCAAAGTTCTGAATAATTCCCAATGGAGCAGTGATGAATTTACTGATCAGCGTATAGGGCCCCCAGCTCTCATTAAATACAACGACCGGCCGACCTACAATATGGCAATACACGACCATCAAACAGGCCAACGCCCGCAGTGCCTCTATTGGCTGTATGACCAAATCGGGCGAAGCGCCTGTTGGATATGCCGTCATTGCTTTCTCCCCTGCATCGATCCGCTTTATTGGCCTAATTTCATACTGCCGTCTCGCTTCTACGGCGGGCTTTCGACGCCACCAGGCATCCGCATTCCATTAAATGTACTAGCGCTGCTCCGTCAAAGCTGGCAGTGTTTTTGCCTTGGCGCCCGCACTGACCGCTCGCCCCGTTTGCTGATAATGATTCTTTACAATAAGCAGTAAGCATACGCCAACGCGCCAGTCAGTCTTTCATCAGAAAATTTTCAGCTCCCCCAATGCGATAAATCAATATTATTAATAGCTGCAAGCCCCCTACCCCGTAAACTTTGTAGCAGCTGGATATCCAACGAATTGGCCACCGTGAGCTTTTCTATAAGTTCCGGCAACACCGAGCTGCGATTACTGGATTGATTCAAGCGTACAGAAGAGCTCGCGAGAAAAAAGCCGAACTTCAGACAAAGCATTTCCCTTGACTGTTGCAACTGTTCATTAAGGGCTATAAACGAGAAGGATTCCAGGTTTTTCAGTGCCATGGCCAAATGCTCCGCTGTTACGGCTGCGGTCTCCTCCACCGCCCCTCTGAGCATGCGGACTTGATGATTATTGAAATGCTTCGAGGTCAGCCAGTCCGGAAAGTCGATTAACTCTTCCAACGAGAACGCCTTCGATCGCCTGATCTGCGCCCGGCTGTTCTCTGGCCAATCGGAAGAATCAGTCAAACCACGCCAAAAATCATAAGCTGACAAACAACGCGCCACTGGATCACGCAAACTTGTAATTTTCTTGAAGCTGTAGAGATGCTCGACGTGGAAAGCGCTGAAATGCCCATGGACAAAGCGATAGCGTGCTAATGAATCGTCCGTATGTTCGAGTATCTCTTTCGGATTCAACACATGCAGAACTTCATTCACATGAAAGGCGTTCTCAATAACCTGCCGAAATGAGACACCTCCTGTCTTGGGTATATGCAAATACAAATACCGATCCTGTTTATTCATTCAACAAATCTCAACTCGTTGAATCGCGACACCCAGCAGCCGACTATCGCGATCGGGACGCTGACTGGGCAGCGTCGAAAATCCCAGTTGAGTATAGGGCAGCGCGCACATCGCCTCCGTCGGAATAGAGTATTCCAGCACCCTGGCCTCACGGTGTATCAGGGCAAGTAAGCAACCATTGTAGGTCACCCTTAGATTGTCTACATGCTCTGGAGTCACCGCATGAAATATCGAAATTCTCAATTGGGCACGAGCAGCGAACACCTTGGGAAACAGCAAGCTCGCCTCACTGCCTGGACCGGTAAAACGCCAATAGGTGTGACCATCGGACTCGCGGTTATGCCAGCCATCGCCTGCCAGCGGCTGGTCCATGGTAAAATCCAGGCCCTCGCGCATTTCACAGGCCGCCAACTGCCGGCAGTAGCGTTCTTGCAACAGCGCTATCACGCGCTGCCCAGGTAGCCCAAGGGCATCCGATTTTACAGATAGGCCATTGGATATTCGCATGGACCCACCCGGCGCCAGTTTCCCGTCAGAATACTCAAACTGATCGAAGTGCACTTTATGCTTTTTCAGGACCCACTGCTTGGATTCTTCGTCGTACCAGTCTGAAAAATCATGACTGAGATTGCGCGCGACATTCAGTTGCGGTAACGATGCCACTTCCTGCGCACCTAGCAGCTGAAGAAATTCATTAACGTCACGTTCCAAGCATTCTTTTCTAAATATAACGTCGGCTGACCTTATGTAGACTGGATGCACAACCCCTTCAGGGGCGGCCTCGACAAATAACCGTAAAAAATCCTTGAACGAGCTTTTTTTCGCCTTGTGGAACCAGGGGTCATCAAAAACCCGTATGGATTTCGTATTATACTGGCTTATATAAAAATCCAGGGGATGACGCGTGGTGGTCGCCACTATAAACTCAGACAGCTGCAGCCCCGCTGCTTTGACCTCCTCGGGCGTGGCATGCTTATAATTCAGGGGGTATGCAAGCGGATCCAGAACCCATTCACCATCCATATGCTCGATCAACCAACTCGAAAGAGAAGTGCTTCCGGTACCCGGCGACAGAAAAAATAGGGTTTTTATTTTTTTTATAAAAATAGCCATTTCAGCACCTTAATGAAAAACCTGAAACCCCAGTTGTCCATTCCTTTCGCCACACCGACCAACGCCAATCATCCCGTCGGCAGCCTGTTCTCAACCCGCACCTGTTAGTTAAAACAGCCAAGGCCATAGTGCCACCAGGCAACAGTGCGTCGCACGCCAGACATGGTGAATGGCGCCGAGGCTCAGCATCGCTATTTCATACCTCATAACCAAATGTATCCAACACCTCACCCAGCCTCAACTTACAATGCGCCTTAAGGTTGTCGTCCATGTCCGTCCTCCAACGGCCAATGGACAGGCTCGGATTTTCAGTGGTCTTGTGCTTGGAAACACTCGCCACGTCGGAGAATACCGCCTGGCGGATACCGGCGACCGTGCTCGGGCCATTTTCCACATCAAGGTAATTCAGGATTCTACTGATTTCATGCTCAGGATCGAGAATCAGGTCTTCGTATTTTACATGCAGCGAGTGCCCCTTTCGCTCCAACCAGGCTTGCTGCATACGCCGAGCACCCGAGTTGGCGAGCACATCAACCCACTCGAAATCGTCTGCCACCGTATCCCTGCCAAAGGCCTTGGTTTTGCGCTTCTCATTGAATGCACGTGCAGAACATATTATGTCGCGAAAATCCCGCGTCAGGATGATTTCCTTGGGATGATCGAAGACATCAGCACACAGTGCGTTGATGTGATTGGGCAACGATTTTTCTGCAAAATACTTAGCCTGAAGCTTCCCTTCTTCCTCTGCAACTATTTCATAATATTCATTAATCTTACCCACAACCAACTGGGCAATGGACCGCACAACAGAAACATCGTAGTAATTTCGAATGGCCGAGGTCAATTTATATTGACCGATATACTCGGGATGACTATATGGATTATGCCCGATACTTTCCTGAGTGCCTTCAAACTGATCCGGGTGTGAAGAGCACTCCAAATCTGCGGGTGCGGCAACCACCTTAAGTAACTGCAACCAGTAAGTGGCCAGTTTGACTTCATAGGGGTAGAAATTGGTAGTCAGCACCTGCGGATGCTGGTTAAGCACCTGCATCAACAACGTGGTGCCACTCCTGCCGATAGCAGTTACTTGAACGGGCTGATACTTGGACTCGACCATCAGCTTGCTTTTCTTTTCGACCACAAGCTTATAAAGCAATAGCCGCTGACGCTCGCTAAACTGCTTGTCATCGTAGGATACAATGATTTCCAACTCGGTGTATTTGCTGAGTCCAAGCAGGCTCAACTCGCAATGAAACCCAACACAAGTGCCCGCTGCGGCAGGGATGGCACCTAATACGTCAGGTCTCGGTATATTGATCAGGGTTCGTTTGAGCACTTTACCCTGGTGTACAATTAGCGCCCGCGCCAACAGGATCCCATCTCCGGGGATAAACCAACCCACAATAGTCAGCACACTACCGTTGACCCAATCCTTAACCCGCGGGGCCTCCAAAAAAAGCGACTGGATCAGCCCAGGGCGGCGCGGCTGCAATTCAACAGCGCTCACCCGGACGTGGAAAGGGTCGACAGATTCTGTCATCGCGCGCGCGCTGGAATGCATCAAGCCCTTCCCTCCATGATTTCTTCGTTGCGCTTACTGATCAGCCCTGCGACGCGTGCAGGATTGCACTGAGCTCTCATTGTCCTTGCCGCCTCGACGCCAATGGCCGCGGCTTTCTCTGGAGAACTGAAAAGCTCGAGCATTTTTGTCGCCGCATCGGCGATATCCGGATCGGCCCAGACCTGGCCTTTCTGATAAGGGCCGATGTCCTCCAGGAGTTCTACCAAGGTGTAGTTGATAGGCACCGAGTTTTCTGGATTCATAAAGTCCACGTTGCCTGACCACGGGGTTGCAATCACGGGTTTACTCAGATACATGGCCTCGGCAATCGGCAAGCCGAAGCCTTCCGCACGGTGCAAGCTCACATAACAATTACAGGCGTTCATTAGATTATTGAGGGTATTGCGGTCCAAGTAGCCATCGATTAACTGGATACGTTTGTCGATTTCCATGGCGCCGTAGACTTCCTCAGCCAATTTCGGTTGTTTCTCGAGATTGGACAGCTTGATCAACAGTTTTACATCGAGGTCAGGCTGGCTGCCAAATGCCTGCAGGAAAGCCTGGATGACCCCACTCGGATTTTTTCGCTCCGGCATGCTGAGGGCATCCGACATGTGCAGGAAAATAAAAGTACTTTCGGGCAAATGCAGCTCTTCGCGGCTCAGGGGCTTTTCAATGTTCACCTCAATAGCCGGCGGGATCACGGTCACCGGTTTATCGGTGAATTGAGAAATGGCAATTCGATTATATTCTGTCGAAACCCATATTTCGTCGACCTGATCATAGGCGAAATGCAGAAATTCAGGGAATACCGGCATTTCCCAATACCAATAACCGATTGTATAGCGGTCGCGAAAAAGCTCGCTGCCTAAATGTTCTCGAGCAATCCGGCTCTGGTCAGCATTCACATGCATGAGATTAATGGGGTAATAAGCCTGATTGGTATGCCCCTCCAACACTTCCCCCATACGCGAAATATTGCCCAGTCGATAATCGATCAACGCATAGGGCAGGCCCGAACCACGAATCGCGCGTAATGAAGCCCTGGCCGCCTCACCCACACCGCTCTCGGCGTGCAAGTAGCCGATCAGGTTGATACCCGCCTCATTGCAGCGTGGCGGAGCCGGAAGCAGTTCGGGTCGTGGATAGGCGCGCTTAAGCACCCACCCCGCGTAAGGCGCCAAGGCAATGCGCATATTCAGCGGAATGCGACGACGTTGCCGCCAGATGGTGCGAAATGCACGACTGATCAATGACTCGCCGATGCTTTGCGGCTGGGCAGCAAGGGTCCCGCGAGCCCGTTCCAACTCCAGTCGAACCGGCTCCAGGTAAATGTGGGTGAAGCCAGCCTCACGTGGAGCCGCATCGAGAAACCATTCGGCAAAGCGGATGCTGTCGACGCTTTCAACTGCCGGGAAGGCCTCCCGCAAGTCGGCTCGTGAGCTCCACAACGCCAGGGCGAGCGCAGTCAGCGTGATACCGCCCTTATGCGAGGGAACAGCTTGGTTAAGGAACGAATGGATGCGCGGGCATTGGCTAGCATCGAAAAAGTCCACGCCCTCGAATTGCACGCCAGTGCGAATCAAGCGGCGGGCGGCATCCGGAACAGAGGTTCCATCGGCGAAATGGCTGAAAGCATAAGGCAAGGTTTTGAAATGCGAGATTCCGTTGCGGGTCAAGGCCTCTTCATAAAGCGTGCACAACTCGCGTAGCGGTGAACCGCGCGGGCCCTTTTCAAAGCGGCTCTGGTGCTTGCTGAGGGTGCTGGCGTCGATGGAAAAACCGGAGAAATGAAAGAACGTCAGCGGTCTACCCTCGACCGTAAAATGGCCGTCGCCTGACTGCTGCAGGTCGCGATGATTCAGGTTCCAGTAAGCAAGGTTCCAGCTTGGATCGCGGTTGACATAAACGCCGTCGAACATACCGGGCACCAAGTCCATCCATTTCTGGTCGACGAACAGGTTACGCGGCAGGTCGACGACGCACTCTTTATAAAGTTTCGCCTGCCACCACTTGACGAATTTACGCGTCTCAGGGCAGGCACGCAGCGCAATATAGCCCAGATTGTAAGTACCGGCTTGGAGAATACTCAACTCGGTCGGCCACTTTCCGTCATCGAGCAGGTCGGTAAGATGGGGCGTGAGCAGAACATTATACTGCTGGAGAAGACCGAGCATTTGGTCGAGCGAGCTGGCAACACGGATATCGGGATCAAAATAGATAACCCGCTTATATCCTCGATCCATTAACAATTCGACCACATAAGGCTTTATCGCCGTATTGAGCTCCAAGATCGAATACTGGTAGATAAACGTACCCAAATCGGGAATATCCAGCTCGCTAATCTCCACGATTTCGGCGCCTGGACACACAGTTTCCGGTGTTCGTCGATCGCACAACCCCAATACCAGGTCCGCCTGCGGACAAAACTCCTTGATGCTGTCGAACAGCGTATTGGCATAGTGCAAATAATTGTTAGAGACAATGGTGAAAACGCATACATCATTATTTGTGATTGAGATCATGCGGCATCCATTCTCAATGAGATTCTTTAACTTCACCGACAGCGCTCCACGAGCGCGCGGCAAGGGTTGCATGGAGAGTTTCTAACTCTTTGAGTTTTTCATCGAACGCCTCTTGCAAACAGCTATGCGCCTGTGCGGCCTCTGCCAAAGCGGTGTCTTTTCGATACATCTCATTTTGCAGGCTTTCGTAAGCACTGTTAGCCTCTCGAATACCCAAGCTGTGCTGCTGTAGCAAATTCGATAGATCGCTGTACTGAAGTTCATGCGCAGACATCAATCGTTGACACGTTTGGGACGCATCCAACAATTCTTCCTCCTTCCGACCCAGCAACTCTTGAGCGTGCTGCAACTCAGCTTCTTTCGCCTGTACGACCCCCGCCAGCGCCTGATAGGCATCTGCCGCATCTAACAGTGCTTGCTCCTTGCCAAGGCTTTGAACGTGAGCCAACTTCAATTGCTCTCGCAGGGCCTCCCTTTCATCAAGCAATAGGGCATTGAATTGCTCCAGCAAGGATGGCAATGACGCTACGCCAGGCTCCAAGGCATCCGCTGCGTGGTCGCTACCCAGTGCGCTCTGGGCGATATTTTCGCGGCGCCATGCCCCCAGTACCTTTCGCAACTCATCTTCTTTGATCTGGTAAGCAGCCTGAAGGGACTGGTAAGCGGTTGCTGCATCGGCAAGCGCCTGCTCCTTGTCGGCAAGGTGGCTAAAGGCAATTTGTAATTGCTCGCGTAAGTCCTCTCGTTCAGTGAGCAGGGCCCCATTGAACTCTTCCAGCAGACATTGTCCAGCCCGCTCAGGAGATTCCGTTGCGGGTAGACGCTCGCGCGCGCTACCAGTCCGGGCAATCTCCTCACCCTGTAGCAGCGTCTGCGCACATTGCAATTCGTCGGCTTTAACCTGGAAACTGAGTTGCAGGTCTTGATAGGCGTCCGCCGCTGCCGCCAAGGCAACTTCCTTATCAACGACTTGTCCTTGCGCCCCTTGGAGCTGCCGAGTCAACTCAAGCCTTTCTTCGTGCAACCTGGCATTGGCTCGCTCCAAGAGAATCTGCGGGTAGGTCTTGAACTGGTCGAACACATTAGGCGCGACCGTATTGCTACAGCCGGGTAGAGCCAGGCCTTTACGCTGATAGAACCTATTGAGGCCATCAAAATAGAAAAAAACATAGTGCCCCAGCAAAAGCGACTCCCATTGCTCATGGCACAGCCTGTCTGAATTGGGCCGTGTCGCTTCAATCACAATGAGCGCGGGAGCGACTTTCTCAAAGTCCGCCCCCAGCAGGACGTTTTTCTCAAAACCCTCCACATCGATCTTTAGAAAATCAACCTGTCGCGTACCGACATGTTCGTCCCATACCTGGTTCAACGTAACGACGCTGACACTGATTTCCTCCACCACCGCCTGCTCGCGCCGGTAGACCTCGGCCAATTCCGGATCCAGGGTGGAGGTACCGATGTCCTTGGTAATAGCCAAGCTCAGCTGGCCTGCTTGCTGACCGGCGCAGCATCTCAGGTTGATATCGCGCGGGCGCACAGCGGTCAATTCGTCAAACAAGACGGGCTGTGGTTCTAGATTGACCCCCTGCCAGCCCTTAAGATAAAAATGATGGGTGACCGAGTCATAAATAGGGTGGCACGCACCTATATCGACATAAAATCCATCTGACTGATCCTTGAAAATGCGCTCAAGGATGACGTCTTCAAAATTTTGAGCGTAACTGATCATTCTACTCATAGAACGGCTTCGACAAGACTGGCAGTCTGAATCGCGCCGTGCTCGAACGCTAGGACCGTATCAGTCCAAGTCTTCAGCTTGATTGGCGAGTGGGAAACCAGCACCAGAGCGCATCCTTGAGCAACGGCGTCCCTGACCGCCTCCTCGGATTTTTTCTGAAAGTCCTGGTCACCCACCGATAGCACTTCGTCGATCAGGAGCAAATCAACGTTCATCGAAAGGGCAACAGCAAAACCGAGACGAGCACGCATGCCGGACGAGTAGGTACCCAGCAGATCGCCCATCTGATCGCCTAGTTCACTGAATTCATGAATTTTATTCAAGCGCTGTTTCGTCTCTTTTAGACTCATGCCCATCAGCACTCCACTCAGTATGGCGTTGTCCCAGCCATTGAGACGCGGGTCGAAACCTGCCTGCAACGACAACAGCGAAACCCGGGCACCATGGTTAACCACTCGCCCCCGATCAGGGGCATAGATGCCGGCCATCAACCGCAGTAAAGTGGTTTTTCCAGCCCCGTTGTGCCCCATTATGCCAAGGCGCTGGCCTTCGTGGACCTTTAGGCTTACACCATTGATGACCGCGTGCGTGGAGGTGCGAAAGATGGATCGGCGCAGGCGGTACATCAAGTGCACCTCTTCCAATTCGAGGAGTAAGCGTGCCATGTTCAATCCTGAATGATGCGAGCGAAATGCCGATTAAGGCGCGAAAACAGCACGATCACCAGCGCGCTGAACAGCATCAGACCAAGCGTCATTTGTCCCAGCATGCCCCAGGCAGGTTGTTGCTCACGAATCAAAATGTCACGGTAGCTTTCAAGCAACAGATATGCCGGATTCAGATGCAGCAGCCACTGGTACTCGGCTGGAATCAGATCACGGCCGAAAAATACACCTGACACGAACATGCCAAGTTGCAAACAGGCCGGCACGATCACGCGCAAATCGGGCATATAGGGGGTCAGGGCGGCAACCAAGCCCGCGCAGGGCAGTGTCAGCAGGACCTGCAAGGCAAATATCACGGGGTAGTACAACCAGAATGCGCTCGGTAAGTAGCCCATCAGCCGCAGGCTGAGCAGCAACACCGCGACCACCACCAGCTGCTTTAGCAGATCCCGAAATATTTCCGCCAGGGGGAATATGCCTGTATGCAACGGCAGCTGCAGAATGAGTTCGCGGCCCACCAAGATCGACTGACTGGCATTCATGATGCTTTTGGAGAACCACAGCCAGTGCACCACCCCGACCAGCAGGAAGGCGATGTAATCGTCATCACCGTGTCTGAGCAGCACACCAAACGCCAAGTAGTACACCGCAATGTGCAGTGCAGGTTCGATTAGCCACCACAGGTAGCCAAGGCGCGTGCTGCGGGACTCGGATTTAAGGCCCATCCAGGATCTCAGCCAGGCGACCCGCAGAACGCGTGAAAGGGAATGATGGTTCGATGACGCAAGCTGCATGCAAAAGCCTAACTGAGGGAGTTGGTGAAGGGCGTGATCGTGGTCGAGGGCAACCCTGAAAGCGCTGCTGGTGTTCCTGTGAATCAGTGGCCGCTATGCCTGGGTTCCACAGGTCGTGCTGGGCTTCTGGCTGGAAACGCCTCGGCCAGTTCAGTGCTGACCCGTATGCTGCGCGCGTCAGAACGCGCGTCGCTAGCGGGGGATGAAAACCGTGCAGAGAGCCGGCCGTCAAGGCCATGGCTAGCCTGTAGCGCACCACCTAAGGACTCAAGGTCACTCATGGGCAAGGCAGCGTGTCAGGAAGTAACATGCAGGGGTTTGTGAACCACATTCGTTGCCGCTACCACAGTTCCTAAACTTCATTCGATGCTCCTGAACACTGCATTATCAGAACTGACCGAAGATTGACCGCTTCACGCTTGAAAACGTCACTTTTTCAGCGCCGCTGACACTTCAGCCGAGTGGTACGGGCGCGGCAGCATTCGCCACCGCCAACGCGGACGCATTTTTTCCGTAAACCACGCGGCAATGGGCCACGTGGCGCCAACCACTCTTGGGGGTGATGCTTTCCGGCTATGGAGGCCGCTACCGAGCGGTTTTCCGCGACGCTCATATCAGCGCCTCTCCACAAAGTAGCAGCTTTAACGCAGGACCTGCACAGCACCCCGCGCCGCAGGCGGATCCAACAGGGCAGGCCTGCTTCAAGCCGGCTGGTCCGCTCTTGCGCCCTTAAGCGAACTAAAGCAAACCGCGATCGGCGCGCTCACACGCGTTAAACTGCTGCCCCATCTCTAACAACCCGCTCTGGATCCTCTATGTTGCCCCGCCTTGCGCTTTTACTCCCGGTGTTCGGCCTGCTCTGCTGTTCACTCAGTCCAGCCAGCCTGGCCGCCACCTGGCTGGACAGCTCCACCCTGGTCGAACAACCCGGTTATGCCAGCATGTCCAAGGCCGAGCTCGGCGCCCTGCGCACGCGCCTGAGCGCCAGTCAGATCGGCGACTACCTGGGCGACCCGGACATCGGCTGGATAGTGCACAAGGGCGACCTGCGC
This sequence comes from Pseudomonas sp., assembly GCF_040514055.1. GTDB lineage: Bacteria > Pseudomonadota > Gammaproteobacteria > Pseudomonadales > Pseudomonadaceae > Aquipseudomonas. The sequence continues at coordinate 66,396 of NZ_JBEVDL010000099.1, forward strand.
ATCGACGGGTCCTTCGACAACAGCCATGGCCTGGTGGTGGACGGCAACCTGACCATCGCCGGCGACTACGACGATTATGGCGATGGCATTGGCCTGCTGGTGGTGCTGGGCAACCTGCAGGTCGACGACCTGATGAGCTGGGGTTCGCTCTATGTGCAGGGCGACCTCAATGCCAGCGGGTTGGTGATCGCCGAGTACAACGACTTCACCTTCGAGGTGGACGGCAAGGTCAATGCCCGCGGCCTGGTCGTGCATGACAAGTCCAGCAGTTATGAAAGCGGTCAGCTGGGCTTTGTCTATGACGACATGGCCGGCACCGACGCCGAGCAGGCCGCGCTGGCCGTACGGCACCTGGTGCCTGAGCTCTACGATGTGGAGGAGTTCGAGGAGGACAACCCGCTGAGCACGCCGAGCTACGACCATGCCGTATCGCGTATGCGCGCCGGCGAGCCGTTGTTTCGCCAGCAGCCAGCCCCCGCCGCGTTGGTCGAGGACCTGAGTACCGCCCTGGGCTCCAACGCCAAAGCCAAGGTCGCGCTGGTGGGCAGTGACCCCCTGATCGATCGGGTATTGGCCGCCCATGCCGAGCTGGACAAGCCCCTGCGCAGTCGCCTGCTCGCCACGGCGGACCCGGAGGTGCGAAACCTGTTGGCGGCGCGCTCACCCGACGAGGACGTGGTGGGCGACCCGGACAAGGTCAGCCCCGAACTGGCCGAGACGGTCCTGGCCAGCGAGGCCCTGTCGCCGGCCCTGCTGGTGCAGTTGGCCGCCTCCCCGGACCCGCAGGTGCGGCGCCTGGTGGCCACCAAAAGCGACCTGCCGTCAGCGCAACTACTGGTCCTGGCGGGCGATGACGACACCGAGGTACGGCGCAACCTGGTGAGCATCGACGACAATGCCCAACGTTTGCCGCTCAACCGCCGCGAAGCACTGGCGCGGGATGCCGACGCCCAGGTGCGGGCGGCCATCGCCGCCACCCCGCTGCCGCTGACGTTGACTCAAACCCTGAGCAAGGACCCGGTGACCGAAGTCCGTGCCGCACTGGGCCGGTTGCTGGCCGAACAGACGCTGGGGGTGCGCGCCGGCGAGCTAACGACGCAGCAGCGCGAGGCCGTGGCCGACAGCCTGGTGCAGGATCCCGAGGATAGCGTCCGCCTGGCCGTGTTCCCGGCGCTCAGCCCCGAGCGCCAAGTCCAGGCCTGGCGTGACCCACAGCTGCGCCTGCGCAACGAAGCCTTGGCCGAGGTCGCCACCAGTGGCGAGTTGCTGGGGCTGCTGTTGACGGCGGCGGGCAAGGACTATGCGCAACACGAGCGCATCGCGGAAAACCCCGCGATCCCTCCCACCGTTCAATTGCAGCTGGTGAAAAATGCCGAGCCGTCGCTGCTCGGCGTCTTTTCCAGCCCGGATGAGGACGGTCCCGACGAAACGGCGCAAACCGCCCTGGACGAATTGCTGGGTAACCCCAACGTGACCGACGCGGCACTGCTGGCCACCGCCCGCGACGTGCGCCCCCCGCTCGAGACGACGCTGTACAATCAGCACGACCTGCCACCGGAGGCGTTGGCACTGCTGGATGAACGTTGGCGCGATTTTCCGCTCAACGAGGACTGGTCGTTGACCCTCATACTCCAGCGTCACGCCTCCCGCGAACAGCTGGAGATGGCGCTGCCACGCTGGTACGACAGCAATACCAAACTGGCGATTGCGCTCAAGACCCTGCACCGGCAACCGGATTCGGCCTGGTGGACGGCGATGGCGGCCAACCCGATCGAGGAGTTGCGCGAGGCCGTCGCGCACAACGTGAACTTGCCGGCCGCGCAGCTCGAAACCTTGCTGCAGGACCCAGTCGAAGACGTGGCACTGGCGGCGGCCTACAACCCCGCCCTGAGCGAAACAAGCCTGCGCCAAGTGGCCTTGCGCGATCCGGAGCTGGCGCTGGCCAACGATGCGGTGCCCGAGGCGCTACTGCGCGAGCTGGCGACCCAGGGCCAAACCTGGGAGATCCGCGAGGACGCCCAGGAGAAACTGCTGATTTTGCTCAAGCGCAGCCGCTAAGCGGTCCCGGGTCGTCGCGGCCCGGGCAGCTGCCGCGATGCCCATTACCATTACCCGGCGGCGACACCATTCGGTGGCGCGCTGAGCAACGTCCTACCTGCCCCTCTTCCCTTCGGACGTCGCCCATGTCGCGCTTGTTGGTTGCCCTTATTTCCCTGTGTGGCGGGTTCTGCTGGGCACCCAGCACTTCGAGCCTGGCCGCGGCCTGGGTCAGTAGTCACCAGATAAAGCTTAAACCGCTGTCCGCCACTGAGCGTCAACGCCTGAGCGATCGACTGGCCCCCCATGCCCTGCGCAATCACTTCGAGGAGAGTTATGTCGACTGGCAGATCCACCGGGGTGACCTGCGCATCGACAACTCCTTCGAGAACAATCAGGCGCTGGTGGTGGAGGGCGACCTGAGCATCGCCGGCGACTATGACGACCTCTACCGCGGCAGGTTGGTGGTGCTCGGCGATTTGCGGGTCGATAACCTGGTCAGCGAAGGTTCGCTCTACGTGGACGGCGACCTCGATGCCCAGGGCCTGGTGTTCGCCCAGAATGATGAGCGCAGCCCGTTCACCTTCGAGGTCAAGGGCAGGGTCAATGCCCATGGGCTGATCGTGAGTCGCAAGAACAGTCAGTATCGGCTGGGACAGGTCCAGTTCGCCCATAACGATGAGCGGTGGCTCGATCCCCCGCAGGCGGCATTGGTCACGCGCCACCTGCTGCCAGAAGTGTTCGAACCCCACCGTTACAACGTCGAGGGCGAGATGTGGACGGCTGACTTTGAGCTTGTCAGTCAGCGCCTGCACGACGGCCTGCCGCTGTTTCGTCAGCCAATGGCCCCCGCCTCGCTGATAGACGACCTTGCCGCCGCCCTGGACAGAAGCAGTGGCGACAAGGCAACGCTGGTTGGTCGCGATCCCCTGGTCAGCCAGGTGCTTGCCGCCCAGGCCGACCTGGAACCGAGCTTGCGTGCCCGGCTGCTCGCCGAGGGCGATCCGCGGGTGCGGCAATTGCTGGCTGCCCGCGCGCCGGATCCCGATGTGGTGGGCGACCCGGCCAAGGTCGACCCGCCCCTGGCCGAGGCCCTATTGTCCGGCGACGCCGTGCCAGCCACCCTGGTGGCGCAATTGGGCGCCTCCCCCGATGCCCGCGTGCGGCGTTTGGTCGCCCAGCATGCGGACCTGTCCGTGGCGATGCTGCTCGTCTTGGCCGCGGACAACGACCCCCTGGTGCGCGGCAACCTGCTGCAACACCCAGATCATGCCCGTCGCCTGCCCCGGCAGGTCCGCGAGCGGTTGGCCGCTGACCCCGACGCGCGGGTCCGTGCGGGAGTCGCGACCACCCCCTTGTCGCTGGCCCAGAGCCAGGCCCTGGTCCGGGATCCGGTCACCGAGGTGCGCGTGGCGCTGGCGGGCCAACTGGCCGAGCAGGCCCTGGGTATTTCGACCGGCGAGCTGACACAGCCGCAACGCGACGCGCTTGCCGAAACCTTGCTCAGGGATTCCCAGGAGGGGGTACGCGCGGCGGTATTCCCCGCCCTTGCGGTGACCCGCCAAGTGTCGGCCTGGCGCGATCCTCAGTTGCGCTTGCTCAATGCCACGCTGGCCAGCATCGCCACCAGCGGCGAGCTGCAGTCACTGCTGCTCGCCCTCTCCGACAAGGACTACGAGCTGCAGGAAGGGCTGGGGGAAAACCCGGCGCTGGCGCCAGCCGTGCAACTGCAGCTGGTGCGCCAGCTGCAACGCTGGCACGCAGCTCGCCGCGCGCCGCTGCCGGCGGGGTATGAGGGCTATCCGGCGTGGGTGGACTCACCAGGCCCGGCCGTCGACCATTTGCTGATGAGTACGGCGGTCAGCGATGCCGCCTTGCTCGCCATGGCGCGCCTGGCCCTGGACTCGCCTGACTCCTACCTGGCGGGCACTCTGCTTAGCCAACGGCAGTTGCCCGCCGAAGTCCTGGCGCTGCTCGCCCCCCACTGGCACAGCCACAGGGAGTGGGCACCCCGTGTCCTGGCACAGCACTACAGTCCCCGCGCACTGCTGCAGGCCAGCCTGGCACGCCGCTATGCGGAAGACCGCGCCCTGCTGGCCGCGCTCGAGGCCCTGCGCCCTTTGCCTGACTCGAGTTGGTGGCCCGCCATGGCCACCAGTGCGCTGCAGCCGCTGCGCAACGCCGTGGCCTGTAACGCTCACCTGTCCAGCGCCCAGATTGAAATCCTGCTGCAGGATGCCGACCAGGACGTGGCCCAAAGCGCCGCACTAAACCCCGCGCTCTCGGAAGTCGCCCTGCGCCAGCTGGCCGTCCGCGATCCGGAGCGGGCACTGAGCAACGCCTTTCTGCCCCCGCCGCTGCTGCGCGAGATCACCACCCAGGGGCCGACAGGGAAGATCCGCAATCAGGCCTGGGCGCTACTGGTGGTCGCCTTCAAGAAGCGCAGCCACTGAAACGGACGACAGCGACCCGAATACGGAACCCCCGTGCCTGACCGGCGTCTCAGGCCATGACCCATGGGTTCGCGACTGGCCGCCCCCGGGTCACTGTGCCAACATGCCCCTTTGCCGCGGCGCGCCGCGCCCACCGCCGCTCCTGAGGAACTGACCATGCAAGATGTCGTGATAGTCGCCGCCACCCGCACCGCCGTGGGCAGTTTCCAAGGCGCGCTGGCCGCCATCCCTGCCGTGGACCTGGGCGCCGCGGTGATCCGCCAGTTGCTGGCCCAGACCGGTCTGGACGGCGCCGAAGTCGACGAGGTGATACTCGGTCAGGTACTGACCGCCGGCGCCGGGCAAAACCCCGCACGCCAGGCCGCGATCAAAGCCGGGCTACCCCATGCGGTCCCGGCCCTGACCCTGAACAAGGTCTGCGGTTCGGGCCTCAAGGCGCTGCACCTGGGTGCCCAGGCGATCCGCTGCGGCGATGCCGAGGTGATCATCGCCGGCGGCCAGGAAAACATGAGCCTGGCCAACTATGTGATGCCGGGTGCCCGCACCGGGCTGCGCATGGGCCATACGTCGCTGATCGACAGCATGATCAGCGACGGCCTGTGGGATGCCTTCAACGATTACCACATGGGCATCACCGCGGAAAACCTGGTGGACAAGTACGGCATCAGCCGTGAAGCCCAGGATGCCTTTGCCGCCACCTCCCAGCAGAAAGCCGTGGCCGCGATCGAGGCAGGCCGTTTCGTCGAGCAGATCACCCCGATCCTGGTGCCCCAGCGCAAAGGCGAACCCTTGGCCTTCGTCACCGACGAGCAGCCCCGCGCCGGCACCACCGCCGAGTCGTTGGGCAAACTCAAACCGGCCTTCAAGAAAGACGGTTCGGTCACTGCCGGCAACGCGTCCAGCCTCAACGACGGTGCGGCCGCCGTGTTGCTGATGAGCGCGCGCAAGGCCCAGGCCCTGGGCCTGCCGGTGCTGGCACGCATTGCCGCCTATGCCAACGCCGGCGTCGACCCGGCGATCATGGGCATCGGCCCAGTGTCGGCGACCCGCCGCTGCCTGGACAAGGCCGGCTGGACCCTGGACCAGTTGGACCTGATCGAAGCCAACGAGGCCTTCGCCGCCCAGGCGCTGTCGGTCGGCCAGGAACTGGGCTGGGATGCGAGCAAGGTCAATGTCAACGGTGGCGCCATCGCCCTGGGCCACCCCATCGGCGCATCGGGCTGCCGGGTACTGGTGACGCTGCTGCACGAGATGATCCGCCGCGACGTGAAAAAAGGCCTGGCCACCCTGTGTATCGGCGGCGGTCAGGGCGTGGCGCTGGCCATCGAGCGCGACTGAGCAAGCCGGTCAGGCGGCCTGCCGTTCTGACATGAGCAAGGCCTACCCGCACAGGGGCCCCCTCCGCTACCCGCCGTGACAAAAACGCCGACCCTTTCCAGGTCGGCGTTTTTGTTGGCCGGCTGATAAACTGCCGGCCTTTTATTTCGAGGGGCCGCGCATGTCCACTTTGAAGCCGGCGCTGCGCGCCGCACTGGATGCCCGCCAGGCGTTGCTGACCGACTGCCACGCCCAGGGCACCGATTGCTATCGGCTCTTTCATGGCAGCCAGGAAGGCGCCGCCGGTGTGACGGTGGACCGCTACGGCCCTCAATTGTTGGTCCAGACCTTTCACAGTCCACTGACCCGCGACGCGCTGTTGGAGGTCCAGGACCTGGTCGACGAGTCGCTGGGGCTGACCAGCGAACTGATCTACAACGACCGCTCCCAGGGCAATTCGCGAATCGATCGCGAGGACCCGGTGTACCGGCCGGAGCCGGCGGCCCTGGCGGACCGTGTGGGCCACGAATGGGGGCTGAACTACCGCGTCCGCGGCCGTCATGCCGGCCAGGACCCGCTGTTGTTCCTCGACCTGCGCACCGCGCGCGGCTGGGTCAAGGCGCACAGCGCCGGCAAGTCGGTACTCAACCTGTTCGCCTACACCTGTGGCGTGGGCTTGAGTGCCGCGGCCGGGGGTGCGCGCTCGGTGTGCAACCTCGATTTCGCCGAAACCAACCTGGCGGTAGGCCGTGAAAATGCTGCGCTCAACCCGGACTTAGGGACCATGGCGTTTATCCAGTCCGATTATTTCCCGGCCATTCGCCAGTGGGCCGGCCTGCCGATCGCCGCCCGGCGCGGCAAGGCCCTGCCCGCCTACACCCGGCTCGAACCGCAGCAATTCGACCTGGTGTTTCTTGACCCACCGGCCTGGGCCAAGAGCGCCTTTGGCACCGTCGACCTGCTGCGAGACTACCAGAGCCTGCTTAAACCGGCCCTGCTGACGACCGCCGAGGACGGGGTGCTGGTGTGCTGCAACAACCTGGCGAAAGTCGCCCTAGACGACTGGCGCGAACAGGTGCTGCGCTGCGCCAGCAAACTGGGCCGACCGGTCCGCAATTGCCAGGTGCTGCCACCGGCGGCTGACTTCCCCTCACAGGACGGCCAACCCCCGCTGAAGACACTGATCCTGCAACTGTGACGGCGGGCGGGTTTCCACTGGCAGCGCTGTGGCGCGAGGAACCCTGGTGTCGTGCCATACTCCAAGGCACCTTCGCTCGGGAAAGATGACGCCAGATCATGTCAAAGGGATTGAAACGCGCCTGTGGCGCCTTGCTGTTCGCCCTGGGGCTTTATAGCCTGCTCGGTTTTCTTGTGCTGCCGGGCATCGCCTTGCGCATTGCCAACCAGCAGCTGAGCCAGCTCAGCCAGGTGCCGGCACGCCTGGAACGCATGGAGCTCAACCCCTTCAGCCTCGAGCTGAGCCTGTGGGGCCTGCACCTGGGTGCCGCGGACCAGGAGCAAGTAGCCTTCGAGCGCCTGTACGCCAACCTGCAGGCGGACAGCCTGTGGAGCGGCGCCGTGCACCTGGAGGCCGTCGAACTGGCCAAACCCCATGCCGAGCTGCTGTTCGCCAAGGACGGTCAGCTGAACCTGACCCAGCTGTTCAAGGTGCCGCCCAGCGAGCCCAGCCCCCCTCCCAGCGAGCCGCTGGCACTGCGAATCGACCGTATCCAGTTGAGCGGCGGCAGCCTGCATTTTCGCGACCTGCGTCCCAGCGAGCCGATCGAATTCAGCTACGACACCCTGGACTTCGAACTCAAGCGCCTGAGCACCCTGCCGGAGGACAACGCGGAAATGACCCTGGTCGCCTCGGGGCCCGCCGGCAGCCGGCTCGACTGGAGCGGCAGCCTGGGCTTGGTGCCGATCCGCTCCGAGGGCCGGCTCAAGATCAGCGACAGCCGCATGAAGCTGTTCTGGCCTTATGTCCGCGATGCCGTGCCCTTGGTCTTGGAAAACGGCGTGGTGAATCTGGCCACCGACTACCGCCTCGACCTGTCCAAGGGCACCGAGCTTAAGCTGCTCAACGGCACGTTGGAGCTGTCCACCTTCGCCATCAAGGCGCCGGACAATCGACCCTTGGTGCGCCTGGCCCAGCTGGAGATCAGCGACATCTCCCTGGACCTGGTCAAACAACAGGTGGTGCTGGGCAAGATTCGCAGCCAGGGCCTGGAAACCTGGGCCGCTCGCGAAGCCGATGGCCAACTGGATTGGCAAAAGCTGTTCGCTGGCGACCCGGCCACTGCGCCTGCCACTCCACCCCCGGCAACGCCGGCCGCGGCACCGGACAAAGCGCCAACGGCCAGTGCCGCCAAGGGCGCTCCCCGGCCCTGGCAAGTGTTGCTCACGGACACTCAACTGCGCGACTACCGCGTCCACCTGGCCGATCGGCTGCCCACGCCCGAAGTCGCCCTCGAGTTGGGCCCGCTGAACCTGGACTTGAAAGACTTCGACAGCCTGGGCCAGAGCCCCTTTCACCTGACCCTGGACAGCGGCGTGGGCAAGCAGGGCCGACTCAAGGTCAGCGGCGAGGTTCAACTGACGCCGCTCAGTACAACCCTGCAGGTCGCCACCCAGGCCCTCGACCTGCGCCTGGCGCAAGCCTATCTCAGCCCCTTTGTCCGGCTGGAACTGCGCAGTGGCCTGCTCGGGGCCGACCTGGCCGTCGCGCTGAAAGGCGACACTCCGCCGGCCCTGAGCCTGAGCGGACGCGCCGAGCTGGATCAGTTGCACCTGCTCGATACCCTCAAGGAACGCGACTTGCTCAAGTGGCAGAAACTGACCCTCGAGGGGCTGGACTACCGTCACGGCGACAGCCTGAGCATCAACAGCCTGGCACTGGCGCAACCCTATGCGCGTTTTATCATCAATGAGGACCTGACCACCAACCTCAGTGATTTGCTGGTTCCCCAGCCCCCTGCGGCGGCGACCGAGCCCACGCCCGAGGGCCGCCCCTTGGGTATCCGTATCGGCGAAATTAAAATTGCGGACGGCTCGGCCAATTTTGCCGATTTCAGCCTGACGCCGGATTTCGCCACCGCCATTCAGCAACTCAACGGTCGGATTGGCACTCTCGACAGCCGCAAGACGGGCGCTGCCAGTGTCGAGATCCAGGGCAAGGTCGACCGTTATGCACCGGTGAGTATCCAGGGCAAGGTCAACCCCTTCGACCCGCTGGACAGCCTGGATATTGCCACCCGTTTCAAGAACGTCGAACTGACCACCCTGACGCCCTACTCCGGCAAGTTCGCCGGCTTCCGCATTCGCAAGGGCCGTCTCAACCTCGACCTGGTCTACCGCATCGAAAAAGGCCAGCTGAGCGCCGAAAACAAGGTGGTCCTGGAAAACCTGGAACTGGGTGAGCGGGTCGACAGCCCCAGTGCGGTGGACCTGCCGATTCGCCTGGCGGTGGCCCTGCTCAAGGACACCGAAGGACGGATTTCCATCGAACTGCCCGTCTCCGGCGACCTCAACAACCCGCAGTTCAGCGTTATGCCGATCGTCTGGCAGACCCTGCGCAACCTGGTGCTGCGCGCCGCCCAGGCCCCGTTCAAATTTATTGGCGGCCTGGTCAGCGGTGCCGGCGAAGTGGATTTGAGCACGGTGCAATTCGCCCCGGGCAGCGACGTACTGGACGGCCCCGCGCAAGCCGCGCTGGACCTGTTGGCCAAGGCCCTGCAGGAGCGCCCGGCACTGCGCTTGGAGGTCGAAGGCATCAGTGCCCAGAGCAGTGACGGCCCACTGCTGGCGGAGCAACGCCTGCAGCGCGAGTACCAGAACAACCTGTACAAGATCCTGCAGCGCCGCGGTGACACGGTGCCGGCCGAAGCCAGCTTGCTCGAGGTACCCGAAGACGAAAAAGCCAGCCTGCTGGAAGCCATCTACCGAGCTCGGCTGAAACAGCAACCGCCTGCCGAGTGGGCGCAGTTGCCTGATGAGGAACGTTATGCCCGACAGCGCCAGACGGTGATCGACTCATGGGGGCAAAGCACCTTGTTGCTGCGAAAACTCGGCCAAGCCCGGGCCTCCAGCATCAAGGCGTATCTGGTCGAGCGCGGCGGCTTGCAGGATCAGCGGGTGTATTTGCTGGACACCTCGGTCGGACAAGCCCAGGCCGACGGTCGGGTCGCCACCCAGCTGCATCTGGGGAGCGAGTGAGGTTGAAGGGACAGCTCGCACTCCTGGCGCTGGCTATCGGCTTCGCCCCCTCGGCCTGCGCCGACACCATGCGCTGTGGCAGCCAGCTGATCAGCGTGGGTGAGCGCGCCTTTGAGGTGCTGGAACGTTGCGGCGAACCCACCTACCGCGACCTGATCGGTTACAGTTTGGCCGGCAACGAACAGCGCGAGCTCAAGGTCGAGGAGTGGGTGTACGGCCCCACCAATGGCATGCTGCGAATCCTGACATTCGAAGGCAACCGCCTGACCCGGATCGAAAGCCGACGCAAGCGTTGAGCCTGTTTCCGGCCAAGGGCGACCATCAGACCGGGCCTGTCCTACCGAGGTTTGATTGGCATCTCGTACGTATTGGAGTCTCCATGAAAACAACCCTGTTCGCCGCCTGCCTTCTATTGGCCAGTTGTGGGGCTCAAGCCACCTCCACCCTGCGTTGTAGCAGTGCGATCATCAGCCTGAACGATTACGCCGGTGAGGTGCTGGACAAGTGCGGAGCGCCGCAAAGCCAGACCGAGCTGGGTTATCGAGAAGTGGTCGATGCTTATGGCTATCGAAGCGAACAGCCGGCCGAAGAATGGGTCTATGGCCCACGCAGTGGTATGTACTACTATTTGCAATTCGTCGGGGGATATCTGACGAAAATTGAAAGCAAACGCAAACCCTGAATCATCTCCCAGATCAAGGACCACCATGGACACCATGAAACACCTGCTCATCGCTGCCAGCCTCTGCTTCGCTGGCAGTGCGCAGGCTGGACTGCGCTGCGAAAAAGGCATCGTCAGTGAAGGACAGAGAAGTTCCGAAGTACTGATCAAGTGCGGCGAACCCGCCAGCCGCTCCGTTGTCGGCTACACCAAAGACGCCAGCCTGCGCACTGAAGTCCAGATGGAGGAGTGGGTCTATGGACCACGCGAGGGCGGGATGATGTATTTCCTCAAGTTCGAAGGTGGCCTGCTGAAAAAAGTCGACAGCAAGCGCGGCTAACTGGCCAGGTATCCCCGCCAACGCCATTGCCACATGCCCGGCCTGGCGTTCAGGCCAGCGCTCATGCACCCCATGGACAGGCGTCCGGCTACCCCCTAGGCTTGCCGCCTCCCTGTCGTCATGAACCGCTGCCATGCTGATCGTACCCGCCGAACACCCGCTGGACTGGAAAAAACCACCGGTCCTGACCCTGCTGCTGATTCTGCTCAATACTCTGGTCTATTTCGCTTACCAGGGCGGCGATGCGGCGCGCCAGCAAGAAGCAGTCAAACTCTATCTGGATGCAGGCTTGCTCAGCCGCGAGCGGCAGCTGTTCGTCGAGGCATTGGTTGTCAGACACAAACTCGACGTTGAGGAGGGCAAACAGGTCGCCGCCCTGAAACGCAACGATTTGGCCGGTATGCTACTCAGTGACCTGGCGTTCGAGCAAACCCTGCATCAACTACCCGCCTACAAAGCCGACCCTAGCTGGCAAGCGACGCGCCAGAAAGCCGAGGCGGCGCGAGATCTGATCAGCAGTTATCGATTCGGTTTTATCCCGGCCAAATTCACCGTACAGGGGCTATTTGGCGCCATGTTCCTGCATGGCAGTTTCAGTCATTTGTTGGGCAATATGGTGTTTCTGTTTATCTTCGGCTTTGCGTTGGAAATCGCCCTTGGCCGTTGGGTTTATTTGAGCCTGTACCTGACCAGCGGTTTGGCCTCGCACCTGCTCTGGTGGGTGATGGATCCGGTATGGGTCAGCGGCATCGGCGCCTCGGGCGCCATCGCCGGCTTGATGGGTATGTACCTGGGCGTTTACGGGCTCAGGCGCATCAATTTCTTCTATTGGGTAGGTCCGTTTTTTGGCTATTTCCGCGCGCCAGCCTTATGGATCCTGCCCGTTTGGATGGGCAAGGAACTCTATGGCCTGTTACTCGCCAATGACAACACCAACTATTACGCACACCTCGGTGGCCTGGGCGCAGGGTTCCTGCTGGTCTGGCTGCCACGTCTCGGCGGCGGCCTGAAAGTGGACGAAGCCTATCTGAACAAGGAAGACCCCGACGCGCCGTTCAAGCGCGAATGCGCGGCGCTCGACAAACTGATCGGCGACTTCGCCCTCGAGCAGGCCGCCCCCCGCGGTCTCGACCTGTTGACCCGCTACCCGGGGCGACTAGTGCTGCTCGAACGCCTGTATCCGGTGGCTAAAAGCCGTCAGGACAAGGCGCTGCTGGGGGCACTGCTGAAACAACTGTTCAGCCTGCCCATGCATGCCGAGGCCATGGGGCTGGTGCGACGCCTGGCCGATGACAGTGCCGAGCAATCACTGCTTCATCACCCCGCCGTGCAGCTGCACCTGCTGCAACGGCTATTGCGCGATAACGATGGCGTGCGCGCACTCGCCTGCTGGCGACGGCTGATCAAGGCGAGTCAACAGCCCTCCCAGTTGCCGGCACTGACGCTGCAATTGGCCAAACAATTGGGCCCACTGCGCGACTTGCGCGGCGTCGCCGAACTGCACCAGTTCCTGCGCGGGAATTATCCGGAGGCCGAACAGACCGCGCAACTGGGCCTCTATCAACAGCATTTGGGCCGCCACTGAGCGCGGATCCCGGCAAAAAAAAACCCGGGGCTTTCGCCACCGGGGTTTATCGGTACCGCCAAAGACTGACACGGCATCGCTACAGGCCGATGCCGCGCTTGTATTTGGACTTAGTCAGCGGATTTCAAGCCATCGGCAGAAACGGCTTGTACACCCTTGATGGCCTTGGCGGTGCTGACCGCCAGATCACGCTCGGCATCGCTGGCCACCACGCCTGACAGCGAGACGACGCCCTTATTGGTCTCCACCTTGATGTCCAGTGCACTCAGGCTATCGTCCGCCACAAAGCTGGACTTGACCTTGCTGGTAATCCAGGTGTCAGTAACAACCTCTTCAGTATTCTCCACGGCGTTGGCCGCGACCATCAGCGGCGCCTGGCCATTGGAGGCGGCAAACACCACCGGGGCAACACCCAAGCTCAAGGCACTGGCAGCCGTGGCGGCGATGATCAGTTTATTAAAAGGCATGTTCATAGGTCTCACTCCTGCTGCTCTATGGGATGCTACGGCCGGGCCAGGCCGAGCCACGATTTCCAGAGTGATATTGCAGCGGCCATGCCAATTCACATCTGAGTGAATTAACCTTATTTATCAACAGGTTAAAAAACTCCTTCAGCCCCGGGATCGTGCAGTTTGCATGATCAGAGCCAATCGCAGATGCAAGCTGCATGACCTGAACCAACCAACACTCAAGCCTGGGCGGCCAGGCGCGCCAGGGTGTTCTCCAGCACCGTCACTTCCGCCAACAGGGGAGACTGGGGGTATTTGGCCCGCACATAAGCCAACAACTTTTGTGCCGGCTCCAGTTGCCCCAGCCCTTCGGCATAGCCTTGTGCGGCGAGAATATAGGCCCGGGCAATGTGCGGGTAAGTGGGAAAGCGCTGGTGCAGATTACGCAGCAAGCTCAAGGCTTCGCGAGTTTTGTGCCGCGCCAACAACACCTCGGCGAGGCGCTCGCAGACCAGTGCGTCCTCCGGCAGGTAGTCCGCTTTGAGTTGACGGGCATTGAGCAGCGCGCTGGCCGCCTGAGCGGGGTTGAGGCGCATCGCCAGCGGCAGGTAATGCGCTAGATGGCGCAGGCAGCGTTCCGACGCCTTCAGGCCAAACAACAGCTGATGAAAACGCTCATTCAGCTTGAGATCGTCCGGGTCACGCTCCAAGGCGGTCGCCAGAACTTCCAGCGCTGAACCGCTCTGCCCTTCCTTGACCCGCACCTGGGCTTCAGCGAGGGCACGTCGACGCAAGTACTCCGCCGCCGGAAAGGCGGCCTGCCCATCATCGTCAGCGATCACGTAACCCAGTGGCCCCTGATACTGATAGACCGCATAGCCCATCATGGCGCACATCACCACGCCAAAGTAGCCGAAGAGAAATACCCCAATCGGCATCAGCACTACCCGCGGCAAACCGTTGGCCAACATATAGGTAATGACCTGCGGCGACTGCCAGAGAATAAAGAGAAACACACACAGGATCAGGTAACGCCAGCCCATGGCCTTGATCACCTGGCCGACGTCTTCAGGGCTCAACGCCGCGCTCAGGGTCTTGTCCAACGCCAGACGGATGATGCTGGCGGGCATCGCCAGGAGCAGGGCAATACTGACGCCCCAGTACAAGGCCTCGCTGTCAAAGCTCGCGGCCAGCCAGAGCACGCCGAACGCCAGGAATAACACCGCCAATTGCTGAAAGAACAGGCCAAACCCCTCGCCACTGAAAGCACTGGCCAGGCTCGGCGCCTCACGCAAGGCCTGGCTGCTGGCCTCGATCACGCTGTAAAAATACTTGGTCGCCACGCTGAACAGGGCCAGCCACAGTACCAGCCAACTGGGCATAAACAGACTGGCCAGGGCCAACACGGCGCAGACCGACAAGGGTCCTGTCTGAAAGCCGTACAGGAAAAAACTGGGAATCCGCTCCCAGAACGGCTGGGCACTGTTGGATGCCCCTAAAAACGCCAACTGGCTGCGGCATAAAGGGCATGCTGGATGTTCTTCAGGCGCGTCGGCGTTCAACGGGATGCAGCAGTCACCGTAGGAACGCGGACAAGTCGAGCAATGCCAAGTCGCCGGCTGCGCCGGATGATAGTGGCAGTGGGTTATTTCCATGAACGTGCGGTCCTTATCGAGCGCGGCGAGTGGTGCCTATTGTCCGGGCAAAAAAAGAGGGCCCGCAAGGGGCCCTCTCGTTAAGCGTTAACCGCGTTCGGAATTAAACGCCCGAAGCTTCGGCTGCCGCCACATCCTTGATCGACAGTTTGATCCGGCCGCGGTTGTCCACGTCCAGTACCAGCACCTTGACCTCCTGACCTTCCTTGAGCACGTCGGTGACTTTTTCCACACGCTCGTCGCTGAGCATGGAGATATGCACCAAACCGTCCTTGCCGGGCAGGATGTTCACGAAAGCGCCGAAATCGACGATCCGCTCCACCTTGCCGATATAGATCTTGCCGATCTCGGCTTCAGCAGTGATCCCCAGGACGCGCTGACGCGCGGCTTCGGCGGCTTCCTTGGTTTCGCCAAAGATTTTGATGCTGCCGTCGTCCTCGATATCGATCGAGGCCTTGGTCTCTTCGCAGATGCTGCGAATGGTGGCGCCGCCCTTGCCGATCACGTCACGGATCTTGTCGGTGTCGATCTTCATCGCGATCATGGTCGGTGCATTGGCCGACAGCTCGGTACGCGAGGTGGCGATCACCTGGTTCATCTGACCAAGGATGTTCAGACGCGCTTCCAGGGCTTGGCCCAGGGCGATCTCCATGATCTCTTCGGTGATGCCCTGGATCTTGATGTCCATCTGCAGGGCGGTCACGCCCTTGGCAGTACCGGCCACCTTGAAGTCCATGTCGCCCAGGTGATCTTCGTCACCCAGGATGTCGGTCAGGATGGCGAACTTCTCGCCTTCCTTGACCAAGCCCATGGCGATACCGGCCACCGGAGCCTTCATCGGCACACCAGCGTCCATCAGCGCCAGGGAGGCACCGCAAACCGACGCCATGGAACTGGAGCCGTTGGATTCGGTGATTTCCGACACCACGCGGATGGTGTAGGGGAAGACGTCTGCCGCTGGCAACATGGCGGCGATGCTGCGGCGCGCCAGGCGGCCGTGGCCGATTTCGCGGCGACCAGCGCCCCCCATGCGACCGCACTCGCCCACCGAGTAGGGCGGGAAGTTGTAGTGCAGCATAAAGGGGTCTTTGCGCTCGCCTTCCAAGGTGTCCAGCAACTGCGCGTCACGGGCGGTGCCCAGGGTCGCGACGACCAGGGCCTGTGTCTCGCCACGGGTGAACAACGCCGAGCCGTGGGTCTTGCTCAGCACGCCGACTTCAATAGCCAGCGGGCGCACGGTACGGGTGTCACGGCCGTCGATCCGCGGTTTGCCGTTGACGATGTTCTCGCGCACGGTGCGGTATTCGATTTCGCCGAAGGCCTCCTTCACTTCGCCAGCGCTCGGTTGCCCTTCGGCTCCAGACAGCTTGGCGACGACCTGCTCCTTCAGCTCGCCCAGACGGGCATAACGCTCGTGCTTGACCGTGAGGGTGTAAGCCTGGGAAATCGCTTCGCCGAACTCGCTGCGAATGGCGCCCAGCAGCGCGGTATTTTCCGGCTTGGCTTTCCAGTCCCAGGTTGGCTTGCCCACTTCGGCGGCCAACTCGGCCACGGCCTTGATCACCGCCTGGAATTCGTCGTGGGCGAACAGCACGGCGCCCAGCATTTGGTCTTCGGTCAGTTCCTTGGCTTCGGACTCCACCATCAGCACCGCGTCCGAGGTACCGGCCACGACCATGTCCAGGCTCGAGGCCTTGAGCTGCTCATAGGTCGGGTTCAGCAGGTAACCGGTGCTTTCGTGGAAGGCCACGCGGGCAGCGCCGATCGGGCCGCTGAAGGGGATACCGGAGATAGCCAGGGCGGCCGAGGTGCCGATCATGGCGGCAACGTCGGGATCGGTCTTCTTGCTGGTGGAAACCACGGTGCAGATGACCTGCACTTCATTCATGAAGCCTTCTGGAAACAGCGGACGGATCGGCCGGTCGATCAGGCGCGAGGTCAGGGTTTCTTTTTCCGAAGGACGGGCTTCGCGCTTGAAGAAACCGCCAGGGATCTTGCCGGCGGCGTAGGTTTTTTCCTGGTAGTGCACGGAGAGCGGGAAGAAGCCCTTGCTTGGGTCGGCGGTCTTGGCGCCAACCACGGTCACCAGTACGGTGACGTCGTCATCGACGGTAACCAGCACGGCGCCGGAGGCTTGACGGGCAATACGGCCTGTCTCGAGGGTGACGGTCGACTGACCGAACTGGAATTTCTTGATAACCGGGTTCACGGTGTCGTTACCTTCTTTTTTGCCTTGGGGAATCTGGGGAAGAGCAGGTGATGCGAATTTGGGGGCAACGGCGGGATTCGGACCCGAGGGCTGTCCAGATAAAACTTGAGGCTGGGAGCCTGCCGCCAAGCACCGCAAACCGGCACCGGACGACAGACAGCCAACCTCTAGCAACGTCGGTGTTAGCGACGCAGACCCAGGCGCCCGATCAGGGTGCTGTAACGTGTGGTGTCCTTACCCTTCAGGTAATCCAGCAGCTTGCGACGCTGGTTTACCATACGGATCAGACCACGACGGGAGTGGTGGTCTTTGCCGTTGGCCTTGAAGTGACCTTGCAGCTTGTTGATGTTGGCGGTCAGCAGTGCAACTTGCACTTCCGGCGAACCGGTGTCGCCTACAGCTTGCTGGTAGTCAGTTACGATTTGGGCTTTTTCTTCAACGCTCAGTGCCATGGTGGCTATTCCTCTGAGGTAACAGGCCGGGAATCACTTCCCGTGTTTTTAAAAGAGGGCTGACCGTGCCTATTAACAGCCATCCTCACATCGATCATTCCGACCGAATCAGTCGACGCGGCGCAATGCGCCCGTCTTCGCTCACTTCACCGATACCGATAAAGCGACCGTTGTGATCCTGCACCCGGACCATACCGAATTTCGGCCCGTCCGCGGCACGCACCGGCTGCCCCTGCAGCCAGTAAAACGAACTGTGTTCCGAAAACTGCAGCAATGGCCAGTGCAACAAGCCACTGTCCGACGGCTGCAGGAACTGGTCGACCGCCTCATGGCCGCCGTCCGCGTGGGCCTGTTCGAGCGCCTCCAGCGTGACGGTCTGGGCCAAGGCGAACGGCCCGGCCTGGGTACGGCGCAACTCGGCCACATGGGCACCGCAGCCCAGCAACTGACCGATGTCCTCGACCAGCGTGCGGATATAGGTGCCTTTGGTGCAATCGACGGCCAGGCGCACCCGGTCACCCTCGAAGCTCAGCAATTCCAGGCGCGTGATAGTAACAGAACGCGCCTCGCGCTCCACTACCTGTCCGGCCCGCGCCAGCTTGTAAAGCGGCTGTCCATCGCGTTTGAGGGCCGAATACATGGGCGGTATCTGACTGATATCTCCACGAAATCTGTCCAGCAAGGGTTCCAGATCGGCACGACCAACGGTCACTTCGCGACGCTCAAGCACCTCGCCCTCGGCATCCGCCGTGGTCGTGGTAACGCCCAGCTGCATCACCGTCTCGTAGCCCTTGTCGGCATCCAGCAGGTATTGGGAAAACTTGGTCGCCTCACCGAAACACAGGGGCAACACGCCGGTGGCCAGGGGATCGAGGCTGCCGGTGTGACCGGCCTTCTCCGCATTGAGCAGCCAGCGCACCTTCTGCAAGGCCCCGTTGGACGTAAAGCCCTTGGGCTTGTCGAGCAGGATAATGCCACTGACGTTACGACGAATACGCTTTACCTGGGCCACCGGCTTACTCCTTGCCTTCGACCTGGGGATCGCTTTCGTCCGCAACCGCACCGGGGTGTTGACCGTCCTCCGCCACCGCGCGCTCGATCAGCGCCGACAGGTGCGCACCACGCATCACGCTTTCGTCGTAGTGGAAATGCAACTGCGGCACGCTGCGCAGCTTCATCGCCCGGGCCAACTGCATACGCAGGAAACCGGCGGCGTCGTTGAGCACCTTGATGTTCTGCTTGATGTCCTCGGCGCTGTCCTGTCCCATCACGGTGATGAAGATCTTCGCGTGACCGACGTCGCGGCTGACTTCCACGGCGGTGATGGTCACCAGACCGACACGCGGGTCCTTGATTTCGCGGCGGATCAACTGCGCCAGTTCGCGCTGCATCTGATCGCCAATGCGCTGGGTACGGCTATATTCTTTTGCCATTATCACTGCTACCTGTCACTGCCCGCCGGGGCAAACCCGGCGGTCTGAAAGCGGCAATCGCCCGGCCTGACAAAGTCGGGCCGGGCGTTGCGTTGTACAGGCGCCCCGCTGGGGGCGCTTGCCATGGCACGCGGCTTAAAGGCTGCGCGCCACCTGGACCTTCTCGAACACCTCGATCTTGTCGCCGACCTTGACGTCGTTGTAGCTCTTGACGCCGATGCCGCATTCCATGCCGGCGCGCACTTCAGACATGTCGTCCTTGAAGCGGCGCAGCGACTCGACTTCACCCTCGAACATCACCACCTCCTCGCGCAGTACGCGGATCGGACGGTTACGGTGAACGACACCTTCGATGACCATGCAGCCAGCGATGGCGCCGAACTTCGGCGAACGGAACACATCGCGCACTTCGGCGATACCCAGGATATTCTCGCGAACATCGCTGCCGAGCATGCCGGTCAGGGCTTTTTTCACGTCTTCGATGATGTCGTAGATCACGTTGTAGTAACGCATATCCAGACCTTCCTGCTCGACGATCTTGCGCGCGCCGGCATCGGCACGCACGTTGAAGCCGAACAGCACCGCGCTGGACGCCAGGGCCAGGTTGGCGTCGCTCTCGGTGATACCACCGACGCCACCACCGACCACACGCACCTGCACTTCGTCGTTGCCCAGGCCGCCCAAGGCGCCCTGCAAGGCTTCCAGCGAACCACGGACGTCGGATTTGAGGACGATGTTGAGCGTCTTCTTCTCTTCCTGGCCCATGTTCTCGAAGATATTTTCCAGCTTGCCGGCGTGAGCACGGGCCAGCTTGACCTCGCGGAACTTGCCTTGACGGAACAGGGCCACTTCACGGGCCTTCTTCTCGTCGGTCAGCACGCTCAATTCGTCACCCGCATCCGGGGTGCCGTCCAGGCCGAGGATCTCGACCGGGATCGACGGGCCGGCTTCTTTAACCGGCTTGCCGTTTTCGTCGAGCATGGCGCGGATACGGCCGAAGTTGGAACCGACCAGTACCATGTCGCCTTGACGCAGGGTACCGTCCTGGACCAGCACGGTGGCCACCGGGCCACGACCCTTGTCCAACCGCGACTCGACCACCACACCGCGACCCGGCGCGGAAGGCGTGGCCTTCAGCTCGAGGATCTCGGCCTGCAGCAGCACGGCTTCCAGCAGGTCGTCGACACCGGTACCGACTTTCGCCGACACCGAGACAAAGGGGGTGTCACCGCCCCACTCTTCTGAGGTCACACCGTGTACCGACAGTTCGCTACGAATGCGATCGAGGTCGGCGCCCGGCTTGTCGATCTTGTTCACCGCGACCACCAGCGGCACACCGGCCGCCTTGGCGTGCTGAACGGCTTCGACGGTCTGCGGCATCACGCCGTCGTCCGCCGCCACTACCAGAATCACGATGTCGGTGGCCTTGGCACCACGGGCACGCATGGCGGTGAACGCCGCGTGACCCGGGGTATCGAGGAAGGTCACCATGCCACGGTCGGTTTCCACGTGGTAAGCACCAATGTGCTGGGTGATACCACCGGCCTCACCGGCGGCCACCTTGGCGCGACGGATATAGTCGAGCAAGGACGTCTTGCCGTGGTCGACGTGGCCCATGACGGTCACCACCGGCGCACGGGCGAAGGTTTCGCCTTCGAACTTCAGCGACTCGGCCAATTGGTCTTCCAGAGCGTTGTCGCTGACCAGCTTGACCTTGTGGCCCAGCTCCTCGGCGATCAACTGGGCCGTTTCCTGATCCAGAACCTGGTTGATGGTCACCGGGGTGCCCATCTTGAACATGAACTTGATCACTTCCGCGGCCTTGACCGACATCTGCTGGGACAACTCACCCACAGTGATGGTCTCGCCGATGGCGACGTCACGCACGACCGGACCGGTCGGGCTCTGGAAGCCGTGCTGGTTACGCTTCTTCAGCTTGGCCTTGCCACGGCCGCCACGACGGTGGCTGTCGCTTTCTTCATCAGTGGTGCGCGGCGCGACACGGGGTGCCGGAGCCTTTTCCTTCTCCTTGACGGAGGCGCGGTGCGGCACGTTCTTGCGGTCGCCACGGCGATCGCTGTCGTCGTTGCGTGGTTTGTCCGGACGACGCGGCTCTTCCTTCTTGCGCTCGGCATTGGCCGGCGCGGCCACCGGGGCGCTGTCGAGCACCGGCGCGGAAGTCGGGACCGGCGCGGCGGCGGGCGCGGCGCTGGCCGGGCTGGCGACGGCGTCGGCAGACGGCTGCTGGCGCGCGCTGTCTTCGGCGCGGCGCTTGGCCTCTTCCTCAGCCTTCAGGCGAGCAGCTGCTTCCTGAGCACGTTGTTCGTCCAGCTCACGCTTCTTCTCGGCCTCGATTTCTTCGGGGCTGCGCTTGACGAACGTCTTCTTCTTGCGCACTTCGACGCTGATGGTCTTGCTACCGGCCACCCGCAGGGTGCTGGTGGTCTTGCGCTGCAAGGTAATCTTGCGCGGCTCTTCCACTTTTTCGCCGTGACTGCTTTTGAGATGGGCCAACAGGGCCTGTTTCTCAGCGTCGGTCACCGCTTGCTCGGCAGTGCTGTGCGGGAGACCCGCCTCACGCATTTGCTGCAGCAGGCGTTCAACCGGCGTATTGACCACTTGGGCCAGTTCTTTAACCGTGACTTGCGTCATGCATTTCTCTCCTCAGGCCGCAACTGCTTATTCGAACCAATGGGCTCGGGCGGCCATGATCAACTTGCCGGCACGCTCAGCGTCGATACCGTCGATGTCGAGCAAGTCATCTATCGACTGCTCGGCCAGGTCTTCGCGGTTAATAACGCCGCGCACTGCCAGTTCATGCGCAAGCGCCTTGTCCATACCCTCTAGCGAGAGCAGGTCGTCGGCCGGATGGACATCTGCCAGCTTTTCCTCGTTGGCGATGGCTTTGGTCAACAGGCGATCCTTGGCACGAGCGCGTAGCTCGGTGACGATCTCCTCGTCGAAACCATCGATGCTGAGCATTTCTTCCATCGGCACGTAGGCGATTTCTTCCAGGCTGGTAAAGCCTTCTTCGACCAGTACCTGGGCCAGCTCTTCGTCGACTTCCAGCTCGTCGATGAAGTTCTGCAGGATGTCGCCTGTTTCCGCTTGTTGCTTGGCCTGAATGTCCGCTTCGGTCATCACGTTCAGGGTCCAGCCGGTCAACTGGCTGGCCAGACGGACGTTTTGACCCCCGCGGCCAATGGCTTGCGCCAGGTTATCTTCGGCGACGGCGATGTCCATGGCATGGGCATCCTCATCGACGATGATGGCGGCGACTTCAGCGGGCGACATGGCGTTGATCACGAACTGCGCGGGATTGTCGTCCCACAGCACGATGTCGACACGCTCACCGGCCAGTTCGCCGGACACGGCCTGCACACGCGAACCACGCATGCCAATGCAGGCACCTTGCGGATCGATGCGCTTGTCCTTGGAACGCACGGCCAATTTGGCCCGTGAACCCGGATCCCGGGAAGCGCCCATCACTTCGATGAGCTCTTCGGCGATTTCCGGTACTTCGATGCGGAACAGCTCGATCAGCATTTCTGGCGCGGTGCGCGAGAGAATCAGCTGTGGCCCGCGGTTTTCCGTACGAATTTCCTTGAGCAGCGCACGCAAGCGCGCGCCCACCCGGAAAGTCTCACGGGAAATGATGTCTTCACGCGCCAGCAAGGCCTCGGCGTTGTTACCCAGGTCGACGATCACATTGTCGCGGGTAACCTTCTTAACAGTACCGGCGATGATCTCGCCCAGGCGCTCGCGGTAGGCTTCCACCACTTGAGCGCGCTCGGCTTCACGGACCTTCTGCACTATCACCTGTTTGGCGGTCTGGGCAGCGATACGACCAAACTCGATGGACTCGATCTTCTCTTCGATCAGCTCACCGAGCTGGGCATCGGGCTTCTGCTCACGCGCTTCGTCGAGCGTCAGCTCCGAGGCCAAGTTGTTGAGCGACTGGTCATCGACCACCGTCCAGCACCGGAAGGTTTCATAATTACCGGTCTGGCGGTTGATCTCCACCCGCAGTTCCACTTCAACGTCGAAACGTTTTTTCGTCGCAGTGGCCAACGCCAGTTCCAACGCTTCAAAAATCACGCTGGCCGGTACGCCTTTTTCATTGGATACCGACTCAACAACCAGCAGTACTTCTTTGCTCATCGTACGCCTCGCCTTTCGCAATCCATTGGATCCGCGGGATCCGCGTCTCAGTCAAAACTGGGAATGATGTTGGCCTTATCGATCGAATCGATTGGCAACAAGTATTCGTGGTCTTCCACCAGCACCACCACATCCTGGTCCTCCACGCCACGCAGAAGGCCTTGAAAATTGCGGCGCCCATCAAATGGCGTGCGCAGCTTGATTTTCACCTGATCACCGGCGTGCAGCGCGAACTGCTCGATGGTGAACAACGGCCGATCCATGCCCGGCGAGGACACCTCGAGGGTGTACTCAGCACTGATGGGGTCCTCGACATCCAGCACACCGCTGATCTGTCGGCTGACCGTTTCACAATCTTCGATCAATACCCCGTTGGCATGATCGATATAAATGCGCAGCAACGAATGCCGGCCCTGGGACAGGAACTCAATACCCCAGCATTGATAACCAAGCGCCTCGATGACCGGGGCCAGCAAGGCCTGCAACTGTTCTAGCTTGCTCGACACCTGAACCCCCTGTGCACGCTAAGCAAAATAAAAATAAAAAATGGGCGAAACGCCCATCCCGAAAGCCGCCGGACAGGCGACTTGTAAGTCTCCAGCTAACAAAAAGCCCCTAAAAAGGGGCTTCGCTGGGACTGGCTGCGAGGACTTGGAATAAACCAGCGACCTTGGGGCACTAGGCCCGACGAGCTACCAGACTGCCTCGCCCCTCGCCAAAGCTGGGGGGCGAAGTATACGGCCGAACCCAACAAAGGGTCAACCGAACTCCTGCGAACAAGAAAGCCCGCATACAGCGGGCCTTCTTGCTTCAATTGGTACCGAGGAGGGGACTCGAACCCCTACAGCCTATGGCCACTACCACCTCAAGGTAGCGTGTCTACCAATTCCACCACCTCGGCAAAACGCGTGTTACTTCTGCTCTGGAACCTGAGGTACATCTGCCGCGTTAGTCGCCGGCTTTTGTTCTTCGAGCACCGGTACATCTTCGACGACCGGTTTTTGCTGCACTTCCATCACCGCCGGATCTGGCAAGCCGACCTGGGTCAGCTGATCAGACTTCTGTTTAGCAAAGTAACCTAAACCCAAGCTGGTTATGAAAAAAGCGGTGGCCAGTATAGCAGTAACTCGACTCAGAAAGGTAGAGGAACCTTGACTACCGAATACGGTACCCGACGCGCCCGAACCAAACGAAGCACCTGCATCGGCACCTTTACCCTGCTGCAGCAATACCAACGCCACGACACCCAGGGCACCCAACAAATGAATCACTATTACGACTGTTTCCAGCATGTCTTCAGCTTCCTGCGGCGCGACAGATCGCACCGAACTCATCCGCATTCAGAGAGGCTCCACCAACAAGCCCCCCATCGATATCCGGCATGCCGAATAGTTCGACCGCACTGGCCGCCTTTACACTGCCGCCATAGAGAATCCGTACACCCCGCGCCACCTCGGCATCTTCAGCCGCCAGTTGCGCGCGTATCGCCGCGTGCACATCCTGCGCTTGCTGCGGCGTAGCAGTCAGGCCCGTACCAATTGCCCAGACTGGCTCGTAAGCCACCACCGCCCGAGCAAACACCGCCACACCCAACTGCTCGACAACCGCACTCAACTGCCGCCCGACCACCTCAAGGGTGTTGCCGGCCTCGCGCTGCTGCTGGGTCTCACCGACACAGAGCACCGGCGTCAAACCCTCGTGCAGCGCCGCGGCAAACTTGCGGCAGACGACTTCGTCATCTTCACCCAGCAACAAACGCCGCTCGGAGTGCCCCACCAGTACCAGACTACAACCGATGTCCAGCAACTGGCTGGACGCCACCTCACCGGTCAAGGCCCCCTGCTGTGGCTGCTGCGCACAATCCTGCGCACCCACCACGATAGCGGACCCTTCAAACGCGCCAATCACTTGAGCGATATGCAGGCTGGACGGGAACACCGCCACGTCGACACTCACCGGCAGAGCCAGTTGGCCAAGGCCTTCGATCAGCTCAGCGACGCTGGCGCGGGTACCGTGCATCTTCCAGTTACCAGCTACCAAAGGACGACGCATGCCGTACCCCGTCGATCAAAGTGGGCGCAGATGTTACCCAACCACCCGCGCACTGGCAAGCCGATTCAGGCACAGATTTCGCTAACCACGCCCACCAACTCCTCGGCGTAACCCCGCACCAACACTTCGTCCTCGCCTTCGACCATCACGCGCACCAGCGGCTCGGTACCGGACTTGCGCAGCAACACCCGGCCGCGCCCCGCCATCCGCTCAGTGACGCGTGCGCAGGCCGCCTGCACCGTCGGATGCTCGACCGGATTCTCGCCACCGGCGAAGCGCACGTTCAACAGCACTTGCGGGCACTTGCGCAGCCCCTGCCTCGCCTCCGCCAGGCTCTGCTCCCGCCGCTTGAGCGCCATCATCACCTGCAGGGCAGCGATGATCGCATCGCCGGTGGTGGTGTGTTGCAGGCATACCAGGTGCCCCGACCCTTCACCACCCAGCTGCCAGTTGCGCTCCTGCAATTCGGCGATGACATAACGGTCGCCCACCTGGGCGCGAACGAAGGGTATCTGCAGCTCGGCCAGGGCCAGCTCCAGACCCAGATTACTCATCAGGGTACCAACCACGCCGCCGCGCAACTTGCCGCGCTCCTGCAGATCGCGGGCAATGATAAACAACAGCTCGTCGCCGTCGACCAGCACACCGGTATGGTCGACCATCAACACCCGATCGGCATCGCCGTCCAGGGCAATGCCAAAATCCGCCTGATGGGCCAGCACCGCCGCCTGCAACGCCTCGGTGTGGGTCGAACCGCACTGGTCGTTGATATTCAGGCCGTTGGGCTGCGCGGACAGCACCACCACCTCGGCCCCCAGCTCGCGAAACACGCTGGGTGCGACTTTATAGGCGGCTCCATGAGCACAGTCGATCACCAGCTTCAACCCGGCAAAATCGGTGCTGGTAGGGACGCTGCTCTTGCAGAATTCGATATAGCGACCGGCCGCATCGTTGATTCGCGACACCTTGCCGAGCTGCGCGGACTCGACCACGGTCATGGGCGCGTCGAGCAGCTCTTCGATCATCAACTCGATATCATCCGGCAGCTTGGTACCCTGCCCAGAGAAGAACTTGATGCCGTTGTCGTCGTGGGGGTTGTGCGAGGCACTGATGACGATACCCGCCTCGGCATGAAAGGTACGTGTCAGGTAGGCGATCGCCGGCGTCGGCATAGGCCCCAACAGCATCACATCGGCGCCCGCCGCCGACAAACCGGCCTCCAGGGCGGATTCGAACATATAGCCCGAAATGCGCGTGTCCTTGCCGATCAGTACCCGGCAGGCGCCCTGACGGCGAAAGGCCATGCCCGCCGCCCAGCCCAGCTTGAGCATAAAGTCGGGGGTAATGGGGTACTGACCGACGCGACCGCGAATGCCATCGGTGCCAAAATATTTTCTGCTCATAGCGATCCTTATTCTGCGGCCTGAACGGCCGCGATCATGCGCAGCACGTCGACCGTTTCCGCGACATCGTGCACACGTAAAATAGCGGCGCCCTGGGTCACGGCCAAGGCGGCCAAGGCCAGCCCACCAGCCAACCGCTGGTCGACCTCGCGCCCCAGCGCCTGACCAATCATGCTTTTGCGCGAGACGCCGACCAACAGCGGTCGACCCAATGCATGCAGCCGCGCCAGGTGTTTGAACAAACTGAGGTTATGCGCCAGGGTTTTGGCGAACCCAAAACCCGGATCCAGAATGATTCGCTGCTCGGCTATGCCTGCCGCAATACAGGCCTGCATGCGCGCCTGCAGGAAATCCTGCACCTCGCCCAGCAGATCCTGGTACTGCGGATTGCGCTGCATGGTCCCGGGCTCGCCCTGCATATGCATCAGGCACACCGGCAAACCGCTGTCCGCGGCGGCCTGCAACGCACCGTCGCGGCGCAGGGCGCGCACGTCGTTGATCAGGCCCGCGCCCAGGCGGGCGCTTTCACGGATCACCTCGGGCGTGGAGGTGTCCACCGAAACGATCACGTCCAGCTCCCGACCCAGCGCCTCCACCACCGGCGCCACCCGCGCCAGCTCCTGCTCCGCCGAAACCACTGGCGCGCCCGGCCGGGTCGACTCACCACCGACATCGATCAGGCTGGCGCCGGCCGCAACCATGGCTTCGGCATGCCGCAGCGCCAGGTCGACGGCGGCGAAGCGGCCGCCATCGGAAAAGGAGTCGGGCGTGACATTCAGGATCCCCATCACCTGGGGGCGGGACAGGTCGAGAAGCCGGCTGCCACCAGGCACCCGGCTCAGGGGGGGAACAGGCCTGGCAGACACAGTGGTCGGCGGCCGGACCACCGAATGGCGTCTCGGGGCCAAAACCCCCCACCATGGCCCAAACCCCGTTAACCCCGAC
>NZ_JBEVDL010000049.1:0-35301 GCF_040514055.1 Pseudomonas sp.
AACCGTATTTGAATACATCGAAACCGACTACAACCGTCAGCGGCGTCATAGCACGCTGGGGCACATCAGTCCGGAAGCCTACGAGGCCCGGTTGAGTGCTTAAACCTGTGTCCACGATTGCTGGGTAAGATCAGGATTCGCCTCAAGGTTTAACAGAAACACGTCCTGATTATCAATCAAGCCATAGCCAATTGATTCGTCGCCGTCGAACACTCGTCGAAAGCCAAGTGCGCCGAGTGCTGCATCGTAGAACGCACCGGACAACGCTAAATTACGGACACCAAGGGAGATGTGATGAAGCATGAGAGTACTCTAGCGCCTAAATTTAATGAACTATTGAACCCAGCAAGGAAGCCATGTTTCTGTCTTACCATCATCAATAATAGATACAAGCATCTGCTGGCTACGCCAATCTACAACGATCAGATCCTTACCCTTTACTAAGTGCAACGACAGAACAGGGACAAAGGTGCCCCCGGCTTGATGGGCTTTCTTTCCCGTGAGGCAATCAAGCCCTTAAACTACTTATGGCAAGGCGTCTCATCCCTACCGACCCAGCAACAAGTAAGAAATCAGCGTCATCAGGCGAAAAAGCCGCATCGAAGACATCCGCCATTTGAGCGATCCAACCATCTGCACAAGCCACCAAAAGGGCCTGCCCATCATATCCTATGGCGATCGCTATTTTGCCATCGGGCGATACTCGAATTTTTTCTATTCCCCCACTGACACGACCGAATGAGTGTGTCACTTGTAAGGCGGCGGCTTCTATCTGCATAAAATTTCCACCTGCATCGCCAAGCAGAAGCGAGGTCTGCGACACACTCCACGCCAATGCCGTTACGTCCCCCATACAGACCCGAGCAGACAAGACCTCTCGCCCCTGGTCAATAATCAGGATATTTTCCCAAGCCCCGATTGCGATTTTATCCCCAGGGCCACCTAATGCAGCGACATTGGCTGAGTCCGAGATGGCCATTACGGAAACACGTTGTGCTGTAAGCAGATCCCATAGTTCCAGTTTTTCGTCCTGCTCGACAGCAATAACTGCGACAGCCGGATGTACACCACAAAATCCGCTCTCATTGTGAATTTCAAATTCGATATCAAGCGTCCATTGGCCGAATTGGAAATCATAGACCTTGAATCCGGCCACCATGATATCGGTGCCGAACGGCACCACCAAATATCGATTATCGACAAACTCCATTCGGGAATGCAGCATATATCTGTGTATCTCGTAATCCAGCAGGACCTGATTTTGTTCTGTCCGAACGATCAGCCGATCCCAGTTTGCCCAGACGGCAACGCCCTGATCAAAAATAAAACCCACTGCCTTGGCGGTCAAGGGTTGGGCGCGGCGCAGCTGTTCTGAGGCACTATTCATTTTACATCCGTTTGATATCACGTTCGACATGCGCGGCGATGACCGTTTGCCGGGCGGCGTCTCTCGATTGAAGGGTTGGGGATCAGGTACGCAGCGCTTCAAGCAGCAGCGTGTCATGTTCGACAAGCACTTCTTCTGACAGACTAAGCCGCAATAATTTCGGCAGGTCATCGCCCTGGGCCCAATCGATGATGCCCACCAGGAACTTTGAAGGGAGCTCTATGTTGGAAAATTTTCCGGACCTTGCACGGGCACAGGACGTCGTCGTCCGACACACTTTTGCCAGCATGGCCGCATGCGACTCCCACAGTTGTTCAAAGTCTTCCGCCGAAATGTCGAGGTCGATAAACTGCTTGTAGAGCGGACGCATATACTCAACGGCTTGGTCCACACTAGACCATTTCCACTCTGACGGATCCCAACGGACATCAATCGCTTGGCCGCTTTCCTCGGTGAGCGTCGCATGGGCCTCACAGTTTAAGGCAAATGCCGGGACGAGGAGCGACTTGTAGTCACCGTAAAGAAGCCAGAAAGCCCCTGCGTACAGCTCCTCTTGGGGCGATTCGTTTCGGATCTCTGAGCAGGCCAATGCGATCGCATCGATCCACTCTCGTTCAAATTCGACCCAATTCACGGCAACCATGCAGCCTCCTACTGACGCTCAGCGTGATCAACGATCAAGCGAAGAAACGGCGTAACGCCGACCCCGCGGACCCGATCAGTACGATGAACGCTTCACTAGGTTAATATTCCTCTGACTCCACGCCGTGTTTTGCTGCAAGGGCATTAACTTTTTCGTAGAGGTCTCCACCTATACACTCTAAATACACAGGCATAAACTCCGCTGTCGAAATATCTGAATTCCGTATTTTTTCATACAACGCTTCAGAATAGGGAGGCTGCCCCTTAAGGGCCGACACTTCCGTCATCAGGGCCTCTCGGGCCTCGTCACCAACAGTATAACCCCCATCATAAAATTTCGAAGTAATGCACTCCGTTAGCGCATGATAAACAGGGGGATTTACGGGCATGTTATTTTCTTCCGCCAGCAGCTCCGAGGAAACCAGTGCCCCCAGCACGACAACCAATGGATGAGCAACTAGCTTTCCCATATCGACACTCCTGTTTCCGGACATTATATAGCCGCTAACATTTCGGCTAAACCAAGGGACCTGCTTGACTGATACAAGCGAACGGGCGAACGGAGTTAGCGCCTTGAATGCATAGCTAATTTCGAACCGTACAATAGCACAGGCAGACATTATGACCAAAATGCTATTTTATACCATTCAACGCAGCATCTGAGTCCTTCCTTTAACACTTCCAAAATCTCTTTATCATATTGATTTAATTCTTGAGGGATAGATATTTTCTCGAGTTTAATTTCACAAGCTAGGTGACCGCCATACCTTGATCCTGAAAAAATTACCGGCTTTGAGTTGAAAAACAACAACCCTTCAACCTCATCCAACCCCTTTAATACAGAATTTATAGATATCAAATAAACAACTGCACCTTTAACCTCATTAACGAATCTCATATTTTTACAGCTATCCGTAACCCTTTGCCTTGCATACTCATGTTCGGTCGGGAAGCGAGTTACTGGCTCTTCTATTGCCTCTGCTACGAAACCCATTATTCTCTGCCTGCGATGCCGAAAAGCGGTTAGGTGAAACTCTGTGGTATTTCATAACAGTAGATTCTAGATAAATCCGTCCGCACGGCGCTACACTAATAAAAAACCATACAAGTCAGCGACTTGAAATCAACCTATCGCTTACACCCGTACTCGCTTGACTTCCATTCTCGACACCACTAATTCCCCTGTACAAAAATACTGGAGAACGGGATCGAGGGACAGCCCAGCCGCCAATCCTCGCCTGCGCGAACTGTTCCGCGCAGTGATTCGGTTGTATTATTACGGCTTGTCTACAACGGGTCTGACGATTGAACAATATTGATAGACAGGGTAATGGCGGCGTTTCCTGTCGCAGAGGGGGGTTGGCTGACAGTCCCTTGCGTTGGCCGAGCATAATCCAGTACGCGACCCCAGCCAAGCGAAGGTCACCAGCCGTCGCATCACTACTGCGCGGAGAGCATTTTTACAAAAGCCCTTTTGCATCGAGGCGCCTGTCCGCGGGAGTAACGCCGTACGGCGGGTGAGCCTTGGTTTTCCAGACCGGCTTCTGCGTGACCCACCCACCCGGCGGGCTAAGGTCAGGGTACAACGGCCTTGTGTAGGGTGCCGCTCAGCGCGCCAAGGTCGAAACGACAGGCAACGACAAGATGATGCGCTAGGCGCATAAAAAAGCCCGGCGGAGGCCGGGCTTTTTTTTGTCCAGAGCGTCCGCACCCCAGCATGGGTATCGCTACGCTCCACCCATCCTACGCATCTGTATGGGTATTGCTGTGCTCAACCTATCCTACGCATCTGCATGGGTATCGATGTGCCCTACCTATCCTACGCATCCGCATGGGTATCGCTGTGCTCCACCCATCCTACGGATAGCGCCCGAAGCTTTCTAAATCATTCCCACTCGATGGTTGCTGGCGGCTTGCTCGAGACGTCGTAGGTGACGCGGGAGATGCCCTCGATCTCGTTGATGATGCGGCCGCTGACGGTCTCCAGCAGCTCGTAGGGCAGGTGTGCCCAGCGGGCGGTCATAAAGTCGATGGTTTCCACCGCGCGCAGGGCCACAACCCAGGCGTAGCGACGGCCGTCACCGACCACCCCCACCGATTTCACCGGCTGGAACACCACAAAGGCCTGGCTGACCTTGTGGTACCAGTCGGCCTTGCGCAGCTCTTCGATAAAGATATGGTCGGCGCGGCGCAGCAGGTCGGCGTATTCCTTCTTCACCTCGCCGAGGATGCGCACGCCCAGGCCCGGGCCCGGGAAGGGGTGGCGGTAGACCATGTCGTAGGGCAGGCCCAGCTCCAGGCCGAGGCGGCGCACCTCGTCCTTGAACAGCTCGCGCAGCGGCTCGACCAGCTTGAGGTTCATCTCTTCCGGCAGGCCGCCGACGTTGTGGTGCGACTTGATCACGTGGGCCTTGCCGCTCTTGGCGCCGGCCGACTCGATCACGTCCGGGTAGATGGTGCCCTGGGCGAGGAACTTGATGTTGTCCAGCTTGGAGGCCTGGGCATCGAACACGTCGATAAAGGTGCGGCCGATGATCTTGCGCTTCTTCTCCGGGTCGGCTTCGCCGGCCAGGTTGTCGAGGAACTGCGCCTCGGCGTTGGCACGGATCACCTTGACGCCCATGTTCTCGGCGAACATGGCCATTACCTGTTCGCCTTCGTGCAGGCGCAGCAGGCCGTTGTCGACGAACACACAGGTCAGCTGCGGGCCGATGGCCTTGTGCAGCAGCGCCGCGACCACCGAGGAGTCGACGCCGCCGGACAGACCCAGCAGCACGTTGGCGCTGCCAACCTGGGCGCGCACCGTGGCGATGGCGTCGTCGACGATATTGGAGGCGGTCCACAGTGCCTGGCAGCCACAGATATCCAGGATAAAACGCGAGAGGATGCGCCCGCCCTGGGTGGTGTGGGTCACCTCGGGGTGGAACTGCACGCCGTAGTAGGCGCGCTTGTCGTCGGCCATGGCGGCGATCGGGCAGTTCGGGGTGCTGGCCAGGATATGGAAACCCGTGGGCAAGGTGGTGACCTTGTCGCCATGGCTCATCCACACGTCCAGGCCCAGCACGCCGTCGATATCCACATGGTCCTCGATACCGTCGAGCAGGCGCGCCTTGCCGACCACGTCGACCCGGGCGTAGCCGAACTCGCGCAGATCGGAACCGGCGACCTTGCCGCCGAGTTGTTCGGCCATGGTCTGCATGCCGTAGCAAATGCCGAAGACCGGCACGCCCAGGTCGAACACCGCCTTGGGTGCCCGCGGGCTGTCCGCTTCGTGCACCGACTCGGGTCCGCCGGCGAGGATGATGCCGCGCGGGGCGAAGGCGCGAATCGCCTCGTCATCCATGTCGAAGGGGTGCAGTTCGCAGTACACGCCGATCTCGCGCACGCGGCGGGCGATCAGCTGGGTGTACTGGGAGCCGAAGTCGAGGATCAGGATGCGGTGGGCGTGGATATCGTGATGAGCCATGGCCGTCTCTCGTTGCGGAATTCACAAATGACACGGGGCTGAATCAACAGCCCCGCGCCAATTAAATAATCAAAAATGGATTTGCCACGTCGCGAGCGCCGAGGTGGCAAGGTGCAGGGCGATGAGAAAGCGCAGTTGGCTGGAGCCAATGAGCATTTCGAGTCGCCCTGCAACGCCGCCAACTCAAGCGCAGCAGCGGCACATCCATTTTTTAGCCCACCCGATAATTGGGGGCCTCTTTGGTGATTTGCACATCATGCACATGGGACTCGGCCATGCCGGCCCCGGTGATGCGCACGAACTCCGGCTTGCTGCGCATATCGTCGATAGTCGCGCAGCCGGTGTAGCCCATGGAGGCGCGCAGGCCGCCCATCAGCTGGTGGATGATCGCGGTCAGCGGGCCCTTGTACGGCACGCGGCCTTCGATGCCCTCGGGCACCAGTTTTTCCGCGCCGGCGGAGGAGTCCTGGAAGTAGCGGTCGGACGAGCCTTGGGTCTGCGCCATAGCGCCCAGGGAGCCCATGCCACGGTAGGCCTTGTAGGAGCGGCCCTGGAACAGCTCGACCTCGCCCGGCGCCTCTTCGGTGCCGGCGAACATCGAACCCATCATCACGCACGACGCGCCAGCGACTATGGCCTTGGACAGGTCGCCGGAGAAGCGGATACCGCCGTCGGCGATCATCGGCACGCCCGACCCCTGCAGCGCGGCGGCGACGTTGGCGATGGCGGAGATCTGCGGCACGCCGACACCGGCGACGATGCGCGTGGTGCAGATCGAGCCAGGGCCGATACCGACCTTGACCGCATCGGCGCCCGCTTCGACCAAGGCCAGGGCGGCGTCGCCGGTGGCGATATTGCCGCCGATGACCTGCACCTCAGGGAAGTTCTGCTTGACCCAGCGCACGCGGTCGATCACGCCTTTGGAGTGGCCGTGGGCAGTGTCGACCACCACCACGTCGACCCCGGCGGCGACCAGTGCGGCGACCCGGTCACCGGTGTCGAGACCGGTACCGACCGCGGCACCGACGCGCAGGCGACCCTGGTCGTCCTTGCTGGCCAGCGGGTAGGCCTTGGCTTTTTCGATGTCGTTGACCGTCATCATGCCCTTGAGGTTGAAGGCGCCGTCGACGATCAGCACACGCTCGATGCGGTGTTTGTGCAGCAGCTCACGGGCTTCCTGCTTGTCGGCGCCCTCGCGGATGGTGACCAGGCGCTCCTTGGGCGTCATCACCTCGCGCACCTTGGCATCCATGCGGGTTTCAAAACGCACGTCACGGGAGGTGACGATACCGACCAAGTCGCCATCGGACAGCACCGGCACGCCGGAGATATTGTTCTGCCGGGTCAGCTCGAACAGGTCACGCACCGTGGCGTCGGCCTCGATGGTGATCGGGTCCTTGACTACGCCGGACTCGTAGCGCTTGACCTTGCGCACTTCGGCCGCCTGCTGCTCGATGGTCATGTTCTTGTGGATGATGCCGATGCCGCCTTCCTGGGCCATGGCGATGGCCAGGCGGGCTTCGGTCACGGTGTCCATGGCCGCGGAGATCAGCGGAATATGCAGCTCGATGCCGCGTGTCAGTCGGGTCTTGAGGCTGACGTCCTTGGGCAGGACATCGGAATAACCAGGTATTAGAAGTACATCGTCAAAGGTTAAAGCTTCTTGACTGATACGCAGCATGGCGGGGGCTCCCGGGCGGGAAAATGGAAGCGCGCCATTATACCTACGCGCCCCCCTTGGCTCAATGTAAACCGCATAAATGCCGATTTGCCATCAATGAGCGCTATCGCGTCCGGCGCCTGCGCTACAGGCGCACCTGCACCAGGGTCACCGGATGGCCCAGGCGCTCGGCGAACTCCTCGAGGAACAGCGGGCTGAAACAGGCCGGGTCCCAGTTGTTGAAGATAAAGCCCAGGTTGGAAAAACCACAGGGCTGCAAAAACAGGAAGCCGTTGATGTCGTCCTCATGGCCGCAGTCGGGACAGCTGAAGGTATCGGTCAGGCCCGGCATCCACTCTTCCAGGCTGTCGAACAGCGGCTCACCGATTTCCCGCCGGCACTGCGGGCAACCGGCCTCGCCGAGAAAGCCCTGCTGCGGGGTGAAGATGCAGCGTTTGGTCACCAGTTCCAGACCGTTGCAGGCCTGGCCAAAGGGCAGCCTGTCGGCGACCGCCCCGGCCATCACCCGGGCCCCCGCGGCCGGGGCGTAGCCCATGCGGCTGCCACCATGGGCGCAGGTGCTGGCCTGGGCCTCGACGATATTGCGCTGCACCAGCCAGCGCAGCATCAACCGCGCCCGGGCCTCGTGAGCCGGCACGCTGGACAATTGGGGAACCAGGATCGATTGCTGAGTAAGATGCATGGTCAAGCGGCTGCGCGACAAAGGAAGAGGGCCGCAGTTTACCAGTCGCGCCGCGCGGCGCAGTGCCCCGGTTTGGATCGCCCTGGCAAAACCTCTATGATGCCGGCCATGATCAAAGACCCGTTCCAACGCCTGAACCTCGACCGTGAAGTGCTCAGCGTCAGCCAGCTCAATGGCCGCGCGCGGGTGCTGCTGGAGGACGTGTTCGCCAGCATCTGGGTCGAGGGGGAGATCTCCAACCTGGCCAAACCCGCCTCCGGCCACGTCTATTTCACCCTCAAGGACAGCCAGGCCCAGGTGCGCTGCGCGCTGTTCCGGCAGAACGCCGTGCGGGTGCGCCAGGCGCTGCGCGATGGCCTGGCAGTCAAGGTGCGGGGCAAGGTGTCCTTGTTCGAAGGCCGGGGCGACTACCAGTTGATTCTCGACAGCGTCGAGCCGGCTGGTGACGGCGCGCTGCGCCTGGCTTTCGAGGCCTTGAAGGAAAAACTCGCGGCCGAGGGCCTGTTCGCCGTCGAGCGCAAGCAAGCGCTGCCGGCCCACCCCCAGCGCATCGGCATCATCAGCTCACCCACCGGCGCGGTGATCCGCGACATCATCAGCGTGTTCCGCCGGCGCGCGCCCCAGGTGCAGTTGACCCTGATCCCCACCGCGGTGCAGGGCCGCGAGGCCAGCGCGCAGATCGTTCGGGCCTTGCAGCTGGCCGACCGCCGCGGCTTCGACGCGCTGATCCTGGCCCGCGGCGGCGGTTCGCTGGAAGACCTCTGGAGTTTCAACGAGGAGAGCGTGGTGCGCGCGGTGGCAGCCTGCGTCACGCCCATCGTCAGCGCCGTGGGGCACGAGACCGATGTCTCGATCAGCGATTTCGCCGCCGACGTGCGCGCGCCCACGCCGTCCGCGGCGGCCGAGCTGTTGGCGCCGGATGTCGGCGACCTGCAGCTGCGCCTGGCCAGCCTGCACCGCCGACTGGTGCTGCGCCTGCAGGATCGCCTGCGCCATGACCGCCAGCACCTGGATAACCTGACCCGACGCCTGCGCCATCCCGGCGAGCGCCTGCGCCAGCAGGCCCAGCGCGTCGACGACCTGGACATGCGCCTGCGCCGCGCCTTCGAGCGCCAGCTCGGCAGCCGCCACGAACGCCTGCGGCACCTGCAGACCCGCCTGGCCGGGCAACATCCCCAGCGCAGCCTGGCCTTGCTCGGGCAGCGCCTGGAAAGCCTGGCCGAACGCTTGCCGCGAGCCATGCGCGAGATTCTCAAGGAACGCCGCCTGCAGTTGCAGAGCCAGGTGCAGACCTTGCAGGTGGTCAGTCCGCTGGCGACCCTGGGCCGGGGCTACAGCATCCTGCTGGACGAACGTGGCCAGGCGGTGCGCAGCGCCGAACAGACCCGCCCCGGCCAGCGCCTGCAGGCACGCCTGAGCGAAGGCCTGCTGGACGTGCGGGTCGAGGACAACCATCTGGCCCCGGTGACCCTGTCGCTGCTGGACTAAGTCACGCCGCCCCCCAGCCTAAAACTCCAGGGACTCGCCCAAGGCGGCGCTCCAGCGCGCGCCGTGGGCCGCTTGCCGCTCGTTCAGGTCCTCGCGCTGCTGGTGCAACTGGGCGAGCAACAGCCGGGCGTGCTGATCGCGACCCAAGGCCTGGCAGATCGGCAGCAGCACCAGCAGGTCGCTGGCTTCGCAGTGACTGCGATGGGCCAACACCCAGTCGATCGCCTTGAGCGCCTCCGAGGGCTGCTGGCGCTGGAACGCCAGCGCCGCCTTCAGGGCCTGGCCGCCGCAGCGCTGCGCGTACATCAGAAACAGCGAGCGAATATCGGCCAGGGGCCGTTCATGGCCCAGGCGTTTCATATGGCGCCCCAGGGTCAAGGTTTGCCTGACCAGCAAGTAGGCGGCGCCCAAAACCCGCACCAGGGTCTGGCCGCTTTCGAGGGCCTGCAACTGCCTGGCCAGCTCCTCCGTATCGCCCAGGGCATGGGCCAGGCGGGCACGCAAGCGGCTGACCTGATCGCCGGTAAGCCCCTGCACCTGCTCCAGGCCAGCGCGCACCGCCTCGGCCACGGCCAGGCGCTGTTCGGCGGTGTCGCAGAAATCGAACCAACCCAGCAATACCTCGAGATGCCGCTGCTGCGTCGTTTGCAATGCCTCCCGTTCGGCCTCGGGGGCCTGCGCGGCAGGGACCGGCGCCTGCCGCCAGCGCTCCAGCTGATAGGCCAGATGGTGCTCCACCGGCAAGCCACAGGCGGCACGCACGGCACTGCCCTGCAACTCGTCATAGTCCAGGGGCGAACGGTCGTAGCCGCACTCCTCCTGGTACCAGACCAGCTGCCGCACGCTGGCGCAGTGCTCCGGCCAGCGCTTGAGGGCCCGCAGGTTAAGACGCTTGCCGCTCCAGTGCTCGGCGAAGGGGCTGACCGCCAGCCCGGTGTCATGGCAGCGCAAGGCCTCTTCGTGGCGGCCCTGGCCCTCATAAAGGATGGCCAGGTTGTTCAGCAGCATGGAATAGGTGTGCGTCGCGCCATTGCCCCAGGCCCGCACGGGGCTGGCAAAAAACGCCTCGAAACGGGCGTTGCCCTGGCTATAGCTGTCCTGTGCCAGCCGGCGCCAAACGACTTTCAATTGATCGTCGGTGGGGTAGCTGTCCTCGTAGTACTCCTGGGACAGCAGGCAGCCGAGGTTGTAATAGTCGAAGGCCATGCCACCGCCGGGAATCCGCAGTTCGACCAGGGCCTGGACCCCGTCACGCTGATACAGCAGGCGGGCGCAGGGCAGCAGTGCGCGCAGATCGGCATGAGGGCTGCCGGGACCGGGGTACAGGGCCTGCCGGTACAACGTAATGGCGCCATCCCGGTCCCCGGCGTCGGCGGCCTGGTCGGCGTGCAAGCGGTCCAACCAGACTTGCTGCTCGGCATCGGGCGACACCGCGAGCAGGCGCTGCGCCGCTTCGAGCAGGCTGTCGCGCGCCCCGTAATCGCATTCCAGGGCCAGCAGATGCCACCAGGCATGCTGCAAGGGCGGGCCGTTGAGCTGTTTGAGCAGCACCCGCCGCAACTCCTCGTCGTGGCTTTCGTCGCCCAGCTTGCGGCGCATAAAGTGCCACTGGCGCGCGGCGGAGCGCTCATCACCCGCCTCCAACGCCAGCTTGCCGCCCAGGTAGAAGCTGTCGTCGGGTCCGCAACAGTCTCCGTAGCACTGCGCCTCCTCGACCAGCGGGCGCGCCTCGGCCCGGCACTCCAGCCCCAGCAGCACCTCGGCCTTGAGCAGCAGGTAGTCCCGGCGCTCGGCCGCCCGCCGCGCCGGGTGCAGGTCTGCGGTCAACAGCCCCTGGCGAAAACGATCAAGTGCCGCCAGCGCCTCGTCCGCGTCGGACAGCTGCAACCAGAACTGGCACAGGTGCCAGTCCAGGTAAAGATCGCGCTCCAGCGGCGGGTTCGTCACCAGCTCGGCCAAGACGCGGCGCGCCGCGGCATGGTCCAGTGCATCGATCGCGTGCTGGACCAGGGCCAGCCGTCGGTGTTGCTCGGAGTCCGACATGTCAGGGTCCTTATATGGGGGCGCAGAGATGAGGTGCAGTGTGCCGGCAGGCCGGGTCCAGGTGAAGCCTGCACGACCGCAGCCGACAAGGCCTGTGATCCGGATCATGGCGGCGGGTTCCACCGGCCCCTGGCGAATGGCGGCAAACGCGCGCACCGACGGCGGGGTGGCCTGTCGCGCATCGGTGACGGCCCTTTCCTACTCCGGCGCTTTGCGCCAGCATAGGCGGCTTCGCCTCCAGTCGGCTGTCACCATGATCCGCTCCGCCATCCTGTTCCTTGCCCTGCTCTGCGTGACTCAATCGGCCTCGGCCGAGGGGTTTATCAGCCGCCTGCTCCACCACCCGGTCCCGGGCGGCGTCGCGGTGCTCGACCTGGGCCCGGCCGACACGACGCCCAGTGCCCGCTACCAGGACAAACCGGTGCTGGTGATCAAGGAAGACGGCAGCCGCTGGATCGCCATCGTCGGCGTTGGCCTGACCGTCAAACCCGGGGCCCAGCAGCTGCAGGTCAAGGACGCTCAGGGCAGCCGCACCCTGGCGTTCAACGTGACGGGGAAAAAATACGCCGAACAGCGCATCACCCTGAAAAACACCCAGCAGGTCAATCCCAATGCCGCCAACCTCAAACGCATCGAGCGTGAGCTGGCCGAGCAGACCCGCGCCTACCAGGTCTTCAGCCCGGGAACACCCAGCAACCTGCTGCTGGATAAACCGGTGAACGGTCCCTTGTCCAGCCGCTTCGGCCTGCGCCGCTTTTTCAACGGCGAGGAACGTAACCCGCATTCCGGGCTGGACTTCGCGGTGCCGGCCGGCACTCCGGTCAAGGCCCCGGCGACCGGCAAGGTGCTGCTGCTTGGCGATTACTTCTTCAATGGCAGGACGGTGTTTCTCGACCACGGCCAAGGCCTGATCAGCATGTTCTGCCACCTTTCCGCGGTCGATGTGACACTCGGCCAGGCCGTGCCACGCGGCGGCGTGGTAGGCAAGGTAGGTGCGACGGGGCGGGCCACGGGACCACATATGCACTGGAACGTCAGCCTGAACGATGCCCGGGTCGACCCGGCCATCTTTATCGGCGCCTTCCAGCCCTGACCCGGCGGACGACAAGCAGGAACAGGGGCGTTAGGCTCCAGGCAATTCACCATCCCGCTGAGGTTCTTATGATCACCGTCCACCATCTGAACAACTCCCGTTCCCAGCGTGTGCTGTGGATGCTCGAAGAGCTGGGCCTGGAGTACCACATCGAACGCTACCAGCGCGATCCGCAAACCCTGCTGGCACCACCGGCCCTGCGTGCCGTGCACCCCCTGGGCAAATCACCGGTGATCAACGATGGCGAGCTCACCCTGGCCGAGTCCGGCGCCATAGTCGAGTACCTGGCGGAACGTTACGGCCCGCAGTTGCTGCCCGCCGCCGGCACCGCGGAACGCCTGCGCTGCCGCTACTGGCTGCACTACGCGGAAGGCTCGGCCATGCCGCCGCTGTTGCTCAAGCTGGTGTTCGACAAGCTGGAAAGCAGCCCCATGCCGTTTTTTGTCCGACCCATCGCCCGCGGTATCTCGCGCAAGGTGAAAAGCACCTTTATCGAGCCGCAGCTGCGCCAGCACCTGGACTATATGGAGGCCGAACTGGGCAAAAGCACCTGGTTCGCCGGCGAGGCCTTTAGCGTCGCCGATATCCAACTGAGCTTCCCCCTGGAGGCCGCCGCCGCGCGGGCTGGCCTGGATGGCAGCCGACCGCGCCTGCTGGCATTTCTGCAGCGCATCCACGCGCGCCCAGCCTACCAGCGCGCCCTGGAAAAAGGCGGCGAATACGCCTATGCCTGACCTGCACCGCCGCGGCCCCACGTCCTGGGGGCCGCGCGGTATCCGCCCGCCCTGCCGGCGCCTCCAGCGCCGGCAAAAGCCTCCGCGCAATCGAATGTCATGAAAACAGCAAAATAACCATTTAAATAACACAAAAAACCAGATAATCAGCCGAATCCACCAATTTTTACGCCAGGCTTGCCAGCTTTCGCCTCGCTGGTTAGGGTTGGCCTTATGAAAACCGCACACACCCTTATCCTGCGCCGCCAACACGCCTGCCTGCACCTGGTCAGCCCCCGACTAGCGGGCTGAATCCGTACGCCGCGTTGTTTCTCCGCCCTCGCCTCTTCCTTTTGTGATCACTTATTGACCGGCCTGCGCCCAAGGATTTTCCATGAGCATGCTCAAAGACCCTTCGACCAAATACCGCGCCTTTCCCGCCATCGACCTGCCCGATCGCCAGTGGCCGTCGCGCACCATCACCCAGACGCCGATCTGGTGCAGCTCCGACCTGCGTGACGGTAACCAGTCGCTGATCGAGCCAATGGACGCGCAGAAGAAACAGCGCTTTTTCGAGACCCTGGTGAAAGTTGGCCTGAAAGAAATCGAGGTGTCTTTCCCCTCGGCCTCCCAGACCGATTTCGATTTCGTACGTAACCTGATCGAGAACGGCCATATCCCCGACGATGTCACCATCCAGGTGCTGACCCAGGCCCGCGAGGACCTGATCCGCCGGACCTTCGAATCCCTGCGCGGCGCCAAGCGGGCCATCGTGCACCTGTACAACGCCACCTCGCCGGCCTTCCGCCGCATCGTCTTCAACCAGGACCGCCAGGGCGTGATCGACATCGCGGTCAATGCCGCCCGGCTGTTCAACGAACTGGCGGCCGAGCAACCGGAGACCCACTGGACCTTCCAGTACTCGCCGGAAACCTTCAGCGCCACCGAGCTGGAATTCGCCAAACAGGTGTGCGACGCAGTGCTGGACGTCTGGCAGCCGACCCCCGAGCACAAGGTGATCCTCAACCTGCCGGCCACCGTGGAGTGCGCCACGCCGAATATTTACGCCGACCAGATCGAATGGTTCGGCCGGCATATCAGCCGCCGCGACGCGGTGCTGCTGAGCCTGCACACCCATAACGACCGCGGTACCGGCGTGGCCGCCACCGAACTGGGCCTGATGGCCGGTGCGGACCGGGTCGAAGGCTGCCTGTTTGGCAACGGCGAACGCACCGGCAACGTCGACCTGGTGACCGTGGCACTGAACCTGTACACCCAGGGTCTGGACCCGCAACTGGATTTCTCCGACATCGATGCCGTGCGCAAGGTGGTCGAAGAATGCAACCAGCTGCCGGTGCACCCGCGCCACCCCTATGTCGGCGACCTGGTGCACACCGCGTTCTCCGGCTCGCACCAGGATGCGATCCGCAAGGGGTTCAGCCAGCGTCAGGACGGCACCCTGTGGGAAGTGCCTTACCTGCCGATCGACCCGGCGGACATCGGCCGCAGCTACGAGGCGGTGATCCGGGTCAACAGCCAGTCGGGCAAAGGCGGGATCGCCTACCTGCTGGAGCAGGAATACGGCATCAACCTGCCGCGACGAATGCAGATCGAGTTCAGCCAGGTGGTGCAAGGCGAGACCGACCGCCTGGGGCTGGAGATGAACGCCGGGCAGATTCACCAGCTGCTGACGCGCGAGTACCTGCAGGCCACCACACCCTACAGCCTGAAAGGCCATCGCCTGCAGGAAGAGAACGGCACCAGCGCGGTGGACCTGGAAGTCCAGGTGGGCAACGACACCCAACACTGGCGCGGCATCGGCAAGGGTCCGCTGGAAGCCCTGGTGGCCAGCCTGCCGATCGCGGTGGAAATCATGGATTACAGCGAGCACGCCATCGGCGCCGGGACCAACGCCAAGGCCGCGGCCTATATCGAACTGCGCGTCGAGGGTGGCCGCGCCCTGCACGGCGTGGGCATCGACGAGAACATCACCACGGCCAGTTTCCGCGCACTGTTCAGCGCCCTCAATCGGGCCTTGGCCCAGTCCCGCGCCCAGGCGGCCTGATCCCAGGCGGCCCGTGCCACGCCGCTCACGCGGGCAACGTTTGGGCGACGTAGCGTGCCGTGGCCCGCAGGCTCTGGCCGATGTCCGGCCACGCCAGGCCGTACCGGCGGGCCAGATCGCGCGTCGCGGCCGTGTCGAAACGGGTGGTCTGGATAAAGTCCAGCGACTCGGCGCTGGTGCGCAGCAGACGTTCCAGCCCGGGGATGCGCAAGAGCAGCCTGAGCAG
Organism: Pseudomonas sp.; assembly: GCF_040514055.1. Taxonomy (GTDB): domain Bacteria; phylum Pseudomonadota; class Gammaproteobacteria; order Pseudomonadales; family Pseudomonadaceae; genus Aquipseudomonas. The sequence continues at coordinate 15,487 of NZ_JBEVDL010000049.1, forward strand.
CCCGATGGGCAGATGCCGGCGCGGCGGTGACAGCCCCAGGGGCGCGGCCAGGGTGGCCAGCAGGCCCTGCAGGTTTGGCGTCTGCTCGTCCAGGGCCAACACCTGCCGACCCGACTGTTGCGGGTCGAAGGCGGCCGCGACCATCAGTGCCACCAGAAAATCCACGGTAACCATCGGTAGCCAGTGCGCCGGCGAGCCCGGCACCGCGCTCAACAGGCCGTCCAGCAGGTTGCGTACCAACTGCGCCAGCGGCTGGCCGGCCAGGATATGCCCGCTTTGGCTGTGGCCGCAGACGGTGGCCGGATGCACCAGGGTCAGGGCCGCACCCGAGGCCTGGACGGCCTGCAGAACCCTGAAATGCGCCTCGAGCTTGCTGCCCTCGTAGCCGCCCACCTGGCGATAGACCGCCGGCCAATCCGTGTGCTCGGGGGCCTGCAGGTCGACACCCACGCGCTGCAGGTGGGCGGTATTTTCCAGCATGTAGCCGCCAACCATCAGCAGGCGACTGCCCTGACGCGCCGCCATCTCTGCCACCTGCAGCGCCCCCTCGACATTCACCTGCCGCGCCTGCGCGTGCGACAGCCCCCAGGCGAATTGCGCGCCCAGGTGAAAAACCACCGCGGCCGGCTGCACAGGGCCTTGCAGGCCCAGCCCGGGCTGGTTCAAGTCGCCGCCCACGACGCTGAGCAAGGCGCCGCGCCCGCCCAGTGAATCGACCTGGTGCTGCAGCTCGGGCAGGGCCTCGGGGCGGCGCATTAGCAGTTGGGTCGGGTGTTCGTCGGCGGTCAGGCGGGCCAGCAGGTGCTGGCCGATAAAACCGCTGCCACCGGTCACAAAACACGGCTCTTTCATTTCGGGCGCTCCAGGGAAGAATAACGCCAGGCTAAACTATCGAGCTAACTCTACAGTCAAGGGGAATCTGCGATGCGCATCGGCGAGCTGGAACAACAAAGCGGCGCCAGCCGGCATACCCTGCGCTATTACGAAAGCCTGGGCTTGATCAGCGCTCAGCGGCGCGACAACAACTACCGCGAATACGCCCCGCGCACGCTGGACGACCTGGTGTTTATCCAGCAGGCCCAGGGCATGGGGTTTTCCCTGAGCGAGATCGGCGACATCCTCCAGGCCCAGCGCGACCAGCAGATCGACTGCGCACAGGGCGCGCTGCTGGTCGGCAAGAAACTGGTGGAACTGGAAGAGAAAATCGCCAGCCTGCAACAGATGCGCGATTTTCTGCGCCAGGAAAAAACCCGCCTGGAGGCCAGCGCCGCGGCACTGGCCGCCCAACGCCAGGCCGCGGTGCGCAGCGCCGGCTAGGGTAGTTTGACGAAAGATCCGCCCCGGACTTGGTTGCAAAACGCTGGATACCCGCCTGCGCTGACGCAGGGTGGCGTCGGTGCGCTGTCCCGCGACAGCCCACCGTATGACGTCAGTAGGTCAGCACCGCCGACACCGGCCGCTGCACCCCACCCACCAGCGCCTCCAGCCAGACCCGATAAACCTTGCCCGGGTAGTAGCTGGGGTACCTGTACACCAGTTGGCGCTCGGTGGACACCCGACTCACCACGACACCGCCCTCCTCGATCACCCACTGCAACCCCGGCGTGCTGCCCACAGTGCGCGTCATCAGCCGGTCACTGCCGATGCTGAGCTGGTATGCCTGGGCGGGTGGGCCACCGTAGCTGACAGCTGTGGAAATGGGGTGATAGGCATTCTCCGACTGAATCCAGGCGCGGTAAGTCCGCGTGGGGTCGAAGCTGAAATCGAAATAACTCAGCTCGCCGCTGGCCAGGCGACGCATCACTACCTTGCCGTCTTCTTCAATGATCCATTGTACCCGGTCGCCAATGGCGCCACTGCGAGTCAGGCGGCCCTTGCCATCGCTGCTGATCTGGTACTGCTCGATCCCGGTGTGTTCCAGTACCGACGAAACTCGCTGGTAACCCCCGTTGCTGGACTTTTCCAGCCACAGTCGGTAGCGCTTGCCGGCATGGTAGGTGTAGCGATAGCTCAGCTCGTTGGTGGCCATACGGCGCAGCACCACGACCCCGTCCTGTTCGATCAGCCACCACAGCGGCTCACCCAGGACTCCACTGCGGGTCAGAGTCCCGCTGGCGTCCACCGCCAACTGATAGGGCTGCGGCGCGACCACGGCACCCACCCGCACCTGATTGGATACCCGCTGGTAGTATCCATCGACGAACCGGGTCAGCCAGGCACGGTAGCTGGCAGCGCCATGGCTGTACTGCAGTTCGTTGGCAACATTTCGCCGCAACACCACGTCACCGTTGACCTCGATCACCCAGGTCAGCGGATCACCAATGGCCCCGCTACGGCTTATTTGCCCGCCGCTGACCTGCAGTTGGAAGCTGTCGGTCAGACCGGGGGAGAAATACTCGGCGTCGGACATCCGCACCTGCTCGCCGGCCAGCGCCTGGTTCAGCCAGACCTTGTATTTCTTGCCCTGGGCGAAGGGATAACGCAGCAGCGCCTGGCCGCCGGTGGGCTGCTCGTAGACCTTGGCACCGTTTTCCTCGATCACCCAGCTCAAGGCCGGGGTCGAACCGCAGGTACAGCTCAGGCTGAAATCGCCCTCGACCTGCAGGTCGATAAAGGGCTCGGGAAAACCCTGGCGGAACGCCAACGGGATGGACAAGGGTTGCGCTGCGGCTCCCGTCGACTCGACCCAGACGCGGTAGCGCTCGCCGAAGAGGAACGGGAACTGCAGCGGCACGCCGTCCAGGGCCGGTTGGCGCAACTCGGGCTGGCCATTGCGCTCCACCACCCAGTCGCCGGTAAAGGGTACGGTGGCCTTGATCGAGCCGTCCGTCTGGCGCAACAGACCGACGCTGTCGGTGATGCCAGGACGATAGGAGATCCGGTTCGACACCACCTCATAGGCGCCGTTGCGGAAGGCCTTGAGCCACAGCTGGTAGTGGCTGCCCACCCGATTGTCCCAGTAGCGATCACGCAGGTTGCCAGCGGCGTTGCGCTCGAGCACCGTTTGACCGTCGCGCTGGACCACCAGTGTCAGCTTGTCGCCCGGCTCGCCGCTGCGCTCGACCCAGAAGCCGGGTTTCAGGTCCAGCTGATAGGGATAGACCTGTACGATTGGAGCGCCGGATTCACTGTCACAGGTTTGGACAGGCCCCGACGTCGGTGTGCTCGGGGTGCCGCAAAGGGTCTCGGCCAGGACGGGGCCGGCAATCAGCCCACCCAGCAGGAGAAGGAAGGTTGTGCGCATCTGCTGTTGCTCCATGCAATAAGAGGCGCGCAGGTTCGCCGGTCTGGAGCCTCGGCCAAGCCGTCGTTCCTGCGCGACAGCAGTTTAAGGTGCGCCCGTAATCGGCTCCTTCCCCAAGGTGTCAACCGCCGCTCAGGCCACTGGCCAGGGCGTCAAGTCGCGGTCGGTTGCTGCTGCCAGTGGCTGCGCCCCCACAGGCACATGGCCTCGAGCACCGGCTGGAGGGTCGCGCCGTGTTCGGTTACCCGGTACTCGACCCGGGGCGGCACTTCGGCGAAGACCGTGCGGCTGACGATGCCATTGCGCTCCAACTCACGCAGCTGCTGGGTGAGCATTTTTTCGGTGATGCCGGGCACCCGGCGCTTGAGCTCGGAAAAGCGCAACGGCCCCGCCAGCAGCTGATAGACCAGCACAGACTTCCACTTGCCGCCGATCACCTCCAGCGTCAGCTCCATGGGCGTGTTGTAAAACCGGTCGCCCTCCATCAGGCGTTTATCTTCCAAGGCAGCGGGCTGGTGTGGATTCATTTAAGTTACCTTTTAGTAAGCTACTGATTAAATTGTAGGTACTTGCTGTAAAGAATGCCACGTTCATAATGATCGCCATGAGCCGTTTCGACGGTGTCTTTCTGCCGACTGGAGTTTATATGCCCACCCCTCACCTGCTTTCGCCGTTGCCATTGGGCCTGCTGAACCTGCCCAACCGGCTGGTCATGGCCCCACTCACCCGTCAGCGCAGCGAACAACCCGGCAATATCCCGGGCCCGCTGAATGCCACCTATTACGCCCAACGCGCCAGCGCCGGGCTGCTGATCAGCGAAGCCACCCAGGTCTGCCCCGAGGGCCAGGGCTATGCCTGGACACCGGGTATCCACAGCGCCGCGCAAATCGAAGGCTGGAAACAGGTCACCGCGGCCGTCCATGCCCAGCAGGGGCGGATCTTTCTGCAGCTCTGGCACGTCGGACGTATCTCCCACCCGCTGCTGCAGCCAGGCGGCGTCGCGCCGGTGGCCCCTTCGGCGATCCAGGCGAAGGCCGAATGTTATGTGCAGGAAGCCGACGGCAGCCATCACAAGGCCGCTACCGCCCTGCCCCGCGCGCTGGCGCTGGACGAGCTGCCCGGCGTGGTCGCCGCCTATGCCCAGGGTGCGGCCAACGCCATGGCCGCCGGCTTCGACGGCGTGGAAGTGCATGCCGCCAATGGCTACCTTCTGGATCAATTCCTCGCCTCCAACAGCAACCAGCGCCAGGACGCCTACGGCGGCAGCGCGCAGAACCGCGCGCGCCTGGTCCTGGAAGTGCTGGACGCAGTGATCGCGGCGGTCGGCGACAGCCACAAAGTCGGCATCCGCATCTCGCCCATGGGTACCTTTGGCGATATCCATGATGCCAACCCCCGCGAGACCTTCGAGGTACTGGTCAAGGCCCTGAACAGCCGCCAATTGGCGTACCTGCACATCAACCGTCCGGACTGGCTGGGCGGCAGTTTCCAGGGCTTCGACGAATTGCTGCGCTCGCTGCGCGACGCCTATCAGGGCGTGTTGATCCTGGCCGGTGGGCAGGACGCCGAGAGCGGTGAACAGGCGATCGCCGAAGGCCTAGCCGACCTGGTCGCCTACGGGCGGCCCTATATCGCCAACCCCGACCTGGTAGAGCGCGTGCGCCGCGACGCGCCCTGGAACCAGCCCGACGCCAGCACGTTTTACGGGGGCGGCGCGGCGGGTTACACCGACTACCCGACGCTCGACTAGTACCGCCTGCAGGATCAAAAATCAGTTCAGCTGGAAGCCGTCGGCGTCCAGGTGGGCGGGGAAACGCTGGCGGTGGGCGGCCAGGGCGCTGGCCGACAGGCTGACCTGCCACACCCCCTCGTCCTCCCCGGCCTGCAGTTGCGGCTCGCCGAGGAAATCCAGGACCTGGCTGTCGCCGCTGTAGGCATGTCCCTTGCCGTCCTCACCGACGCGGTTCACCGCCGCCACGTAACAGAGGTTCTCGATCCCCCGCGCGGGCAATAGCCGGTTCCACTGCTGGCGCCGCGCCGCGGGCCAGTTGGCGGTGTAGAGCAACAGGTCGGTGCCCGCCGGGTCGCGACTCCAAACCGGGAAGCGCAGGTCATAGCAGATCAGCGGACGGATCCGCCAGCCCTTGACGGTCAGCAGCACCTGCTCATCGCCGGCGCTGTAGTGATGGTGCTCGCCGGCCATGCGGAACAGATGGCGCTTGTCGTAATGGGCCTGACTGCCATCCGGGCGGGCCCACACCAGGCGGTTGCGGCAGTGGCCGTCGCGGTCCCGGATGATCAGGCTGCCGGTGACCACGGCGTCCAGCCGCCGGGCCTGCTCGAGCAACCAGCGGGTGCTGGGGCCGTCCTCCGGTTCCGCCAATTCCGCCGATTCCATGGAAAAGCCGGTACTGAACATCTCCGGCAGTATCACCAGGTCGGCACCCCGCGCCTGCTCCAGCAGCGCCTGCAGATGCCGGTGGTTGGCCGCCGGGTCGTGCCAGGCCAGCGTGCTCTGCACCAGCGCCAGCCGCAGGTCGGCGCTGGGGACCGCACTCGGGTCGATCGACGTCATAGGATCCCTCGCTTAAATCGCGCTGAGTGTGGCAGCGGCCTGGCGCAGGGTGTCCTCGCGCTTGGCGAAACACAGGCGGACCAGGCGCAAGCCTTCAGGTGGCTGCTGGTAGAACACCGAGATCGGAATGCTGGCCACACCGTGCTGGCGGGTCAGCCATTCGGCCATGGCCACGTCGTCCAGGTCCGGGCGGATCGCCGAATAATCCACCAGCTGAAAGTAGGTGCCCGCGGTTGGCGTAAAGCGAAAACGCGACGGCGCCAACAGTTCGCAGAACAGGTCACGCTTGGCCTGGTAGAACCCCGGTAATTCATCCACGTGCTGCGGTTGCGCGGCCATGTAATCGGCCAGGCCGTGCTGCAAGGGGGTCACCCCGCAGAAACTGACGTACTGATGGACTTTGCGCAGCTCGGCGGTAAGGGCCGGAGGTGCCACTACATAGCCGGTTTTCCAGCCGGTGACGTGGTAAGTCTTGCCAAAGGAGCTGACCACGAAGGCGCGTCGATACAGCTCCTCGTGGGCCAGCACGCTGGCGTGGCGCGCGCCGTCGAACACCAGATGCTCGTAGACCTCGTCGCTCAACAGGTAAAGGTCACGGCCACGGATCGACTCGGCCAGGCGATCCAGTTGCTCGACGCCCAGCAGCGCACCGCTGGGGTTGTGCGGGCTGTTCAGCACGATCAGCCGGGTCCGTGGGCTCAGGGCATCTTGCAGGCGCTGCCAGTCAATGGCGAAATCCGGTTGGGTCAGCGGAAGGTGCACGCAATGACCACCGGCCAGCGCGACCGCCGGGGCATAGCTGTCGTAGCAGGGGTCGAAGATGATCACTTCGTCACCGGGTCGGATCAGCGCGTGAATGGCGCAGAAGATCGCCTGGGTGGCGCCGGGCGTCACGGTGATCTCGTGGTCGAGATCCACCTTGCGGCCGTAACAACGGGCGATCTTGGCGGCGATCTGCTCGCGCAAGGCCGGCAACCCGGTCATCGGTGCGTATTGGTTGTGGCCTGCCTGCAGGTGACGGGAGACCGCGTCACGCAGGGCCTGGGGCCCATCGAAATCCGGAAAGCCCTGGGACAGGTTGAGCGCGCCGGTCTCGGCGGCCAACTGGGACATGCGGGTGAAAATGGTCGTGCCGACCAAGGGCAATTTACTGGCGATCATCGGAACATCCTGAACGAGCGGCGCCGTACGGCTGGCGCGACGCGTCAGGATAGCCGATAGGCATGCTCCACGGCAGCCGTCAGCGCCATGAAAAAAGGCGCTATCCACCGAAAGTGAATGCGCCTTTTTTATCCGCTAACCGGTGCGCGGCGGCATGCCGCCCCGCGCGCGGGCGATCAGCGTTTTTTGTCGCGACGCTTTTTATCGGCCTTCTTGTGGTGGGTCATCAACCGGCGCTTCTTGTTCACCTGGCGATCGGTCAGGGTATTTTTATTGCCCTCGTACGGGTTCTCACCGCCCTTGAACTCGATCCGAATCGGCGTACCGACCAGCTTGAGCACACGCCGATAAGTGTTTTCCAGGTAGCGCACATAGGACTTGGGCACCTTCTCCACCTGGTTGCCGTGGATCACGATCAGCGGTGGGTTGGCACCGCCCAGGTGGGCGTAGCGCAGTTTGATCCGACGGTTGTTGACCATGGGCGGTGCATGTTCGCCCACCGCATCCTCGAGGATCTGGGTCAGGCGACTGGTCGGCCAACGGGTCACGGCCGACTTGAACGAAGCCTGCACCGACTGGTAGAGGTTGCCGACACCGGTGCCGTGCAGGGCGGAGATAAAGTGGATATCGGCGAAGTCGACGAAGAACAGCCGACGCTGCAGCTCGGTCTTCACATAGTCGCGCTCGCTGGGCTCCATGCCGTCCCACTTGTTCAGGGCGATCACCAGGGCCCGCCCGGCCTCCAGGGCAAAGCCCAGCAGGTTGAGGTCATGGTCGACCACGCCTTCCCGGGCATCCATGACAAAGATCACCACGTTGGCGTCCTTGATCGCCTGCAGCGTCTTGACCACCGAGAACTTCTCCACCTCTTCGGAGATCTTGCCGCGGCGGCGCACCCCGGCGGTGTCGATCAGGGTGTATTTCTCGTCGTTGCGCTCGAACGGGATATAGATGCTGTCGCGGGTGGTGCCGGGCTGGTCGTAGACGATCACCCGGTCTTCACCCAGCATGCGATTGACCAGGGTCGACTTGCCGACGTTGGGCCGGCCGATAATGGCAATCTTGATGCCATCCTTCTCGCTCGGCCCGGGGATGCGCTTGGCTTCCTCGCCCTCGGCGACCACTTCGCCTTCCAGCGCCTCGTCCTCGGCGTCGTCCTTGGGGAACACGCTAAGGGCGGCTTCGAGCATCTGCGTGATACCGCGGCCATGGGCACCGGCGATCGGCAGTGCATCTCCCAGCCCCAGCGGGCTGAATTCGGCCCGGGCCAGGTCGGGGTCGAGGTTGTCGACCTTGTTGACCACCAGGAAACTGCGCTTGTTACGCTTGCGCAGGTGTTCGCCGATCATCTGGTCGGCCCCGGTCAGCCCAGCCCGGGCATCGACCAGGAACAGCACCGCATCGGCCTCTTCGATGGCCAGCAGGGACTGCTCGGCCATCTTCTCGTCCATGCCGTCCTCGTCACCGGAAATGCCACCGGTGTCGATGAGGATATAGGTGCGTCCCTGCCACTTGGCTTCGCCGTACTGGCGGTCACGGGTCAGACCGGACAAATCGCCGACGATGGCGTCACGACTTCTGGTCAGGCGGTTGAACAGGGTGGACTTGCCGACGTTGGGACGACCCACCAGGGCGATTACGGGAACCATAAGGCTGCACACTCGGTATCGGAAACTGAAAGAACAAAAAGTACAAAAAGAACAGAACATCTAGAAAAGACAAAAGCCGCTGCCAACGAGTGGCAGCGGCCAGACAGCCTTACGCGGCTCAGCGAATGGTCAGTGCGACCAGTTTCCCGCTGTTGCCGTAAGCATAGATCCAGTCGCCCACCACCAGCGGGCGTGCCCGCAGGCCATCGCTGTCGATCCGCTCGCGGCCGACAAACCGCCCGTCCACCTGGCTTACCAGGTGCAGGTAACCTTCCAGGTCACCAAAGGCGACATAGCTGGAAAACACCTCGGGGGCCGACAATTCGCGACGTGCCAGGGCATCGTTGCTCCACAGCGCCGAAGCCGAGCGCTCGTCCACGCCTTCGACGGTACCCGACGCCAGGCTCAGGTAGACGCTGCCAAAGCCCTGGGCCAGGCCGACCGAACTGGACGCCTCACGCTGCCAGAGGACCCGACCGCTTTCCAGGTCCAGACCGGCAACACGTCCCTGGTAGCTGACGACATAAACGGTGTTACCCGACAGCAGCAGACCGCCATCGATATCCACCACCCGGTCGAGCTCGGAACGGCCAGACGGAATGGCCACCGCCTGCTCCCACACCGGCACACCGCGCTGGGTGTCCAGCGCGATCACCTTGCCGCTGGACAGCCCGGCAATCGCCAGGTTGCTGGTCAGCAGGGGAGAGCCGGTACCGCGCAACGTCAGTACTGCGGGGCTGTTCTCGAACAGCCAACGCTGGGCACCGGTGCTGGCATCGAATGCGACCAGGCGATCATCCTGGGTCTGCACCACCACTACGTCACCGTTGGTGGCCGGCGCCGACAGCACCTCGCTGGGTACCCGGGCACGCCACTTTTCTTCACCGGAGCTGGCATCGAGGGCAACCACTTCACCCTTGAGCGTCCCCAGCAGGACCAGCCCGTAACCAGCACCAATAGCGCCGGACACCGGCAACTCCAGGTCCTGTTTCCACAGCAGGTCACCACTGGTGCGGTCCATGGCCATGACTAGGCCCTCGACGTCAGCGGCGAAGATACGCTCGCCATCGACGGCCGGTACCAGCATGTTGAAGGTATCGCCCTGGCCTTCACCGACCGAACGGCTCCACTGGGTCTGCAGCTGCACCTCGGCGGTGATCTCAGGCAACTCGGCCGGCGGCAATTCCTTGGTGCTGTTGCTGCTGCAGCCCGCGACCAATAGGGTCAGGGCCAGCAATGCGGGATAAGTCCAGCGCATCACGCCTCCCCTTTAGCCAAGTCGTCGAGTTTCAGTTGAAGGCCGCCCACTGCCGCGTCGTCAGACAGCGCCGCCTTGGCCTTTTCATAGGCCGCATGGGCCTCGTCAGTACGACCCAATTTGACCAACAGGTCACCCCGCAGCTCTTCACGGCTGGCAACATAGGCTTGGTCGGCACTGCCCTCAAGCAGCTTCAGGCCTTCCTCAGCCTTGTTCTGTGCGGCCAGTACGCGGGCCAGGCGCTGACGCGCCAATTCAGCCAGGGTCGCATCGACGGGCTTATCCACGACGCTCTTCAACTCGGCAGCGGCATCGTCAAGTTTTCCAGCTTCCACCGCGACCTTGGCCACGAACAGACTGCCGTATTGGGCGTAGTGGGTACCCGCAAATTCGCTTTTCAAGGTCTTGGCCAGCTCAGCCACCTTGCCTGCGTCGGGTTTGCCGTCAGGCGTCAGGGTGGTATCCAGCAACTGCTGGTACACCAGGGAGGCCGATTGGGCCTGCCTGACCTGGTAGTTCTGCCAGGACTGCCAGCCGAACACCAGCGCCAATGCCAAGGCGCCACCGGTCAACAGGGGCATGCCATTACGCTGCCACCAGTCCTTGATTACCGCCAGATCTTCTTCTTCGGTACGCGACACCCCAATACTCCTATTAGATACTCAAACCTGATTCAGGTTGGCTGCCAGGTGCGCAGGCAGCGCGTCCCAGGCAATATTTTGTTGTTCACCCTGGCCACGCAAGGGTTTGAAACCGACCACGCGCTCAGCCAGTTCGTTATCGCCCACTACCAGGGCAAACAACGCGGCGCTTTTATCGGCTTTTTTCAACTGACTCTTGAAGCTTCCACCACCCGCATTGACCTGCAAGCGCATATGGGGCAATTGATCGCGCAAGGTTTCGCTTAGCGCAAGGGCCGCCAGTTCCGCCGCCTCACCGAATGCGCAGAAATACACATCGATCTGTCGGGACAGCGCAGCCGGTACCCGTTCCAGGCTCTCGAGCAACAACACCAGACGCTCAATGCCCATGGCGAAGCCGACGCCCGCAGTCGGCTTGCCGCCCATTTGCTCGACCAGGCCGTCGTAACGACCGCCGGCACACACGGTACCCTGGGCGCCCAGTTGATCGGTGACCCACTCGAACACCGTCTTGCAGTAATAATCGAGCCCACGCACCAGCTTGGGATTGATCACGTAGGGAATGCCGGCCGCATCCAGACGGGCCTTGAGCCCCTCGAAATGCACCCGCGATGCCTCATCCAGATAGTCCGCGAGCTTCGGCGCGTCCGTCAGCAGGGCCTGGGTCTCAGGGACCTTGCTGTCCAGGATACGCAGCGGATTGCTGGTCAGACGGCGCTTGCTGTCCTCGTCCAGCAGCTCCAGACGCGCGCTGAGAAACGCCACCAGCGCCTCGCGATAACGCACCCGAGCCTCGCTGCTGCCCAGGCTGTTGAGCTCCAGCGTGACCACGTCACGCAGCCCCAGCTCACCCCAGAGACGCCAGGTCAGCAGGATCAGTTCGGCATCGATATCCGGGCCGTCGAGGTTGAACACTTCGACACCGATCTGGTGAAACTGCCGGTAGCGCCCTTTCTGTGGGCGCTCGTGACGAAACATCGGCCCTTGGTACCAGAGTTTCTGCACCTGGCCACCACCGGTGATGCCATGTTCCAGTACCGCGCGCACGCAACTGGCGGTGCCCTCTGGACGCAGGGTCAGGGAGTCGCCATTGCGATCGTCGAAGGTGTACATCTCCTTTTCGACGATATCCGTGACTTCGCCGATGGAGCGTTTGAACAGCTCGGTGGCTTCCACGATTGGCATGCGAATTTGCCGATAGCCGTAGCCATCGAGCAGCGAGGCCACCGTTGCTTCGAAGTAACGCCACAGGGGCGTCTGCTCCGGCAAAATATCGTTCATGCCACGAATGGCTTGCAAAGACTTACTCACACAGCATCCTTAGTATTCTGGGGCTAGCCGCGAGCGATCAGCGCCGCGTCGGCTTCGACCTTTTCGGCCGCTTTGCGACGAATCAGCCGCTCCAGCTCGTCGACCAAATGGTCATTACCGAGCTTTTGTGCCGGTTTGCCGTCGATGTAAATGAGGTTGTTCGGCGTACCACCGGTCAAGCCGATATGGGCTTCCTTGGCCTCGCCCGGGCCGTTGACGATACAGCCGATCACGGCGACATCCAACGGCACCAGCAAATCTTCCAGTCGCCCCTCAAGTTCGTTCATGGTCTTGACCACGTCGAAATTCTGCCGGGAGCAGCTGGGGCAGGCGATGAAATTGATCCCACGCGAGCGCAGGCGCAGCGACTTGAGGATGTCGTAGCCGACCTTCACTTCCTCGACCGGGTCCGCGGCCAGGGAGATACGAATGGTATCGCCGATGCCATCAGCCAGCAGCATGCCCAGCCCCACGGCCGACTTCACCGTGCCGGAACGCAAACCACCGGCTTCGGTGATCCCCAGGTGCAGCGGTTGCACGATCTGCGTGGCCAGCAGTCGGTAGGCAGCCACGGCCATAAACACATCGGACGCCTTGACGCTGACCTTGAAGTCCTGGAAATCCAGGCGATCGAGGTGTTCGACATGGCGCAAGGCCGAGTCGACCAGGGCCTGGGGGGTCGGCTCGCCGTATTTTTTCTGCAGGTCCTTTTCCAGCGAGCCGGCATTGACCCCAATGCGGATCGGGATACCCCGGTCGCGGGCGGCTTCGACCACGGCACGAACCCGGTCTTCGCGGCCGATATTGCCCGGGTTGATCCGCAGGCAATCCACCCCCAACTCAGCCACCCGCAGGGCGATGCGGTGATCGAAATGGATATCAGCGACCAGCGGCACCTTAACCAGACGCTTGATGCGGCCGAAGGCTTCGGCGGCATCCATATCCGGCACCGACACCCGCACGATATCCGCGCCTGCCTGCTCCAGTCGCTGGATTTGCGCCACCGTGGCAGCGACATCGTTGGTGTCGGTGTTGGTCATGCTCTGCACCGCGATGGGTGCATCACCACCCACCGCGACGGACCCGACCCAGATCTTGCGGGATTCGCGACGTTTGATTGGAGACTCAGCGTGCATGCGTCATTGCCCCAGTTTCAGGCGAGCGGTCTCGCCCGTGGTAAATGGCGTGACGTCCACCGGCTGGCCGTTATAGCTGACCTGAACCCCCCGGGCAAAACCCAGGCGCAGTTCCAGCGGCGCCTTGCCGCGGAACTCGAGCCGCTCACCGCTGCGCTTGAGCGCGCTGAGCAGAACCTTGCCGCTGGCATCTTTCAATTGGGTCCAGCAATCGGCGGTGAACTGCAGCTGCACCACCCCTTCTCCCGCCACGGGCACCACGGGCAACGCGACTGACGGCTCCACCGCGGCGGGCGCGGTCGGCGTGGTGGTCGGCGCAGGCGCTACGGCCACCGGGTCGTTCGGCATGGTCGGCGCAACCGGCTCTGCCGGCTGCGGCGTGGGACTCACCGGCGGCGCCGATGGTTCCGGCGCGGCAGCCAATTCGGACGCCACTTCGTCCAACGGCAGCTCCTGGCTCACCTGCGCCTGCGCAACCGCCTGGTCTTCGGGCTCATCAAGGGGATGAATCTGCGTGGTGCCATCGGCACTTTCCACTTCCACATGTTCAAGCCCGATACTGCCGCGGTCAGGGTTACTGCGATCGGACTGCCCCTGCCACCAATAAAAGGCACCGCCCCCCAGCAGCAACAGCAGCACGAAGCTGACCACACCCAGGATGCCCTGCGACAAACGTACCGGTTCTTCGATGCGACCCAGGCTGTGCACGCTGCTGCCGGCGGCATCGGTACCGGTGAACTGGTCGAATTCCACCACCAGGCGATTCTGATCCATACCCAGCAGTTTGGCGTAGGCGCGAATATAGCCGCGGGCGAAGGTATGACCGGGCAATTTGTCGAATTCACCCGCTTCCAGTTGGGCCAGGCGCTGTGGAGTCAAATTCAGTTGCGTCGCGACTTCCGCCACCGACCTGTGTTTGGCCTCACGGGCAACGCGCAGCGTTTCGCCAGGATTGATCCGGGTCGTGGCCACAGCCTCGGGGTGTGCCGCTTTCATTGCTGCTCCGACAGGTATTGCTGATACTCCGGCGTACCGGGATACAGGCGCTTCAACTGCAAGCCAAGACTGGCTGCCGTGTCACGATCTTCAAAAACTGTCGCCAGACGCGCGCCAAGCAACAAGCTCGCCGCGGATTGGCCCGCCAGGGCGCTGTAGCTGACGTAGTAAGCGCGGGCCGACACGTAGTCCTTATCCTCGAAACACAATTTCGCCATTTCCAGCGATGCACGCGGCTGCTGACTGTTCAGCCGTAATGAACGCTCGAAATGCTGCTTGGCCAAATCGTGCTGATTGAGCTTCAATGCGGTCAGCCCCATATTCTCGAAAATCCGCGAGCGCTCGCTATAGAGCGTATCGGCCGAGGCCTCCTGGTAACGCTCATAGGCCTCTTTATAACGCTTCTGCTCGAACAGAAAACCGCCATAGTTATTCAACAGCCGCGCATCCTTGCCATTTTGCGACAGGGCCTCACGGAAATGCTTGTCCGCCAGTTCAGGCTCCATTTCCTGTTGAAAAACCAGCCCCAACGCCGCATGGGCATCGGCGTTCGACGGATCTATTTCCAGTGCTTTGCCCAACGGCGTCTTCGCCCGCTCGGTAGCACCTTGCTGCAAATAACCGATACCCAACTGGACATAGGCATTCAATGCTTCGCTTCGCCCTTTATCGGTTTTCATCGGATCGACTTTACCGGTGGTCACGCACCCGGCCAGCAGGCTGATCACGGAAACTAGCAGCGCAGCGCGCAAAGTCATGGGAAGCATTCCTTTAGGTTCTAGTGACAGCGGCTACAGCAGCGAGAGAGGCGTCATTGTCGCCATTGAGTTCACGTACGGCGATGTAACGTTCGCTGCGACGGGTGCGGTCGAGCACCTGCCCCACCAACTGCCCACACGCCGCATCAATGTCTTCACCGCGGGTGGTACGCACAGTGACGTTGAAACCCGCCTGATGCAACTGATCCTGGAAACGACGAATGGCATTGTTGCTTGGGCGCTCATAGCCTGAGTGCGGGAAAGGGTTGAACGGGATGAGGTTAACCTTGCAGGGAATGTCCTTGAGCAAGGCGATCATTTCCACCGCATGCTCGACCCGGTCGTTGATGTCCTTGAGTAGGGTGTACTCAATGGTCAACACCCGCTTTTCGCCGAGCGACGCCATATAGCGCTGGCAGGATTCGAGCAGCATCTTCAGCGGATACTTCTTGTTGATCGGGACCAACTGGTTACGCAAGGCATCGTTGGGTGCGTGCAGCGACAGGGCCAAGGACACATCGATATGCTTGGACAGCTCGTCGATCATCGGCACGACACCGGAGGTCGACAGGGTCACGCGGCGCTTGGAAATGCCGTAACCCAGGTCATCCATCATCAGGTGCATGGCGGCGATCACGTTGTCGAAGTTCAGCAGCGGCTCGCCCATGCCCATCATCACCACGTTGGTAATGGCACGGTCGACCGTCGCTGGCACGCTGCCGAAGGACTTGTTGGCAATCCAGACCTGGCCGATGACTTCAGCCGCGGTCAGGTTGCTGTTGAAACCTTGTTTGCCTGTGGAGCAGAAACTGCAATCCAGGGCACAACCGGCCTGCGACGACACACACAGGGTGCCACGCTTGCCTTGCGGACTATAAACCGACTCGACACAGCAGCCGGACGCCACGCGCACCCCCCATATACGGGTGCCGTCGGTGGAGATGTCTTCGCTGACCACTTCGGGCCCGCGAATTTCAGCACAGGCCTTGAGCTTTTCGCGCAGGGCCTTGCTGACATTACTCATGGCGTCGAAATCATCGACGCCAAAATGGTGAATCCACTTCATCACCTGACCGGCACGGAAACGTTTCTCCCCGATGGACTCGAAGAATTTTTCCATTTCAGGCTGGGTCAGACCCAGCAGGTTTATCTTGCCAGCAGTATCAGTCATGGTTTCACCCTCGCTCATTCGCTTCAGCGAATACGAGCGCACACCTCGGTAGCGGCGAAGAAGTACGAGATTTCGCGAGCAGCGGCGGCTTCGGAATCCGAACCGTGCACCGCGTTGGCGTCGATGGACTCGGCGAAATCGGCGCGGATGGTACCGGCAGCGGCTTCTTTCGGGTTGGTAGCGCCCATCAGCTCACGGTTCTTGGCAATGGCATCTTCGCCTTCCAGAACCTGGACCACGACCGGACCGGAGATCATGAACGCCACCAGCTCACCGAAGAAACCGCGAGCGCTGTGCTCGGCGTAGAAGCCTTCGGCCTCGGCCTTGGACAGCTGCTTCATTTTCGAGGCAACGACGCGCAGGCCGGCTTTTTCGAAACGGGTGACGATCTCGCCCACAACGTTTTTGGCAACAGCGTCAGGTTTGATGATGGAAAAAGTGCGTTGAACAGCCATGTGTAACTCCAGAAACAATGAAACCGATGATTAAAGCTAAAAATTAAACCCGCGAATTATACGCGGGTTCAGGTCAAATGCGTAGCGCGTGCACGTCAGTCGGCCTCTTCGATCCAGGCTGCCTGGATCGCCTCAAGGACTTTTTCGCCGCCACGCTGGGCGTCGTCGTCGAATTCCGGCAAGGCCAGCACCCACCGGTGCAGGTCGACGAAATTGACGTAACGCGGATCAACCTCAGGCCGGCTTTCCGCCAGCTGCAGGGCGATCTCCAGTACATCGTGCCATT
Organism: Pseudomonas sp.; assembly: GCF_040514055.1. GTDB lineage: Bacteria > Pseudomonadota > Gammaproteobacteria > Pseudomonadales > Pseudomonadaceae > Aquipseudomonas. The sequence goes on from NZ_JBEVDL010000049.1 coordinate 32,128, forward strand.
TCAAGCTCATAGCGTCTCTCCACCAGCGCCCCGCTCCCCAGGAAGCGGGCACGGCTATCAGTGCCGTTCAGACACCTGATTGATGTTGTATTTGGGGATCTCGACCACCAGATCCTCCTCGGCGACCACCGCCTGGCAGGACAGCCGTGACTCAGGCTCGAGCCCCCAGGCCTTGTCCAGCATGTCATCTTCCAGCTCGTCGGCCTCGTTCAAGGAACCGAAACCCTCGCGCACGACGATGTGACAGGTGGTGCAGGCGCACGACTTCTCACAGGCATGCACGATATCGATGCCGTTACGCAGCGCGGCATCAAGGATGGTTTCACCTGGCTGCGCCTCGATCACCGCGCCCTCGGGACAGTGATCGACGTTGGGCAGAAAAACGATCTGCGGCATTACTTAATCCTCGAGTTCATTCAAGCGGCGACCGGACAGGGCCGCCTTCACGGTGGCATCCATCCGACGCGCAGCGAACGCATCGGTCACCTGAGACAGGCGCTTGGTCTGCAGCTCGATGGCCGGACCATCGGAACCGCCCAGCAACTGGCGCAGCAGTTGCATCTGCGCGGCAATGGCCGCCCGTTCATCGGCGTCGAGCAGGCGTTCGCCATCGGCGTCCAGGGCCGTCTGCACCGCCTCCAGCAACCGCTCACCATCGACCTGGTGCTCGCGCAAGGCGCGCGCGACCTTGTCGTCGCTGGCATTGCGGAAAGAGTCTTGCAACATGCGGGCAATTTCGCCATCGGTCAGTCCGTAGGACGGCTTGACCTGGATACTGGCCTCCACGCCCGAGCCCAGCTCGCGCGCAGCCACGCTGAGCAGGCCGTCGGCATCGACCTGAAAGGTTACGCGGATCTTCGCCGCGCCCGCCACCATCGGCGGGATACCGCGCAATTCGAAACGCGCCAACGAGCGGCAATCGCTGATCAGCTCGCGCTCGCCCTGCAACACATGCACCATCAAGGCGGTCTGGCCGTCCTTGTAGGTGGTGAAATCCTGGGCCCGCGCCACCGGAATGGTGGTATTGCGTGGAATGACTTTCTCCATCAATCCACCCATGGTCTCCAGCCCCAGGGACAGCGGAATCACATCCAGCAGCAACAGCTCACCGCCGTCGCGCTTATTGCCGGCCAGGGTGTCGGCTTGAATCGCCGCACCAATGGCCACCACCTGATCCGGGTCGATATCGGTCAAGGGCGGACGGGCAAACAACTCGCCCACCGCCGCGCGCACCCGTGGCACCCGGGTCGAACCGCCGACCATGACCACTGCTTCGACTTCATCGAGCTCGATACCCGCGTCGCGCACCGCGCGCCGACAGGCTTTCAGGCTGCGCGCCAGCATCGGCTCGATCAGCGCTTCGAACGCCTCGCGGGTCAGCAGACTGGACCAAGCACCAAAGCTCAGCTCGACCGAGGCCTGCTGCGTCAAGGCCTCTTTGGCCGCGCAGGCCCGCTGCAGCAGGCTGCGCTGGGTGGCAGGGTCGAGATCCGCGGACAGGCCCGCCGCGCTGACCATCCAGCCGGCGATCGCATGGTCGAAATCATCGCCCCCCAGGGCCGTGTCGCCCCCGGTGGCCAGCACTTCAAACACCCCCCCCGTCAGGCGCAGGATGGAAATATCGAAGGTGCCGCCGCCCAGGTCATAGATGGCCACCACCCCTTCGGCGTGCTGATCCAGACCATAGGCCACCGCCGCCGCCGTCGGCTCATTGAGCAGGCGCAGCACATTCAAGCCGGCCAGACGCGCGGCATCCTTGGTGGCTTGACGCTGGGCATCGTCGAAATAGGCCGGCACGGTAATCACCGCCCCCACCAATTCCCCACCCAAGGCGGCTTCGGCCCGCTGGCGCAGGACCTTGAGGATGTCCGCCGAAACCTCGACCGGGCTTTTCGGTCCCTGCACCGTCTCGATAAAGGGCATGTGCGACTCGCCGCCGACAAAGCGGTAGGGCATTTGCTCGCCCAACTGTTTCACATCGCCCAGGCCGCGCCCCATCAGGCGCTTGACCGACTGCACGGTGTTGAAGGGGTCGAGCGCGGCGGCCGCCTTGGCGTCATGCCCGACCTCGACGCGATCGGCGTGATAACGCACCACCGACGGCAGGATGACCTGCCCCTCGGCGTCCGCCAAGGGCGTGGCGATGCCGCTGCGCAAGGCAGCGACCAGTGAATTGGTGGTGCCGAGATCGATCCCAACCGCCAGACGACGCTGGTGGGGCTGTGGACTTTGTCCGGGCTCGGCGATCTGCAGTAGGGCCATACGGATCTGCGCATCAGGCGCACTGCCGGAGCAGTACGCGGGTTAATCGTCGAGGCGCTCTTCCAGCTGGCGCACTTCGTAGGTGAGCTTGTCGAGGAACTGCATGCGCCGCATCAGGCGCTCGGCCTCCTCACGGCGTGCAGGGTCCTGCCAACAAGCGGCAAAACAGTCGTTCAGCTCGTCCTGAGCGATTTTCAGCCGTCGCTTGAACGCGGCGACACCGGCCAGGTCGGCACTGTCCTGCAGCTCCTCGAGCTCTTCGCGCCACTGCATCTGCTGCAGGAGGAACTGCGGATCCTGCACCGTCACTTCCAGCGGCACTTCGCCGCCACGTAACGCCAACAGGTAACGGGCGCGCTGTGGCGCATGGCGCAAGGTCTGATACGCATCGTTCAGTTGCGCGGAATGCTCCAGCGCCAGGCGCTGCTCACGCGGCTCGGCGTCGGCGAACCGGTCCGGGTGGACCTCGCGGGCCAACTCACGGTAACGCACGGCCAACTGCTCGAGGTCCAGGCGGAAACCCGGCTGGAGATCGAACAAGGCAAAATGACAAGGAGTACCCACGGCCGCCTCAGATATTGAAGCTCTCGCCGCAGCCACACTCGCCACGCACGTTGGGGTTGTTGAACTTGAACCCTTCGTTCAGCCCCTCCCGCGCGAAGTCGAGCTCGGTTCCGTCGAGGAATTGCAAGCTCTTCGGGTCGACGAGCACCTTCACGCCATGACTTTCGAACGACAGGTCTTCGGGCCGGACATCGTCGGCGTATTCGAGCTTGTACGCGAGGCCCGAGCAGCCGGACGTGCGCACGCCCAGGCGAAGGCCGACACCTTTCCCCCGCCTATCGAGGCTTCGCGCGACGTGCTTCGCCGCGGACTCGGTTAGTGTGATGGCCATCGCTTAGTCGGCGGCCT
>NZ_JBEVDL010000046.1:0-58443 GCF_040514055.1 Pseudomonas sp.
TTCCAAGCCGTATCACCGGTACCAAAGCACGTTATCAGCGTCAGCTGGCCACCGCTATCAAGCGCGCCCGCTTCCTGGCCCTGCTGGCCTACACCGACAGCCACGGCCGCTGAGACCGGGCAGTCGACAAGTAGTAAGGGATTGAATGCATGCGCGCCTTAGCTGAGTTCATCATGCGCGGTCGCGTGCAGGCCACTCTGGTAGTGGCTGGATGTGCAGCATTGCCGTTGTTGTATTGGTTGGGTGCTGCCGCTGGATGCCTTGTGCTCCTGCGGCGCGGTTTGCAGGATGCCGTTGGTGTCCTGGCCCTGGGAGTGCTGGCCGCCTTGATCTGGTGGCTGCAACTGGGCGAACCCAAGGTACTTCTGGTACTGCTGGGGTCGTCGAGCCTTGCGTTGGTTTTGCGCGCAAGTGAGTCCTGGGTCCGCACGCTGCTGGTCAGCGTGGCACTGGGGTTGGTGTTTTCGGTGTTGATTGACGCGGCTTTCCGCCCGCAGATCGAGGCGCTGTCGCAAGAGATCGTCAAGATCCTGCCGATGGCCCTCGGGGAACTCTACCAGCAGCTGTCGGTAGAAGAGCGAGCGCGACTGGCAACACTGATTGCACCGGCCCTGATCGGCCTGATGGCGGTAATGATGCAGATCGTCAGTTTGCTGAGCCTGATGCTTGGGCGTTATTGGCAGGCGTTGTTGTACAACCCGGGTGGTTTTGGTCGCGAGTTTCGCAGTATCAGAATCCCCGTGGGCCCGGCGATGTTGCTGCTGGCACTCATGGTGGTCGGACCGTACTTCGGTTCACACGCCGCCTTGCTGGTGCTGTTTTGCAGCGTACCGCTGGTGTTTTCCGGACTGGCCCTGATGCATGGGCTGGTCGCGCAGAAGTGCCTGGCCAAGTTCTGGCTGGTGGGGATGTACGTAACGATGCTGGTGTTCATGCAACTGATCTATCCGTTACTCGTGGTTTTGGCCATTGTCGACGGCCTGATTGATTTTCGCGGTCGTCTGGCGCCGAAAGACGCCGATAACGCGAACGGTGAAGGTTAAAAGTTAGAGGATTTTCACATGCAACTGATCCTTCTGGAAAAAGTCGCCAACCTGGGCAACCTGGGCGATAAAGTGAATGTTAAGGCTGGTTACGGCCGTAACTTCCTGCTGCCGCATGGCAAGGCCACCGCTGCGACCGCCGCCAACGTGGCTGCGTTCGAACTGCGTCGTGCCGAGCTGGAACAGCTGGCTGCCGACAAGAAGGCGTCGGCTGAAACCCGCGCTGCCCAACTGGCCGAGCTGGAGGTGACCATCACCGCCACCGCGGGCGACGAAGGCAAGCTGTTCGGTTCGATCGGTACCCACGACATCGCTGACGCCCTGACCGCCTCCGGCGTGGAAGTGGCGAAAAGCGAAGTGCGTCTGCCGAACGGCACCATCCGTCACGTGGGCGAATTCGACGTGGCGGTGCACCTGCACTCCGACGTCGAAGCCACCGTACGTGTGGTGGTGGTCGCGGCCTAAGCTGCGTCCCCGCGTCTGGCACCCCGGTGCCGGGCGGTTTAACATTTGGCACGGCCCGCGCGAGCGGTGCCGTGCCTTTTGTCTTTTTAGACACGGATCGCCTGTACCATGAACGAACTCTCCGCTCCCGAGCAGTACGACCTGCAGACCGCAGCGCTCAAGGTGCCGCCGCACTCGATCGAAGCCGAGCAGGCCGTGCTGGGTGGTCTGATGCTGGACAACAATGCCTGGGAGCGGGTGCTGGACCAGGTTTCCGACGGCGATTTTTACCGGCATGACCACCGCCTGATTTTCCGCGCCATCTTCAAGCTGGCTGAGCGCAATCAGCCGTTCGATGTGGTCACCCTGTCCGAGCAACTGGACAAGGAAGGGCAGATCAGTCAGGTGGGCGGCCTGGCCTACCTGGGCGAACTGGCGAAGAACACCCCCTCGGTGGCCAACATCAAGGCTTACGCGCAGATCATCCGCGAGCGGGCCACCCTGCGTCAGCTGATCGGCATCAGCGGCGAGATCGCCGACAGTGCCTATGCCCCGCAAGGCCGCACCGGTGCGGAGATTCTCGACGAGGCCGAGCGGTTGATCTTCCAGATCGCCGAGGCGCGGCCCAAGACCGGCGGGCCGGTGGGCATCAACGACATCCTGGTCACCGCCATCGACCGGATCGACAGCCTGTTCAACAGCGGTGACGCGATCACCGGGATTTCCACCGGTTTCAACGACCTGGACGCCCAGACCAGCGGTCTGCAGGCCGCCGACCTGATCATCGTCGCCGGCCGTCCGTCCATGGGCAAGACCACCTTCGCCATGAACCTGGTGGAGAATGCGGTGCTGCGCAGCGACAAGGTGGTGCTGGTGTATTCCCTGGAGATGCCCGCCGACTCCCTGGTCATCCGGATGCTCGCCTCGCTGGGGCGCATCGACCAGACCAAGGTACGTACCGGCCGTCTGGACGACGACGATTGGCCGCGCCTGACCTCGGCGGTCAACCTGCTCAACGACCGCAAGCTGTTTATCGACGACACCGCGGGCATCAGCCCTTCGGAGATGCGCGCGCGGACCCGGCGGCTGGCCCGCGAGCACGGCGAGATCGGCATGATCATGGTCGACTACCTGCAATTGATGCAGATCGCCGGTTCCAGCGGCGACAACCGCACCAACGAAATTTCCGAGATCTCGCGCTCGCTCAAGGCGCTGGCCAAGGAGTTCAATTGCCCGGTGATTGCCCTGTCGCAGCTTAACCGCTCCCTGGAGCAGCGCCCGAACAAACGCCCGATCAACTCCGACTTGCGTGAATCCGGGGCGATCGAGCAGGACGCCGACATTATCATGTTCGTCTACCGCGACGAGGTCTATCACCCCGAGACCGAGTACAAGGGAGTGGCCGAAATCATCATCGGCAAGCAGCGTAACGGTCCCATCGGCACCACGCGCCTGGCCTTTCTCGGCAAGTACTCGCGTTTCGAGAACCTGGCGGCCGGCAGCTACAACTTCGACGACGAGTGATGCGGCGTCGCAGCGCGCACTTGGCCCAGGTCAATGGACACCGGCGGCACCAGGGGTAAACTGCCCGCCCGTTTTTGACCCGAGGACCTTGCCCATGCGCCCGCTGCTCGCCACTGTCGACCTGGCCGCGATTCGCCATAACTACGCCCTGGCCCAACGCTGCGCGCCGAGCCGGCAGGTGTTTGCCGTGGTCAAGGCCAATGCATACGGGCATGGGGTGCGCGAAGTGGTCAGCAGCCTCGAGGCGGCGGATGGCTTCGCGGTGGCCTGCCTGGAAGAGGCCGTGACGGTGCGGGCGTTGCACGAGCGGGCGCGGGTCCTGCTGCTGGAAGGCTGTTTCGAACCAGCCGAGTACCGCCTGGCGTCCCAGCTGCGCCTGGATGTGGTGGTGCACGACGCGGCGCAGGCCGAAGCGTTGTTGGCGGCGGAGCTGGCCGCGCCCCTGGCGGTGTGGCTCAAACTGGACAGCGGGATGCACCGGCTGGGGTTCAATGACCGCGACCTGCGTCACTGGCATGGGCGCCTGGTGGCGGCCGCGTCGGTCGCCGAGCTGAATGTGCTGAGCCACCTGGCTTGCGCCGACGAGCGCGGCCATCCGCTGATCGAAGAGCAGCTCGAGGCGTTTCTCGCGGTGCTCGACCTGCCGTTCGCCCAGCGCTCGCTGGCCAACTCCGCCGCCGTGCTGACCTTGCCGGCGGCCCATATGGACTGGTTACGCCCGGGTATCCTGCTGTACGGCAGCAGTCCGTTTGCCGACCTTAGCGCGGCGCAACTGGGCCTCAAGCCCGCCATGCGCCTGACGGCGCGGCTGATCGCGGTGCGCGAGGTGGCCGTGGGGGATACGGTGGGCTACGGCGCCGCTTGGCTGGCGCAGCGACCGTCGCGCATCGGCACGGTCAGTTGTGGGTATGCCGACGGTTATCCGCGCCAGGCGCCAAGCGGCACACCGGTGGCGATCGGGGGACGACGGGTGCCCCTGGTCGGCCGGGTCTCCATGGACCTGCTGTGTGTCGACCTCACCGACGCGCCGCAGGCGCAGCTGGGCGACGAGGTGGAGCTCTGGGGCGCGCAGGTGCCGGTGGATGAGCTGGCTCAGGCCTGCGGCACCCTCGGCTACGAGCTGCTGACCCGGGTCACGGCGCGCGTGCCGCGGCGCTACTCCAACGGTTAAGCACGAGGTGTGGCCGGTTGCTGAGGGGAGGGATCCAGCGCGGGCGGGTGGCTGCGATTAAACCCAGCGCCATGGTCGGATTTGGTCAAAATTTGTGCTATATTCCGCGACCGCGTTATTTATCCTCGAAAGCCATTACCGGTCATTCTCATGCAAGCAGCCAAGCCGTTATTTGACTATCCCAAGTACTGGGCCGAATGTTTCGGCCCGGCACCTTTCCTGCCCATGAGCCGGGAAGAAATGGATCAACTTGGCTGGGACTCGTGCGACATCATCATCGTCACCGGCGATGCCTATGTCGATCACCCGTCCTTCGGCATGGCGATCATCGGCCGCTTGCTGGAATCCCAGGGCTTTCGGGTTGGCATCATTGCCCAGCCGAACTGGCAGTCCAAAGACGACTTTATGAAGCTCGGCGAGCCCAACCTGTTTTTCGGGGTGGCGGCCGGCAATATGGACTCGATGATCAACCGCTACACCGCGGACAAGAAGATCCGCTCCGATGACGCCTATACGCCGGGTGGCCTGGCCGGCAAACGCCCGGACCGCGCCAGCCTGGTCTATAGCCAGCGCTGCAAGGAAGCCTACAAGCACGTGCCGATCGTGCTGGGGGGTATCGAGGCCTCGCTGCGTCGCATCGCCCACTACGATTACTGGCAGGACAAGGTGCGTCATTCGATCCTGATCGACGCCTGCGCCGATATCCTGCTCTACGGCAACGCCGAGCGCGCCATCGTCGAAGTGGCCCAGCGCCTGTCCTATGGGCAAAAGGTCGAAGACATCACCGACGTGCGTGGCACCGCCTTTATCCGCCGTGATACGCCGAAAGACTGGTACGAAGTCGATTCGACGCGCATCGACCGGCCGGGCAAGATCGACAAGATCATCAACCCTTATGTGAATACCCAAGACACCCAGGCCTGCGCCATCGAGCAGGACAAAGGTCCGCAGGAAGACCCGCAGGAAGCCAAGGTGGTGCAGATCCTGGCCAGCCCGCGCATGACCCGCGACAAGACGGTGATCCGCCTGCCGTCCTTCGAAAAAGTCCGCGGCGACTCGGTGCTCTATGCCCACGCCAACCGCGTGCTGCACCTGGAAACCAACCCGGGCAATGCCCGCGCCCTGGTGCAGCGCCACGGCGAAGTGGACGTCTGGTTCAATCCGCCACCCATCCCCATGACCACCGAGGAAATGGACTACGTGTTCGGCATGCCCTATGCCCGCGTGCCCCATCCGGCCTACGGCAAGGAAAAGATTCCGGCCTACGACATGATCCGGTTTTCGGTGAATATCATGCGCGGCTGTTTTGGTGGCTGCACCTTCTGCTCCATCACCGAGCACGAAGGGCGAATCATCCAGAACCGCTCGGAAGAATCGATCATTCGCGAGATCGAGGAGATCCGCGACAAGGTGCCCGGTTTCACCGGAGTGATTTCCGACCTGGGCGGGCCGACCGCCAATATGTACCGGATCGCCTGCAAGAGCCCGGAGATCGAGTCCGCCTGCCGCAAGCCGTCCTGTGTATTCCCGGGCATCTGCCCGAACCTGAATACCGATCACTCGTCCTTGATCCAGCTGTACCGCAGCGCTCGCGCCTTGCCGGGGGTGAAGAAGATCCTGATCGCCTCGGGCCTGCGTTACGACCTGGCGGTGGAGTCGCCCGAGTATGTGAAGGAGCTGGTGACCCACCACGTCGGCGGCTACCTGAAAATCGCCCCGGAGCACACCGAGGAAGGCCCGCTCAACCAGATGATGAAGCCGGGCATTGGCAGCTACGACAAGTTCAAGCGCATGTTCGAGAAATACTCGAAAGAGGCGGGCAAAGAGCAGTACCTGATTCCCTATTTTATCGCCGCGCACCCGGGGACCACGGACGAGGACATGATGAACCTCGCCCTGTGGCTCAAAGGCAATGGCTTCCGCGCGGACCAGGTGCAGGCGTTCTATCCTTCGCCCATGGCCACCGCCACCGCCATGTACCACTCCGGCAAGAACCCGCTGCGCAAGGTCACCTACAAGAGTGACGCGGTGACCATCGTCAAGAGCGAGGAGCAGCGCCGCCTGCACAAGGCCTTCCTGCGTTATCACGACCCCAAGGGCTGGCCGATGTTGCGCGAGGCGCTGACCCGCATGGGCCGTGCCGACCTGATCGGGCCGGGCAAAAACCAGCTGATTCCGTTGCACCAGCCGGCCACCGAGGGTTACCAGAGCGCGCGGCGCAAGAACTCCACCCCGGCGGGCAGCCACAAAGTGGCCAAGGAACAGAAGATCCTGACCCAGCACACCGGCCTGCCGCCGCGGGCCAGCGACGGCGGCAATCCCTGGGACAAACGCGAGGAGGCCAAGGCCGCAGCGTTCGCCAAGAACCAGCAGGCGGCCAAGGAGCGCTTCGATGCCAGCAAAGGCAAGGGTAAAAAACCGCTGAAACGGCCGGTGGTGCCGCGCTAACGCGCGATTGGCCACCGTTGATCAGCCCCCGTAAGGGGGCTTTTTATTGGGTTGTGTTTGGGGGCGGTCGCGCCCGTGGCGTTACTGGCCGCACAGCCTGCCGTGCTTGTCGCTGCCCCGCGGTTCGTCTAGTTTCAGTAGGCTGGAGAACCGGTCCCGCTGGCCGGATCGTCGCCGTCGTTCGTGTTTGCCTCGAGTCATCCCAGTCCTCCACTTCCCTTCAAGAGGCTACTGATATGAACTACGAGAGCGAAGAAACCCTGGCGAAAATCAACCTGGCCCTCTGGCAGCAGGAGCCCTCCGACCTGCCCGTGGAGCCTGGCAGCGCGCCGTTCCTGTTCGGGGCCAATGGCGTGCGAGTGGTCGCCCAGGGGGACTCCTGGTTCAACTACCCGCCCGGTATCGATATCATCAAATGGCTCAAGCTGACCTCGGGCTATCGCATCAGGAACTTCGCCACCGCCGGCGATACCCTGGAGAACATGATTTATGGCACCCAGATCAATGAAGGTGCCTGGACCCGCGACCCCGTGGAAATGGCGGCGGTGCTCGACGAGATCCGCACTACCCAACCGAGTTTTTTCCTGTTCTGCGGGGGCGGCAACGATATCGTCGGCGAGCAACTGGATGGCTTTCTCAACCATGCCAGTTCCAACCCTGCCAGCCTGCTGCGCGATGAATTCCTCGACTACACCGTCAACACGGTGTTCAAGGGCGCCTACGAGCGGATGATCGCCCAGGTGCAGCAGGCCAATCCGCTTATCCATATCCTGTTCCACGGCTATGGCCGGGCCATCCCCACCGGCAAGGCGGTGATCAATATCGGCCCGCTACGGATCATTGGCCCTTGGCTGCGGCCCGCGCTGACCCGCAAGAACATTCTCGACCCGGCGGCGCAGCGCCTGTTGATGGCGGAAATCGCCAACCGCTTCAATGTCATGCTCCAGGGCCTGACGGCGGGCCAGCCGAGGCTGCACTACCTTGACCTGCGTGACGAGATCAGGGACGACGACTGGATCAACGAGACCCACCTGACCTCTTTTGCCCACCGACGGGTGGCAGCCTTGTTCGAGGCGAAGATGAATGCCTTGTTGCCCCCGGGGCTGGTCGCGCAGCAGACGCAGGCCAAAGCCACCACCCTGGCGGCATTCCAGGCCCTGGAGCGCTCGCTGGACAATCAGGCCAGCGCCAGTCCCGGCAAACGCAAGGCGCGCCAGGATGACCTCAGGGCACCGGCCGTGTGACCTGGCGTTAACCTGTAGCAGTGCTGTCGCGGGATGTCAGGGGCGCCCGCGGCGGCTGCGCGGCAGCATTTAAGGCTTGGATTTGAATTTTATTGGCACTATAGTGCCAATAAAATAGAGATGCCTTTAGGAGTCCGCCATGCGCATTGCGCCGTTTCCCCTGCTCGCCCTGTCCATCCTGTTGGCCGCCTGTGGCGAGGCGCCTGCGCCTGAGGCGAACCTGGACTTCCAGAAGGAACTGCAGGGCCGCCTGATCAAGGCCAAAGCCGGTACCGTTATCGAGATTCCCGCCGGCACCTACCACCTGGACCGCAGCCTCAGCCTCAAGGCCAGCGGCGTGACCCTGCGCGGCGCCGGCATGGACAAGACCATCCTCAGTTTCAAGGGGCAAAAAAGCGGTGCCGAGGGGCTGCTGGTCGACGCCTCGGATTTCACCATCGAAGACATCGCCTTCGAGGACACCAAGGGTGATTCGCTGAAGATCGTGGGCGGCAAGAACATCATCATTCGCCGGGTGCGCACCGAATGGACCAACGGCCCGGCGACCGAGAACGGCGCCTACGGCATTTACCCGGTGCAGACCGAAAACACCCTGATCGACGGTGCGGTGGCCATCGGCGCCTCCGATGCCGGCATCTATGTCGGCCAGTCCCGCAATGTGGTGGTGCGCAACAGCCGTGCCGAACGCAACGTGGCCGGCATCGAGATCGAAAACACCATAGGTGCCGACGTCTATGACAACGTCGCCACCGGCAATACCGGCGGCATCCTGGTGTTCAACATGCCCAACCTGCAGCAACCGGGGCGGGCGACGCGTGTCTACCGCAACCGGGTGCAAGGCAACAACCATGACAACTTCGGCCACAAGGGCACGCCGGTGGCGAGCGTGCCGGCCGGTTCCGGCGTGGTGATCAACTCCAATGACGAGGTGGAAGTGTTCGACAACGATATCGGTGAGCACCGCACCGCCAATGTCATCGTCAGCAGCTACTTCAGCACCGGCTACACGGACCTGTCCACCGCCGAGACGTTCGACCCCTACCCGGAGGGCATCTTTATCCACGGCAACCGCTTTGGCCCGGGTGGCGACAGCCCCGACAACCTGGAGCTCAAGGCGCTGAAAATTACCCAGTACGGCCTGAACGGACGGCTGCCGGATATCCTCTGGGACGGCTATTTCGATCCAAAAAAACTGGTCGGCGGCAAGCTGCCGGCCAACCTGGCCATCTGTGTCGATAATGGCGCGGCGGGGCTGATCAATGTCGACGGCCCCAATGGCTACAAGAACATCAGCACCGACATGGCGCCCCATGCCTGCACCTTGCCGCGGCTGCCGGCCATCGAACTGGTCAGCGCCCAGGCCCCGGCGGGTACATGAGAGGCTGGAGCCTGCTGGGACTGCTCCTGCTGCTGGCCGGTTGCGACCGCGCCAGTACGCCGCTGTACCTGCCCGACGGTGAGGACTATCCCGCGACCCTGAGTGCCTGGGGCCTGCTCGAACGCGACGGGGGACGATTGCAGCCGGTGGCCGCCGCCGTGCCTTATGACCTCAATACGCCCTTGTTCACCGATTACGCACACAAGCTGCGCACGCTCTGGATGCCGCCCGGCAGCCACGCGCGGTACGCCCAGGACCACTTCGACTACCCCTTGGGCACGGTGTTGAGCAAGACCTTCTATTACCCCCGGGACGCCCAGGGACACCTGCGCCGTACCCGCGCTGGAGATCCGGACATGGCGCGCAGCCTGGTGCTGGACAAGGTCCAGTTGATCGAGACACGCTTGCTGCTCAAGCAACGGCAGGGTTGGGTGGCGCTGCCGTACGTCTGGGACGCCGACCAGCGTGAGGCGCGTCTGGAGTGGGCCGGTGCCAGCCAGTCGCTGAGCCTGCTGGATGAGCAGGGGCAGACCCTGGCGGTGGATTACCAGGTGCCGGACGCCAACCAGTGCGCGGGCTGCCACGAGGAGCGGCATGGGCAAGGGATCAATCCGCTCGGCCCCAAGGCCCGGCACCTGAACAAGTTGTTCGACTATGCCGAGGGACCGCAGAACCAGCTGACGGAGTGGCAACGCCGGGGCGTGCTCGACGCCCTGCCCGCGGACCTGACCACAGTCCCGCAAAACGCCCAGTGGGGGCAGCCGCGGACGGGCGAGACCCTGGAGCACCAGGCGCGCAGCTACCTGGATGCCAACTGCGCGCATTGCCATAACCCCCAGGGGCCGGCGCGGACTTCAGGATTGCTGCTCGACCCCGGCACGCCGCTGAGCATTGCCTTCGGCCTGTGCAAACCGCCGGTGGCGGCGGGCAAGGGCTCTGGCGACCGGCTGGTGGATATCCACCCCGGTCAGCCCGAGCGCTCGGTGCTCAGCTATCGGGTGCAGAGCGTCGACCCCAGCGTGATGATGCCGGAGCTGGGACGTTCCACGGTGCATCGGGAGGGGGTGGAGGTGCTGAACCGCTGGATCGCCCAATTGCCCGGCGGCTGTTAGCTGAGCAGGCTTGGCGCGGGGTGTGCCGGTTTGTCTGCCATGGGGTGCCTTCGACCCAACCCATCACATGCTGTTGGGTTGGGCCAGAGGACATCCCCATCGCGAGTCGCGTTGCCGCGAAGCAGGGCCCCAGGCCCGGCGCGGAACGCAGCTCTTTGTAGGGCGGGCAGCGACCGCGAATCCTGGCGAGATCGTCGTCCTGTACCTGCGTGGTCCAGCGCCGTACCCAGCAGCGCCCGGCGGGGCAAACAGGTTGTTAAAGTCGCCGGACTCTCCCACCCGCCCCACGCGCCCCTGAGCGGCGGCGGTCAGGCCTCGAGGGCTCAGGCGCCCTGGTCGAAGAAGGTGAAGGTATTGCGCCCATCCTTTTTGGCGTTGTACATGGCGCGGTCGGCCTGCTGGATCAGGCTTTCAGCGGTGTTGCCGTCGATCGGGTAGAGGCTGACGCCGATACTGGCCTGGATCTTCAGCTCGCGCCCGTCGATCAGCATGCTGCTCTGGAAGCGCATATGCAGTTTCTGCACGATGGCCAACACATGGCGCGGGTCATCCATGGCATCGAAGAGGATAACGAATTCGTCGCCGCCCCAGCGCGCCACGGTGTCCACCTCGCGGGTCGCCGAGGTGAGCAGGGCGGAGACTTTCTTCAGGACCCCATCGCCCAAGCTATGGCCGAAGGTGTCGTTGATCGCCTTGAAATGGTCGAGGTCGACGAACAGCACGGCCAAGGCCTTGCCGCTGCGCCGGGCGGTGGCCAGGGCATGCTCCAGGCGGTCGAGGAACAGCCGGCGATTGGGCAGGCCGGTCAGCGGGTCGTGCTGGGAAAGGTGGTCCAAGGCACTGCGGCTGAGGTTGAGTGCATCCAGGTGCTTGAGGATTTCGGTCTGCATCTCATGGAAGTTATGCGCCAGCAAGCCAATTTCATCGCTGCGTTGCAGCGGCAAGCTGCTGAGTACCCGTTCGCTGGAAAACCGTTGCATGGCCGCCACCATGGCGTTCAGCGGACCGGTGAAGGCGCGCGCCACCAGCACCGCCAGCAAGCTTGCCAGCAGGCTGAGCGCGGCAACTATCTGGATGATCCGTCGACCGAGCACGCCGCTTTCCTCGACTATGGTGGCGGTGGGTTGGGACAGGCCCAGGATCACAAAACCCTGGCGTTCGCTTTCACCGAACGGCAACCGTTCGAACGCTGCCACCAGGTCCGGTGCATCGGGAGCGCTGGCCTTTACGATCAGGCTGCGCCGTTTATCCTTGAACAGCCGCGCAACGTCCGGGAATTGCTCCTGGATCAGGATGCGTCGACCGCGTTCGAAACCGAAGGTCTGCTGCGGGTCGGGATGAATCAGAAAATCGCCTTGGTGATTGCTCAGGTACAGTTGATAGGAGTCGGGCAGATCGTTCTTGAGCTGGGTGAACAATTGATGCAGGTCGATATTGATCACGATCAGACCGCGCACCCGCGCCGCGTCGTCTACTACCGGCGTCGAGACCTGCAGGCTCGGCCGGTTCAGCCCCGAGTGGGCGCCCTCTTCGTGATTGATCAGGATTTGCGACAGGCGTACCGCGCCGCCTGGCAGGCGCAGGGTCTCGAAGACATAGGGCAAATGCGCCTTTTCCTGCAGGTCCTGCCCCGTTACGCGGGTCAGCAGGGCGCCGTCGCGGTCCACCCGGACCCGCTCCAGGCCATGCCATTCGGAGCTGATCAGGCGGATCTGGACATATTCAGGATGGACTTTCAGCAGGCTGCGGAAGGTATCGCTCAACTCGGTCTCGATACGCTCGGTCGTGCCGGTGTCGAGGTTGCCCAGGGGGCTGGTGGCCTGGGCCAGGCTGGCCAGCACCCGGACATCCTTGCTGACGTTATCCAGGTTGGCCACCAGGTTGCGCCCCAGCACCTGGGTGGCGCTCAGCAAACTCTGCTCGGCGGCCTTGAGCAGCATGGCGTGGCTACTGACATAGGAATAATAACCGGTCAGTCCGGTGACCAGAATGCCGAAGCCGGCCATCAGGCTGGCCAGCTTGAAGCCAATGCCGAACCTCATGGCGCGAGCAACGCTTGCGGGCGATAGCCGGAGACGATGCGCGCCCACAGGTGGGCCCGGCGCGCCGCGTCCTCCACTGGCTCGAGCCAAAGGATGGTGTCGGTATAGCTGCTGGTCGCGGGCAACTCCAGGGTATTGGCCAACCCCTGGCGGCGGCTGAATTCCCGGCTCACGCTGGGCTCAAGGTTGTAGTTGATCCATTGCTCGGCCAGCAGCGGGTCCCGCGCGCCGCGACTGACCGCCCAGCAGTCGAGCCAGGCGAGGGCCCCTTCACGAGGGATGACGTAGCCGACGTCGGCGCCTGCATCCACCAGCTGCTTAAGCTGCTGGCGGCCATAGTTGGCATAGACCAGGGCGATCGAGTGCTCCTTGAACAGGCTCACGACCTCCTCGGGCAGGGTGTAGAACGTCAGTACGTTGCGCCTCAGGGCGATCAGCTTCTCGCTAACCGCGGGGAAGTCGGCGTCCTTGATCGCAAAAGGCGCACCGCCCAGCGCCAGGCTGGCGATCGAAAAATTGTGGCTGCTGGTGTCGAAGGCCAATACGCGCCCCTGGTAAGTCGGGTCCCAGAGGCTGGCGAGGGACGTGGGAGGGCTGCGCCATTGCTTACGATCGTAGATCAGGCCCATTTCCGAATAGGTGAAGGGCACGGCATAGGCCTTGCCATCCCGGCTTGCGCCGGGAATCGCCGCCAGGTCGCGGAAGCGTTTGAGCTGGCGAACCGTATTGGGCAAGTGCTCCAGGCGCAGTGGCTGGACCAGGCCCTGTTCGATGTAGTGCTGCATCTCGGCGGTATTGGCGGCAAATACGTCGTAGTCGCCGCCTTGCGCGCGGCCGAGCTTCTCGCGCATGACGTCGTCCGAACTGACGAAGCTGACTTCGACCTGAACGTCGTAGCGCTTCTCGAACACCTTGACCATATCGGCGTCGGCATACCCCGGCCAGGCGAGAACACGCAGGGGCTGCTCGGCCGCGAATGCGCTGCTGTCACTCAGTGCGAGCAGCACGAGGGCGACGAGTGGACCGGCGAAGCGATAACACGGCATGGCGTTGACCGGGGCGCGGGGGAGTAGCCTTCAGTCTATACGAGGAATCTATATGGCCCATGGCCAGTTTTTGCCAGGGGTCAAGCAGTGGAAATACTGACGCGCGGTGGCCACGGCCCTGCGAGCGGCGCTGCCCGGCCAGCCGCCGCGGGGCGCGCCGGGCAACCGGGGCGGGGTGTCAGGCGTTCGAGGTCTGCTCGTCGTCCGCCACCGGTGCGACCGTGGCGTCGGCATCCGCTGGGGTGGTGGCGTCTTCGGCGGCCGGCTCGGTCAGGGCGGCGTTCTTGCGCTGCAGCTTTTCTTCTTTTTTCTGCTCTTTAGCCAGGTCGCGTTGACGTTTGGCAAAGGAATAGTTGGGTTTGGCCATGTGCGATCCTCTCTCTCGGGAATTAATGCCAGTGATTATGACAGTGACTCGGGGAGCTGTGGGTCTTCTCGAGAAGCTGGCGTGATTTAAAGTTGCCGCCTCAGCTCGACGGCGGCCGCGACAGGTCTTGCAGGGCCTGGCGGGTGAGTGCCAGCCAGGGTTTGTGCAGGTTACGGTAGTACCTCGGGGCTCGCCGCGCATAGGCCTCGATCTGCTCCAGCAACTGTCGGGACTCCACGGCCCGGCCCTGCTGCATCAGTAGCTGGGCGTAATGGTAGCGGGCCTCGGGGCCGGCGAACGACTCGATCAGGGCGCGAAACTCGTCCTCGGCCTTGCTCGTCTCACCCACTTGGCTCAAGGCTCGGGCATACAACAGGTGGCCGTCGGCGGAACGGTACTGCGGGTTGTGCTCGATCAGCCGCTCCAGGGTGGCGCGGCACTGGCCGGCATGGCCCTGGGCGAATTCCGCGCGCGCCAGGTTCAGCAGCAGTTCCGGTGCCTGGGCGTGCACCCCGCGCAAGGCCTGCTGGTACTGATTGGCGGCTTCCTCGGCGCGGCCCAGGCGTAACAGCTCGTCGCCCAGCAGCGCGCGGTTCTGCGGTGTGTCGCCCACGCTCACCTCGTCGCGCAAGGCGCGCAGCGTGCGTTCGGGATCGAGTTTGTCCTGCACCCGGCTTACGGCGCGGCGTCCATTGCGGCTACCGAGCATCTCCGGCAGCATCACGCCCAAGCCATAGATCAGGCAGCCGAGGCCGGGCAGGGCAATGATCAGGTACAGCCAGGAGCGTTCCTGACCGCTACGCACCACATGCAGGCCGCAGGCGACCTGACAGAGAATCACCAGCAAGGCGAGTATGGGCATGGCAGCGCTCCGATGAACCGAAAAATGGCGCGCCATCTAAGCACGCCTGCACGGCGCTGTCAGACCCGGCATTGCGCCCTGCATCACAGCCCGGACACTGGTTGTGGAGGCGACGAACTCAGTTGGCCTTACCGCGCACGGCCTGCCATAGGCGGCTGCCGAGACTGACCACGGCCAGTACCAGGGCGCCAGCGACGACACCTGCCAGGCCGTTAAGCAACGTCGGCGTCAGGGCGGCCAGGGTCGGCCCGACGGCGCCCCAGGTCGCGACGCTAGCCGTCCACTGCTCGATGGCGTGATGGGCCAGGGGGATGCCGTGGGTCAGGATGCCGCCACCGACCATAAACATGGCGGCGGTGCCGATCACCGACAGGCTCTTCATCAGGTAAGGCGCAGTGCGCAGTACTCCGCGGCCGAACCCGCGCTGCAGGCGCGTGAACAGACCCTCGCCGGTCTTCTGGCTCAGGTACAGGCCGCCATCGTCCAGTTTGACGATACCGGCCACCAGGCCGTAAACGCCGATGGTCATGACCAGGGCGATCAGTGCCAGCACCGCCAGCTGCTTGCTGAAGGGTTCGCCGGCCACGGTACCCAGGGTGATGACGATGATTTCCGCCGAGAGGATAAAGTCGGTGCGCACCGCGCCACGGATCTTGTCCTGCTCGAAGGCCACCAGGTCGACCGTGGGATCGGACAGGGCCTGCACCAGCTCCTCGTGGTGGGCCTGGTCACTGTCAGCGCTGTGCAGGTACTTGTGCGCCAGTTTTTCGAAGCCCTCGTAGCACAGGAACGCGCCGCCGAGCATCAACAGCGGAATCACCGCCCAGTTGGCGAAGGTACCGATGGCCAAGGCGGCGGGCACCAGGATCAACTTGTTTTTAAACGAACCCTTGGCGACGGCCCAGACCACCGGCAACTCACGGTCGGCCTTGACGCCCGAGACCTGCTGCGCATTCAGCGCCAGGTCGTCGCCCAGTACGCCGGCGGTCTTTTTCGCCGCGACCTTGGTCATCAGGGCGACGTCATCGAGCACGGTGGCGATGTCGTCGATCAGGGTGAACAGGCTGCTTCCGGCCATTGAAGGATTCCTATTGAGGCAAGCGGGGACTGACGGGCGCAGACGCCCCATCGATCGGTCATAAAGTGCGGGAATTAGAAGCCATGCGCGGCGGCGGGTAAAGCCTGGTATCGCCAACCGCCTGTTCTGGTGGGTCGGGCCGGGCTGTTTTCACGCCCTGCCTGCCCTGGGGGCGCCTGGACGGCGAGCCGGCCCTCCCGAGGCGGACGGTCATTGCGGGCTGGCACCGCTGACGCCACAGGCATAGGCGGCGAGCAACTGGTGCAAAAGGCTCGGAAGGTTCATGGCAGGGCTCCTGGTCAGGCGAGCCCCAGGGTAGGCGCTGCCAGACTCAGCGGGCGGTTGATTCTCTGCATCGGGTCGATAGTTGACGCGTCAGGCAGGCCCCGCGGCCGCACTGCGACTGGCTGTCGCAACCCCTGTGAACTCCCCAGGGAATCAGGCAGTCTGTTTTTGAAGCACCTGACCATCACTGCCTTTAGGAGGCACCATGTTGCGCAAACTCATAGTCGCATCCGTTCTTGGCCTGGCTGCCGCGCCCCTGTGGGCCGCGGAATGCGCGGTGGAGATCGATTCCACCGACCAGATGACCTATACCAGCAATGCCATGACGGTCAGCAAGAGCTGCAAGACCTTCACCGTCACCCTTAAACACGTCGGCAAACTGCCGAAGAACGTCATGGGCCATAACTGGGTCCTGAGCAAGACGGCCGACGCCGCGGCCATCGCCAGCGACGGCATGGCAGCCGGTATCGACAACAATTATCTGAAGCCCGGTGATACCCGGGTGCTGGCCTTCACCCCGCTGATTGGCGGCGGTGAAACTACCTCGGTGAGTTTCGATGTGGCCAAATTGACTGGCAGCGAGCCGTACCAGTTCTTCTGCTCGTTCCCCGGTCACGTGTCGTTGATGAAGGGCACCCTGACCTTGGTCGACTGATCTCTGGCAACCCTGCGTGACCTGAAGGGCCGCTGAATCAGCGGCCTTTTTTATGGCCTTTTTTGTTCAACGGGCGTCGGTCATCTTGAAGATGCCCTGGGCGTTGCCACTGTCGAAGGCCAGGTCGAGTTCGCCGGTGTCGGGGTCGACCTGGCGCTGGATAAACTCGACAAAGGAGCCCGGTACCTCATGCAGCCGTGCGACACCGAATCCATCGAGCAGCGGGCGGTGCACCGTGACCGCGCGGTAGGCGGTCTGGCGCACCCGTCCCGAGCTGGACACCTCGACGCTGGGTTTCATCGGCCGCGCCTTATGCCGCTGCACGGCCACCGTGCTTTCCAGGTCGTCGACGCGGTCGGTCAGGTGATTGAAGCGATTGCCCTCGGTGGCGATCCAGGCCATTTCCGCGCTTTCCTCGCGCAGCAGCCGGTAATCGGCTTCCCGGGCCGGGCCGTGCTGGCAATCGAAGGCGCGGTACAGCGCCGGCAGCAACTGGTAGGCCGCCGCCGGGCTGCAGTGACGGCTGCGGCGCAGGGTCTGCAAGGTGGCCAGGTGCTCGGGCTGCAGCGGCTCGCGACTGTCGGCGACGACTCGGCCGACCGCCGCCTGGAAGGGTTCGCTAAAACGTCCCGGGTGCAGCTCCGAGACGAAGAACTGGGCAATGTCCGCCGGCAGGTCCTGGTGCTGGTAGGCCCAGCCGGTCATATTCAGCTTGTTCAGCGGGTAGGTGCGCACGTCGGTGAACCCCAGGGGTTCGAGTAACCGACTGAACGCCAGGCGCCCGCGCGGCAGGGCGCCGTTTTCCGGCCAATCGACCGTGCGGATGGCGCCGTGGTCGAACCGCACCCGACGACCCGCTTCGGCCTGCTCCTCGACATAACGCTGGCCGTCCGGTACCGCCTGCACCAGCTTGTGGAACAGGCACAGGTTGAGTGCCTCGGCCAGCCAGGCACGGTGCAACCGCTCGCTGTCCCAGATAAAGCCGGTCAGGCCGGCAGGGACTTCGACATGGGTCCGCAGCCACTGCGCGGCGGTGTGGCCGGTCACCTCGGCGACCAGGTCGAAGAGCGCGTCGAATCGGGGCATGGCAGAAGGCTCCACTGGGCAAGGGCGATGCCCTATCAGAACCGCCCGGCGCGCCGTCGACAAGCGAAAAAAAACGACCGGATCATTCCTTTTTTTCTTTCTTGGCTCGGCCTGTGACGCTTGCTGCCTCGCCGCAAATTTCAGTTGGGCTGGAGGAGGGCTGCGGGCTGTCTGCCAGTTGCTCGAGCATCCAGCGCACAAAGTCGCGCACCTTGGGCACCTCGGCGGCGTGTTCGGCGTAGGCCAGGTAATAGGCGTTGCTGCTGGGCATGGCGTAGGGCCAGGGAATCACCAGCTTACCGTCTGCCAGCTCTTCTTCCACCAGAAAGCGCGGCAGCAAGGCCACTCCGCAGCCCACCTGGGCGGCGCGGATACACATATAGAAGCTGTCGAAGCGCGGGCCGTGGTAACTGTGCTCGGTGTGGCGGCCCTGGTCCTGGAACCACTGGTGCCAGGCGGCCGGGCGGCTGGTGTTTTGCAGCAGGACCAGCTCGGTCAACTGGGTCGGGTCGCTCAAGGGCGTGGCCGGCAGGGCCGCCGGGGCGCAGACCGGGACCATTTCCTCGCCGAACAGGGCAATGCATTCGGCGCCCGGGCGGGCGCTCTGGCCGAAGTAGAAGGCCACATCGCTGCGCCCCTGGGCCAGGTCGTCCGGGTCGTTTTCATGGTGCACGTCCAGGTGGATCTGCGGATGGCGCAGGCGCCAGCCCTTCAGCCGGGGCACCAGCCAGCGCGCGCCGAAGGTCGGCGGGGTGGAGACCCGCAGCACCTCGGTGGCGCCGCCGTAGGAGAGCATGTAGTGGGTGGACATCTCGACCTGGGTGAGGATCTTGCGCACTTCGCCCAGGTACAGGGAGCCGGCCGGGGTCAGCTGCAGGCGCCGCCGCACCCGCCGAAACAGCAGGTGCTGCACCAGCTCCTCGAGCTGGGCCACCTGCTTGCTGACCGCGCTCTGGGTCAGGTTCAGCTCCTCCGCCGCGCGGGTAAAACTCAGGTGGCGGGCGACGGCCTCGAAGCAGTGCAGGGCGGTCAACGAGGGCAGATGGCGTTTGAGCATGGGCTTCTCGGGCGGCGATGGGGCGTGGCATAACCAAACGGAATGATATAGAGAATAAAGGTCGTTTGTTGCCACGCGCCACTGCAGCTATTACTGAGGGCATGGCGCCCCCGCCGCAATGCATTCAGGAACCCCTTACATGATCAGTGACCTGCTGGAAAAACTCGGTGTCGATCCGCGCGCCTATCAACAGGGCTCGCATGTCGTTAACAGCCCCATCGACGGCAGTCGCCTGGGCTCGGTGCAGCTGGAGAGCCCGGCTGAAGTCGAACAGAAAGTCGGCCGCGCCGAGCACGCCTTTGCCGCCTGGCGCCAGGTCCCGGCGCCCCGTCGCGGCGAGCTGGTGCGGCTGTTTGGCGACGCCTTGCGCGAGCACAAGGCGCAACTGGGCGAGCTGGTGTCCTGGGAAGCCGGCAAGATCACCCAGGAAGGCCTGGGTGAAGTGCAGGAAATGATCGATATTTGCGACTTCGCCGTTGGCCTGTCCCGTCAGCTCTACGGTCTGACCATCGCCTCCGAGCGTCCGGGTCACCATATGCGCGAGAGCTGGCACCCGCTGGGCGTGGTGGGGGTGATCAGCGCCTTCAACTTTCCGGTGGCGGTCTGGGCCTGGAACGCCGCCCTGGCCCTGGTCTGTGGCAACCCGGTGCTGTGGAAGCCCTCGGAGAAAACGCCGTTGACCGCGCTGGCCTGCCAGGCGCTGTTCGACCGCGTGGCCAGCCGTTTCAGCGAGGCGCCGGCGTACCTGGCGCAGGTCATCATCGGCGAGCGCGACGCCGGCGCGGCACTGGTCGACGACCCGCGCGTGGCCCTGATCAGTGCCACCGGCAGTACCCGCATGGGGCGCGAGGTGGCGCCCAAGGTGGCGGCCCGTTTCGCCCGCAGCATCCTCGAGCTGGGCGGCAACAACGCGATGATCCTGGCGCCCAGCGCCGACCTCGACCTGGCCGTGCGCGCGGTGCTGTTCAGTGCCGTGGGCACCGCCGGCCAGCGCTGCACCACCCTGCGCCGGCTGATCGCCCATGAGTCGGTCAAGGACGAGTTCGTCGCGCGCCTGAAAACCGCCTACGCCAAGGTGCGTATCGGCCACCCGCTGGAAGGCAACCTGGTCGGCCCGCTGATCGATCGCCAGGGTTTCCAGGCCATGCAGGATGCCTTGAGCCAGGCGGTCAGCGAAGGTGGCCGGGTGTTCGGTGGCGAGCGGCAGCTGGCCGAACAGTTTCCCAAGGCCTATTACGTGGCCCCGGCCATCGTCGAGATGCCGGAGCAGAGCGCGGTGGTGCGCCACGAGACTTTCGCGCCGATCCTCTACGTGCTCGGTTACCAGGCGTTCGATGAGGCCCTGCGGCTGAACAATGAAGTCCCGCAAGGCCTGTCCTCCTGCATCTTCACCAACGATGTGCGCGAGGCCGAAGCCTTCCTCTCGGCCACCGGCAGCGACTGCGGCATCGCCAACGTCAATATCGGCCCCAGCGGTGCGGAAATCGGCGGTGCCTTCGGTGGCGAAAAGGACACCGGCGGTGGCCGCGAATCCGGTTCGGACAGCTGGCGCGCCTATATGCGCCGGCAGACCAATACCGTCAACTATTCCCGTGAGCTGCCGCTGGCCCAGGGCATCACCTTCGACTGAGTGGCGCCGTGCCCGGTGCTCCGGGCGCGCATTGAGGAGTGTTGCATGAGCCTGCTGCAAAAGTGCCTGTGGGAAACCCTGACTCCGGAGCGGCCGACCGCACCGGCCTTGAACGGCCAGGTGACTGCCGACGTCTGCGTGATCGGTGCCGGCATCACCGGGCTGTCGGCCGCCCTGCACCTGCTCGAGCAGGGCAAGCGGGTCTGTGTGCTGGAGGCGCAGGAAACCGGCCATGGCGGCTCCGGGCGCAATGTCGGCTTGGTCAACGCCGGGATGTGGATCGCGCCGGATGACGTCGAGGCGGGTTTGGGTGCGGCGGTGGGCAGCAAGTTGCTGACCACCATGGGCGCGGCCCCGTCCCTGGTGTTTTCCCTGATCGAGCGCCATGGCATCGACTGCCAGGCGCGCCGCGAAGGGACCCTGCACATGGCGCACAACCGCCGCGGCGTCGCTGACCTGCAAAGCCGCTGCGAGCAATGGCAGCGCCGGGGTGCCGATGTGCAGCTGCTGACCGGTGCGGCGTGCCGCGAAGCCACCGGTACCCAGCGGATCGCCGCGACCCTGCTCGACCGGCGCGCCGGCACGCTCAACCCCATGGCTTACACCGCCGGCCTGGCGCGGGCGGTGCAGCGCCTGGGGGGGGCGCTCTATCACCACTCGCCGGTGTCGCGATTGGAACGTCAGGGCAGCGGCTGGTGCGTAGTGACTGCCCAGGGCTCGGTAATGGCCGAGCAGGTGGTGATCGCCTCCAACGCCTATACCGAGGGCGAATGGACCGAGCTGCGGCGCAACTTCTTCCCCGGTTTTTATTACCAGGTAGCCTCCGTGCCGCTGACCTCGGAGGCTGCGCGCGAGGTGTTACCGGGGGGGCAGGGCGCCTGGGATACCCGCCAGGTGCTTAGCAGCATCCGCCGTGACGCCGCCGGGCGGCTGTTGCTCGGCAGCCTGGGCAGCGGTACCGGCAAGCCCGCCTGGTTCCTGCGTGCCTGGGCCGATCGCATCCAGCAGCATTATTTTCCGGCGCTGGGCAAGGTCGACTGGGAGTGCACCTGGACCGGCTGTATCGCCTTTACCCCGGACCATCTGATGCGCCTGTTCGAGCCGGCCCCGGGCCTGCTCGCGGTCACCGGTTACAACGGCCGTGGGGTTACCACCGGCACCGTGGTGGGCAAGGCTTTCGCCGATTACCTGGTCAGTGGCGATGCGCAGGCGCTGCCCATGCCCCTGCAACCGATGACGCCGATCAGCGCCATCGGCGCCCGCAGTTTCCTCTACGAGGCCGGGTTTTCCCTCTACCACGCGGGCCAGTGCCTGCGCGTAGTGATCTAGAGCATTTTCGCCATATCTTGGTCCGCAGTTCCAGATATCGGCAGCGAGAAGCTCTACAAGGTTGAGCACCTCACCCAACGCGTACGCAGGCGCGCTTTTCGTAGAGTGGCGTAACCCACGCGGACGGGCGCCCAGGTGCAGACGGGCTTTTAGTGAAACGGCTCTAGGATCCTGGGCCGCGATGACCCTGAGTCGCGCTGGTGCGGTGAGTCATTTAGCCGCACCAGCGGCGTGCAAGTGGGCGGAGCCCCGGGCTCGTTACCAAAAGTAAAAGCATCCGAGCCGATCAATGCAGCCTTGAAATCGGAGAAATCCCCTGTTTTTCAGATACTTCAAAAAAAATATGCCTTAACCCTACGGTTTTTTATCAAAAGCCTCTGTTTCTGCTCTATCGTTCCATTGGAAAAAATAATGGCACAAGGCTTGCTATCGTCCCGTGCCATCACAAGATCCCTCAGGAGCAAAACCTATGTCGCAGACGATTTTCCGCAAAGGCTTTCTGGCTCTCGCTGTAACCGCCGCAATGGGCGCTTCCGCCCTGGCGCAGGCTGATATCGTCATCGGCGTGGCCGGCCCCATGACTGGCGGCAACGCGGCGTTTGGTGAGCAGATGTGGCGCGGCGCCAATCAGGCCGCCATCGACATCAATGCGGCCGGTGGTATCAATGGGGAGCAGATCAAGCTGATCAAGGCGGATGATGCCTGCGAGCCGAAACAGGCCGTGGCCGTGGCCAACCGCCTGGTGGATTCAGACAAGGCGGTGGCAGTAATCGGGCACTTCTGCTCCTCGTCGACCATCCCGGCCTCCGAAGTCTATGACGATGGCGGCATCCTCTCGATCACCCCTGCCTCCACCAACCCGACCGTAACCGAGCGTGGTCTGGGCGCGCAGTTCCGTATCTGCGGCCGTGATGACCAGCAGGGCATAGTCGCTGGCGACTACATCGTCGACACCCTGAAAGCGACCAAAGTGGCGATCATCCATGACAAGGACACCTATGGTCAGGGTCTGGCGGATGCGACCAAGGCGCAACTGACCAAACGCGGTGTCACCGAAGTGCTGTACGAGGGCCTGACCCGCGGTGAGAAAGACTTCAACGCCCTGGTCACCAAGATTCGTTCTTCCGGTGCCGAAGTGGTCTATTTCGGCGGTCTGCACGCCGAAGCCGGTCCGCTGGTGCGTCAGCTGCGTGAACAGGGCTCGACCGCCTTGTTTATCTCCGGCGACGGCATCGTCACCGACGAGCTGGTCACCACCGCCGGCGGCCCGCAGTACACCAAGGGCGTGCTGATGACCTTCGGTTCGGACCCGCGCAAGATTGAGGCGGGCAAATCGGTGATCGAGAAGTTCCGCGCCGACGGTTACGAGCCAGAGGGTTACACCCTGTACTCCTACGCGGCCCTGCAAACCGTCACCGCGGCCTTCAAGGCCACCGGCGGCACCGACTCGGCCAAGGCCAGCGCCTGGCTGAAGAGCAATCCCGTCGCCACCGTCATGGGCGAAAAAGCCTGGGACAGCAAGGGCGACCTGAAAGTCTCCGACTACGTGATGTACGAGTGGGACGACAAGGGCAAATACACCCAGAAGTAAGCACTCGCCCCGTCCTCCAGGCGCCAAATGCCTGGGTGGGCGGGCACTATTTCCGGGTACTGCCGAGCTCCTCCTTCCGTTCGCCACGGCATGCCGTGCCGTGGTTCGTTCTGCAGTACCCGTCTGACTTCACTTGAACAGGCCGGCCCCACGAAGGCCGGCTGTTTAATCGGCGAGATAGAGTCAATGGACGGTATTTTTCTGCAACAAATGATCAACGGGTTGACCCTGGGGTCGGTCTACGGGCTGATCGCCATCGGCTACACCATGGTCTACGGCATCATCGGTATGATCAACTTCGCCCATGGCGACGTGTATATGATCTCCGCTTACCTGACCGCCATCGGCCTCGCCGTACTGGCCTTCTTCGGTCTCGAATCCTTTCCACTGCTGATCCTCGGCACCCTGGTCTTTACCATAGTGGTAACCGGCCTTTACGGCTGGACCATCGAGCGCATCGCCTACAAGCCGCTGCGCAACTCCACGCGCCTGGCGCCGCTGATCTCCGCCATCGGTATGTCGCTGATCCTGCAGAACTATGTCCAGGTCGCCCAGGGGGCGCGGCAGCAAGGGGTACCGACCCTGCTCGAGGGCATGATCAAATTCGAGGTGGGCAGCGGCTACGTGCAACTGACCTACACCAAGCTGTTTATCATCATTGTGTCGCTGGTGGGCATGGGGGTGCTGACCTATATCATCCAGAACACCAAGCTCGGCCGCATGTGCCGGGCGACTCAGCAAGACCGCAAGATGGCTTCGATCCTGGGGATCAACACCGACCGGGTGATCTCCTACGTGTTTGTCATCGGCGCGTCCATGGCCGCCCTGGCCGGCATGCTGATCACCATGAACTACGGCACTTTCGACTTCTACGCCGGCTTTATCATCGGTATCAAGGCCTTTACCGCCGCGGTACTGGGAGGCATCGGTTCGTTGCCTGGCGCCATGCTCGGTGGCCTGATCCTGGGTGTTGCCGAAGCGCAGTTCGCCGGCCTGGTCAACTCGGACTTCAAGGACGTGTTCTCGTTCTCCCTGCTGGTGCTGATCCTGATTTTCCGACCGCAAGGGCTCATGGGCAAACCCCATGTGGCGAAGGTGTAAGTGATGTCCGTTAGCCAATCCTCGATTGACCTGAAACGCTGCCTGATCGACACCGTGTTGTCCGGGCTGGTGGCCCTGATCGTCTTCGGCCCCATCGTCGGCATCGTCCTGCAGGGCTACAGTTTCGACCTGCACCTGGATCGCGTCGGCGTGCTGGTGGCCATCGTCATGGCCGGCCGCTTCTGCCTCAGCCTGTTCCTGCAGACCGCCCGGGGCCAGCGCATGGCCCATGCGATGCAGAACAAGGAGGCCGGCGTGCACGTGCTGCCGGTCGACCACAAGTCGATCCTGCGCTTCGTGGTTCCAGTGCTGATCCTGCTGGCGATCAGCTTTCCCTTCTTCGCCAACAAATACCTGCTGTCGGTGGTGATCCTCGGCCTGATCTACGTGCTGCTGGGCCTGGGCCTGAACATCGTGGTCGGCCTGGCCGGCCTGCTGGACCTGGGTTTTGTCGGCTTCTACGCCATCGGCGCCTACGGCCTGGGGCTGGGTTACCAGTACCTGGGCCTGGGTTTCTGGTCGATGCTGCCGTTGGCGATGATCCTGGCGGCCTTCGCCGGCGCCTTGCTGGGGTTTCCGGTGTTGCGCATGCACGGCGACTATTTAGCCATCGTCACCCTGGGCTTTGGCGAGATCATTCGCCTGATCCTGAACAACTGGGTGTCGCTGACCAATGGCCCGAACGGCATCGCGATTCCCGGCCCGACCCTGTTCGGCCTGGAGTTTGGCAAGCGCGCCAAGGAGGGCGGCACGCCCTTTCATGAATGGTTGGGCGTGGCCTATAACCCCAATGCCGAGCTGATCTTCACCTTCTCCGTGCTGTTTCTGGTGGTGATGGCGGTGCTCTATATCAAGCACCGGCTGACCCGCATGCCGGTCGGCCGGGCCTGGGAAGCACTGCGCGAAGACGAAATCGCCTGCCGGGCCATGGGCTTGAACCATGTGCTGGTGAAGCTCTCGGCCTTTATGATGGGCGCCGCCGTGGCGGGTATCGCCGGGGTGTTCTTCGCCACCAAGCAGGGTTTTATCGACCCGTCGTCCTTCACCTTCTTCGAGTCGGCGCTGATCCTGGCGATCATCGTGCTCGGCGGCCTGGGCTCGACCCTGGGGGTGGTGATCGCCGCCTTCGTGCTGACCGTCGCGCCCGAGTTGCTGCGCAGTTTCGCCGAGTACCGGGTACTGATGTTCGGCATCCTGATGGTGCTGATGATGATCTGGCGTCCGCGCGGGCTGGTGCGTATCAGCCGCAGTGGTTTCGCCGTTAGAAAAGGGGTGAAGCCGTGAGCCACGACATCATTCTGTCCGTCGAACACCTGATGATGCAGTTCGGCGGTATCAAGGCGCTGAACGATGTGAGTTTCGCCATCAAGCGGCACTCGATCTCGGCCCTGATCGGCCCCAACGGGGCCGGCAAGACCACGGTGTTCAACTGCCTGACCGGGTTTTACAAGGCCACCGGCGGCGATATCCGCCTCGATGCCCAGGCCAAGATCACCCAGGTCGGCAAGATCATGGGCGAACCCTTCGAGGTCGGCGATTTCATCTCGCCGCCGAAGTTTTTCAACCGGCTGTTCTACAAGATGTTCGGCGGCACCCACCTGGTCAACCGCGCCGGCCTGGCGCGCACCTTCCAGAACATCCGGTTGTTCAAGGAAATGTCGGTGGTGGAGAACCTGCTGGTGGCCCAGCACATGTGGGTCAACCGCAGCATGTTCGCCGGTGTGCTTAACACGCCGGGTTTCCGCGCGGCGGAGAACACGGCGTTGGACACGGCCTTCTACTGGCTCGAGGTGGTCGACCTGGTCGACTGCGCCAACCGCCTGGCGGGCGAGCTGTCCTACGGCCAGCAACGCCGTCTGGAGATTGCCCGGGCCATGTGCACCCGCCCGGAAATCATCTGCCTGGACGAGCCGGCCGCCGGTCTCAACCCCCAGGAAACCGAGGCGCTGAGCCGGATCATCCGGCTGTTGCGTGACGAACACCAGATCACCGTTCTGCTGATCGAACACGACATGGGCATGGTTATGAGCATTTCCGATCACATCATCGTGCTCGACCACGGCGCGTTGATCGCCGAAGGCGGCCCCGAGGCGATTCGCAGCAATCCCAAGGTGATCGCCGCCTACCTGGGCGCGGACGAGGAGGAGCTGGTATGACGGCCCTGCTCGAGTTCAAGGATGTCGACGTCTACTACGGGCCGATCCAGGCCCTGAAGAAGGTCAACCTGCATATCAACGAAGGCGAGACCGTCAGCCTGATCGGCGCCAACGGCGCCGGCAAGTCGACCCTGCTGATGTCGATCTTCGGTCAGCCCCAGGCCGCCGCCGGGCAGATCGTCTACGCCGGTACCGACATCACGCGCAAGTCCTCGCACTTCGTCGCCTCCAACGGCATCGCCCAGTCGCCCGAAGGGCGGCGGGTGTTCCCGGACATGAGCGTGGAAGAGAACCTGCTGATGGGCACCATTCCCATCGGCGCCAAGTATGCCGACGAGGACATGAAGCGCATGTTCGCCCTGTTTCCGCGTCTGGAGGAGCGGCGCAACCAGCGGGCGATGACCATGTCCGGCGGCGAGCAGCAGATGCTGGCCATCGCCCGGGCGCTGATGAGCCGGCCGAAGCTGTTGCTGCTGGACGAGCCGAGCCTGGGCCTGGCGCCGATCGTGGTCAAGCATATCTTCCAGACCTTGCGTGAACTGGCCAAGGGCGGCATGACCATCTTCCTGGTCGAGCAGAACGCCAACCACGCGTTGCGCCTGTCCGACCGCGGTTATGTGATGGTCAACGGTGAGATTCGCCTGTCCGGCACCGGCCAGGAGCTGTTGGGCAACGAGGAAGTGCGCAACGCCTACCTGGGCGGCCACTGAGTCCTGCGGGCACGTTCGGCATGCGCCGGATGCGCCCGCCCTTTTTCTTCCCCGTACCGCCGTCGCCCCCTGGGCGTCGGCCGGTCCAGGAGTGTCGCGATGCACAGCCTGCGCTTTTTCACCGACGCCGATGTGGCGGCGGCGTTGCCCTATGCCCCCTTGATCGAGGCCCTGCGCCGTGGCCTGCAGCAGCCCTGCCAGGCGCCGGTGCGCAGCGCCCATGGGTTGCCGGCGGACGCCAGCCTGTTGCAGATGCCCGTCTGGCAGGCTGGCCAGGGCATCGGCGTCAAGCTGGTCACGGTGTTCCCTGGCAATGCGGGCCTTGGCTTGCCGTCGGTGGCCGCGGTGTTTGCCCTGTTCGACGACCAGACCGGCCAGCCGTTGGCGTTGCTGGAAGCGACGGAGCTGACCGCCCGGCGGACCGCCTGCGCCTCGGCCCTGGCCGCCGATTACCTGGCGCGGCGCGATGCCAAGCGACTGCTGATCGTCGGCAGCGGCACCCTCGCGGCCCATATGGTACGGGCCCATTGCAGCGTGCGTGATTACCAGCGGGTGCAGATCTGGGGTCGCAGCGCGGCCAAACTGGCCCCCCTGGTGGCGCAGCTGCGGGGCGAGGGTTATCCGGTCGAGGCCAGCCTGGACCTGCCGGCCAGTGTCCGGGAGGCCGACAGCCTCAGCTGCGTGACCACCTCGCGCGAGGCGCTGGTGTTGGGGGCCTGGCTGACACCGGGCTGCCACCTGGACCTGGTCGGGGCCTTTCTGCCGAGCATGCGCGAGACCGACGCCGCGGCAGTAGCCCGGGCGCGCATCGTGGTGGACACCCGCGACGGGGCGTTGGCCGAGGCCGGCGACCTGCTGGCGGCCATTGCCGAGGGGGCCATCACCGCCGACTCCATCCAGACCCAACTGTGCGACCTGCTGCAAGGTCGCGGGCAGCGCCGGGATGAACAGGAAATCACCTTGTTCAAGTCCGTCGGCTATGCCCTGGAGGACCTGGTGGCGGCCCGGGCGCTGCTCGCGGTCCTCGACCGGCCGAAATAACCCTCGCAATTCAAACCCTTGGCCCGTTTTGCCGGCGACTTATCCCAGTGGTCTGTGGAGCGAACTGTGGATAACATGGGTAAATCCGCGCTCACCCCACATGCGGCGCGCCCTGCACGCCATCGTACGTTATTTGACCAGTGGGGCCGAGTGAACGCTATGCCACGCCGGAAATCCCGGCCCGGCTGCTCAGACGCCCCCGATCGAGGAAAGCATCCATGACGTCCAATACCCTGTTTATCACCGGCGCCACGTCCGGGTTCGGTGAGGCCTGCGCCCGACGCTTCGCGCGCGACGGCTGGTCACTGGTGATCACCGGCCGCCGCGCGGAGCGGCTGCACGCCCTGCGCGACGAGCTGGCGGCGCTGACCGAGGTGCATGCCCTGGAGCTGGATGTGCGCGACCGGTCCGCCATGGAGAGTGCCATCGCCAGTTTGCCGGAGTCGTTTTCCCGCCTGCGCGGGCTGATCAACAACGCGGGCCTGGCGCTGGGCGCCGACCCCGCGCCCCAGTGCGCGCTGGACGACTGGGACTGCATGGTGGACACCAATATCAAGGGCCTGCTGTACAGCACCCGCCTGCTGCTGCCCCGGCTGATCGCCCATGGCCGCGGCGCCAGCATCGTCAACCTGGGTTCCATCGCCGGCAGTTACCCCTACCCGGGCAGCCATGTGTACGGCGCCACCAAGGCCTTCGTCGAGCAGTTTTCCCTGAGCTTGCGCTGCGACCTGGTGGGCAGCGGGGTGCGGGTCAGCAATATCGAGCCGGGCCTGTGCGAAAGCGAGTTTTCCCTGGTGCGCTTCGGCGGCGATCAGGCGCGCTACGACGCCACCTATGCCGGCGCCGAGGCGATCCAGTCGGCGGACATCGCCGAGACGGTGTTCTGGGTGCTCAACCAACCGGCGCATATCAATATCAATCGCCTGGAGCTGATGCCAGTCAGCCAGACCTGGGCCGGTTTTTCCATCGACCGTTCGGCCAGGCCGGCCTGAGCCTTTGGCGCGAACCCGGGTGCAGGGGCGAATTTATTCGCTGGGCGACCGAGGGTCTTAGGCCTGTGTAGGCAGCGCGGGGACGCCTGGCCCATAAGCGCGCAGCTTGGGCCGTTTTGCCGAGGCGCTTTTCGTTGCGTGGTGGGGGCCGCCTAGGATCGCCGCGCGCTAAGCCGCTGCAACAAACCACTCTGCGGCCGCCCAGATGCAGAGGTTTTCCAGAACACGCTACATGGGGTGCCGCCTAGCGCGTTTTCGCCTTATCTTGGTCCGCAGTTTCAGATCTCGGCCGCGAAGAGTGCTACAAGATTGAGCACCTCCCCCGACGTGTACACAGGCGCGCTTTTTGTAGGGTGGTGGGGGCCGCCTAGGATAGCCGCGCGGAAAACTGCGCCAACAAACCACGGCGCGGCCGAGCGCGGCGTAACCCACGCGGACGGGCGCCCAGGTGCAGACAGACTTCTAGTGAAACCGCTCTAGGCTGAGCGCAGCGATACCCATCGAGCCAGTATCCGGTCTACACGCGTTGTTTTAAGCGTGCGCCACGCCCAGCCCCGCAGCGCCCTTCGCTTGGCTCCGGCGACCCACTGCACTATGCTCGGCCAACGCAATGAAATGTCAGCCAACCCGGGCTATCCGGCACGAACAATTGTTATCCCCGTTGCATGCAGGGGGGGCGGTAGCCTGTCCGCATCAGACTAACCGCAGCGGACTGTCCCCCGGAAAGTACAGGCTTGTGCAGCGGATGGACGCGAATGGGGCTGCGTTGTCCCGATGCAGTCGTATCGGACGAGCACAATGTGGAAGCCAAGCGAATAATGGCTGGGTATTGAGGGGGCGGGTAAGTTGATATTTATATTGATTTTTGCGTAGCTGTAAGGCTGTGCGTGCGGATTTATCTAGAGGTCACTGTTATGCAAAGTTGTGGAATTCCATCTCGTCACTGTTATGTATCAAGGAGATACACATGAATGCGGAAAGCTCAGCGCAATCGGAGGAAATAATGCAGCTTGAACCAAAGGAAATTAAACGCCCCTGGTATGTTTATTTAATGGCCGTGTGGGCATTTATCGGCATCGGTGGCCTCCTGTCGACTGTAGTTCGTTACTTCGCCAGCCCAGGCGATGAGTAATATAAATTGGCTGCGGTTTTCATTATGATTTTTGCAGT
Source organism: Pseudomonas sp. (assembly GCF_040514055.1). Classification (GTDB taxonomy): domain Bacteria; phylum Pseudomonadota; class Gammaproteobacteria; order Pseudomonadales; family Pseudomonadaceae; genus Aquipseudomonas. Next base: position 30,563 of record NZ_JBEVDL010000046.1, read on the forward strand.
TGTATTGGCCGTAAGCATAATTCAAATGAAGAAATTATCCATAATTGTATTTGGAGTCTTGTGCGCAGTAATTGCGGCCTTTCAAATCTTTAATATGGTATACATCGCATATCAAGGAGTCCCAGTCGTCTCGCTTGCGCCCATGCTGGTTTTCATACTCCCTTCATCAGTCTTTGCAGCTCTTTCACTCCGTCCAAAATTATTAAAATTGGCAGTGTCATTTAGAGAGCCAATCGAACGAGAGGCAATGATAAAGTACGCCATGAAAAAAGTCAGAGGCTGAGTAAGTGCAGAAATTAGTTCAAATCGTTAGCTTCGCTTCGCTCCCTCGGCCCGGCTAAAGCCGGCCCTTAACCAACCGATAACCGAAGAGGGAATATGGCCGTAGGAATTACTGTTGGATCGATAACGGATGAGATAGGGGCGCCTAGCTTTGTCCATGCATTCTTCTCAACCATTAGCGCTCATTGCGAGCCTAATGGCTGGGGCACAAGCTTCCCCGGCCTGATGAAAGAACTCTATCAGGGACGCCTTTCATTTATGCATTCCAAAGCTGCTCTGGGTGAACTGGAACAGGCCAAGCTGCTACTTAAGGATTTACAGCCGTCACAGGTTGTCTGGGATATCGAAGATCGTAAAACTCAACCCCCGTGGGGCAACAACATTGCGAGTACTATTACCAATCTAAGCAACTACTTCGTATCAAGCACTGGAGGAGACGTTTTCGCTTTGCTTGAGGCGGCACTTAGGGCATCAGCTGATAAAGGGCGTGATGTCACTCTCGGCTAGCAATGCGCTCAAAGCGCTCACTTCGTTCGCTGGGGCGGATTAAAGTCAGCCCCTTAACCAAACGTTATGTATCGCAAATGGCTAAGGAGTGGTATTCAGTAAAAGAGCTACTCCAGTATTCAGGGGCGGAGTCGATTTTTTGAGGGTCAATAAGGGTCAAAGTCATTGGTTTTTAATTCGATAAAACGGAAGCCGAACGATAGAATACCTCTTGGCCCTGTTCTGGAGCAGAATGCCGGAGCGGGCGGTGGTGGCGATCTGCGAATTCAAGAATCACAAGCTGAGTAGAAGATATGAATCGTCGTAAAAAAATAAATCAGTTATTAAAAGCTCATGCCAAAAAAGCCAGTGCCAAATTGGCGCCAAAAACTAAGGATAAGTACATCAGTAAAGCTGATCGATTGAAGCTGGCCGCTGAAGCCACTCAAGATTCAATCGTTTCTTCTGAGGGCTGATTTGTTTATCTTAAGCGCCAAGGTGGGTTGAGGGTATTCAGGGTCAGAGTCGATTTCCGCGCTTCTTTCACTAGGACTGCATTTCGTAGACCCTCAACCTAAGCGTCAGGCAATATTGAAACCAAGGAGCAAAGATGGCTGATTTTGATTGGCATGCTGGTGAGATAACGAAGAACACCTTGGTGACTGATACCTATCGGAATACTCAAAACGTGCGCCGATTTTTGATTGAGGCGTGCGGGCCCGATTTCAAGTTTGACCGAGCGTTTATGGCCTGGATAACAGATGGCACATCCAAAACAATGGGCGAGGTGGCGGTTGAGTGGCTGCGGCGACATAACCTGTAATGGGCTAGTGGCCGGTGTGGCAAATTGACTGAGTCCATTTCGGCGCCCAAGGCCCCGGTACTGCGTGGCTGATCCTCGCCATGGCGGGCTATGACTCGTTACAGCGCCGTGTTTCAGAACCCCAGGCATCCGAACCTAACAGGCCACTGGTTTCCGCCAACCGGCGTGGCCTCTTCCCTGCATCACCAGGCGTTGCAGAGCACGCTACTGCAAATACGGCAAATACGCCGCCAACCCGGCATAACAGGTCGCCAGGTGATAGGGCGTGGTCGAGGGCATATCGTGGCGGGCCGGGCGGCCATCGCCCTCGCGGCATTCGGTCCAGCCGGCGGGGTGCAGGAAATGCTGCTGTAGGGCTCGCAGCTGCTGCAGCACCCGGGCCTCGCCTTCCGGGCGCAGGGTCAGGGCACGCAGGTACTCGGCCTGGGCCCAGATCCGCCGGGTGCCGTCCAGCAGCTGGCCGGACGGCGCCAGCCGGGCCTGCACGGCTCCGTCTATCACCCCTAGGCGCTCGACCTGTTCGAAGGCCCGCTGCAGCGACGTGTGCAGGGCGCCGCCGCGCAGCAGGGGCGAGGACTCGACCAGGTAGAACCACTCGAACTGATGCCCTGGCTCGAACCAGTTGTTCGCCGTGCCCAGGGGGTGCTCCAGCACCAGGCTCCGCTCGGGGTCGACGAAACGGCGCTGCATGCCATCGGCCAGGCGCATGAGGGTAGTTGCCAGCGCCGGGCTCGGGCGCAGGTCGAGGCTGACCAGCAGGGCCTCCGCCAGGTGCATCAGCGGGTTCTGCAACGGGCCGCTGCCCAGGTCGCTCCAGTCCTCGGCGAGTTCGGCGTGGTAGAGCCCGTCGCCATCGGCAAAGTGCCGGGCCAGCAGATCCAGGGCCTGGTCCAGCACCGCGTCGACCTGCGGATCGGCGACCTTGCCCCGGTAATGGGCGCAGGCAAAGATCACGAAGGCGTGGCTGTAGAGGTCCTTGCGCCGGTCCAGGGGCTGGCCCAGGGCGTCGATGCTATAGAACCAGCCGCCGTGCAGCGGGTCGTGGAAATGCCGCTGCAGCGAGTCGAACAGCTGCGCGGCATGAGCGCGGGCATCAGCTTCCTGGGGCGTGTCGAGCAGGCTGGCGAACAGGTACAGCTGGCGGGCGCAGGCCATGGCTCGGTAGCGCTGCGGCGCCAGTGGTGTGCCTTCGAGCAGGGCCTCATAGGGCAGTGCCAGCACCGGGTTCCAGCCGGGACCTTGCCAGAGTGGCACCACGACCTGGTGGAAATGCCGTTGCACCTGGGCAAAGGTGTCGCGCAGCGCGGCGCTGGACGTGGAGCGGGACGGGTCGGGCATGGGCGGTCACGGCAAGAGGCAGTGCGCCCATGGTAACAGCCGCCAACCGCCGCCGAATATACGCCGCAGCGTCGGGCCCGTTCATCTGGGCCGACAGGCAGGGCTATCGACTGCGCCGAGCGTCTCGCCCGGTTAGCTGGCCAGCAGCCAGAGACCGGCGGCTGCCGAACCGGCCCCTGCCAGGCGCACCAGGGGCGCCGCCGCCCGCGGCAGGCCGCGTACCAGGGCATAGCCGGCCCCATGCAGCGCCGCGGTGGCCAGGGTAAAACCCAGGGCATAGCCGGCGGGGCTGGTCAGTGCCGGCAGCTCAAGGCCATGGGCCAGACCGTGGGCCAGAGCGAACACCGCCGTCAGCGGCAGGGCCAGGCCCAGGGGCGGGCGGGCGGCCAGGGCCACCAACAAGCCGAGTGCCAGCACCGAGGCGGCGATGCCGCTTTCCAGGCCCGGCAGCACCAGGCCCTGAAAGCCCAGCAGGCCGCCGAGCGTCAGGCTGACGACGAAGGTGGCCGGCAGCGCCAGGCGCGCCAGGCCTTGTTGCTGGGCGGCCCAGAGGCCCACGGCAAGCATGGCCAGCAAATGGTCCAGGCCAAACAGCGGATGCGCCAGGCCAGCCAGCACGCCGCTGTGGCCATGGCCGTCATGGGCCAGGGCGAGACCGGGCAACAGGAGCAGGGTTAAGCCGAGCAGGGCGGTTCTAGGCATCATGGGACTGTCCTTGTGGGAGATAAAAACGCAAGCGCATCAGGCGGCGACCAACAGGCCCTGGCGCTCAATAAAGGCGATGATCGCGTCCAGGCCCTGGCCGGTTTTCTGGTTACTGAAGACGAAGGGTTTCTCGCCGCGCATCTTCAGGGTGTCGCGTTCCATCACCTCCAGCGAGGCGCCGACCAGGGGCGCCAGGTCGATCTTGTTGATCACCAGCAGGTCCGACTTGCAGATGCCCGGCCCGCCTTTGCGCGGCAGTTTGTCGCCGGCCGAGACGTCGATCACGTAGAGGGTCAGGTCGGAGAGCTCCGGGCTGAAAGTGGCGGACAGGTTGTCGCCGCCGGACTCGACGATGATCAGGTCCAGCCCGGGAAAGCGCCGGTTCAGTTGCTCAACCGCCTCCAGGTTGATCGAGGCGTCTTCGCGAATGGCGGTGTGCGGGCAGCCGCCGGTTTCCACGCCAATGATTCGCTCCGGCGCCAGGGCCTGGTTACGCACCAGGAAGTCGGCGTCTTCACGGGTGTAGATGTCGTTGGTCACCACCGCCAGGTTGTAGCGCTCGCGCAGCGCCAGGCACAGCGCCAGGGTCAGGGCGGTCTTGCCGGAGCCAACCGGGCCGCCGATACCGATGCGCAGGGGTTGCTGGGTCATGGCGTTATCCTCTTCTTAAGATCGGAACAAACGGCTGTACTGGCGCTCATGGGCCATGCTGACCAGGGCCAGGCCAAAGGCGGCGCTGCCCCAGTGGCCAGGTGGCAGGGCGCAGCAATGCTCCTGGGCCTGCTGCAGGCAGGGCAGCAGGCGCGAGGTCAGGCGCTGGGCGGCTTGCTGGCCCAGGGGCAGGGTTTTCATCAACACCGCCAGCTGGTTTTCCAGCCAGCCCCAGAGCCAGGCGGCCAGGGCATCCGCCGGCGCGATGGACCAGGCTCGCGCCGCCAGCGCCCAGGCCAGGGCCAGTCCGGGCGGCGCGGCACGGTTTTCCAGCAGCCCGCGGGCGGTGTCGTCCAGTTCCGGCAGGCCGCTGAGCAACTGCTGCAACGAGTAGCCCATCTGCCGGCTTTCCTGTTGCAGCTCGCGGGTCTCACGGCTGGCCCGGTGCTCCTCGTCCAGGCTCAGCAGCTCGGGCCAGTCGGCCGCAGCGGCGGCCCGGCAATGGGCCAGCAGCAGCGGCGCCTCGAAGCGCGCCAGGTTCAAGCGCAGTTGATCGCTGACCCAGACAAAGGCGGTCTCGGCGTCATGCACCCGAGCCTGCTCGACCGCCATTTCCAGGCCTTGGGAATAGCTGTAGCCGCCGATCGGCAGTTGCGGACTGGCCAGGCGCAGCAGTGCCCAGGCGGGATTCATCGCCGGTTGCCCGCTGTGGAGCGGGGCGAGCCGTTGCAAGGGTTCATGGGCGCACGCCGAACTGGTGCAGGCGTGGCGCGTAGCTGAACTGCGCCTCGCCGGCATGGGAGTGGTGATGGCCGCCGCCATAGGCGCCCTGTTCCGGCTGGTAGGGCGCCTCCAGGGGTTCGACACGGGCGCCGAGTTGTTCGAGCATGGCCTGCAGGACATGGTCCTCCGGCAGGCGCAGCCAGCCGTCGCCCAGCTGCAAGGCGACATGGCGATTGCCCAGGTGATAGGCCGCCCGGGTCAGTTCGAAGGGCGACACGCAGGTCACGTGCAGCAACCGCTCGGCGCGGGCGCGCACGCGCACGATCCGACCGTCCTCGGCCTGCAGGCAGTCGCCCTCCTGCAACGGCGGCTGGCCGCGCTCGAGAAATAGTCCGACCTCCTCGCCGGTGGCGCTGAAACAGCGCAGCCGAGTCTTGCTGCGAGCCTCATGGGTCAGCTGCAGTTCGGCATCCCAGTGTGCTTGGAGGGGGAGGCGTTGACGAATTACCAGCATAAGCAAGGTCCGGCCAGGGCAGTGGCTGGAAGTAGAGCAAAGGCCTTGCCAATTGCCGCCAGCGCCCGCTGCACGCGGACTGCGGACACTCCCGCCCTGGCATGCCTGGGATTGGGGCGCCCTTGCGGGCACATTTGGTGCGGGGTGCCCGGTGCTGCGCGGGGTTGGTGCGTGAGCCTGGCCTCAGTAAGGCTTGCCCAGGCCTTGCCAGTGTTTGGCGCCGATAAAGATAAAGCGCAACTGCTGGATCATCTTGGCTTCGGGCGTCAGGTGGGGCGGCAGTTCGGGCGAGGGCGGGTCGATCAGTTCCGGCAAGGTGGCGAAGACGGTCTTGACCACCAGGTCGGCGATCACCGCCTGGGCGGCGATATCCAGGTGCGGCAGCTTGCGCATGCCACTCAGGTCGCTGACCAGGTCGGCGGTAAAACCCTCGCGCAGGGTGGCGATCGCCTGGCGCACCAGTTGCGAGCCACCGTATTGCTCGCGGGCCAGGAACAGGAACTGCGAGCGGTTGGCCGTCACCACGTTGAGAAAAATATGCACCGAGGCGTCGATCACGCCACCCAGTTCGAACTCGTTCTGCCGCACCACCCGGATGGTCTCCCGGAAGGTCTCGCCCACTTCGCTGACCAGCGCCAGGCCGAGCTGGTCCATGTTGTCGAAGTGGCGATAAAAGCCGGTGGGCACGATGCCGGCGCTGCGCGCCACCTCGCGCAGGCTGAGGCTGCCAAAGCCGCGGCCACTGTCCATCAGGCTGCGGGCAGCGTCCATCAGAGCGAGGCGGGTTTGCTGCTTCTGAGAGGCGCGTGGCGACATGCGGAGGACTGCTTTTTATGACCGTGCCCGGGAGTCTAACAAAGGCGCTTCGCTGGCGTCGAACCGGTATTTCGGTGAACAAGTGTTGACTGAAGCGAAGCGCTCAGGCAGTTTAGTGAACAACTGTTCACTGGAGGCTTCGCCATGCCCTTTGCCCGTTTGGCCCCGAACCTATGGCTGGGGCGCCTGTTGCATCCCGTGCGCTGGTTGACGGCGCGCGGTTGGCTGCGTGAGGCCGAGGTCGACGCCGTCCTGGCCCGCCTGCACCCCAGCTGGCGGTTGCAACGGGTGTTCGCCCGTGTCGAGCGTCGACAGTGGGTGGCCGAGGACATGCTGGCCCTGACCCTGCGGCCCAATGGCAATTGGCCTGGCGCCCGACCCGGCCAGCACCTGCAGCTCTACCTGGAGTGCGACGGGGTGCGCCTGTGCCGCAGTTACAGCCTGACGGCCCAGCACCCGGATGGTTCGTTGGAAATCGCCATCAAACGTCAGCCGGACGGGCGCCTGTCGAACCCGCTGCTGGACCGGGTGGAAGTCGGGCAGGTGCTGGAGCTGGGCACGGTCGCCGGTGAACTGCGCTGGCCCGCCGCGCCCCAGGGCGTTCTGCTGCTGGCCGCAGGCAGCGGGCTGACGCCCGTGCTGGGCTTGCTGCGGCATGCCCTCGAACAGGGCTTTTCGGCACCGGTCACGCTGCTGCACTACGTGCGTCGTCATAGCCAGCGCGCCTTTGTCGACGAGCTGGACGCGCTGCAGCGGCGATACCCCAATTTCCGGGTGCATTGGGGCCTGAGTGGGGAGAGCGGCGATGCTGCCACCCTGCGTGGACGGTTTTGCGCCGAGCACCTGGAGGCATTGCCGCCGGCCGCGGTGCAGCAGGTGATTGCCTGCGGGCCGGGTGGTTTTGTCGCGCAGGTGCAGCACTGGTGGCAACAATTGGCGGCGCCAGGCGACCTGCAGCTGGAGTCGTTCAGCCCGGCGCATGTGCCGCAAACGCTGCTGACCACTAAGGTGCAGCTGCGTTTCGCCCGCTCGGGCCAGCACTGCACGGGGGATAACCAACGCAGCCTGTTGCAACAAGCCGAAGCCGCCGGGCTGCGTCCGGCCCATGGCTGTCGCCAAGGCATCTGCGCCAGCTGCACCTGTCGCCTGCTCAGTGGCGCGGTGCGCGACCTGCGCAACGGCCAGGTGCAAAGCGAACCCGATCAGGCGATCCGGCTGTGCGTCAGCGCGCCGCTGGGGGACGTGATCCTCGACCTCTAAATCCCTTCACTCATGGGCGGGCGCTGCGCCCGGGAGCCACTTCGATGAGACAAGATCGCGATTTGCAAGGCACCGAGCTGGACGCCTTTGGCGCTGAACTGGATGCACTACGCCTGCGCACCCTGGCGGACCTGGGCGAGGCGGATGCCCGTTATATCCGCCGGATCCGCGCCGTGATCCGTGGCTGCGCCGGCAGCGGCCGGCTGCTGCTGTTCTGCGGCTGGTTCGCCCCCAGTTGGCTGCTGGGTACCCTGTTGCTGGGGCTGGCGAAAATTCTGGAGAACATGGAGCTGGGCCACAACGTCATGCACGGCCAATACGACTGGATGAACGATCCCGAGTTGGCCGGTCGGAGGTATGAGTGGGACATCGCCGGCAGCGCCGATTTCTGGCGACACACCCACAACCATATCCATCACAGCTACACCAATGTGCTGGGCATGGACGATGACATCGGCTATGGCGTGGTGCGCCTGTTCCCGGAGCAGCGCTGGAAGCCCTTTTACCGCTGGCAGCCGCTGTGGGTCACGGTGCAGGCCGTGCTGTTCCAGTATTCGATCGCCATTCAGCATCTGCGCCTGGACAAGGTCTACAAGGGCCGTCTGGCCATGGACGAGGTGCGACCCCTGCTGCGCCAGTTCCGGCAGAAGTTGCTGCGTCAGTGGAGCAAGGACTACCTGCTGTTTCCGCTGCTGGCGTTGCTGGTGGCAGCGCCGGTTGGCGCCGTGCTGCTGGGTAACCTGATGGCCAACCTGATACGCAACCTGTGGACCTTCACGGTGATCTTCTGCGGCCATTTCACCGAGCAGGCGGCGGTCTTTCCGGCCAGCGTGCTGCAGGACGAAAGCCGCGGTCACTGGTACCTGCGCCAGCTACGCGGTTCCAGCAACCTGCAGGGCGGACCGCTGTTCCATATCCTCACCGGCAACCTCAGCCACCAGATCGAGCACCACCTGTTCCCCGACCTGCCCGCCCGGCGTTATGCCGCGTTGGCCATCGAGGTCCGCGCCATTGCCGAACGTTATGGCCAGACCTATAACAGCGGGCGCCTGGGCGCGCAATTCCTTACCGTGCTCAAACGCATCTGGCTGTATCGCCTGCCCAATCGCGAGGCCTTGCCGGTTTGACCTGTCCCTGAAACGACCAGCCCGGCATTAGCCGGGCTGTTAAGGGTGACAAAGACATTGTCATGGGCCGATCTCCGAGTCAGCTGACGCGATGACTGTCCAGCGTGCGCTCGGCACCGCCTTCTGCCAGCTCAAAGCGCTGTTGCTGTGGGGTACGCTCGGTACCGCCTTCGGCCAGCTCAAAACGCTGTTGCTGCGGGGTACGCTCGGCACCGCCTTCGGCCAGCTCAAAACGTTGCTGCTGCGGAGTACGCTTGGCACCGCCTTCGGCCAGGTCAAAACGTTGTTGCTGCGGGGTACGTTCGGCACCGCCTTCGGCCAGCTCAAAACGTTGTTGCTGCGGAGTACGCTCGGCACCGCCTTCGGCCAGGTCGACGCGTTGCTGGCCGAGGTCATGGCGGGTCAGGCCCGCGGTGACCCGAATGCGTTGCAGCAGGCGTTCGGCTCCGCCTTCGGCGAGGTGGCGATCGAGGATGCGCGGTGCTTGCTGGCTGTCGCGGGCTTCACCGAGCAGGGGTTGGGGATCGTCGCTGGGCAGTGCCAGGGCGTTGGCGGCAAACACGCTCAGGGCCAGGCCGAGAACAAGTGGGCGTTTCATGATGGGGTCTCCTGGGAGATCAATAATGGCTACGGAGCCAATACTAAGGACGGGGCCGGGAATAAGAAGTTGAGTCGGGTAATAGTCACCATCAATTCCTTCGATGGTGGGTTGGGCGGCTCTAGGGCGGGGCCTGCAGCCCGGTGTCAAGCCCTCGCGGCCGGCCGTCGCGGCCTCCCGGGTGGGCTGTCGAAAGGGCGACGAGGCGGTCGCGCCGACGCGCTCGGGCAAATCTGATGGAGTCTTTCCGGGCTTTTGCCAGTCGATAGCTTATGCCTGCTCCTTTCTCCTCCCGTCAGTGCCCGGTGTTGCCAATACGGGCTGCGGCTGAACCGATGGACTTCCAGGAGCTTCCTGCATGAGCCGTGGCGTCAAGCGCCTGTTGGTCAGTGTTGCCCTGCTGTTGCTGCTGTTCGGCGGCGCGTTGGCGGTGCTGGTTACCTTGGATTGGAACCTGATCAAGCCCCAACTCAATGCCCGGGTGTCGGCGGCGTTGCAGCGGCCCTTCGCGATCGAGGGCCCGCTGCAGGTGAGCTGGCAGCGGCAGGCCGGGGAAACCGGTTGGCGCGGCTGGTTGCCCTGGCCCCGGATCCGCGCCCAGCAACTGACCCTGGGCAACCCCGAGGGGATGGCACAAGGTGGTTTTGTAGAGCTCGCTCAGGTCGAGTTTCGCCTTTCGCCCCTGGCGCTCTTCGAGCAGCGCCTGGTGATTCCGCGTATCGAGCTGAGTGCACCCCAGGTGGCGCTCGAGCGCCTGGCCGACGGACGTAGCAACTGGCGTTTCGACAGTGGTGAGCCGGCGCAACCGTCCCGTTGGCGTTTGGAGATTGGCGAGCTGGCCTTCGATCGGGCCCGTATCGCCGTGCGCGACGCGCAGTACGCCAGCCAGTTCGCCCTCGAGGTCGAGCCCCTGGGCGCGCCCATCGTGTTCAAGGACCTGCTGGCCGCCCCTGCTGCTGCCCCAGGGCGAGCGTCCAGGGTCGAGCCCGCGGCCCCGCCATCGGCTGCCACCCCGATGCCCGCTGCGGACTATGCCTTTGCCTGGCGGGTCGAGGGGCGTTATCGCGATCAGCCACTGTCCGGCGCCGGGCGGCTTGGCGGGCTGCTGGCGTTGCGCGAGGGTCGGGAGCCCTTGGCGGTGCAGGCCGACCTGCACCTGGGCAGCAACCGGGTACGCTTGAGCGGCACCCTGACCGACCCATTGAACCTGGCCGCACTGGACCTGCAACTGGCGTTGTCGGGCAGCACCCTGGCCAGTTTCTACCCAATGACCGGGGTCGCGCTGCCCGAGACGCCGGCCTTTGCCACCGAGGGACGCTTGCGGGCGCGGCTGCGCGCGGCGGGCGGTCCGGTTTTTCACTACCAGGACTTCACCGGGCGTATCGGCGGCAGCGATATCGGCGGTGATGTGACCTATGTTCTGCGGGCGCCGCGGCCGAAGTTATCCGCAGTGCTGGTTTCCGAGGCGCTGCGGTTCGAGGACCTGGCGCCCTTGATCGGCGCTCGCAGGCGTACGCCGCCGACACCCGACACGCCTGCGGCCGAGCGGCGACCGGCGGGCAAGGTACTGCCCGTAACCGCACTGAATACCGAGCGCTGGCAAGCGATGGACGCCGATGTGCAGTTCACCGGTAAACGCATCGTCCACAGCGAGCAGCTGCCCTTTACCGATCTTTACACCCACCTGCTGCTGGACCAGGGCCAGTTGCGCCTGGAGCCTTTGCGCTTCGGCGTGGCCGGGGGGCGCCTGGAGGCGCGCATCCGCCTCGAGGGCGCGACCACCCCGTTGCGCGGCCAGGCCCGGGTGAGCGCCCGGCACCTGCAGCTCAAGCAACTGGTCCCGGGTTTCGAACCCATGCAGACCAGCCTGGGCGAGCTCAATGGCGACGCCGACCTGCGCGGCAGCGGTGCGTCCATCGCCGCGTTGCTGGGCAGTGCCGACGGCGAGGTGCAATTGCTGATCAATGACGGTGCGGTCAGTCGCGGCCTGATGGAAATAGCCGGGCTTAACCTGGGCAATTACCTGGTCAGCCGCCTGTTCGGCGACGACACGGTGAAGATCAACTGCGCGCTGGCCGATATCGAGGTGCGCCAAGGGGTGGCCCGTCCGCGGGTCATGGTGGTCGACACGGAAAATGCGCGAATCGAGGTGGCCGGTAGCATCGATATGGCGCGCGAGCGCCTGGATCTGAGCATCGACCCCGAGGCCAAGGGGCTGCGGCTGCTGTCCCTGCGCTCGCCGCTGTATGTGCGCGGGCCTTTTGGGCGGCCCGATGCCGGCGTCGACGCCTTGCCGCTGGCGGCCCGGGGGGCCGGTTTGCTGGTCGGCGTGGCCGTGGCGCCCTGGGCCGGCTTGCTGGCCCTGGTGGTGCCAGGCCGCGATGCGCCTGAATCCTGCCGGGGGCTGCTGCAGCCCGAAACACCGGCGGCCGGCGCATCACCATAAGGGTCGGCGGCGAACCCTTGCGTCCCTGACCGGTCACCTGGATAAGCCCCCCCTTTCAGGAGAGCGACATGCCCCGCGGCGACAAAGGCACCTACAGCGACAAACAGAAGCGCCAGGCTGAACATATCGAACAGGGGTATGAGCAGCGCGGCGTGCCGCCCGAAGAAGCCGAAGCCCGGGCCTGGGCCACGGTCAATAAGATCTCCGGCGGCGGCGAGAAAGCGGGTGGCGTCGGCCGCCAGCGGCCCGCCGCGGAAAAAGCCGCGGCGCGCCAGGACGTGGCCCAGCGCGCGGCGGCCAGCCGGCAACGGCACGCCGAAGAGACCGTCAGGTTGCAGGCCATGAGCACGCCGCAGCTGCGGGCGCTGGCGGCCGAGCGGCAGCTGCCGGGGCGCTCGCGGCTGCGCAAGCAGGCGCTGATCGATGCGTTGCTGGAGCCATAAGCTCAAGCGCGGCGTCGAACCTCCCTCGACGATTGGCGTCAGACCCCATGATGCCATGGACCCGGGCGCCACGTAGCGCATGGTCCAACGCGTGACTTTTCCCACCCTGAAAGGACGCCGCCTGATGCTTGCCGAACGCACGACCCGTTACCCCCTGGTGCTGGTCCCCGGGCTGCTGGGGTTTATTCGCCTGCTGGGCTACCCCTACTGGTATGGCATTGAGTCGAAGCTGCGCAGCCTGGGCTTCCAGGTGTATCCGGTGCGGGTGTCACCCCTGCATGCCAGCGAAGTCCGTGGCGAGCAGCTGCTGGAGCGGATCCAGGCCCTGTTGCTGGAAACCGGCGCCGACAAAGTCAACCTGATTGGCCATAGCCAGGGGGCGCTGACCGCCCGCTACGCGGCGGCGAAACGGCCGGAGTGGATTGCCTCGGTCACCTCGGTGTCCGGCCCCAATCACGGCTCGGAGTTGGCGGATTACTGTCAGCGCCAGGCGCCCGTGGGCACTTGGCGGGAGCGCCTGTTTGCCTGGGCAATGCGCAGCACCGCACGCTGGATCGGCTGGCTGGAAAGCGGTGCCATCGGCCCGACCTTGCCACTGGATGCCCGGGCCTGTGGCGAGTCCCTGAGCACCGCGGGGGTGGCGCTGTTCAATCACCGTTATCCCCAGGGGCTGCCAGAGGTGTGGGGGGGCGAAGGGGCCGAGGAGGTGGCGGGGGTTCGTTATTACTCCTGGTCCGGCACGCTGCAGCCTGGTTTAACCAATCGTGGCGGCAACCTGTTCGACGGGCCGAACCTGGCGTGTCGCTTGTTTGCGCAAACCTTCACTCGGGAGATCGGTCAGTGCGACGGCATGGTCGGGCGTTTCAGCTCCCACCTGGGTAAGGTCATCGGCGACCAGTATCCGCTGGACCATTTCGACAGTATCAACCAGACCTTCGGCCTGGTCGGCAAGGGCGCCGACCCGGTCGGCCTGTTCATCGAGCATGGCCGGCGCCTGGCCGAGGCTGGTTTGTAACCAGTGCTCCCGCGGTCTACTGGTCGGCCTGTTCCAAGCGCTGGGTGCTTTGGGCATTGGCCTGGTCGATCTGCTGTTTCATCTGCTCCATCTGCTGTTGAGCCTGCTTGGCCTTTTCGGCCTGCAGCGTCGCGGTGGCGGCGGTTTCCGCCGCGCCACAACCGCCCAGTATTAGCGCGCCAAGCAGGCACGGAACCAGGTGGCAGGCATGAAATAAACGGGACATCGGCGACTCCAGGAGAGTGTCAGGGGCGGGTGGAAAATACGCAGGTCAGGTAGCGGTTGCTAAAACCGTAGCGCAGCATGGAAGCCAGGCGCAACAGCAGGTAAAACGGGTGCTTGCGGTAGTAGCGCAGTACCGCGTTGCCGACGCCTTCGGAGCGGTGCTGTTTGCTCGGACGGGAGCGGAACAGGCCTTTGAACTGCCACCACTGCACCTGTTCGAAGTGCCGCTGCGGCTTCAATCCATGGGGGCCAAACAGCGCGAAAAAAGTCCCCTTGCTGAAATCGTGCAGGTGATGCGGATTGCCGTCCAGGGTCGGGGTGATGGGCACGGAGGCGATGATCTGGCCGCCCTCGGCCAGCAGGCTGGCACAGTGCGCGGCCAGTTGCCGGGGGCGCGGCAGGTGTTCGATGGTTTCCAGGCTGACGATGGTATCGAACGCGCTCGTCGGCCTGAAGGTTTGCGCATCGGCGCACTGATAACTCAGGTTCGGCAGGCGGTAGTGGGCCTGGGCGTAGGCAATCGCCGCGGGGTCGATGTCGACCCCGATCACCGTCTTGTCAGGATGCGCCTCGGCCAGCAGGGCGGTGCCATAGCCGCAGCCGCAGGCCATGTCCAATACCCGTTCACCGGCCAGCCACTGGGCGGCGAAACCATAACGTTCCAGGTGGATACGCAGGGTGTCCTGGTCGTCCGGGCTCTGTGGGTCGAGTTGCAGCGGGTAGATACGTTCGATGGTCAGCATGTCTGCTCGTCCCTGGTTAACCGCAGAGTGTCTTCTGGGGCGGACTATAAGGCAGGACGGTGGAGCGCGCCCAGACACCGCCGTGTAATACCGCCGTTGGGGGAAACGCTCTGCGGGCGCAAAAGGATAGTGGCGTTATGCCTGATGTACGCGCTACGCTGAGCCTGCAGAACCGATCGGCTATGCTCGATCGAGCGCCATGCCCTGGTTCGATGCGCGCACGCTGTCCATCAACTGAACCGGTTAGTCAGGGGTACCCCATGAAAAAAATGAAGGATGTTGTCGCTGTGATTGCCTTGCTGGGCGTGGTGGGGACGGCGCAGGCTGCGGTGGAGTTCAAGCTGTCGAACGAGACCAGTGTTGCCGTGACCAGCTTCCAGATCGGTGCGGTCAGCTCCGATGAGTGGGGTGACAACCTGATGGAAGGCTACGAGTTGCCGGCCGACGGGGAAGTGCCGGTCAGTATCGACAACGGCGGCGTCTGCGAAGCGGATATTCTGGTGACCTTCGCCGACGGCACGACCAGCGACGAGCGCGGGGTCGATATCTGCAACCTGGGCACCTATTCGATTCACGAATGATCACGGCAAGCGGCGGGGATGCCCGGCGCCGCTTCGACGCCTGACGGCACCAGTTCTGACGCCTGGCGTCATGGTCGGGGTGCACAAAAGCCAGCGGTACTTGACGGGGCGCCCGGGCGTTGCTGTAAAACAGAGGCCTTAATCCGACTCCGGTGGCCCTGCATGGCAACCCTCTTTCCCACCGGCCGTTCCTTTGGCGCGGCCTGGATCGCCCAGGCCAGGGCCAACCCGATCATCGCCCTGGGGCTGGTCGGCGTCCTGTTGCTGCTGTGCGCATTGGTGGGGATGAGCCTTGACCAGGTCTTCAGCGGGGAGCAGGCCGGGCACCTGCGGTATGCGCTACTGGGTGGCTTGGCCGGGTTTGCCACTACCGCGCTGGGGGCCTTGGCGGCCCTGGTGCTGGGCGATATCTCGGCGCGTACCCAGGACTGCCTGCTGGGGTTTGCCGCCGGGATGATGCTCGCCGCCAGCTCCTTTTCGCTGATCCTGCCGGGACTGGCCGCTGCCCGCGACCTCACCGACAGCGGTGCGCTGGCCGCCTTGACGGTGGTGGCGGGACTGGGGCTGGGCGTGCTGTTGATGCTGGGCCTGGATCGCTTCACCCCCCATGAACACGACAGCACCGGTCCCTGCGGGCCAGGCAGCGAGCGGATCAGCCGGGTGTGGCTGTTTGTCCTGGCGATTACCCTGCATAACCTGCCCGAAGGCATGGCCATCGGCGTCAGTTTCGCCCAGGGTGACCTGCAGGTCGGCCTGCCGCTGACCACCGCGATCGCCCTGCAGGACATTCCCGAAGGGCTGGCGGTGGCGCTGGCCTTGCGTGCCACCGGGCTGTCGGCGCTGAAGTCGGCGCTGGTGGCGGTCGGCTCGGGGCTGATGGAGCCTCTCGGTGCGCTGATCGGCCTGGGCATCTCCAGCAGCCTGGCCATCGCCTACCCCATCAGCCTCGGCCTGGCGGCCGGCGCCATGATCTTCGTGGTGTCCCATGAAGTGATTCCGGAAACCCACCGTAACGGCCACCAGACCCCCGCGACCCTGGGTCTGATGGTCGGTTTCGCGGTGATGCTGTTTCTCGACACCGCGCTGGGCTGAGACGCCCGGCCGTCAATCGCTCAAGGAGTGCCTGTGCAACCGGTTATTTCCATCGAGGGCCTGACCAAAACCTATGCCTCGGGTTTCCAGGCCCTGAAGTCCATCGACTTGCAGATCCACCGGGGCGAGATTTTTGCCCTGCTCGGGCCGAATGGGGCGGGCAAGACCACCCTGATCAGCATTATCTGCGGCATCGTCAATCCCAGCAGCGGCCAGGTTCGCGTCGAGGGCCATGACATCGTCAAGGATTACCGCGCGGCCCGCGCGCGGATCGGCCTGGTACCCCAGGAGTTATTCAACGAAGCCTTCGAAAGCGTCTGGGCCACGGTGAAGTTCAGCCGCGGCCTGTTCGGCAAGGCGCCCGACCCGGTCTACCTGGAAAAGCTGCTGCGCGACCTGTCGCTCTGGGACAAGAAAGACAGCAAGACCATGGCCCTGTCCGGCGGCATGAAACGCCGGGTGATGATCGCCAAGGCGCTGTCCCATGAGCCGCAGATCCTGTTTCTCGACGAACCCACCGCCGGTGTCGACGTGGAATTGCGCCGGGACATGTGGGCCATGGTGCGGGGGCTGCGTGAGCGCGGCGTGACGGTAATCCTGACCACCCACTATATCGAGGAGGCCGAGGAGATGGCCGACCGTATCGGGGTGATCAGCAAGGGCCAGATCATTCTGGTGGAAGACAAGCAGGTGCTGATGGCCAAACTTGGCAAAAAGCAGCTGCGGCTGCACCTGCAGCGGCCGTTGACGGCCATCCCGCCGGCCCTGGCGGCGTACCCGCTGGAGCTCTGCGCCGAGGGCGAGGAGCTGCTGTACACCTTCGATACGCAACGTGAGCAGACCGGCATCGCCGAGCTGTTGCGCCTGCTGAGCGAGCACGGCATCGATTTCAAGGACCTGCAGTCCAGCCAGAGCTCGCTGGAGGAGATTTTCGTCAACCTGGTGAGGGAACAGCCATGAACTGGCATGCCGTACGCGCCATCTACCTGTTCGAGATGGCCCGCACCTGGCGCACGCTGATGCAGAGCATCGCTACCCCGGTGATTTCCACCTCGCTGTACTTCGTGGTGTTCGGCTCGGCCATCGGCGCGCATATGGTCGCCATCGAGGGCGTCAGTTATGCCGCCTTTATCGTGCCTGGGTTGATCATGTTGGCCCTGCTCACCGAGAGCATTTCCAACGCGGCGTTCGGCATCTACATGCCCAAGTACTCCGGCACCCTCTACGAGGTGCTATCGGCGCCGATTTCCTACCTGGAGATCGTCACCGGCTATGTCGGCGCGGCGGCCAGCAAGTCAGTGATCCTGGGGTTGATCATCCTGCTCACCGCGCGGCTCTTTGTACCGTTCCAGATCGCCCATCCCTTCTGGATGATCGGCTTTCTGCTGCTCACGGCACTGACCTTCAGCCTGTTCGGTTTTATCATCGGCATCTGGGCCGATGGCTGGGAAAAACTGCAGCTGGTGCCCGCGCTGATCGTCACGCCGTTGGCGTTTCTGGGGGGCAGCTTCTATTCGATCAGCATGCTGCCGCCGCTGTGGCAGAAACTCACGCTGTTCAACCCGGTGGTCTACCTGATCAGCGGGTTTCGCTGGAGTTTCTACGACGTGGCGGATGTCAGCGTCGCCCTTAGCCTGGGCATGACCTTGCTGTTCCTGCTGCTGTGCCTGGGCCTGGTCGGGTGGATCTTCAAGACCGGCTACCGGCTCAAGCAATAGCCCGCGCGCCGGGTCAGCCGTAGCGTTTTTTCGCTTCGATGGCCAGGCCGCTGCCGATGCTGCCAAACACGTTGCCTTCGGCCTGGCGGGCGTTGGGCAACAAGGCGGTGATGCAGTTGCGCAGCGCCGGCACGCTGCTCGAACCGCCGGTAAAGAACACCGTGTCGATCTGCTCGCCGCGGATGCCGGCATCGACCAGCAGCCGGCTGACGCTGCTTTCGATGCGCTGCAGCAGCGGGCCGATGGCTTCTTCCAGCAGCGTCTGGCTCAACTCGGCGACCAGTCCCGGTTCGATGCGCTCCAGGGACAGGCTGCGGCGTTCGGCCAGGGTCAGCTCGATCTTGCTCTCCTCGACCTGCATCGCCAGCCAGTGGCCGGCGCGTTGCTCGATCAACTTGAACAACCGATCGATGCCGGTGGTGTCGACGATGTCGTAGCGCATGCTTTGCAGCGCCAGCTGCGATTTTTGCGCATAGACCGCGTTGATGGTGTGCCAGGTGGCCAGGTTCAGGTGATGGCTGGTGGGCATAAAGGCAGCGCTTTTCATCCGGCTGCCGTAGCCGAACAACGGCATCACACTGGCCAGGGACAACTGCTTGTCGAAGTCGGTGCCGCCCACATGTACCCCGCCGGTGGCCAGGATATCCGAATGGCGATTGTCCAGTTGGCGGCGTTCCGGCGCCAGGCGCACCAGGGAAAAGTCCGAGGTGCCGCCGCCGATGTCGATGATCAGCACCAGCTCCTCGCGCTCGATGCCACGCTCATAGTCGAACGCCGCGGCGATCGGCTCGTACTGGAACGACACGTCCTTGAAGCCGATTTTCTTCGCCACCTCCACCAGCGTGTCCTGGGCTTCCTGATCGGCCTTTTCGTCGTCGTCGACGAAGAATACCGGGCGGCCCAACACCACTTCCTCGAAGGGGCGTCCGGCCAGTCGCTCGGCGCGCTCCTTAAGCTGACCGAGGAACAACCCGAGGATGTCCTTGAACGGCATGGCGCTGCCCAGCACCGTGGTCTCGGTTTTCAGCAGTTTGGAGCCCAGCAGGCTCTTCAGCGAGCGCATCAGGCGTCCTTCATAACCCTCCAGGTATTCGTGCAGCGCCAGGCGGCCATAGACCGGGCGGCGTTCCTCGAAGTTGAAGAAGACCACCGAAGGCAGGGTGATCTTGTCGTCTTCCAGCGCGATCAGCGGCTCCTGGCCTGGGCGCAGCCAGCCCACGGTGGAGTTCGAGGTGCCGAAATCGATGCCGCAGGCACGGGCTGGGAGGTCGTGTTTCATGGCGTCTGGTGTTCCAGGCAAAAACGGCCGCGCAGTTTATGCCAGCGGCGGGCGCCGTGCTCGGCGATTTGATCGCCGTTCGGCGACCCCCGATCTGCATCGATGACACCGTGCTCAGGAGCGAGCGGGGTGCCCCAGGTCTCAAAACCAGGGTGAACTGGTCAAAGGTTCTGTTGGCACTGCGTTGCGAAATCGCTACGGACGCTCAAAAACGGCCCTTCCGGCTGGTGCGGCAGCATTTTACCGCCAAGAATCGCGGCCTTTCCCGGCGTTTGGCCTAGGCTTGCTGGCTGCGTCGTGACGCGTACGCGAATCGTTATCACCCTGTTCAACGAGGTACATGGAAGTGAAGAAGTCCAATGTCATTATCGCCGGCTGTGCCCTGCTGGCCAGCTCCAGTCTATGGGCCCATGGCTATATCAGCATGCCCGAGGCACGTGGTTATCTGTGCAAGCAAGGCGGCAACAGCAACTGTGGGGCCATCCAGTGGGAGCCGCAGAGCCTGGAGGCGGTGTCCGGCTTTCCCGCCCAGGGCCCGGTCGATGGGCAGATCGCCGGGGCCGGTCTGGCCCAGTTCGGCGAGCTGAACGAGCAGACCAGCAGCCGCTGGAGCAAACGCGCCATGCAGGCCGGGCCGAATAGCTTCAGCTGGCAGTTCACCGCCAATCATGCCACCCGCAACTGGCGTTATTACATCACCAAGGCCGACTGGAACCCCAACCAGAAACTCAGCCGTGCCGCCTTCGAGCTGACGCCTTTCTGCGTGGTCGACGGCGGGATGAAGCAGCCGCCCAAGCAGGTGACCCACACGTGCAACGTGCCGGCGCGCAGTGGCTACCAGGTAGTACTCGGTGTCTGGGAAATCGGCGACACGGTCAACAGCTTTTATAACGTGGTCGACGTGATGTTCAAGGACAGCGTGCCACAGCCGCCAGTGGCCTGGGCGCAGAAGGGCACCATCTATCCCTCGGTCGACCTCAAGGCCGGGGACAGCGTGGTCAGCCGGGTTTTCGACGCCTCCGGAGAGCGCCGTGACCTGCAAACCAAGGTGGCCATCGGCAATGCCACCGAAGGGCAGCGCAACAACTGGGCGTACCAGCTGGCGGCGCGGATCAATGCCGAACAACCGCTGCTGCGTGCCGGGCAGATGGACCAGAGTGGCAAGGTCAGCCCGGTCTACGGTCAGAATGCGATCTACACCAAGGCCGACAGCAACCTGAGCCGAGTCGAAGTGCAGATCAACAAGGACCAGCCGCCGGTCACCGCCGACTTTATGGTCAGCTACCTCAAACCGGCCTACCGCATCACAAAAGGGCAATTGAGCATCGACTTCAGCCTGACGGCCGTGGGCGAGTTGGACGTCAGTGCCTATGTGTACGACCATGGCGGTGCCTCCAAGGGCTTCGCGACGGTGGCGCTTAACAACAATGCCTTGCCCGTGGTCCTCAAGTTGAATCAGCCCAAGGCCGGTCACCATCAGTTGGTCATCAAGGCGGTGGTCAAGGGCAGCGGTGAAGTGCTGCAGAAGACTTTCGACCTGATGCTCAGCGATGACAGCGCCGGCACCGGTCAGGACTACGTGTTCCCCGATGGCCTGCGCAGCTACAAGGCCGGTACCCGTGTGCTACAGCCCAAGACCGGGCTGGTCTATGTCTGCAAGCCGTTCCCCAACAGCGGTTACTGCGTGCAGTGGAGTCCATCGTCGACTCATTACGAGCCGGGAATCGGTTCGCACTGGCAGAGCGCCTGGACCCCGCAGTAAGCAGGCTGCTGTCAATTAGCTGAACAGGCCGCCCTCGGGCGGCCTGTTTGCACCGGGCCTGCTTATGCCCGACCGCCGGTTAGCGCCGACCCGATCGCGCGTTGGCGGCTATCCTGATCAGGATGACCATGGGCCATTGGGCTTGGCGGTTGACACGGGAGGCCTGCTGTTATCGTGAATGCGTATCGCACCGCCGTAAGTGCTTACCTTATGCAGCCTGTTGCCGCTCGGTTGCGGTGGCTGATCTTTGCCTTGCTGCTGCCCGGCCCGGCGGTGGCCGCGTCCTGTATCGGGGTGATTTCGGCCGGTGGCGAGGTTTTCTGGGACCAGGTGGCCGCGGGCGCTCGGCAGGCTGGCGAGGAACTCGGTGTCGAAATCTATTTCCGTGGGCCGATTCGCGAAGGTAATGTGCAGACCCAGCTGCAGATGATCGATTGGGTCGTGGCGCGCGGCTGCAAGGCCTTGGTCATCGCCCCCAGTGGTCCGGCCATCGGCGAGCGTGTGCAGGCGCTCAAGGCTCAGGGGGTCTTCACCCTGTTTATCGACCGGGATACCGGTAGCCAGGGGGTGGTGGCGG
The DNA here is from genome assembly GCF_040514055.1 of Pseudomonas sp. Taxonomy (GTDB): domain Bacteria; phylum Pseudomonadota; class Gammaproteobacteria; order Pseudomonadales; family Pseudomonadaceae; genus Aquipseudomonas. The sequence goes on from NZ_JBEVDL010000046.1 coordinate 51,767, forward strand.
TCATTGCCACCGACAACTATCATGCCGGGCGGCTGGCCGGACAACACTTGGGGGCGTTGCTCAAGGGGCGGGGCCGGGTAGCGCTGATCCGTCTTAATCCCGAGGTGATCACCACCCGGGAGCGCGAGCGGGGATTCGTCGAGGCCGCGGAGGCGGCTGGGCTCAAGATCGTTTTCGATCGGTCCTTGAGCGAGGGCCACGAGCAGGTCATTCATGCCCTTGGCAAGCAACTTCCGGCGCTGGATGCCCTGTTCACACCCAACCTGGTGACCACGCGGGCCGCCTTGGTCGGCCTTTTGCATCTCAAGGCGGCGGGGAGCCTGACCCATATCGGTTTCGATTCCGACCCCTTGCTGCTAAAGGCGCTGGCGCAAGGGCAGATGGCCGCCCTGGTGCTGCAACAGCCCTATGCGATGGGTTATCGCGGGGTGCACTTGATCCAGCAGGCCGTGCGGGAGCAGGTAGTGTCGCCGACGGCGCAGCAGATTGAGCTGGACGTGGTGATGGTGACCCGTGAGCGCCTAAGCGACCCGTCCATACAGCAGCTGCTGGTCGCCCCTGCGCTGGAGAGGCCCTGATCCCGGCGCTGGCTAAGGCAGGTTCAGCCGTGTTTGGGCAGGCAGACGGTGAAGGTGGTGCCCAGCGCTTCGCTGGATTTGACTTCGATTTTGCCCTGGTGCGTCCCCACCACTTCCTTGACGATAAACAGGCCCAGGCCCAGGCTGGTCGAGCGATTGACATGCAGGTCCTCGCTGGGGCCGCGCACCAGCGGATCGAACAGGCTGGGCAGAATATCGGCGCCAATCGGCTCGCCCTGGTTATGCATTTCCAGGGTCACGTGCCGGGCGTCGCCCTCGACCCGCAGCGACACCGGGTGGTTTTGCGCGCCATGCTGCACCGCGTTGCCGATCAGGTTGGTCAAGACCTGGTCCATACGTGCCCGGTCCCATTCCCCCCGGGTGTCGCCCTTGATTTCCAGGCGCAGGTCCACGTTGGGATGAATCAGCTGGGCATCGTCGATGGCACTGCGGCAGGCGTCCGCCAGGTCCATGGGCGCGCGCACGATCGGCAATCCGGCTCCCAGGCGGCTGCGGACGAACTCCAGCAGGTCCTTGACCATGGTGCCCATCTGCCGGGTGCCTTGCTTGATGCGGCCGAGGGCGGTGCGTGTGCTGGCGTCCAGGTCTGCTTTACGCGCCAACAGCTCGGTGGACATCAGTATGGCTTGCAGCGGCGCCCGCAGGTCATGGCCAAGGATGGCCAGAAAAATGTCCCGCGAACGTTCGACCTGCTCGGCGTAGGCGGCCGTCGACTCGGCCAGGGCTTCATCGATTGCCTCGTTGAAGCGGATCATTTGGTCGAAATGGTCGCGTTCCGGCGTGCCCAGCGCCTCGACCCACAGGCGGATCACGCTGGCGCGCAAGGCTCTGAACTCCGAGGTCATCTGCACCAGATTGAAGCCCACCACATGGCGCAGTTCACCATGGTCAGCGGCGGCGTCATTCAGACTGGGGGTTTTTTCCGGTCCCTCGCCCTTGGCTTTGGCCGCTTGTTCGCGGGCGGTCTGCGGCACCTGCATATTACGGGCCGCGGCCAAGAGGATGGCGCCAGCGTGGTCGCGCAGCTCCACCCGGTCCAGGCATTCAGCGGCCGGCGTCAGGGTTTTGGCGAACCGCTCCCACTCGTCAACGAAACGCTCAACGTTTTGTACAATGAATTCGGAGAGTTGCATCAAGGAGTATCCTGCTGGTGGATCCGCTTGCCGTCGCGCGCCGCCTATATTAGCCGGTTTGTGCAAAAGGCCGGAGCGAAAGCTTAACTTCGTCCTTGTACCGCTCCGCCCCTGTTTTCCGCACACGCAATCCGGGTTTTTCCGGCGCCATAACCCGGTCACTGCTTAAATCCAGGCTAGACCTGGCCGAATCGGATCCCGGGCCCTGGATCCAAGGCCCATGTGCGGAGGTGGGAAGGGTGAGACGAGACAGCTACCGGGTGCTCATGCTGTGGCTGGGGCTGGTGTTCGCGGCCAGTGCCGCGGAGCTGCACCTGTATACCGAAGAGTCGCCGCCGTTGAATTTCCTTCAGGACAATCGGCCCCATGGGCTGGCGGTGGACCTGGTGGAAGCCCTTGCGCAGCGCAGCGGCGATACTATCCGCATCAGCCTGGGCCCCTGGACACGGGGCTATCAGGCCGCCCAGAGCCAAGCGGACACGGCAATCTTCTCGACGGTGCGCACCGCCGAGCGTGAGACAAAGTTCCAGTGGGTGGGCCCCATTCTGTTGGGACGCACCAGTTTCTATTCGCTCAAGTCCGCGGGCCTGCAGATCGACAGTCTGGCCGCGGCGGCGCAGAGTGGCCCATTGGCTGTGCCCAAGCAATGGTACACCTACGAAACACTGGCGGCGCACGGCTTCACCAACCTGTATCAAGTGCCCGGTTCACGGCAGATGGTGACCATGCTCAAGCACGGACGGGTCAAGCTGATCGCGACCGACGATGTCACCCTGCGCGAGGAATTGGCCATGGGTGGCTTGACCCCGGAAGAGGTCCAAGTCCAATTGACCTTTATGCGGTCGGCCTATTACATCGCCTTTTCCCTGCAGACCTCGCCAGCGGTCGTGGCGCAATGGCAGCGGCAACTCGATGCCATGCGCGGTGATGGCAGCTTCGAGCGAATTTTCCGCCGCTGGTTGCCCGAGGCCCCGCTGCCACCACTTCCTGCGGACCTGAAATAGTCAGACGAGTCCGTTGTTACTGGGCGGGATGTGCGGGTGCGCACGTTGAGGTTAAGCCGCTGCTGGCGTGCCGCCGCGGCATGATAAACACTGTGCCTTTTTATGGCCGAGAACGCCCATGTCACGTCGCCAACCCGCTCCCTTGTCGCTGGACGAACGCGCCAAGCTGTTCACCCATCTGGCCGCCCTGGAAAAAGCCGGTGTTTCCACCGAGCAAAGTTTTGCCCTGCTGAAACTGCCGGCCCACGCCCAGACGCGCTTGCAGCGCATGCGTCAGCAATTGGCGCAAGGGATGGACGTGGCGGCGGCGGGACACAAGACCGGCCTGTTGACCGGATTGGAGGTGGCATTGGTCGGCGCCGCGCAGAGCGGCGGCAGCCCGGCGGTCCTCTATCAGCGGTTGGCCGACACCTACCAGGTGAAGGCCCGCAGCGCCGCGGCCATCCGCTCGCGGCTGAGGATGCCGTTGATCGTCCTGGTCCTGGCCCTGCTGGTGCAGCCGCTGCCGCGCCTGGTCGCGGGTTCCCTCGGCTTCGCTGGCTACCTGTGGAACGTCCTGGCGCCGCTGATGCTGTTGGCCGGCACAGTTTACCTGCTGCGCAAGGGGCTGGTTTGGCTCGACTCCGCCGGCCCGAGCGGGCGCCAACGGCAAGTCGAGGCGTGGCTGCTGGCGATTCCGCTGCTGGGGCCCTGGCGCGCCCGGCAAGCGGCGCGGGATTTTTTCGAAACCCTTGGGCTGCTGCTGGAGGCGGGTGTTGCGATGTTCACCGCATTACCCAAAGCCTGTGCCGTACTGGGGCATTCGCCCTTGAGTTCCACCTTCGCCCGTGTGGACGCCGCGGTGCAAGCTGGCGCGCCCCTGTCAAAGGCCCTGAAGTCGGTAGACTTCCCCAACAAGGCGCAGGCACTGGGGTTGATCCGTGCCGGCGAGGGCAGTGGCGCCTTGCCGGCTATGCTGCTGCGCCATGCCCAGGGTGAGACGCTGGCCGTCGACGACTTCCAACAGCAGTTGGCGGAGTGGGGGCCGCGGGCCTTGTACGGCCTGCTGGTCGCCTGGATGGCATTTACCCTGGTCAGTGGTGGTGCGTTTCAACCGCAGGTTCCGGTCGATCTATGACCGATCACCTGCGTGCGGCGCCAGGGATCTAGGACGACGTGCGCGCTCAGTCGAAGACGTCCTGCAGCACTTCGTAGATCAGGCCTGTGGCAAGGGCGACCAGCACCACATCGCGACCGATCTGTTGCCACTCATAGCCCTCGTACCGGGGCAGCCGTTCCTGCAGGCGTCCATCCAGGCGCTTGGACCAGCCGGGGGGCAGTGGCTGGCCGCGGGCGAGTTTCTTGCGCAAGCCAGGCGGCAAGTTGGGCGCGGGTTCGGCCCAGTCGCGGTGCTCCCCGAGGACGATGCGCACCTGGCCGAGGTCGATCTGCAGTGCACCCTGTTGTTGGGCACTGTTGTGCCCCTGGGAGGCGCCTTGATGCTTGTCGTGTTTGGGAGCCGACCATACGCCAGCACTGCCCAAGGCGATGCACAGGCCGGTCAAGGAGCACAGCAGGCGGCGAGAGTTAAGCATGACAGGGGGATCCTTGCAGGAGAGGGACGCAGGCGTTCGGTCCGTGAACATTTGATAGCCAATGGCCTGGTCGGTTCCCCGTGGGTTGAGGTTCAGCGCTTGCCTGCGTGCCGGCGGGTTCAGTCGTGCGGTGATGAAGCTGCCCCCTGCCGGTGAACCGAGGAATAGGGCCAGTCTTCGGGATGTGCGACATAACCGTGTTTCACCGGGTTGGCGTGGACATAGGCGATGCGTTGCCGCAGTTGGTCGACGCCCTCGATGGGCTGCTGCCAGGGGCATTGTTGCCAGATAACCGGCGTACGGCACAGGCGCCGGGACAGTTGTACGCTTTGCCCGGGGTTCAGCGCTTCGGCGAACGTGCGTTTGATCAGCGCCCAGCGCCGCCGGTAGTCCTGATCCCGGGGTGGCAGCCGCCAGACGGCGTGCAGGTGGTCGGGCAACACCACCATCGCGACGATTTCGAAGGGGTCACTCAATTTGACCCGGCGCAGTGCGGTACGCAACAGGCCGATATGGTCCACCAGGGTGGTGGCTGAACGGTCGGCCAACCTGAGGGTGAAGAAGAAGCACGCCGCCTGGATCCTGTGCTCTGGAGTCTGCATGGCTCACCGTCCCTGGTGCTGGCTGTTTATCGCCAGTGTAGGCGTTGAAACACTCGCCGCCGCAGGGACTCGGCGGGCCGCTGGCGATTTGCTAAGCTAGCTACCTATCCGCCTTAAACCTTTGGCATTCGCAGCAGTTTCAGGAACCCCCTCCTATGCGTAGAGCTTCCCATCATCAGTTGCGTACGGCCTTTCGTGCCCTGCTCGAGTCCACCGAGTGTTACCACACCGCTTCGGTCTTCGACCCGATGTCCGCGCGCATCGCCGCCGACCTGGGTTTCGAGGTGGGCATCCTGGGCGGCTCGGTGGCGTCCCTGCAGGTACTGGCCGCCCCGGACTTTGCGGTGATCACCCTGAGCGAGTTCGTCGAGCAGGCGGTCCGTATCGGCCGGGTCAGTCGCCTGCCGGTGATCGCCGACGCCGACCATGGCTATGGCAATGCCCTGAACGTGATGCGCACCGTGGTCGAACTGGAGCGTGCCGGCATTGCCGCCTTGACCATCGAGGATACCTTGCTGCCGGCCAAGTTCGGCCACAAGTCTACCGACCTGATTCCCGTGGAGGAGGCCGTCGGCAAAATTCGCGCGGCGCTGGAGGCACGGGTCGACCCGGACCTGGCGATCGTCGCCCGCACCAATGCGGCCATGCTCAGCGTCGAGCAGGTCATTCACCGCACCCAGGCCTATCAGGCGGCCGGAGCCGATGCGCTGTGCATGGTCGGTGTGGTCGATTTCGAGCACCTGGAACAGATCGCCTCGCACCTGACGGTACCGCTGATGCTGGTCACCTACGGCAATCCCGAGTTGCGCGACAACCCGCGCCTGGCCCGCCTGGGCGTGCGCATCGTGGTCAACGGTCATGCGGCTTACTTTGCCGCAATCAAGGCGACGTACGATTGCCTGCGCGAACAGCGTCAGATCACCGCGTCGGACTTGAGCGCCTCGGAGCTGTCGACCAAGTATTCCACCGCCGAGGAGTACATGGTCTGGGCACGGGAATATATGGAGGTCAAGGAGTAGTCAGTCCTGGGTCGTGGCCTGCTCGATCAGTGCCTGCAATGAACCGTCGTCCCGCATGGCGCGCAGGCTGGCGTTGAATTTCGCCAGCAACTCGCGGTGCTCTGCGTCCTTGGCGAACACCAGGTAGGTCGGATTGACGCTCAAGGGTTTGGCCAGCGGGACCAGGCCGTCCAGCCGCAAGCGGCGGATCATCTGCTGCCCGGACTCCTCGATGGCGATGACCGCGTCCAGGCGGCCGGAAGCGAGTTTGCGAAAATTGCTTTCATCCGAGGTGCTTTCCCGGGCATTGATACGCTGCTCGCGGACCGCGCGGTCGAAGCTTTCACTGTAACTCCAGCCGCGAATGGTGCCGACTTCCTTGTCCGTCAGGTCTTCCACCGACTCGAAGGGAAAAACGCGGTCCTTGCGCACATAGATCCGCAGTTTTTCTTCGAACAAGGGTGCTGAATAGTCGAAGACCTGCAGGCGTCGGCGGTTCATGTAGATGCCGCCGATACCGGCCGCCGCGCTTTCCCCCAGTAGCAGGGCCCTTTTCCAGGGTACGGCACGAATTTCCACCGGCTCGCCGGCATGCGTGAAAATGGCGTGCAACATGCGCGGATAGAGCCCACGCGGCTGGCCGTCCTGTTGATACATAAAGGGCGGATTGGCATTGTCGAGCACCACCAGCGTGGCGGGCGGGGGCCAGGCCGACCACACCCCCCGGGCCCATGAGCCCAACCGGCGGGGGGGGGGCGGAGTCCATT
>NZ_JBEVDL010000075.1:0-3145 GCF_040514055.1 Pseudomonas sp.
GCGGGACGGCGGGCGCGGTGATGGGCGACGCGCTCGTTCATTTCGCCGTCCAGGGGTTGGCTGGTGGCGATGTAGGTCACTTGGAGTTGGCTGTCGGTTGCCAGTTTTTCAGCCAGGCGACTCTTGCCGGAGCGGGCGCCGCCGAGGATCAGTTGGAGCATGGTTTATTCCATAAATTGTGCGGTGTCATGACGGGCCCCTTCGCGGGCAAGCCCGCTCCTACAGGTAAACGCGGTCAAACTGTTGGAGGGGGCTTGCCCGCGAAGAGGCCGGTAAAGCCAACTCAAATCCCAGAGAGCTCACGCAACAGCCCGGTATCCAGATGCCTTTCAACCAGATCCGCCAACCGCTCGATATCCCGCTCGCGCAACCCGTGGTAATCCACGTCCTGCACATCCTGCAATCCCGCCCAGCGCAACAGCGCACTGCACGCCGCCGGCGACTCGAAGAGGCCATGCAGGTAGGTGCCGAAAATCTGCCCATCAACACTTTGCGCGCCATCGCAGCGACCGTCATCGAGCTGCACGGCAGCGTTTTCCAATGCCGCTCCCGTTGTGACGCCAGCATGGATTTCATAACCACTGACCTCAGCATTCTCCAGCGCCAGGCGCCCACGCACGTTGCGCAGCTGCTTCTCTTCTTCCAACTGCGTTTCAAACGCCAACAGCCCCAACCCCGCACTCGAGCCCGACGCCCCTTCCAGCCCCAGCGGATCATGCACCTGCCCCCCCAGCATCTGCAGACCACCGCAAATACCCAGGACCTTTCCGCCATAGCGCAAATGCCGGGAAATCGCGGTGTCCCAACCATTGGCACGCAGGTACGCCAGATCGCTGCGCACGCTTTTCGAGCCAGGAAGAATGATCAGGTCGGCCGGTGGAATCGCCTGGCCGGGGCCGATGAATTGCAGGTCCACTTGCGGGTGCAGGCGCAGGGGATCGAAATCGGTGTGGTTGCTGATGCGCGGCAACACCGGCACCACCACTTTCAACAGTTGCCCGGCCTTGTCGGCCTGGCGCTGATCGATGCCGTCCTCGGCTTCCAGGTGCAAGTCCATCACGTAGGGCAGCACGCCGATCACCGGTTTACCGGTGCGCGCCTCGAGCCAGTCGAGGCCGGGTTGCAGCAGCGCGATGTCGCCACGAAAACGATTGATGATGAAGCCTTTGACCCGCGCCTGTTCGCTAGGCGACAGCAGTTCCAGGGTGCCCACCAAATGGGCGAAAACCCCACCGCGATTGATGTCGGCGATCAGCACCACCGGGCAATCCACCGCTTCGGCAAAGCCCATGTTGGCGATGTCGCCAGCACGCAGGTTGATCTCGGCCGGTGAGCCCGCGCCTTCGACCATCACCACGGGATACGCCGCGCTCAAGCGTTCATGGGAGGCCAGCACCGCTTGCATGGCGATAGCCTTGTAGTCGTGATAGGCCACGGCATTCATGGTCGTGACCGCACGACCATGGATGATCACCTGGGCGCCGGTATCGCTGTTGGGCTTGAGCAGCACCGGGTTCATGTCGGTGTGGGGTTCAAGATGGGCGGCCTGGGCCTGCACCGCTTGGGCGCGGCCGATCTCGCCACCGTCGGCGGTCACCGCGCTGTTGAGTGCCATGTTCTGCGGCTTGAACGGCACCACGCGGACACCCTGGCGTGTCACCCAGCGGCACAGCGCCGTTACCAGGGTGCTTTTACCGGCGTCGGAGGTGGTGCCCTGCACCATCAGCGTGGTCATGGGTGTTCCTTGGCGTAGGCGTCCAGCGCCGAAGCGAGACGTGCCCAGTCGGCTTCATCGCCAGGCAGACCGAAACGCAGGCTGCTGTTGTGGGTGAACAGGCGCAGCAGAATGCCGCGCCGGGCCATGAAGTCGTGAAGCAGTTCGGCGCGCTCGGTGCTCAGCCACTGGAACAGGGCGCAACCGCCCTGGGGCTCGAGGCCGTATTGCGTCAACAAGGTGGCCAGCCGCGCGCTGGCCTCATCGGTACGCAAGCGCTGGCGCGTGTGACCTTCGGTGTCGCGCAGGCATGCCTGGCCGAGCACCCGGGTCGGCCCGCTGACCGCCCACGGCCCGACCTGCTCGGCGAGCAGCTTGAGCAACCGGCGCTCCGCCAGGACAAAACCCAGGCGTACCCCGGCCAGGCCGAAAAACTTGCCAAAGGAGCGCAGCACGATCAAACCGACCTGATGGGCAAACGGCGCCACGCTCAGGTGCGGCGTGTTGTCCATGAAGGCCTCGTCCACCACCAGCCAGCCACCGCGCGGGGCCAGGCGCGAATGCCAGTCGAGCAGACGCGCGGGCGTCAGGTTCAGCCCGGTCGGGTTGTTCGGGTTGACCACCACCAGCACGTCGAGGCTGTCGACAAAGAAGTCGACTTCCTGCTCCAGCACCTCGCGCACGATGTAGCCATTGCGCCGCCACGCCTCGGCATGCTCGGCGTAACAAGGCGACAGCACGCCGACCTTGCCCGCCCGGCGCAAGCGCGGCAGTAACTGGATGGCCATCTGTGAGCCGGCGACCGGCAGTGCCTGCAGGGTGCCGTAGTAGTCACAGGCCGCCTGCTCCAGGCCGTCATCGGTTTCCGGCAACCGCGCCCAGGCGCGCAGCGGGATGTCGGGCACGGGAAACGGCCAGGGCGCCAGGCCGCTGGACAGGTCGAGCCAATCGGCTTCGTCAATGCCGTAATCGTGCGCCGCCTTGCGCAGTCGTCCACCGTGCTCAAGCATAAAATTCAGCCCCCACGCACAAAATCAGCAGCCACAACCATACCCCTCGCTGGACCAGTTGCCAGCCGCGGTCGATGGCGTCGGCATCCGCCGGCACGCCCTCGCCCAGCTTCGGGCGCTGATGCAGTTCACCGTGATAAATCGCCGGCCCGCCCAACTCGACGCCCAACGCACCAGCACCCGCCGCCATCACCGGGCCGGCATTCGGGCTATCCCAGGTCGGCCCCTGGGTGCGCCAGCATTTCAACGCCAGGCGGGTCTTGCCCAGCAGCGCGTAGGTCAACGCCACCAGACGCGCGGGAATGTAGTTGAGCACATCGTCAATCTTCGCCGCCGCCCAGCCGAACCGCTCGAAGCGCTCGTTGCGATAGCCCCACATCGCGTCCAGAGTGTTGCTCAAACGGTAGAGCACCACGCCCGG
>NZ_JBEVDL010000086.1:0-27123 GCF_040514055.1 Pseudomonas sp.
AGGCGTCTGAGCAGATAAGGCCGTGCCAGCAACGCGAAGGTCACCAGCGTCGACGCCGGATTGCCGGGCAGACCGATAACCGGCACGCCACGGAAATGGCCGAAGGTCAGCGGTTTGCCGGGTTTGATCGCCAGTTTCCAGAACGCCAGCTCGCCTTCCTCGCGCAACGCCAGGCCGAGGAAATCCGCTTCGCCCACCGACACCCCACCGGTGGAGAGGATCAGGTCGACCTGGTTCAACGCGCCGAGCCGGGCTCGGGTCAAGGCCAGGTCGTCGGGCAGGATGCCGGCGTCTTCGACCTCGCAGCCCAGCCGGCGCAACCAGCTGGCCAGCAGGGCGCGGTTGCTGTTGTAGATCTGCCCAGGGCCAAGCGGCAACCCGGGCTCGACCAGCTCGTCGCCGGTGGACAGCAGCGCCACCCGTGGCCGCCGCACCAGGGGCAGCTCGGCCAGGCCGAGGGACGCCGCCAAGCCAAGCTCCACCGGGCCCAGACGCGATCCGGCCGGCAACAGGCTGTCACCACGCCGGCACTCCTGGCCCTGGGGCCGTACATGCTGACCCGGGCGAAGGGGCGCCGTGAAGCGTACCCGGCCGTCGGCCAGCACCTCGGCGTTTTCCTGCATCTCGACACAGTCGGCGCCGTCAGGCAGTGGCGCCCCGGTGAAGATCCGCGCGCAGGTGCCGGCCTGCAGCGGCGCGGGCGCCTGGCCGGCGAAAATCCGCTGGCTGACCACCAGCGGCGCGCCCGTCGCGTCGGCCTGGCGCAGGGCATAACCGTCCATGGCACTGTTGGGCCAGGGCGGCAGGTCGAGCGCGGCGATCAGCGGTGCCGCCAGTACCCGGCCTTCGGCCTCGGCCAGCGGCACGTACTGCCGCTCGGCGATGGGACTGGCGTCGGCCAGCGCCAGCAGCCGTGCCAGCGCCTCCTCCAGGGGCATCAAGGCCGAGCTCACCCGCGCGACTCGCAGGGCGCCGCGGCCTTGAGGTGGGCGACAAAATTACAGGGCCGGTGACGGGCGTCCAGCTGCTCGGCGAGGATGCCATCCCAGCCGGTGCGGCAGGCATTGGTCGACCCGGGCAGGCAGCAGACCAGCGTGCCATTGGCCAAACCCGCCAGGGCCCGCGACTGCACGGTGGACGTACCGATATCGGCCAGCGAGATCTGCCGGAACAACTCGCCAAAGCCCTCGACCTGCTTGTCCAGCAGGCAGGCCACGGCTTCCGGGGTGCTGTCGCGGCCGGTAAAGCCGGTGCCGCCGGTGATCAGCACCACCTGCACCTGATCCTCGGCGATCCAGGTGGCGACCTGGGCGCGGATCCGGTAGAGATCGTCCTTGAGCAACACGCGCGCGGCCAGCTGATGGCCGGCGGCGGTCAGACGGTCGACCAGCAACTGGCCCGAGGTATCGGTGGCCTGGGTCCGGGTATCGCTGACCGTCAGCACGGCGATATTCAAGGGCACGAAGGGGGCGTCAGCCTGGGCAGTCATGGGCGCGATCCAGTTGTGAGAGAAGCAGGCCGGTGTTATATCACAGCCCTCCACCGCCATCAGCGCCGACGCAAACGCCCCCTATGACCGAGCCTTTCGAACTGCCCAGCTGTTCCATCCTGTTGTTGGCCGGCGGCCGCGGCCAGCGCATGGGCGGCCAGGACAAGGGCTTGCTGGAGTGGCGCGGCCAGCCGCTGATCGCCCACCTGCATGCCCTGGCGCGGCCGCTGAGCGATGACCTGATCCTGTCCTGCAACCGCAACGCCGAGCGCTACGCCGCCTACGCCGATCGCCTGGTGCAGGACGACGAGGGGGATTTCCCCGGGCCCCTGGCCGGCATCCTGGCCGGGTTGGCGGTGGCGCGGCATGCCCAGGTACTGGTATTGCCCTGCGACGCGCCGCTGCTCGACCGGCCGCTGCTGCAGGCCCTGCGCCAGGCCGGCGCCGCCCACCCCGGGCAACCGGTGATGCTGCGCCAGGGCCCGCACTGGCAGCCGCTGTTCAGCCTGATTCCGCGCGCCGCCCTGGCGGGACTACGCCAGGCCTGGCAGGCCGGGGACCGCAGCCCACGTCACGCGCTGCTGGCCCTGGGCGCCCGGGCATTGGACTGCGCCCTCGACGACCCGCGGCTGGCCAACCTCAACACCCCCGAACTGCTGCAGTAAAAAGCCCGGCAAGACCCGTAGGGTGGCGTTGAGCGCAGCGATACCCATCCCCCCCCCGGGCCAATTTCAATACCCCCGAACTGTTGCGGAAAAAAACCCGGCAGACCCCGTAGGATGGCGTTGAGCGCAGCGATACCCGTCAGCCCCCGGCCAATTTCAATACCCCGAACTGTTGCGGAAAAAAACCCGGCAAAACCCGTAGGATGGCGTTGAGCGCAGCGATACCCATCCCCCCCCGGCCAATTTCAACACCCCGAACTGTTGCGGAAAAAAACAACCGGCAGACCCCGTAGGATGGCGTTGAGCGCAGCGATACCCATCACCGCCCCGGCCAATTTCAACACCCCGAACTGTTGCGAAAAAAAACAACCGGCAGACCCCGTAGGATGGCGTTGAGCGCAGCGATACCCATCAGCGGAGCCTCTCTGCTGGCGAAAACCGGCATTGCGCACAGACAGCCACCCAATACCGACAAATAAGCGCAGCATGGCGCCAAGGTCCGCTCCGTTGTAAGGTCCGATAGCGGCAATACGCCTTTATCGGATCGTTTCAATGGAACTTGGACGGCCGAGATTCCTCTGAGTACTCATACCCGCAGTAGCCCTTATGGAGAAACACACCATGATTCACCGGACCCTTCCCGCCGCCCTGCTCGCCCTGGGCCTCGCCACCCTGGTCGGTTGCGCCTCGCCAACTGTCATCACCCTGACCGATGGCCGCGAAATCCAGGCCGTGGACGAACCGGAGTTCGACGAGGATGCCGGCTTCTACGAGTTCGAGCAGCTCGACGGCAAACGTGCCCGGGTCAACAAGGATCAGGTTCGCACCGTCAAGGAACTCTAAGGCAGCCGCTTGCCAGCCCATGACATTTGGGCTGGCCAGTAGCCTTGGCGAACGATGCGCCACGGCGAGCAACTGAAAACCGCCGGTCCCTAAAAAATTTTCGCTAACCCCTTGTGCGGTAAAAGTTTTTCGGTACAATTTCGCTTATTCGGAGTGTAGCGCAGCTCGGTAGCGCGTCTCGTTCGGGACGAGAAGGTCGCAGGTTCGAATCCTGTCTCTCCGACCAAAACCCGGTTTCCAGATGTCTCAGGATGTCTACGAAACACCCCAGAAAAGCCCGCCTCGTGCGGGCTTTTTTGTGTCTGGCTGTTGGCCGAGGGCCGGCACAAACGCCTGCACACCCAAGCAGCGGAACCCACGCCCAGGTTCAGTCCAGCTGCGCGCCAAAGGCGCCTGTCCCCATTCGTATATCGAGCGCCAGGGCCCTGCTCACTCCTTCGCCCATTCCCTGGCGAGCGCTGGTAAGGCCTGGCCAGCATCGGGCGCGCGCAGTCATCCCCCCTCCTCACCTGCCCGCTAAATCGAGTGCTTTTGATGCACTCAAATACCCGCCTGAACACCCCGCCAGGCCTGGCGCCGGCTGCCAGCGATGCACCGGGAAAAAACATGCATTTTGCTGCAGGTACGGCCGTTAAAAGCGCTCGCCAGGGGATGGGGTGGACGTGCATCGCGGCCCAGCACCTTCTGTGGGGCAATTAGGCATTCCTGAGCAGGCTTGAGCGGGCCGAGGGGGGCTTAAATCCGCGCCACTGCTGAGGGTTGCATCGGCTGCACACGCCCCATCCCAGCGCCGAGTGCAGCCCACAACAACCGCCCCGGAGCAGAACCGGCATACGGCCCTTTAACCCTGGCGAAACCATAAACCACGCCCGCGTTGCAATCGTTTCGCCAGCGTCCTCCGTTGCAGTAGATGCATTTTCCCAAGGGAACAAGGACACAACCCAGCAACCATGCGGGTTGCAGCGATCCCTTTAATAAACAGATGTAGGGAACAAGGGAACACAGATCTTAGTTATAGAGGGCCTGCCCACCGACCAAAAATGGCTCTGTTACAAATTAATCGCGTTTTTGTTCCCTGCTGAAAAAGCGAGGGCACAGGTAACCAGGCTGAAAAGCCCGAGATAGAGCGGTTGTGCCCTTAGGGCCAGAATCCCTCGGATTTTTCTAGTCAGGTGTGAACAAGGGGGGTAAGGCGATATTTTTGTTGACAACATGAATCGCCGCAATTTGAAAACTGAAATGCCCCGCCTTCTTGTGGCGGCCTTTCCATTTGATGCTGATCCACAAATGCCCTCAGGGCTTGTTTCCTCGGTCGAGCTACGCGAGGGGCAGAGTACGCAATGGCCAAGCGCAGGATCTGGTTGGCTTTGTGCAGCTCACGGTTCTTTCGCTCCACAGGCTTGCGCTGGCGTTATGGCTGGTCGACGGGAGGGGATACACCTCAACCCCGGCCGTGAGCAGGGTCACAGATGGCAAGTGACAGACAACCTACACTTGTAGGTCAATCAGGGAGGAACAATATGCGAGTTGAATGGAAACCATATACTGGCTCACACGGTATTCATTGGTCGGTTTGTGCTGTTAGCGTCATGCCGGCGGACGCCGCTCAGTTAAGACATATTAACTTTGCTCAAGGCTCCAGCGCAAACTTCAGAGTTGCGCAAATGGTCACCTCTTTATACGATCGTATGCTTGCTGGTGATCGCACCTGCATGGTTAGAATTGCTGTTTCTAAACCAATCGAAAGAGATCAGGCCGAAAGCTTGAACGTCTCGAAAGCAACTGTTGGCAACATAGCTGCTGGTGCCTTTGGAGCGCTGGCTGCCCGAGCCCACCCCTTTCTTGGGATTCCTGGCGGATATTTAGGGCGAGAGATGGTTTCGGGGGAACTTCCTGTTTATCATCAACAAGATATTCTAGTCGCCGTAGAGGCGGAAGTGTCGGGGGGCATCGGCCCGCAGAGATCAGCACGCTCTGAGATTCTTAACGCGGATCGATGAATCATGAATGAACTTCTGATGTACTCGGTGGCTTTTATTGCTTTGTTAGCCACCCACTACGGGATAAGAAATTCAATGGCTCGGCTCTGGCTCGGGATCGTACTTATCGTGTCTGGTGTGGTGCTTATATTTGTTGCCCCTAACAACTACAATGAATATGACCTGGGAATATTGTATTTCGGCGGGATAATTGTCGGCTCAAGCTTAATATTCCAAAGGAATAAATTTAATAGAAGCCCAGACTCTCTTTAATAGCTGCTTAGAGAAATCCGCCTAGTGCAGCTTCGTATTCGATCCGTTCACTCATCAGACGATAGCGATCACCGCTGGGGGGCAGCTGCATCCCAGCAGCGACTTCGTTTTTACCGCAGCCTGGCTAAAAGGGCCGGGGCTAAAAGGGCCGGAGTGAATATCTTATTCACTCCGGCCCCTTAATCATTGTCGAATAGCACAGAGAGCTCAGCGTATCAAATTCCTCTTGCGGCAATATTCAATGAGCCGAAGATATGAGGCGTCTTTTGCCAGCCCTGGACTTGTTTGCGCGATCACTCCTAAACATGTCTGTAACTCACTAGGTAGCGATGGCTGATCACTGACTATTATATTCAGTAATCGCAAGGCTTCAACTGGGAACCGTCCACATAGCCCGGATTCATGCAATCGGTTTATGGAGTAATCTAAGTGCTCTATTGGGCTCAACCAATCTTGAACTGCCTTCAAGGCTGCAGGAAACTCAGCGCCTGCGGCAATACTCATTCGAAAGAGTGATTCAGCTATTCGAGGGGTGGTGAGGGCCCGCGATTTAGGCCATACGTGGAGCCAGAATGGCTGAATACGGTTCCTCCAGTACTCCTCTCGCTGATCAGCAGCCCCTTCGAGCGCCTGTAAGAGCGCTTGTGCTGACTCTTGAAGCCCGTCCTGAGGTAATACTCCAATAGCGTCTCGAAACTCTTGCACTGTGAAGCAATCGATTGGCCCTAACGCTGCATAGGTCAGAAAAGCTGCAAACTGCTGAGCATGCTCACCCAAGTCGGCGTAGTGGCGGGCAGTTTCAAGGAACTGTGATTTGAATGCAACCAGTAAAGGCCGATAAAGACGAGGCGACCATAAGAAGCCCGTCCATACAGCTTTCGCCTCCACCACATCGGCATTCCAATCGAACAGCGGTAGCAAATTTTGCTCGGTCCATGGGCGATCCACACGGAAGAGCGCGATCAGCCTTGATCCTAGTAGTACTCTGCCGTGGCGAAACCGATCTATCTGAACATAGCAGAGCTCAGTGAATAATAATTCGATTTCTGCTGGAAGCTGATCGTTATCGCTCGGCTCACCCTCCAACCAAAAATTAAGCAGAGCCTGTGTGACTTGCCCAACCGGGTGGTTTATCGCCTCGGTAACGGGTTCGTTGAGCGGCTCGCCATTTCGTTTAATGCCGGAGGTAGCATCAAGCGGCAGGCTTAGCACACTACGACAGAGGTCCATGAAGATGGTCTCATGTCGATTGATTGACTTGGAAACCTCCTGCAACCAGTACGTCACGCCATGCGCAATTTCTAGAAGTTTGGCTGCTGGCATTCTGTGTATCACCGGTGCAGCATATCGCCAAGACCGCAACACCCGCCCCTTCTCGCTCCATACCTGGAGTGCCTCCCGCCACCGTCCAACAGGCCAATTTCCCTCTTCCGCCAAGTCACACAGCGCTGACAGGCTGTTCAACAAATGCTTTCGACAGACCTCGCGCCATGTGTCCTCCATGAAGGGGCGCTGGGCGGAAGGTGCTTGCTTGAGCCACTGAACCAAAACATGCCGTTTATGTGGCGCAATATCGACTTGTCGATTGTCCTCGTAGTCCGGGTCGCCAGTGCCACTCATCCAGTACGGGAACTCATCACTCTCGTTAACCGCCAATTTCCACTTCGGATAAGCACGGGAAAGTTCTTCCAGGCGCGCTGTTGTGGCAGCACTCAACACAAGACCTGACGCGTTCAGTTTAGAGAGGTGGAGCCACACAGATTGCTCGACTAAGTACTGCCAACGATCCGATTCAAGATCATCTCGGTACATCTCGCGCGGCGGACCGGCTAATATAGCCACCTCTAGCCGAACTTGGGCAGACTTTGCCAATCGGCGACCTTGCAGTATTAGTAACCGAAAAATCTCTCGCCTCGTAGCCGGCGCCCAAAGCCACCAAGCGCCATCGCTCAGTAACCAGTCCACCCACTGTTTGGGAGCGATGCAGTGTTCCTGGCTGGCGGCGAAGAAGGCCATGCGTTTGAACGTTACGTAGGGAAACTCAAACCAAGCTTGTGCGAAACGCGTAGCGCGGGGTGCATCAACGTTGCGAACCGCCAACCACGCGTCTCGCAGAAGCTCAATCAATGAAACCCAATCGCGGTAACCGCGGTTTTGCCAGTGCGAGGAGATAGAGGGCAGATCCCAAACAGACCGGTCGCTACGTTCATTGGCTTCGCCTAGCTCGCACATTAGATCTAAAGCATCGCGTAGCAGTTGTTGAAAGTCCTCCAGCAATGACGGCAAGACTGATGCTAAACTATTTTCTACAAGATTTCGAAGCATCGACTGAATATGACCGGCGGCCAGAACCAAATCCCAGTCAACCAACTGCCGTAAATTGGTAGGTTCATCGACAATTTCGGACTCATCACCAAAACGGAACAATTCCTTTAATTTAATTTTTGGCGCAAGAACTTCACGGAGTTCAAGTCGTAACGTGGTTGTCAATCCCTCACGCTTTAAGCGCTCTTTCCACCGGTAAAGATCAAATTCGCGAAATGGCGATTTTAATCGCCCGCAGAGGAGCAAACCCCACAGGGTTCGCATCAGCGGTCCGGGTATAGCATTGGGTGCATGACTGCGGATTTCATCTAACTCAGATACTTTTCCCTCGCGCTCAAAGTGAGCCAATTCATTCAACCGCCCTTCTATCAACAAAAACCAGCGGTCATTCAGCTGTCCACCTCGTTCTGCGATCCAAACTATCAACCGTGGATCATTTAAATGTCTCACCAACCAGCGAGCCAGATGAAGCATGACATCGTCCCACTGGGAAGCTGAACTGCCCCCGGATACCAACATCATCGGTTGAGTTAGGGAATAGGGTGCCGGGCGGCGCACTAAACTGAAGCGTAGTTTAGTATCAATCTCGTAGCTCGGTTGTACACCAAAGCGGGCGAGATCGCTGCTTTGATATCGTTCTTGTGAAAATGCATCAAGTAACCAATCCAGCGATGGTGTGGGGTTGAAGTCCGCGAACTGGCGCGCAGGCAGCCCGGACCTATCAGACAAGGCCCACAGCATACGGCCAACGAAGTCATCCTGTCGTGTACTGCCTGATGGCCGCGCAAGAGCATGACTGACAACGATGCGTTCCTTGCCCATCACGCCATCACAGTAGGTCCCCCCCCAAGCGTGCAATGTCTTGTGCAGTGCCGAATGGTCATAACTGCCGGCGGGAACATCATACAAGATAGGATTAACGCCCTTTGCTTCCCACTCGATAGTTTTGTGCGCCTCTTGCCCTAATTCACAATCGCCGAATGCCCAGGCTTGCGGCGTAATTTCTCCCAGCATCCGATCAGCAGCTAACGCATCCATCATGTATCGCAGCACTGGATCATTAATACTGTACCCGATAAAACAAACCACGTAGTTACGAAAAAGTTCGCTAACAAAGCGAGCAGCCCAGCGCTCAGTCAGATATGCCAAGCCGAAATCACCGCTGGTTATAACCAGCCGGTTCAAAGCAATGTCATCCTCCTTTTTGGGCAGCAGACCGTGCAAGAAAACAAGACCATTCCAACGGCTGTTTTTCGGAATAGGTAGCATCGGCGCGGGATATGCCTGGAACGCCTGCCCAGTGCGCTTGGCGGCCGTATCAAACACACGGTCGAAGTTGGTAGTCACGAGGCGGAGCGCTCCTTCGCGGCTACGGGCTAACTTCAACAACGCAGCATGGGTATCCGTTGCACCTTGGCGACGCAGTTTGGGTTTAAGAATTTGCGCCAAGGCTTGCCGAACGGCGAGACGTTGCCCTGGCAAGCGCCGCTCCAACAAGTCGAGCGTGGCATCGAACTGGCCCCGGCCGAATGCCTCTTGCTCAATAGCTGAAAGCGACGTCCCCGTCAGCTTATAAATCTGCTCCACAAGCCCTTTAAAGCTTGGCAAGCCCGCTGGGTAGGAAATCCCAGCACCACAAAAAAACACAACGCGACCTTCCTCATGAGCCTGTAATAGCTCATCCGGAATGTCTGGACCGTTAGCAATAAATTGCATTCCCTTGCTCCCCCTACAACTTGATTGCTGGCACAGAGCCACCCCGTGAATGCTATGTAGCATGCATTCAGATAATTGCCTACCCTGCAGGGCACACGACAAGCGCTATCGACCTAGAGTTAAAGATCCACTGCTATGAGCACAGGGCACTTCAGGGCAACAGCGCAAGCTCGACCGCAAACCGCCAGGCCCTACGCTCAATATTCAGGCCTGAGCCGCCAGAAACGCCCCAGCGAGCCCCAACGTGTATCCCTGCGTGTATCCCTAGAATTTTCTGATTCCTGAAAGTCCTTAAAACAAAGGCCTGCAGAGAATGGTTAGAAGGTTGTCTCTCGACCAAAGCCCGGTTTCCAGATGCCTCAGGATGCCAACGAAACACCTCAAGAGGCCCGCCCCGTGCGGGCTTTTTTATGTCTGGCGATATCCCCTGCCCCCCAGCTTGGCCCATCGTCCATCCTGACCTGCGCCCTCGGGAAGAACCGTATCCGGGGGATGTATACGGCGCACTCAAGCGCCAGCCATTGGCCAAGTCCCTCGACCGCCTGGGTCCCGCGGTGGACGACCCGAGGGCAGCCACCGGTATTTTCGCAAGAGCGCGAGGGGTAAACTCCTCGCCATCGCGCAATACCACCTTGGCCGACCAAGGGTGCTCCACGGCGCTTCGCTGAGGCGGCGCTTCCCTTCTTCGTCTTCGAGGGCAGGCCTTGCATGACTTTCTAAAAATCGTCGTTACGTTCTGGGCGTGGGGATGCTGGGCCTGGGTTGCTTACAGCCACCAATGGATATGGTTGGGGGTTTCGCTGATCCCCTACATGCTGTTGAACACTTTCGGCCATTTGCTGGATAAGGACGCTGAATAGAAGCCAGCCGCCAGCCAGACAGCTACCACGGGCCCATGCCGCGACCTGAGGGCCCGGCCAGCGATCCTCTCGCCCGCGCGCTGCGTTTTCCCACCGCGGCACCCAGCGAACAGGAAAACCACGTTAGCCTGTCTGCCGTACCCGCCCAGGGCCACTGTGGAACGCGCAGCGCTACCGCGCGAACAGCTCGATAAGCGCAAGGGTCAGCGCATCGCCATCATAACCAGCTTCCGGTTCGGCCTGGTTGGTCGTGCGGGCGAAGGTCAGGTCGAGCGCCGGGCAGCGGACCACCTCCGTGCCAAAGAAGCCGTAACCGCCGTAGCAGGTGACGCCGCTCGCCTCGAAGCGATTGATGCCCATGGCGCCGTCAAGGCCCTGGAACGTCTCCACCGCGACGGCGGGGGGCGTCAGCATCAGTTCGAGGGTCGATGGCTTGGCGAATATTCGTCCGTCGAACAGCGCGTCCATAAAACGCACCAGGTCCTGGGTCGAAGACACCACCCCGCCGCCGCCGAACAGGTCCCAGGAAGGGTCCCAGCCGCGCGTATCGACTTCGCCATAGAGGGGATGGGAGAGGCGCTCGAAACCCTGCGGCGGAGCGTGTTCGAGGCTCTCGAGCCAGGTGTCGGCAAGGCCGAGCTGGTCGAGCTTCAGCAATGACCGTTGCCCCTCGGCCAGCCCGCTGCGGGTGGCCACCTCGATCACTTCGCCGAGCAATACATAGGCCGTATCGCCGTAGGCGTAGGCACTGCCGGGTGGCCCCAGCGGGCTACCCTCGCGCATGGCCAGGGCGATCTGCTCGTGGCGCGTCCAGTGGTGTGCCGGGTCGTCGAAGATCCGCTGGTTGAAGCTGGCGGTCTCGGTGTAATCGAACAGCCCGGCGGTGTGCGTCAGCAGATGGCGCAGGGTGATCCTGTCGACGGCATAACCACCCTCAACCAGCAGGGCGACGGTCGACGGGCGCAACAGACCGCGGATGGGCGCGTCGAGCGCGAGGCTGCCGCGCTCCACCAGCACCAGCACCGCCGCCGCGGTAAAGGTCTTGGCTACGCTCGCCGCCCTGAACAGGTCATTGGGCGCCAGCACGCGCGGGCTTGCCGGACCGAAGCGGCCGGCCGCGCCACTCCACCTGAAGTCCCCGGCCTCGACGCTTAACAAGGCCCCGGGGATGGACAGGTGGGCGACATCCTTATCCAGTAACGCTTGCAACACCGCTGGCCGATCGTCGCCCGGTCTTTCCACGGCCTGGGCCGTGCATGCAAGCAGGCAAGGAAATAGAAGGAACGCGACGCGGGAGAGAAGGCGCATGGTGGAGCTCATGGGGTTCGGGCGGCTTTAATAACCCAGACTCCAAGCCCCCTACAAGGACAGTTCCAGCACAGCGTGATCGAGCGCTGGGCGGCCCACCCTAAGTTATGTCCCGCTGCGGGCCGTCAACCAAGAGTGGCAGTCGTCGCGCGGGATCAGGTAAACGCCCTCAGCGTTTAACCGGCACCCTGGGCGGCGCTTTTGCGGATCATTTGGATTCGAGCGTCAACGCCCGCTGCATAACGATGGTGCGCTCGCCCTCGTAACAATGTTCCCGCACCACCTCGAACCCCAGCGTGGCGTAAAACGGCTGCGCGGTGACCGATGAGGGCACCGCCAGCACCTTGACTCCAGCCACGCCGGCCACCTCCATTACATGCGCCATCAAGCGCCGCCCCACACCCGCCTGCTGGTAGGCCGGGTCGACGAATACCGAGCGCACCACCGCCCCATCGAGACTGGCCGTGCCGACAATCCGCCCGGCCATTCGCGCCACGAAAACCTGGCGCTGCCCGATAAGCACTGCGACCGCGGCCGGGGTAAAACTGGACTCGACCCGCTCGATCACCGCCGCGGGGTAATCCCTGGCATTGGAGGTGCGCAGCGCCGCCAGGATCAGCCGACTCAAGTCTGCTGCGTCCGCGGTGTGTGCCGGATCGATCTGGTAAGGCATCAGGCTTCTCCCTGTCAATTTAGCTGGCCAATACCCCCTGTATTACCCCATAAGCCAGAGCAGTTCTGGTGGAGGCTCTTGCCTACCCCGTGTGCGCCCCTCACACTCGCTGCCAATCGAAACGCCCCTCCATCGTCACTGAGCGAGGGAGCCTTTCTGCCACGGCGCCAGCTATCGCGCACATCGATACTGCAGGTACTTAAAATGGATATTTGGGGTTTTCTCGCCGGTTTGGCCGCCTTGGCGATCACCGCTGCCGGTGGATTGGCCAAACTGAAGATGATCCTGATCGGCATCGGCGGCGCTGGCGCGTTGGCGACCTTGCTGATGTTCCGCAAGCACCCGCTACTGGCCACCGTTCTGTGCACCGGCCTGACGCTGGGCACGCTGTCGCTGTGGCAGACTCGGGTTCCGACGAGCACCGACCTGTACGGCGACCCGGCCATCTGGGCCAGCATCGCACAGCAGCAAAGCACGCTCCAGGCCTGCGAGGCTGAAATGGCCCTGCTGCCTGACCGCTTCGCCCTGACCAGCGTGGTGGACGAGGTGACCGCGCTGGACGAGCACAGCATCGTCAAACTGCTGAGCCTGCGCAAACTGGCGTTCCTGGAAATAAAGGTGCAACGCCCCCCCGGCAAACCGGCCTCCATCATCCGCCCCGGCAATCCAGTGGCACAGCCCTGGCGGGTCGATTCGCCGACAGCGGCCTATGTCAGGCTCGAAGTGGTCGCTGAAGGATCACTTGAGTGCCCGGCCCTGGCGTCGCTGCCGGACACGGTCCAGCAAGACCTGAAGGTATGGCCACTGCCACCAGGCACCTGCCTGCAAACCCGCTTCGAGACTCAGCCCAGCGCCAGCCATGCGCTGGACTATCAGCGCGATACCCGTCCCGGTCAATCCGCGTTAGGCCATTACCGATTACTAGAGCGTACGGCGCCAAAGGTCGTGGCGCAGTTGGCCACATCCAACCATCCCAATCACCCCATTATCGGCTCGATTAGCCAACTGGATCAGCCTACCGTCCGTCCTGGCTGCCAGACCCCTCACACGGCACTGGCTGATCGCCTGGTGGGAATACCTCTGCAACAATCCGCCTCGGTCATCGCGCAATGACCGCCCAGTTGCCGTTGGCATAGGGGCGCATCGCGGGATGAAATGCCACTTCATCCGCGCAGATCACCCGCTGGGTAAGCCAATGCCCTCTCAAGCACGAGCGCGGTGCGTTCGCCTACCGTGGACGAACGTGTGAAGCGGCGACCAATGTCGCTCGCCGAACACCCACCATGGCCAGCACGCGTAATAACCGTCCATACAAGCGACTTGCTCGCTCGGGCCCATGCCGCTGTCCAATGCAGCTAAGCTCCGCTAAAACGGCAGGCAGCTCGAGGCTCCAGGTCGCCAGCCATGCCTGGAAGCGACGTTTGGCTAAGCCCCCTTATCTACCCTTCAACCTAGCGGACGTCCGATGATCTGCCCCAGCTGCGCAAAAGCGAACTCACTGACCTGGAAACGATACTGCTCAGCCCCTACCGGCCGCCATCGCTGCGAGCATTGCAAGGCGCAGTTTCGGATGGCCCATACGGTGCGCTATTACTTGTGCATCCTGCTACTGGGCCTGCTCTCGGGGCCACCCACGTTTCTCCTGGCCACTTACCTGGGTGCCGGTTTCAACCTGGCGATCGCAGCGGCGGCTGGGGTCAGCCTGCTCATCCTGGTGCCCGCTGACAGGTACATTGATAACAGCTGGCGGGGCACCCGAGCTGTCAGTTGATGACCAGAATGCCAGGCCGGGGCGCGCTCCTCGCACACCGCGCCCACCAAAGGAAACAACCTTCGGCAAAGCCCGTACGCACCGCACGTTCGCCTAAGCCAGCACACCATTCCTTCCGGTACCTAAAGCAAAACGCAGCCATAAGCCGCGAGCTGCCGCTTAACCGCAAGCCTCAGCCGGGCCTTCGTCTGCTGGGCAGACAACGGGGGCGCCAGGCCGCCTCCCACCCTTTCCGTGTATTGATTCACGCCAGCCACGGCAGCGGGTCGATGCCGCGCCAGCCCATAGACAGTTGCGGGCAGCTGGACTAATTTTCGTTATGCACGGCACCCGGCGTTCGATCGCCGGCAACGCTTGCCAGGGAAGTCAGGCGCGCATCCACTCAGGGAGAGTCAGCATGAAAAAGACCTACAAAGGCAGCTGTCACTGCGGCAACGTGCGGTTCGAAGCCGATATCGATCTGCAGGCCGGCACCGGTAGGTGCAACTGCTCGATCTGCAGCAAGACCCGCGCCTGGAATGCCACGCTCCCGCCTGATGCCTTTCGCCTGATCGCGGGCGAGGCGGAACTGACCGACTACCAGTTCGCCACCAACAGCGTGCACCACCCGTTCTGCAAGACCTGTGGCGTCCATCCCTTTGGATACGGCCATCTTGAGCAACTGGGCGGGGATTTTTATTTCGTCGCCCTTGGCAGCCTCGACCATGTCGCCCCCAGCGAGCTGGCCAATGCGCCGGTGCAGTACCTGGACGGGCGACATAACGATTGGCAATCGACACCCAACGAAACCCGCTACCTGTAAAGACCCGCCTCGGGAAGGCGCCGCGGGGCGAGACACGCCAGGCCCCGCCGCCTTGGCGACACTAGCGCAGGAAGGTGGCGATCTGCTCGCCTTCGAATGGCCAGTCCAGCTCGGCGCCGGTATCGATCCGGCGCAACACGGGAATGCGCAGCGCATAGTCGTCGACCCATTCGCCATGCTCGGCAATGTCGATCAGCTCGACCAACAGGCCGTGTTCAACAAAAGGCATCAACAGCGCTTCGGCCTGCTCACACAGGTGGCAGCCGAGGGTACCCAGCAGTTGGCATTCGGGAATCATGGAAGGCGCACCTCACCCAGGGGCAGAGGTGCGCAGTCTAGCATCCGGCTCAGGCGGCCAGGCAGGTCACAGCCTCAGGCCGCGGCCTCGGGAGCCGGGGGGGTCTTGAGGCTGGAGCCGAGGATCTTGTCCAAGCCATCGAGCAGCCGGTCGTTGAGTTTGTCGGCTTTATCCAGGCGCGCCGGGTCGAAACGCTCGTCCAGGCGGTTGGCGCCCTTGAGCAGGTCCTTGAGGGTGCCCTTGCCATCTTCACTGACCTGGGCCGCGGTGCGCAGCGACTCCAGCAGGCTCTGGGCGTATTCCATCAACGAACCGTTGACCGCGCTGGCGGCTTGTCCGCCCTGCTCCGCCACCGCGCTGTAGGCATCGGTGGACTGACGTACGGTGGTCTGGGTCAGTTGCAGCGACATGGACGCCAACTGGTCGCCATCCATGTCCAGCGCCATGGCCCGGTCGAAAGCCCCGTTCAGGTCACCGGCATAAAACTTGTTGGAAATGTCCTGCACCTGACCGAACAGCTCTTCCAGGGCACCGCGCTCTTCTTCGTCGAGCTCACCCTCGACCTGCACCTGAAAACCGCCGATCTGCATGCTGCCCGACTGGCTGCTGCCCACCGCCGCACTGCCCTGGCCATCACTGGCGGCGGCCAGCCCGGTCTGCGACCAGTTGGCCGAGGCCTGGGCCACGGAAATGCGCAGGCGATCACCGTCGCGAGTGGTCACCGACAGGTCGAAGGTCTCGGCCTGGGCCTCGAAGCGCTCGCTGTAAGCGGCTACCCCCGTACGTCCGCCAGCGCTCGGGGCCGGCGTGGCCTCGCCGAAACGCTGGTTGAGGTCGGCAAAACCGTCCTGGATACGTTTGTAGGTGTCATCGATATCGGCCGCGACCTGGCCCTTGAGCACACCCATGCCGTCGAGGATGGCACGGGCTTCGGCAAAGCCTTTTTCCACGCCTTCCTGGGCCTGCTTGAGCAGTTTTTGCAACTTGCTGGTGTCGGCGCCACTGGCCGCCTCGCTTTCCAGGCGCTGGCCGATGAAATCGAGGATGCGCCCGGCGACTTTTTCCGGGGTGTAGTCGTTGCGCTTGCCATTGAGTGAACCGGGCTCGACACCCAGGCGCTCGGCCAGGCGATTGGCCAGGGTCTGCTGGGCGTCGGTGCCCGTGCGTTGACCGGGCTGGGCATTCACAGCCGAGGGGCGCGAGGCCGATGGCAGCGTGGACGAAGGCGTATACATGGCGGCATTCCTGCTAGAGCATGTGACAGGTTGACGGCAGCGCAGCGCAAAAGTTGAGCGCGAAACGGCGAAGACCTGACCAACGGCTGCGTTGCGCTGGACGGCCAGCGCCTGAGCGACCGAGTATAGCCGCGCGTCGCCGCAGCGCTTCCCTGCCATGGATCAATGCCCCTGTTCGCGCCAACCGGGACAATTCCCAGGCCGTGCGCCCACCCTGTTTTTTCGCCAGACCATCAAGGAGGACGGCGTGTTCACCAACCTGTTGATCATCCTGGCCGCCTCGTTGCTGGTCATCTCGCTGTTTCGCCGCCTCAGGTTACCGCCGGTGCTGGGTTACCTGGGCGTGGGCCTGCTGATCGGCCCGCGGGCGCTGGGCTGGGTCAACGACAGCCAGGACCTGGTGCACCTGGCGGAAATGGGTGTGGTGTTCCTGCTGTTCACCCTGGGCCTGGAATTTTCCCTGCCGCGGGTGCTGGCGCTACGCAGCCGGGTGTTCGGCCTCGGCAGTCTGCAGGTGCTGATCTGTGGTGGCGTGCTGGCCGCCGCGTTTTACACCCAGGGTTTTCCAATGGCAACGGCGCTGCTGCTCGGCACCTGCCTGGCGCTCTCTTCCACCGCGATCGTCACCAAGGAGCTCTCCAGCCTGGGTGAGGTCTTTAGCAGCCACGGACAGAACGCCATCGGCGTGCTGCTGCTGCAGGACCTGGTGGCGGTCCTGCTGCTGACCCTGGTGCCCGCGCTGGCGGGCGACGGCGGTCACTGGAGCCTGGCGCTGGCCTTGACCCTGGGCAAGGCGGCCCTGCTGTTCGGTGCCCTGCTGATGGCCAGCCGCTGGCTGCTGCCGCGGCTGTTTCACGAAGTCGCCGCGGCCCGCTCGCCCGAGCTGTTTGTGTTGCTGGCGCTGGTCCTGGTGCTGCTCATCGCCTGGCTGACGCAACTGCTGGGGCTGTCCATGGCGCTGGGGGCCTTTCTCGCCGGCATGCTGCTGGGGGAAAGCCATTACCGCCACCAGATCGAAGCCGATATCCGCCCCTTTCGCGACATCCTGCTGGGCCTGTTTTTTGTCAGCGTCGGCATGCTGATCGACCCGCGGCTGTTCGCCAGCCACGGCCTGACTATTGCGGGCCTGACCCTGACCTTGATGCTGACCAAGGCCGTCCTGGTCGGCGGCCTGGTCCGGTGGCGTGGCGGCGACACCAGCAGCGCGTGGCGCACCGGGCTGACGCTGGCCCAGGGCGGCGAGTTCTGCTTCGTGCTGGTGGCGCAGGCGCAACTGTGGCATCTGCTACCCCAGGCAGACGGCGCGCTGATTTTGGCCGCGGTCTTTTGTTCGATGGCCCTGACCCCGCTCCTGCTGCGCGGCGCGCCCGCCCTGGACGGCTGGCTGCGGCAACGCCAAGGCACCCGCCAGGCGCTGCCGCCGCTGGTCGCCGCGGGCGCGGCGCTGCAGGGGCATGTGGTGATCTGTGGTTATGGCCGGGTCGGGCAATCGATCGGCCGTATCCTGCGGCGCGAGCAGATCGAATTTATCGCGCTGGATGACGACCCGGTGCGGGTGCGGGAAGCCGCGGCGGGCGAGTCCAGCGTGCATTACGGCGACTCACGACGCGGCGCATTGTTGGCCGCCATGGGCGTGCACCGCGCGCGCCTGCTGGTGGTGGCGGTGGACAATGCCGAGGCGACGCTGGCGATCGTGCGCCAGGCGCGCCTGTTGCAGCCGGACCTGGCGATTCTGGTGCGCACCCGCGATGACAGCCAGTTGGCCGAACTGCAGGCCGCCGGCGCCAGCGAAGTGGTCCCGGAAGTGCTCGAATCCAGCCTGATGCTCGCGGTTCACGCCTTGCTGATGCTGGGCTTACCCGACAGCCAGGTGCAGGCACGGGTACGGGACGTGCGCCAGGATCGCTACCGCCTGTTGCACGGCTACTACCCCGGGGCCCAGGTCGACCTGCTGGGCACGCCGGAGCGCCAACGGCTGCTGATGCATGCGGTGACCCTTAACGCAGAGGCCTACGGCTGCGGCCGGCGCCTGGCCGAGTTGGGGCTCGATGACTTGGGCGTGGAAATTCAGGGTCTGCGCCATGACGACCAGGAGCAGCCCCGCACCGGTGCGCTGCAGTCCGGCGATACGGTGCTGCTGTCCGGGCCGCTGGAAGCCATCGAGCGGGGCGAGGCGCGCCTGCTCGGCGGTTTCGATTGAGCTCCGCCGCAGCGCCGGAGCGCCGGGCGAGCGCACTCTAGTCCTGGCTGACGGCGCCGATCTTATGGATCGACAGGTCGGCACCGTAGTACTCCTCCTCCTGGCTCAAGCGGATGCCGACGAGCGCCTTGAGACTGCCGTACACCAGGAACCCGCCCGCCAATGCCACCAGCACTCCCAGGCCGCTGCCCAGCAGTTGACTGATCAGGCTGACGCCACCTATGCCACCCAAGGCCTGTTGGCCGAAGATACCGCACGCCACCCCTCCCCAGACCCCACACAAGCCGTGCAAGGGCCAGACGCCCAGCACATCGTCGATTTTCCATTTCACCTGGGTGGCGGTGAAGGCCCAGACGAACAAGGCACCGGCAATGGCCCCGGTGGCCAGCGCGCCGACCGGGTGCATCAGGTCCGAGCCGGCGCACACCGCCACCAGGCCGGCCAGTGGGCCGTTGTGCAGGAACCCCGGGTCGTTGCGCCCGATCAACAAGGCAGCCACGGTACCGCCGACCATGGCCATCAGCGAATTGACCGCCACCAGGCCGCTGATGCCCGCCACCGTCTGCGCGCTCATCACGTTGAAGCCGAACCAGCCGACGATCAGAATCCACGACCCCAGCGCCAGGAACGGAATGTTCGACGGGGCGAAGGCCACCAGGCGCCCGTCGCGGTAACGACCGTCGCGACGCCCCAGCAGCACTACCGCACCGAACGCCAGCCAGCCGCCCATGGCGTGCACCACCACCGAACCGGCGAAATCATGGAACGCCGCACCGAATTGCGCCTGCAACCAGGCCTGCAGGCCGAAATTGCCATTCCACACCAGCCCCTCGAAAAAGGGGTAGATAAAGGCCACGATCAGCACCGTGGCGCACAATTGCGGACCGAAACGGGCACGCTCGGCGATGCCACCGGAAATGATCGCCGGGATTGCGGCGGCGAAGGTCAGCAGGAAAAAGAACTTCACCAAGGCATAACCCTGATCCGCCGTCAGGGCCGCGGCGGGTTGCAGAAAAGTCACTCCATAGGCGACCCAGTAGCCTATAAAGAAGTACGCCAGGGTCGAGACTGCGAAATCGGAGATGATCTTCGACAAAGCGTTAACCTGGTTCTTCTGCCGTACCGTGCCCACTTCGAGAAAGGCGAAGCCCGCATGCATGGCCAGGACCATGACGGCCCCCAGCAGAATGAACAGGGTATTGGAGCTGTGGATCAGGGTTTGCACGGCGCTGTTCAAGTTGTCCATCGGCAGGAAATACTCCGGGCGTTTTTCTTAAAGCACCAAAGCCGTTCACGCAGCACTTACAGCGCACCAAATTATGGCGCATCAGGTCCGGGCGACGCCCCGAGCCTGGCGGGCACATGCACCATCAGCGTGCAGCGGGAAATTCGGACTTGGTACTTAATGGTTATGGATCAAAAGGTTGTTCACGCGCCCGGGCATTTTCGACCTTATTCAGCCGGCCCCAGCGGGGGGCACGCTAACTGAACGGCGCACCAGCACGATGCAAAGCCTGTACCAGCGTGCCAAGCTGTAAGACAAATGGAACATCCGGACGCAACGGGACTCAGAACTGCTGTCACTTATTGCATCGCACAAGGAAATGCCTCATGCGCCTCAAAGCTGCTCCCAAGAACACCAAAGACGAACTGCTCGATGACTTCCAGACCCTGGTCAGCGACACCGAAAAACTCTTGCAGCATTCGGCCAGTCTGGCTGGCGAGCAGGCTGAAGAACTGCGCGAGCATATCCGCAACACCCTGGGCCGGGCCCGTGACAGCCTGCGCGATGCCGAAGGTTCGGTACGCGAACAAGGCAAGGCTGCCGTGCAGGCCACCGAGACCTACGTGCAAACCCATCCTTGGCAGTCCATCAGCTTCGCCGCCGCCATCGGCCTGCTGTTGGGCCTGCTGATCAGCCGCCGCTGACGGTCCTTCCGGCGCGGACCGGGGTACCGCCCTGGTCTCGTGTCGGAAAGTGAGTTGCACCGAACAGCCCCCTGGCATCCGCATCGGGACAGGCTGATTTTTTCGTTGGTTGTTGTAAGGGGAACATCTATGGAGGCCATTCCACCCTCCGCTGGACGCGGTCCATCAGCCCGGCGCCTGGCCGCGTCATTTCTTGGCCTGCTACACGGCCATGTCGCCCTGCTCGGCGAAGAACTGAAGGAACAACGTTCGCAGGCGGTGCAATTGAGCTTGCTGGCGGGACTGTGCCTGATCTTTGCCCTGCTGTTGCTGATTGGTTTGTCAGCCCTGCTGCTGATCCTGTGTTGGGACAGTTATCGACTGGAGGCGGCCTTCGGACTGTGCGGCGTCTATGGCGCTGGGTTGTTACTCTGTGTCTGGCGCCTGCTCAATGGCCTGCGCACCGCCACGGTACCCTTTAGCGCCTCGCTCGAAGAGCTGGCCCGCGACCGGGAGCAACTGCTGCCATGAATATTCCCGAGCTGCCCGCCAAGGCGTCCCGCCAGGAACTACGCAAGGCCATGCTGCGCCTGCGCCTGGAAATGCATCGCCAGGAACTGCGTCATGAAGGCCTGCTGCTGTTGCAGCCGGTACTCAAAGCGCGGGATTTCACCCATAACCTGCGCGAAGGGCTGCAGGGGCGAAAAAGTCCGCTATGGATCACCGGCGGTGCCCTGCTGCTGGCCACCCTCGGCGTACGTCACAGCAACTGGCGCCGCTGGATACGTATCGCCGCGATCGTCGTGCCGCTGATGACCGGCAACGGCAAGGCCCATGACACGGCCACGTCACCGCCGCCCTGAGCCAGAGGTCGATGAGCAGGATAACCGGTCCTGCTCAGCCAACGTCCCTAGAGACCTAACAGCGCCCGCCCTGGGCAGCGAGTCTTTGATCGACTGCCGCGGCGCGGTCAGTGATGGTCGCGGCCTGGACCGTAGCGCCAGCCGGTGGCATTGAAAAAAAGACAAAAAAATCCCCGAATAGCGAACTATCCAGGGACTTTTTATATGGCGCAGCGGACGGGACTCGAACCCGCGACCCCCGGCGTGACAGGCCGGTATTCTAACCGACTGAACTACCGCTGCATGTCGGTGGACTTTCGTCCGGCACAGCTCTGGATTGGCTTTAGAAGCGTCCTCCAGCGTTACGATTGCTCGTTTCGCTGCTGTAAGGCCATGATAATACAGCGATTCATAAGCAGCAACAGAAATATGCGAAAAACATCTAACCGAACCTGACATCAAGGGCCCCAGCCAGGGCGCAGCGAGCCTCTGCCCTGCAACATCCGCATCATTCAAGGCCTGAAGCCGGGCCTGGAGGCGAGTCAAGCGCCTGGACCGAGGGGAGCGTGACTTAACCCTGCGATCAAGCACCGGGGGGATCAGCACCACGGCTCTCAGGCAGAGCCAGGGCCTGGCCGCTGCGATCCGCTTTGCCCATTGCACAGGGATCAATTGGGGTGGGTCGAACAGGGCAACAAATAAATAGGTTTTTTTTGCCTCGCTGCGAGAGTTGTCACATTGAATGGCAGATCTGTTTGTGTGAATCGGCAGTCACCCTTTTTATGCCTTCTGAAGTTTGAATAAAGACGCGCACTTTTTTAAAAACGCTCAGCCTCGTGCCTCAATTCGTAGCGACTCGAAGTGGATTAAGTGTGTCCCATCCTAAATGCCGGCCTATCGCACTAAGCCCAATCCGAGCCGACCGGGCTGGGTAGTTGCAGGCGGCGGCCGAGTGCTACTTGCGCGCCTGACAGGCCAGTCCGCGCTTCGGCGTTTTTACCCAGCCCCCCAGTTACAGTCGGTTCGCACCGCAGCGGACGGGGCGAATCCAGTCACCTGAAGGCCCTTCACCAACGACCGCGCTCGGGCGTCCAGCGCCCAACCGACGGGGCTTTCGCCGGATCATGGGACCTGGGCGGAGCGTGTAGAGCACACTCATTCCGACCTACCGACCCACCAGACTCTTGGGCCTACCCCTTGGCAAGGCACTTTTTTCTGTCGCCCGCTACGCAGGTGGATTTCGACTATTGTGTTTTAGGTCGGAGTCGCTTTAGTTTATTGCCCAGCCCCCATGCGCAGTAACGCGCCATGCACCGCACGCTTGTTGAGTAACGCACATCCGCAACACTTGAGCGGCGCGGGGTTCCACCCTGTCGCGGGACAGAGTTTCAGGTAATTCAGCGCAACCCAACCCACAGCGAAGCCGTCACACAGGAAGGTGCCCATTTATGAGTGATGCTCAAGACGCAGTCAGTCCACCCCCCGCCGGGTGGCGCTTCAAGTTGGGCATCGCCCTGGTCGGTGTGATACTGGGATCCTGGCTACTGGTACCCCTGGCAGCCGCGTTGGATGTTCCGGGTTCAAAAATTGCCGCGCTGACGGGCATCCTGTTTATCTCCAACAAGATCCTGTTGCTGCTGGTCATAGCCATCATGGGCAAAGCCGGTTTCCAGGAGTTGAAACGCCGATTGTTCGGCTATGTATCCGGACTGGCCCCCAGCGCCAACCTCGAAGTGAGCCCGGCCCGCCATTACATCGGCGTGACGATGTTCTGCCTGCCCTTGGTTTCAGCCTTTCTCGAACCCTATATCGATACCTTTTGGCCCGGCTTAAGGCCCAATCTCTGGCAGTTGCAACTGTTGGGCGACCTGATG
This sequence comes from Pseudomonas sp., assembly GCF_040514055.1. Taxonomy (GTDB): domain Bacteria; phylum Pseudomonadota; class Gammaproteobacteria; order Pseudomonadales; family Pseudomonadaceae; genus Aquipseudomonas. Next base: position 23,062 of record NZ_JBEVDL010000086.1, read on the forward strand.
CTGGTCGGCAGCTTTTTCGTGCTGGGTGGCAATTTCTGGGACAAGGTCCGCGCCTTGTTTATCCGTACCGCGCGGGTCGTCAACACTGACGCGGCCTGACCCCCTAACCCGCCTCGTCGCCAGGCACGCCTGAAGGTTGCCTGGTATAGCCCCGCTTACGGATGCCGTTATGCCCGAGATTTCCAAGCAGTCCGAGGTTGTCCCCGCTGCGCCCACGCCCCCCGCCCCAGCGCGCGCGACGCCAAATCCGCTGCGCCGTGTCGCGCTGCTGGTACTGCTGCTGATTGTCGTGCTGTTCACCATCTCCGTCCTGATGGAGCGCAGCACACCTTCGTCCGCCCAGGCGGTGGTGCAGGCGTATGTGGTGCAGATGGCGACCGAAGTCAGCGGACGCGTGATGGATATCGCCGTGGTCGACAATGAGCGGGTCAAGACCGGACAACTGTTGTTCCGCATCGATCCGCAGCCCTACCAGATCGCCGTGGCCGAAGCCGAGGCCAAACTCGAACAAGCCGGGCAAAACCTCGGTGCCAGCACCTCCGCGGTGGATGCCGCGCAGGCCCAACTGGTCTCGGCGCGCGCCCAGCGCGACAACGTGCGCGAGCAGACACGGCGCGTCACGCAGCTGGTCGAGCGTGGGGTCTATGCCCGCGCCCGCCTGGATGAGGCACGCGCCGCCCTGGACTCCTCGGAAGCCGCGGTGGTCAAGGCCCAGGCCGACCTGCAGAAAGCCCGTGAAGAACTGGGGCCGACGGGTAATGACAACCCGCAATTCAAGCAGGCATTGGCCGCCCTGGAAAAAGCCCGTCTGGACCTGGTGCGGACCGAGATCAACGCACCGGCCGATGGCGTGATTACCAATCTCCAACTGGCGGTAGGCCAGGTGGTGAACCCCGGCCAGCCTGCACTGACCTTTATCGATGCCGGCACCATCTGGATTTCGGCGGCCTTCAAGGAAAACAGCCTGGAGCATATGCAGGCCGAAGACCACGCCGAACTGGTGTTCGATGTGCTGCCAGGCCGGGTTTTCGGCGCCAAGGTCGAGAGCGTCGGATGGGGTGTTGCCCAGGACGGCGCCACCTCGTCCGCGCTGCCGACTATCCGTAACGAAAGTGGCTGGGTTCGCGACCCGCAACGTTTCCCGGTTCGCCTGGTGGTGGACCAGCCCTACCCCGTCGGTCCACGTTATGGCTCCCAGGTCAACGTGGTGGTCTACACCGGTGACAACCCGGTGATGAACGCCCTGGGCAGGTTCAAGAGCCGGGTGATCGCCCTGCTGACTTATGTCAATTGACTCTCTTGAACTGAGCCGCCGCAAACGCCAGGGCCTGCGGATCGCCCTGGCGGTTGCCTGCGGCCTCAGCGTCGGCATGCTGATGGGTGAGACCCTGCCCTTTTTCGCCCCGCTGATCGCCATCCAGCTGCTGTTCGCCAGCCGCAGCCCATTGGGGCTGCGCCAGGGCCTGGCAACCATCCTGCTGGTTGTGGGCGTCGGTGCGCTGCTGGTATTGCTCACCGACCTGTTCGGCGAAGAGCCGGAAGTTTTGGTTCCGTCGTTGTGGCTGTGCTATTTCGGCTGCTTCTGGGCCCAGGGCCAGGGCAAAGGCGGCGCGGCCCCCAGTTTGATCCTGATCATCGCCATCGTCGTGCCCATGCTCGATATTCAGCAACGCGACCTGGGCGACTCGATCGCGCTGATCCTGGCCAGGGGCATCAGCGGCGGCATACTGCTGACCTGGGCCGCCCACGCCCTGTTGCCCGACCGCCCCGCGGACACCAGCTCCGCGCAACCACCCGCCCCGCGCCCTGCGCTGCGCCACGTGACACGCCAGGCGCTGGCGAGCGCGACCATCCTGCTGCTGATAGTCACCTTCTGCCTGGTGGACCCGCGTCTGGCCACTGCCATGGTCATTCCGATTACGGTCTCCTCGCTACTCAGTCAACTGGAGTCGACCATGACCCAACGCGCGGCGCTGGCCTTGCTGGTGGTCAACCTGCTGGGCGGGATAGTCGCCTCGCTGGCCTGCACCCTGGTGCAGTTGCGGCCCACGCTCTGGCTGCTGTTTCTCACTGCATTGCTGGTGGGCCTGCTCTTCGCCGGCAGGGCGGTGAGCCATGCCACGGCGGGCAAGCTGTTTGCGGGCGGCCTGACGACCTTCCTGATCCTCTTCGGCCTGGGCATTTCGCCCTTGCCGGCCAGCAGTCCCGAGCTGTTTTCGACGCGCATGGCCTACGTTCTGTTTGCGGTCATCTACGCGCTGTTTATGACCCTGCTGTTATGGCCGGGGCCGCGACGCGAATATGCCGGCCCGTCTGCTGACGATGTCCACCTGAGGGCTCCCTGAGAAACCACCCACCAGCGACTGAATGTTGCCTGGCAGCGATCACGCGTAACAACGATGAGCTAAACCTGTGATATCCCAACCCTGAGCATGCCCCTTAAAGCGCTTTTCCAAGCACGGAGTAAAAAGCCTCATGAAAATATCCAGTAAGTTTTTGGTTGGCGTTGCGATGAGCAGCTTGCTGCTGGGCGGCTGCGTTTCAAAAGTGACGGAACAGAACCAGTACTCCGGCTTCTTGGCCAACTATGAGGGGCTGCAGGAAACCACTTCGGCCAGTGGGCAGCCGGTTTTGCGCTGGGTCGCCGACAACTTCAAGCCCGGAAATTACAACACGGTGGTTTTCAACCAGTTGGAACTGTATCCGGCGCCGAAACCGACCGAACGCGTCAACCAGCAGACGTTGCAGGAGCTGCAGGCACTCACCAGCAGCAGCGCTAAAAGCGCATTGGCCCAGCGCTACCAGGTGGTGCCCACGCTGCAAGCCGCACCAGTAGGTTCGCGCGCGCTGATCATGCACGCGGCGATCACCGGCGTCAGCGCGTCCACCGAAGGCATGCGCTGGTACGAAGTGCTGCCGATCACGGCGGTGGCGGGCTCGGTGGCCGCGGCGACCGGCCAACGCGACCAGAATACCGAGCTCTATATCGAAGCCGATCTGGTCGATGCAAAGACCGGCCTGCCGGTGGTCAAGGTCGTGCGCAAGGTGTTTGGCACCTCGCTGGACAATGACAGCCAGGCGATCACCACCAACGATTTCAAGGCGGCGATCAAGGGCCTGACCAGCGACTTGCAAGCCTTTATCAAATAACGCCACAGCGCCGTCGCCCTGTCGCAGAAATCCAACAGCCCCCGCACAGCGGGGCTGTTGCTTTTGCCTGGTAGACTGCCGGCTCAAGTAATAGTCGACCTTCAGCCGTCCGTTGCGCCCCGTGGGAACGCGCTGAACCCCGCCCTTTAATGCATCCAGGCACGCCATGCGACTCTCCGCCCGCCTCCACGACGATCACCCGCATGCCCCTTATCCAGCTCTGTATGTTGACGACTCGTCGTTACAAATAGTGATTGCGGAGCTGACCCAGCAACCCGACATCAGCATTCTTGTGCCAGCGCATAGCTGGCTGCACAGTGAGGTCGAGCTTGAAAAAGCTTGGGACAGGCTGCTGGGTTTTGCTGGCACGCAAACAATGCTTGTACCACTGTTGGTCTGCCCAGACGATATGGACTTCGGCTGCGAAGTTGTAGTGGTGGAGCAACACAGTACAGAGTCGCATATAAGCTGGAGCAGAATGGGTTACGCGCAGGATCGGGAAATTTCGCAGGTCAATTGGCTTCCCTGCAGCAGGCCGCTCTGCTTTAGCAGGGAAAATTTCACCGGTGCGCTTAGCGACTACATGGAGTTATGCCGCTGGCCTCCCTATTGATTGCGCTGCATACCCTAACGCGATTGAAGGGTCTCAATTGCTTACTCCAGCGCTGATTACTGTGGAGCCGATACCGCAACAGAAGAACTGAATCCCACCAGTCGGATGTGCCGTTGCTCAGCACCCAGGAGCGCGCCCCAGTGATCAGCGAGGTAAGGGGTCAGGTAAGGGGTCGGAGTCTGAGTGATCCCCACAAAAACTCGCGACCGCTCAAACGCTTGGGCTTGAAGACGTCTGCATGGGCGAGCACCTTGGTTGTCGCCAAACACACCAAGCTCCCGTGATCCCCATGCAGACCG
>NZ_JBEVDL010000088.1:0-4330 GCF_040514055.1 Pseudomonas sp.
AGGCCAGCGCCACGCTGGTGCACAGCAGCGGCCTGTACGTGGGCGCCTGGACCTCGAATGTCGATTTCGGCGGCGAGTTCAAGACCCGGCAGGAACTCGAGTACTACGCCGGCTACTACTGGCAGGCGACCGAGGCCATCAGCCTCGACCTGGGCTACATCAAGTACGACTATCCCAAGGAAGGCCAATTCAACCTCAGTGAAATCTACGCCATCCTGGACCTGTATGGCGTGAAGCTCGGCGCCCACTACTCGAACGATACGCCGAACGTCTTTGGCGAAGACCAGGACACCCTTTACACCTACCTCAGCTATCAGTTCGCCTTGCCGGCCGAGCTGGGCCTGAACGTGCGCGTGGGGCGCGGCGATGTCAAAGACCCGGCCTACTGGACCACCAACGGCGACAGCCGCGAGGCCTATTACGAGTGGGAAGCCAAGTTGAGCCGTGACTTCGTAGGCGTGACCTGGGGGCTGAGCTACATCGATACCGACCTGTCGAAAAGCGAATGCGCAGGTTGGTATGGCTACGACGATCTGTGCACGGCGACGGTGGTCGCCAGTGCCAGCAAGACGTTCTAAGCCTGCAAGCCCACACAATAAAAACAAGCTCCTCAAAGGAAAACAGCGCAATGACCAAGGTCAGCGATAGTCAGCAGCGAAGTCCCCTGATCGAGACCCGTTCGATCGATTTCATTCCCGAGGCCGAGCGGCATGGCAGCCTCTACAGCCAGTTCACCCTGTGGCTTGGCGCCAACCTGCAGATTACTGCAATTGTCACCGGCGCCCTGGCCGTGGTGCTGGGCGGCGATGTGTTCTGGTCGCTCATCGGTTTGCTGATCGGCCAATTGCTCGGCGGCGCGGTGGTTGCGCTGCATGCGGCGCAAGGGCCCAAACTCGGGCTGCCGCAGATGATTTCCAGTCGCGTGCAGTTCGGCGTCTATGGGGCCGCGATCCCGATCGTGCTGGTGTGCCTGATGTACCTCGGTTTCAGCGCCACCGGCGCGGTGCTGTCGGGGCAGGCCATTGCCCAATTGATCGATGTCAGCGACAGCGCCGGCATCCTGATTTTTGCCTCCTGCATCGCCTTTCTGACCATGTTCGGCTATCGGGTCATCCACCTGGTCGGCAAGGTGGCCAGCGTGCTGGGCATCATTGCGTTCGTGTATCTGTTTACCCGGCTGATGACCCTCAACGATATCGGCCTGCTCTTGCAAAACCGCCATTTCGGCTGGAGTACCTTCCTGCTGGCGGTGTCCCTGTCCGCGTCCTGGCAGATCGCCTTTGGACCCTACGTGGCCGACTACTCGCGCTACCTGCCGAGCAAGACCGCGTCCTGGAAAACCTTCACCGCCGTCGGCCTGGGCACGGTGCTTGGCGCCCAGGCCTCAATGGTGCTGGGAGTGTTCGCCGCAGCCCTGGCCGGCGCGAATTTTCGCGGGCATGAAGTCGCGACCATCGTCGGGCTGGGCAGTACCGGCGTGATGGCCTCGCTGCTGTACCTGAGCGTGGTGTTCGGCAAGGTCACGGTGTCTACCCTCAACGCCTATGGCAGCTTCATGTGCGTGGCGACCATCATCAGTGGCTTTCGTAGCCGTCTGCAGATAACCGCCCGGCAACGCATGCTGTTCGTGTTGGTGATTGTCGCCGCGTCCACCACGCTGGCGCTGCTGGGGCAGCATTCGTTCCTGAACACCTTCAAGTATTTCATCCTGTTCCTGCTGACGTTCTTCACACCCTGGAGCGCGATCAACCTGGTGGATTATTACTTCATCAACAAGGAGCGCTACGACATTGCGGCATTGTCCGATCCGCAAGGTCGCTATGGGCGCTGGAACCTGTTGGGCATCAGCGTGTATGGTCTCGGTGTGTTGGTCCAGCTGCCTTTTGTCGCCACCAAATTCTACTCGGGGCCGATGGTGGCGCAGCTCGGCGGGGTGGATATTTCCTGGATAGTGGGGTTGGTGGTGCCGGGGATTCTGTATTACGGGCTGGCCAAGGCATCAGCGCCGGCGGTAGTTGCCGAGCGGAGCTGAAGGCCGGGACCTATCCGTTTCTGCGGTAACGGCGACTTAAGGTTCCACCCTTACGGCGGGTCACTTGGAAAAGCGCCAAGTAACCAAGCGCTCTTGCCCCTGTCGTTCGGTGCCTCGCCCAGGCTCCGGTCCTGCTCCGTGGGCCCACTGCGCAGAGCCGGAACGAAGCCTCTCGATGGGGCGTGCACCGTCAAAGCCAAAGCCAAAGCGAGGCGGCCTGCGGGCCGACCTGGCTCTCGGATCCGAGTGCATTTCAAACTTGTAGGAGCCGGCTTGCCGGCGAAGGCGTCCTGACAGCCGACCCATCCATTTCGACCGGACAAGATTCCATGTGGGAGCTAGCTTGCTCCTACGAGCTCCCGCACGCTGTGATTTTTTGATCTACATTTCCCTTTTCCGCTGATCAATCAATCCGTTCGGAGACGATCAACATGGCACTCCAGGCCCTGCGCGCCGACCCATCCCACCTCGATAAAATCGCCAGCCTCTTCGACGCCTATCGCGGTTTCTACGGCCAGCCATCGAACCTCAACCAGTCGCGCAACTTCATCGCCGAGCGCATCGCCCGGGACGAATCGGCAATCTTCTTCGTCCAGGATGCCAACGGCGAGGCGCTGGGGTTCGTCCAGTTGTACCCGACGTTCTCCTCGATCGACGCGCATCGCACCTGGCTGCTCAGCGACCTGTTCACTACCCCGGCAGCCCGTGGTCGCGGGGTCGGGACCTTGCTGATGAACACCGCCCGAGCCTTTGCGCTGCTGACCGGCGCGAAAGGCCTGGTGCTGGAGACGGCCACGGACAACCACGGGGCGCAACGCCTGTATGAGTCGCTGGGGTATGTGCGCGATACGGGCTACTACACCTATTGCCTGGATTTGAAACAGGGCTGAATCAAGCGTCGCTGTCGAGTACGGCAGTGCTGTCGCGCAGGGTCAATTCGAATGGCAGCACCACATGTCGCTGCAAGATTGGTTTTTTCTCTATGAGGGCGATCAGCATCTCGACCGCCTTCTGCCCGAAGACTTCGGCCGGTTGCGCGATGGTGGTCAACGGCGGGTCGCAGTAGGCGGCGAAGGGAATGTCATCGAACCCCACCAGGGAAATATCCTCAGGCACCCGCAGCCCCTGTTGTTTGATGCGCTTCAACGCACCGATCGCCATTTCATCGTTTTCGCAAAACAGGGCAGTGGGGCGCTCGGCCAGCTGCAGCAACGCGCCCGCCCCCTCGAAACCGGCGGTCAAGGTGAAGTCGCCGTGGCAGACCAGCGCCGGGTCGCAGGCAATCCCGGCCTGGCTCAGCGCATCGTGATAGCCGGCCACTCGATCGCGGGTCAGCGGGCTGCTTTTCGGACCTTTGACCAACCCGATCCGCCGGTGGCCCAGACCGATCAGGTGCTCGGTCATGGCCTTGGCGGCAGCGCGGTTATCCAGGCTGATGGTCGGATGACGCCCGCCCTGGATCACTTCGCAGGCGTTGACCATGGGTGGTGACTCGCCGTTTGGCGAGGGCGATTCGAAAGGGTCGTAGGCGCGCAACTGGATCACGCCGTCGGCCTGATGGGCGTGCGCCAGCGCGGCGAATTCCCGTTCGACGTCCTCGCGACCCTGGGTGTCGCACAGCAGCAGGCGGTAACCGGCCGCTTGTGCTGCCTGCTGGGCACCGCTGATGACCCGGGCAAAAAACGTGTTGGCGATGGCCGGGACCAGAATCACCAGGTTGCCGGTCCTGCGCGAACGAAATTGCACGGCCATCAGGTTCGGCCGGTAGCCGGCCTGTTCCACCGCCGCATTGACCTTGTCCCGGGTTTCTGGGAGTACCCGTTCCGGCGACTTCAGTGTCCTGGACACGGTCGCCACCGAGACGCCGGCCAGGCGCGCAACTTCACGGATATTGGACAAGACAACCTCGTTACGAAACGGTAAATGCCAGCGTGGCCGGCGAGCTTACCGCAGGCAGGCCGTGCGTTGAAATGATCTTGATGACTCATCCGGGTTTGACACCTCAAGCAACCGAGTCTAAATTTCCGGCATGATGTAACCGGTTACATCATAGTCAATCCTGAGTCTGAATCTCCCCCGAGCAAGAGAAATTCGCGATGAACGTTGTAACCCCAAAAATACGCATGGGCTTCGTCGGGGGCGGCGAGGGCGCCTTCATCGGCAAAGCCCACCGCCAGGCTGCCGGCCTCGATGGACATTTTGAGCTGGTGTGCGGCGCCTTCAGCCGCGACGCGCGCAACAATCAGGACAGCGGTGCAGCCTTGGGCTTGCCCGCCTCACGCTGCTACAACGACTGGC
>NZ_JBEVDL010000063.1:0-7681 GCF_040514055.1 Pseudomonas sp.
GCTCCTGCTGGGTGCGGGTCTCGCACCCCTGGGCCGGCGCCGGCTTTGGCGGCATTCATATTCCGCGCATCGGCCAGGAAGTGCTGGTCGATCACCTCAACGGCGACCCGGACCGGCCGATCATCACCAGCCGGGTGTACAACGCCTTTCATATGCCGCCCTGGGGCCTGCCGGCCAACGCCACCCAGTCGGGTTTTTTGACCCGCTCGAGCATGGGCGCCGGCTACGACAATGCCAACGCCTTGCGCTTCGAGGACAAGAAGGGCCAGGAGCAGCTGTATATCCACGCCGAGCGTAACCAGGACATAGTCGTGAAAAACGACGAAACCCATGCCGTCGGCCACAACCGCACAAAATCCGTCGCAAGCAGCGAAACCGCGACCATCGGCGAGGACCGCTTGCGCGCAGTCAAACGCGACGATGTGCTGCTGGTCGGCGCCTCCCGAAGTGAAAGCGTCAGCCAGAACTACGTGCTCGAAGTCGGCGAGAAGCTGCGCTTGGTCTGCGGCGAGAGTGTGCTCGAGCTTAACGCCAGCGGGCAGATCAACCTGACGGGGGTGGCCATCAACTTCCACGCCACGGGCGATGCCGAGTTCAACACCGGTGGCCTGCTAAACCTCAACATTGGCGGCGGGCCCGGCGCGACGCCCGATGGTCAGGGCGACAAGGGCAGCATCGACAAGGCGATCAACAGCATCTTTCCCAAAGGCTAAGGCAACGGATGAGCTATCGCACCCAGGAACTCCAGCTGCAACTGCCCAGCAGCAGCGTGCAGGACGGCACGATCAATATCCTGCGTTTTGCCGAACTCGGCACCTCGCTGGTCATCACCCGTGGGCAGCTGGACAGCGGCGAGACCCTGCACAGCCATTTCCAGGCGCAAATCGGCAAGCTGGAAAAACAGGTCAAGGAACTGCGCGCCAGCCCTGTCACCGCAATACAGGTCGGCCCGCAGCAGTCGCTCGAGGCCGTGGAACTGCAAAGCCAGTTCAGCCGGGGTAACGAACGGGTCTACCAGTACCAGCTCGGCATATTGCTGGCCGATGGGCACCGTCTGCTCGCCCTGAGCTACGTCAAGCCACAGCCACTGGGCGAGGCCGAGGCCCGGCACTGGGCGCAGATCAAACACTCGCTGATGCTTCCTCCCCTGGAGTAACACCCGGATGTCCGACGCACTCTGGGCCGCGCGGCTTGGCGACGATTTATTTCACACCACTTTCCTCGCCGATGTCGTCAGCGGCGTACTGGAGATCGCGGCCTACGCCGCCGTCACGGCCGTAGCCTGTGCGGCGGTGGTCGCGGCCACGGGGTTGACGGTGCTGACCGGCGGCGTCGGCGGCGTCGCGCTGGCGCTGGTGGTCGGCGTGGTGATTGGGGTCGCCGCCAACCAGACGGGGGCGGACAAGGGCATCACCACCCTCTGTGACGACCTGGGCAACAGCCTCAGTCCGCCCACGGTGCAGGCCAAGATTTCCACCGGGGCGAATAAGACCCGCATCAACGGATTGGCCGCGGCGCGTGCCGCCGGCATCCTCGGCACCCCGATGCCCGAGGAGAACGGGCACGTCGACGAAGTCGAGGAGGACCCCAGTTTCCTCGACATGGCCGGGCGTTTTTTCAGCGAAATGTGGCGACCCACGGTGGCCTCGCCGGCACCGGGGGTGATCCCCTGCCCGCTGGATATCGTGTTGTGCACCAAACACCCGGCGATGCCGACGCAACTGCTGGCCGAAGGCTCCAGCAAGGTCAGCATCGAGATGCAGCCGGCGGTGCGCAGTGGCGACCGCAGCACCTGTGATGGCACCGTGGTGGACAGCGGCACCATCTCCCCCGACGTGCGTATCGGCGGCGCCCCGGTGGTGGTGCAGCCTATTCGCAGTGGCAAGACGCCCGGGGTGATGCTGGCGGTCAGCGTGCTGATGCTGATGCGCGGCAGGCCCGGCAAACTTTGCAGCAAGCTGCCGTGCATGGCCGGCGCCTTTGTCGGCAACATGGCCATGGGCGGCGCCACCGCCTATGTCAGCGGTCAGGTCTCGGGGGCCTTGAGTTCGGCCTCCAGCGGCTCGCCAAATCCGGTGCATGCCGCTACCGGGGCCAAGGTCCTGGGTGACGAGGCCGACCTGGACTTCGTCCTGCCCGGCCTGCTGCCGATCGACTGGCAGCGGTTCTACAGCAGCCGCGACGCGCGCCGCGATGGACTCTTTGGTACCGGTTGGAGCGTGCCCTTCGAAGTGATGGTGCACCTGGCACTGGACGACGAAGGCAGTGAAAGCCTGACCTATATCGACGAGCAGGGCCGGCCCATCGAACTGGGCAACCTGGCCCCGGGTGAGGCGATCTACAGCCCAGGCGAAGGACTGAGTATTCGCCGCCATGAAGGCGGCGCGCTGCTGATCGAGAGTGCCGAGGGCCTGTACCGCCTCTTCGAGCAGGCGCCGGACCAACCGCACAGACTGCGCCTGAGCCAATTGGGCGATCGCAACGATAATCGCCTGCTACTGGATTACGACCCGCGCGGGCGCCTGTACCAGGTGCACGACCGCGAAGGCCATGTACGAATCGAGCTGTGCTACAGCGATGTGCACAGCGGACGCGTGGCGCGTATCGAGCGGCTTTACCCCGAGGCGCGCCGTGAGGTGCTGGTGCACTATGCCTACGACCTGGCCGGTGAGCTGAGTGAGGTGCGCGACGGCGAGCTGCAGGTGCAACGGCGGTTCGTCTACGATGCCCAACGGCGTATGGTCGAGCACCAACTCCCCAGCGGGTTGCGCTGTTTCTACCAGTGGCTCGAACTGCAGGACAACGATGGCGCGCATTCGCGGGTGTCCCGCCACTGGACCGAGGAAGGTGACGAATACCATTTCGCCTACGACCTCAATGCCGGCACGACCCGTATCACCGACGGCCTGGGCCGGGTCAGCGAGCGGCAGTGGAATGGCCAATATCAGATTACCCGCTACACCGATGCCCTGGGCCACAGCTGGCACTTCGAGTGGAACGACGAGCGCCAATTGCTGGCCGCCACCGCACCGGACGGTGCCTGTTGGCGCTATGGCTATGACGAGGCCGGCAACTTGTGCGAGACCCTCGACCCACTGGAGCAGCGCAGCGTTATCCGCTGGCTGGAGCACTGGAGCCTGCCCTTGGTGGAAACCGATGCCGCCGGGCACGCCTGGCGCTACCGCTATGACAAACGCGGCAACTGCATCCAGGAGACCGACCCGCTGGGCGGGGTAACCCGCTACCGCCATGACGCCCGTGGGCTGCCGATCGAGATCATCGACGCCAGCGGCAAACGCAACACCCTGCGCTGGAACGAACTGGGCCAGTTGCTCGAACAGGTCGACTGCTCGGGACTGCCGACACGTTTCACCTATGACCCCCGCGGCCACCTTTGGGAGGTGATCGATGCGCTGGGCGAACGCAGCCGTTTCCAGCACGATGCCCAGGGGCGCCTGCTGCAAAGCGAGCGGCCCGATGGCCGCCGCGAACAGTTCCAGCGCGATGCCATCGGCCAGCTCAGTGCCTATGTCAATCCCGCCGGTCACAGCGTCCGCTACCTGTATGACCGACGTGGCCAGGTGCACAGGCGCTTCGACGAGCAGGGCCGCCAGGTGGGCTTCGAGTACGACGCCTATGGAAGGTTACAGGCGCTGGTCAACGAAAACGGCGAGCGTTACCGCTTCGCCTGGGACGGCGCCGATCGCCTCACCGCCCAGCACGACCTGGACGGCAGCGCCCAGCACTTTCGCTACGATGCCCAGGATCAGGTGATCGGCGTGTCCTGGACACCGGCACCCCACGGCAGCGGCCTGAGCGCGGTGCCCGAGGTGCCACCCGCGCCAATTGAGCACCAGTTGCAGCGCGATGCCCTGGGTCGGCTGATCGGCAAAACCACCCGTGATGGCCACAGCACCTATCGCTACGATGCGCTCGACAGGTTGACCGGTGTCTCGTTCACCGGTGTCGACGGCACCGTGCAGCAGCTGGGATTCGTCTTCGATGCCGTCGGCCAGCTGATTGAAGAACAAGGGGCCAGCGGCGCCCTGCGCCACGCCTACGACGAGCTGGGCAATTTGCTGGAAACCCGGGTACCGGACGGGCGACGGATCAAGCAGCTGTACTACGGCAGCGGTCACCTGCAGATCCTCAGCGTCGATGACCAGGAGATCAGCCGCTTCGAGCGCGACCGCCTGCACCGCGAGGTGCTGCGTACCCAGGGCCAGATGGTGACCCGCAGCCAATATGACCGCTGCGGCCGGCTGACCCAACGCAACCGGCGCCGGACGCAGCAGCCGGTGCAGCTCCCCGCGCAGGCCGAACAGCGCTACGACTACGATCCCTGCGACAACCTGGTCGGGCGGCTCGACCGCGACAGCCAGGCCCAGCGCGACCTGCAGCAGCACCTGCAGTACGATGCCAGCGGAAGGATCCTCGCCAGCCGCGACCTGCACCTGGGCAGCCGCGAAACCTATGCCTACGACGCGGCGGCCAACCTGCTCGACCCGGCCGCCAGCGGTGGCCGGGTGGTTCACAACAAACTGCTCACCTACCAGGACAAGCGTTACCGCTACGACGCCTTCGGCCGCATGAGCGAAAAACGCACCGGCAGCCGGCGAGTGCAGCGCTTTGCCTACGACGCCGAACACCGCTTGATCGAAGTGCACACCGACGACGGTTACCAGCAGACACGGGTGCGCATGCGCTACGACCCGCTGGGCCGGCGCGTGGAGAAAAGCGAGTACGACAGCAACGCACGGCTGCTGAACCAGACCCGCTTCACCTGGGACGGCTTGCGGTTGCTCGCCGAGGAGCGCAACGGCCTGTTCAGCCTGTACCTGTACGACGGCGACGGTTATGAACCCCTGGCGCGCCTGGACGGGCATGGTCCCCATCAACGCGTGCGCTACTACCACAACGACCCCAGTGGCTTGCCGCAACAGCTAACCGAGTCCGATGGCCAGTGTGTTTGGCAAGCCAGTTACCAGGTGTGGGGCGCCACGCTGCGTGAACAGAAGCAGGCCCATTATGTCGAAGAGCAGAACCTGCGCTTCCAGGGCCAGTACCTGGACCGGGAAACCGGGCTGCACTACAACACCTTTCGCTTCTACGATCCGGACATCGGGCGCTTCACCACGCCGGACCCGATCGGACTGGCCGGAGGCATCAACCTGTTCCAGTACGCCCCCAACCCGATCGGCTGGACCGACCCCTGGGGATTGCGGTGCTGGAGCTCGGCACGCAGTAGCTATTGGAAAAATGCCGCGAAAAAAGCACCCGCCGGGAAGTACTCCGCGAAGAACCTGGCCCGGATGAAAAAAGGGCTGGCGCCGCGCATGGTGGTGCGGGTCGTCTACAAAAACACCGTGACCAACAGGCTAAAAGGGCGGGTCGGACAGACAAAAGATATCACCGTGCCTATCGAGCTTAATCACCAGTACATTCCACAGCGCTCCGGCTCCACGGGGGTGGCGCACGAAGGCTGGAACCTGCAGCCTGCCACGCCGTGGGGGCATGCCTCCATGGACCCCTACCGGAATCTCGGCTGGAACCTTGTTAAAGTGATTAAGCCAGTCAATAAATTTTAAGGGACCTGTTATGGACAAAGACGATTTCGTCACTTTTCTTGACGACTACCTGAACAAACACAAGCGCGCCAGTGCGTTTGTGCCCGGCGCCGAGGCATTCGTCGACCAGGCGTATGCCGCCTACCTGGAAAACGCCCCGAAAAACAAGAAAACCTGGATTGCCGAATACCTCCAGGACAAGTTTGTATTCAGCGAACAGCCGCCCCGCTGGCAGGGAGAACCGGACTGGCCGTTTTTCCAAGGACAACCCATGGTGTTCCTGCATCAGTTCAGCCTGGGCCTCGAGTGCGCCAAGTCGCTACAGGGCGCGTTTCCGATGGGCGATACCCTCTACGTGTTCGGCAGCAAAAATCCGCCCAACCCCACAGAGGGCCAGACCTGGGAAACCATCTACAGGATGCTTGGGCAAGACAACGACGGTGGTTACACCGAACACCTCAAATACGCTCGCGAGGACTGAAGCCTGGCGCCGAGCGCGTCGGAACAAGCACCTCCTTGCAGCAGGGCCAAACAGCTCGACCGAAGCGGTCCTCGGCAGCAGACACCTGCACATCCCGAACGAAACGTGATTGGCCTGTAGCAATCAGCGATCGTGTTTGCGCCGCTCCACAGCCGCGCCGCAGCCCCCCACGCGGCCGGCCTTGGGCGGCCACGAGAGACTTACCCCACCGCTCCAGGTCATTTGCCAGTGAAGCCATTGCTCAGTACTGGCGTTTCAGTAGCTTTTTTGCGACGGCCACCTCGGACGCCTTTCGAGCCATGCTCCAGACTTGCCGCCGCTTACGCATGGACGCCTTAGGGCCTCTTGACGCCATTTCAGGGAGAGGACAGTCAACGCATGAACCGCACGCTCAATGTCACCACGGTCCTCGGACCCGACACCCTGCGCTTCGATGCCCTCAACGGCCGGGAGGAAATCTCCCGTCTGTTCGACTTCAACCTGACGCTCAAGAGCGAGCAGAAAAGCCTCGACCCCGACGCCATGCTCGGCACCTCGGTGACCGTCGACATCGAATTGCCCGGTGGCGCCAAGCGTTACCTCAACGGCCAGTGCGCGCGGTTCGCCCTGGTCGGCAAGAAGGGCCGTCACTACCTCTACGAGGCCGAGCTGAAACCCTGGTTGTGGTACGCCACCCGCCGCTCGGACTACCAGGTGTTCCAGAACATGACCGCGCCGGATATGGTCAAGAAGGTGCTGGCGCCCTACCCCTTCGAAACCCGTTTCGTGCTCAGCCGCAGTTACCGCACCTGGGACTATTGCGTCCAATACCGCGAGACCGACGCCAACTTCGTGATGCGCATGTTGGAGCACGAGGGCATCTGGTTCTGGTTCGAGCACAGCGCCGGCGAACACGCCCTGGTGATCACCGACGATATCGGCATGGCCAGCCCCTTTCCCGGCTACGCCAGCATTCCCTATTTCAGCCCCGACCTGACCTACCCCGACCAGGATCACCTGGACACCTGGTCCGCCGGCGGCAAGGTCAAGCCGGGCAAGTACAGCGCCCGCGACTACAACTTCAAGACCCCGGCCGCCGAGCTGCTGACCCAGCGCGCCACCCCGGCCGGGCATGCCTTCGACAGTTATGACATCTTCGACTACCCGGGCGGCTACCCGACCGTCGGCGAAGGCGACCCCTACGCGCGGGTGCGTATCGAGGAACTGCAGACCACCCAGCGTCGCGGCCATGCCACCGGGCGCGCCCGGGGCCTGGCCCCGGGCCGGCTGTTCAGCCTGGAGCGGCACCCGGCGTCGGCACACAACCGCGAATACCTGGTGATCGCCGCCGACTACCAGTTCAGCGACAACGACTACGAATCCAGCGCCAGCGCCGACAGCCTGGTGCTGCGCACGGTGATGGAAACCCACCCCAGCGACCAGCCGTTCCGCCCCCGTCGCGACACGCCCAAACCCCAGACCATGGGCCCGGACACCGCGGTGGTCACCGGCCCGCCGGGCCAGGAGATCTACACCAACGAACACGGCCAGGTGAAGATCTCCTTCCCCTGGAACCGCTACTGCAGCAAGGACCACAACAGCTCCTGCTGGGTGCGGGTCTCGCACCCCTGGGCCGGCGCCGGCTTTGGCGGCA
>NZ_JBEVDL010000030.1:0-93964 GCF_040514055.1 Pseudomonas sp.
CAGCTTTACCTATAGCCTTACCGACGCCAATGGCGACGTCAGCACCGCAACGGTCACCGTCAATGTGACACCGGTTAATGACCTGCCGGTGGCGGTTGCCGATACGGTGCAAGCCACCGAGGACCAGGTGCTAAATGGCTCCCTGGCAACCAACGACACCCCGTCCGCCGATGGCGGCAATGTGTGGGCCCTGGGCACCCAGGCGTCCAACGGCGTCGTCACCGTCAACGCCGACGGCACCTTCACCTACACCCCCAACGCCAACTACAACGGTGCGGACAGCTTTACCTATAGCCTTACCGACGCCAATGGCGACGTCAGCACCGCAACGGTCACCGTCAATGTGACACCGGTTAATGACCTGCCGGTGGCGGTTGCCGATACGGTGCAAGCCACCGAGGACCAGGTGCTTAACGGTAATCTGGCCGGCAACGACACGCCTTCGGCCGATGGCGGCAATGTGTGGGCACTGGGCACCCAGGCGTCCAACGGCATCGTCGTGGTGAATGCCGACGGCACTTTCACCTACACCCCCAACGCCAACTACAACGGTGCGGACAGCTTTACCTATAGCCTCACCGACGCCAATGGCGACGTCAGCACCGCGACCGTGACGGTCAATGTGGCTCCGGTCAATGATGCACCGGCCCTGCAGCCAAGCCAGATCACGGTTAATGAGGACGAGCTGGCGAGTGGCAATCTGCTTAGCAGCGCAACGGACGTGGATGGTAGCGATACTCTGAGCGTGGTGAACTTCACCATCGGCGGAAATACCCATACGGCGGGAACACCTGTAGTTATTGCAGGTGTGGGCACGCTGAACGTCGGCAATGATGGACAATACAGTTTTGAGCCAACCGCCAATTGGAGCGGCAGCCTCCCTACCGTGACCTTTACCGTCAGCGACGGCACCACCACGCAGCAGTCGAGCCTGAATATCGCGGTCACGCCAGTGGCAGACGCCCCGACCCTGGATTTGGACAATCCTCTTGCGACACCGACCCCCACGGGCCTGGTGCTGCAAACCTGGAATAACCTGCCACTGGGAACCGGTGGCAACGGAGCCGACCCCGCCACCCTGCAATCGACCATCGATCAGGCAGGGGCGCCGGCGACCACTGGACAGACCAGCGACGCCAGCAACACCAATGTAAACGCCGGCACGGCCAGCAAACTCTCTGGCCTGATTCATCTGGAAGCCGGACAAACCTACACCTTCAGCGGTGGCGGTGATGACAGTATTCGGGTCGTCGTCGGTGGCACGGTCGTAGGCCAAGGTACTTGGGGTGGCAGCAGCGGTACCTTCAACGGCACCTTTTCGCCGACCACCAGTGGCTACTACACCCTGGAGATCTATCACCATAACCAAGCGGGACCAGGCAATTACGACGTAAACCTCAGCGTCAATGGCGCTGCTGCGCAGAACCTCAGCACAGTAGCCAGCGAGATTTACCGCAGCCTCAGTGACCTCAGCGCTGACGGCGTCCGCCTGTCGGCCCTGCATGGCAGCAATGGCAGAGGCTATTACAACGAATATGTCCAGAACGAGGGCGACGAGGACACCGCCATCCCACTTTCGGCGATCGATTCGGCACTGACCGACATCGATGGGTCGGAGAGTCTGGCGGTTAGCATTGGCAATATTCCGGTCGGTGCGAAACTCAGTGACGGCGTCCACCAGTTCACGGCATCGGCTACGCAAAACCGCGCCGATGTCACCGACTGGGACCTCGGTAAACTGACCATTACCCCGCCGCTGGACTTCACCGGTCAGTTCGCCCTGCAGATCACGGCAACCTCCACTGAGTCGGCCAACAGTCTTTCAGCCGATACCAGCCTGCCGCTGACTGTGGTGGTCCACCCGGTCATTGTCCCGCCCGTTCAAACCAACAACAACCCAGTCACCACCAACGACAGCGTTACCACCGCTGAAGACAGCCCGCTGTCCCTGCCAGCGGCCACGCTGCTGGCCAACGACAGCGACCCCGATGGCAACCCGCTGACCATCAGCTCCGTGCAGGGGGCCAGCCACGGCAGCGTAGTGCTGCTCAACGGCAACGTGGTGTTTACCCCCGACGCCAACTACAACGGCCCGGCGAGCTTTACCTATACCGTGATAGACGGTCAGGGCGGCAGCAGCACCGCCACCGTCAATGTCAACGTGACGCCGGTCAATGACCTGCCGGTGGCCGTGGCCGATACCGTGCAAGCCACCGAGGACCAGGTGCTTAACGGCACCCTGGCAACCAACGACACCCCGTCCGCCGATGGCGGCAATGTCTGGTCCCTGAGCACCCAAGCGTCCAACGGCACCGTGGTGGTCAATGCCAACGGCACCTTCACCTATACGCCCAACGCCAACTACAACGGTGCCGACAGCTTTACCTACCGCCTGACCGACGCCAACGGCGATATCAGCACCGCGACGGTCACCGTCAATGTGGCGGCGGTCAACGATTTGCCGGTGGCCGTGGCCGATACCGTGCAAGCCACCGAGGATCGGGTGCTTAACGGCACCCTGGCAACCAACGACACCCCGTCCGCCGATGGCGGCAATATCTGGTCCCTGGGCACGCAAGCGTCCAACGGCACCGTGGTGGTCAATGTCAACGGCACCTTCACCTATACGCCCAACGCCAACTACAACGGCGCCGACAGCTTTACCTACCGCCTGACCGACGCCAACGGCGATATCAGCACCGCCACCGTCACCGTCAATGTCGCCGCGGTAAACGACCAGCCCGTGGCCGTGGCAGATACCGTGCAAGCGACTGAAGACCAGGTGCTTAACGGCAACCTGGCCGGTAACGACACACCTTCTGGCGATGGCGGCAATGTCTGGAGCCTGGGCACGCAAGCGTCCAACGGCACGGTCGTGGTTAACGCCAATGGCACCTTTACCTACACCCCGAACGCCAACTACAACGGCGTCGACAGCTTTACCTACCGCCTGACCGACACCAATGGCGATATCAGCACCGCCACCGTTAACCTGACCGTAAACCCGCAAAACGATGCACCGGCAGCGGCCAACGGCGCGGCCAGCGGCAACGAAGACACCCCGCTGCTGCTGAACTGGTCCCAGTTCAATGCCAGCGATGTCGACACCATCGCCAGCGCGCTGTCGATCCGCATCACCACGCTTCCGGCCGATGGCCGAGTGCAGTTCAACAACGGCAGTGCCTGGGTCGACGTCAGCGTCAATCAACTGATCGGCAAGGCGGATATCGATGGCGGCAAGCTGCGCTTCCTGCCAGATGCCGGCGAGTCGGGCGGCGACGCGTTCACCGCGGCGGGCGTCGGCGATCAGCGGGTTGACTACGCCCAACTCGGCTATCAGGTGTCCGACGGCAGCTTGAACAGCGGCAGCGCCACCCTGACCCTCGATATCGCGCCGCGGGTGGACATACCCAGCCTGAGCGTGAGCAACGGCACCCGTTCGGTCTTTACCACCAGTTGGGAAACGGCGACGAACTCTGACACTTCCTCGCAGAGTGTCTCGGGCAGCAGCTTTGAGGGCTGGACCCTGATCACCAGTCCGGACAGTGCCCCAGGCGGCACCAATAGCTTTGAAGTCTGGGCCAACGCCGACACCCAGGCCAATTCCGCAGGGAATTTCGTAACAGTCAACATGGCTCCCGGCAATGGCAACAATGCCCTGGAACTGAACAATGCGACCAACAGCCTGGCCCAGACGCTGGGTATCGAGCGCAGCCTGACCACCGAAGCCGGCAAGGTCTATGACCTGTCGCTGGACTACGCCGGTCGCCCGGGCTTTACCAGCGGCTTCACCTCCATCGCGGTACTGGTCGACGGTGTACAGGTGGCGACTTATGCCTCGACCAGCCCGGACAGCGGACTGAGCTGGCAAAACCTGCATTTCAGTTTCACCGGCACCGGCGCGACGCAAAATATCCGTATCGTTACCAATGCCACGAGCATCGACGCCAGTGGCCGCGGTGCCCTGATCGACGACATTCGGCTTACACAATACCAGGGCGCGATCGCCGGTAACGCAGCCGGCGGCACCCAGACCCAGATCGCCCTGGCGGCCTATGTGTTGGCGGCACTGGGCGATAGCGACGGCTCGGAGAAACTGACACTGACCTTCGGCAACTTGCCCAGTGGCGCCAACATCGTTACCGCGAGCCATCCATCCGGCTACAGCGTGGCCAACGGCACGGTCACGCTCGATGCGGCGGACCTGGCCAGCGCCAAACTGCAAGTGGCGGCGAGCTACAGCGGCCCATTGAGCCTGACCGTGGCCGCTCACGCCACCGAAGCCAATGGCCAGACCAGTGACAGCGTCAGCCAGCAACTGGACCTGCAAATCCTGCCACGCAATGTCGACGTAGCGGCTATCAGCACCGGCCCCACCACCGGATCCAACCACCAGACACTGACCGGCACGGCGGGGGCTGACGAGATCCATGGCCTGGACGGCAGGGACACGATCAGCGGCGGTGGCGGCAATGACCAGCTGTACGGTGGCACCGGCAATGACGTGCTCAACGGTGAGGGCGGCAACGACAGCCTGTACGGCGATGAAGGTACCGACACCCTCAATGGCGGGGTCGGCAACGACCTGCTCGACGGCGGCAGTGACAATGACGTGCTGTTCGGCAACGAGGGCGATGACCGTCTGCTCGGCAATCTGGGTAATGACCAGCTCACTGGCGGCAGCGGCCATGATCAACTCGATGGCGGCGCCGGCGTGGACCTGCTGTTCGGGGATGATGGCGATGACCGCCTGATCGGCGGCCTGGGCAACGACCAATTGACCGGCGGTGCCGGCCATGACAGCTTTATCTGGCAAGCCGGACACGCCCAGAGCGGGCAGGACGTCATCAAGGATTTCAACCTGAGCCAGGATCGCATCGATTTGCGCGACCTGCTGCAAGGCGAGAACGACGGTAATATCCTGAACTTCCTGCGGGTCAACACCGCCACCTCGACCCTGGAGGTGAGCAGTTCAGGTGGCTTCTCCGGTGGCAACGGCACGGCCGACCTGACCATCAAACTGGAGAGCGGTGGCAACCCGGTGGACCTGTCCGCCTACGGGGCGAACTCCTCGCAGATCGTCAATTCCTTGATCGCCGGGGCCGACCCGGTGGTCAAGGTCGATCACTGACGGTTAGCCTGCCCGACTACCGCAGCGGCGGTAGCTGGGCGCGCCGTGGCACACCGACAGATGAACTGGAGAAGCCGATGTTCTACGTACAACGCGATGCCCAGGGCGTATTGCTGCGGGTTGAGACCAACGCCTTCGCTGGCATGACCGAGACGGAACCTTCGGACGCCAAGGATGCCCAGGAGTGGTACGCCGCACTCCGGCTCGAGTCCAGTCGGCTGCAACTGAAGCAGAGCGACCTGGACATGATCCGGGTACTGGACGACTTGATCCATCTGCTGATGACCAAGGGCGTGATTCGCGTGACCGACCTGCCTGTCGCGGCGCAATCGAAGCTGATCAACCGCAGCCAGGCACGGGAAGTGCTGGGTGGCCTGAACCAGCTGATCGATGACGAGGAAGCGGGCGTATTCTGATCCGTTCGCCCCCCCTACCCCGGCATGCTCGCCCATTCGCCCGGTTCGCCGAACAAGCGACCCTGGATGCCCTGGATGCCCATTTCGCGCAGTATCAAAAACTCACCCTGGCTTTCGACCCGCTCGGCAATCAGCGGCAGGTCGATGCTGTGGGCCGCACGCTGCACGGCCTCGATAAACAGGCGCTTGTCCTGTTCCCGATCAATATCGCGAATATAGCCGCCATCGATCTTCAGGTAACCCAGGCCCAGGCGCGCCAGGTTGCCAATCATGCTGAAACGCCCGCCAAAGTGCTGCAAGCTCAGAGCAAACCCCAGCTCGCGCAGACGCCGTGCCAGTTGCTCGAGCTGTGCCGCGCTAGGCAGCTGCGCTTCGTCCAGTTCGAAGATCAGCCTTGATCCCAGATGCGGGACCAGACGCAGGCGGGCATACACCCGCTCCAGAGCAACGTCGTCCTGCAGCAGGGCACCGGATAGATTCAATGCCAGCACTCCCTGGTGAGCGGCCAGCTGCGCGATTACCTGCTCCAGCATGACCAGATCCAGACGTGCGGACCAACCAAATCGCTCAAGCCATGGCAGAAAACGACCGGCCGCCAGGGTGCGTCCCTGCTCGTCCCGTAGCCGCGCCAGCACCTTGTAATGCAGCACTCGCTCGGGCCGCAGACTGTCGATCACCGGCTGGAAAAACAGCCGGATACCGTCCTGCTGCAACGCCCGATCCAACCGGGTATGCCACAAGTGGCGTTCATCCCCGACTGGCACCGTCTGACCACGCTCCAGGCAAGCCCAGGCGTCTGAGCCCGCCTCGGCCTGAGTCAACGCCTGGTCACCCAGGTGGAGCAGCTGCTGCGGTGTATCGCCGCTCTCGAATGGCGCCAGCCCGATATGCGCGGCTGGCTGGCAATCGGTCGCGCCGGTGGCAGACAGGCTGGCCAGGCCGCTGTCCAGCAGCTGCGCCAAATGCTGCGCCTCCTCACGCAACAACCCAGGTGCCAACAACGCGAACTCACCACCACGGCTGCGCGCAATCAGGCTATTGACGTGCGGGAACGTCGCCGCAGCGCGTACCAATTGGTCGCCAACGGCCTTGAGCAACTGATCGGTGCGCTGCCCGCCCAGGCGTTGGTTCAGACCATTCAGGTCCTTGACCCGCAGTAACAGCAGGGACCCTGAGTCGGCATGCTCCTCCGCACTCAAGATCGCCTGCAATTGCATATCGAAATAGCGCCGGTTGGCCAACCCTGTGAGGCTGTCCTGGTAGGCCTCGGCCCGCAGTTGTTCGCTGCGCTGTGCCTGTTCCTCGAACAGCGCCTTGAGTTTATCGACCATCTGATTCATCGCCTGCACCACGCGGCGCAACTCCGGTGTCCGCGGCAACTCGGGCAGGCGGAGAAATTCCCGACGGGCGATGGCCTGGGATTGCGCGACCATATAGTCCAGGGGCTTGAGTTGCTTGCGCAGCAAAACTGCTCCCAGCACTCCACTCAGCAGGCCGCACGCCAACAGCCAGACCAGACTCCCCAACGCGCTTTGCCAGAGTTTGCCGACGGCAAACAGCGGATGACTGACCACTTCGACGCGAGCCGCCTGCTCCCAGCCACGACTGACAATGGCATCGCCCCCGGCCGACTCCAGCGCGATCAGCTCGACGAACCAGCCCGGCGCGGCACTGGCCGCGGGTATGCCGCTGCGCTCGACCCTGACCTGGCCGGACAATGGATCGACCACCCGGATGCTGGAGAAATAACCGCTGTCGAAGATCGAACTGACCATCAGCTCCATCATCGCCGGGTCATCCACATGGGGGGTCAAGGCCAGACCCAATGCGGTCGCGGTATCCTGGGCGTGCGAGCGCAACTGATTGACGTACTGCGTGCGTGAGCTTTCCAGTCCCACCAGAAAACTGCCGGTAAACGCGACGATCAGAAACAGACAGATCGCCAGCAACAGTTGCTTGAACAGCGACATAACCTCTCCTATTGAGCCCAGTCCGCAGGGAATCCCTCGGCACGCATTTTCGACATCAGATCCTGCCAACGGGACAACCGTTTGCTGTCGCCGACCCTTTTGCTCCCGGACCAGAGCCCCTCACCATTGAATGCATACACCGGCAGCAGGTCGGTTCGCTGATTGGCCGGTCGGATGTCGGCGAACAGGTTATCCAGCACCAGAGGAATCGCCTCGGGCGAGGCGTAGTAGGTCAGCACCATATGCGGCTGGTTCAAGCGCAGGGCTTTGACGTAGGTAATACGCAGTTTGTCGCTGGGCACGCCCAGGCGGCGCAAGCTGAAGTATTTGGCGATGGCGAAGTCTTCGCAGTCGCCCGCGCCGCGGCGTAACGACTCCACGGGGGTGGCCCAGTAATCAGCGGCCTGCCACAGCGAAAGGTCATCGCGAAACTGCAGCTGCTGGTTGAAAAAGCTGTTCACCGCGCGCAGCTGCTCCTGCACGCTACGACCGGCCTGCTTATCCAGCACCGCTTGCCAGGCTTCAATGCGCTCGCGGCCTGCGCCCAACGGGCCATACAAAGCCTCCGCGCGACGGCTGATATCGGCGATATTCCACTCGGCATGCAAACCGCCTACCAGCACCCACGCAAGCACCGCGGCGACTGAACGCCACGGTCGAGAAGAAGATCGAGTGTTGGTGGAACATGGCCTCACCGGACTCAGGTCCCTGCAACGCTAAAAGGAAGCGATGGTGGGACTTAAGCATTGAAAAAACAATGGCGTTTTGAGATCAATGAAGGGGTGAGCCGGGGCGGACTGCCATTAAACCAGGGGATCCGAGAACGACACACGAAGTCTGGGGCCAAGGATGAAAAAGCCGTCCGTGGCTTGAGGGTTTAGCGGAAGTTGAAATGCAAGCCGATGCTGGGCTCACGCCGAATCGGCTCAGGACGGTAATAGTATTGTTGCTGGGGAACCACGTAGTAAGTATTACCCTGGCGGTAGTCATTACCACGACCGTTGCGGTACCCATCACGGTAACCGTCGCGCCAGCTGTTGGCACGATTATCGCGATGTCCCTGGTGGCGATTACCTCGATCGTAACGGTCATAGTCACGACGTTCGTTTTCGCGACCATGGCGCCCTTGATAAACGATCACCACGGGATCACTGCCTCGACGATAGTCGTTGCCACGCCGATCCTGGTCGCCCCGATATTCGTAGTAAGCACGCCCGCCACTGTCGCCCGCAGCAGCCAGACCAGACAAGCCCAAACCCAATACAGCAAAACACAAAGTTCTGATGGTCATAGCGGCCTCCTGGGACCGCGAACGTGCCGGTCAGCGAATGCTGATCGACGAGTCTCCAAGAATACCCTGGGTCTCATCGGGTTGGACAGTTCAGCAGGGGACCTGGTGCCCTGCCTGGGCGGGCAATATGTATGACCAAATAAATCCAGGAGAACTTGGACTGCCTGCTTCGAACAACAGCTGACGACTCCAAGGCATGGCGTTGACAGGCCCAAAGGCCTGCGCGCGAACCCTGCCGATTACCCTGTACACAGGTATTCGCGGGGCAAGCAGGCCCACCGGCCAATTGAGTTAACGCCCCGGCGGCACCCACCTGGGCAGCAGGGGCGCCGCCGCTAGAAACCGGCTTGATCGAGCAGGGCCTCGACGCTGCCCCGAGGTTTGCGGCCATAGAAAGCCAGCAACAGGTCCGGACGGTTGCTGAAAAAGCCGTCCACACCCAGGGCGCTGAGCCGAGCCAAATCCGCGGGGTCGTCCACGGTATAGGCATGGATTAGCAGCTTCCTGTCATGGGTCATCTGATTCATCCAGGGCTTGAGCAGGTCCGGGTAACTCTCCGCGCCGCCCTGATCCAGTTGCGCCGAGGGGCCGGTACCGACCGCGCCATTGGCCACGGCAAAATCCAGCCAGGCAGCCAATTCCGCCTCGGACTGCACTTGCTGCTGGGCGTAGTAACTGGCGTAATCCTTGGCACCCGATTCGGCGTAGGACTGTTCGGTCTTTTTCGCGATATAGCCGTCGCCCAGCCACAACAGGAAAATCTTCGGCACCTCGGGCATGTATTTGTGCAGCAGGCTCAGGCTGCTTTTCTCGAAGGTCTGCAGGATCACCCGCCCCTCGCCGTAGCCCACCGCGACCTGTTGCCCGGCATCGAAGCCGACCGGCGCGGCCCTGTCATCTCCCAGCCAACCGCGCTTGTTCAAGGCCTGCTGGAGCTGCAACTCGATCCCCGGAAATTGCCCCGGCACCTTGGTTTCGATGTACAACCCGGGCTTGTTGTCGCCCCCCTCGGCGATGTCCAGCACCTCGTCCAGGGTCAGTATCGTCAAGCCGACAAAACCCGGGCGAGCGCGCTCGGGAAATGCCGTATTGAACCAAGTGCCGGCATCCAGCTGCTTGAGCTCGGCCAAGGTAAAATCGCTGGCGGGCCGGTCCGCCCGATCGGGGAAGACCGCCTGCACATTGCTGGTACGCTTGAGCGTGTCGTCGTGCAGGGCGATCAGCACACCGTCCTTGCTGCGCTGCAAGTCCAGCTCCAGGTAGTCGGCACCCAGGTCCCGCGCCAACTTGAACGCCGCCGCCGTTTCCTCAGGCGCATGGAAAGAGGCCCCTCGATGGGCGATCACAGCCTGGTAGGGCACCCCGGCACGCTGACTGAGCGATTGACCTGGCGGCTCCTGGGCCTGTGCCGTAGCCCCCAGCATGGCCGTCAACAGCACCACGCCAGCCCATACACCCCTCTGTTCAGCACGGATCGTCATGATTTCACTCCCTGGCGGGCCAGCGCCGCATGCCCAAGGCTCACGTGCGCAGCCGGTGACATCGAATACAGCGGCAGACCCTTTACCCTAGCGTTCGCCACGGACGCCGAACAACCAGCCGGGCGGCACTTGTCGCACACACCTATGCCGAGGTCGGGAGCGGACGAGTGACTGGCCCGGGACCGGCAAGCAGGCTAGCATGGCGCTCTCGTTCCTTAGGTCGCCGCCATGCCTCCTCCCACTCCTTCCGCCGTGTGCAGCGACCGCACTGGCGCGGCCAACCTGGCCCCGGAGCCTCAACGTGGATAGCAGCCTCTGTCCACTCTGTGGCCGCGCCAATCGCTGCGCCCAACTGCAACCCCAGGTCGCAGCGTCCCCCTGCTGGTGTTTTACCGCGCGCATCGCCCCCGAGGTGCTGCAACGCGTGCCGCCGGACCAGCGCGACCAGAGTTGCCTCTGTCCTGACTGCGCTCAGGGGATTCAGGATAAAAAGGCCGGCACCGAAGCCGTCGACTGATTGACCAAAATGCCCTCGCCTGCCGTGAAACGCCCATGCGCCTAGACCGTCTGCTCAGCAACCTACCGACCCTTAGCCGTCAGGCCAGTCGCCTGCTGCTGATCGAGGGCCGCGTGCGCGTCGACGATCAGGTGGTCCGCGACGGCCAGCACGAAATCCGTGAGTTCGCTCACGTGACCCTGGACGAGCAGGTAATCCAAGTCGGCCGGCCAGCCCGCTACTTCATGTTGCACAAACCGCCCGGCTGCGTCAGCGCCACCCAGGACCCCGAGCACCCCACGGTGCTGGACCTGCTGGCAGCGGAGGAGCGCGTGGGCCTGCACCTGGCCGGTCGGTTGGACTTCAACACCTCGGGCTTGCTGCTGCTGACCGACGACGGTCGCTGGTCACGGCGCCTGACCCAGCCCCAGAGCAAGCTGCCGAAGGTCTATTGGGTCCGCACCGAACAGCCGATCGGCAGCGAATACGCCGAGGTGTTTGCCCGCGGCCTGTACTTCGCCTATGAAAACCTGACCACACTGCCTGCCCAGCTTCAGGTGCTGGACAGCCACCATGCCCGCCTGACGCTTTACGAAGGGCGCTACCACCAGGTCAAACGCATGTTCGGTCACTTCAACAACAAGGTCCTGAGTTTGCATCGGGAGAGTATCGGCGGGCTGCACCTGGACCCCGACCTTCAGCCGGGTCACTACCGCGCATTGCAGACAATGGAGATAGAGCGGGTCCTCGTTGACTGACCGCCTGGCAGAACCCACCGAACAATTGCCAATCAAAGCTTGCACCTTACCGCTCATCCTGCTTGAATCACCCCCACGGTCCGGAATGTGACCAGTTAGTCAGCAACACACTCTAAGAAAGTTTTTTGTGATCGACGGCACCCTTGGTGCCTTGCAGGGACTGCCATTTAAGCCACGCCAAGCACCCTCGGGCAATCCCATGGTGCCGCGCAGCGCTTCTAGTTCCCTGATCGCAGAATCGCCCGCCAATAACAATTCCAGTCGGCCAGCCTTATCGGATCGTCTAGGGCTGCTGATTGCCAGGCACTTGCTTACCTGTCCTGTAGTTCGCGCAATGGAATGTGCCGTTGCGCGCTTAATAAAACTGCACGTCAGAGGAATTGACATGAGTCCAGAAACCGCAGTGGTGAATATTCAGGGGCAATACCAAATCTACACGGAGTTTTATCACGCTGAGGGCGCCAAAAAGACCATCATCCTGGTCAATGGCTCACTGGCCACAACCGCATCCTTCGCGCAGACGCTGCGCTACCTGTATCCGCATTTCAACGTGGTGCTGTATGACCAACCTTACGCGGGTCAGTCCAAGCCGCATAACCGGCACGATCGGCCGATCAGCAAGGAGGACGAGGCCTATATCCTGCTGGAGCTGATCGAGCATTTCGCCGCCGAACACGTACTGTCGTTTTCCTGGGGCGGCGCGGCAGTCCTGTTGGCACTGGCCTATCAGCCACGGCGAATCGAAAAAGCGGTGATCACCTCGTTTTCGGCGCATCTCAACGGACCAATGCGCGCTTACTTGGAACAAGGGGTCAAGTTCCTCGCGGCCTGCGACCGCCAGGGTATCGGCGGCCTGATCAACACCACCATCGGCAAACACCTGCCGTCGTTGTTCAAGCGCTTCAACTACCGGCATGTGATCAGCCTGGCTGAACACGAGTATGCCCAGATGCATTGCCATGTCAGCGAAGTGTTGAGCCAGGACAACCACTACTACCTCAACTGTGCCGACGCCATCCAGGCACCACTGCTGTTCATCAACGGCGAGCTGGACGAGTACACCTGCACCGAAGATGCGCGCCTGTTCGTCGGGCATGCCCGCGAATGTCACTACAGCACCATCCTCAACGCCGGGCACTTCCTCGACATGGAGCACAAGGCCGCCTGGCTGGCCACCCAGCAGGCCACCCTCGGTTTCCTGCAGGCCCCCGCTCGCGGGCAACGTCACCTGCCCGTGCATGCCCTGGAACCTCAGGCCATGGCTGGCTAACGCCGATCGACCACCCCGAACGGGGCTCCCTCAGGAGCCCCCTAAGGGAACCCACAAGAAAAAGGGAGCCTCGGCTCCCTGGTTCCTACTCCACAGCCCTGTTCAACGCGTGCCGATATCGCCCGCCTGCCAGCGCGCCTCGCTGCTGGCCAGCGCCTCCGACAGGCTGGCGAGTGAGTCCGACGGCAGCTGCTCTGGCAATGGATCCAAGCCGACGCTGGCAAACACCTGACCGTAAGCGTTGCGCAATTCGGCATACGCCAGGTCGCGGCGCAAGTTGGCCTGCAGGTTGTTCAACTCGCCCTGGATCAACTCGAGTTCGCCAATGCCATCGGCCTTGCGGCGGTTGCGCAGCTGTTCGGCGATCTGCTCGTCCAGCCCCGCCAACTCCTGGCTGGTCTGGAACTGGCGCGTGGCCTCGTGGTAGTTGGCATTGGCCACATACAACTGGGCCAACACCGCCATCGACATGGCCTGACGCCGGGCCACTGCGACTTCCTCGCCCGCCTTGGCGACATCGATCGCCGCCGGACCCGACAACACGTTGAACAGGTTCCAGGTTACCTTGACCCCGTAGTCCGCCCAGCTCTGATTGATCAGGAAGGAGTTGCTGTCGTAGTGCCCGCCTGCGGAAAATTCCAGGCCCGGCAGCAAGCGCAGCATCGCCTTGCGCGTTTCGGTCGCGCCGATACGGGCCTGGTAGTCCTGCTCACGCAGCTCCGGCCGACTGGCCAGCGCCTCGCGCTCCAGGACCGCCATATCGACCTTGAGCTCCGGCAACGGATAAGCCCCGTCCGCCCCGGCCAAGCGTACTTCACTGCCGATCGGCAAATTGATCAGGGTCGCCAACTCGGTCTTGGCCAGCGACAGCGCGCGGCGCTGCTCCTCCAGCTGACGGGTCGCTTCGATCAGCGCCCGCTGATAACCCAAGGCCTGCACCGGGTCGCCGATACGTTGTTCGCTCATGCGTTGGCTGTCGCGGCGCGCCTGCTCCACCCGCGCCATCAGGCTGTCGATCTGCGTCAACAGGCGTTCAGCCGCCAGGGCGCGCCAGTAGGCCGAGCGCACATCCTGGGTGATGGTGTGCACGACCTTGCGCTTGCGTTCCTGCACGATCAGGCGCTGGTCACCCGCCTGCTGGGCGCTGAGGTAACTGACGCCAAAGTCCAGCACGTTCCACACCATCGTCAGGTCCGCCACGTCGCGATCGCGGTCCTGGGAGGTCGAGGGCTCCAACGATTCCTGGCCGGTCTCGACGCTGCGGCTGCTCGACGCGCTGACATTGCTGCGGCCGGCATAACCAGCCGAGGCCGCCATGCGCGGCAACATGTCGAAACGGCTAAGGTCGACCTGGCGCTGCGCCAGGGCTTCCTCCATCACCTTCAGACGGCCCTCGAGGTTGTACTTGATCGCCCGCGCCATGGCGTCATGCAAGGTCAGCGGGC
Organism: Pseudomonas sp.; assembly: GCF_040514055.1. Taxonomy (GTDB): domain Bacteria; phylum Pseudomonadota; class Gammaproteobacteria; order Pseudomonadales; family Pseudomonadaceae; genus Aquipseudomonas. The sequence goes on from NZ_JBEVDL010000030.1 coordinate 14,259, forward strand.
CGCTCAGCGGCTCCTGGTCCTTGAACATGGAGGCTAGGTCACCTTGGACCCGCTGCTCGCTGGCACTGCGTTCGATCGGCTCGCTGGTCACCGCGCAACCGCTGATGGCCAGCGCCAACAGACTGACACCGAAAAACTGCTTGTTTATATTCATCCGTGAGCCGCCCCCTGGTTACGGCCTGTTCTTCTTATCTAAAACCCTTTGTGTGGACGTATCAGGCCGCGCTTTCGTCGGGCGGATTGTCGACCGATGGCGCGGCTGGCGCGAACTGGGCCAAGGCTCGCGCCAGCTCACTGACCGGGCGCGGCACCGGCAAGTCCCGCAATTGCTGGCCCAGGCTCGGCGCGCTGAAAATGCCGCGCAGCCCATCTTTTGCCTCCCCCCCGCCGCGTTGCTTGCCGCCAAAGGCGTTCAACGAGGTGTCGTACTGCGGCACGTCCTTGCCGAACACCGACGACAAGGTGCTGCTGCCGAACACGCCCGCATCGCCGCCGCCAAAGCCCAGGAAGCCGGAACCCGAGCCGTCACCGCCGCTGTCGCTGCTGGCGAACACCTGGGCGATAAAACTCGGTGCCAGGGCCCCGTTATGGATAAAGATGCTGCCCAGCGGCGGGATGCCACTGCCCAGTCCCGGGTTGTCGAACAGGCCCGGCGGCACCAGCGGCGACACCGGGTTGACCGGCGCAATGGAAAACGACGGTGCTGGCGGCAACGGTATGTCCGCTGGCGGTGGCAGGCCCTCGTTAGCCAGGAACTCCGGATCCACGGCCGGCGGCGGAACTGGCGGCTGGCCGTTCAGCACATAGGTTTCACCTGCCAGCCCCGCCACCAGATTGTTCCCCGCGGTATCGCTGATACCGCTGCCCACGGCATTCAGCACCAGGCCGAGGCTGCCGGCCCCAGCCAGACTGCCCACCGTGATCTGGTAGGTGCGGCCATCGAGCTGTACCACCGATTGCACCACGCCCGTGGCGCTGCCGCTGCCTTGCAGGCTGAAATCGCTGGCGTTCACTCCCGCCACGACTTCGTCGAACGTCAGGGTGTATCGCACTGAGTCAGCCTGCGCCGGCGAGGCATCGAGCCGCACCAGTCCCGTCACCGACGGGGCCTGGGTATCGACCAACACACCCGCGCCGGAGGCCACTCCATTGAGGGCCAGGGCCAGGTTCAGGTCCTGGCCCTGAAGGTCGCGCAGCACGCCGCCATTGAGCTGCAGCGCACTGCCCAGGGCAATGCCGTTGAGGTCCATGTCACCCGGCTGCACGGTGTAGCGAAATACCAGGGCAGAACTGCCCGAGCCGGCCACATAGCTGGCAAACACCGTACGCCCGTCCAGCTCCAGGGCCAGACGGGGCGTGCCGCCGCTGCTGTCGACCAGCACCGCCTCGTTGGTGTTGACGGTAAAACTCAAGACATCGCCCGCGTTATAGGCGCCGTTTGCGGGCAGCGACACCGACGTCACCGCCGCATCGCCCAAGGTATCGATCAGCACACCGTTGGTGTTGCCCAGGCCGTTGAGCACCAGGCTTGCCGGGTTACCCTGCACATCGGCAATGCGGGCGCCATTGAGCTCCAGGCTTCCGCCCACCACTATGCCGTTGCCGTCCCGCTGGCCGCCAGCCACTAAGATGCGGAACACCAGCGCACTGCTACCGCCCCCCGACACGTACCGGGCGAACACCGTGCCGCCGGTGTCCAGGGTCACGGCTAGACGCGGCACGCCGCCCGAGGTGTCGACCTCCACGGTTTCATTGAAGGTCACGGTGAAATCCAGGATCTGACCGAGCCCGTAGGTCCCGCTGGCCGGCACGGCGACGCTGAGCACCTGCGGCGCCGTGGCGTCGAAGCTGTAGGCCGCACCGCTGACACCACCGACCAGGTCGTTGCCGGCCAGGTCCTGGATACCGGTACCGCTGGCATTGAGGCTCAACTGAACGCTGCCCACGCCACTCAAGCCGGTCAGCGTGATGTCATACGTCAGACCGTCCACACTGCTGATGGCCCCCAGGCTGGCGCTGGCGCTGCCGGTGAACACCAGGCTGAAATCCGCCGCGGTCACGCCCGCCACCGGCTCGGAAAATACCAGGCTGTAGTGCAAGATTCCGCCCGGGCTGCTGGCACCCGGCGACAGGCTGCTGGGGGTGGGTGCCAGGGTATCGACCTGCACACCGCTGGTGTCGCCGACCGCATTGAGGGTCAGGTTCAGGTCGTTGCCGGCGGCATCGCGCGCGGTGCCGCCGTTGAGTTCCAAGGTGCCAACCAGGATGCCGTCGTTGTCGTTGTCGCCCGCTTGCACGCTGTACTGGAACAGCAGGGCCGTACTGCCAGAACCCGACACATAGTCGGCATACACCGTGGTACCGCCCAGATCGAGGGCCAACCGCGGTGTGCCGCCGGTGCTGTCCACCAGCACCGACTCGCTGGCATTGACCGTGAAGCTCAACAGGTCGCCGGCGTTGTAATGACTGGCGGACGGAACGGTCACACTGGCCACGAGGGGCGCCGCCGCATCGATCAACACGCCGGTGGTACTGGCCACGGCGTTGAGACTGACCAGGGTGGTATTGCCCACCGCGTCCTGCAGCGTGCCGCCATTGGCCTGGATCTGGCTGCCCAGGGCAATGCCCGTGCCATCGAACTGGCCGTTGCTCACCGTCAGGCGGAACACCAGGGCCGAACTGCCCGAACCGGACAGATAGTCCGCATAAACGCTGCCGCCGCTGTCCAGGGTCACGGCGATACGTGGCGTACCGCCCGTGGTATCGACCACCACCGCTTCCGACAGGTTGACCGTGAAGTCCAGGTGCTGCCCAGCCACATAGGTGCCGTTGGCCGGCACCGTCACGCTGACGACAGTCGCCGCCACGCCATCGATCTGGATTTGGTGCTGGCCGGCAATCGAGTCCGCACCTCCCAGGGCCGGCAAGGTGAGGACCGCGGCGTCGCTGGTGATGCTGCTGATGGTCGCGCCGTTGAGCGCCAGCGCGCCGGTGCTTTGATAATCCAGGTCGGCGCTGAGGTCGCCCGCCTGGACGGTGTAGCTGAAGGTCAGGGTATCGCTGCCCGAGCCCGACACATAGGTAGCCGTGCGGTCGACCGCGCCGGTTTCCAGCAGCAGGGTCGGCGTGCCACCGGTGGTGTTGACGATCACCGCCTGGTCGAAGCGCACCGTCACCAGAATCGAATCGCCCAGGCCATAACCGCCGTCCGGGTTGCTTACCTGCACGCTACTGACCAGCGGGTTCAACGAGGCCACGCCGATATTGATCAGGTCGGTATCGGTCTGGGCGCCACCGCTGCCCGCCAGCCCCAGGTCACTGGTGGTGATCTGCAGGCTGGCCGCGCCGTTATAACCGGGCGTTGGGGTAAAGATCAGGCCGTTGAGCGCGGTATTGATATCGGCGATGCTGCCGTCGAAGGTCATGCTGCCATCGTTGCTGCCGTTGCCGACGATAAAACTCAAGCCCGTGGTGCCGGGCAGTGTGATCAGTCCATTGCTGGCGTTGAGCGTGACCCGCACGGTGCCGCTACCGGCATCGATATCGCCGATGGCAATCAGGTTGCCATTGCCGCTGCTGAAGACCAGCGTCGCATCCTGGTCAACACCCTGGGTCGCCGGCACCTGGTTGACCGGCGCATCGTTGAGCGCGGTCACCGCCAACGTCAGGGTGCCGCTGTCGGTGAGGTTGCCACCGCTGCCGCTGTTGCCGCCATCGTCGATGCCGACGCTCAAGGTGACATTGGCGGTGGCGTTGCTGGCGGTGGTGAAGCTGAGATTCGAGCCCGCGATAAAGGCATTGATGTCCGCCACCGTACCGGTCAGGGTCAAGGCGCCACTGCCACTGCCCAGCACCGCCACCCCCCCGCCGCTGATGGCGGCCAAGGTACCGGAGGGGACGCCGAAGGAGACGGTGACCGGCGCGCTGCCGGCATCGGCATCACTGAAGCTGATGCCCGTTAACGACGTGCCGACGTCCTCGTTGACCCCGATCGAACCCGGCAGGCTGAGGGTCGGTGCATCATTGGCCGGTGTAACGTCCAGGGTGATGCTGCCATCCGCCGGGCCGGCGTTGGCTGCATCGCGGATGCGTGTGGCAATGGTGGCATCCTGGTCGCCGTTCGCCGCCGGGGTAAAGGCCACCGCGGCCAGCGCCGCATTGACGTCCGCCAGCGCACCCGTCACGGTCCACACGCCGGTAGCGGCGCTATAGGTGGACGTGGCCGAACCGAAGGTGCCAGTGGTCAGCACACCTGCCGCCGGGTTACTCAGGGTTAGGGTGGCGGTCAGGCTGTCGCCGCCGTCGATATCGCTGGCCAGGATATCGCCCAAGGCCACGTTGCCGCCCGGATCTTCGTTGTAAGTCACCGTCTGGGTCAGGTTGCTGGCCGTCGGCGCGTCATTGACCGCCGTGACATCCAGGGTCAGGGTGCCATCCGCCGGACCGGTATTGGCGGCATCGCGAATCCGCGTGGCAATGGAGACGTCCTGCGCCCAGTTCGCCACCGGGGTGAAGGCCACCGCAGCCAGCGCCGCGTTGACGTCCGCGACCGAGCCGTTCACGGTCCACACGCCGGTACCGGCGTTGTAGCTGGAGGTGGCCGAACCGAAGGTGCCGGTGGTCAGCGCACCCGCCGCCGTGTCGCTCAGGGTCAGGGTGGCAGTCAGGGTATCGCCACTGTCGACATCGCCGACCAGGATATCGCCCAAGGCCACGTTACCACCCGGGTCTTCGGTATAGGTCACGGTCTGGGTCAGGTTGCTGGCCGTGGGCGCGTCATTGACGGGCGTGACATCCAGGGTCAGGGTGCCATCCGCCGGACCGGTATTGGCGGCATCGCGCACCCGGGTGGTAATGCTGACGTCCTGCGCCCCGTTCGTCGCTGGGGTAAAGGCCACCGCGGCCAGCGCCGCGTTGACGTCCGTCAGCGAGCCAGTGACGGTCCAGACGCCGGTACCGGCGTTATAGGTGGAGGTGGCCGCGCCGAAGGTGCCGGTGGTCAGCGCACCCGCCGCCGTGTCGCTCAGGGTCAGGGTGGCGGTCAGCGTGTCGCCACTGTCGGGCTCCGTTATCACGATATCGCCCAGCGCCACGTTGCCGCCCGGATCTTCGTTATAGGTGATGGTCTGGGTCAGGTTGCTGGCCGTGGGAGCATCGCTGGCCGGCGTGACATCCAGGGTAATGACGCCATCCGCCGGGCCCGTATTGGCCGCGTCGCGAATCCGCGTGACGAGGGTGACGTCCTGGTCCCCATTCGCCGCCGAGGTGAAAGCCACAGCCGCCAGCGCCGCGTTCACGTCCGTCAGCGAGCCAGTGACGGTCCAGACGCCGGTGCCGGCGTTATAGGTGGAGGTGGCCGCGCCGAAGGTGCCAGTGGTCAGCGCACCCGCCGCCGGGGCACTCAGGGTCAACGTGGCGGTGAGGGTATCGCCACTGTCGACCTCGCTGATCAGGATATCGCCCAGGGCCACGTTGCCACCCGGGTCTTCGTTATAGGTGACGGTCTGGGTCAGATTACTGGCCGTGGGCGCATCGTTGACCGCCGTGACGTCCAAGGTGATAACGCCATCCGCCGGGCCGGCGTTGGCCGCGTCGCGGATCCGCGTGGTGACCGTCACGTCCTGATCCCCGTTCGCCGCCGGGGTAAAGGCCACCGCGGCCAGTGCCGCGTTGACGTCCGTCAGCGAGCCAGTGACGGTCCAGACGCCGGTGCCGGCGTTATAGGTGGAGGTGGCCGCGCCAAAGACGCCGGTGGTCAGCGCACCGGACGCCGCGTTGCTCAGGGTCAGGGTGGCGGTCAGGGTATCGCCGCTGTCGACATCGCCGACCAGGATATCGCCCAAGGCCACGGTGCCGCCTGGGTCTTCGTTGTACGTCACGGTCTGGGTCAGGTTGCTGGCCGTGGGCGCATCATTGACCGGCGTGACATCCAGGGTCAGGGTGCCATCCGCCGGACCAGTATTGGCCGCGTCGCGCACGCGGGTGGTGACGGTGACGTCCTGCGTCCAGTTCGCCGTCGGGGTGAAGGCCACGGCCGCCAGCGCCGCGTTCACGTCCGTGAGTGAGCCGGTTACGGTCCAGACGCCAGTGCCGGCGTTATAGGTGGAGGTGGCCGCGCCGAAGGTACCGGTGGTCAGCGCACCCGCCGCCGTGTCGCTCAGGGTCAGGGTGGCGGTCAGGGTATCGCCACTGTCGGGCTCCGTTATCACGATATCGCCCAGCGCCACGTTGCCGCCCGGGTCTTCGTTATAGGTCACAGTCTGGGTCAGGTTGCTGGCGGTCGGCGCATCGTTGACCGGCGTGACATCCAAGGTAAGGGTGCCATCCGCCGGGCCGGTATTGGCGGCGTCGCGGATCCGCGTGGCGATGGTGACGTCCTGGTCACCGTTCGCCGCCGGGGTAAAGGCCACCGCGGCCAGCGCCGCGTTCACGTCCGTGAGTGAGCCGGTGACCGACCACACACCGGTGCCGGCGTTATAGGTGGAGGTGGCCGCGCCAAAGGTACCGGTGGTCAGCGCACCCGCCGTCGGGGCACTCAGCGTCAGCCGGGCAGTGAGGACATCGCCTACATCGGCGTCGCTGACCAGAATATCGCCCAGCGCCACGTTGCCACCCGGGTCTTCGTTATAAGCGACGGTCTGGGTCAGGTTGCTGGCCGTGGGGGCGGCGTTGGGCAGCACGGCGGTACTGACAACGATATCGTCGATAATAAAAGCGATATCGGCATCACCGTTCTGCTGCACCACGCGAAACTCATCGATATTCTGCCAATCCGCATCCCCGCCATGATTGGTCGTCAGGGAGGTGATGACGCCACCGCTGGGCGCGGTGAAATCCTGGGACGCGACTATCCCACCGTCGCGGTAGCCCACCAGGCGCACCGCCGCCGCCATGATGTTGTTTTCCAGCTTGAAGGACTGCAACCAGAACTGCCCGCCATCGGTCGAACGGAATTGCGCGGCCGCCACCACGCCGAAATAGCCGTTAACGTTCAACGCCTGCCCGCCGCCCGTCGACACGATATTCGAGTCCGCGGCGTTGCCGGTCACATCGAGGTAACTGGGTGTACCGCTGGGGTCGCCCGGCGCATTGTTGCCGCCAGCATCGAGCAGCCTGATGGTCCAGCCATTGATAACCCGGGGGCTGTCACCGAAACTGCGGGTGCTGTCACCGTCACTGTCAGCCGTCAGGTCGATGCCGTTGAAGGTCTCGGTGGTGACCGCCGCCAGCAGGGCATCGAAGGCCGGCGCCAGGGCGTGGTCGGCCACCTGGCCAACCTGCCGCTCCAGCAGCCAGTCGCCGCCCAGGCGCGCGGCACCGGTGTTGTCGCTGGACGCCGCGACGTCCGCGCCGGTCATGCGGGCGATGCCCTCGAGCAAGGCCTGCCCGGCTTCACCCTCGCCGGTTTTGCAGCCGTACAGCAGGATATCGCCATCAGCCGCCAGTGCCGCGCCGATGCCCGCGAGGGCCTGGGCATGGGGCTCGAGGTTCTCGGCATGCAGCCAGCCGTCACCGACCTTGACCGTGCCTTCGGCGCCGTGGGACAGCAGGTGCACGGCATCGATGCCGCTGCGCCCCTGGAGGTAGGCGGCCATCTGCTGCACACCGTCATTCGCCGGGTCGAGTATCACCACTTCACGGTCAGCGGTGGCGGGCAAGGCGGCCAGCAGTTGCTGAAGGTTTTGCACCTGACCGTCGACGAATACCACCTCCTGACGCGGCTCGCCTGCAGGGGCCGGAGGAGTGGTATCAGCAGCGGGTTCGACCGGCACCTGCTCGGCTACCGTCGCGGCGACCGCGCCGTCGAACATCATGCGCGGCTCGAGGGAAAGGACCAATGGGCTGCGCGCTTGCGGAGGAGGGACTCGGACCGGGGCTTCTCCTTTACCGCGGAAAAGGTCGAGTAACTTCATGACATACCTCCGTGTAGTGCCGGACCGCATCAGTCCAATAAAGTTCTGAATCGCCACTATCGCGCGTTTTAACGACACTGGCAATTACCTATCACTGGACGCGACCAGGTGGTTTCACCCGGTCGTGCCCACGTCGCGCCTTAGTTACGCGACGGGAAGATCCCTTCCACGGCAATGATGAAATTCGTCCCCAGGTACGGGTTGCGAACGGGCAGTGGCTGACTGCCACCGACGGGGGCGGAGGTCGCCGCCGGTATATTGGCATTGCCGTTCAGGGTCACGTCGAAGGGCTTCAAGGTGTCGGTGGCATTTTGCGCGCTGTTGTAAACCGGGAACGGGCGACCGGAGTTGGCCGGCGCGGCCGGTACGGCGCCTACTGGCGAGGCGACAGTGGCCGTGACGGAGGAGGCGGGAATCGCCACCGCCCCCGTGGTGGAAATGGCCACCGCCTGCGCCGGCATCTGCACCGTATGTATCGGCATCTGGGTGGTCAGGATGTTGACGTGCTCCGAACCGGCGACTTCGCCCTGCACGACAGGGGTCAACCCCGGCCCCGGGCCCATGCCCACGGGACCGCGACCACGCATATCGGGCAAGGCGAAGGTGGTCTGGCCATTGCCGCCGTAGGTGGTGCCGAGCAAGGCGAACAGCGCACTGTTCTGGGAAATGCTCATCTGCTGCCCCGCGCAAAACATCCAGCCCCGTGGGGCGTAGTTGAAACCCACCATGCGAATTTCACCGAGAAAGGGTTCGCTCATCGTCTTACTCCTAGTGGTTTATCGTTGCGGGCGTCCAACGCCTGCCCGCACTCTTTGCCGATACGGCAAATCGGTCAGGCCTAAGCCAAGGCTTTTTCCCGGTGGAACACCGCCTCCAGGCAGGGGCGCTGCTCGACTACGGAGCGTACCGGCGTCAGCATCAGGTCCCACTCCTCCCCTGGCTGCCCACGCACGCGGTACTGGTCCTGCGGCAAGGCATGGCCCGTCGGCAGCAGAAACAGCAGGGAAAAACACTCATAGCGGGCGTTCATCGCCACCCCCTGGTCCACCTGGTGCAGCTCGACCTCCAGCGCCTGCTCGGGCCCCAGCAGCAAGGCGAACAGCCGGCCTCTGGCCTGGAGAAAATACTCGTAGCTGGGTAGGACTAACATGCGCTCTCCTTACGGTGTGCACGCGGTAGCGGCGCTGGAGGGGTTCCTCGCACGGCTTACAGCAGGCCTGCGCAGCTCCAGGTAGATATCGCCTTGCGCCACTGCCGCAAAACCCAACCGCAGGTACAGGCGCAGCGCCGGGTTGTGCCTTTCCACATGCAAACCCACGGCCAGGCCTTGGGCATCGGCGCGGGCCAGCAGCTCACCGAGCAGCGCAGTACCCAGCCCCGCACCGCGGTGCTCGGGCAGTAGCGTAATGTCGATCAGTTGCAGGGTGGTTTCACCCCAGAACAGGTACAGCCGGCCCATGGCTTGGCCGGCTCGCTCGATCAGCCAGAACTCGCCATCGGCAAAGTGTTCTTGGTAGTAGCGATGCTGCAGGCTGAATTGCTGCGCCAGAAAGGCGGCGATGGTCGCGGCGGGCCAGCCACTCGCGGCCATTTCGGCTGCGCGGGCGGAGGCATACAAGGACTGAAGAAACGCCTGGTCGGCGGCCGTGATGGGGCGAAAGGTCAGTGCGGCATTCGGCATAACAAGCATCCCTGCATATTCAGGCCGACCCGGAACAGGCCGCCACTCCAGCTTGTAGGACAATATCCTAGCGCATCGGGAACTTTTGTCACGTCTGTCAGTCCGGCCCGTCAGCGATAAACTCGCTGAAAGCCGTAGCACCGTGTTTTTGTCGTATGGTCAGTCCAGCCTTGCCGGCCGGCTGACAGCCCGTGTGCTTGGATGCAGGCCGATACGGGCTAATATGCCTCAGGCTGACGGCAGTAACGGCCTCCTCAATTTTCCTGTGTCTCGTCCTGCCTGGTTTGCCATGCCAGCTGCGCCAGTGCCCAGGCCAGATCGCCCTCCGGGCGGGACGCCGGTAGGTCCTGCAATTGCTGGCCCAGGCTCGGCGCGCTGAAAATGCCGCGCAACCCGTCCCGCACCTCGCTCCCGCCGCGTTGCTTGCCGCCAAAGGCATTCAACGAGGTGTCGTATTGCGGCACGTCCTTGCCGAACACCGACGACAAGGAGCTGCTGCCAAAAACCCCGGCATCGCCACCGCCGAAGCCGAGGAAACCTACGCCAGATCCATCGCCGCCGCTGTCGCTGCTGGCGAACACCTGGGCGAGAAAACTCGGCGCCAAGGCTCCATTGTGGATAAAGATGCTGCCCAGCGCTGGGATACCGCTGCCCAGTCCCAGGTTGTCGAATAGGCCCGGCGGCGCCAGCGGCGAGACCGGGTTGACCGGCGCGAGGGAAAACGCAGGCGCTGGCGGCAAGGCTGCATCGGGCGCTGGCGGCAAGCCGTCGGTGATCTGGAACTGCGGATCCACCGCCGGTGGCAAAGGTGGCTCGAGGGGAGGCACGGGCGGCTCGACCGGGGGTACAGGTGGCTCGACCGGCGGCACGGGTGGCTCCACCGGCGGCACAGGCGGCTCCACCGGGGGCACAGGCGGCTCCACCGGGGGCAGCGGTGGTTCAATCACCGGGACGGTATCGATCGCATAAACGTTCGACGAGGTAGCGCCCTGACCGACATTGCCCGCCAGGTCGGTCACGCCCACATTGGCGAGCGCGATGACATTCAGGGCATCGGTGGTATTGACAGTCGGTGTCAGCAACACCGTCCAGGTGATGCCACCGTCACTGGAACTGACCGCACTCAGGGTGCCGTTTTCGACCGTCAGATCCGCATGGTCGAAGCCTGTCACCGCTTCCGAGAAGGTGATGGTCACCAGCGAGGCCTCACCCGGCATCAGAAGGTTATCGGCCACCACGATGGACGCCGTCGGGCGCAGGGTATCTATAGCGTAGCTGTTTGAATCGGTGCTGCCGATGCCGGCATTGCCGGCGCCGTTCTGCACCCCGGCGACGTTCAGTGCAACCCGGTTGCTGCTGTCGGCGATGCCCGGGCCAGGGGTCAGCACGGCCGTCCAGGTGATACCACCGTCCGTGGACACGACGTCACTCAGGGTGCCGTTCTGGACGGTCAGGTCCCCATTGTCGAACCCGCTGACCGCCTCGGAAAAGGTGATGGTCACTACGGAGGTTTCACCTATCGCCAATGCGCTATCCGCCACCACCAGGGTCGCAGTCGGCCGCAGGGTATTGACTACAATGGCGTGTTGACCGGCGATGGAATCGGCACCGCCGGTGGGCGGCAGGGTCAGGAAAGCATCGCTACTGGTGGCGCTGCGTATCGTCGCGCCATTCAGGGACAAGGCCGCCATGGACTGGTAATCCAGGTCGGCACTGCTGTCGCCAGCCTGGACCCTGTAACTGAAGGTCAGGGTGTCGCTGCCGGAACCGGACACGTAGCTGGCTGCACGGTCGATAAGGCCGGTCTCCAGCAACAGGGTCGGTGAGCCACCGCTGACAATCACCGCCTGATCGAAGATGACAGTCAGGGCGATAACGTCCCCCTCCCGGTAAAGTCCGTCCGGGCTGCCGGACTGGACGGCGATAACCAGGGGGTTCAGTGCCGCGACCGCGATGCTGATGGTGTCGCTGTCGGTCTGAGCGCCACCGCTGCCGCTCAACCCGAGGTCGTCGCTGACGACCTGCAGGCTGGCGGCGCCGTTGTAACCCGGAGTGGGCGTGAAGAAAAGTCCATTTAGCGCGGCATTGATATCGGCGAGGCTACCCTCGAAGGTCATGCCAGCGTCGGCCGAACCGCTGCCGACGAGAAAGCCCAAGCCGCTGGTGCCGGACAGGGTGACCAGCCCATTGCTACCCGTCAGCGTAACCCGGACGGTACCGCCGCCTGCATCGACATCACCCACACTGATCCGGTTACCGTTGCCGCTGCTAAAAACCAGGACCGCGTCCTGGTCCACCGCCTGACTACCCGGCACGCCATTGACAGGGTTGTCATTGACCGCCGAGGCCATCAGCGTAACGGTCTCGCTGTCGGTCAGGTTGCCGCCGCTGCCGGTATTGCCACCGTCGTCGAGGGCGACGGTCAGGGTGACGTTGCCGGTGGCATTGCTGGCGGTGGTGAAACTGACGCCGCTGGCGGCGATAAAGGCGTTGAGGTCGGCGAGGCTGCCGGTCAGGGTCAACGCCGGGCCGCCACCACCTACGAGCACGCCGCTGCCGCTGGTCGCGGCCAGCGTGCCGGAGGCCACGCCGAAGGTGGCGGTCATCGCGCCGCCAGCGGCATCCAGGTCGGCGAAGCTGATCCCGGTCAGCGCGGTGCTGACATCTTCGTCGACACTGATGGAAGCCGGTACGCTGACCACCGGGGTATCGTTGACCGCGCTCACTTGCAATGTGGTGGTGTCACTGTCGGTCAGCGCGCCGCCGGTGCCACTGTGACCGCCATCCGTGATGCTGGCGGTCAGGATCACAGCGGCGCTGGCGTTGCCGGCCGTGGTGTAGCTAACGCCGCTGGCGGCGATAAAGGCGTTGATATCGACGAGACTGCCGGTCAGGGTCAGGGTCGAACCGCTGCCGCCGATGGTCACGCCCCCTGCGCTGCTGGCCGCCAGGCTGCCGGACGCGACGGCGAGCGTGGCGGTGACCGAGGTGCTGCCCGCATCGATATCGCTGAAACTGATGCCGATGATGGCGCTGGCGACATCCTCGGTAACACCGATAAACGCAGGCACACTGACCTGAGGCGCATCGTTGATGGCCGTGATGTTGATGGTGCTGGTCGCGGCCTGGCTAGTTTGTGCGCCCGCGCCGTCGGAGTTGGCGTCGGTGACCGTCCAGCTAATGGTGCGGCTCGCCGAGCCACCTGCGGGATCGCTGGAGCCGCTGGAAAACGTGACCGAGCGCAACGCAGCCTGGTACTGGGCCACGCTGGCGGAGCCCGCGAGGGTCAATACGCCGGTACCGGCGTTAAAGCTGCCGGTAATGCCGTTCTGACTGGTAAAGCCCAGCAAGTCACCGGTGGTGTAGCCGGCACTGATGCTGACCGCGGCGCCGCCGAGCTGACTGTCGTCGGCGTCGGTGACGGTCAATAAGGTATCGAGGGCGCTGGGGCCGCCGTTTTCGGTGTAGGCCAGTGTGCCGCCGGCGCCCAGCACCGGCCGGTCGTTGATGGCCGTGAGGTCGATCTGGCTGGTCTCGGCAAAGCTGCTGCGCGCCCCGCTGCCACTGGCATCGGCGTCAGTGACGACCCAGGTCACGCCCCGCGTGGCCGAGCTGGCGGTGGGGTCGTCCGCGGTGCTGGCAAAGGTCACCGAACGCAGGGCCGCTTCGTACTGGGCCGTGGTGGCAGTACCGGACAGGGTCAGCGCACCGGTGCCCGTGTTGAAGCTGCCGGTGATACCGTTCTGATTGGTGAAGCCCAGGATGTCACCGCTGCTGAAGCCGCTGCTGATGCTCGCCGTGGCGCCGACCATCTGCAGGTCATCGGCATCGGAGAGGCTGATGGTCGCATCGATCACCGTGGCGCTGGCGCCCTCGGTGTAGGCCAGCGAGCTGCCCAGGCTCACCACCGGCGCATCGTTTATACCGGTGATGCCGACCGTGACGGCGGACAGGTTGCTGGTACCGCCATCGCCGTCAGTGACACTGATGCCGACGGTGCGGGTCGCCAGACTCGGATTGGTCGCCGCGCCGTTGTCGTAGGTCAGGTTGCGCAGCAAGGCGGCCACCGCGGCCGGGGTGGCGCTGCCATTCAGCGAGACACTCAGGTCGCTGCCGTTGGCGCCGCCGCTGAAGGTGCCGATCTGCACCCCGCCATAACTGACCGCGCTGCCACTGACACCGATCTGCCCCACCGCAACGCCCTGATTGCGAATGGCCAACAGGTCTTCGCCACTCGCCTGGTTGGCGCTGATGGCGACCAGCACCGTGCCGCCATTGAAATCGGCCGAGTCACTGTCGAGCACCGTCGCGTCGCCGCCCACATCCAGCAGCACCGGACCAGCACCCTCGCTGAAATTGGCAGCGTCGCCATTGAGGTTGTTGACTACCGGGGCCACGTTGGGCGCAACGGCAACGGCGATGGCGATATCGTCGATCCAGAACTGGATGTCCGCCGAGGCGTCCGCCTGGACGATCCTGAAGGCGTCGATGAATTGCCAATCGAGGTCGCCATCGAGGCTCGGATCCACCGCGGTGACCGTCGAGTCCTGCGGGGCGGTAAAGGCGTAGCTGGCCACTTCCACCCCGTCGCGATAACCGACGATCTGCAGATCGGGCAGCATCAGCCCTTCGTTGGAGACCACAAAGGACTCCAGCGCAAACTCCTCCTGCGTGGTCGCGGAAAACTGCACCGCGCTCACCAGGCCATAAAAGCCGTTGATCCGCAGGGCCTGGTCGCTGCCGCCGTCCAAAATGATCGAATCGCCGGCGTTGGCCGAGACGTCCAGGGTGTTGTCGATACCGTCAACCGCCACATTCTGGTCCGCCCCGTCCAGCAGACTGACGGTCCAGCCATTGATCACCCGCGGGCTGTCACCAAAGCTGTAGCCATTGCCATCGACGGCCACCCCGTCGAAGGTCTCGCTGACCGGCGCCGCCAGCAGGGCCTCGACGTCCAGCACCAGGGCCGGCCCATCGATCGCCCCCGTCTGGCGCTCCAGCACCCAATCACCACCCAGGCGCGCGGCACCGGTGGCATCGCTGGAGGCCGCGACGTCCGCCCCGGTCAAGCGGACCATGCCCTCGATCAAGGCCTGCCCGGCGTCAGCCTCGCCCGCGTTGCAGCCATAGAGCAGGATATCGCCGTCGGCCGTCAGGGCCGCACCGATGTCCGCGAGGGCCTGGGCATGCTGATCCAGACGCTGGGCGTCCAGCCAGCCATTACCGACCCTGACCGCCCCCTCCTTGCCGTGGGACAACAAGTGCACGGCATCTAGGCCAGTGCGGCCCTGCAGGTAATCGGCCATCTGTTGCAGGCCATCACGGGCCGGGTCGAGCACCACCACCTCACGGTCAGCGGTGGCCGGCAAGGCGGCCAGCACTTGTTGAAGGTTTTGCACCTGACCGTCAACGAACACCACCTCCTGGCGCGGCTCGCCGGCCACCGCGGACGGCGCCGGGGCCTCCTGGACAGGGTCGGCCGGGGCTTGCTCGGCCACCGTCGCGGCAACGGCGCCGTCGAACATCATTCGCGGCTCGAGGGACAGGGCCAAGGGCGTACGGCGCTGCACGGGCGGGACTCGAACCTGGGTTTCTCCCTTACCGCGGAAAAGGTCGAGTAACTTCATGGTATCGCTCCGTGTGGCGCCGGACCCGCTCGGCCCAAACAATTGTAAAGAGCCACTATCGCGTGTTTTCAGAACCCTGACAAATAACCACTGGCCGGCTCCGGACCGCGTAGCACTTCGGCCCTGGCGGAGAGCAGAAGGCCACGACTATCACGTCATCCCTGCGCCCTGCAGGCCCCGTTCAAAACCCGCTCTCACGTACCCCCAGCGCCGCCAGGCGCCGCCAGACGGCAAGCAGAATCGACTCGCGCCGCCCGTGCACCTCGACTACCCCGCGCAGGGGCTGCAGAACCGCCGAAGGCGTATCGACACTCAGCTGGACGGCGTACTGCGCCTGCAACGGTCGGGCACGCTGTTCCTCATCCCGGCGAACCGCCAGTGGCCCGCCACGGTCGGAGGCCAATGCTTCATGCTCCAGATAGGTTGCACCGGTGGCGGCAATGTTTTGCAGGTGCACGGCCAGGCGCTCCCGGGCGGGATCGTCGGCGATAAAGTAGCCGGCCGCCCCCGCCTCGACCCGCCACAAGTCACTTTCACGCAGGTAACCGCGCAGCCGCACTCCACCGGCGACCACCCGTGCCAGTACCAGCTCCATGGCCAGCCAGCGGCCGGCGTGCAGCTCGTCGGGCAGATCCCGCACCACCCCGGCGTAGGGCGCCCGCACCAGCAGGCGCTCGCGCTGGGCGGCCAGCCCACGGTATTCGGCCAGCGCCTGGGCCAGGCGCTGCTCGAGGATGCCCGCGTCCGCGGCGGTCTCGCTGCGGCCGGCCTGACGGCGCAATTGCAGCTGCAGGATCTCCACCTCCTGGCGGGCGATCACTTGGCGGTACTCCAGGTCCGGCGACTCCAGCTCCAGCAGCACCTGACCGGCCTCGACCGCCTGCCCCTCGGTCACCCGCAGCTGCTTCAGCCGCGCCGCCACCGGCGCGTGCAAGGCCGCGACCCGTGTCGCCTCGAGCAAGGCCGGCAGTTGCACGGCGCCGCGCCAGGGCAACACCAGCACGGCCAGCGGCAGCGTCATCAGGGCCAGCCCAAGCAGCAGGCGCAACGGCTGCACCTGGGAGCGGCGCTGCCACCACTCTCCCAGTTCACGCAGCACCGGCAGCGCGATAAACCAAGCCAATTCAACCACCATCAGGAAAATGCCCAGCAGCTTGAAGAACATCAGGTAGACCGCCAGGGCGATGCCGAAAAACAGCACCGCGCGCCAGAGCCAGGCGCTGTAACCCCAGAGCAGCAGTCGCCGCTGCAGCCTGGGCGGCAGCGATTCGGGGGCCGGTTCGCCGTAGTCGAACAAGGCCTCGCGCAGGCGCCAGCGGCACAAGGCGAAGGCCCGCCCCTGCAGGTTGTCCACCCCCCACAGGTCGCTGAGCAGAAAATAACCATCGAAGCGCAGAAACGGGTTGAGGTTGATCAACAGGGTGGTGATCCAGGTGGCGCTGGCCAACATAAAGGCCGCCGTGCGCCAGGGCCCATCCGGCAGCAGCGACCAAGCCAGCAGGGCGACACAGGCCAACAACAGCTCGGCGAGGATGCCTCCGGCGCCGATCAGCAGCCGCGAGCGGCGATCATTCACCCGCCAGGCATCGCTGACATCGGTGTAGAACAGCGGAAACAACACCATAAAGGCCAATCCCATGCTCTGCACCCGGCAACCCGCGCGTTTGGCCATATAGGCGTGGCCGAACTCGTGGCAGAGCTTGGCGAACGTCAGGGCGATGCCAAACGCCAGGGCACCGCCCAGGCTGAACAGATGCGGAAAAGTTTCGACGAAGCGCTGCCAATCACGGGCGACCAGAAACAGACCGAGGGCGAGGGTCAGCGGCAAGCCCACCCGCAGCAGGGCGCCACCATGGCGCCGTAGCCAGGGCCAAGTGCGGTTGAGAAACGGATCGGGACGCCATAGGGGAATGCGAAAGAACAGGTATTGATGCAGCACCTGGGTCCACAGGCTCTGGCGCTGGGCGGCGGCCTTCGAGGCATAGCTGGCGCGTTGTTCGGCGTCCAGGCCGGCGACTAGGTCGTGACCGCGCAAAAAGCGCAGCAGCGTTTCCAGGTCTTCACCAACCACGGGGTCGCCCGGTTCGCGGTTGGCGGCCGCCAGCACCTGCTGCGGCTCACCGAGGGCCCAGTGGCGCAGCAGGCGAATGGCCGCGCCACCGAGCTTGAAATACCGTCCGCGCAGGGGATCGGCCAACGTCCATTGGGGCGCGCCGTTGACATTTGTCGCCGCCGGCGACAACTGCAGATCCGCACGCAGCTCAGGCAGGCGCATCAGAGCCCCACGGCCTGACGTAATGCAGCCAGTGGTCGGCGCAGCAGGTAGAGCGCCAGTGGTACCCGCTCACCGTACAGCTTGGCGGTGCCACGCAGGCCGATGCGCGGCACCGCATCGTCAAAGCGAGCGTCCAGCCGGTACGCCAGGTGCCCGCCGTCGGTCAACTGGGCTTCGTAGGCGGCGCGCGCCAACCGCGCCGGGTGGCGGTGCAACGGGTCGCTGTCGAGGAACACCGCGACGGGCGCCGCGGGTTGCAGCTCGATCGCATCACCGACCGCCAGCTCGATGCGCACTTTGCCTTGCTGCGGATCGGCAATCACCATCAGCCGCTCGCCAGTGCGCACCGGCTTGCCGCGCCAGCGCTCCGCATCGGCGAACACCGCAATGCCTTCGCGCTCGGCCCGTACTTCGCTGCGCGCCAGCAAGTCGCGGGCGTAATCACGCTCGGCACGCTTCTGCTCGACCCGCGCGGCCAGCAGGTCCAGGCGGGCGCCGGACTCGGCGTCGGCAAAGGCGCGTTGCGCGGAGCCGCGATGCTCGGCCTCCGCGACCGCCAGGGTACGCTCAGCCACGTCGGCCTGGGCCCTGAGGCTGGTGGCGTCGAAGCGCAACAGCAGATCACCCGGCTTGACCGGCGCGTTAGGTTCGACCAGGAACTCGCTGATGACCCCATCCAGCGGCGCCGCCACCACCTGTCCGCCCAACGGCACCACCTCAGCCGGCGCCAACACCGATTGGCGTACCGGTATCAACAACACCAGCAGCGCCCCCAGGACGGCCGCCAGCAACCGCTTGCGCGGCCAGCGTCCACGCCAGCGACGAGCCGGCTGCAAGGCCAGCCAGGCGTGCGCGTAGCTGTCGCCCAACTGCTCCAGCAAGGCCTGCTCGGCGCCGCTCCAAGGTTGCTCGCGGGCCAGCCAGAGGCCGCCAAAAGGCGCGCCGCCGCGCTCGCGCAGCGGCAGCCAGTAGACCTCCACCGCCGACAGCGCCTGCGCCTCGGCCAGGGCGGCGGCATCCAAATGGTGCAACTCGACCACGCCTGGCTCGGCCAGGCGCTGTTGCTTGAGCAGCTGGCCGCAGGCGCGCTCGACAAAGGCCACGAACGGCGCATGGGGCTCGACCTGACTGACGCCCGTCAACGCCCGTACCCGACCACCAATCAGCAACGCGGCATGGCGAAAACCGAACAGTCCCTGACCATCATTGACCAGACAATAGGCCAGGCTGTCACTGTCGGCCGCCGCACGCGCCTGGCGCTCCAGTGTCAGGAAATGGGCGAATAAACGCTCAGCCGCGGAAGCCACCGGGGCGTTCATGGCGCATCCGCAAAGTGCGCACTGCCACTCATGCCGGTGAGCAAACCGGTGACGGGCTGATTCAGCTCGCCAATCAGCAGCAGCGTCTGGCTACCCTCATCGATGCGCGCGCCCAGGCGTTTGATACTGGCGGCCAGCGGTTGGCCCGTCTCGTCAGGGGTGAAGCTGAATGCCTGACCTGGCACCAGTTTACCCAGCCAACTGGACGGCACCAGCAGATGGATTTCCAGGCTGCGGTTGTCGACCACCTCCAACAACGGCGTACCCGCGGCAACGCTTTCGTGGGGCTGCGCGCGGCGCTGCACCACCTGGCCATCGAAGGGGGCGACGATGTTGCAGCGTTTGACCTGCACCTGATAGACCTGCGCCTCGGCCTGGGCCTGGGCCTGCCGCGCCTCGGCCAGCGACACCTCAAAGCGCCCAACCGAATTCAGGGCAGCCAGTTGCTTTTTGTGCGCCAGTTCTTCACGGGCAGCACGCCCGGCGGCCTGGGCGGCATTCAACTGTGCCTGATAGGCGCTGCAGTCAAAGCGCACCAGCATCGCCCCCTGGCTGAACCGCTCGCCCTCGCGAAAGGGTAGTTCGAGGATGCGCCCGGCCAGTTCGCTCGACAGCAGCGCCTGGTCGCGCGCGCGCAAGACCCCTCGTGCCTCGGCAGCGGTGCCGGCTCCGACGCCCTCTGCCGGAGGAGACGGGGACGTCAGCGGATCAGCGGCCGTCACCGCTTGCGCCGCGCCCACCGCGCCGACCCAGCAAACCGCCCAACACAACCCGATGAACCGCTGCATGCGCGCACTCCATGCCTGACTGACGAGGATCTGTAGGTTACACGAGCGGCGCCATGAATCCAGGCGGCCGATGGCCGTTCATTGGCGCCAGCACTCGGCCTGCCAGGGTCAAGGATGACAAAACCTTCAAGCCCGTAGCGCGTTCTGAACTATGCTGCCCCCAATGCTGGAAGGCCGCCTGTTGGCGCCCCAGGGAAGCTCACAGGGAGCGCTTCACGTGCAACCCCAGGACCCACTCAATGCCTTGGCGCTGGAGCATATGCCGGTTGGTATTCTGGTGTTCGACCCTGGGCTACGGATCGAATACTGGAACACCTTTATTGGCCAACGCACCGACTGCCCATTGGCCAAGGCGCTCGGCGAGCCACTGACCAAAGTCTTCGCCGACGCGGACAGCGCTCGCTTGCAACAGCTGTTGGCGCAACAGCAAAGCGCGCAACAACCGGTGTTTTCGCTCTGGCGCGAAGCGCCTTGCCTGCTCCAGCTGACCCCTCCGCAAGGCCAACTGCGCAGGCTGCAAAGCACCCTGTTATTCGCCTTCGCCGATCGCCAGAACCAGTTGCATTACTGCCTGGCCCTGCTGGACAGTTCATCGGTCGACAGTGCTCCCTACTTGCAGGCCGCGCTGCGCGCGCTGGCTGGCAAACAAATCGAACAGAGCCTGCTTATCGACAAGCTGGAACAGGCCAACAATCAGTTGCTGCAGTCTGAAAAGATGGCCGCCATCGGCCAACTGGCAGCCGGCGTCGCCCATGAAATCAACAATCCGATCGGCTTCGTTTCGTCCAATCTGCGCACCCTGGGCGAGTACGTGCACCAAATGCTGCAGATTATCGACGGTCTGGACAGCACCAGCAGCCTGGACGAACTGCGTCAACTCAAGCAGGACCTCGAATACGACTACATGCGTGGCGATATCCAGGCCCTGCTCGGCGAGTCTGAAGATGGCATCCAGCGCGTGCGCAAAATCATCACCTCCCTCAAGGATTTTTCCCACAGGGATGCCGATGAGTTTGCCTTGGCAGACCTGCACCGCGGCATAGAGACCACGCTCAACGTGGTTGCCAACGAGCTCAAGTACAAAGCCGAGATCATCAAGGAGTACGTCGCGCTCCCCGAAGTGGAGTGCATCGCTTCGCAGATCAACCAAGTGGTGATGAACCTGCTGGTCAACGCCGCGCATGCCATCGAACGCTTTGGCCGCATCACCATTCGCACCGGACTGCTCGATCAACAGGTCTGGCTGGAGGTCGAGGACAGCGGTCGCGGTATCGAGCCGCGCCTGCTCAACCGGATCTTCGAACCTTTTTTCACCACCAAACCGGTGGGCAAAGGCACCGGCTTGGGGTTGTCGCTGTCGTACAACATCGTGCAAAAACACCATGGCCGTATCGAGGTATTCAGCCAACTCGACCAGGGCACCCGCTTTCGGATCTGGCTGCCCCTTCGCCAACCGCAACTGGAGAGCTTGCCGGAAGACCCCACGCGAGGCTGACGCCCCCGGCCCTTAGCCTTTAACGAGTTGAAAAATCAGTAAAATCACACGCCGGGCTTCACCTTGCGCGCCACTTCTGGTACAAAGACAGCCGCTCAAGCGGGCGTCGTATAATGGCATTACCTGAGCTTCCCAAGCTCATGACGAGGGTTCGATTCCCTTCGCCCGCTCCAGTTTTGCACGAGAGCCGCCCAGCCGGCTCTTTTCTTGGCTACCGTTACAGCAAGGTCCATGACTTTGCGTGTGGCCAAAAACCCACTGACTTGGGTAAACAACGTGACCAAAGACGAACTGCGCGCCGAACTCGAGCGCCAGGCGCAGCGTTACACGGAAGTCAACGGCGGGGAGATCATCACCTACGCCGCTCAACCGGAACCTGAACGCAAACCCTGGCGCAAAAAAGCCAGCCCCCTCGACCAGGCGTTCGAGAGGGAGCTGCAGCAAATTGAAAAAGAACAGGCGAGCAAGCCCGACCCGGCTGACGACTGAGCTGCCGAATTAGCGCCGCTTGCCACCCAGCAGCGACCCCAGCAAGCCGCGCACCAGTTGCCGCCCGAGCTGGTTGGCGGCCTGGCGTACGGCCGTCTTCATCAATTGACCGGCCAGGTCGCCGAGATAATCACCGGCCTGCTCGCCCAACCCAGGCTCCGGTTTTGTCGCGGCCGGGGGCGCTTTTACGCCCTCGTCAGGCAGGGCCTCGGCCTGCCGCGCATTGAGCATCTCGTAAGCGGATTGCCGGTCAATGGCTTTGTCGTAGCGCCCGGCCTGAGGGGATTGTCGAATCAACTGGGCTCGCTCAGCCTCGCTCAACGGCCCTATCCGCGACTGGGGTGGCGCGATCGCCACGCGCTGGACCATGGCCGGCGTACCCTTATCCTCCAAAGCACCGACCAAGGCCTCCCCCGTTCCCAGCTCGGTAAGGACTTGCAGGCAATTGATGGACGGGTTGGGACGAAATCCCTCGGCCACCGCGCGCAACGATTTTTGTTCACGGGCGGTGAACGCCCGCAGGCCATGCTGAATCCGCAACCCCAATTGCGCCAACACCTCGTCCGGCAGGTCAGTCGGCGACTGCGTGACGAAGTACACCCCCACCCCCTTAGAGCGAATCAGTCGCACCACTTGCTCAAGGCGCTCTTGCAACGCCTTGGGCGTATCGGCGAAGAGCAGATGCGCCTCGTCGAAAAACAAGGCCAGTAAGGGTTTGTCCGCATCACCGCGCTCAGGCAATTGCTCGAACAATTCCGCCAGCAACCACAGCAAGAAGGTCGCATAGACCTTCGGCGCCTGATGCACCAGGCGACTGGCATCGAGCAGGTGAATACGCCCGCGCCCGTCGGCTTCCGGGCGCAGGATATCCTCCAGGCGCAGCGCCGGCTCGCCGAAGAGCGCCTCAGCGCCCTGCTGCTCAAGCGTCGACAGGCGTCGCAACAATGCCTGGCTGGAAGGTTGAGTGAACAATGCCTGGTCGTCGCCAAGCAGCTCGGCATGGTCCTTCAGATGAATCAGCAGGGCCTTGAGGTCCTTCAGGTCCAGGAGCAGCAAACCTTCGCGATCAGCCACCTGAAACGCGGCGTACAGCGCCGCCTGCTGGCTATCGGTGAGCTCCAGCAAATTGCCCAGCAGCAGCGGCCCCATTTCACTCAGGGTGGTGCGCAGCGGATGACCGCTGACACCCTGTACATCCCAGAGCGTGACCGGGTAAGCCTGGGGGCTATGGGTCAACCAGGGCATGCTGGCGATGCGCTCAGCCACCTTGCCCTGGGGCGCGCCTGCAGCGCCCAGACCGCAGAGGTCACCCTTGATGTCGGCGGCAAACACCGCGACGCCGGCATCGCTGAACGCTTCGGCCAGACGCTGCAGCGTCACCGTCTTACCGGTTCCGGTGGCCCCGGCGATCAAACCATGCCGATTGGCCAGACGCAGGGTTTGCGCGATCGGCTGGCCGAGCGGATCAGCGCCGAGCAGCAACTGAGGGATCAACGACATTTCACGTGCTCCTGGGTTAAAGCTTTATGGCAACGGTGCCGACACACAGAACATCGCCCGATCTCCAGATCAGCGCAGCTCAGCTCAGCGGGCCAGACGCCTATCGAACCTCAACGGATGCAGCAAACCATGACGAAAAACTTGAAGTTCAGCCACAAGATTCTGCTCGCCGCCTCCCTCGTGGTGATTGCCGCGTTCTCGCTGTTCACCCTCTACAACGATTACCTGCAACGTAACGCCATTCGCGACGATCTGGAAAGTTACCTGCAGGAGATGGGCAACGTCACCGCCAGCAATATCCAGAACTGGCTGTCGGGGCGCATCCTGCTGGTGGAAAGCGCCGCCCAATCGGTGGCCAACAACCCGGCCGATGACGCCCTGGTGAATCTGCTGCAACAGCGCGCGCTGACCACGACCTTTGCCTTTACCTACCTCGGCAAGGCCGACGGTGGGTTCACCATGCGCCCGGAAAGCGCCATGCCGGCCGGTTACGACCCGCGCACCCGCCCCTGGTACAAGGATGCCATCAGTGCCGGCGGCACGACCCTCACCGAACCCTACATCGACGCGGCGACCAGCGAGCTGATCATCACCATCGCCACCCCGGCAAACGCCGCGGGCGTGGTCGGCGGAGACCTCAGCCTGCAGACGCTGGTGCAGATCATCAACGCCCTGGACTTCGACGGTATCGGCTACGCCTTTCTGGTGAGCGCCGATGGAACCATCCTGGTGCACCCGGACAAGAGCCTGGTGATGAAAAACCTGCAGGATGTCTTCCCCGCCCAGACGCCGCGGATCAGCAGCGAGATCAGCGAAGTCGAACAGGATGGTGCTACCCGTATCCTCACCTTCAGCCCGGTCAAAGGCTTGCCTTCGGTGACCTGGCACGTGGGCCTGAGCATCGACAAGGCCAAGGCCTATTCCATGCTCAGCGAGTTCCGCACCTCGGCTGCCGTCGCCACCCTGATTGCCGTGGTGCTGATCATCCTGCTGCTGAGCATGTTGATCCGCGTATTGATGCAGCCCCTGCATGTGATGGGCAAAGCCATGCAGGACATCGCCCAAGGTGAGGGCGACTTGACCAAACGCCTGGCCATCCAATCCCAGGACGAATTCGGTGCCTTGGCGGCCGCCTTCAACCAGTTCGTCGAGCGCATCCATGCCTCCATTCGCGAGGTCTCCTCGGCCACCGCACACGTCAATGAAGTGGCCAAGCTGGTGGTCAACGCCTCGAACTCGTCGATGATCAATTCCGATGAACAGGCCAGCCGCACCAATAGCGTGGCGGCGGCCATCAACGAACTGGGCGCCGCCGCCCAGGAAATCGCGCGCAACGCCGCACAGGCGTCCAATCAGGCGTCCGACGCCCGGCATCAAGCCGAGGACGGGCGCCAGGTGGTGCAGAAGACCATTCAGGCGATGAACGACCTGTCCGGCAAGATCCGCGCCTCCTGCAGCAACATCGAAACCCTCAACGGCAAGACCGTGGATATCGGGCAGATCCTCGAAGTGATCAAGAGCATTTCGCAGCAAACCAACCTGCTGGCACTCAATGCGGCGATCGAGGCGGCACGTGCAGGGGAAGCGGGACGCGGCTTTGCCGTAGTGGCCGACGAGGTACGCAACCTCGCCCATCGCACCCAGGAATCCGCCCAGGAAATCCAGAAAATGATCGAAGAGCTGCAGGTCGGCTCCCGGGAGTCGGTGACCACCATGACCGAAAGCCAGCGCTACAGTGAAGAAAGCGTAGAAATAGCCAACCAGGCCGGCGAGCGCCTGGGCAGCGTGACGCAGCGAATTGGCGAAATCGACGGCATGAACCAGTCAGTGGCCACCGCTACCGAAGAGCAAACCTCGGTGATCGAGTCGCTCAATATGGACATCACCGAGATCAACACACTCAACCAGGAGGGCGTGGAAAACCTGCAGGCGACCTTACGCGCCTGTGGCGACCTGGAACAACAGGCATCGCGCCTGAAACATCTGGTCGACAGTTTCCGGATCTAATCGATGCCCCGCCCCGCCTGGCTCTGCGATCCCGGCGCGGCCGCCGGGTCGGCGCGCTCATCGGTCGCGCCCGGCGGCCCATGCAGGCGTTGCCACAGCGCCGCGGCTTCAGCAAATTCACTGCCCGACTCATCATCCAGCGCCGCAGGATCATAGCGCCTGACACAGCCTTCCCCGAGGGTCGGCGGGGCACTGGAGGTGGCGCGTTCCAATGGATCATTCATGGCAGCCCCCCAGGGCGCGCGCTAACGGTGGGCAGCGCAGAGAACGGGTCGAGCAGCACCGCACCACCCAGCCCTCGTTATACAGCACTCTGCGCCCTCTGGGCGCAAGGCGACGACCTTGTCGCTCCAAAGAGCGGGGGCCACGGCAACTCAGTCAAAGACCACGGTCTTGTTGTCATGCACCAAAACCCGGTCTTCCAGATGAAACCGCAACCCGCGGGCCAGCACCATTTTTTCCACATCCTTACCCAAGCGAACCATTTCTTCCGTGGTCTCGCGGTGAGTGATGCGCACCACATCCTGCTCAATGATCGGACCGGCGTCGAGTTCCTCGGTCACATAGTGCGAGGTCGCACCAATCAGCTTCACCCCGCGCAGGGACGCCTGATGGTAGGGCTTGGCCCCCACGAATGAAGGCAAAAAGCTATGGTGGATGTTGATGACCCGTTGAGCGAACTCGCGGCACAAGTCGGCGGGGAGGATCTGCATGTAACGCGCCAGAACCAACGCATCCGCACGGTACTCGCGAACCAGGCGTGAGACCTCGCTAAAGGCCCCTTCCTTGTCCCGCGGATCGACCGGAACCCAGTGATAGGGAATCCCGTGCCATTCGACCATGCTGCGCAGGTCGTCATGGTTGGAGATCACACAGGGGATCTCGCACTCCAACTCGTTGCTGTGCCAGCGATGCAGTAAATCAGCCAAGCAATGTGACTCTCGACTGGCCATCAGCACGACGCGCTTTTTCTGCGCCGAATCGGTAATGCGCCATTCCATGGAAAACTCCTGCGCAATGGGCGCAAAAGCCTGACGAAAAGCGGCGAGATCGAAGGGCAGGGAATCCGCGCGAATTTCATGACGCATAAAAAACCAGCCACTTTGATTATCCGAGTGATGGCTCGCTTCGGTAATCCAGCCATTATGACCGGCGAGGAAACTACTGACCTTGGCGACGATCCCGACACGATCCGGGCAAGCAATTACCAGGCGAAAAGTACGCATGAAACACTCCCACTATACGCAAAGCGCGCATTCTAACGATTGCCGGACAAAACTTCAGCAGTCCTCCGCCATCCCGCAACCGGCGCGGCAACCCAGGGCAGCACGCCGGCCAGGCCAACCACCGAGAAGTTCCTGGCATGAATTAGGACTTGAATTTAATAAGCAGGCCTCCCGCCCCTCTGCGGTTTCGGCAGGATTGCGTAGCGACCCGCTGATTAGTTGAGCGCTTTTCTACACGTCCGCTGCAAAATGACAGCACCGAGCTATTGCATTCAAATGCGACAAATTCCTTCAAACATGTTTACTTGCCCAAAGCGCCTGACTATTATTGTCAACACTTAGCCCCCATCCAAACTCTCAAGGTACAGCACATGTCGTTGATCAATGAATACCGCGCCACCGAAGAAGCCATCAAGGAACTGCAAGAGCGCCTGCAGAACCTGTCGCAAGACGACAAGCTGAAAAAAGAGCTGGAGTTCGAAGGCAAGCTGCGCACCCTGATGGGCGAATACCAGAAGTCCTTGCGCGACATCGTCGCCATGTTGGATCCCGACACTAAGGGCGGCAAGGGTCTGCGCCCCAGCAAAACCACGGGCACCAAGCGCGCGCGCAAAGTCAAACAATACAAAAACCCCAACACCGGAGAAGTCATCGAAACCAAAGGTGGCAATCACAAGACCCTGAAAGAATGGAAAGCCAAGTGGGGCTCAGACGCAGTTGAAGGTTGGGCGACCCTGCTCGACTGATTCAATCGACATCCCCCTCAAAACGCCAGCTTTGCTGGCGTTTTTTATGGGAATTTTCCTGGCTGAAAGCACACCAGGTTATTACAGCGAATAGCGCAACCTTAAGTGTTGCCCATACTCGCGCCATGCCAACAGCACAGACGGCGCGCCACCATCAGCGCTATCGAGCATGTGCTGCAGCTCCGCCTCGAACCCAGCCAGCGTATTGGGAGCCCCGTACTCCGATGCGCTCAAGCGCCGTCGGCAGAACTCATGCCACTGCTGTGCCTCCGCAGCGCTGAGGGTTTCCGGAAAGTTGCGCGCCCGATAGCGGAAGAACAATTCCGGGAGACGAGGATCGTCAAAAGGCCATTCTTCCTGAGCCAAACGCTGGGGTTCAACGCAACGCACCTGGTCGCAGAGACGCCGATCCCGATCCCCCAGAAAACCGTCATACAGACATTGCTCAGGGTCCTCGCTTGGCACAAAATCCCCCTCGCTGTATAAACCGGGCAGAGTATCCCGCCACCCTGTCTGCTCCTGCACGATGCGCTCGGCCCTGCGCGTGCAATTGTTCAGGTCAATATTCAGACGCTGCTGGTCCTGCACCCTTAATATCTTCAACGGCAACACAACCGGGCATCGATTGACGTGGAGCAACTTCAGCGGTACTGGCCGCTCCCCCGCCTGCAATTGATCGCGCGGGAGATAAAGCCGTCGCCGCAACTCTTCGACCTCCACCCCCAGCCAGTCCGCTGGGTCGGCTTGCAAATCGCAAACAATCAGGGCATTGCGGTTACGCGGGTGCCACGCGAGCGGCAGTACCACCGACAGGAACGAACGCGCGGCTGAATAGCGCCCCGATACATGCACCACGGGTTGCAGTAAGCGAATTTCGTCGAGCACCCGGGATTTGCTGCGCAGCCGATAAAGGTGTTCGAAGAGCTTAGGCTGTTGGTCGCGCACCAAGCGCGCCAATGCAATGGTGGCACGCACATCGAAAAGGGCGTCATGCGCTTGCCCATGGGCAATCCCATTGGCCGCGGTCAGCCCCTCCAACTTCAGGCTGAGTCGCCCATCAACCTGTGGCCACACAATGCCCTCTGGACGCAAGGCGTAAGCCGTACGCAACACGTCGATAAGATCCCAACGACTGTTACCCCCCTGCCATTCGCGGGCATAAGGGTCGAAAAAATTACGATAGAGGCTGTACCTTGTCACCTCATCGTCAAACCGCAAGCTGTTGTAGCCCGCACTGCAGGTTCCCGGCAGAGCGAACTCGGCATGCAGGCGGGTCATAAACTGCGCCTCGCCTATACCCTGTTCAAGTAAACGCCGCGGCGTGATGCCGGTGATCAGGCACGCCATTGGATGCGGAAGAATGTCATCGCTGGGCCGGCAATAGAGATTGAGCGGCTCGCCTATCTCATTCAACCCCTCATCGGTGCGTATACCCGCCACCTGCAACGGGCGGTCGTTGCGCGGATTGATTCCGGTAGTTTCGTAGTCGTACCAAAAGATGCTGGAGGCCATGGACGACTCCTGACAATAAATATCGACCCAGTCTAACACTGCCCCCCACTCGTCGGGACTGCCCGCGGGGACAGCCCCCCCCCGGCTCCGCCGTCCGAGACAAGGTAGCGGCAGTCATTTCTAAGCGACTCACGCAACCTCGAGGGAACAAAATAGCGGGGCTGGTGCACGGCCGCGGACGCTGATCCTTGCTTCCTTGCCTGCCGCTGGCTAGCATCGGGCTTTAATCCATACAGTCCGCCAATGCTTTCGCGTTCCGCTGCCGTCAGCCCCCTATCCGATTCAGCTGCCTCCCCGTTGCTGGACACACGCTTTCACCTGGAAACCCCGGAAGGGGTCGACCTCACTCTGCGCCCCGCGGGCCTGGTGCCGCGCGCCCTGGCGTTCGCCATCGACCTGGTTTTTCGCGGTGTGACGCTGCTGGTGATGTTTATTCTGCTGGGCATGCTCGGGCAATTTGGTATGGGGCTGGGCACGCTACTGCTGTTTTTGGTCACCTGGTGGTACATGGTGCTGTTCGAAGTGCTGAATCAGGGCCGTTCGCCGGGTAAGCAGCTGATGAAACTGCGCGTCGTCCATGATGACGGCACCCCGATCGGCTGGGGGGCCTCGCTGACCCGTAACCTGCTGCGAGTAGTCGACCTGCTGCCGTTTGGCTACACCTTGGGCGCGCTCAGCTGCCTGAACCATCCAACGTTCAAACGCCTGGGCGACATTGCCGCTGGCACCCTGGTGGTGTACCGCGACCTACCCTCGGTTCGTCCGCAGTTGCCCGAGGCGCCGGCGCAACGGGCGCCATTTCCCCTGACCTTGATCGAGCAGCGGGCCCTACTGGGCTTTGCCGAACGGCAAGCCGGCCTTTCCAGCGCGCGCCGCACGGAAGTGGCGGCCATTCTGGCCGAGCCCCTGCAGGTCGGGGTCGACGAGGCCGAAGCACGCCTCAACGGCATCGCCCGCGGCTTGCTGGGGCACGTATGAAACAGAGCCTATTCGAAAGCCGCTACCAGGCCGACTGGCAAGGATTCGACCAGATGCTCGTTGCGCTGGAACGAGGCAAGGCCGACAGCAAGCACATGGTGGGTTTCGCGCCGGCCTATCGACGCCTCTGCCAGCACCTGGCCCTGGCCCAGGAACGGGGTTACAGCAGCCACCTGATTGATCTGCTGCAACAACTGGCAATGCGCGGCCATCAGCAGTTTTATCGCCACAACAGCCGCCTGGGCGCACAAATCATCGGCTTTGTCCTCGCCGGCTTCCCCCGCCTGGTGCGGGCCGAGTGGCCCGCGGTGGCAACCGCCAGCCTGCTGTTCTTTGGCAGCCTGTTCGGTATGGCGCTGCTGGTCTATCTCTTCCCCGACCTGATTTATAGCCTGATGGCACCGGCTGAAGTGAACAAGATGGAAGCCATGTATGACCCTGCTGCGCGTCGGATCGGACGCTTCGCCGAGCGCGGCTCGGGCGAAGACTGGATGATGTTCGGCTTCTACATCATGAACAATATCAGCGTCGGCTTTCAAACCTTCGCCAGCGGTTTGCTGTTCGGGTTGGGCAGCCTGTTTTTCCTGCTGTCCAACGGCCTGACGATCGGCGCCGTCGCGGGCCACCTGACGCAGATTGGCTTCAGCGAAACTTTTTGGTCCTTTGTCATCGGCCATGGCGCCTTCGAGCTGACGGCGATCGCGCTGGCCGGCGCCGCTGGCCTGAAACTCGGCTGGGCACTGCTTGCGCCTGGGCGACAGCCACGCGCCGAGGCGCTGCGGGTGGCAGCAGGGCGCAGTGTGCAACTGGTGGCTGGGGTAATACTGTTTCTGTTGATCGCCGCCTTTATCGAAGCCTATTGGTCGTCCATGACCTACACCACGCCCATGGTCAAGTACGGAGTGGGCGCTGCGCTGTGGCTGCTGGTCGGCGCGTATCTGGGGTTTGCCGGACGAGCTCAGCATGCGCCTGACTGACGCCAGCGTCGCCATCCGCCCACGCAACCGCTGGGAAGCCATGGACCTGGGGATCCTGCTGGCACGCCGACACGCCGGCATATTAATGGCCAGTTGGGCCCTGTTGACCCTGCCGGTGTTCACCCTGCTCAGCCTGCTGCTGTGGCGTTACCCGGCCTGGGCGATCTTCGCCTTCTGGCTGATGAAGCCCCTGTATGAGCGGCTTCCACTGTATATCCTCTCACGCGCCCTGTTCGGCGACGTGCCCAGTCTCAAGCAAGCCTTGAAGGCCCTGCCACGACTGTTGCGTCCGCAAGTGCTGGCCAGTCTGACTTGGCGTCGCCTGAGCCTGACACGCAGTTTCGATATGCCGGTCATGCAGCTCGAAGGTCTCAACGGTGCGGCCCGCACGCGTCGCCTGGTGGTGCTGGGGCAACAGGATGTCGGCGGCGCCAGCTGGCTGACTATCGTTGGCATGCACCTGGAAGGCACGTTGTATATCGGCCTTATCCTGTTTTTCTACTTTATGATCCCGCACCAGATTGAATTGGACTGGGATTGGAAAAGCTTGGCCGAAGCCGCCTCCGGAGACTGGTTGTGGCTGGAGCACCTGTCCAACCTGTTCTACGTCCTGGTACTGATCGTCTGGGAGCCCGTGTATGTGGCGTGCGGCTTTACCCTGTATCTGAACCGCCGCACCTTGCTGGAGGCATGGGATATCGAACTGGTGTTCCGTCACCTGCGTCAGCGCCTGTCCGGCGTCGCCTATGCGCTGCTCCTTGGCTTCGCCCTGTTCCTGTTACCCCCCGCCGACATCGTCTGGGCAGCTGGCGAAGCCAGCAGTTGCCCGCTGCCCATAGTCGACCCTCACGGCCCCGACGCCGATCGCCTGACCCAGCAGCCGCTGAGCAGTGCCGCCGCCCGGCAGAAAATCAGCCAAGTGCTCGACCAGGCGCCGTTCGAGAACCGTGAAACCGTCACCCGCTGGCGTTTCGGCGAGGAAGAACCGGCCGACGACAACAAGGGCTTCTTTGACAAGCTGGTCAAGTTGCTCGAATCGATATTCAAAGGCGATCGCCCACGCGACCCGGCCAAGCCCGCAGAAGCTGTCCCCCTGGTGGCCGAAACCATTCTTTGGGCGCTATTGGCCAGCCTATTGGTGCTGCTCGTCTGGCGCTACCGCGACTGGCTTAGCGCATTTGCCGGCCGTGTCGGCTTGCCAAAACGACGGCAGCGCAGCGCGCCGCAGACATTGTTCGGCCTGGAAGTGGCACCCGAAAGCCTGCCCGACGATGTTGCCAGCGAAGCCGAACGGCTATGGGAAGATCATCCCCGCGAGGCACTGGGCTTGCTCTATCGCGCCCTGCTCAGCCAACTGTTGCACCACTGGCGCCTGCCCTTGAAAGCCGCGCACACCGAAAGCGAAGTGCTGGATCTGCTGCACCGGTTGGAACAGCCTGAGCTCAGCCGCTTTGCCCAGGTCTTGACCCGCCATTGGCAAAACCTCGCCTACGGTCACAGCGTGCCGCCCAGCGCCCTGAAGCGGGGGCTGTGCGAAGGCTGGCGCCGGCTGCTCGCACAAGGAGCCACGCCATGAGCCGCCCAGGCAGTTGGGCACTGGGCGCAGGACTGGCGCTGCTGCTGGGCCTACTGGGTACCTACCTGATGCACACGGCCGTGCCCTATGAAACCACCCTTGAACACGGTCCCTCGCCCGAGGTCGCGGCCAACCCTTACCTGGCTGCCGAGCATTTCTTGCGCGGACAGGGGCGGGTGGTCAAACGCGCGGACAATTTTGCCGCACTGAGCAAGCTGCCATCCAAGGGCCAGACCCTGATGCTGCTCGGCGACCGACATCGCCTGACGCCGCGCCAGGCGGAACGGCTACTGCTATGGGCGGAAAAAGGCGGCCACCTGCTGTTCGTCGCCGCACACCAGTGGGACGACGAAACAGGTAAAAGCGGCGACCCCCTGCTCGACAGCCTGGGGATTCGACGGCAGCTGAGCAGCGAACTGGACGAGTCACAAGGCAACGAAGAAGCGGCGAGCGCCGAAATCGCCGACGAGGCAGAAGAAACAGCAGCGGGCAGCGACACCGCGCCGCTCGACAATGCCCGGCCAGCGGGCAAGGGCAAATCCACGCAGGCGCCGGCAAAAGGCCACGCGGACACCAGTGAAGCGGGCGAGGACGAGGAGGATGCCTATCCCGAACTGACCAAGATTTATTTGGAAAACGAACAGGCCCCGGCCTATTTCAACTTCGATACCGACTATCACCTCTACGATGCGCAAAACCGCGCCCACACCTGGGCCAACAGTTCCGGTGCCACGCACCTGCTCCAGCTTTACCACGGTGAAGGCCTGATCACCGTCCTCTCGGACGACGGCATCTGGCAGAACGATGAAGTTGCCAGTTACGACAACGCCTGGCTGCTCTGGTACCTGTCCCAGGACAGCGAGGTCACCCTGCTCTCCCGGGCCGACCACGATAGCCTCGGCACGTTGTTGCTGCGCAATTTTCTGCCGGCGCTGGTTGCCTGTGGCCTGCTGATCGCCCTGCTGCTGTGGCATGTCGGTCAACGTCACGGCCCCCTGCAGGCACCTACCAGCCGCTCGCGTCGCCAGCTCGAAGAGCACTTGCGCGGCAGCGCCGATTTCCTGCTGCGCCACGGTGGGCAGCACAACCTGCTGCAAGCCCTGCAACAGGATATTCAGCGCCGGGCGCGGCGCCGTCATCCCGGCTTCGAGCGACTCGCCGTTGCCGAACAATGGCAGGTGCTCAGTCGCCTCACCCGACAACCGACCGGTGCTATCGGTCAGGCGATGCGCCCTACGACCGCCAAGCGCCTCTCCGCCGCCCACTTCACCCGCCAGGTCGCCCACCTGCAAAGCCTCAGGAATGCCCTATGAGCGAACAGCCGTCAGACCCGATCAGCAGTACCGCGCCCAGCAGCCCGCCCGCCGCGGCACCCGCTACACCGGCCCGAGCACCGACGCCCCACATGGCACAACGGCAGCGGGCCAGCCAGCTGGCCCAGGCACTGCGTCTGGAGCTGCAAAAAGCCCTGATTGGCCAGACGCAGGTGATCGACGATGTACTGACGGCACTGCTCGCTGGCGGTCATGTGCTGATCGAGGGCGTCCCCGGGCTGGGCAAGACCTTGCTGGTTCGCGCCCTGGCGCGCTGCTTTGGCGGCGAATTCTCGCGCATTCAATTTACCCCGGACCTGATGCCCAGCGACGTGACCGGTCATGCCGTGTACGACCTGCAGTCCGAGCAGTTCAAGCTGCGCAAAGGCCCTGTCTTTACCAACCTGCTGCTGGCCGATGAAATCAACCGCGCGCCAGCCAAGACCCAAGCCGCGCTGCTGGAAGTCATGCAGGAGCGCCAGGTGACGCTGGAAGGGCAGCCACTGCCGGTGCCGCTACCTTTTATGGTGCTGGCAACGCAAAACCCGATCGAACAGGAAGGCACCTATCCCTTGCCGGAAGCCGAGCTCGATCGCTTCATGCTCAAGCTGCAGATGGACTATCCGCTGCTGGACGAGGAGCTGAGCATGGTGCGCCAGGTCACCCGCTCCTCCCGCGCCGACATGCTCGACGTCACCCCGCTGCGCACGTTGCTGCAGGCCAAGGACGTTCAGGCGTTGCAGAAAATCGCCAGCGAATTGCCGCTCGACGAGCAGGTTCTTGACTATGCAGTGCGCCTGGCGCGCGCCACCCGCACCTGGCCAGGTCTGGCGATGGGCGCCGGGCCCCGTGCGTCGATCGCCCTGGTGCGCGGTGGGCGCGCCCGAGCACTGCTGCGCGGTGGCGACTTCGTGCTACCCGATGACATCAAGGGATGCGCCCTCGCCGTGCTGCGCCACCGGGTGCGGCTGTCCCCGGAACTGGATATCGAAGGCCTGTCGGTCGATCAAGTGCTGCAACAGCTGCTCGACCAGGTTCCTGCCCCCCGCCTATGAAGACCCAGTACCGATGAAACCCTCTCGCACACTGTTGGGTTTGCTGGGCACCTTGCTCGGCCTGGCGCTGCTGCTGGGCAGCCTGAAAGCCCTGCAGATCGAGCCGCCGACCACCTTGCACGCCTTGTGGTGGGGGCTGCTGCTGAGCCTGACGCTGGTGGCTGGCGTCGATGCGGTCTGGCTGCGCGGACTGCCATCGCCACGCCTGGAACGCAGCCTGCCCGGCAACCTGGCCCTGGGTCGCTGGGGTGAAATTCGCATGATCGCGCACCACCCGTATGCAAGACGGATCAGGATAGAGGTGTTCGACCACGTGCCCAGTGGCATGCAATGGGAACACCTGCCCCAGCGCGTAGAGCTGCGACCCGGCGAACAAACCCAGTTCGGCTATCGGCTGCAACCGCTGCAGCGCGGTCATTTCCGTTTCGAGCGCTGCGAAATCGGCGTACCCAGTCCACTGGGCCTGTGGCGGGCCAGGCGTTACCTGGAGCTGATTGGCGAGACCCGGGTTTATCCGGACTTTGCTCGGCTTTACGGTGCGCAACTGATGGCGGTCGATGACTGGCTCAGTCAACTGGGGGTACGCCAGCGTCCACGGCGCGGCTTGGGCCTGGAGTTCCACCAACTGCGGGAGTTCCGTGACGGCGATACCCTCAGGCAGGTCGACTGGAAAGCCACCGCGCGCAAACGCACGCCCATTGCCCGTGAGTACCAGGATGAACGCGATCAACAAATTGTCTTCCTGCTCGATTGCGGCCGCCGCATGCGCAGTCAGGACGGCGATCTCGCACACTTCGACCACGCCCTCAACGCCTGCCTGCTGCTGAGCTACGTGGCCCTGCGCCAGGGCGATGCGGTGGGCCTGTCAACCTTCGCCGGCGAGCACAAGCGCTTTCTCCCGCCGGTCAAGGGACCGGCGCAATTGAGTGTGCTGCTCAATAGCGTCTATGACCTCAGCAGCAGTACCCGCCCCGCAGACTTTGCCGCCGCGGCCGACGAGTTGTTGAGCCGCCAGCGCCGCCGTGCGCTGGTAGTCCTGGTGACCAACCTGCGCGATGAAGATGACGAGTCATTGCTCAGCGCGGTCAAACGCCTCGGCAGGCAGCACCGGGTGCTGGTTGCCAGCCTGCGCGAAGAGGTGCTCGACAACCTGCGCCAGACACAGGTCCAGGGTTACGAGCAAGCCCTGGCCTATTGCGCAACCGTGGACTACCTGAATGCGCGCGGCGCCCTGCACGAACGGCTCGCCGCCCATGGCGTACCGGTACTGGACGCGCGCCCCAGCCAGCTGGGACCCGAGCTGGTGGGACGCTACCTGGCCTGGAAAAAAGCCGGCGTATTGTAAGGCGCCAACACGCCCCGCCCACCCTGCGAGGTGGGCTATCGCTCAGACCGACGCGGCCAGCGGACGGAAACTGAAGTAATTGCGCAGATCCCCCAGCATTTCCACGTAATCGGTCGGTGGCGCCACCAGCGAAAAACCGGAGTCGTAACTGCCTGGCGTGACATCTTCACGGCACCATTGGCAAATGGCCGAGAAATCGATATAGCGCTCCGGCCCCTCGCTGGCAGGAATCTTCAAGCGCAGGTCGAAACTCGCCCCGACCATCATCCGCAGCTGGCTGATCAGCATCAGACCGTCCAGGGAAAGATTGCCGATATAGCCCATGGGCTTGTCGGTGACCTGATTGAAGACCTTGAGGTAATACAGTAATTGATGACGTTCGATACGGCGTTGAGTTGACATACTGGCATATCGCTATAATAGGCAATGGAGTATGGCCGCACTACTGCAGTAAAACCAACTTTAGTCACAGCGCTCAGCAACGCGGCTGCTCAGTTGACGACGTGCGGTATCGATTTCGGTATCGCTGTGAAACACCGGTTCGCCCTTCTCATCCCTGGAATAATAGCGACCGCCTTTGGACAGCTGCGCCAACTGACTGCGCAACGCCTGACACTCCTCCTTATGCTGACCTTGCCGCACGGCGGCCTTGTCCGCAGCCTGCACCTGCTCGTCACGCCGGGCCTGATAAAAACGCTCAGCCCGGGCCTCTCGCTCGCGTGTCGCGTCATCTCGCTCAACCACTTGCGGCTTGACGTCGACACGCTCACCACCGGCCACTGGCCGTTCACCAAAATGCACCTGCCCCTGGGCATCGGTCCAACGGTAGATCTCGGCACTGGCCAGCCCTGGCAGCAGCACTACACACCACAACAGACGACGCATGAAGCTCCTTCCTTACCGGAAAAATATTAGTTCAACGTGACCCGTCTTGCCCACCGCGCCCATGCGCGGTCATGACGCTCGCTGGGAAGTCACTTAAAGCGCGGCGGCATGGGCTTTAGCCGGTTCGTTTATTGGATAGTGACCGAGCTGACGCAGGGTTTCCAGTCGTGCGCGCGCACGGAAGCCATATTCACTGTCGGGATAGCGGGCCAGGATGAATTCATAGGTCTGCGCGGCATCCACATACAACTTCTGCCGCTCCAGGCATTGTCCACGCAACAAGGATATCTCCGGCTGCAGGTAACGCCGAGCGCGGCTTTTTCGCTCGGCCTTGGACAACTCGAGCATGACCCGTGCGCAGTTGCCCTGGTCATAGGAGCGGTAGGCGTTGTCCATATGCTGGTCCAGCGACCAGCGCGTGCAACCCGGGAGTAAAAACGCCAAGGCCAGAATCAGAGTCATGCGCATGAAGGGATCCTCCTTTAACTACGGGTATCGGCCGTTGCCGGCCAATCTTCAACCGACATCGGCTTATCCATCGGCGGGCATATCCTCCGTTGGGTCCTCTACCGGCATCGACCCGCAGGCCAGGGGCACTGTTAGACTGCAGGCTCCCCTCTTGTAGCCTCTGGACCTGCCATGCGTAGCCTG
This sequence comes from Pseudomonas sp., assembly GCF_040514055.1. Taxonomy (GTDB): domain Bacteria; phylum Pseudomonadota; class Gammaproteobacteria; order Pseudomonadales; family Pseudomonadaceae; genus Aquipseudomonas. The sequence continues at coordinate 51,617 of NZ_JBEVDL010000030.1, forward strand.
CAATCCGCCTTGCTCGTCCTGCTCCTGCTCCTGCTGAACGGCTGCGCACCGACCACCCCTTTGTTCATCGTCCAACTCAGCACCCAGGAAGTGGCCGAGTACAAGACCCTGAAAAGCCATCGCATGACCGCGGCCGTGGAAGAGGAAGGCGACCTGCTGACCTATACCGCGCTGGCCATTCGCGACAACAGCAGCGCCGACGCCGAACGACTGTACCTCAGTGGCTACCAGGACACGGGGCTAAGCGACCAGGTGCGGGCCATTGCCCTGTACCAGATCGGCCTGCTCTATATGAACCGCTACAACGAGGCGCGGGACGACGGCAAGGCGCTCGATTACTTGCAGCGGGTGAACCGTGAGTTCCCCACCAGCCGCGCGGCCGAGCGGGCTGTTGTGCGCATTGCCTCGATCCGCCAGCGCCTGGCCGAACCGCTGCAACAGAGCGCACGGGAGCGTCTGGACCAGTGGCATCCGGACCAGAACCTCGACCTCTATCAGACCAGCCTGGACCCGGACCTGACGCTGCTGTCGCGCCGTGCGGTGTTGAAGAACCGGGTGGCCGAGGCAGAGGAGCTGTATTCGCTGGCGCTTGCCGATCCGGGCGTGCCCGCCGACATTAAGCAAAAAGCCCTGTATCAGTTGGGTCTGATGTACCTGGCGACCGACAATCCGCAGCCCAGTCGCACCAAGGCCATTACTTACCTGAGGCGCCTACTGGAGCAATACCCGCACAGCGAACTCGCAGACAAGGCCGCGCGCCATCTCGACCAGGCGCTGAATCAGTCAGGCTCCTAAACTGATTCAGATCAAGCCCCGGACTGGGGGTTTGCGCTGCAATGCAGCTGTAGCCACCTTCCGGAGAGAGCCCGATGAGACTGCGTCAGTTACTGGTGGTGATCGACCCCACCCAGGAAGCCCAACCAGCGCTGCAGCGAGCCGCCTGGGTGGCGTGCCAGAGCGGCGCCGCCCTGGAGTTGTTGCTGGTGGAGTTCAACACCGCGCTGGAGGGTAACCGGCTGCTGGCAACGCAGACCCAGGACAAGGCGCGCGAAACCTTGCTGGCCAGCCTGGCGCAGCGTGTCGAGGCGTTGGCCCGGCCGCTGCGCGAGGAGGGGCTGGCCGTGAGTGTCCAGGTACGTTGGGGCCGGCCCTTGTACCAGGAAATCCTCGCCCGGGTCGAGGCACTGCAACCTGACCTGCTGTTCAAGGCGGCCGGCCACCACAGCCTGATCCGGCAATTGCTGCTGGGCAACACCTGCTGGCAGTTGATCCGCCATTGCCGCGTGCCGCTGTGGTTGGTGCAACAAGGGGACTGGCAGGGTCAGCGCCTGTGCGCGGCACTGGACCCGGTGCATGAACACGACAGCCCCGCCGCCCTGGACCACCTGCTGGTGCAGACCGCCCGCGAGCTCGGCAGCCAGCTGGGACTCGACGCCCACTACCTGCACAGTCACGCGGCCCTGCCCCACAGCCTGCTGTTCGATGCCGAGTTGGTGGCCGACTACGATCGTTATGTGGCCCAAAGCGCCGACCTGCACCAGGGTGCGTTTGCCCTGCTGCTGCGGCCCTACGCCATCGATACCGAGCACCGTCACCTGCTCCAGGGCTTCGCTGAAGAGACCCTGCCGCGCTTTGTCCGCGAGCAGCGCATCGACCTGCTGGTGATGGGTGCCGTGGCCCGGGGCCGTGTGCACGACGCGTTGATCGGGCATACCGCCGAACGGGTGCTGGAGGCGGTCGACTGCGACCTGCTGGTGCTCAAACCAGCCGCCGCGGGGCCGGCAGAAGGTAGTGCCGCGGAACAATGACTACAGCGACGGCGCATAGTAGCCTCGTGTTCTGCGTGAACTCAGGAGCCATTGCATGACCTTTCGTCGTACCAAAATCGTCGCCACACTCGGTCCATCCAGCAACTCGCCCGAGGTGCTGGAACAGCTGATCCTCGCCGGGCTGGACGTTGCCCGGTTGAATTTCTCCCACGGCACGCCGGACGAACACAAGGCCCGCGCGCGCCTGGTGCGGGAGATCGCCGCCAAGCATGGTCGTTTTGTCGCCCTGCTCGGCGACCTGCAAGGGCCGAAGATCCGCATCGCCCGCTTTGCCGACAAGCGCATCGAACTGAAAGCGGGCGAGCCGTTCCGCTTTTCCATCAGCCACCCGCGCGATGCCGGGACCCGTGAAGTGGTCTGCATCGACTACCCGGACCTGATTACCGACTGCAAGGTGGGCGACGAGTTGCTGCTGGACGACGGCCGCGTGGAAATGCGCGTTGACGCCGTGTCCCACGACGAACTGCTGTGCACCGTCCTGATCGGCGGGCCCTTGTCCGACCACAAGGGCATCAACCGTCGTGGCGGCGGTCTCACCGCCCCCGCGCTGACCGACAAGGACCGCGCCGACATTATCCTGGCCGCCGAGATGGACCTGGATTACCTGGCCGTCTCCTTTCCACGGGATGCCGCCGACATGGACGAAGCCCGTCGCCTGCGCGATGCCGCCGGCGGCCATGCCTGGCTGATCGCCAAGGTAGAGCGCGCCGAAGCGGTGGCCGACGACGCCGTGCTCGACGGCCTGATCCGTGCCAGCGACGGCGTGATGGTGGCCCGCGGCGATCTGGCCGTGGAAATTGGCGATGCCGAGTTGGTCGGTATCCAGAAAAAAATCATCGCCGCCGCCCGACGCCTGAACAAGGTGGTGATCACTGCCACCCAGATGATGGAGTCGATGATCCATAGCCCGATGCCGACCCGCGCCGAGGTCTCGGACGTCGCCAATGCCGCGCTGGACTACACCGATGCGGTGATGCTGTCGGCTGAAAGTGCCGCTGGCGAGTACCCGGTCGAGGCGGTCAAGGCCATGGCACGCGTCTGCCTGGGCGCGGAAAAGCACCCGACCAGCCAGAAATCCAGTCACCGCCTGGGCCGGACCTTCGAGCGCTGCGACGAAAGCATCGCGCTGGCGGCCATGTACACGGCCAACCATTTCCCCGGCGTCAAGGCGATCATCTGCCTGACCGAAAGCGGCTATACCCCGCTGATCATGTCGCGCATCCGCTCCTCGATGCCGATCTTCGCCTTTTCGCCGAATCGCCCGACCCAGGCGCGCGCCGCCATGTTCCGCGGCGTGCAGACCGTGCCGTTCGACCCGGCGGCGCTCCCCCCCGAGCAGGTCAGCCAGGCGGCGGTGGACGAGCTGTTGAAGCGCGGCGTGGTGCAACCCGGTGACTGGGTCATCCTGACCAAGGGCGACAGCTATCACACCATCGGTGGCACCAACACCATGAAAATTCTCCACGTCGGCGATTCGATGGTCTGACCCCCTGCGCCACGGCGCCCAGGACGAAAAAGCCGCTCACAGTGAGCGGCTTTTTTACACCCGGGAAGCGACCACTCAGGCGAACCTGGAAAAGTCAGCGGGGCGACGTTGCATAAAGGCACTCAAGGCTTCGATCGCCTCGGGCGAGCGCAGCCGTTGGCCGAACAGCTCAGCCTCCTCGACCATTACCCGGCGCAACTCCTCCCGACCAGGGGCGCGCATCAGGCGTTTGCTGTCCGCGACCGCCGAGGGCGCCAAACCAGTAAACCGCAGGGCCATTTCACGGGCCCTGGCCAGCGTCGTCGGGCCATCCTCCAACGCCGCGTTGGCGATGCCCCAGGCGCAGGCCTGTTCGCCGTTGAACGCCTCGCCCAACAGCAGCAGTTCGGCGGCCTTGGCCGGCCCGAGCAACCGCGGCAGGATCAGGCTGGAGCCGAATTCCGGACACAGCCCCAGGTTGACAAAGGGCATCTTCAGGCGCGCATCACGGCTGACATACACCAGGTCGCAATGCAGCAGCAGGGTCGTGCCGATACCCACGGCCGGGCCGGCAACGGCCGCCACCAGGGGTTTGCTGAAATCGAACACCGCCCGCATAAACTGGAACACCGGGTTGTCCAGGCTGGTCGGCGGCGCCTGCAGAAAGTCACTGATATCGTTGCCACTGGTAAAACACTCCGGGCCGCCGGTGATCAACACGGCACGCACCGTCGGATCCAGGTCGGCCTGCTCGAGCGCCTCGGCCATATGGCTGTACATGGCGCGGGTCAGGGCGTGTTTTTTATCCGGGCGATTGAGCCGCAGGGTCCAGAGCCCGGCTTCGCGCTCGACGACGATATGCTCGTTCATGACACTCCTCAGGGGGTTGCCCGCACCAGCCTTGGCGGTTCTAGGCGGGGCCGGCGCGGGGCAGGAACAGGTCGGTGAACAACTGGTTACGCGGCAGGCCAGCCAGGTACAGGCGGCGAGCGAACGCATCGACGCTGTTCGGATGGCCGCAGAGTAAGGCCAGGGTCTGACGCGAAACAAGGCGCAGTTCGGCCAAAGCCGCGGTCAACTCGGCCGCCGTCCAGTAGTCGACCTGCAGCTGGGGATGCTCCTCGGCCAGGGCCTGCAGCGGGCCTTTCAGATAATGCGCCTCGGCCTGGGCCGCCAGGTGAATCAAGCGGATGGGCCCCTGGTGCTCCTGGCGCAAGGCCTCGCGCAGCACGCCGTACAGCGGTGCCAGCCCGGTACCGGCGGCCAGCAGCCAGAGCGGGCGGGCCTGCCAGTCGCAGTCGTAATGCAACGCGCCGCCGCGCAATTCGCCCAGGCGCAAGCCATCACCGACTTGCAACCGCCGCGCCACCTCGCTGAAGGCCCCGGCGGGCCGGCAATCGAGGTGGAACTCCAGCCAGGGATCGACTCCCGGCAAGCTGGCCAACGAGTAGGGGCGCGCCACACCGTCGTGGCTCCACAGCACCAGGTGCTGGCCGGCGCGATAACGCAGCGGCCGCTCCGGTACCAGGCGCAGGCGCAGCACCTCACCACTGAGCCAGTCACAGCCCTCGACCCGCGCCGGCAGGCCATCGCGCAACGGCTCGAACACCTCGACCTGCAAGTCGCCTTCGACCCGGCACTGGCAGGCCAGCCGCCAGCCGGCGTCACGCAGCGCCCCCTGCAAGGCTTCAGGCTTGGCGTCCACGGGCTCACCGCGCACGCAGCGCACCAGGCAGGCATGGCAGCTGCCCGCGCGACAGCTGTAGGGGACGGCGACGCCGCCCTCGCGCAGGGCGTCCAGCAAGTTGCACGCCGCCGGCACCGACCACTGCCGGCCACCGACCGCGAGCTCAGGCACCACTGGCCTCCCAGGCCGCCGCGCAGCGATTGCGGCCGCTGTCCTTGGCTCGGTACAGCGCCTGGTCAGCACGCTGCAACGCCTCGTCGAGGTCGTCACCGCGGCGCAGCAGGGTCATGCCCGCGGACAGGCTGATGCCCTCGATCCGTACCCCGAGCGGCTCGGCATGGGCGAAGGCCTCGCGCAGCCGCTCACAGCAGCTGGTGAATTGGTCTGCATCGGTATTGGGTAACAACAGCACGAACTCCTCTCCGCCATAGCGCGCCAGGATATCGCCTTCTCGCAGGCAGGCGCGACCCACGGCCGCAAAGGTTTGCAACACCCGGTCGCCGCTGGCGTGGCCATGCTGGTCGTTGATCCGTTTGAAATGATCCAGGTCGATCAGCGCCAAGCCATGCTGGCGTCCCGGCCGCAAGCTGGCCAGTTCGCGTTGCGCCAGGCGCAGGAAGTGCCGGCGGTTGCACAGCCCAGTCAATTCGTCGGTGGCCACCAGCTCCTCGAGCTGGTGCATCATGCCGCGCAAGGTGTCCTGGTGGGCTTGCAGGGCGAAGCGGCGCTGACGCATGCGCAGGCGCAGCGAATGCACGTAGCTGGCGAAGAGGCTGAGCCAGACCAGCACGAAAAACAGCACACAGGCCTGCAGCAGGACCAGGCCCGGCTGCGCCAGGCGCTGATAGTAGGCCTCCCACAGGTGCAGACCAGCGAAGCCGAAAAAGGCGAAGAAGGCACAGCGGACAAAACGCCGGGGCGGCAGTTGGTACACGCCGAACAGCAGGACCAGCACATAGAGCATCAGGAAGGTGCCACGCGCCAACTCGATAAAGGTCAGCAGGTAGCTGAGCCAGGCCAGTGCCACCAGCACCTGGGGTTCGGTCAGGCTGGGGTCGGCGAAGCGCAGGTTGCGCCCCGTCAGGAACAGCAGAAAAAACACCCCTTGGCTGAGCAGCACCAGCAGGCTGCTCACCAACACCGTCAGCCGGGGCGCCTGGAAAAAGCCGCCGAGCATGGCAACCCAGAACGCCAACAAGACCAGGGCGTAAGTCGCCAGCGCCATGAAAAAGCGCTTGCGCAGCAGGCGTTGCAGGCTGCCCTGATTGGGTTTCTGGCGTATCGGGTTCATGCAAGCCCCATACTGGCAATTGGCCTCAGACTACCCCCAACCCCGGGAAAAGCCCAGGCTAATCGACACCCGGCTCAACCGGGCGCGGCTGTCCGCGGCAGTGGGTCACGCGCTATACTGCCGCGCTTTTTTGACTTTGACCGCGTGCCGCGCCGAGCGCCCCGGCACGCCCGATGTTCCCGCATTTGTAGATAGAGGAGCGCGCTGCATGACCGTGATCAAGCAAGACGACCTGATTCAGAGCGTCGCCGACGCCCTGCAGTTCATCTCCTATTACCATCCCCTGGACTTTATCCAGGCCATGCATGAAGCCTACCTGCGCGAGGAGTCGCCCGCCGCGCGCGACTCCATGGCGCAGATCCTGATCAACTCGCGCATGTGCGCCACCGGTCATCGGCCGATCTGCCAGGACACCGGCATCGTCACCGTGTTCGTCCGGGTCGGCATGGACGTGCGCTGGGACGGCGCCACCCTGAGCCTGGACGAGATGATCAACGAGGGCGTTCGCCGCGCCTACAACCTGCCGGAAAACGTGTTGCGCGCCTCGATCCTCGCCGATCCGGCCGGCGCCCGTAAGAACACCAAGGACAATACTCCGGCGGTAATCCACTACAGCATCGTGCCCGGTAACACCGTCGAGGTGGATGTGGCGGCCAAGGGCGGCGGCTCCGAGAACAAATCGAAGATGGCCATGCTCAACCCGTCCGACTCCATCGTCGACTGGGTGCTCAAGACCGTACCGGAAATGGGTGCCGGCTGGTGTCCACCGGGCATGCTCGGGATCGGCATCGGTGGCACCGCCGAGAAAGCCGCGGTGATGGCCAAGGAAGTGTTGATGGAGTCCATCGACATCCACGAACTGAAGGCCCGCGGGCCGTCCAACCGCATCGAGGAGATGCGCCTGGAACTGTTCGAGCGGGTCAACCAGCTGGGCATTGGCGCCCAGGGCCTGGGCGGCCTGACCACCGTGCTCGACGTGAAGATCATGGATTACCCGACCCACGCCGCTTCGTTGCCGGTGTGCATGATCCCCAACTGCGCCGCCACCCGCCACGCGCACTTCGTGCTCGACGGCTCCGGCCCGGCGACGCTGGAAGCGCCACCGCTGGACGCCTACCCGGAAATCGTCTGGGAAGCCGGGCCGAGCGCTCGTCGGGTCGACCTGGACACCCTCACCCCCGAGGATGTGCAGAGCTGGAAACCGGGCGAGACCGTATTGCTCAATGGCAAGATGCTGACCGGCCGCGATGCCGCGCACAAGCGCATGGTCGAGATGCTCAACCGTGGCGAACGCCTGCCGGTGGACCTCAAGGGCCGCTTTATCTACTACGTCGGCCCGGTCGATCCGGTGCGCGAAGAAGTGGTCGGCCCGGCCGGTCCGACCACCGCCACGCGGATGGACAAGTTCACCCGGCAAATCCTCGAGCAAACCGGCCTGCTGGGCATGATCGGCAAATCCGAGCGCGGCCCCATCGCCATCGAGGCGATCAAGGACCATAAGGCGGTCTACCTGATGGCCGTCGGCGGCGCTGCCTACCTGGTAGCCCAGGCGATCAAAAAAGCCAAGGTTCTGGCCTTCGAGGAACTGGGCATGGAAGCCATCTACGAGTTCGAGGTCAAGGACATGCCGGTGACCGTCGCGGTCGACAGTCTGGGTGAGTCGGTGCATATCACCGGCCCGGCCCTGTGGCAGAAAAAGATCAGCGAGAGCCTGGCGGTGGAAATCAAGTAAGGTCTTCCAGGCGTACCCGAAGCCCGGCCCTGTGCCGGGCTTTTTGTTTCCATAGTCGAGAGTGGCCTAGGGGCGAGACTGCGCTCAATCCGCGCCGGCAGCGCTCCCTACGAGTGCATCTCTCCCCCAGGGTGCGACGGGGTGGAGTGCGAAGCTCTACTGCGGTATATCCAGGACATGCACATTGAATTTGGGATTGCGCCCATAGAGCAATTGACGGCCCGAGGGTGAAAACTGCAACTTCGTGCCTGCGGCGTCCGGCCCCAGCTTGGCTTGCCCCAACAACTTACGCTGGACGCCATCCCAGACCTCCAACGTACCGCTGTTGTCACCGATCGCCAGCCGATTATCCGCAGACACCGCCAGGCTCACTATTGGCTTGCTCAAGCTCAGGCCAAACACCTTGTGTTGCCTATCCTCGGCATCAGGACGGTAGAAAGCCACCCGCCGGTCCCAGGCCACGGCAAAACTGCCATCGGCAGGGTGCGTGGCAATATAAGCGAGCTTATCCGCAAACAGTTTTCCGGCACCACAGCGTTGCACTGGCTTGAGTGCCGGCAGCGGCCATATCCGGCAACTACCGTTCCGGCCATGAGCAATCACATAACGTTCGTCAGCGGTTATCGCTACCTGAGATATAGACATACCTCCGTCCCACTCCAGCAGGGTATCGGTTAATGGCTCGTGCAAACCCACGTCGTCGGAAAAATAGTTGTAACTCAATACCTTGCCACTGGCGCTCAGCAGCGAATTACCTGGATGCACGTTAACCGTCCGGGCAATATAACGCTCACCGCTATGCCAATTGATCATCTCACGGCCAAACAGCGCAAAATGGGCGTTAACCTGCACTTCACCTCCGGTGCTCGACTCAAAGTCATAACCCACCCTTTTGCTCGACGCACCTAATCGCCAGACCTCAAAGAAGTACTTGCCATTACCGTATAAGCGATCACCACCCAGGTAATAGGTATCGGAATCCAAGAAAGCCGCGCTGCTCATCCCTACCTCCGGCTCTATCCATTTGATACTGGCGATGGGTGCCACGGCCTCCTGTGAATAAATATTCATCTGCCCCGTGCCATCGGCAACTGAAAACAGATCATCGACTCCGTTATAGCTCAAGTTGTTCGCATAAAAATCCAACGTCTCCTGAAAGTGTTCATACAGTGGAGGCGCAGTATCTCGCTGGCCCTGATAAGCTTTTTCCTGAGCGCTTTGGCAGCCCGACAGGCTCACTAACATAGTCCAAACGACCAGCCATAAGGGCACTGATAGCTGAGGTAGCCGCAATAAACTCATTGATAACACTGCCCCTCCACGATATTAATTATTCTGGAATATCAAATACATGTAAACGCAGATGACCTTCGCCATACAGCAACTGTTTGCCCGAAGGTGAAAAGCGTAACAGCTCACTGCCAAAGGAAAGATTCAGGTCGGTTTGCGCCAATAGGGTGCCCTGAACGCTGTCCCAGACCTCCAGGTGGCTGGTGTTGTCGCCAATCGCCACCCGGTAATCGGCCGACAGGCTCAGCGCCGTTACCTCATTGGCCAGGGTGCGTGAAAACACCCGCTGAAAACGATCCTCGACCAGGCGGTAAACCTCGACCCGCCCACCGGCGGACACGGCAAAACTATCATCAGTCGGATGCGGGGCAATCAGTGCATAGTGGTCATCGGACCAACCGCCGCTGCCACAGGACTGCACGGGCTTTAACGCCGGCACGGGCCACACCCGACACCCTCCATCATTTGCCTGGGCAATAACGTAACCTTCGCCCTGGGTAATGGCACTGCGAAAATTGGATAATCCGCTGTCCCATTGCAGGGCCGTATCGGTCTGTGGATCGTGCAGCAATATGTCATCGTTGTAGTAATTAGCGCTTAACACCTTGCCACTGGCAGTAAGTGCATAGTCAAGCGGCATCGCAGAGTGTGCAATGCGAACTTTATACTTATTCCCCGTACGCCAATTGACCATTTCATTGTCATACGCTACAAAATCTCCCTTGGCAACGATAGAGTCTTCGCCATGGCTCTCGGAAAAATCATAAGAGAAAATTTCAGTATTTGAATCTAGGCTCCAGACTTTCACCCCGTAAATAGTTTGCCCACGCGCTCGTCTCTGCGAGGCATAATAAAAAATACTGGAGTCAAGAAACCCAGCACCTTTTTTTTGGCTTAGCGACAAAGGCCAAGGAAAATCAAGCACAACCGTGGGCCCCTGATTATCCGAAGAATAGACCACAACTTTATTACCAGGATCCGCATTAAAAAAATACCGCCCATCCGGAGAGTACCCAACTACACCAACACCCACCTCAATAGGATTAGGGAAATGTTTCTTCAGTTGCGGTGCCGTAGCCCGCTGCGCTTCGTAGGTTATGTCCTGAGCACTCTGACAACCGCTCACAACCAGCAATATAACCGGCAGCACCAGCCTAAGGCGGCGAATCAAAGGCGACAAAAAATTATCCATTGATTAAACCGCCTCTGACCTAGTGACTGACAGCGTTACTCTGGAATATCAAACAGATGAACCTTAAAATCCGAAGCGCCGCCATACAGCAGTTGTTTACCTGAGGGCGCAAAAGCCAATAGATGCCCCCCTGGATCGAGTTGCAAATCGACTTGCCCCAGCAGGGTACCGAGTTCGGTGTCCCAGACCTCGATATGGCCTGTGCTGTCGCCCAACGCCACCCGATGATTCGCCGACAACGCCAGGCTGGTGACGGCATTAGGCAGGGTCCGTGCAAACACCTGCTGGTGAACGCCCTCGACAAGACGATAGGCCTCTACCCGCCCGCCTGCGGACGCGACAAAACTATCATCGCTCGGGTGCATGGCGATATTTGCATGGTCGGCATCGGACCAACCGCCGCGACCGCAAGATTGCACCGGTTTTAACGCCGGTACTGGCCAAACCCGACATCCTCCATCATACGCCTGCGCAATAATATAACGCTCGCTTGGAGTGATGCCACTGCGGAAATTTGAAAGCCCACTATCAATCCACAAGTAGTCATCAGTCAGCGGGGCGTGCAATAATATTTCATCACTGTAATAATTACTGCTCAACACCCTGCCACTGGCCGTCAAGGTGTAATCCCGAGGATTCAATTGGTGCGCGGTGCGTACCGCATATTTCTCCCCGGTATGCCAATTTACCATTTCATCGCCATAGGCCACATAGGAAGAATTCGCAAAAATCGGCCTATCCCCATGATTACCTTCAAACTCATAATAATACTGATCCTGTTCAGCCCCTACCTCCCTGATACTCACATTGTGAGGCGTGGGCTTATCAACCATTTTATTGACAGCATAAAAATACCTATCAGGGTCAATAAATCCCGCACCCTGTATCATATTTAGCGTAGTAGGCCATTGCAAAGTGACAAGCGCCTCCCTGCTACCAGAATTAAATACACCTACCTGATTATGAGAATCCGCAAGAATAAAATATCGCCCATCATCGGAGAAGCTCAACTTTCTTGCACTCAGCGCAATGGGCTCTGAAAAAGCCTCTTTAAGCTGCGGCGCCGATGCCTGCTGGGCGCGATAGGTTTCATCGTTGCTAGTTTGGCACCCCGCCAGGGCAAAAAGCATGCAGATTATCGAAAAAATATTGTTCATTTCCGAGGCCCTCAAGCATCCTTTGGATGCACATGAACAAACCCATAAAAATAAGGCAGAAAACGCTCGACACTGATATTACTTATTCGGCCATTACCCTTGTACACGCCCCCCCATGAATAGCATGAAAACTCCAGCTTTGACTCCTCAAACGCATCCGAGGAATAAGCGCTGGGTGACCAACAGCGGCCACCTATATTGATGGGAGTCTGCAGCACCACCCAATGATCAGGCGTACCCACTATCGTTTTTGGCGTTCCACGGCCAATCTTGTTCATCGGTACCTCACCGGAAACCTCGCCGAGAATCGCAGCGCGAATCAACAGGCAAACCATGTTACCCATTTCATAATAACGGCTGGCGTCTATCAGATTTTCCGCCGAACTACCAAATACATAATTGATTTGGCTTCCAGCACTGGCATATAGCCCTGTCTTGTCGAACCACTCGACCATTGCCCCCGCCATGGTAATACCCGCAGCAGCTGAGCCAGGACCGTTCATAGCAAGCACGCTGTTGGAAGAGTCTCGCAGACTAGCCAATGCCACCCAGTCTATTACCGTAATTTTCGCACCTATAGCCGCCTCACGGCAAGCGGCGCTCGGCTTGACCGAAAGATTGCCCAACATGGCCTCGCCCTTGCTTAGCAGATCCAGCACGTAGCGCGCATACGCATATGGCTGCGTTTTGGCCACGTTAAACATAAAAGCCGCCGGACCGCAGAGCGGCGCGTTTCCTTGGGCGATAATTGTAGGGTTGGCCATACGACGCTGTATTTCCACTACTAGGTCTGCCCTTGGAATTCCTTTGGCACAACTAAACGCAAGATCATCCTTACCTTGCAAAAATGCATTAAAAAGTGCAGCAGGCATCGCTTAAAACCCTCTTAAACTGGAAAAATAATACATCGCCCCCAACGGCCGACTTAAACCCGTGCGTGACTACAACTTCGCGGCTGTACCTCGCCGATAACCAAGGGGATATATAAATCCCTCACACAGGCTTGCCCAGCCGCTACCCACCAAACAGCAATACCGCCAAATCATCATCCAGCGCGCCGCGGTGGGACACCTGGCGAAACGGCAGGTCGGCGCGGGTCTTGGCCCACCAGAAGGAGCGACTCCCCTGCCAGTCGAAGCTGTCCAGCGCGGTGGGCAGCACCGCGTGGTCCTGCGGCGGCTCGGCGGCCAGCAGTTCGAGAATCTGCTCGGGCTGCAGGCCCTGCTGCAGCACCTCGGGCAGGCGCCCCGCCAGCGCCGAAAGCTGTTGGCACAGCGGCCGCAGCGCCACCTCGCCGGGTAGCTCGGCCCAGGCCAGCAGTGGAAAGTAACGGCCTACGCGGTCGACGCTGGGCATCAGCAACCCGGCGCAAGCCTGTTCGCCACAGATCCCCGGCGGCAGCAAAAACTGCCAGACCGGGGTCACCAGGTAGGCTTCCAGCCAGTCGGCCCGCTGCCCCTGCAAGGCCAGCAAGCCGGACTGCAACCAGGTATCCAGCTGCACTTGCAGCGGCCGCTGCACCTCGCGGGTCACGAAGTCGCCCAGTACCGGAATCTTCCCGTAGAAACCGAAGCGGTACGTCGGTAACCCCTCCACTAGATACGGCTCGGGCAGGAGAAGCTGGACAGCTCGCCCACGCGGAAGGGGTTGCGCACGCTGCTGGCGGTGACTTCCAGCACCACCTTCTTGCCTTGCAGCATCAGGGTCGAGATGAATTTCTCCGGACCCGCCGGGTAACGGCTGTCCCCCTCGTCGAACAGGCGCATCGGCGCCCAGGGGCCGTTCTTGTTGAGGAACACGGACGGCGCGTTGCTGCTGCCCAGCTCCAGGCGCAGTTGGTTGCTGCCGCGCGGACCGGGCCAGTTGATCTTCTGCGACAGCTGCGGCCCGTGGGCGTAGCGGAACAGCTGGCCGTCGAAGTCGATGGTCAGCGAGGTGATCGAGGCGTCCATTTCCAGCACCCGCACGTCCATGGACAGCTGCGGGGTGCGGGCGCCGCCCGGGAAGAACAGGTCGCGGATGCGCGCTGCCCGCTGGAAGGAGGTCAGCGGAATCTGCACCCCGCCCGACTGGCGCAGTATCCAGGTGGCGCCGGACATGTCGGTCATGCTCGCCAGATGCTCGCGAAAGAACTGGTCGAACATGGCATCGGGGGCGAATAGCTGGGAGAAGTCCGCCAGGGTCACATCCTGGCTCGAGGAGCGCTTGAACGGATAACGCCCGCTGATCGCCTTGCGGCAGAAGGTGCCGACCGAACTGTCCAGTTCGCCGCCCAGGCTGCGGCGCACCGTGCCCTCGGTCTGCGAGCTGCTGGAGTCGACCATGCCTTCGAGCATGCTGCGCAGCGGCACGGGCAGGTAGGCCGCCTCGGCACGGATGCGGTTCAAGGTGTCGTTCTGCGGGATATTCACCGTGCCCGTGCGCAGCGCCACATCGGTGCTGGAGAGGTTCATATACATCTCGTTGAACAGGCGCAAGGCGGCCTGCAGCGGCGCGGCGCCACCGTCGGCGGTGACCAGCCGGCGCAGGGGCTCGAAGCGGTCATCGACGATGCGCTCGAGTTGCTCGACCTGGCTCGGCCGACGGGTCAGCTCCGACGGGCCGAAGACCCGATCCAGGTCCGAGGCGGCGCTTCTGACTTTGTTGGCGGCCTGGCCGGCCAGGGACTGGGTATCCGGCACCTTCTCCACCCGCAACAGGGTGGTCTCGCGGGCGACGCTGCGCAGGAACTGGGCAATGGGCGAATCCGGTGCGGAAAGGATCCGCGCCTTCTCCATGTTCTGGCTCATGGACTGGCTGTCGATCAGGCGGATATCGGCCAGGTATTCTTCCCACAGCCGCACGTATTCGTGCAGGTACAGGCGCTTGATATCCCGTTGGGTCGCCCCCTCCAGCAGGCCTTCGACTTGTTGGGTCACCGGTTGCGCGACGCGGCCGAGCACCCAGCCTTCCTCGGTTTCCAGGCGGCCGAGAATGGCCTGGGTCTCGGGCAGAAACACCTTGTGATAACCGTTGTAGGTGAACAGGCCGGGAATGCCCTGGGTCAGGGGTTTGCCGCTGGCGCGCACGAACACCAGCGACGATTGCGGTCCGCCCGCCTCGGCCAGGTTGAAATCGGCCAGACTGCCGTCGAGCAAGCGCAGCTTCAGGCGGCTGTAGGCGCGCTGGGCCAGGGAGAAGGCCGCCAGTTGTTCACGCTTGCTGGCCACCAGGGCTTCGTCGAGCGGGAACGGCGAGGTCACCGGCTGGTCTTTGAGCAGGCGGTGCAGGTGGGCGAACAGCTGGTCACGCTGGTTGCGCGACATGGACGGCGGCAGGCTGCGCTCCCACTCCATCTGGATAAAGGCTTCCAGGGCGTCAGCGTCGAAATGCTCCGGCTGGTTGAACATCAGGTAGGCCTTGAGCACCTCGTAGGCCAGTTCCTGGTTGTCTTGCGGGGTGTTGCGCAGCAGGTCTTCCAGGCGTTGCACCACCTTGGGCAGCAGCGCCTGCTCCAGCGCCACCCTGTAGGAGGTCTGGGCCACGGCGCCAAGCTTGCCGCCCTGGTAGAGGCCGTAGGTGTAGTTCAGGCGTGGATCGTCGACCGGAAAGTCCGGGCCGTCGGCCAGGCTGTTCAGCTGGTCCAGCAGGGGTGCCAGTTCCAGCAGGCTGCCGCCCTCGGACTGCATCAGGTTGTTCAACCGACCGCCGAGTTTCTCGGTGCGCAGGTCGACCAGGTCGATGTACTGGGTGTTGTTCTTGAAACTCAGGGCCCAGGCCGCCAGCGAGCCCAGCAACAGCAGGACCACGGCCGAGTGGCCGAGCAGGCTGAGAATACGCTCGCGCCGCTCGGCGCGGCGGTTGCGACCGGCCAGGTGGGCCTCGGGGAAGATCACCTTGCGCAACAGGTCTTGCAGGAAGTAACTCTTGCCGGTACCCGGCGCCGACTGCAACGCCACCCGCGCATCGAAGCCCAGGCTGCGGCCCAGCACGCCCAGTACACGGTCGAACGGCGTACCTTCCTGAGTCCCGCTGGTGAAGTACACGCCACGCAACATGGCGGTCGGGGCGAAGCGGTTATCGGCGAATACATCCTGCAGCACCTGACCCAGCAACGGCGTCAGGTTGGTGAAATGCTGCGGCAGGGCATAGGCGCGGGCGCGCCGCGCCGTATCGTGTTCGTTGAGCATCAGCTCCGGCAGGCCATCGAACAGGCGCCGGGCCAGCAATTCGAATTCCTGCTCCAGCTGCTTGCCGATCGCCTGGCTGTCCTGCTCGCTGTCAGGTCGGTAGGGCAAGGTGACGCCCCAGACCTGGGCGCGCTCTTCCTTGCTCAGGTTGGCGAAGTACTCGTTGAAGCCGCCCAACAGGTCGGCCTTGGTGATCAGCACATAGACCGGAAAGGCGATGCCCAGGGACTCGTGCAGTTCGTTCAAGCGCGCCCGCAAGCGGGCGGCATGGCGCTTGCGTTCTTCCTCGTTGGCGCCCAGCAGGTCCTGCACCGACAGGGTCAGGATCGCGCCATTGAGCGGTTGCCGCGGACGAAAACGTTTGAGCAACTTGAGGAAACCGTCCCACTCGCTCTTGTCCGCCGCCGCGTCGCTTTCATGAGTGGTGTAGCGCCCGGCGGTGTCCAGCAGCACGGTCTCGTCGGAGAACCACCAGTCGCAGTTGCGCGTACCGCCCACGCCGCGGATGCTCTCCCGGCCCAACTCATCGGCCAGCGGAAACCGCAGCCCGCTGTTCACCAGCGCGGTGGTCTTGCCCGATCCCGGCGCGCCGATAAAGACGTACCAGGGGATCTGGTAGACATACTTCTGCCGCAGGCTGGCCCACCAGCCCTGGTCCTGGCTGCCGAAGCGCAGTTTTTTCAGCTTCAGCAAGGCCTGTTCGAAGTTGCCCTGCAGTTCCAGCAGCGCCGCATCCGAGGCACTCGGCGCTGGCTCGGTGCCGCGCAGGCCCACCAGGGTTTGCAGCAACAGGGCATTCATGCGTTTGTGCCGCCAGAACGCCACCAGCAGGCGCAGCAATACCAGCGCCAGCAGGCAGCCGATGGTCCAGATACGCGCCGGGATCGGCTCCAGCGGACGCCAGTCGGCGAAGGCGAACAGCGGGCCGATGTACCAGATAGCCAGCATCAGCGCGACCAGGCCCAGCACGATCAGCACAGTGCGGTTGAACAGTGCGAAAAAAAGCCGGCGCAGCATTAGCGAATCTCTCTCTGAAGGTCGGCCGGTGAGGCGAACACTGTGACTTCCACGCGTCGATTAAGGGAGCGAGCCTGGGCGGACGCGTTGGGCGCCACCGGTTCGGCGTCACCACGCCCCTCGGCGACCACCCGATAACCCGGGCCGATGTTCTTTTCCAGCTCGTTCGCCACCGAGGTGGCCCGCGCCACGGACAGGTGCCAGTTGGAGGGGAAACGCACCGTACGGATCGGCACGTTGTCGGTGTGCCCGGTCACCTGGATCTTGCCCAGGGTGCGGGCGTCTTCGATGGCCGCGGCGATGCGCTGCATGATCGGCGTGTAACGCCCGCGCATGGCCGTGCTGCCGGAATCGAACAGGCCGTCGCCGAGGATGGTCACGGTGCTGTGCTCCGGGGTTTCCTGCACCGACACCAGGCCGGCACGAATTTCCGGTTCGAGGAAGCGCGAGAAACGCACCGGCGGCTCGGTGCTGCGTACGATCACGGGTGCCTCGGGCATGCGCAGGGCATTGATCGCGGCGAAGGTCTTGTCCGAACGGTCCGACAGGTGAAAGGCGATCAGCATATAGATGGCGGTGCCCAGCAGCAGGCCGAGCACGGCCGAGACCCAGACCGGAATGGTGCGCCAGATTCTCAGCGCCTCGCTCATCACCCCGGCCCAGTGCGGCGACAGGGCCTGGCTGCGGTCGCCTTTGGCATCGCGGATGATGTCGGCCAGGCGACGACGCAGGGTTTCCAGCTGGCTCTGGCCGTTGGTGGTGATGCGGTAGCGGCCCTCGAAGCCGAAGGAGATGCAGTAGTACATCAACTCCAGCAGGTCGATGTGCTGGCTGGGCGATTGCGCCAGCTTGGCCAGCAACTGGAAGAACTTCTCGCCGCCCCAGGTCTCGTTGTGGAAGGTCACCAGCAGGCTGTGCCGCGACCAGATGCCCGAGCCCCCCCAGGGCGTCTGCGCCGCCGTTTCGTCCAGCACCGTGCACAGGCAGTAGCGGGCCGCCATCAGGTGTTCCTGGGAGATGCCCTGGTGCTTGGCGCGGGCCTCGAAGCGCCGCACTTCCTCGGCGAGAAACTCGCACAGGCGCGCCGGATCGGAGTTATGCACCAGGGTGCGGATCTGGTAGATCATGTTCAGCAGCGGGTTGGCCGCGGCCACCAGCGGATTGCTCCCCGAGTGCACCTCGTTGGCATCCGCGCGCGGCAGCGGCGCCCGGCCACGGGCGTCGGCAGGCGCCGCTTCCCCCCCCGGGTTGGGCATCACGAAGGTGCGGTCGCTACCTGCGTCGAACGGATTTGCATCGGTCATAAAGGCGCTACTTCAAAAGTCTGGCGTAGGAAAATCAGCGGCGAATCGCCCAGCACTCGAGTTCGAGGTCCGGGAAGTCACCGGCCACATGGAGCGCCAGCGCACCGGAGAGCTGCAGCTGTTTCCACAGGTCGCCCGAAGCCTCGAGTTCGAAATAGTGGTAACCGGCGTGGTACGGGATCTGCCGCGGCGCGATCGGCAAGGCCCGCAACCCCACCCCGGGCAGGTGCAGGTTTACCAGGTCGCGAATACGGTCCACCGGACCGATCTTGACCTGCGACGGGAAATGCGAGCGGATGACTTCTGGGGCCAGGCTGGCATGCACCGCCAGGACAAACTGCGCGCTGCGCAGCAGTTCGCTGTCGCGGATCTGGCCGACCCGCACGCCGTAGTTTCGATCCTGCAACTCGATCTGTACCGCGTTCTGCTCGAGCACCGAGGACAACGCCTTGCGCAGCTCGAACATCAAGGGCTGCAGGCAACCAAACAGGTCGTCGTGGTCGTATTTGGGCCAGGTGCCAGGGCGCCGGGTGGCGGATGAGAAGGTCGCCAGTTCGCCAGCGACCTGCACCAGCGTCCAGTAGAGTTTCTCCGGGTGCAGGGTCGGGGTGCTCATCATATGGCCGAACAGCGGCTGGATCCGGTTCAACAATTGCAGCAACAGGAACTCACCGACCTCCGAAACGCCACCGCGTCCGGGCTGGTTCAAGCGCTCGGCCAGCACGTCGGCGCGCTGGTGAGCCAGACCATGCAGCTCGCTAAGCATGGACAACAGCACGGCATTCGACTGGCAGCTCAGCGCTGGCGGGATATAGTCGGGGTCAAGAACCAATTGCAGGTCGCCGCGGCATTCGACGATGCGCGCCACGCCCACCCCCAGCCAAGCATCGGACAAGTCCTTTTCCAGCACCAGGCGCAGGCGTGGCCGGGCCAGCTGCAATTCGGCGGGCTCACCGGCGATGGAGTTGATGTCACCGACCAACGCGTCTTCCACCCGGTAGCGGGCCAGCGAAGTCGGGCTTTCCTCGAACGTGACCTCTTCCGCGCGCAGGCGCCGCATCGGCAACGCCAGGTACACCATCTGGTCGATGGCGCCTTCGGTGAAGGCCAGCGGTTCGGGACATTCGCTCTGCAGCGGAAAACTGAACGGCGTGCCGTCAGGCAACAGCCCATCGGCATCCTGCAATGCCAGCTTGCCCACCGCGAGGGCCGCCGTATCGAACTTCAGCGAACGAAACCCCCAAAAGAACGGCTCGCTGGCGAGGCTGCGACGGTGCGCGAAAAACTCCAGATAACGTTCTTGCTGCTGAAAATGCTGGGGCCGAAGGAACATGCCTTCCGCCCATACGACCCGCTGGTAAAAATCCATCATCGCGTCCCTTGCTGGCTTGCGGTTCCGTCATCGACAGACGCAGGTTATGGCTTGACCACAGGTTCTAGGCTGACAGCCAGCTGCTCCAAACGGGCGGTGTACTCCTGCGCGGGATCGCTGCCCCATCGCATGAATTCCGGCAGCTCGAACCAGGAGGCTTCCGGCGTCGGGGTCAGCACCGAGGCCCGCCAGGTGCTGACGTCGATGTCCCGGTAGCCGACCACTATTGCCAAGGCACCGGCCTCGGGTTCCAGGGCATATTCGCGCTGGGTCGACTCACCCGGGTGCATCACCAGCAGCTCCTGGAACAGCAGGTCCTCGCCCAGGCTTTTCAAGTCAGGATCGGTCAGGGTGAAGAAATCCATCGCATTGAACAGCTTGCCTTCCTTCAAGCGGAACAGCCGGACCACCGCCGGTGAAGGGCGCCCGTTCATGTCGGGATTGAGGGTGTCGGCGGCCGACAACAGCAGTCGTACCGGCCTTGGCTCGGGCGGCTCCGGGGTCGACGAACAGCCAGCGAGCAACGCGAGTGCGCCCACCAGGCCCCACACCGCGGCGCGGCGGCCATGCAGGCTCGAGACGCTGTCGCGGTTCTGGTCGACAGGGCTCATGGCTGTATTTCGCGCTGCATGACAGGCTCTCCATTGCCAAAAAAGGTTCCCATTATCAATAGCTCGCACCCAGCACTCCGATACTCAATTCGCATAATCGAGAAAAGTCGAAGGCCAGCCTGGCGGGACCGTTCGACGGAATTAATCATTCAGCAGCTCAAGGCCTTTCAGGCCTGGAGCGGACCAGGGCACTGTCGCCTCATTCGGGCAGCCGACCCAGACCGCCAGCGCGCTGTAGTTGTCCTGGCCGCTGGCCTGACGGTCGATGATCAACCGCTCCATGCGCACCAACCACTCCTGGGCCGCGCTGGCACAGAGCAACTCATCGAGCATTTCGGTCTCCAGCACCACTTCCCAGAATCCATCGGTGCAAATCAGGAAGGCATCACCCTCCTCCACCCCAAAAGGTTCGGTCAGGGCGGTCGGCGGAATGTCCTCGCCCATGCCCAACGCGGCGAACAGCAGATTGCGCTCGGCATGGCCACGCACCCTGCTCTCGGCCAGCATCCCGGCATCGACGAAGTTCTGCACGATGCTGTGGTCCTTGGTCAGCAACCGGCACTCCCGTCGCCGAAAGTGGTAGACCCGGGTATCGCCCAGATGAATCCACTGCGCCTGACGGGCCTGACCATCGAGAAACAGCGCCGCCACCGTGGCACTCATCTGACTCAGGTTGCCGGCCAGCCCCTGACCGTAACGAATGGCCGAGTCCGCCTGGGCCACCAGGGCCTCGATGCTTTCACGGGCCAGCAGCGGGCTGGCGGAAAACGCACTGAGCATGGTGCGCACCGCGGTTTCCGATGCAACATCACCGCCGCCATGCCCCCCGGCACCGTCCGATACGATAAAGCAGGCACCCTCCGCGGAGTGCCAGTAACCGCAGGCGTCCTCGTTGTAGGCGCGCTGCCCTTGCCGCGAGAGCGTGGCGAACTCCACACGCGGTCCTGCAACCGCTGCATACACGCTCATTCGTCCCGTCCAGCACAAACGCGCTCGATCTCGGCCTCGTAGGCACGGGCAAACGCCTGCTGAAACAGAGCCTCGAATTCCTCCCGCGCCTCCCCCGCCAGGTCGACAAAGCCCTGCTCGTAGAGCTCCCACAGCTTGGCCTTGCGCATCGAGGGCATCAGCGACTCCAGCAAGGACTGGTTACCCAGGCGCTGTTTCAGACGTTCCGGACTGAAACGCCCAATGACTTCATACATGGCGGTGCGCGCGCCCGCCAACAAGCCGACCTGGTGCGCGGAGAGGTCGTCGAACGCATCCTCCACCGCGCGCTGGGATTCCATAAAGCCAGGGAAGCGATGCCCCAGCAACTGCACCACCGCCGAGGTGCCATCGGGGGCGAACTTCAGCGGATTGTTGCCGGCCGAGGCAATGATGGTCACATTGGCCCGAATTTCATGCTTGATTGCCGAGCGGGCGTGCATCAAGCGGATGGTGCCCGCCGTCATGCGAGCAAAAATGCCCCCCAGGCTTTCCATGAAGGTGGCCGTAATAGCCGGCACCGCGGTTTCCGCCAGGCCGCTGCCGCGGGCAAAGGCCGCACGCAGCGCCGCGCTGTCCATTGGCTCATCGGACAGCGCCGCAGGGGCCGCGACAGGGGCCACGGCAACAGCCGAGGGTGCATGATTGGGCGCCGGGGCAGGCGTTGGCACCGGGATCGCGGCCGCGACCGGCACTGGCGGTATGACCACTGGAGGCGTTTCGAGGGTTTGACCACTCGACGGCGCGAGCAGGGCTTCGGCGGGCAGCTCGAACAGCAGATCATCACGAAGGGGTGGTTCTATCGCCGGCGGCGGCGCCTCGAACAGCGGCGCGACTGCCACGGGAGGGGCCGCTACAGCTGGCGCGACGGCCATCACCGGTGCATGGAACAGTGCGTCCACCTCGAAGCCATGGTCCATTTCCAGGCTGGGCGGCGCCAGCAATGCATCCAGGCCGCTATCGGCCGAGGCAAACATCGCCAGTGGATCGAGCGTACTGGACGAAGAGATCTCCAGTGCGCTGGTTCGACTGCGCACGTCACCCAACGACTCGGGCAAGGGTTCGTACACTTGGGCGGGCGCATCCGCGAACACCGCCTTCAGAGCGCCCTGAGCATCGCTAAAATCCGCCAGGGAAATTTCCGCCTGCGGCACCGAGGGTTCCGGTGGCGGTACGGCAAACACATCGAAGTCCGCGGGAATCGTCAGGTGCGCCGCGGGCAACTGCGGCGAGACCGTCAACACCGAGGCCGCCTGCGGCAGCGACTCCAGCGCCAACAAGTATCGCCCAACCAGCAGCCGGTCATTGATCCGCACGGTGGCGTTGCCGCCCGGCGGCAGTTCGGTCTGGTTAATCAGCAAGGTGCTGCTGCTGCTGACGTTGACCAGCCGCGCGGAGCCTGCGTCGAGACGCACCAGGGTGGCCTGAAAGCGTGAGATCAAGCGATCGGGATCATCCAGCGCCAGGTCATTGCCGGGACTGCGCCCTACCGTCAGTTCGCCAGCGCCAAGACTGCGACTCAGGTCCGTTTCCAACCGAATTCCGTTGTACGCCAGAACCCGCAGTTCCATTGTGGGTGCCGACATGCGCCCCTCCCTAGATGCGATAAACCGTTACAACCGGACACCAGGGTGCCCAAAAAACCGCCAGCCCATCCCGCGATACGGGACTTTGACCCCCGTCCTTGAACGGGGCCGAGTCACTGGCCAGTCAGCGGGTACCGATAACGCGCCGCATTATCGGCAAAACCCGGCGGACTTGACCATGCCAAGCCCGGCCAAGATGACGCATAAGTCACATTAATCCAGAACAGATGGCACATGGCTTTGACGCAGCGGGCAAAACGAGAACCGCGACTCAAATCTGAATATTGCTTTGGCCTAAATTAGCGTTCTTGCATTGCCCCCCTATTCGACGAGTAGTTGCCGCATGGATGCCACCCAGAGTACTCGCCAAGAGCGCCCCTCAGCCGTTGAGCAGAATGCTCCGTTCGATCCGCCGCCCGCCGGCGCGTTGCCGCACGGCACCCAGCTGCATGAATTCAAGCTGCTCGCTTCCCTCGGCGAGGGCGGCTTCAGCATTGTCTATGCGGCCCACGACACCCAACTGCACCGTGACGTGGCGATCAAGGAATACATGCCGGCCTCGTTTGCCAGCCGCTCGGGCACGACCCAGGTCAGTTTGCGCTCCGAACGGCACCGCACGACCTTCGAGGCCGGCTTGCGCAGTTTTATCGACGAGGCCCGCCTGCTCGCGCAATTCAAGCACCGCGCCCTGGTCGAGGTGCTGCGCTTCTGGGAAGAGAACGGCACCGCCTATATGGCCATGCCGCACTACTCCGGCAAGACCATGCGCCGGGTGCTCAAGGAACATGATGTGCAATGCGACGAGCGCTGGCTGCACAGCCTGCTGGCGCCGATCCTGGACGTCCTGGAGCTGCTGCACTCGCGCCATATCTATCACCGCGATATCGCCCCGGACAATATCCTGATCCAGACCGATGGCACGCCGGTGCTGCTCGACCTCGGTTCGGCACGACGGGTCCTCGGCGACCTGCAGCAAGCGCTGACAGTGGTGGTCAAACCGGGCTACGCACCCATCGAGCAGTATGCCGAAGACCTGTCCATCCCCCAGGGGCCCTGGACCGACATCTATGCCGTCGGCGCCGTGCTGTACTTCGCCATCACCGGGCAGCCGCCCGCGGCGTCCGTGTCGCGCATGATGAAGGACACCCTCGAGCCGTTGGCGAAGACGCCCCGGGAAGGGTATTCGCAGTCCTTTTTGGAAGCCGTCGATCATGCCCTGGCGCTGCAACCCGGCGATCGCCCGCAGTCGGTGGCCGACCTGCGCCAGCGACTTGGCATCCAGGACGGCAGCTGGGAGCCGGTGCCGCTGGCCGAGCTGAAGCCAAACGCGACGAGCCAGAACGCCTTGCATTATGTGGACGATGGCAAGACCGTGGTGTTGTCCGCCAAGGAAATTACCCAGCTGGCGGCGCGCATGGCGACCCAGCTCGACGGCCCCACGGTCGACCTAACGCCAGCCGCGGCCCGCCCTGCGCCCCAAGCGGCGGCGGTCGAGCTGCCCGACCCTTTCCGGCAACCCGCGCCGAAAACGCAAGCGCCGAACAGCTTCCCGGAAATGCACGACCTGATGTCCGGGCAACGCTCCAGCGACGCTGGGTTGGTGTCGGTACCGCGCGCCCAACCGAGCGCCGAACCGGCCGCGGCGAGTCCAACTGCGGCGCCGTCGGCCGGCCACAATTGGCTGCTTACGGGTGCGGCACTGAGCATCGTCGCGCTGCTGCTGGTCGGTGGCGGAATCTGGCTGCTGCGTGACGATCCTTCGACCACCTCACCCACTCCGTCGGCCCCCGTTACGGCCCAGAACCCATTGCCGATCGAGGCACCGCGCCCCGCAGTTGTCGAGCCGGCGCAGCCGGTGGCAGCCGTAGAGCCAACCGCCACCCTGGAGCCCACCCAGGCGACCGCCCCGCTGCCAACCACGACACCGGCCTTGCCGAACGAGATGCCGATCCAGGTCACGCCCCCGCCGGTGGCCGACACCACCGGCACCGGATTCGAGACCCTGTCCCAGCCAGCCGAATCGACACCTCAGGTCACGCCACCCGAGCCCGTCCGTCAGGCACCGACAGCCAGCGCGCCGACGCCAGTCGCCGAGGCACCCGAGGCACCCGAGGCACCCGAGCCTGCGACTTCGACCCGCGAAGCGCCACCCGCCGTTCAAGCCCAGGCTCAGGCCAGCACGGCGCGCGACACCCCACGCACGCCTCGCGTCAGCGAAGCGGCCCCTACCGCCGCAGGCGGCCTGGTCAACTTCAGCATCCTGCCGTGGGGCGAGGTCTGGATCGATGGTCAGAAACGCGGTATCAGCCCCCCCATCAAGCAGCTTGAGCTGACGGCAGGGGCGCACCAGATCGAGCTGCGCAGCCCGGGTTTCACGACCCTGCGGCGCAACCTGACGGTCAAGCTCGACAGCACCCTGACCCTGACCCACGACTTCCAGCAGGCAGCCTCGTCGGCCGTGGTAGTGGACACGCCGGCTGCCACCCCGTCGGCCAGCCCCCCCACTAAGGCGGCGTCCAACCCGCCACCCGCCGCGACACCGGCGACAACACCGGCGGCCAAGCCCACGCCTACACCCGCCCGTGAGAAAAACCACCACGGTGAAGTCACCAAGGGCGTGGTCGGCTTGAATATCGCGCCCTGGGGCGAGATCTGGATCGACGGCAAAAAACAGGGCGTCAGCCCGCCCTTGCACGAGTTGCGCCTGCCGGAAGGCGAGTACCGCATCGAGTTGCGCAACGCCAGTTTTCCAACGGCGGTACGCACGGTGCGGGTCAGCGAGTCCCAACGCGCAAGCATCCGCCACAGCTTCGAAGGCGCTGCCAGCGCGCAGCCGTCTCAATAATTTTTCTTCCGGTTTTGCGAGAGCATACGATCGACATGAAAACCCTTACCCCCTGGTTACCCCTGCTCCCTTTGACCCTGGCCCTGGCGCTCGGCGCCTGTAAAAACACGCCACCGAAACCAGTCGAGCCGCCCCTGACCGAGGCCCAGAAAGCCGAGCAGTTGATCGAACGCAACGGCCAAACCGTGGTGGGCGATGGTATTTCACTGTACCAAGGGGGTTATTACTCCCAGGCCGAAAGCAAGTTCCTGGCGCCCGAAGTCTGGCAAGCCAGCGCCGACACCCGGGTCAAGGCCCTCAAGTACCTGGCGTTCACCTATTGCGTCAGCGAGCGCCGGCTGCAGTGCCGCCAGGCCTTCGAACGCGCCCTGCAACTGGACCCGAACTTTTCCCTGGACGTGGCGGAAAGCAGCCATCCCCTGTGGGGACCGGAATTCGAAGCCGCCAAAGCCAACGGCATCTGATGCGACTGGATGTGTAGCGTGAACCAAAGGATATGCCAGGGATGCGCGTGGACATGAACCTTGCCGACTTGCTCGAACCGATCGAAGGCGCGAACCCCGGAGGGGTCGAGCTCGACTACGACCCGCGCTACCAGGCGCTGGAAAGCAGTGTGCAAGGCAAACCCGAGCGCCAATACGGCACCACGCTGATTCCCGCCGAGGAGCCGGACTGGTCCAGGGCCTACGAGGAGAGTCGCGCGCTGCTGGCCAGGAGCAAGGACCTGCGCCTGGCCGTCATCCTGACGCGGGCGTTGACCCGCATGCAGGGTATCGAGGGTGCCGTTCAAGGCCTGGAGTTCTGCCTGCAACTGGCGCAGCGCTTTTGGGACAGCGCCTTTCCCCCGCTGGAGTTCGACGGCGAGTACGACCCCTTGCCGCGCAGCAATGCGCTGACCAGCCTGGTGGTACCGCAAGGGCTGCTCAGCGAGCTGCGCAATTGCCAACTGGGCACCCAGCAAATGGGCGCGCTCGACATCAGCACCCTGGAGCGCATTGCCAACGCGCGGGAAGACTCCGGTGAGTTTCCCCTGCGGCGCGAGCAGCTGGAAAAGCTGCTGCGCGACGAGGCGGCGGCGGGCAACCCGTTTTTCCCGGCGATACGCCAACTCAAGCAGGCCGCCCGGGCGCTCGATCGCTTCTGCCAGGAACGCCTCGGGGCGGAAAACGCGCCCAGTTTTCTGGCGTTTTACGGGCTGATCGACCTGGTATATCCCGAGCACCTGATAGCCGCCAACGAACCCACGGAGCCGCCCCCGGTGCAGACCGGTGAGGCCGCGGTCGCCTTGCCGCCCACGGCCGGTGCTCCCGCACTGCCTGGGGTAGCGCGTACCCGGGCGGAAGCGATCCAGATGCTCGACGCGGTGTGCGATTTCCTCGAGACGCACGAACCGGCCAGCCCGGCGCCGCTGCTGATCAAGCGCGCCCGCAAGCTGATCGGCCAGGATTTCCTCTCGATACTGCGCGAGCTGGCACCGGATGGACTGGCCCAGGCAGAGCTGATTGCCGGGGTCTCGAAACGCGATTGAAACACCTTAACGCTATACCGACCGACGAGCGCTTCAAGGAGAGCAACACATGAGCAGCCCTCGCTACGAAACTGTCAATCGCAAGAGCAGCCAGAAGTTCATCGGGCGTAATCGGGCACCCCGCGTGCAGATCGAATACGACGTTGAGCTGTACGGCTCGGAAAAGAAAGTGCAGCTGCCTTTTGTCATGGGCGTGATGGCGGACCTGGCAGGCAAGCCCAGCGAAGCCCTGCCCGCGGTCAACGATCGCAAGTTCCTCGAAATCGACATCGACAACTTCGACGAGCGCATGAAGGCGATCAAACCGCGCGTGGCCTTCGCCGTTCCCAACACCCTGACCGGTGAAGGCAATATCGCCATCGACATCACCTTCGAAAGCATGGACGACTTCTCGCCGGGCGTGATCGCGCAGAAAGTCGGCGCACTGTCCAAATTGCTCGAAGCCCGCACCCAGCTGAACAACCTGCTGACCTATATGGACGGCAAGACCGGGGCGGAAGAGCTGATCGGCAAGATCCTCCACGATCCGACCTTGCTCAAATCATTGGCCGCCGCCCCCAAAACCGGGGCCGTGGACGACGGCGGCGAGCCCAGCCAAGGCTGAACCTCAATTTAAGGGAGAAGATCGATGGCGCTCACTCAGCTCGACCATCAGCAACAGGCGACCGCCGCTCCGTCCGACGAGTTTTCGGCGCTGCTGCAAAAGGAATTCAAACCCAAGACCGATGAAGCCAAGGAGGCCGTGCAGATCGCCGTGCGCACCCTGGCCGAACAGGCGCTGGCCAACTCCGCGACCCTGAGCAATGACTCGTACCAGGCGATCGAGGCGATCATTGCCGAAATCGACCTGAAGCTCTCCGAACAGGTCAACGCGATCATCCACCACGGCGACTTCCAGCAACTGGAAAGCGCCTGGCGTGGCCTGCATTACCTGATCAACAACACCGAAGTCGACGAGATGCTGAAGATCCGGGTCATGCCGATCTCCAAAAAGGAACTGCACCGGACCCTGCGTCGCCACAAGGGCATCGGCTGGGACCAGAGCCCGATCTTCAAGAAGCTCTACGAGCTTGAGTACGACCAACTGGGCGGCACGCCCTACGGCTGCATCGTCGGCGACTTCTTCTTCGATCATTCGCCACCCGATGTCGAACTGCTGGCGGAAATGGCGAAGATCTCCGCCGCGTCGCACTGCCCGTTTATCGCCGGTGCCGCGCCGGCAGTCATGCAGATGGAGTCCTGGCAGGAGCTGGCCAACCCACGCGACCTGACCAAGATCTTCGAGAACACCGAGTACACCCCCTGGCGCAGCCTGCGGGCCTCGGAGGACTCCCGTTACATCGGCCTGGCCATGCCGCGCTTCCTGGCGCGCCTGCCGTACGGCGTGCGCACCAACCCGGTCGATGAATTCAACTTCGAAGAAGAAACCGACGGTTCCGATCACGGGCGCTACTGCTGGGCCAACTCGGCCTACGCCATGGCGGTGAACATCAACCGCTCCTTCAAGTATTTCGGCTGGTGCACCTCGATTCGTGGTGTCGAATCCGGCGGCGCGGTGGATGACCTGCCGGCTCACACCTTCCCGTCGGACGATGGCGGTGTGGACATGAAGTGCCCGACCGAAATCGCGATTTCCGACCGCCGCGAGGCGGAGCTGGCGAAAAACGGTTTCATGCCACTGATCCACCGCAAGAACACCGATGTGGCCGCCTTTATCGGCGCTCAATCGCTGCAGAAACCCAGCGAGTACTACGACCCGGACGCCACCGCGAACGCCAACCTGTCGGCGCGCCTGCCGTACCTGTTCGCCTGCTGCCGCTTCGCGCATTACCTGAAGTGCATCGTGCGCGACAAGATCGGTTCGTTCCGCGAGCGCGACGACATGCAGCGCTGGCTGAACGACTGGATCATGAACTACGTGGACGGCGACCCGGCCAACTCATCCCAGGACACCAAGGCGCGCAAGCCGCTGGCCGCCGCGGAAGTCCAGGTCGAGGAAGTCGAGGGCAATCCGGGGTACTACACCTCCAAGTTTTTCCTCCGCCCGCACTACCAGCTTGAAGGCCTGACGGTCTCGCTCCGTCTGGTTTCAAAACTGCCGTCGGTCAAGAACGCCGGCAATTGACCGTTGCCGGGTCGGCCAACGCCGACCGGCAACATTAAAACAAGAGAATTGGCCAGGCATACGGCCCGGTCGATTATCACGACCCATACAAAGGAACGACTATGGCTTCTCTTCAGGACTTTTTTATCAAGATCGAAGGTATTCCGGGCGAGTCCAAAGACTCCAAGCACTCCGGCCAAATCGACGTGCTGAGCTGGGGCTATGCCGTCAGCCAGACCTCCACCTCCCACACCGGCGGTGGTTCGGGCGCGGGCAAGGCCAACTTCAGCGAGCTGACGTTCACTCACTACGTGGACAAGTCCACCGCCAACCTGATGAAGTACTGCGCCAGCGGTAAACACGTGCCGAGCGTCGAGCTGTCCTGCTGCAAGGCCGGTGACGGTTCCCAGGAGTACATGAAGGTGACACTCAACGAAGTGCTGATCACCCACGTCCGTCCCCAGGGCTCCACCAGCGACGCACGCGTGATGGAAAGCGTCGGCATGTCCTATGGCAAGATCAAGGTCGAGGTCAAGGAGCAGAACGCCGACGGCTCCATGGGCGCCACGGTCACCGGCAACTGGGACGTCAAGCAGAACAAGGAGTAAGGCTCGCTTGCCGCACCGTCCTCGGCCTTGCCGCGGCGGTGCGCTGGCCGCACCCGGGTGGTGCGGCCACCTCACTCGAGACGACTGCTCGCAAGGCACGGCGCTCAAAAAGGGATACCGCAACGGACACACTCCAGGTTTCTTGCCCCATCGTCATCGAACCCTGCAAGGGCCGCTGACGACCGGCCGCGGCACTGGCGGGACGTGCCTTCAGAGTGAGACGCCATGTGCTGGCGCCGCTACGGCATAACCACCCTGCTCGCCGTCACGGGCGGCCACTTGAACTCAAGGCAGATGCCATGGAATTACATTTCTATCCCGGTCAACATTTGCTGGTTGGTCGCGACCAGAACACCGTCAAGGTCCGTGTCGAGGCGTGGGGCGGCCCCGACAAAATGGGCACCGACGCCCGCATGCCAGAAGAGCCAACATGGCCGGGGACCTATGTAATCGACAGCGCCCACCCGTACAACACCGCGTCCTGGCCCTACGCCAGAATCAGGTGGGGCACCAAGCTCCAGGACAAGCCAGAGCTGAACGATGTCTGGCATGAGTTGGCCAACGGCAAATGGGCCTCTGTCAGCAAGGACTTCGGCATCACCCGAAACAATATCAAGGCACTGCATGCCGCCCTCTATGTGGCCAACACCGTACCCGCCACATGGGTCTTCAATGACTTTGGGCCGATCGCCATTCGCTGGTTCAAGGACCTCAATGGCAATAGGCGCCTGGATGGGAAGGAGCAGCTGTCCGGGCAGATGTTTCACACCACACCGATTAACGAAGCCCAGCACGCTCGCGGCTTAACGGTAGAGCTCACAGCGTCCCACGGTTGCATTCACCTCAAACCAGCCGACCGCGACCAACTGTTCGCCCTGGGCGCGTTCAAACCCAAGACGGTCTTTGTGGTCCATGAATACCATGAAAAAGCTTAGCCACCTGTACCTGATAGGCGCACTGTTTGCCTGGCTGCCGGCCGTGGCGCAAGAGCATTTGAGCTGGCGTACCGACGGCACGGTCATACGCGATGGCACCCCCCTGAAAACCCGACTGCAGGTGGTCTACAGCGCACTGGCAGCCGACCAGGGCCTTTACCTGGCGGGCGATATCATCGATTCCAAGGGTATCAATCACCCGCAGATCGTCTTTGTCGCGGCCGACCAGTCCACGCCGCAATACTGGCCGCAAACGCACAGCGTCAATCAATTTTTCCTCTACCAGGGGCACACCTACAGCGTGCTCTACAACGGCCAGGCGTTGGTCAGAAAGGGCAAACAGTGGCTCCCATCGCCATTGGCGTTCAAACAGGACCCGACCGTGGTCTACAACCGCGATGACCTGGTTGCCTGTACACCGCGTCCCCTGGAAAAAGAAACCCGCGTGCAGGGCAGCTGCTATTCGCTGGGCAAAGGTTGGAGCACCGACATCGATTGGCAACACACCGCTCCCGCAGTCTGCCAGGGCACGCTGACGGCCTTGGTCAAGGTCAGAAAACAGTGGCTGGCGCAACAGCTCAGCCTTGCCGACGGGCGATTGCTGGCCTCCGCGCCCTTGGCGCAACCGGTCAACGACCTGTGCTCGATCCGCTTCGATAAACCTTGAAATGACCTGTTCCAGCCGTGTGACGCAGCGTGTCAGCCGACAGGGCCACGCCCAGTTTCTTCAACGCATCGAGACCCTCCCATGAGCGAAACCACCACCAGCAGCGCCCTGCATGACCTCCCGTTACAGGACCAGACGAGCCTGCTGTCCGCGCAAATTCGCCGGACCCCCGCTGACGCCAAACTGCGTGTGCACCTGGCGCAATTGAGCATGGTCCTGGGTGCCTGGGAACGGGCCGTCACCCAACTGCAGGCGGCGGCGCAGCTGGACGCGGCGGCCATTCCCATGGCCCAGGCCTACCGCGAAGCCATTCGCTGCGAACGGATCCGCGAGCGAGTCTTCGCCGGCGAGCTGCGTGCGCCGACGCTGGGCGAGCCCCTGCCCTGGCAGGAGCTGCTGGCGCAGGCCCTGGTCGCGCGCGGCAAGGGTGAGCAGGCCGCCGCCGCCGATTTGCAGGCCCAGGCCTACGAGGCCGCCAGCCCCACGCCCTTGCGCCTGAACGGCGAGCACGATCTGGCCTGGCTGGCCGACGCGGACTCTCGCCTGGGCCCGACCTGCGAGGTCCTGCTCAACGGCAACTATTACTGGCTGCCCTTCGAACGCGTCCAGCACCTGGAACTGGAAGCCCCCCAGGACCTGCGCGACCTGGTCTGGATACCCGGCCGTCTGACCCTGACCGACGGGGCCGAGCATGTGGTGCTGGTGCCGAGCCGCTACCCGCTGAGCCACGCTCAGGGCAACGATCGTTTGTCACTGAGCGCGCTGACCGAATGGCAAGACCTGGGCGAGGACAGCTGGGGCGGGCTCGGCCAGCGTTGCCTGGTCAGTGACCAGGACGAACATGCGCTGCTGTCGATCCGCAGCCTCGAGTCGCTCGCCGTGCCGCCCGAGCCCGCCCCATGAGCCGTAACAAACCCTTGGACAACGTGCGCAGCAACCGGCTGATGCCGGCGCTGCTCGATCGCTTGACCGATCACCGGCCGCTCGAGCGCAGTGAAGCCCCTCACCAGCGGGTGGTCAGCAAGGCCGAGTACCGCCAGAGTGTCTTGCGCGACCTGTCCTGGCTGTTCAACACCATCAACGGCGAGGCCACCAGCGACTACTCGGCCGCGGCCGAGGCCCGGCATTCGGTGCTCAATTTCGGCATTCTCGCCCTCTCCGGGCGGCAAATGGCCAATGACGACTGGGGCGACGTGGAGACGGCGATCCGCCGCGCGATCCTCACCTTCGAGCCGCGCATCCTGCCGGATTCGCTGCGCATCCGCATGTTGCCCATGGACACCCGCTACGCGACCCGTAACCAGCTGTCGTTGGAAATCAAGGGGCAGCTGTGGTCGGAGCCCTATCCGATCGACTTGCTGCTGAGCTCGCACATCGACCTGGAAACCGGTCAGATCGTGCTGCACGACGGCGCAGGAGCCTGAGGCATGGACCCCCGATTGCTGGCCTACTACAACAACGAGCTGACCTACCTGCGCGAGATGAGCGGCGAATTCGCCGCCCAGTACCCCAAGGTCGCGGCGCGCCTGGGCATGCAGGGCATGGAGGTGGTCGACCCCTATGTCGAGCGTTTGCTCGAGGGCTTCAGCTTCCTCACGGCGCGCATCCAGCTGAAGATGGACGCCGAGTTCCCGCGCTTCTCCCAGCGCCTGCTCGAAGTGGTCTATCCCAACTACCTGGCGCCGACCCCCTCCATGTGCATCGTCCAGCTGACCCCCGGAGAGCTCACCGGCAGCCAGGGCGATTGCTCGTCGATGCCGCGCGGCTCGCGCCTGCGCGCGGCGCCATTGATCGAGGGACAGGCCAGCTGCGAATTCCGTACCGCCCACGAGGTCGAGCTCTGGCCCATTCGCCTGGCCTCGGCGAAATTCGAAAACGCGCCGAGCGATATCCGTCCCAGCCGTACCAGCCTCAAGCGCCCGATCAAGTCGGCCCTGCACCTGCGTTTTGCCTTCACCACGACGCTCGGCGCCAACGCACCGGCGCTGGACCGTTTGTCCCTGCACCTGTGCGGCGGTCATCTGGCTTCACGCCTGTACGAACTGCTCTGCGCCCACAGCCTGGGCCTGGCGGTGCGGCCGCTGGGCGCTACCCGCACGGAGTGGAGCTACCTGCCGGCCAGCGCCTTGCGCCCCGAAGGGCTGAGCGAGGAAGAAGCCCTGTTGCCCTACGCCAGTCGCGGCTTCCAGGGCTACCGCTTGCTGCACGAGTACTTCGCCTTTCCGGCGCGCTTCCACTTCATCGCCCTGGAAGGCCTGCGCGAGGGCCTGGCGCAAGGCGATGCCAGCGACGGCTTTGAAATCATCGTATTGCTGGACCGTGAAACCAGCGAATACGAGGCCATCGTCGACGAACAGAACTTCGCCTTGTTCTGCACACCAGCGATCAACCTGATCACACTGCGCTCGGACCGCGTACCGGTCTCGGACAACCTCTACGAATTCCATGTCGTGCCCGACCGCACCCGCCCGCTGGACTACGAGGTCTACAGCATCGAGCAGGTCGAGGGGTTCGGGCGCGACAATACCGTCGAGGCCCAGTTTCGCCCGTTCTACACCTCGGTGGCCGGCGACCGCGGCGACCACGGCGCCTATTTTTCCATGCGCCGCGAGCCCCGCCTGCCGTCGGACAGCATTCGCCGCAAGGGGGCCCGCACGACCTACCTCGGTTCCGAGGTCTTTCTCTCGCTGGTGGACCAGCACGACGCCCCGTACAGCAAGCGCATGCGCCAACTGGGGGTGGCGATGACCGTCACCAACCGCGACCTGCCCCTGCTGATCGCCGCGGGCAAGGAGCATGACCTGGAGCCGGTCGACTCCCTGCCGGTCAAATCCGTGCGCATCATCCAGGGCCCCACCCGCCCCGTGCCCGCGCCCGCCGAAGGCGACATGACCTGGCGCCTGATCAGCCACCTGGGGCTCAATTACCAGACCCTCAGTGAGCTGTCCCCCGAACAGGGCGCCCAGGCGCTGCGCGAATTGCTGGCCCTGTACACCGCCCTCGGCGACCCGGCCGTGGCGCGCCAGGCCCAAGGCTTGCTGAAAGCCAAACTGCTGCCTATTACGCGACGCCTGCCCGGTAGCGGCCCGCTGACATTCGGCCGCGGCGTGTCGATCGAGTTGACCCTGGATGAAAGCCAGTTTGCCGGCACCAGCCCCTACCTGTTCGGCTGTGTGATGGAACGTTTCCTGGCCCGTCACGTCAGCCTCAACACCTTTATCGAGCTGCACCTGCACAGCGCCCAACGCGGTGAACTGGGTCGTTGGCCACCACGCTTCGGCGCCCGGCCCGTCCTATGAGCCAGGACCGACAAGAAAAGATCGAACAGCTGTGGCAAGCCCTGGAGGAAAACCCCTATGCCCATGACCTGTTCGCGCTGCTGCGCAAAATAGAGGCGCTGAACGACGAGCTGCCGCGCCTGGGTTATGCCCGCCGCCCGCTGCATGAACCCTTGCGCCTTGGCCAGGAACCGTCCTCGGCCTTCGCCCCGTCGACCCTCGCGCGCCTGCGCCGGGAGCGCACGGACACCCCGCCCAAACTGAGTATCTTCAGCTTCGGCCTGTTCGGTCCCAACGGCCCGCTGCCGTTGTCGCTAACGGAATATGCCCACGAGCGGGTCATCCACCACGGCGACCGCTCGCTGGTGGAATTCGTCGACCTGTTCCATCACCGACTGACGCTGCTGTTCTATCGGGCCTGGGCGGATGCCCAGTCGACCGTGAGCCTGGACCGTCCGCGCGACGACGCCTTCACCCGTTACGTCGCCAGCCTGCTGAACTACGGGCCGGCCTCGATGCGCCAACGCGACAGCATTCCCGATCACGCCCGCTGGAACCATGCGGGCCACCTGGTGCGCCAGGTGCGCAATGCCGAGGGCTTGAAGACCCTGCTGCAGAATTTTTTCGGGGTACCGGTGCAGGTCGAGGAGTTCAGCGGCCGCTGGCTGCCCCTTCCCGTCGAGCAACGCACCCGCCTGGGCGCGCTGACCGGCGCGCAACTGGGCCTCGATGCCGTTGCTGGCGCTAGCGTCTGGGACCGCCAGCATCGCTTCCGCCTGCAGCTCGGCCCGATGAGTCGCGCCTCCTATGACCGGCTGCTGCCGCCCGGCACGGACCATCGCCCGCTGCTGGACTGGGTCCGCACCTATGTCGGCCTGGAGTTCGCCTGGGACGTACGCCTGGTGTTGCTGGCCGAGCAAGTGCCACAGACCACCCTGGGGGGCGATACCCGACTCGGCTGGAGCAGCTGGATGGGCCAGGCACAAGCGCCCAGGGACCGCGGCGACCTGGTGCTGGATCCGGAGCGGCTGAGCAGCCGCTAGAAGCCTGCGCCGACGCGCCGTCGCTGTACCTCTGCGCGCAGCGGTGGTGGGCAGGAGGTTGCCCCACCGACTTGGCCTGCCCTGTCCTTCTCCATCGACACCCGACACCTAGGACAGGCCCCGCGCTGCCCGCCCTCGACCGCGTCATGGCTGCGACGGCGGGGCACCAGTTGTGGACGGACCTGACAAACGGACGCAAACCCCGTCCGCGAAGCGGTCGCCGCGTTGGAAAACAGGTTCGCGACTTGGGTCTCATTATGCAAAGCCGCTCTTGGCAATAATGGCTTCTCGCCAGAGCAGGGCCTTGAAAGCGCCCGCCTGGAGAACCCGGCCAGATGGATTGAACGCCGGTAGCGCGCTTGCCCTTCTGCAGACATGGACGCCCACGGCAGAGAATGATTTTTCGGTCAATTTCCTTCGCCCTTACCCCCTTACGGCAGCCGCCGTGCAGGCGCCTGTCCGGCCGGGACGGTTGTGCCACTCCCAGCATGGGCGATCCACCGCCCCCCTTTTTTCACGCCAGCGCCCAGCCGCCCACAGAGCCTGCGTGTACATGGACCGGCAGCGCCCCGTTACCGCCGACACCCCACTTACTCACCCTCACACGAGTCGATGCCCGATGAAAACAGCCAACCGCCTCCCTTCGCCCTTCGCCTCCCGTGCGCTGCTGGCCAGCGCGCTGCTGCTGGGCGGCAACGCCGCCCAGGCGGCCCTCGACCCGAACCTGGCCATCGCCCTGGAGGGCGTCTGGCGCCAGGAAAGTCCGGCGGTGTCGATGCTCAGCGACAATTTCAACAGCACTGAAAAAGACGACACCCTGCGCTATGTGGCCGATGTGCGCGACACACCCGTCTACGTCACCCAAGGCGAGGAAACCACCTTCGTCGAGTACGGCCGTAAACGTTTCGCCGCCACCGAAAGCCCCTGGGGCAGCATCCCGCAACTGGACACCGAGTCCGCCCAGTTGCTGGAAATGAGCCTGCTGCGCAAACGCTACCTGGTCCTCTCGGGGCAAGGGAAAGGGCTGTTCAATGTCGGCGACTGGAAGCGTTTCGGCTTCCTGCACGTGCTGGATGTCAGCACCCGCAATGCCCCGACGCACTACTCCCTGGTTGCCGAAGCCGAACTGGGTGAACGGGTGCTCGGCCGCCTGCCCGGCTCCTCGGTGCTCAACTATGCCCGTCTGGTGCCCTCGCGTTGGGCCTCCCCGGTCGAGCCAAGTGCCTACGAGGTATCGCTCTATGCGCTGAAACCCAAGGGCCCGGAGCTGGTCATCGCCAATGGTAAACCGCTGGCCTACTCGCTGACCCGCAACGCGGCGACCTGGACGCTCGAGCCGATCCGCCAGACACCGGTCACCGACGCCCGCGACAAGGCCGGCCGCGCCTACAGTGCTCCGACCCTGCCAACCGCAGCGGCCGCCGCCCCAACCAGCGCTGCCGCCGAGCCGGTACAATCCGCCCAGTGAAAGGCCCCAATCGATGAGTGATATCAGCCGCACCGCCCTCTTTGGCAAGCTCAATAGCCTGCTCTACAAAGGGGTCGAAAGCGCCACCGTGTTCTGCAAGCTGCGGGGCAACCCCTACGTCGAGTTGGCGCACTGGCTACACCAGTTGTTCCAGCTCAACGACAGCGATTTGCACCGCATCATTCGCCACTACGAGCTCGACAGCTCGCGCCTGGCGGCGGACCTGACCAAGGTGCTCGACCAGTTGCCGAGCGGCGCCAGCCGCATCAGCGACCTCTCCGAGCACCTGGAGAACGCGGTGGAGCGCGGCTGGGTCTATGCCACCCTGATGTATGGCGATGCCCAGGTCCGCGGCGCCACGCTGCTGCTGGGCATACTCAAGACGCCCCACCTGTGCACCGTGCTCAAACGCATCGCGCCGCAACTGGGCCACCTCGACGCGGAGGCGTTCTCCAGCGAACTGCCGCGCATTGTCCTCGGCTCGCCCGAAGACGACCTGGGCGCCACCGACGGTTCGGCCGTACCCGGCGAAACCAGCGGCGCCCTCGCCCCCGCGGTCATGGGCAAGCAACAGGCGCTGCAGCGTTATGCGGTGGACCTCACGGAGCAGGCACGCCAGGGCAAGATCGACCCGATCACCGGGCGCGACGAGGAAATCCGCCAGATCGTCGATATCCTGATGCGCCGTCGGCAAAACAACCCGCTGCTCACCGGCGAGGCCGGGGTCGGCAAGACCGCGGTGGTCGAAGGCTTCGCCCTGCGCCTGGCCAGCGGTGACGTGCCGCCGCAATTACGCGACGTCTCCCTGCTGATGCTCGACCTCGGCTTGCTGCAGGCCGGGGCCAGCATGAAAGGCGAGTTCGAACAGCGCCTGTGCCAGGTCATCGATGAAGTCCAGGCCAGCCCCAAGCCGATCATCCTGTTTATCGACGAAGTGCACACCCTGGTGGGCGCCGGCGGCACCGCCGGCATCGGCGACGCGGCCAACCTGCTCAAACCCGCGCTGGCCCGCGGCACCCTCCGAACCATCGGTGCCACCACCTGGAGCGAGTACAAGAAATACATCGAGAAGGACCCCGCCCTGACCCGGCGCTTCCAGGCCATCCAGATCGGCGAGCCCGACGAGGACAAGGCCATCAACATGGTGCGCGGCATCGCCAGCATCCTGGA
The DNA here is from genome assembly GCF_040514055.1 of Pseudomonas sp. Classification (GTDB taxonomy): domain Bacteria; phylum Pseudomonadota; class Gammaproteobacteria; order Pseudomonadales; family Pseudomonadaceae; genus Aquipseudomonas. Next base: position 89,952 of record NZ_JBEVDL010000030.1, read on the forward strand.
AAGCCACCACCAGGTGCAGGTCCTGGACGAAGCCATCGCCGCCGCCGTGCGCCTGTCGCACCGCTATATCCCGGCCCGGCAGTTGCCGGACAAGGCCGTCAGCCTGCTCGATACCGCCTGCGCGCGGGTCGCGATCAGCCAGCACACCTCACCACCGGAACTGGAAGATTGCCAACGGCTGATCGACAGCCTGAACGTCGAGCAGGGCATCATCGCCCGGGAGAAACTGGTCGGGGTCGACGTCGACGCGCGTGAACAGCTGTGCCTGTCGCGACTGGACCAGGAGCAAACGCGCCGGGCCGGGCTGCAGGCACGCTGGGAACAGGAGCTGCAGATCGCCACCCGCCTGCTGCAGGTCCGTGCGCAACTGCGCGCGGACGCTGAAGCGGGCGCGGACGACGCGCCCAGCGACCTGCCGCCCCCCGCCGAGCAACCCGACCGCGAGACCCTGCTGGCGGAGCATGGGCACCTGCAGCAGCAACTCCAGCAGCTGCAGGGCGAACGTCCGCTGGTGTTGCCCGCCGTCGACGAAGCCGCGGTGGCTTCGGTGGTCGCCGACTGGACGGGCATCCCGGTGGGGCGCATGGTGCGTAACGAAATCGCCGCGGTACTGGGCCTGGTCGACACCCTCGACCAGCGAGTGATTGGCCAACGCCATGCCCTCGAGCAGATTTCCCGGCGTATCCAGACTTCCCGTGCCCGGCTCGACAACCCGAACAAACCCATCGGCGTTTTTATGCTGGTCGGCCCCTCGGGGGTGGGCAAGACCGAAACCGCCCTGGCCCTGTCCGAGATCCTCTACGGCGGCGAACAGAACCTGATCACCATCAACATGAGCGAGTTCCAGGAAGCCCACAGCGTGTCCACCCTCAAGGGTGCGCCGCCGGGGTACGTGGGCTATGGAGAGGGCGGCGTGCTCACCGAGGCGGTCCGCCGCAAGCCGTATTCGGTGGTGCTGCTGGATGAGGTAGAGAAGGCCCACCCGGATGTCCACGAACTGTTCTTCCAGGTGTTCGACAAGGGCTGGATGGAAGACGGCGAAGGGCGTGCCATCGACTTTCGCAACACGGTTATCCTGCTCACGTCCAACGTCGGCACCGACCTGGTGATGAGCCTGACCCGCGACCCGGAACTCAGCCCCGAGCCCCAGGGCCTGGCCGATGCCCTGCGCGAACCGCTGCTCAAGGTCTTCCCGCCGGCGTTCCTCGGCCGCTTGATCGTCATCCCCTACTACCCGCTGAACAACGAGACCCTGGTCCGCATCGTCGACCTGCAACTGGGCCGCATCCGCGACCGCCTGCAGCAACAGCACGGCATTCGTTTCAGCCATGACCAGTCGGCCATCGACCTGGTCATCCAGCGCTGCACCGAACTGGAATCGGGCGGTCGCATGATCGACGCCATCCTGACCCATACCGTGCTGCCGGTGATCAGCCGCAAGTACCTGCTCAGCCTGACCGACGAGCCGCGCTTCACCGCCATTCACCTGGGCGGCGAACACAATGACTTCAGCTATCAGTACGAGCTGGAAGCATGACGGGCTACCGCTCTCCCGGTCCCCTGGGGTCGGCCAGCTCGCAGCGCGTGCCGGTCGATCCCGGGACCCTGGCCAGGACGGCCTCGCCCACGCCCGGGCCCTTCGCGGCTGGCGCCGTGAGCGCGCCGCCGGCCCCGCCTGCCGCGGCAGCGGTGGACAGCCAGACGCCGCGTGCCATCGATATTGAGAAGGCGGTCGTCAAGATCCTCGCGATCGCCCTCTCCGACTATTCCGGCAAATGCGCCACCCATGTGCGCCGAGCCTTGCAGGCCGGTGGTGGCGATCTGTCACAGAACCCCACCTATGCCAAGGACTACGGACCGACGCTGCTGGGATTGGGTTTCACCACGGTGCCGAACGAGGGCTATACGCCGAAAAAGGGCGACGTCGTGGTTTTCGAGGACTACAAGGGCCAAGCCTCACCCGCGGGTCATATCCAGATGTACAGTGGCTCGCATTGGGTGTCTGACATGAAGCAACCGCGCTTCCTCGCCCACCGACGCAATTATGTCGGAGTGCCTTATGTTATCTATCGCCCTTAGATACTGGCTGCTTGCCCTCTGGCTCTGTTGCGGCGCCCTGTGGGCCGACGACAGTGGCAGCTACCGTGAACCGGTGCTGGGCACGCGCCTGGACTGGGCAAAACTGCCCGTCCTGACAGGCGAGCTGTATGGCGAACCACCAGGGGTGGAACGGCGGGTCCTGGCCAGCGTGCCGATCGGCCGTCATCAACTGCTCTACACCTGGAGCCTGCTGCCCATCGTCAGCGACGCCAAGGAACCCGTGGTGGCGGGGTTTGAAACCAACGCCGGCGCGTTGGTCAAGCGCGTCGGCCAGCATAACCTGAGCCTGGGTGGCCCCGCGGAATTCTTGAGCGAAGACTATCCCGAACTCGACCCGCAGATGCTTAGGCAATTGCTGCGCAACTACGTGGCCAATCTGGTGACTTATTTCGGCTCGCCGGCGGCCTTGCGCCAGGCACTGCTGGAGGACGCTTCCTGCGCCCAGGCCGACCCGATGGCGCTGCTGGAACTGCAACACATTGGTATTGGCGACGCCTGCCAGGCGCCCTGACCGCGCTGCCCATTCGCCTCGCTCAGCGCCGACGGGCCCGCCGGATTTGAGAGCCCCAGCACAGTGCGAGAGGGTCGGGATAGGCACACTGAGGTCAGGCTCAGATTTCTATGCAGACTCACTTTCACGGACGAGAGGGCGCCCCTCATGAACCGCACGTTCAATGTCACCACGGCCCTCGGACCTGACACCCTGCGCTTCGATGCCCTCCGTGGCCGCGAGGAAGTTTCCCGGCTTTTCACCTTCACCCTGACGCTCAAGAGCGAGCAACGCGACCTCGACCCCGACTCGGTGCTCGGCACCCCGATGACCCTCGATATCGAGTTGCCCGGCGGCGCCAAGCGTTACCTCAACGGCCAGTGCACACGCTTCGCCCTGGTCGGCAAGAAGGGCCGGCATTTCCTCTATGAGGCCGAGCTCACCCCCTGGCTGTGGTACGCCACCCGCCGCTCGGATTACCAGGTGTTCCAGAACATGACCGCGCCGGACATGGTCAAGAAAGTGCTGGCGCCCTACCCCTTCGAAACCCGATTCGTGCTCAGCCGCAGTTACCGCACCTGGGACTATTGCGTCCAATACCGCGAGACCGACGCCAACTTCGTGATGCGCATGTTGGAGCACGAAGGCATCTGGTTCTGGTTCGAGCACAGCGCCGGCGAACACGCCCTGGTGATCACCGACGACATCGGCCTGACCAGTCCCTTCCCCGGTTACGAGAGCATTCCTTATTTCAGCCCCGACCAGACCTATCCCGACCAGGATCACCTGGACAGTTGGTCGACCGGCGGCAAACTCAAGCCGGGCAAATACAGCGCCCGCGACTACAACTTCAAGACGCCGACCGCCGAACTGCTGACCCAGCGCGCCAACCCCGCCGACCATGCCTTCGGCAGCTACGATATTTTCGACTACCCCGGGGGCTACCCGTCCATTGGCGAGGGCGACCCCTATGCGCGGGTACGCCTCGAGGAACTGCAGACCACCCAGCGTCGCGGCCATGCCGGAGGCCGTGCCCGCGGCCTGGCGCCCGGGAGGTTGTTCAGCCTGGAGCGTCACCCCGCCGCGGCGCAAAACCGCGAATACCTGGTGATCGCCGCCGACTACCGGTTCCGCGACAACGACTACGAGTCCAACGCCAGCGCCGACAGCCTGGAGCTGCACACGGTGATGGAAACCCACCCCAGCGACCAGCCCTTTCGCCCGCGCCGCGACACGCCCAAACCCCAGACCCAAGGCCCGGACACCGCGGTGGTCACCGGCCCGCCGGGACAGGAGATCTACACCAACGAACACGGCCAGGTGAAGATCTCCTTCCCCTGGAACCGCTACTGCAGCAAGGACCACAACAGCTCCTGCTGGGTGCGGGTCTCGCACCCCTGGGCCGGCGCCGGCTTTGGCGGCA